>NZ_CP061378.1:2636000-3954000 GCF_015624485.1 Bradyrhizobium genosp. L
CGCCGATCATCTTGAGCGCGTTCGTAACCGCGTCCGTGAAGGCCTTCTTGAAGGCCTCGTCATCGCCGCGTAGGCCGCTGGATTGCTTGATGACAGCTTTGTCGCCACCGACTCCAAAGACGATAGCGTCCTTGACGCCGTGCCAGATCGATACCGTGCAATAGACGAGCTGTTCGCCCTCATGGCCGGGGACGACCTGGAAAGTCGGCTCGTTGATTCCCCAGCCAGTGCCGCACGGGCCGAACTCCTCCGTCATCTTGCGATAGGAGTAGATCGGCTTGATAGACGTGCCCTTGAAGCCGCCAGAACGATTGAACGGCTTCGTATGCTTCGGATCGGTACGTCCTAACCTATCCCACAGATCGGTCTTGCTCATATTCCCATGTCCTTCTGCCCCTCACGCCGTCTGACGAAGAGGGGGCAAAATCCGCCGTTGATCCCCACGCAACGCATGTACGGCTCCTTGTCGATCCAGGCTGTCGGGGCGACTGGTGAAAGCCCTTCGAGCCTGGGAAACTTCACGCATATCCAGCGAGACGGACTCTGTTTGCGGGTTTCCGCATGAACATTGTCGCACTGCTCGCATGGCGTCGCCGGCATCACTGCGCCTCGGTCTCGACCGGCTTCGCCGCAACTTCGGATTTCGCTGCCCGGATGGTCTCAAGCAGCAACACCGCTTCCTGCTCGGCCGCCTCCAGCTCGAATTCCGCCATCGTGAAGAACGCCGGCCGCGCTGGCATGCGCTGTACTTCGCGTGCTGCGCGGTAGGCATATTCCTGAGCTGCCTGCAGATGCGGCTTGATTGTGCGATCGTAGAGACTGATATCGTTCATGGACTTCGCGGCCTCCGGTTCATCTGATCGACGCAACCCTTGATCAACGATGTCGAGAGGCCGTCGAGCTGGCGGGCGTACTTCTGCACGAAGCTGGCCGTCAGGTTGATTTCGGAATGCCGGCCGTCGCTGAATGCTTCGATCAACTGGCTGAGCGCTTCCTGCATATTGCAGCCAGCAATCAGAATCTGATCGCGGGACCATTCGAAGGTGGTCTTGACCTGAGCCGGCGAGGGCGATCCGTCTGTCTTCTGTGCTGCCTGGGTCATGTTGCCTTGCCCTCGTGATGTGCCAGCCAGATCACGGCGCCGAGAATGAGTGGGTTGATGACGAAGTGCGCGGCGAAGCTGGCCAGCGTCGGCTGCGCCATGAAGGCTGCGGTTCCCCATGATGCCAGCGCGGCATAGGTCGACCACTTCTTGTGAAGCATGTTCGTCATGACGCCCTCGCGAATTTGCTCGACCCGGCGCGCCAGATGGCCGCCGCCGAGAGCACGATGCAGGAACCGAAGAATGCCCAGATGGGTGAAGCTGGGATTAGTGCCGCCAGAGCGTGATCGTCGGCAATCACTTCGCCAGCAATCCAGCCGAGCAGGGCGGCGCCCGCCCAGACCAGAAGCGGGAGACGATCCAGCATGGCGACGATCAGCGAAGCGCCGGCAACGATGAGGGGAATGCTCAGTGCCAGACCAAAACTCAGAAGGAGGATACTTCCCCCTGACGCAGCAGCAATCGCGATGATATTGTCGATGCTCATGGTAGCATCTGCCATCATGACGATGCCGACCGCTGCCCAAAGGCTAGAGGCTTGCTTGTGGCTCTCGTCGTCCTCGCCTGCTGGCGCGAGTAACTTCGTGGCGATCACCAGGAGTGCAAGGCCGCCGACAAGTTTGAGGTATGAGACGCTCATCAGGAACGAAGCGGCTCCAGTCAGGGCGATGCGCATGACGACGGCCGCGCCGGCGCCCAGGATCATTCCGAACATCCGCTGCCGCGGAGAAAGGCCGCGACACACCATCGCAATCACGAGCGCATTGTCGCCCGACAGCAGAATGTCGATCCAGACAATCTTGCCGAGCGCCAACCAGAAGGTTGGCTGAGCGATCTCGGCTTGGAATTGCGTAAGCATGTCGCGGCTCTCCGGGGCTGGCTCAGAACTCGAACTTGGTTGGGTCGACGTGCAGGCGGTTGGCGAGCTTGTTGAGCACCTTCTGCTCGTCTTCCCCGACTTCATGCCGGCTGTTGGCCGACGCGCAGTCCAGCGCGACCAGATAGACGTCTTCCGCCATCTGGGCGCCGTTCGGCAGGGAGAGGATGGCATCGAGCTGGCGGGCCAACTCTTGCTTGCCGCTGGCGGTTTGGGCATGGGAGAGCGCCGACGACAGGGCGGACTCGATGGCCTGGCGGGGATACAGCGATGCGAGCTGCGTATGCCCGGTCAGGACGTCCATGGCCTTCTTCTTCTCGCTCTCCTCGGCGTTGCCATCGGCGTAGATGACAAGCGCACACGACGCCGTTACGCCGCCGAGGAAGTCGTTTGTCTTGCCGTATTCCTTGTTGAGTTCCTTCGCCCCGCTCGCGAAAGCACTCTTCAGTGCTGACATAAAGCCCATAGTAACTCCGTTGGGTTTCGACGCTTGGTATTCACCGCCCGGATTGCGCCTCTGATCCGAACCGTCTTTCAAATTCTCTGAAGGATGTAATAGACCGCGCCGGACACACAGACGGCGATCATTGCGACAAGAAGTGCGACCTCTACGCTCATTGAAAATCCGCGATCAAAAACAGAAAGTCGACAACACCCGGCGCCATCGCCCTAGCAATCGTCGAGACGAGAGCGACAGCCATGATGATGGCGAGATCGGAGCCTACCGATGCAGCGAACTTGGTCATTGCCCCGCCTCCCGCGTCACGGCTTCGATGGTCTGCCGGTATTCGATGTCGTGATCGCCGATCTGGATGACGTTGCTGCTCGTCCGCTCCGCGACCGATGGAAGCGAGAACGCCTTGCACGCGCGGTAGATCATGAGGCGGGTTTCGCTCTCGTCCCGCTCGGACAGGACGCCGGAGCTGCAGATGCGCTCCAAGGTCGTGATCATCGCGGAGGCGGCGAGAATCTGCTGAAGGTTGTCGGCGCCCATCACACCCGTTCCTGATTCTTGCGGAGATCGCGGGCATGATCGAAGCGAGCTGCTTGAAGATCAGCCGGGACAAGGCTGTCCAGATACATCGACGCCGCCGCAATGAACTCGTCAGTGACGTCCTTGTCCGATCCGACTTCGATGATGCTGGAGAGGGAGACGCGCTCGCCGGAGCGGATGTTGCCCCATTCGCCGCGAGCCAAATCGCGGATGGTCCCCTCGCGACTCATGTCCTTCAGGTCGCGCTCGGCGACGTAGGGCTCGTTGTGACCGCAGATGACCAAATATATCGCCGCCATTTGTCCGGTTCCTCAATGTACGTTAAATGTACAATATCGGATAATCGGGTGCAAGCGAAATGTGCGTATAACGTACAAAAATATGGGAAGGCAGTGTTTCTACGGGGAATCACCCCTTGCGAACGTAACGTGAACGCGCCAGATGAGAAAATGCCCGGCTCGATCTCGACAATCGGCCGGGCCGGTCTGGGCGGCTTGATGAACAAACCCAGACCCTGTCGTCAGGGATGTAGCGCTAAGGAGCGCTTCCTGCAACAGGGGTTATTGTTCGGCCCGGTACAAAAATGCCGACTGAGCTGCCCCATCCAGTGTTCGCATGGTCCGGCAGGTACCCGGAGACGACGCGCGGGGCTCTTCACCTCAATGAGGGCTTCCGGCCCGGGCAAATCCGGTTCGACGGTATGCCCACATCTGGGACATGAACGGCACCTCTGCATGGGCTCATGCAGGCCGGGCGGTTGGCCTCCGATATCGGGCATCCCAGGTGTACGCGCTAGCTCGAACTCCCCATCGCTTGGCTCTTGCCGGGAATAGCGGAAGGAGAACTGTGCCTAGTGACGAATGCCTGGTGGCGACGGCCTAAACCCACGATAGACCCAAAGCAGCGCCAGCCACAACGCGAGCAGGGCAGATGGAGGGCCGAGGGTAATGGCTAAAGCAGTCCACCTTTGATCCGTGTCGGGTATCACCTCAAAGGGCTTTGTGAGGTTAAATGCTGGCTTGGGTACACCTAAGCCCACCTGTTCGTCCGTGAGTTCAACGCCAGTTTTGGGCGTCACCCAGTCGTTTGGCTTTCCGTCATTCAATTGAGCTAGAATCGCGGGGTCAGTAACGGGCCTAGGGACGTTCCAATAGTGCCAAGCGGCCGGTAGACTTCCGGCCATCCACATCACAGCGATGACAACCCAGAGCCGAAATGCACCGCGGGTGATGTTCATTGCTCAAATCTTCGCTGGATGACCTTATCCGTCCGTGCCGGTAAGTCCGGTGACGGTTTTAGCGATATCGACAATCTTCTCTCGATCGGCCATCTCCGCCTGATCCCAGATTGACCATAGAGCGCGCGCGTCTGAAGATCCCTTCAAGACCATCGGATCCCTCATCAAGAGTGACGCGACATCGGTGTTGTAGGCGTGTGCCAGAGCCTCAAGGACGCCTTGCGTGTAGCCGATCTTCGCTGCTTCCAACCGTTGGATACTGGCGTGCGTATAGCCCTTCGCGAGCCCATTCTCGATCAAGAATGCGGCAACGCGTTCTGCGGCCTGCTCCTGGGTCAAGCCTCGGTAATCTCGCCACTCCCTAAAGTAGGTGCGCCTCAGCTTCTTGAAGCGGGGCGTAACCTTTTTTGGCTGGCCTTTTCCTTTGGGCATGTACGCAGCATGCACATCCGGGAAAGTACTGTACACGACGCCACACGTACAAAAATTGCTTGCTCTCATTGTACGTTTAGCGTACAACTGCGGTTATGCATCTCTCTGATTACATGTCGGCCAACCAGCTCGATGACGAGGCCGTCGCCGGGAAGATCAATCGTTCTCGCGTAACCGTTAGCAGAATTAGACGCAAGAAGGTTCGGCCGGACTGGGCGACAATAGCTGAGATTCGCAGCTTCACTGGCGGTGCCGTCACTGCGGATGATTTCGAGATAATTGATTCCTGCGGCGAGGCCTCCGAATGACGGAGTCAGTTTGCCGCGCCGCAATAGGATCGCGTGTCCCGCGAAAGATCTATGAGAACCTCCGTCGCCGTTCGTTGAACGTCGCGCGTTATGGTCAGCAAATCTGCGGCAGCGACGAGCGCGGTGAACTGCGGCTCGAGCAATCCTCCTTTTTTCACCCAATGGAAAATGCGTACAATTCCATTCCCAGCGTCCTCCGTCCGAATAATGTTGACGGTATATTCCGGCATTCCAATAAATTCGGCAGCGAAAGCTTCCAGCATTGCACTTCCCCCGTAACTCCGCTCTACGCGGAATCGGGACAATGCAGCTTAGAAAAGCCTCTGTCATCTTACACTTGCGCTGCACCGTATTCACACGGGACAACGCTAAACTTCTCGGAAATTGATCTCGATCAATGCGCGCCAAGCTCCGCACTCGCGGAGATTGCGCAATGATCCTCGCGCTCAAGATCGTTGCAATGTGGACGATGGTCTCTGCGGCCGTAACTCTCGTCATCGGCCCGAGGCTCGCAGCGTTGCGGCATTCTGAGACAGTTCCCGCGCCCGGTCGAACAGTTCCACCGGAAACGCCATTCCGTCGTTCTGCATCTCCTCTCTCGCCTTCGCGATCATCGCGTCGGCAAGTCGGTCAAGAGTAGACGCCATGACCGAGCGCGGAATCACTTTGCAATCGATCAGCGCTGCCAGGATCACGTCAATCGTGTCCTCCGTCGCTTTGTGTCGCGCGTCGGATATCGGCGTTGCGGTTTGTTTTGTCGCGGTCTGCATTTCGTAAATCTCGGGGTTCTTGAGCATGGCATCACCATCGCAGGCGAGGGCGGCAGACGCAAATTCGAGGACCGCAATGGATTGCGGTCGGGGCCGCAATGAGTTGCGGCTAACAGATCGAGTTATGCGCGTGGTGCAAGGACTTTGGCCGCGCAAGACGGCCGCTGAATTATCCGTCAGAACGGGTGCTCAAGTTAGAGCATGCGAATACTGGTTGGCGCGCAAGACCGAGATGTCGGGCGAAGCCTTGGCTGCGCTTCTGCGCAGTGACGCTGGCCTGGAAGTTCTCGAGGCAATCATCGGTCAGGCCAAGCCTCGTTGGTGGAAGCAATTCGCCAGAACAATCGAAATTTCACGTGTGCGGAAGGCGCAGGACGAGGCACGGCTTCGTCTTGAGCGACTTGAACGAGAGTTGGACGTCTAAGGCATCACAATAGCGGCACCGCAGCGCATCTGCGGACTATTCGGCAGGGATTCTCAGGTTTGATCAAAGACCTCGCATATCGAGCTGCTTTGCGGCTCTCGCGGTGGTGTCTGTGGTGGTCCGTCCTTTGGGGGGACGTCGCCGAGAGCGTCCACACGGGTCAATCCATTTCAACCATTCGAAAGGAGCGAGACGATGATCTTTGAGCCGATTACAGAACAACAGATCGAACGATTGCGTCTGCTTCAGGAGCAACTTTACGGCGGGCAGTGGGCTCAGCCCGTGCCGGCGATCGTGGTGACCGGCTCTGGCTCGATCGTTCCGTCTTCAGCGCCCGTTATCCCGGTCCCCGAGACCGAAGAGCAGCGCAATTCCCGTATCTGGGACGCCATTGTCGAGACGAGCAGGAGCTGAGCCATGACGCATACGGCAAAAACGCACATCCACGACTCAGACCCGCCGCGCGCGGATGCCAACCCGTGGCCTCAGGCTCGCGTCGACCGATTGCTAGCGCTGCACGGTGCGAAGATGTCTTGCATCGAGATAGCCGAAGCGATCGGTATCAGCAGAAGCGCCGTGATCGGCAAACTGCGCCGTCTCGGCTTTAGCAAGCCGGCCGTGAGGCTCACTCCGGAGGAGAAAGCCGCTAAGCTATTGGCGCGCCGCGCAGTCGACGCCAAGAACAAGCGGGAGAAGCGGGCGTCATCCAAGGGTACTCGGATCATCCGCCTGGTCCCGGCCAGTTCGCACAACAACAATCTCCGCATACTGCAAACAGTCCAGACCGAGATCGGCGAGTTGCGTTGTGCTCCGGTCGAGCCGCGCAATCTCACGCTTCTCGAACTCGCGGCCGGAGACTGCAGGTATCCTTACGGCGACGGCAGGGACATCGTTTTTTGCGGACATCCCATCCGCAAGGGCTCCTATTGCTTGGCCCATGCGGCGCTGGTGTTCGTCCCGCCGGCCATTCGGAGGGTTGCATGAGCCGCCCAACCGAATGGCTGGCTAGCGAGACTGAGCTGGCTCGGGCCAACTACCACCTTCCGCCGGCTCAGTTCCAGCGCATAACCGGTCGCACAAAACAGGCGGCTCGGGCCCACCTCAAATATATCTCGCGCGCCGACGTGCGCGAACGGAAGAACGCACAGAAGGTCGCGCTCAGGCTTGCAATGAAGCAGTGCCAGCCGACTGCCGCCGTCGCTCCGATTGTCGTACCTGACGAGGTTATAGCAGAGGCCGCGCGTCGAGCTGCGGCACCCCGATCCCTCACGGGCATCGTCATGGGTGATCCGCCAATCGGATTTAGCGCACTGGAGCGGCGGTCATGACACCCAGCAGAGACCCGATCATCGTCACCGATCACGCGGTGCTCCGCTACATGGAGCGCGCCATGGACCTCAACGTAGAGGTTGTGCGCCAGCATATCCTGGCAGTCTGCGCCAACGCAGCGGCGTTTGGTGCCGTCTGTGTGCGAGCTGAAGGTCTTCGTTTCGAGATCAACGGCAACCGCATTTGCACCGTCACGCCGGATCACACCGAACCAAGCAAGACGGGACAAGCTCGGGCTATTCGGAGGGCGCAGGGATGACTGTGTTTGTGAGCCCGGACCAGCGAACGATAGCGGATCAACGAGTTCGTATTGAGGAGTTGGAAGAAGAGCTGCGGCAATTGAAGAGCCGTATTGCGCCGCCAGTAACTTTCCCGGGCGCCTGGAATTTGTACCCTTCCCAGCATCGATTGTTGGCGGCCTTTTCCGCCTCACGAGACGGCTTTCTCTCATCCGACCAAATATACATCGCATTGGGAAGCGAAGCTGAATACGCCGACAATCTGATCAAGGCACAAATCTGCCATTTGAGGCGTAAGGTCGATCGTCTTGGGATCAAGATCGTCTGTCGCAAAGAGTTAGGATACGAGATGACACCCGACTCGGTTGCATTTGTTCGCAGCGTGTTGCGTGCGAGGTCGCAGGCGACATGAAGCACGAACAGAACATCACGGCTGCGAAGATTGAGCCGATCATTCAACGTCTTACAGAGATACGGCTTGCATGGAAATTGCCGCTCAATGACGTCGCCAATCGTTGCGGCGCCGATCTGAACACCTTCAAGCGGTACGAATCCGGACAGACATTTCCCAGCGGGAAGACGCTCGTTCGGTGGGCAACTGTTCTTGGATACGAACTATCCCTTTGGCCCAAGGCTTCAACATGACGTGTCATCGGCGTTCACCAACGAGGTCGGGCTTCAAAGCGAGTAGAGAGCAACGCAAGGAACTGCTCGCTCTTTGGCTGGCCGGTGACAACAAGGCGGTTGCTGCTATGGAAAGGCAAATAGGAGTGAAGCCTAAGTATACCTCCAACATGGCAAACGTCATGGGCATCCACAAGAAGGACGGAGTTCGTGTCGACGCTGACGATCCACGCTGGGCGTGGGCTATCGAGCGCGGACCTGTCTTAGTGTGAGATTTGTGCCGTCATCACAAAGTGATGCCGTCCTTAGCGCGGCGTTGCCCCATACTGCGTCAGTCCGTTTCGTAGGAGATAAAGGTGAAAATCTATCTTGCCGGCCCAATGACAGGTATTCCGCACTTCAACTTTCCTGCATTCAACGCAGCAGCTGCGCTCCTGCGCAATGACGGACACGAGGTGTTCAATCCAGCAGAGCGGGACATTGAGCGTCACGACGGTGTCGATATCTCGGCCGACAACCATGCTGGGGATCCAGCCGAAGCGGTCGCAGTTCACGGCTTCTCCCTTCGTGAAGCCCTAGCGGATGACACTGCGTATATCTGCCGTGAGGCGGACGCCATTGCCATGCTGCCGGGTTGGGAGAATTCCAAAGGGGCTCGTGCCGAACACTCTTTGGCATTCGCGCTTGGACACACAATCATCTACCTACGGAGCGGCTTCGATGTCTGAGAAGCCCGTGCGAGACATGACGCAGGAAGAGCGGCGCGAGCTTGTCGTGTGCCTCCGCGAGCAGCGGAGGGCTTCGAATCCAAAGGACGCCTTCGGCATCAAGAAGGCGCCTCTATCGACCGTTCCGAGCCCGGTTCTTATGGAGCTTGGATGCGCGATGCAGGAAGGCGCATGCAAGTACGGGCGCCACAACTATCGCAGCATTGGTGTTCGCGGCTCTGTTTACTACGACGCGACGCTGCGCCACCTCATGTCCTGGTGGGAAGGAGAGGATGTCGACCTGGACTCTGGTCTCTCGCATATTGCCAAGGCCATCGCTTCGCTCGTGGTGCTTCGCGACGCGATGATGCAGGACAAGTTTACCGACGACCGACCGCCGAAGAGCAAAGCTTGGATCGGAGACCTCAATGCGCGGTCGGAGGCGTTGTTCAACAAGTATCCAGACCCGGTCAGACCATACACCGAGTTGGATAACTCTTGGATAAAGCCTGCGTCATGATCGTCATCGAACTCGCCGGCATCCCCCAAGGCAAAGGTCGCCCCCGCTTCATGCGGAAGACGGGACACGCCTATACGCCGGAGAAAACCCGCAACTACGAGACCAATCTGCGTCTTGCCGCACAGGATGCGATGCACGGTGCCAATCCGATCGAAGGACCACTAGCGGTGACCGTCCGTGCGTTATTCCCGGTGCCGACGTCCTGGAGCAGGAAGAAGCAGACGGCGGCTCTCGAAGGCTCTGTGCGGCCCACAGGACGTCCAGATGCTGACAATCTTATGAAGGTGCTGGATGGGCTCAATGAGATCGTCTTCCGGGACGACAAGCAGATCGTGGATGGCCGAGTGATCAAGACGTATAGCGCGCGGCCGGCGCTGCGAATTGAGGTTGTGGAGATCTCTGCGTGAAGCGCCCTTGGATGCCGCTCTACATCGCCGACTATTTGAAGAAGACAACGCATCTCGGTGCGTTGGAGAGTGGCGCTTACCTGCATCTAATCATGGATTATTGGCAGAACGACGGCCTTCCCAGCGATGATCGCCAGCTCGCTAGGATTGCTCGTCTTACGGATCGGGAGTGGAGGAAATTGAAATCGACCCTTCAAGCGTTCTTCTATGACGGATGGAAACACAAGCGCATTGACGAGGAGATTCGGCACGCCGCCGATATCTCCGAGAAGCGCAAGAACGCAGTGCTGGAGCGCGAACAAAAACGCCTTCATGAAAGGAACAAACAGGGATCAAATGATCCATCAATTGATGCATCAAATGATAGATCAAACGGCCCATCTAATGATGACACACTACACACTACACACTTCACAAAGGAAGAACCCATCCAGGTTGGAAAGACTCTCTCAACTGAGAGAGGGAGGGTTCAGTGATCAGCGAACTTCGCCCGTACCAACTCGAAGCCATGGCTGCGATCCGTGACAGCCTCAGGGGCGGTGTTCGCCGGCTGATGGTGCAGGCTGCCACGGGCGCCGGCAAAACGAAGCTGGCCGCAGCAATGGTCGACTCGGCGCTGTCGAGGGGCAATCGCATGGCGTTTGTGGTGCCTGCGATCTCGCTCGTCGATCAAACCGTGGAATCCTTCTGGGCCGAAGGCATCCGCGACGTGGGAGTTATCCAAGCTCAACACGCCATGGAGGATTGGTCGAAGCCGATTCAGGTTTGTTCAATCCAGACGATCCAGTCTCGTGGCGTGTTCCCGCAGGCCAGCGCTGTCATCTTCGATGAGGCCCACCGATTGCACGAGGCGCACAAGCGCTGGATCGAACATCCGGAGTGGAGGAACGTTCCGATCATTGGGCTCAGTGCCACGCCTTGGGCGAGAGGGCTCGGCAAGTATTTCGATAGCCTGCTGATCGCCGCCACGACATCGGATTTGATCGCGCAGGGCTATCTATCGCCGTTCCGTGTTTTCGCAACCGGACACCCGGATTTGTCGGGGGTGAAAACAGTTGCTGGAGACTATCACGAAGGCCAGCTCAGCGACGCCATGCAGGACGGCGAACTGACTGCGGATATCATCAAAACATGGAAGGAAAAATGGGGCCAAGCAAAGACGCTTTGCTTCGCCGTCGACAAGGCCCACGCGCGTTCAATCCAGGAGCGGTTTGAGCATGCGGGCGTAGCATGTGGCTACCAGGACGCGCAGACGACGTCGGATGAGCGCACCGATATCAAGCGGAAGTTTCATAACGGAGAATACCCGGTTGTCGTGAATATTCAGACGCTGACGATTGGCGTTGACTGGGACGTCCGCTGTCTGATCCTGGCTCGGCCGACCCGTAGCGCGATGCTGTTCGTCCAAATCATTGGGCGGGCTCTTCGAACCGCCCCGGGCAAGGACTACGCCCTGATACTCGATCATTCCGACACGACGCAACGGCTTGGGTTTGTGACGGACATTCACCGCGACCGGCTCGACGACGGCTCAAGCGAAAGCAAGAAGCTGGACGCTACACAAGCCAAGAAACCGTTGCCGAAGGAATGCAAGCAGTGCGGTTGCCTCAAAGCGGCTCGTATCTGTCCTAACTGCGGAACGGAGCCGAAGCGACTCGCTAGCGGCCCGATCGAGAACGAGGGCGAGCTGATTGAGATCGCGCCCGGGCAGAGTGCACCGAAGCAGAAGCGTGGAGCCTGGAGCGAGGTAGAGCGCCAGAAGTTTTTCGCTGAAATGAAGGCGTATGCTCAAACGAAGGGGTTTAAACCAGGCTGGGCTGCAATCAAGTTCAAGGAGCGGTACAAGGAATTCCCGCCACGTTCGTTCGACCGCATTCCGCCCGCCGCTGAAGTGTCGCCCGTCGTGTCTTCATGGATCCGCTCGCGCAATATCGCGTTCGCAAAGAGCAAGCGTCGCGCCTCGCTGATGGTGGCCGATGCACAGTGACATTCAGCAACGCGCGCACGGGCGCTGGTATGGCATTCTGTGCGCCCTCGGCGTGGAATCGAACTATCTGCGCAACAAGCACGGGCCGTGCCCTCGGTGTGGCGGCAAGGATCGCTATCGGTGGGACAACAAGGACGGGAAGGGAACGTTCTTCTGCAACGAGTGTGGTGCTGGAGACGGGTTCGAGCTGTTGAAGCTGGTGAAGGGCTGGGGATTCCGAGAGGCAGCCGAGCATGTCGAATCCGTGGTCGGGAAGGCCACGCTCGAGGCACCGCGTCGGGTATCCACGCAAGAGGAGCTGCGCGCCGCTATGCGCAAGAGGTGGGGCGAGTGCGGGCCGGTTGTCGAGGGGAGTCCAGTCCATAAATACCTGCGTCGCCGGACTGGAGTGGATTCTGCTCCGTCAATTCTTCGTTCAGCGCCGGATCGTCCTGCGATGGTGGCGCTCATGCAGGCTCCGGACGGTCGTGCGGCCATGGTCCACACCACATTCCTCACGGAGGACGGGCGCAAGGCACCCATGGATAATTGCCGGTTGATGATGCCGGGCACGATCGCGGAGGGGGCTGCGGTTCGATTAGCGGGCCATGGAGACGTTCTCGGCATTGCCGAGGGCATTGAGACGGCTCTTTCCGCAACGGCCCTTACGGGCTTTCCGTGCTGGGCTGCATTGAATGAGGTGCTTCTTCAAAAATGGATCGCACCTCAGGAAGTCCGTCAGGTGATCGTGTTCGGCGACAATGACTCGAATTACGTCGGTCAATCGGCGGCCTATATGTTGGCAAGGAAGTTAATCCGACAAAAGAACGCCCCTGCCGTAGACGTGCGCATACCCGAGACTATCGGCCATGACTGGAATGACGAGCTGCGAGCATCACAATATCGGAGGGCCGGCAATGCCTCGGCTGACTGCCAATGATCGGATCGATCGAATGACTGTTGTTGTCCGAACTCCATATGCGAGAAAAGGCGAGACCGTCACTTGCGAGGCGGGCCATCCGATTTGCGATTTTGTCGAAACGGTTTACGTGGGCGAAATTCAGGATGTTGATGGTGAGATCGGGAATTGGCGACAAGAAAAGGTGGTGCGTGGCACAATCCCAATTCCCGGATGCGCAATCTGCGGTGCGGCGTTTACTGACGGGATTATCTTTCACATTGGGAATGAATGGCGCGATCCACTTGGAAGACGCGATCAATGATCGGATCAATTGAAATGACCGCGACCAAGCCCCGCCGGGCTGCTCCTCCTCCGACTGCACGTCCGAAAATGGAAGACGTGACCGTCGCCAGCCCAACCGTACCCGGAGCCGTCGAGCGCGTTCAGAAAATCATGGACCCGCTCTCGACCATGTTCAAGCGGAAGCAGATTTCCGAGCGCGCCTACCTGGCAGGGGATCACTACCGATTGTCCTACGAGAGGCTTCACGGAGCCTCAGGAGGCGCCATGGACTTCGAGCGCGCAAGAGGAGGGGGATTGCCGGGAAGCCCACCAGCGCCCGCCTATCTCATTGCTAGCGAGGTTGTGAGCCAGGTGCGCCGTTGCCTGTATCCCCAGGACTTCGCGATCGTCTACCGCATTTGCGTTCTCGGAATGACGTTGCGGGAGGCGGGAGAGAACTTGCTGCGTACTTCGCCGAGCCGGCAGCAGGAAGAGGATTGCGGCCGGCGTCTTCGGGAGGGACTCGGTCAAATGGCGGACTGGTGGTTTCCGGAGCGGCACGGCACTGGCTCTCGCATGCGCTCGCATGTGGAGGAGAGGGCGACGTCGACCGATGCGAGCTTGGTGCCGAAGCGGGGCGGCGTCGTGCATGCAACGCGAGATCGCGTGTTTAGGAGTTAGGGCGATATGAGGAAACCGTCTTCCAAGCAGTTCTTTCTGTTTGAGTGCGCGATCGTTGCGGCGGTTTGGATTATTCTTGGTTGTTGCAACGGCAGGCCGCTTGGGCATCTTCTGTTTTCTTCCTAAAGATATCAGCGGTGAACATCTTTGTTGCGATCTGCAACTTGATTGGTGCCCTCGTCGGCATCGAGACGGGATATTATCCGTGGAGGGCAGAATGACGGCCATTGAAGTGGAAGATGAACCGACCGATGCGCGAGCGCGGAACGATGGTGCTCGCTTGGCGGATCAAGAGGGTTGGCGCGCTGCGGGAAGCGCGAGATGAGCGAGGACAACCCATCGCATGCCTTGATGCTGGCGCGGCGAATTGCGCACGCTTGGCATGGCGGCTTTATCACCGACTGGCGATGGATATTTAGCCCGTGGTTAGACCGCCTGACCCAACATTCGGAGCCCACCCCATGACCGACACCCCGCTTTACCGCGTCTACATCTGGAACAACCAGGGCGACGTGGTGGCGCACTTCCGCGGTCTGACGACTGAACAGGTCGATGAAATCAAGGGCCGATACGAGGATGAGACGTGGCTCGATGTGGTGTTGGAGGAGCAATGACGATGTGGTTTGAACTCAGGGGCGACAAGCGACTGGGGCAGTGCGCAACCGCACACTGCGGCGGTCAACCGACGTGGCGACTTGAGGCTGATGGCGTCGGGTCCGACTATTGCTCGGGCTGCAAAGAGCGCCTGACCCGGTCCCTCGGTGAGCGGCCCAGAGAGCCGGAGGGGGAGCGCCAAAAGCTAGATGTGATTGGCTTTTCGGGCTCGATCAATGACAGCCGTGACGTGATCGTCCGCTTTCGACGCAACGTCACGATCCAAGATCGCGCTGATTTGCTTGACGCAATCAATGCCGCCGCCCATCCCCGCCCGGCCGAGCAGCCACTGAGGGAGGCGCTGAAGAAGATCACCGTCTTCAAGGTCGAAGATGATGACGACACATACATCCGTATTTGTGGCGTCACTCTCATGCCGATCAAGTCAGGCCGGCCCGCCGAACGCGCACTCCTGAAATTTGATGCACTCCAGCGCGCCGCCCTCCAGCCTGCGCAGTCGGGAGAAGGCCAAGGGCCGGTCGAAGAAGTCCTGACAATCCGCACAGCGTCCGAGATCGAGCACGAGCGCTTGGCACGCAAGCGCGCCCAGCTCGCCGGAGGCGCAGAACTTGACAAACCCCCGGGATAAGTGTATTCCGGTACTCAGCATCCACAATCGCGCCCGCCAAGCATTCGCTTCGGCGGGCAAATTTTTGCCCCGCTGAGCCCGTGCTCAGTCCGGACGCGGCAATGGGGCAACCAATCGGGCGGCTCAGCCACCGCAGGGCTGCATCACACCTCAAGTGCCGATTACGTGCACAGAGCCTTCGACCGCGAGTCCGCCCGATACAAATGCAAGAGCACATAGCCCAAGCCCAATTGCTGATCGGAATTGCAATTGCGGCATTGGTGGTGATTGCGCTCATTCCTGAGAAGGGAAGCCGGCCATGGGAGAGATGAGGGGCGCCGAGATTATTCAATTCGTGCCGCGCTCGAATCCTCGGAGGACTTACAACGATGCCGTTCTCGCACGGATTGTTGGTGTCCCGGCCAATGCTGAGCCGAATGCGCCCGCGCTCAGCGGACAGGGCGACCCGAATATCTATGATACCGCGCCTTGCGAATTGCCCAGCGTCTGGCCGGATTTCTATCACGCCAGCGATAAGGACCCGGCGTGAGCAAGTGGTTCGATCCCGAGGCCAAGCCTATTGCTCACGTGTCGCCCTACAAGCGTATTGATATCAGCAATCCCAGTCGCAAGCCGGTTATCACTCGCCATGAGCATGAGCAAATCGGTGGGAGAGAGCCCGATCCTGCGGTCTACGTCTTCAATCCGTATGTTGACGGTTGGGTGCTGAAGGCGTGACGAAACTCTTTATTGCACTTCCGGCATTCGGTCAGCAGTGCAATTCCCAAACCACGGCGAGCCTTGTCGCGCTCGTGGAGCAATTGGCCCGGCGCGACATCTCAATTGGCTTTAGCGCGATCTCATTTCCCGATATCGCCGATCTCCGCAACGTTCTAACGACTGTCTTCCACGACTGCCTCGACGCCACGCATATGCTGATGGTCGATGCCGACATGCAATTCGAGCCAGCATTGGTGCTCGATATGCTGGACGCGGATAAGCCGTTGGTGGGCTGTATTTATCCCAAGAAACGCGTTCCGATTTCCTGGGTGGGAAGTGCTCTCAACCCGCCGGCTGAACCAGAAGGAAATTTGCTCGAGCTGGAAGGCATCGGCTGCGGCGTTACACTAATCCGCCGCGATTGCATAGAGAACATGATCGCGTCGGGCAATGTTGAGATTGAGGACGACCCGATCGGCGTTGCCGCCGACATGGTCAAGGCCCATGGCGCAACAAGAATGATCAGGGCATTCGATCTGGTCAGGGATGGCAATCGGCGACTGAGCGAGGACTTCAGCTTTTGTTGCCGGCATCGCAAGTCCGGGGGCAAGGTGTGGGCTGTGATCAATCACACCCTAGTTCATTTGGGCTTATATCAGTACGCCGGCCGCTACGATCAGCTTTACAATAGGCCGTCCAGTGAACATGCGGCTTAGAGAACTGGCCAAATCGGCAGAGCTGCAGTCCCATCTCGATCGTTCAATAGTGGATCTGGCGCCGCCACCTCTTCCGGGGAACAAAATGACGACAGTATCCAGCTTGGCTGCCAAAGTAGCCGCCGATCGTAAGGCGCGAGAGGCCAAGGTTGCGGCCATCGCTACCCGTCGAGAAGCACTGAGCGCAAAGGCAGACGCCGTGCTCGCCCAGCATGAATCCGCAATGGCGGCGGAAGAGGCCGAGCTACAGGAACTCGAGGCGTCACTCAATCCGGACTTGGGGCACAACGGAGGACCGGCGTGAACAATCTAGAGAAGGCCAAGGCTGAATGCCTTCAGCAGCGCGACATGCCGGAGGGTTACAAGATCGAGCCTGACTATAAGACATGGAACCTGATGGTGTACGGGCCGACGCAGGCATTCTGTATCACGTCCAAAGCAATTCAAGAGCGCCTACATCTCACACAGTTCGGCCCGGCGTTCGATGCACTTGTTGTGGCTGAGCAGAGACCTTCCGTCTGATGGCGGAGATGTCCATTCGTTACAGGGATCAAGACGGTTGGAAGTCGCGCGCTCCGACACCAGAAGAACGAGGCGAGCACGAAGACAGGCAGGCAGATAATCGCGCCAGGTTCGCCAACTTCGCACCTAGGGTGATCTATCAGCGCGGCACTAAGCGCATCGTGCAGATGACGCCGGTCGTGTGGGACGCGGAAAGTGGTTGGTGGATTCGGGGCGATGGCGATGCCGGTCAAACGTAAGCCCCAGAGCGATCCTCCTGAAGCTACAGGAAGCAAACAGGGCAATACCCAGTTCAAGCCCGGCCAATCCGGCAATCCTCTTGGCCGGCCGAAAGGCAGCCGCAACAAACTTGGCGAGGCCTTCATTGAAGCCATGCACGAGGATTTCCAAACGCATGGCAAGACGGTCATCGAAACCGTGCGCTCCGAGAAGCCAGATCAATACCTCAAGGTCATTGCGTCGATCCTTCCGAAGGAACTGCACGTCAAGGACGCGACCTTGGACGACATGAGCGATAATGAGCTTGTTGAACTCCTCGCTGCCGTTCGATCCCTTACTGCTTCCAACGGTGGAAAGGCGGCTGGCCGCAGAGGTCGCAAAGAGGAAGGCGAAGAAGGAGCAGGGACGGCGCGGCGGACTCATTAGGTTCATCCGGTATTTCTGGGATGTGCTTGAGCCGCAGACGCAGTTCGTGGATGGATGGCCGCTAGAAGCGATCTGTCAGCATCTTGAGGCGATTACATTCGGGGAATTGAACCCGCCGAGACTGCTTGAGAACGTTCCGCCCGGCTTCATGAAGGCGCTGGACGTCGATACTCCTGTTCTGACGACGTGGGGATGGAAGAGGCACGGCGATATCCTGCCGGGAGACTTTGTTTTCGGCCCAGATGGGTCTCCTAAGCGCGTTGAGGCGGTTACCGACCAAAGGTTGGAGGCCGCCTACGAAGTCGCGTTTGACGACGAATCAAAGATCGTAGCTGGTGCCGGTCACTTATGGGAGGTTGAGCGCGATTTTCCGTATGGGGGACCTGGCAGCACGCGAATTCGCCATAAGACGGTAGTCACCACAACAGAGTTGATTCCGTCGACAAGGGGCAGGGGAACTCAGCGGCCGGATCGCATTGAGGTGTGCCGCCCTATCCAATTCCCGCCGCGCCGCTTTCTGATTGACCCCTATTTGTTGGGCGCGTGGCTAGGTGATGGAGCGACGAACAGCGGGGTAATTTATACGGCCGAGCAAGATCGGGAGCATTTCGAGAAACTAGGGCGCATTACATCCACAACTTCGGGGACTAACGGGCGCCAGGATTTCCATCGGATCGGCATCGATGGATTCCAAACCAAACTTCGAGTTGCGGGCTTGTTGGGTAACAAGCATATTCCGCCGGACTATCTCGAATCCTCGGTGGAGCAGCGCACGGCTCTGTTGCAGGGACTTATGGATACCGACGGTACGGTGGACAAGGTCCGCGGGAGCTGCATGTTCACAACAAAGTTGGCTCACTTGGCCAACGAGTTGGTCTCTCTGTTGTCGTCCTTGGGCATCAAGGCGAACGCCAAGGAAAGCTGGTCGACCATTGCAGGTCAGAAGTTCGGTCCATACTGGCAAGTCAGCTTTACTGCGCCGGTGGGTATGCGGATATTCCGATTGGACCGGAAGCAATCACGGGTCCAAGCAGCGGTCTCCAAGAGGGCCAGCGGCCGTTACGTAAAGTCCATAAGAGAAGTTGGGGAGCGGTTGGTTAGCTGCCTTCAGGTGGAGGGCTCCCTCTATTTAGCCGGGACACGTTTTGTAACCACTCACAACAGCCTGGTGACGAACGTCTTCTGGCCGGCATGGGAGTGGGGCCCAATCGATAGGCCGCATCTGCGGTATGTCGCGTTCTCTTACGCGTCAACGCTGACGCTGCGGGACAACAGGCGGTTTCTGGCGCTACTCCAGTCGCAGAAGTACCAGGAGCTTTACGCGGATAGATTCACGCTCCTTAAGGTCGGTGAGGAGCTGGTATCGAACGATAAGACCGGCTGGAAGCTGGCATCCTCGGTCGGCGGCGTCGGCACCGGCGAGCGCGGCAATCGGGTATTGGTTGACGATCCGCACAACGTCAAGGAGCAGGAGTCGGAGGTTATCCGGACTGGCACGGTCAACTGGTTTCAGGAATCGATCCAGAGCCGCCTGAACGACCTGAAGAAAGACGCCATCATCGTGATCATGCAGCGCGTCCATGAAGCGGACGTCAGCGGCGCGATCATCAGGGAAATGCCAGAGTATGAGCATCTGTGCATTCCGATCGAGTATGATCCGCTCCGTCATTGCGAGACCAAGATAGGATGGTCGGACCCTCGCACTGAAGAGGACGAGCTCGCGTGGCCGGAACGATTCGGCGAGGACGAACTCCAGGTCTTCAAGCGCAAGCCGTATCTCTGGGCTGGGCAATACCAACAAACGCCGCGGTCCAGAAAGGGCGCAATCATCCAGCGCGACCACTGGATGACCTGGGACGCAGAGGCTGCTCGGGAGCACGGCGTACAGGTCGGCGAGGACGGCGAGCCGCGATATCCGGAGTTTGAGTTCGTCGTGGCGTCAGCAGACACGGCGTACACCGAGAAAGAGGAAAACGACCCGACTGGCTTTACGATCTGGGGCGTGTTCCGAGACAAGGCCGATCAGCCCAAGGCATTGTTGATGTGGGCTTGGGCCAAGCACAAGGAATTACACGGGCAGTTGCCGCCCAAGCAGCCGAACGAGAGCAAGCGCGAATATGATCTCCGCTGCATGCGTATGGATGCGTGGGGCATTGTCGAATGGATCGCGTACTCTTGCCGGCGGTTTCGGGTAGACAAGCTGCTGATCGAGGCCAAGGCATCCGGCATCACTGTCGCGCAAGAGATGCAACGGCTTCATCGCGAAGATGGCTGGTCGGTTGAGTTGATCAAGCCTCTCGGCGACAAGGTAGCGAGGACTCATTCCGTCGAGCCAGCATTTGCCGCTGGTTTGGTCTATGCGCCAGACACGACTTGGGCCGACAAGGTAATCGACGAGGCGGAAGTGTTCCCTAAGGGCGAGCATGACGACTTGGTGGACAGCGCAACGCAAGCCCTATCCTGGCTTCGTCGCAACGGCCTGATAGCCCACAACTTCGAGATCGCTGCGGAGCTTCGAGAGGCAATGGAGCACAAGCCGCAGGCGAGGGCGCTGTATGATGTGTGAAGCCAACGAACGGGGATTGAAATGTCAGGGTTGTTACGGAACTGGCCGCTGATGTGGAGATCCAACCACGAGGCCGTGAGGCGGGAGAACTACACACTTCGTGACGCTCTCCGCGAGGCAAATGCAGAACTGCTTAAACACCGCCGTTTGATTGGCGGGTTGCGTGAGGGCAGCATCGATCTGGTCGGAAGATTCAGCAAACATGGGGCCGAAGCATGACCGCATCTGACTTTCTCCTCTACAGCATCGGGATATCGTTCATGCTGTTCGCGACGTCGTATGTTATTCGTGCTTTGAGGCAAAACGCATGAGCAACACTCTCTCCATCGATCAATCCGAATGGCGCGTTCTCTTCGCCAGCAGCATTGCGCGCGTCAACGAGTTCGTGAACCAGAACGCAGCTCTTACTCCCGCAACACTGAAGGCAATGCACGAGCACCTGGACAGGGCCAAGCTGATCGCATCGGCATGGGCGGCATCCACTCCGCAGGCTGTACCGCAGGAAGCGGCTCGGGATATGGCTGAGGCACCTGTGGAGGTGCAGGCAAACGGATCGGCGCCACCGAAGCGCAAGGGCGGATGGCCCGCCGGCAAGCCCCGTAAGCGGACCAATCCGCAGGTGGTGCAGTGAATCACACAATCACTATCGGCGATTTGCTCTCTGCGATTGCAGTCGTCGGTGGAATTATCGGCATCGTGGCCGTTTGCATTGTCGTTCTTTCTCTACTCAATCCATTTCGATCTGGGCATTAGCTAGTTGGCCTCACCCTTCGCTGCTTCCGTCTTGCCCCTACGCAAACCGGAAGACGAAGACCCGCGCCTAGACCCCATCGAAGTCGATCTGTCCAATCCCGGCGATGACGTCTCATTCCAAGACGGCGCCAAGCTCACCGAGCTTCCGGGCGGCGCCGTCGAGGTTGATCTAAACGGCGGGCAGGGCAGCAAGCCCAAGTCTGACAAGTTCAGTGCCAACCTTGCGCTGGAGATCGACGACGCCGAGCTAAACCGCATCTCAACCGAGATCATTGAGGGCATCAAGCGCGACGACGACTCGCGGCAAGAGCACCTGGAAATGATCGCGGAGGGCATGAAGCTGCTCGGTCTGGTGATCGAGTCCAGCAACGGCTCGTCAGCGTCGAGTTCGGCCCCTCTGGAAGGCATGTCGACAGTTCGGCATCCGCTGTTGCTCGAGGCGTGCCAACTGTTCCAGGCCAGCGCCATGGGCGAGCTACTGCCTGCTGCCGGCCCGGTCAAGGTCCGTGACGATCGCCCAGAGATACCAGAACCCAAGCCCATGATGGGCCATAACGGCGGTCCTCCGTTGTCGCCGTTCTCTCCGCCGCCTGCGCCCGTAGCTCCACCGGGAGCGAATGGGGCATCACCGCAGGCGGCGGCTCCTACTCCACCTTCGCCGGGTCAGCCGTCCCCACTGCCGCCCGGCGCTGGCGCTCCCGGGACTGGTTCCGTGCCTCCCTCCGGTCCCGGGATGCTGCCGCCTCCACAGCCGGGCATGATGCCACCGCCGCCCGTCATTCCAGACGAGGAGGAAGAGCGCGACGAACTGGCTGAGGCGCTGGAGAAGGACTTCAACCACTATCTGACGACGACAGACGCTGGCTGGGTGCCTGACACCGACCAGATGCTGTTCAAGGTCGGGTTCGGCGGTCTTGGCGTCAAGAAGGTCTACAACTGCCCCCTGAAGCGCATGCCGCTATCGCGCTCGGTCAATATCGAGGACTTCATCGTATCGAAGGACGTGAGCGATCTCGCGGACGCTGGCCGGATTACGCATCGGATCAAGATGCCGCGCTCGACCATGCGTCGCATGCAGATTGTTGGCGCATACCGGGATGTGCCGCTCGGCACTCCGACGATCCAATCCGATCAATCGAACCAGGTCGATCAGGCCAAGGCAGGGATTGCCGGCGTTCAACCCTCGTCCGATCCGAGGGATTTGGACTATGAAGTCTTCGAGTGCTACTGCGAATTGGATCTGGACGAGTTCGCGCCAAAGCAGTTCAGGGGCAAGGGCCTTCCACTGCCGTACAAGGTGGTGATCGAGAAGGAATCGCAGAAGGTTCTTGAGCTGCGGAGAAACTGGCGTGAGGACGACAAGGAATGTCTGGCGATCCAGTATTTCGTCGACTATCCTTACATGCGGGCTTTTGGCTTCTATTGTATTGGCCTTCTTCATCTCCTTGGCAATACAACGAAGGCTCTCACGGCTCTGTGGCGCGAGTTCATTGACGCCGGCATGTTCGCCAACTTTCCTGGGTTCCTGTATCTCAAGGGAGCGGGACGGCAGCTGACCAATCAATTCCGTGTCGCGCCCGGTTCGGGGGTTGGGTTGGACGCCAGTGTCACCGATATCCGGCAGGCCGTCATGCCGCTGCCGTACAAGTCACCTGATGCGGCATTCACGGCATTCGTAACGCACGTCGAGGAACTGGGCCAGCGTCTCGGCGGCACGGCCAATCAGCCGACTGCGGAAATGAAGGCTGACGCGCCAGTTGGCACCACGCTCGCGATCATCGAACAGGCCTCCAAACCCATTGGCGCGGTCAACAAGCGTCTGCACCAGTCGCAGGCGCGAGAGTTCGGCTTGCTCAAGGAACGCTTCCGTGACGATCCAGAGGCGTTCTGGCGCTTCAACAAGCGCCCAGCAAAGGCGTGGGAAAAGGCTGAGTTCGTCAAGGCTCTTAACGATTACGATATGGTGCCTGTCAGCGATCCTAGCAATCCGACTCGTATGCACCGTCTTGCGAAAGCGGAAGCATACAAGCAAATGGTCGCCGCCGCTCCGCAGGCCTTCGATCAAAAGAAGGCCATTTTGAAGTACGCGGACGAAATGGGGCTGTCTGGCGTCGAGGATACGCTGTCCCCGACGATCGGCCAGCCGCAACAGCCTCAGATCGATCCGCATAAGATCGCCGAGCTGCAACAGAAGGGCCAGCAGGCCCAGATGGATGCGCAAACCAAGGCGCAGGACAATCAGACCGATCTGCAAGTCAAGCAGATGGAAATGCAGAACGATGCGGCGGAGCGACAGAACAAGCTGCAACTCGCCCAGCTTTCGGAGAACACCGAGCGGCTGCGTCTAGCCAGCACAATTGCCATCCACTCCGACAAGATGGACGAAGCGCAGCGCGGGGCGAACATCAAGCTGATCTCGGATCATGCATCCGCCGCTCACGGTCACATGGATGCATTGGAGCAGGCCCAGCAGTCGCACCAGCACTCGATCGAGCAGGGCGATCTAGCGCACGAGCGGTCGAAAGAGACCGCGGACATCGCGCACGAGCGCAGCAAGGAACTGGCGAAGCAGCAGCCTAAGAAGGATCAGTGATGAGTTACTACAAATCCGAACATAAGTGCGTCAAACGCGGTAGCTATGAAAATGGCGGGTCAGTCGTCAGTGATATGTGGGAGGGCTTCAAAGCCGGTGCAAAGGACTTCGCGAATGACGCTCGCAAAGCCGTGTCTGGCGACATGAGCGGGACCAGCTTCGACAATCGCAGGGCCCTCTTTGATCGGCAGAAGGACAAGCAATGAGCGACAAACCACAGAAGGTCGACCCCAGTGTTCGACCCGAACAAACCGAGATGAAGGGCGAGCCGCGCGGCAGTGTGCCGCTCGAAAAGACCATGAAGAAGCCCGACGCGTACTATCCACCCAAGCAAGGACCGAAGTGATGAAGCACGTCAAGCACGTGGGAGAAGCGATGCGCCGCACCGCAGAAATGCAGCAGCAGCTCTCGAATAAGAAGGGCTTCGCGAACGGAGGGCGCGTGAAGGCGTATCCCAAGATGGACGCTGGCGCCGGCAGCGGCGAGGGTCGATTGGAGAAAATAGAGAGGTACGGCAAGAACGCTCGGAAAGGTGACTGATGGTCGCCACTGTAGTCCCCATCAGGGCGGGCCTTGAACCAGAGCCGCCGGCTGGTTCTGTCAATGCCGTCCTTGTGAAGGACCTGCAGGAGCTAGTGGCAAAAGCTAGTGCTGGCGAAATCACCGGCGTTGCCTATGTCACGCTGCACCCGGGCGATCTTACTTGCTACCATAGAGTGGGACGAATTACGCGCGGCGTTGTCGGCGCATTATCAATCCTTCAGTTCGATATGGTGAAGGATTGCAATGAAGTGGATAACGAGTGAGCGCCATCCTCGACTCCGAACTCGTCAAGCGCACCAAAGACAAGCTCGACGCCGAGGACCGACGCGCGGTCGATATCATGTCTGGCGGCATGCTTACGGACTGGGGTCAATACCAACGCAGCGCCGGTTATCGCAAGGCAATTGCTGACGCAAAGCAACTGCTCGAAGAGACGTGGCAAGAAATTCAGGAAGAGTGAGAGGCAATGGCAAGAGTAGCCGTACTTGAAGAACTGTCGAAGGCCGCCAATCCCAAGCTAGCACTGAAGATGAAGGTTGGCGATCTCAGCAAGGTCTCGCTGATGTCCAATCGGGTACTGGTCGGCATCTACATCGCACCGGAGAAGACGAAGGGCGGCATTATCCGGACAACCGGATCGCTTAAGGAGGATGTTTTTCAGGCTTGTGTTGGCCTCGTCCTGAAGAAAGGCGCGACCGCGTTCCAGGACGAGCCCGAATCCAACACCTTCTTCCACGGCCAGAACGTTGAGGACGGCGATTGGGTGGTGTTCCGGCCTGGTGATGCGCGACGAGTTCAGATCAACGGCGTGGATTGTCGGTTCATTGAGGACGTCCTGATCGACATGGTGATCGACGATCCGGAAATTGTGACTCACGACGGTAAGTAACAGCCCCGCTTCGGCGGGGTTTCTCATTTGGAGAGCACTGAATGGCGCTTCGCGCACTAAAGACAGACGAGGAAATCGGCAGCGTCCCGCTGGACAAGCCGGTTCTGATCGAATTGCCTGCCGGCGTCGAGATTGACGACGGTAAGGACGAGGAAGACGGCAAGGTTGAGGCCAACAAGAAGCCCAAGAAATCCGAGCCGCAGGACGACGACGGCTCCAAAGTCCTTCGTGAGCAGCTAGAGGCAGCCCAATCCGCCCAGAAGCGCGCTGATGAACGCGCAGCAAAGGCTGAGCGAGAGGCGGCCGAAAACAGGCGCCTCGCCGATCAGCGTGCCAAGGAGGCTGACGAAGCCCGCAAGCGCAGCGCCTCGCTGGAGGGAGATATCATCTCCGGCGGCCTGTCAGCGGCCCAGAACGAACTGGCCTCAGCCAAGGCCGAGCTTGTGCGGGCGGGCGAGGCTGGCGACTACAAGGCCATGGGCGAGGCGCAGAGCCGCATTGGCCGGGCTTCTGCTCAAATCCTCAGCCTTGAATCCGGCGCCGCTGAAGCCGCCGAGCGCGAGAAAGAGTTCAGGCCCGCTCAGCAGGAACAAGTCCTCCAGCAACCTCGTACCTTCGAGGAGCACGTCAGATCCAACCCTGGACTGCTCCACGCCGAGCGCGAATGGATGATCAAGAACAAGACATCCTTCGACGATCCGGAGTTCAACAAGAAACTCGAGTTTGCCTATTCCGGGGCAATGGGCAAGGGACTCGTTCGCGGCAGTCAGGATTACTTCGATCACATCGAGCGCGCCACTGGGCTGAAAGCTGCCCCCGCGCAAGACGAGGAAAGGGAATTGAACGTGCAGGCTCCTCCGTCAAGGAATGATCGCGGGACTGACGGCCGCGTGTCGAACGGCAAGGTCATGCTCACCCCCGAAGAGCGGGATATCTGCAAGAGCATGGGAATTAGTGAGATCGACTACGCGCGACAGAAGGTGAACTTCGATGCCGCCCGTAAAGCTGATCCGGACAAGTATCGATAAGGAGCATCATTTCATGGCACGCACACCCATCCGCCAGGCCGCCCAGAAAGCCGCTCCGGCCCACGGCCGTTCCCGTCTCCGCAAGAACGCCTCTCAGCGTTCGATCCTCGATCTCCCGCAAGACATCGTCAAGCGCATCAAGGACGAGTATAGCTCTGATCTCCAGTGGGTCACTTACGAAGTCCTTGGCAAGAGCGAACCCGCCATGCGCCAGGACTTCGAGATCAACGGCTGGCAGGCCGTTACCCAAGATATGTTCGGCGGTCTCCTCGACGGCATGTACATGAAGAGGGGAGAGAAGGGCGAGATCATCTACGGCGGCATGGTCCTCATGGAGCGTCCGTATGAACTCACCGAGGAATCCCGCGCTGAAGAGGCCGCTGCTCGCAATGCTGCTCTCCGCGCTCAGGAGAACATGATCAAGGGCGGTCTCGGCATTCCTGGTCTGTCGGCCGGCTTCGAGTCCGATCACCCGACCGCAGTATCGAAGAATGTGTTCAAGCGCAGCGTTGAACGTCCCAGCGAGATTCCGACTGAGTAACTGAGTTGGCGAGTTCAGGGACCTACAATTTCAGCCTAACAAACGCTGAGATTGTAACGAGCGCCTATGCGCTGTGTGGGATCAGGCGCCCAGCATTGCTGGCCGAACATCTCGCCGACGCGCGGGTGCATCTCAATCTATTGTTCTCCGACTGGAGCAACGAGCAACCAAATTTATGGTGCGTCGATTTGGTTGAGGTGCCGCTTGTCCAAGGAACCGCTACTTACAGCGTGGATGCCAAGACGGTCATGATCTTGGACGCCTATATCAGGACTGGCTCTGGAGACTCGGAAAATGATCGGCTGATCATGCCCATCAGCCGGGACGAATACGCCAGCTATCCCAATAAGGATGTTCAGGGATATAGCAGTGTCTTTTGGTTTGATCGTCAGATCAATCCAACTATCACTTTGTGGGAAGTGCCGGACGCCACCGGCACCTATCTTCTGCGATACTATCGGGTGACGCAGATACAGGACGCTAATCTCTCCGGCGGGGAAACGCCCAATATTCCATATCGTTGGCTGGATGCAACCGTGACTGGCTTGTCCGCGCGATTGGCTGCGATTTACGCGCCGGAGAAGGAGGACAAGCTCGTTCTCAGAGCGGAAAAAGCTTGGAGTAAGGCCGCGATCCAAGACGTAGAAAATACGTCTGGTCTTTATATTCTGCCGACCGTCGAAGGATACTATCGATGAGCGGTGTTTGGCATCCGACAGGAAGGGCGCGCGTCAGTCAACGCAGTCCATCTGCGATAGGCGTGTGTCAGCGTTGCGGTATGTGGTACCAGCGCAATGAGTTAGTGCCGCAGCTTCAGTGGCAGGGTCCAAAGCTTCAGAACATTGAAGTCTATGTCTGCACGCGAACTTGTCTCGATAAGCCTCAGGCTCAGTTAAAATCAATTATCATTCCTGCAGACCCGGTACCTGTTTGGCGACCATTCCCGGAGCCGTTTGCGGCTGAGGTTCCGAACTTTCTGGGCACGGAAGACGGCAATGCCATAACGACCGAAACTGGTGACAATCTCATTTGGGAGGATGAGACGACGCCGCTACCCGATCCCAACAATCCGGCTTTGTATCCTCCGTAATGTCCAATATCCCTATCTCCACGTTGCCCGTCGCGATCAGTCTCGACGGCAGCGAATACGTGCCTTTGGATCAGGGCGGCACGACAAAGCGCGCGACAGTATCTCTGATCAATTCGTCCAATCCGGCGAACCTTCCACCTGGCGGCATCACTGGTCAGGCACTCGTAAAAACCGGGACGTCGAACTATCAAGTAGGCTGGGTCACTACGCCGGGTCTCGGCACAGTCCAGGAGGTCGATACAGGAACCGGCCTAACGGGCGGCCCGATTACTCTCATGGGGACCGTCTCGCTGGCGCCGATATCGACTGGCAACGTGCTGGCGAACACGTCAGGCATTTCTGCGGCTCCGACACCAACAACCCCGTCCAGTGTGCTCGACGTCATTGGCTCGACGCGCGGGCAAATCCTGTATCGGGGTGCGTCTGGCTGGGCGGCACTTAGCCCTGGATCGGCCGGCCAAATCCTGACGACCGGAGGGGCTGGAACCAACCCTGCATGGTCTGCAGTGGGCTCTGGTACGACCACGTCGGTCGGCTTGTCGCTTCCAGCGATCTTCAGCGTCACAGGAAGCCCCGTCACCACAAGCGGCACGTTGACTGCGACACTGGCAAACCAGAACGCAAATCTGGTCTGGTCCGGCCCGTCCACTGGGGCGGCGGCTGCACCCACATTCCGATCTCTCGTCGGCGCAGACCTTCCAAACCCGTCCGCATCTACTCTCGGCGGCGTCCAGAGCAAGACCGCTGTCGCATCGAACTTCCTGACGCAGATTAGCACTTCTGGCGCCGTTTCGTCAGCGCAGCCTGCGTTCTCCGACATCTCAGGCACGCTTGCGCTATCCCAGCTCGGCACGCAGACAGCCAACACGATCCTGGCTGGCCCGACGAGTGGCGGCTCGGCAAATCCGACCTTCCGTTCCCTGGTGGGGGCCGATCTTCCAAACCCGTCACCGACGACGTTGGGCGGTGTACAATCGCTTGCGGCAACGACGTCGAAGTGGATCAACCAGATTTCAACGTCGGGCGTCCCGAATGCGACGCAGCCTGGCTTCGGTGATATCTCGGGACAAACGACGCTGGGCCAACTGCCGTCGATCGGCAACAACACGGTCCTCGCTAATACGTCTGGTGGCTCTGGCGTTCCTGCCGCGACATCTGTCTCGGCTGTCCTCGACGTTGTAGGCGCCGTACAGGGCGACGTTCTGTATCGCGGGGCCTCAAGTTGGTCCGTCCTGGCACCGGGCACCAACGGGCAGGTGCTCACGACAGGTGGCGCGAGCGCGAATCCGTCATGGACGACCGTCACGGGCACGGGCACGGTTACCAGCGTCTCGGCCGGAACGGGCATTGACACTGGCGGCTCGCCCATTACGACGACGGGCAGCGTTTCGCTCGCGGCCATCGCTGGCCAGCGCATTCTGGCGAACATCACCGGCGGCTTGGCGGTCCCAAGCCCAAACACAATGACATCGCTGCTCGATTTCATCGGGCAGACACAGGGACAAATCCTCTATCGCGGCGCATCAACTTGGAGCGCGCTGGGAGCAGGAACGTCGGGGCAATTTCTGCAGACGCTGGGTGTGGGATCCACTCCACAATGGGCATCGGCAGTCACGGGACCGGGCTCGTCTACCAATAATGGCTTCGTGGTCTGGAACGGCACGACAGGAACCGTCGTCAAGGACCACGCCGCAACTATCTCGCTCACGAGTGAGGTGTCCGGCACGCTGCCGACAGCCAATGGAGGCCTTGGCAACACGGCCGGCGCTTGGACCGCGTACTCGCCGACGCCTGTTCCGGATACCGGGTCTTTCACGACCGTGAGCACCGCTGGCACGTTCTACGTCATCGGCAAGTTGGTTCACTTCCGTCTCACGATTACCATCACGAGCGCTGGTTCGGCCGCTGGTGGCATTCGAGTAGCACTGCCTGTTGGTTCGGCGGCTGGCCCCGCAATGGCGGTCGTGGGAGAGACAGCCAATACCGGCGTAAGCGGCGTCGGCCGTATCACCGGCTCGAATATGATCATCGTCAAGTACGACGCTTCGTCCTTGATCGCGACGGGTAACGTGTTGACCTCCGCCGGCATCTACGAGCAAACCTGATGAGCTACACATATTCGTCGTGGCTCAATGCTCTTGCCATCGAAATCGTGGTGGACCCGACCGATCCGAACTTCCTCGGAATCCTGCCCTCGTGCATCGATTACGCGGAACAGAGGTTATATTCCGAACTCGACTTGCTCAACACGGTGACGCGAGATTCATCCGCTCTCACGTCAGGAAGTCGCAACTATACGTTGCCTCAGAACAACGGCCGCTTCGTCGTTACCAACGGTCTAAATCTGGTCACGCCCGCGATCACGACCAACCCGGACAGCGGAACGCGAACACAGTTGTTGCCGGCGTCTCGGGACTATCTCGATGCGGTAGGCGGGTCACCGAGCTTCACGGGCGCGCCGACCAATTACGCGATGATCACGGATCAGACGCTGATCGTTGGCCCGCAATGGCCGGACGCCTCGTACACGATTGAGGTGATAGGCACCATCAGGCCAACGCCGTTGAGTGCCACGAACACGACTACGTATCTTACGAACTACCTGCCGCAGCTCTGGTTCGCTGCGTCGATGGTGTTCATGGCGTCGTATCAGCAGAACTTCGGTGCTCAAGCTGACAATCCGCAAATGGCCGTCTCGTGGGAATCTCAATATCAGACGCTCTTCAAGGCGATAGACGTTGAAGAGAACAGAAAACGATACGCCTCCGGCGCGTGGGGCAGTCTATCCCCAGCGCCCATCGCAACACCTTCTCGCTAACAGCCCCGCAAGGGGCTTTTTTATTGGGTAAATTGCATTGGCTGATCCGACAACGGTTAACCGTGGCCTAGCCGTGCCGCTCAGGGGTTCAGACCCCGGCACGTGGGACACTCCGATCAACGCAAATACCACGATCATCGATACGATCGTCGGTGGCCTCTCGACTATCGCGACATCGGGGGGCACAACGATCCTGAACCCAGCGCAGTATGCTTGCGGTACAATTCGCATCACCGGCGCTCTCACGTCTGATGCTCTGATCACGTTCCCAGCAGTGCAGGGCTGGTGGACGGTCGAGAATCGCACGACGGGATCATCGGCAATTCAGGTCGATAGCATTGGCGGAACTGAGGTCATCGCAGCGCCACCTGGTGAGCTGATCGATATTCAGGTAACGGGCGCCGTCGTTCGCTATCGCAATTTCGGCCGCATCGGCTCGATAGAGATGTGGGGCGGCATAACAACAATTCCGCGGTGGGTGAATCTGTGTACTACCCCGCCATACGTGGAGTGCGACGGTACGCTGTATCCCGTTGCGCAGTTTCCCTATCTGGGGGCGATCCTGGGCAGCACATTCGGCGGAGACGGCGTTACGACATTCCGAGTGCCCGATCTCCGCGGGCGTCTTCCAATACACTATGACAACACGGCGGCACGCATCACCACGGGGGGGTCGGGGCTTAACGGGCAACTGCTTGGTTCTGCGTTGGACCAGCAGGTAATCAGTCTGAATCCAACACAAATCCCGCAGATACAATCGCAGATTACTTCCCCGTTGTCGGTTGTGTCACAGAGCAACAACTTTGTGGCCAGCAACTCGAACGACGGCACCCCCATCAACCCGGGCGGCAGTGGTGGCGCTGGCGGCACAGTGTCGCAGGGCGGCGGCGGTTTCTCCGTCGGTAAACTAGTCTCCAATGGTCAAACCAGCGGCGGCGGCGCGATTGTTTCGACAAACACATCCGGTGGCTCGCCCGGTGCACAAGTCAACAACGTACAGCCGTCGCTTATGACCGGCATCAACGTGATGCGAGCCGGCTGACGTGCCAGAAGTCTCCCTGAAGTTGCTGCCGGGAGTAAACGCTGATTTCACCAAGACGCTAAATCAGGCTGGCATCTCGTCGAGCAATCTCATTCGGTTCAAGGACAAGCTGCCGCAGAAGCTCGGGGGCTGGACCAGATTCTATCCCAACGCCTTGTCCGGCATTCCGCGCGATATTCACGGGTGGGCGGACCTAAATTCAAATAACTGGCTGGCGATTGGGACCACCACTCAGCTAGTCGTGATATCGAGCGGCAATGCTCAGAACATCACGCCTCAAACGCTGGTGTCGAACTTCGCTCCTGGTCTGAACATATCGACCACGAACGGGAGTCCCATTGTCGGCATTACCGATCCCAATACGTCAAACCTAACCACGCTGGATGCCGTCTACTTCAATACGCCTATTTCCATCGGTGGCCTGATCCTCACCGGCTTGTATCCGATTACGACGATTGTCGGTACATCCACCTATAACATCACAGCGTCGGCAAACGCGACGTCAACAGGTCTCGGCGCTGTAGTGCCCAGTTTCTCGACAACCTCGGGAAGCTCTACGGTTTTGGTTACGTTCCCTGCTCACGGGCTATCGGCGGGCGGCTCGTTCACATTCCCGATCGCGACAACGGGAGCGGGCGTGACGATCCTCGGGACGTATCCAGTCATCGCGGTTCCGAGCAGCAATACCTTTACGATATCGGTCGCCAACTCTGCCTCGTCATCCGCCACGTTCAATATGAACGGCGGCAATGCTCAGCTACTGTACTACATCACGTTGGGTCCGACCGCTCTTGGCACGGGGTTCGGGCTCGGCGGTTTCGGCATTGGCGGCTTCGGCACAGGCGTCGTGCCGGCCTCTCAAACCGGCACTCCGATCACCACCACTGACTGGAGTATGGATAACTGGGGCCAGGATTGGATTGGCTGCCCACGGGGTGGACCGATCTACTTCTGGCAGCCAGGCGCGGGCTATCAGACCGCAGCACTGGTCGCGACGGGACCGACATTCAACAACGGTCTGTTTGTGGCGATGCCGGAACAGATTCTGGTTGCGTGGGGATCCACGCTTTCGAGCGGCCAGCAGGACCCGTTGCTCGTCAGGTGGTCCGACAGTCAGGACTTCACCAATTGGACTGTGACATCGACGACGCAGGCTGGCTCGTTCCACATTCCGACCGGCTCCAAGATCATGGGTGGCTATCAGGGGCCACAACAGGCGCTGATCTGGACCGATCTCGATCTGTACGCAATGCAGTATCTGGGGCCACCGTTCGTCTTCGGCTTCAACAAGCTCAGTTCGGGCTGCGGTCTGATCGGTCCTCACGCGCGTACATCGATGCGTGGCAACGTTTATTGGATGACGTCGGGATCGTTCTTCGTTCTCTCTGGCAACGGCGTGCAGCAAATCCCGTGCTCGGTCTGGGACATTGTGTTTCAGGACCTGGACACAAACAACCAGACAAAGTGTGTCGCGGCGGCGAATAGCCAGTTTGATGAGGTCTCGTTCTTCTATCCGTCCCTGTCGGGAAAAACTGGAGAATGCGACTCATACGTCAAATTGAACGTCAGCGAAGGGTCATGGGACTACGGCAAGCTGGCGCGATCCACCTGGCAGGATCAGAGTGTGCTGGGGCAGCCGATTGGCACCACGCCTAGTGCTATCATCTACCAGCACGAGACGTCGAACGATGCAGATGGGCAGCCGCTAGTCTCGACGTTCACGACTGGCTATTTCGTTCTTTCTGAAGGGCAAGACATTCCGTTCGTCGACTGGCTGTTCCCCGACATGCGATGGGGATTTGCCAACGGCCCGCAAACCGCCTCGGTGCAGATCACCATCAATGTGGTGGCCTATCCGAACGCAACGCCGCAAGCATTCGGCCCGTTCACAATGAGCCAAGCTGTAGACTTCATTAATCTGCGTTTGCGGGGCCGGCAAATCGCCTTCTCTGTCACTTCAAGCGATCTTGGATCGTGGTGGCGCTGGGGCAACACTCGCATTCGAGTCAACAAGATGGGCCGCAGGTAATGAGCGATACCTTCGTCAACTCACTCGGCAGCGGCACCGATACGTCGGGCACACAGTCGGGTGGCGGCACCGCTGCAGGTACGACCGCTGATATTCTCCGCAACCAGGTTCTGTCGCAGTTGGTTACGGCGCTGATGAATGCACTTCCGCAGGCGAGTTCGTCTGTGACGTCTACAGCAACCGCTGGTTCGGCTACGCTGCCAGCAAATCCGACCGGCTTCCTGACGATCACGGTCAGCGGAACAGCCTACAAGCTTCCGCTCTACAAGGTTTAGCATGCCGCTCATCAAAGGCTCGTCGCGAGAGGCGATCTCTCAGAATATCAGGACCGAAAGCAAAACCAAGCCGCACGATCAGGCTGTTGCCATCGCACTCGACGTCGCGCGACGAGCCCGAAAGGCCGATGGGGGTGGCGTACAAGGTATGGTTGTTCCTGGGAACATTGATCTTGCGTCGCGTCCGGTAGTGCATAATGACGACGGTACTATCAGTACGGTGCGGTCTATTGGCATTAACGATGGGGGCAAGGAGGTCCTCATTCCGACAGTGAGCCCGGACGCTAGCATCCTGTCAAACGACGACGCCGTCAGGCTTTATCGAATGACAGGAAAACATCTTGGGATGTTTGACACGCCCGAGAACTCAGATGCCTACGCCGCAAAACTTCACGATGATCAGGCTGTGATGTATCAAGGTCGGGCAAATGGAGGAAGAATTAAAAGCGCTCTCCGAATCGCTCGGAAAGCAGATGGCGGGTCCGTCTACAGCGGATACATCCACGGCAATACCGGCGGCAGAACCGACAACAAAGACATCGACGTTGCGTCGGGCAGCTACATTATTCCAGCCGATATCCTGAGTGGCCTGGGGCAGGGCAACTCACACGCGGGCGCTGAGGCGCTGATGCGGCAGCTCAATATGGGGCCACAGGACGACGCGCAACCGCCAATGAAGGCAGACGGCGGTCCTGTCGGCGCTCCGGTGCCGATCGTGGCGGCATCCGGAGAAATGGTTATTCCTCCGGATAAGGTTGCGGGCTTGGGTGGCGGAGACCTTGATCGCGGTCACAGTATCCTAGACGCGATGGTCTCTCACGTCAGGAAGAAGACGATCAAGACGCTCAAGTCACTTCCGAAGCCAAAGAAGAACTGATGAATCAACCATCGTTGGTGCGTCCCGCTCGGCCTGCTGACAAGAGCGAGGTCTGGCGGCTGTTTCGCTTGTGCCACGCCGAGAACGGATTACTGCCGATCGCTGAGCGCAAGGTTAATTTCTACATCGATCGATTGCTCGAGCCAGCCAACATCGTGGCGGACGACGCCGGGCCTAGAGGCATTATCGGGGTCATTGGTGAGAAGAAGCTGGAGGGCTGCATCATGCTCTCGTTTGGCTCACCCTGGTACAGCGACGAGATTAACGTCGATGAGTTCTTGAATTTCGTCGATCCGGCGCATCGCAACGGCAACCACGCCAAGACGCTGATTTCCTACGCCAAGGAAATGATTGACGCACTCCGAGGTGATCATCCGCATCTCAAGTTGATGATCGGAGTGCTGTCGGTCAAGCGCACGGCTCCGAAAGTGCGGCTCTATGAGCGTCAGCTAACGCCAGCAGGTGCGTTCTTCATCTACCCGCCGCCCGAGAATATCGAGCCGCCACGGCATCTCTACAGGACACGTTGATGGGATCCAAGACCCAGACCAGCACGACGCAGCAGAGCACCACTCCTTATGCTCTGGGCAACCTGCAGTCGATCTATAACACGGTGGCGAACGCCGCATCGACGCCATATCAGGCGTACACGGGCGAACTCACTGCGCCCGTCAACTCGCAGCAGACGGCCGGTATCAACAACATCAATTCCAACGCCAGCTACGCGTCGCCGTACATCCAGAGCGCGGCCGGGCTCGTGCAGGGTGCCTCATCGCCCCTTACGCAGCAGCAAATCCAGAACTATCAGAATCCCTATACCCAGAGCGTCGTCAACGCCACGCAGGCACAGTTCAATCAGTCGAACGCCGAGCAGCAAAACAGCCTGAAGGGCAATGCGGCATCTGCCGGCGCGCTTGGCGGCGATCGGCAGGCCGTTGCGCAGTCCCAGTTGGCCGGGCAGCAGCAGCTCGCACAAGCGCCCGTGATCGCAAACCTGTACAGTCAGGGCTACAACAACGCCGTCAATACGGCCGCCCAGCAGTATCAGCAAAACCCCCTCGCACAGGCTGGCGCGCTGGCGAACTTCGGCATTCAGGGACAGAACGCTGCGCTCTCTGGTGCCAATGCCCAGATCAACGCCGGCAGCCTCCAGCAACAGACCCAGCAGGCCCAGGATCAGGCAGCCTATCAGCAGTTCCAGAATCAGGCTGGCTATCCGTTTCAAACCGCGGCATTTCTCCAGCAATACGGCTTGCCGACCTCGCTCGCGCAAGGCAGTTCGTCGAGCGGTACGCAAACGTCGCCGGGACCGAACCCGTGGACGCAGGCGCTTGGCCTCGGTACCGCGGCACTAACAGCCTATTCCGACGCGCGGGTAAAGGAGAACGTCGAGGAAGTCGGCAAGACCTTCGACGGCCAGAAAATCTATCGGTTCAACTATCGCGGCAGCCCGTTAACTCAGATCGGCCTGATCGCGCAGGACGTCGAGAAGAAGCACCCGGACGCTGTGGGTGAGGACCGTGGAATCAAGACGGTCGACTATAAAGGCGCGACGGATGATGCGGCCGACAAAGGGAGATACGCTTTCGGCGGCTACGTCAACACCTCGATGCCGTACACCAGTGGCTCGTCTTACGTTCCTACGGGCAACGCGTCGAATGCCCAGCTACAGACTCCGACGCTGCAATATGCCAAACCGGCCTCGTCCAGCACGGGTTCCGATCTCGGCAAGACGATCGGGACGGCGGGGAAGGCGTTCAGCAACCCGCTTTCCTACGGTGCGTCGATCCCCGGCGCAGAGGGCCCGACGTCTGTTGGTGGCGCTCCGCTCAACGGCGTCTCGCCCTTTGGCGGGGTTGGCTACCAGAACAGCACCGGCAACTTCAATGGCATCACAGACGCTGCGCAGGATGCCATGCAGGACGCAGGTCTTTTGTCACGTGGCGGCTTCGTGAGCGCTGTGCACCACATTCGCGAGAGCATTCGCCGTTCACGCGGGGGAGCAGTGACGAGTCCATTCGCGGGCTACGCTGACGGCGGCGGTATTGACTTGGCTGAGCGGTTCGCCCCTGTTCAGGAGGCAATCGCGAATGGAGACTTCGATCCGCAGGGCATTAACTCGACGACATTTGCAGCTCCTGCGCGCGACACTTCGCCGATGGTCGCAGCGGCCAATGACGCTACCATCCCGTTGCCCGTTGCCAGACCCGCAGCCGCTGACGCCGCCTCGGCGCCGGTCACGCTGCCTGCTGCAATCGCCAATCCGGACAGCACTCCTGCACCGGAGCCTACCTCAGCGCTGGCCTACGACTCTGGCGACCAGCCGCAGCCTGCGCCGACTCCGTCTGCATCTCCCGTAGCTAATCCGGCCGATAGTCGGTTTGGGTCGTTCAATCCGTTTGGCTTGAGCGACAAAGCGCGAGAAAGCATCATCGCAGCGGGTCTGGGAATGGCAGCCAGCCGCTCTCCGTTCGCAATGAGCGCGATCGGTGAGGGTGGCCTGAAAGGCTTGGGAACGTACTCCGCAGCAACCGCTGCTGAACAGCAGGCGGCTGACAAGGCAGCCACGCGCCAGCAGAACCAGCAGCGTATCGATCAGGAAGCCAAGCGCATCGCGAACCAAGCGTCACAGTTTGCAAAGACGCAATCGCTTGCCGAGCGGCGAGAGAAGTTTGCAGAAGACAAGACGCCGTCCGGTTATCGTCAAAAGGACGATGGATCATATGAGCCAATTCCGGGCGGCCCGGCAGACCCCGAGATTATTCGCAAGGCGGCGGAAGCTAAGCGATCGAACGCGGCTCTTGTTGACGACGATACGGCCGACTTCCTCGCTGAACGGGTTCTGGCGGGCGACACCAGGGCGCTGGTGGGCTTCGGTCGTGGTGCTCAGGGTCCGGAGAACTTGGCAAAGGTCCAAGCTCTGGTCGCAGCCAAAGCGCGCGAGCGTGGAATGGATGCGTCCGATATCCTCAACCAAGTTGCGGTCCAGTCTGGCAACACGGCGGCTCAGCGCACGTTTGGTACGCAGACGGCAAGAATGGCCGTCAATGCTACCGAGGCGCAGGGAGCAATTGAGTTGGGTCGGGCTGCGTCATCTGCTGTTCCGCGCACGAACTGGGTGCCCGTCAACAAGGCCATTCAAGCCTATCAGTCGGGCACGAGCGATCCTGCCCTTGCTAAGTTCGGTGCCGCCAACTTGGCGATCATCAACACCTATGCTCGCGCGATTAGCCCGACTGGTGTCCCTACCGTCAACGATAAACAGCACGCCGAACACCTGCTTTCGACTGCGACCGGGCCAGATGCCTATAATGCCGTTCTCGATCAGATGAACGAGGAGATCAAGATCGCCCACGCGGCGCCTCAGAAAGCAAAGCAGGAGATCGAGGATATTCGCAAGGGTAAGAAGTCGACGCCGGACAAGGCAGCATCACCCAGCTCGGCACCCGCTATCCCGGCGCCGCCGGCCGGTCTGCCTGCTGGCTCTGCCTATAGCCCCTCGCGTAATCAGTGGAAGGCGCCTGACGGAACAATTTACAACGCGGATGGCACCAAACCATGAAGCATAAGGCTTTGGCGATCGCGCGTATTGCTGCCAACCACAAGATCAAGCCTGTGAATTGGGATGCGGTTCGCCGTGGTCCTTGGGATAAGAAAAAGCCGCACAAGGCTGATGGCGGCGGCGTCGATGACTGGGTTTCCCCGCCCGTGGATGACTGGATTTCGCCTGAAAAGCCCGCAACGCCTGACAAGGGAGTCCTGAGTGCTGCTGCCCATGGGTTGGCGCAGGGTGCATCCTTCAACTTCTCCGATGAAATGATGGGTGCCCATGCGGCGGGCCCATCGTGGGTGCCGGAAGTGGTTGGTCCATTACCGCTCCGCACTATGGTTGGTGCTGGGCGAACCGGTCTCGCATACCTGACGGGAAAAGACCCGGACGCAATTGCTGCCTATGAAAAGGCCCGAGACGAAGAGAGGGCCGCGAACGAGGAGGCTCAGCAGCAACATCCCTACGCCTACACCGCCGCTGAGATCGCAGGGGGCGCTGCCATTCCGGTGGGGGCTGGAGCCACTGCCGCAACGCTGCCCGGGCGCATTCTAAGAGGCGCCCTGACGGGTGCTGGCGTTGGTGGGCTGTATGGCGCTGGTGCTGGTGATACGGCAACCGATCGCCTCACTGGCGCGGCTACGGGATCGTTAGCGGGCGCGGCCACCGGTGCTTTGGCTCCTCCGATTGTTGAGGGTGCCATTCAAGGCGTCAGCCATTTGGCGCAGCCGGCAATTAACACGGTCAGAGGACTATTCAACCCCGAAGGGGAGGCCAGCCGAAGGGTGGCGACTGCCCTTGAGCGGGACTTCCAGCATCAGGGACCTCAAGTTACACCCGAAGAGGCTGCAATCGCACAAGCCGCAGGTAGCCCTACTGCGGTAATAGACGCTGGTGGAGAGACAACGCGGGCGCTTGCTCGTTCGGCGGCGAACACCTCTCCAGAGGCTCGCCAAGCCCTCTCAGGGCTGACACAAGCGCGATTTGGCACGCAGAACCAGCGCGCCGCTGACTTTGTGCAGCGCTTGACCGGAGCGGCGGGGGATAATCCCGCTGATATCGAAGCAATCCAAGCGGCGGCACGGCGCGTTAACCGCCCCGCCTATGAGCGCGCATACCGAGAGGGCTCAGCGGTTTGGAATGACGACTTGGAGCAATTGTCGCAGGCTCCCGCGGTACAAGACGCGATCCGTCAGGCCACCAGAACCGGAGCAAATAGAGCTGCTGCTGAAGGCTTTGAGCCGGTTCGGAATCCATTTCAGTTTAGTCCAGAGGGCCATATGTCCTTGCGGACCAATGCGGATGGCAGCCAAGCTCTTCCGTCGTTGCAATTCTGGGACCACGTCAAGCGCAACCTAGATGATCAATTCACCAAGCTTCAGCGAAGCGGTGAAAACTCTGCGGCTCGCGACGTAGGCGACCTGAGATCGCAGTTGCTCGGAGTCTTGGATCAAGAGGTCCCGTCCTTTGCGAATGCTCGAGCCGGTGCAGCGCGAGCATTCGGTGCCCAAGATGCAATGGAAGCGGGAGCGAACTTCGTTAATTCGCGCATGGAGAATGCCGACGCTAGACGGGCGCTCGGTAGAATGTCAGCGCCTGAGCGTCAGCTATTTCAGCGTGGATATGCTTCTGCACTCATCAACAAGATAGACGAGATGGGAGACCGTACCACCATTCTCAACAAGCTATCCAGTTCTCCGGCAGAGCGAGAGCGGATGGAAATCGCGCTCGGCCCGCAAAATTCCCGATCTGTCGAGGCCTTCCTTCGTGTGGAGGGCCTAATGGACAGAGCAAGGAATGCCGTGGTTGGAAACTCTACAACGGCGCGGCAGTTGGCGGAGTTGGGATTGGCCGGCGGTGCGTATGGCATTGCGAGCCATGGAGACCTAACCGACCCCCGCGCCGTGGCTACTGGTATGCTCGTCTATGGACTGACGAGGGGGAACCACGCCATCAACGAGCGAGTTGCCCGTCGAGTTGGCGAGATGCTTGCCAGTAACAACCCTGACGTAGTTCAGCGTGGGATTCAGATGATCGCTCGTCACGCTCGTATTTTGAATGGGTTTCGAGCGATGGACAACGTTGGATCCCGCGCTGCTGGTCAGCAGTCGGCGAAGATCGCCCCCGCAGTGCAGGGACCAGTACCAAGTCGCGCCGACGACGAAAAGAAGAAGCCCTAAGGGATATGGCACAAGTAGCCAAATCAGGGACAGGCCCGCGCTAATTAATAGTGCGATCATTCTGGCTTGCTGCACTCAGACGCTCATGATGGCGGCTTATGGCACTCGGACTCTACGACTCGATTCTAATTCCAATGAATATGAGGTGGTGCCCGCAAACTAAGAGGAGGCCGTCCACAAGCGGACTCTTCTTCTATCTTTGCCTCTGGCGATAGATAGTAAACGACCACGGCAAAGTTAAGCAGCAGCAAAAAGCCTATTAAATCGATCCAGCCATATTTCGACATCGAAAGACATCCTCAGCAACCCTGAGTCGAGCCTACCCCGCAACCGCTAATAGAGCAATCCACCGAAGGCCGCCTCTGGCGGTCTTTTTCGTTTCAGGACGGTTTCATGGTCGATCTATCCTCTCTGAAGACACAGAACGCGAAACGTTGGGCGGTCGCGAAGCCGACCCGAAACATGACCGCCGTCGCCAAGTCCCTGGTGGCGGCGAAGTCCCGGTATCAGGCTGTAGAGGCCAAGACCGCCGTCCCGTGGTGGTTTATTGCCGTGGTGCACGAGCGAGAGGCATCGCAGAACTGGTCGACACAGCTCGGGCAAGGTGATCCGCTCAACCGGGTATCGACGCACATTCCGACGGGGCGCGGGCCGTTCCCAACCTGGGAAGCTGGTGCCTATGACGCCCTCGTTAACACCTCTCCCTATGCCGCCCGCAACAAGGACTGGTCGTCCGGTGGTGCGCTGACGATGCTTGAGGAGTACAATGGCACAGGCTATGCCGCCCGAGGCAAGCCATCGCCTTACGTGTGGGCCGGCACCGATCAGTACGTCAGCGGCAAGTACGTCCGCGACGGGGTCTACGATCCGAACGCCGTCGATCAGCAGCCCGGCTGCGCAGCGATGCTCCTCGCAATGAGGCAGCTAGATCCATCGGTTCGGTTTGCTGGCGAAGCAAACTTTCCAAGTCCAAAACCCCAGCCCCCAGTCGTCCCGCCAAGCCCTCCGAAAGAGGGCTTTTTTAATGCCCTGAAATCTCTCTTCGTGAAGAAAACCTGAAAGGAAACTACATCATGTTCGGACTAACATTCTTGGGCGATATCTGCGTGTTCATCGGTGGCATCGCCGCTGGCATCCTCTACGAAACCAAGATCAAGGCCTGGATCGTCGGCGCTGAAGCATTTGCCGCATCCCTCAAGGCCAAGGCCGCTGCCGTAGAAGCGGCTGTCAAGAAGACCTGAGCATGCGCCAGTTCTTCGCTGATCTGTGGGCCAAGGTCAAATCCGATATCGCGAATGCATTTGCGATCATCGGGACTGGTCTTGGCTCGGTCATGGCCCACATCGACGACGTCGCCTCCATGCTCGGCGATCCGAGTCTAAGTCAGCAGCTATCGACTGTCTTTACAGATGCAAAATGGGTCGGACGCTGGCTTCTGTTCGTCGGGTTACTGACTGTGGCGGCTCGCTTCAAGAAGCTGGTCCAATCACCTCCGAAGGAGTGACGCAATGTGGCTCGCTATAATGCAGTTCATTGGTGGGCCTGTCGTCTCGGGCCTCATCAATGCCTACAACTCGTATCTGAAGGCAAAGACACAGGACGCAGCCATTGCAGCCGACCTGGCAGGCAAGGAAATCGCTGCACAGACCGTTGAAGCGCAGGCAATACAGCAACTAAAGATCGCTGAGATCGGCCATCCATATGAGCCCGAGAAACTGGCGTTTTACGTGACGCTGGTGTTCTACGCCAAGTGCATAGTCTGGGATACGATCCTTGGTCTCGGTACCACGCCAGCACTCCACGGCGATGTCAGCACATGGGCCGGCATGATCATGGGGTTCTACTTCGGAAAGCGGACGTTTGAGAACGTCGCCAGAATCATAAAGCGGTGAACTCAATCATGGAATGGCCGGAAATTGCTGCTCTCGGCACGTTAGGGGCCTTCAGCATCGCGTTCGCTACCTTCTGGATAAAGTTCGGTGGGCGCGTTGCTGCTGCCGAGTCTAACGCAAAATCTGCAAAAGACGATGCAAAGGAAGCCAATGACAAGGCGGCTCTGCTCTCGACATCATTCTCATTGTATCGGGAGCAGGTGGCGCGAGACTACATCCATCGCGAGGTTATGCGGGAAGTCGAAGACCGGTTGACTGCTGCAATCGACCGCCTCGGCGATCGGCTGGACCGCTTCGTCGAAGCATCTAAGCGCTAGTTATTCCATTACAATACGAGGTGTCATGCTGCGAATTGCATTCGCTGGCGCGCTTTGCTGTGCGCTCCCTTCTGTCGTCATCGCCGAGCCAAATCTACCGGCAGGTATTACCTGCGAAACGATCAAGGCAAAGGTCGCTGAATTCGGCCGACTGCGGGCTCTTCTTTGGGCTCGTCGGCAGGGGTATCCAATCGCTCAAATCAATGAGGCGCGCAAATGCTTGGCAAAGTGAGTGTGTTGGTCGGCGTCGTCCTGTCGGTGGCGTTTGTTGGTGTTGCGATTGCTCACGATCACAACAGGCCCGAACTAAACAATTGGTTCATGGGGCTACGAGCTGGTGGCTCCGGCGCTCCCTGCTGTGATGGCTCTGACGCGACGTCCCTCGAAGACCCTGACTGGGATATGAAGGACGGCCATTATCGCGTTCGTCTTGACGGCGAGTGGATCGATGTCCCACCCGAAGCGGTTGTCACCGTTCCGAACCGATACGGCAGCGCACTCGTCTGGCCTTACTCGGGATATCAGAAGGGAATTCGCTGTTTCATGCCCGGGACCATGGGCTGAACATGGCATTTTCCGATGCGCCGACCGATGACCAGTGCCGCGACGCGTTTCTAGCCAAGGGACGGCATGACACGCTGACGTCTGCGGCTTATGCGCTCGGCATCTCGGTCCCCGCACTGAAACACAGGGCAAAATTATACACAGATCGGGGGCTGGCAGGAAAGGCCACGATAGAAGCCGACGAGATCGTCTTCCCCGATCTGCCGTCGAGCGAATTGGATGCCGGCGAGCTAATAGAGCAGGCTGCTGTCAGATTTGAACGCCACCTGGCTGCCCGCGACGCGCGCAGATGGATGGAGATTAAGGTCAAGAGCAACAAGCCGATCGGCGTTTGCTTCATGGGTGATCCGCACGTCGACAACAACGGATGCAATTGGCCATTGCTTCGACGCGACATTGGCATTCTTGAGCAGACTGAGGGGCTTTACGCCTGCAACATCGGAGACCTGACGGACAACTGGGTGGGGCGCCTCGTGCGGCTCTACGCCGATCAGGAAATGAGCAAAAAGCAAGCGTGGAAGCTCGCGAAGTATCTACTCAAGGACTGCAACATCAAATGGCTGTGCCACATTCTCGGCAATCATGACGCATGGAACGACGGCCCGTACCTCATAAAGGCGAACGCCCGGCCGATGGTGCCAGTTGAGGATTGGCAGTCTCGGTTTCAAGTTGTGTTTCCCAATGGGTCTCGCGTGCGCGTCCACGCTGCTCACGACTTCCCGGGTTCATCTATCTGGAACAAGATGCACGGTCCTCAGAAGGCGTCCATGCTTCTTGAAGAGGCGGATATCTACGCCTGTGGTCACAAGCACGAGTGGGCCATCAACACCAGCGAGAACGCCCAGCGGGGCTTCATCTATCACCTGATCAGAGCCAGAGGATACAAGTTTATTGATAGCTACGCCGACCAGCTCGGCTATCCGAGCCAGAAGTTCGGCGCCTCGATAACCGCGATTATTGACCCGCAAGGCGAAGGGGCAAAGCGCATTCGTTGCTTCCCGGACCTTGAAGAGGCGGCTGAGTTTCTGACTTGGAAGCGGTCCAAATCCTGATGTACCGAATCCGAGAAGTCGATGCCTCGGATGATGAAATCTCGGAGATGATAGAACACCTGCACAGGGCAACGTCCGATTTCCCAGCACTGGAGCAGTCGGATTACGACGAGGGGCATTGGTGGATCGGATATCTCGACAATGATCCGGTGTCCTACGCCGGTGTGATCCCGTCCTCAATGTATCCTAGCTCGGGTTACTTCAAGCGTGTCGGCGTGCTGAGCGGACATCGAGGCAACGGACTCCAACTTCGCCATATGAAGGCAATCGAACGCAAAGCCAAGTCGCTTGGCTGGGCGATGATCGTGTCCGATACGACCGGCAACACGCCGTCCGCCAATAACTTCATTCGCGCTGGCTACCGGCTGTTCGATCCCACTTATGTCTGGGCCTTCCAGCACACGCTGTATTGGAAGAAGGATTTGAATGCGTAGGCTGCTGCCGTGGGAGCGCGACGCGATCGTTCAAGCTATGGCGGATGACGAGAAACGAGACTCCATTTGCGCCGAGTTTGGCGTCAGTCGATCTTATCCCAGCGTGCTGGCGCGACGGAGAGGCATCCCACCTCGTTCTCCGGGTAGGCCCAGCAAAAGGTTACAACTTGGGAAACCCGTAGTAGCTTCAGCCTGAATTCTTGGATGGCGCGCTGCCGTCCCTTCGTCCTTGGTCGCGAGGCTCGCGAAACAGGGTCCTTGATCGGATACCTGTGGTCGGCCTGAACGCCAGAAAGCAAGAGACGCTGAAGCATGAGCGACTGCTCGCGCTCGTCTCCTATGACGCTGAGACCGGAGTTTTCACCTCCCGCACCAAGCGGGGGCCAGTGAAGGCTGGTGCGGTCGTTGGCGGCACATCTCATCGTGCGGGATATCGAGAAATTCGCGTCGACTATGAGCGCTTCTTGGCTCACCGACTTGCGTGGTTCTACGTGAATGGCGAGTGGCCAAACGGTGAAGTCGATCACATCGACGGAAATCGCGACAACAATAAACTCTCCAATCTGCGTGTCGTCACTAGACAGCAGAATTGTTGGAATCGCGGACTCGGCAAGGGAAGAGTTCTCCGCAACATCACTTTCAAAAGTGGGAAGCCGCATGTGAGTTTTTCGCGCGGCTATCAACGCTTCTACTGCAAAGCGTTCCACACGCTCTGCAGCGCAATCCATGAACGCAACCGCATAGCCAGAGAGACCTACGGCGAATTCTCTCGCTCTTACGCCAAGGAGTAACGAAGATTAGCAACACCCAAGCACCAAACGGCTTCCAGTATTTTGGACGCCTTGAGGGCGGCTCTCCGACCGCCGGCCTTTCCACGCGCCTCATCGCCAGTTCTGACACTGCTGCCGTTGGCTACGGTGACCCGGTCACGTCGCAGGCAAGCGGCTATGTGTCGGCGTCGGTGGCTGGCACCACTCAGATCGACGGCATCTTCTACGGCTGCACGTATCTGTCGACCGCGCTAGGGCGCCAGGTTTGGCAGAACTACTACGCCGGTTCCGGCGCTGCCGGCGACGTGACTGCGTATATCTGCACTGATCCGGAAGCCCAGTTCATTGTTCAGTCGAACAACACTGCCATCGCCTTCGCCGACATCGGCGCGAACATCAATTTCGTTGCCGGCACGCCGAACTCCACCACGCAGTTCGCGACGTCCGCAGTTGATCAGTCGACTATTTCGACCACCAACACGCTTCCGTTCCGGATCGTCGGCCTGCTTTCGCAGTCGGCGCCTCCCGGCACTGACGGCGCGGACAACACGTCTGCGTTCAATCGCGTGATCGTCTCAGCCAACAACTGGGATCGCAAGTCCCTTCTGGGCATCTCCTAAGGAGGGATTGAATCATGCCTATTGCACTTTCCAGCATCCGCAATCTGCTCCTCCCTGGTCTCTGGGCCGTTACGGGAAAGTACGATCAGCTTCCAGCCGTCCGCAAGCAGGTCTTCAAAGAGCGCAAGTCCAACATGGCGCTCGAGCAGTCCACCAGCATGCGCTACATCGCGCAGGCCTACATCAAGCAGGAAGGCGCTCCGACTCAGGCGGACAACGCTTCCGGCCAGCGCTACACCTACAATCAGACTCACAACGAGCTGGCGGTTCTGTTCGCCATTACCCGCAAGGCAATCGACGACAACCTGTACAAGACCGAATTTGGTCCTGCTGTCATGGGTCTGAACGAGGCATTCGATCGCACCAACGAGGCGTTCGCTGCTGATGTGTTCAACAGCGCGACGACCTATCAGAATGCGATCGGCGGCGACGGTGTTGCGCTTCTCTCGACTGCTCACCCGGTTGACGGTGGAACATTCTCCAACCTCGCGTCTCCGGCCGCGTCGTTGAACGAGACGTCGTTGCTCAACGCGCAGGTTGCGATCAACGCGAACTTCCGCGACAACGCCAACCAGCGCATGAACGCAAAGCCGCGTAGGCTCGTCATTCCGCCGCAGCTCGAGCCGGTAGCGATCCGTTTGCTCAAAACCGAGCTGCGTCCTGGCACTGCGAACAACGACGTCAATGCGATCCTGTCGACGCAAGGCGGTATTCCGGACGGCTATCTAGTCTGGAACTACCTTACCTCGCAGTTCGCTTGGTATCTGCAGACCAACCAGGACGGCCTGGTCTACATGAACCGCGTTCCCTATGAGACGGATATGTCGGTCGAGTTCTCGACGGACAACCTGCTCGTCAAGGGCTATCAGCGGAATAGCTACTCGTACAACGAACCGCGGGCTCTCTACGGCTCCAACCCGACCTCGTAACCGGGACGGAGTCATAGCATGACCAACATCACGACGACCAACCTGCCGAACGGTATCACCAATGCCGCTCTCAACACGGTCATGTCGAGTTACGGCGCTCCAGATCCGAGCGTGTTCCACTCGTATTGGAACGACTTCGACACGTTCGCGTCGGGCGACTGGACCAATACAGCGACTGGATCGGTCACGAATGCGATCGTTGCCGGAAACGGCGGCATTCTCTCGCTTGGTAACTCTGCTGCCAACAATGATCTGGATTCACTTCAGCTCAAGGCGGCGACTTTTGCGATTGTCGCGGGATACAAAGCCTGGTTCAAGTGCAGGCTGAATATCTCGAACGCGACGAATGCCGCGCTGACCATCGGCATGATTCAGACGACGACTACGCCGCTCACCGTTACGGACGGCTTGTGGTTCTCGAAGGCTGCGGCCACCACGGCAATGAATTTCAATATTGCCAAGTCGTCCACGACAACGACGCTCTCGTCTGTCGCCACACTGGCCAACACCACCTATCTCAACATCGGTTGGCACTACGACGGCGGATCGACAGTCTCGGTCTACGTCAACAATGCAAGGGTTGCCGGCACGTCGGTTCTGACCAATCTGCCGACTGCAAACCTGAACCTCACTCTTGCCGTCGCCAATGGCACCGCTGCTGCAAACACATTGCTCATTGACTACGTGGGCATGTTCAACGAGCGCGACTCCGCCTCCCTCTAAGGATTCTGAAAATGAAGCACCGTCACCACATGAAGAAGGCCAAGGGCGGCGAAGTCTACTCCGGCGCCGGCTCCAACGTCGTCAAGGAAGCCATGGAAAAGAAGCATGGCGGCCGAGTGAAAAAGGAAGTTGAGAAGCCCGAAGGCGGCAAGTCCAAGATGCGCATGGACAAGCGTCCGCGTCGCGCGTCTGGCGGTCGTGTCGGCTCCGATAAGTCGCCGTTTTCGAGTGCCGCAAAGCCGGGCCAGAACACCGAGGCGGCCAAGCCGTAATGGCTAAGCTGACGACTAAAGAGCGAAGCGCATTGCCAGACAGCGCCTTCGCTGGACCTGATCGGTCCTATCCGATCGAAAATCGAAGTCACGCGCAAAATGCGTTGGCTCGGGTCAGTCAGCACGGCACGAAAGAGTTGAAAGAGCGTGTGACCAGAGCGGTGCACCGCAAGTACCCGGACATGGGCGGAAAGTAATCGGCCAACATGGCGGCTCCAGACTATGCATACTTCAGCAGCATTTCCGCCACGCCAGCTAAGTTCGAACTGAGCGGCGGGGCTTACGGCGTTACGGTTCATGCTGGCACCTGGGGCACTGCAACACTGCAGCGTCAGTTGCCTGATGGCTCTACGCTTGTGACGGTTCTGTCCGCATTCAGTGCTGATGGCTACCAAGAGATCCATCTTCCCGGCGGGATCTATCAGCTCACATTGTCTGGTGTCTCTGGTCTGGTAGGAGAGGTGGCCCTCATCGCATCAGGCATTTACTGATGCGCCGGTCGCGCCTCATCACTCTCCTTGGGGGAGCTCGCACGCCGTCCTGGCTACCGGCGGGATTCGCCGGAGCTCTGAACTTCCAGACCCAGCAAGCTTATGTCGTCGGTCAGGGATACATCCCTTTCAGCCCACTGCTCACGACCGCGCGCACGACGCCTGAGCTTGTCACCGACTACAATGGCAACGTCACCGTCGTAGGTAATAATACCGCAGCGATTTCAAATGCTGGCCTTCAAATCTATGGTGCAACGACGAACGTTGTTCTTTGGAACAACGATGGCACCAACGCCGCGTGGACGAAAACCAACTGCACGGCGGCTCTTGACCAGCCTGCGGTCACCAGCGACCAAACACCGAATACGACCACGAGCCTGACGGCAACCGGGGCCAATGCGACGTGCCTGCAGTCGATCACGCTGGCTTCCTCGGCGCGCTTCCATACAGCCTACGTGAAGCGCCTGGTCGGCTCTGGCGAGATCGACATGACGATGGACGGCGGGACCACATGGTGGGCCGTGACGCCGTATCTCAACTCGAGCGGCTATACCCGTCTTTCAATCCCCGGCAAGACGCTCGCCAATCCGCAGGTCGGCTTTCGGATCGTCACAAACGGCGACAAGATCGCCTTCGGTCTCGTCCAGAACGAGAACCATAATTTCCCGTCGCCCGCCATCCCGACGACCAGTGTGGCCGTCACCCGTAACCAGGATGTCATCACGGGAACGGCGGCGCTCAGGGCGCTGATTTCTCCGACGACGGGCACCATCTACGAGGCCTATGGGACGACCTACGCGCCACCCGCCGGGATTTGGTCTCTCTCGGACGGCACGACGAGCAATCGAATGGATGTTCGTTCGAATCAGACGGGGCTGGCGGGTTCGTTCATCACGGTCGGTGGCGTCCAGCAGTCCGGCATCAATGTCGGCTCTCAAGGCTCGCCGGGCTCGATTGCTGCGGCTGTGATGTCCTATACAACCGGATCGCAACAACTCGCGGTCAACGGGGCGCTTGCAACACCGGGAACGCCAGGCTCGATTTTTGCGTCGCCGACCACGATGCATTTCGGTCAGCTCGCAGGTAACACCAATCCGCTTCAGAACAATCTTCTTGTCTTTGCATGGTCGGCCTCGGCTTTAGGCGGTGCCGCCGCTCAAGCATTGAGCGCGCAGTCTTACTTCTCACTGCCGGCAAACACGATCTTCTGCTGGGGCGACAGCCTCACCGCAGGAACGGAAGACGGCACCAACATTACCTATCCGAACGTGCTCTCGACGCTGTATGCGCCCGCGCGGCTCACGGAGAACATGGGGGTCGGCGGTCAGACCAGCACGCAGATTGCGGCGCGTTTTCTAGCGGCACCGTTCACGTGGAACTATAACTCGGTGCTCTGGCTCGGCCGCAACAACTCGAGCCAGGGGGCGACAGTTCAAGCGGACATCGCCTCAATGGTGGCTAAGCTTGGCCTGAGTCGGTCGCTGGTGCTCTCGGTGCTCAACGGAGAGGGCGAGGGCACGGGGACCGGGGTTCTTACGAACATCTTGGCCCTAAATTCTGCGCTCTCGTCGACTTACAATTCTCGGTATGCCGATGTTCGCAGCATGTTGGCAACGGCGGTCAATCCGCTTGATCCGACTAATGCTGTGGACGTTATCGATCGCGCCAATAATATCCCGATCTTTACCTACCGCGCGGTCGACGTTACCGGCACAATCACGACTGCCGTCGTCGCCCCCACCGACACGTCCTTCTCTGTCTCGGTGTCGGGGCTCGCCGCCAATTTCATCCTCGCGGTCGGCAGCGAATATATCTACGTCAACGCAGTGTCGGGAACGAACGTGACGAGTTGCATCCGCGGCTACGCCGGGACGACTGCGGGGGCCTATGCGACGGGTCAGGCCTTCGCCGGCACCGACAACATCCATCTCAGCGCAGCCGGCTACGCCCTGGTGGCGCAATGGGTGGCGGCTGCTGCGGGTTATTGAGGTCGGTATCCTCCGCGAACGCCACGCCCTCCGGATCATGCACATCAAGCCAAGCCTGCGCTTCGTCCTCGGTCTCGAACCGCTTGAAGCGTTCGGGATCGTCCGGGGCTTTGGAGGTGTCTTCGTAGACCCTGACTTTCATCGGATGATCTCCGGAAAATGCGAAGCCCTCCCGCCCGAAGGCGAGAGGGCCTATGGTTAGCCCACATTGAGGCGCTTGTTAGTTTCCTTGACGTAGGCATCTGGGTCGTCCTGGCCGCCGCGATCGATCCACCTCTCGTACTCTTCTCCCATCGCTGGCTTGCCGTCACGTCCATGGAAGCGGACGAGATAACGTTCTTCGCCGGGCGAGTCGGTGGGCTTGAGTACGGTCGCGCGGCCTTCGAATATCAGCCCCTTGTTCACCGACATCTGAAACACATTAACGACGTCGCCCTTCTTGTGAAGATGCTTCACGATAGTTCTCCATTTTCAAACAGCCCGCACTTCCCGAGTGCGTGAGAACATCGTAGCAAATCGACTTTCGCCAACTTGGCAGTTTCAGCCGTTTCGGCTCTGTGATGTCCTTTGAAAATAGGGGTTGCGTGCATTTCCGAAAATCAGTTGACGCGGCAAAAATAGAGGCGGCGCGCATGATTGCGCGAGGTCACACTCGGATTTGGCGCCACTGTACCCTGCAACAATTTGTGAATCATCATCGGATGATCCTATAGCCTTTGACCGCCTTCTTTCTCGGCGCCCGCGGCTCCTCCGGCTGCCCGTGGTTGATCGCCCTCAGCATGAACATCCACGCAAACAGCACCCATCCTTGCTCTCGTTCTGCGGCCTTGATCAGGTGCTCTACGGCGTCCTGCCAGTGGGGTTGCTGCTGCTGGGCCTTGGGTAGCGAGAGGATGTGGTCGGCGGCCTCCTGGAGCGTCCTGAGCGTCTTGCCGGGCAGTTCGATCGGGTCGGTGAACTCGCGGGACCAGGTCATCCACGCACCGGCCCCCATTTCTGCCTCGGGAAGTCCGGCCGGATATCGGCACCGCGGCGGTGACATTCCTTGCACGTGAACCTGGGCTCGAGATCGGACAGCCGGACGTCATCCGGCCATTGGTCCACCTCTGCCGGCGCCAGCTCGACGGAATGGCTACACCTGTGGTCCGAGCAATAGACCAGCAGGCCGCGCACGCCCGATTGCCGCATTTCCCCGAGGGTGATCTTTTGTTCCGCCATCCCCGCAGGCTATCAGGCCGCGGGCGGCGTGAGGAGCCTGTGTGGGCGGCTTGTTTCCGGTGCCGCCGCCCCGAGCACCTGACAAATCGTCTTGGTCAGTAAACCAAAGGGAGAAACCTGACGGCCGACGATCCGGAACTGGTGATGGCGCGCCCCCTCAGGGAGAGCGTGGAGGGGATGGTAACTCGTCTTTTGAGTAGGGTCCTTTATCGACTTGCGTCCTCGTGAGCCTGCATCCGTCTCCACACCTTCGACCATCCGCAGTCCGATCGAAGCGCCCCCCGCAAACTTCGCAGACCTGATTGACTCTGGCTAATCCTCGTGCTCGCCGTATCTCGGTAGGCGTCCTGTTGTCTGCCATGCCCCCTCCATCTTGGCTTAGGACTGTTGTAGTTCTTCGCAGGATCGAACGCGTGCGCGGTGAGGCGAGATCGATCTATATGATCCGTCATGTGCGATATAGCGGCAACCGGCTCCAGGTCGAGCCAGACAATAGGGGCACTGTACTTTGAAATATTCGCTGTTCTTTGTCGGCGTTGGCGGCTTGGTAATGGCCGCCAACGCGGCTCGCGCGACATCGCGCTCAGCCTCGCCTATGGCTGTATTTAGCCCCAGCTTTGCTACAATAGCCATCGCGACGCGATTTATCGTTGCAAGGTCGTAGATCATTCCGCACTCCCTGCTCACCAAAGTCGTTAGGGGTTGCTCGCTCTAATTTTCTTCGGAATTGGCGGCTGGCCTGATTTAAGGCCGAGTCTATATGTCCTAGCTTGGACGGAACCTCGCGGCCAACCGACGTGGGGCCGATTGCCCCAATAAGCCTCGAGGGCTGCGACGCACATCTTTTCTGTGATCGGTATGTTGTCCACGTCGCGCCTCCTCGGGTTCTACTGAAGTACGCTGCGGGTCTTGACGCCGGGACCCATAAGCAGTTCGCCGTTGTCGTCGTGATATTCCCACCACAGGGTTTCCAGCCGATCGAGATCGCTTCTCTTCCAGCCGATCTGCAGACAGTAGGCGAGCCAGCGGGCGCAGGCCATGATCGCTTTCTTCTTCGGCATTCAATCCCCCTCCCGCGAGTTTCCCACAGGACTGGCCGGCCGCTGCACCAGATCGAGAAGCCGTTCTATCTTCCTCGAAACGGAAACCCATTCGGACGCCGGTATGCGCCAGACGTCCTCAAACGAGATGGTGGGCTCCGATTCCTCGGTTTCCTGTTCGATTGTGACCGTCACCTTGAAGCCGCTGCCGTCGCTGTACGGAGCGAAGCCGGACTTCGAATAGAAGAACTTTTCGTCACCCATTGCCGCCCTCCGTGCTCGGTGAGGAGATGGCACCGGGCCGCACTGGCAGACGCTTCCAATGCGTAAAGGCTCGAATGTGAAACGTCGGGCCGTCCGAAGTCGCAAGGCGCCACTCGGTTTCATCGTTGTCGTCATCCCAGAAGACAACCTGATGGAAGCCATCTAGCAATCGGTCGTCGCAGACGAGATAAGCCTCACCGTCCCTTGGGAAGGTTTCGATCGGCTGCCAGTCACCGCCCGTCTGCTCGGATGACCGAGCAACCCCCGTCAGCAAATCTTCAATCACCTCAGCGATCGATTGCCGAACCGTGTTCGGGACGCGCTGCAGACTGGCGTCCGGTTTGCGGAGCGCGTCGATGGCGCGGTTCGCTCTTTCGACATCAATCTGCATTGCGGGCCTCCGCAAACTTGCGACGAAGCTCTTCACGCCGAGCATCTTCCTGCGCCTGCGCTTCCGGAGTGAGCTTGAACATCGCGACGCCGCTCGATGTCGGGTAAATGTCGCCGCCGTCCGAAACCATGTAGAGGCCGTCAGGCCACTTGCCCTGGTAGTAGCAATCGAAGATTCCGGTCGAGCCGAGTTCGATCACTTTGAAGTCGGAGCCGTCCTTCGGGCAATACTGCGGCTCTCTCCAGCCCAGTTCCCTTAGCCTTTGATGAGCGTCCCATAGAGCCGCGATAGCAGCCTTCTCGTCCGGCATTTGCTCGGCGCGTTTGGTCTCCGCTGTCTTGGCGTGCTGCCATAGGGCGTCGGCCTCGGCTCGCGTCAGCGGCTCATGCCGCAGAATTGGCATGCCGTTATGATCGCGGCGCTCAGTGTCGAAGGTTTTGTGCCCGACGATATCGTCAGGTCCTTGGGCGATGAACATATTGCAGGTGTCGGCGGTGTCCATGCTGTGTTCCCCCAGCGCTCGGTTGCACATACGGCAAACCTCATCTGTCATGATCCTATCCCCGATCTCTCCGAATGACCGTTGCGGCCATCAGCCAACTTGTGCGATCTGGATGGCTCGATCGAACATTGCCATCGCCTGCGAATGACCCTTGTCGTTCTCTTCGTGAGGCCACGAGCTGCCCTGTTCTTTGGCCGCGAGTTCCAGCAGTTTGTATGCCGAAGAATTTTCAGCGACTTTGATGTTCGTGCCGGAGACAACAGCAAGAGCTCCGATCGAGCAGAAACTGACAGCGCCCGCCTCGTCGAAACGAACCCATGAGTGATTGATGTCTCTCGCGTACTCGCCGCATGTCCAGTGCTCCGGGTTCGCTATGATATCTTTCGCCTTGCGGAGGATGGTAACGACGTCGTTCTTGGTGGCCCAATTCGGATCGTAAAGCATCTTCGTTCTCCTAGAGTGTTGAACCGGGGTCGGTGGGGTTGCGTTGAGACCGGCTATGCCGCGCGGCGGTAGCCTGTCATCATGATGAAGCCACTGCCGGCGGCTTGAGTGGCTTCTTCGCCCTTCATTCCGAACATGGCTGGAGTGATCACGTCCCAAAGGCCAAGCACCTTGCCCAGCGCAAAAAGCTGGAATGCCGCGCCCTGGTCGCCGATCTCGGCCCCGACCGTGATGTAGGATGGACCGCCGGCCAGCGAGGCGGGGTCCGGATACTCATTGAGAAGATTGACCAGCTCGGCCTTGTGCTTCTCAGCCTCGACCTTGTTGACGCCGATGACGAGAAACTCAAGGTCAACCTTCACTAGGTCATCTGGCGCATCGTTGGCGGGTGGCATCATGTCGAAGGTGACAACGCCGCCGGGCAGCTTGTCGCTCTCGACGCCTTCCTTGATCGCATCGACGAGCTCGGGAGTGCCGTGAATCACTTCGCCCTTGCGAAGCTGTACGGTAGTTTCGTTCAGTATTTTATAGAGGCGATTGAGGTCCATTTTTAAATCTCCTGATTGGGGGTTGAGAGGTGGTGGCGCGAGAGTGATGCGCTGGCTACCGCCTCCAATGCGCGCACGCAGACCTCGATCTTATGATCGACGTGGGAGGTCGGCAGACCTCTCCGCTGCAGCCGTTCTTGCTCGGCCATGAACAATGCACCGGCGCGTTCGAGGTCGCGCTCAGGCGTTTTCGGCTTCCACCACTTGGCATCCCACGGCCAGCCCATGGGGGCACCGTCGTATCTGATCGGGGCGAGCTCGCCGGGTAGCAAGCGCGCGTTGGCGAGGTAACACATTCCCGCTCTCAATAATTCGCCGTCGGCGTGATGGTCATCATGGCTCGTCGACCAGCCTTTGATCGCGACCTGCCGGCGTCGTTCGGCGACAATTCTGTCCATCGACGTCATGGGATTCCTCGGTGAGTTGAAGGAAGTGATGCTGCCCCGCGGACCTCGTCGATGTGCTCTTTCGTGATGCCGCCGTTCTCGACGAACCAATCCCAAGAGCCTTCGCGCAACAGACCAAGGCGCTCACAGCGACGAACGAGTTGTCCCGGTGACGTTCCGTCCATGTCGGCAAGCGCAATTGCCATGCGCCTGGTGAACGTGCTGCTGCCCTCGACGTGGCTCCGGAATGCGGCCGTAAGCGCGTCCATGTCCATGATGCTCACTCCCGCACCCCCTTGTGCTGCGGAGCGGAGGGGGCGGACGCGCGTCTGAGCACATCGGCCTGACGCGGTGTCGCGATGATCGTCGAGTTGCCAATGACCAAGACGTCGGTCGGCTCCCGATAGAGCATGATGAAGTGAGGAGGGTTGCGACGTTTCCACATGCGGCGCGTTCCCCAGCGGCCAGTTCGCTTGCTTGGGACTTTCGGACGCACCCAAGGGCCGCAGACATCTTGTTCGGTGCGACACTGAGCTTGTGCATCAACAATCCGAACGGTCATCCCGCCGTAGGTTCCGGGTCGATCAAATATGCCCCTCATCGCCGCTCCCCATTGTGTTGAGGCTCGGGGGCGGATGGACGGTTCGCCAGCTCGAGTAGCACGTCGGCGTGGCACGGCTGATCGAGCGCGCACCAGCACGCCAAATTCTTGCCGCCAAGCTCTGCTCTGATCTCCTCGCACGAGGGTGGCTTTCCGAAACAATTCTCATAGCTTCGAACGGCCGGGTCACGATCAAGCCACGCCTGGTACTGTCGAACAGCATCAGCGGCCGTGAAATCCTTCCACATGCCAACCCGGAGCGGATTGCCCCACTTTCCCGGCCGCGTGACGCTCACTGTGTTCGGCGGCATCTTCCAGCCCGGTGTTCGCTTGCGCTGCATCCTGATCGGCTCACCCATGGGCGCCACCATCGGTGCTACGTGCTCGATCTCCTTCCGCCACCAGCGCCGCCATCTTCACCAGGGCGCCCATTGCATCGTCCTTCGTCTGGACTTCCGCAACGCTGAGTGCATAGTGTTCGCCGATGTTCTCGGCCAATCGATCGGCATAGGTGCGTAAAGCGCCGCCCGATCCGCCATTCAGCAGACCCGTCTTGCTCCAATCTAGGAGTTCGCGGCAGCGCTGAACGAGATCAGGATCAACGGCCGGCACCACCGCCATCGTCCCGCCCTGCGCAGGCTGGGACGCGGCGAGCTGGGCGCGGAGAGCGTCGGCGAGGTCCCTGCGAACCTCCCAAGCGCATTGCAGGCCGTGCTTCGCGAAGACGTCGATGATGGCTCGGTCGATGTCACTCATGGTCTTCTCCCGACTGCGCCTTGCGCTCGCGCTCGGCCGCAGCTTTGGCGTCTCGCCCATCGCACCAGCCGCGGTTGTAAAGTTTCTCCGCCCAAGTCGCGTTGATCTTGGGGATCGCGGGTCCCGGTTTTCCTGCTGCTGCGTCGGCGACGCCTCGGAGATAAGGTGTCGTCATTTGCCTTCTCCCGACTGCGCAGGCTGGAGGGCGGCGCGGGCTCGTTCTCCGCAATCCTCCAGCAATGCTTCGGTGGGCTTCCATTCTGACAATCCGACTCCCATGCGCGTTCGCTTTTGATGGAGTTTGAAATTGTCGCGATAGAACTCAAGCGCCTCTCTCAGCGGCTGCTCGGCCGGGCGGGGATGGGCGGGATGCTTGGCAAAACAGCTAACCAGACGCCGTTCAAAATTCTCTTTGGCTGCTACTTGGGCGGCTTCGACCGTATCGAAATTTCCGATGACTCGGCCGCCGGCTATAAGCTCCCATGGAATGACACTAAAATAATCGCGCTCAATCGCATAGGAACCGAACTGATGGTCGGCCCAATATGAGATTTCGTCAGCGGGGTTCTTGTGCTCTTCCCATTCCAATGGAAGGATTGATATTGACGCATGTTCTAAGTTAATCCGGCGCTCGATCTCCAGCATCCCGCGGAGCTGGTCCAGATCTCTCCGCAGTTGATCAACGGTCGGCTGATCCACATGCCTGAGCGGCTCGTCATAGGGCTGGGTTGTCGGATCGTAGACCCCCTCCGGCTCTCTGGGCTGCTCACCGAGGGACCGGGTATTCCAGCGAACGGCCATCGCGTCGTGGTCGTCGCCTTCGATCGCGTCGAGCATGGCGTCGCAATCGTCGCACCGAACATAGGGCCACGGCACGAAATCGATCTCATTCACGCCGAACACGGCTTTCCCGCCGCAAAACGGGCACGGCTTCAGCTCTGTGGTGGTGTCGGGGGTCATGGGGTGGCTCCTATCTCGGATCGCACTTCGGGCAATGCCAGAAACCGGCGCCTAGCCCCTCGTATCGCGTCATCTCGGCCCCGCATTCGCATTGCGGTCCCCGGTTCATCCACGCGACAAAGCGCTTCCAAATCCTCATTGGCCTATCCTTTAGCGACGGTGAGCGGGCCAATTTTGCGAACAAGCGCGCCACGCAGCCAGATTTGACCAATCTCGCGCGGGTGTTTTTTCAGACGCTCCTCGACCCTGGCCACGGCATGGTCGAGCGTCGTTGCGCTATCGCGCATTCCCGTTCCGTAGGAAATCAGATAGGGGCGATTTTGCTGCTTGATCTTGCGCATGCAGATCAGCACTCCCCCATGTCGGCGCTATCCATGCGCTGGCCGTACAGCGGGTCGCAGCCGTCGTCCTCGTCGCGCGGCGGCTCCTCGTCGTTAGCGGGGGCCTCGAAATACGGGGACTGTCCGCGATACTTGATCACGTAGCCCTTGAAGCCATCGCCGCGCCTGGAATCGTAGATGCCGATCTGGCCTTCCTCGACCTCCGCAAGGAGATCGGTCGCGATCTCGATTACGGTCTCCAGCTTGTAACCCTTGGAGACGTAGCGGCTCTTGAGCGGGGGAGTGGTGTCGCAATCGAGATGCATTGTCTTGCTCCGCTGTTGACTGGATATCTCGTATGAGTTATTTATCTCATATGAGATATCATCCGTCAACAATAAATCATATGAGAAATGGCAAATTTCGTGTATGTGATCGGAGCCGTTAGCGGCCCCCAAAAGATCGGCATTGCGCGCGACGTCCAAAAGCGCATGAAGACGATCCAGAGCGGCAGTTTCGAGCCTCTTGCGATCGGTTTTTGCCTGGAATCGCCCGACCTTGCCGTTCATATTGAGAGCTACGCCCATTGGCTTCTCCGCGATCACCGGATGTCCGGGGAATGGTTCAAGGTCTCTCCGGATGCAGCGATTTCGGCTGTCAAAGAGGCGGCGGCCGCCGTCGCGCTGGGTGAGCGTCGTGCTAAGCTGGTAGGTGTTGTGGGCAGGAAGAAACGATGGTCTGAGGACATGCAGGCTCGGTTCCCGGAGGGGACGTTCGAGCGCATTGAGGCCGTCTTGGCGGATGGTGAGGATCGGACGGACTTCGTCCGGGACGCCGTCGAGCGCGAGCTGAAGCGCCGCGAGAAGGCAGACCGCTGAACCCGCTCCGGCGATCCTTGGGCAGGCGCGATGGAGGGGCGCGTCATCGCAGCGCCTCCGCGAGCCGATCGGCCTGATACGCCATCTGCTGATCCCGCTTTAACTTCTGCCTGAGCGCCTCGTAAACCTTGAGATCGGCTTCCTTGGTGCATTTGGAGCAGGACCTCATCAATGGATTGCCATGATGACAACGCTTGAGCGGTCTCTTCCATTTTCTACGAGGCTTGTCCTCGACCGGAAGAAAAGTGGCGATGAAATCGTTTTCAGCTTGGCGAAACGCGGCAATGCCGTCTGGCGATAGGCGAGCGACGATATAGCGCCTCAGATGGTCTGAAAGAACAAACCACTCTCGGTGCACGCGATCTTCAGCAAACCGCATGTGAAGCTCCTTCTCCGCGTTTAGCGAACCGCTAAATGAGAGAAGAAGAACGGGGCGGAAGGGGCTTCCCGTAGAGACAGCCGAAAACCGAGCAGCAACATCCTGGGCGCGTCCGATTTTGACCCGGCCAGCGCAATAGATAAAATATACGAAATAGGCATGAGGCAGCCCGGGGCACTTCGTCCCGGGTAACTCTTTGGGTAACGCTACGTCCTGAAGTTCCATCTATGTTCTCGCATCTTGCTTACTCTGGTACGCAGCTACTCATTGAATTCTTTGGGAATTTTCAATGAGGCTTAAAACCAGCATTTGGGTGGCGGCCTATCTGCGCCGCTGTCAGACCGAGGGCGTGTTCGGCGCGATCCGCAAGAAGGGCGCCGAGGAGGCCGGCGCCGTGTTCGTCAAGGTGGCGCTGATGGACGGCAATGCGCTGCTGTACGCGCCGGCGCCGCAGACCGTCTATGACGACAGCCGCCCGGCCGAGCGGCTGTTCGTACTGACCGCGCCGCAGCCATTGCCGGAGCCGTCGATCGAGGAGCGATTGACCAAGGAGCTCCGCTTCGATCCCGACGCCTGGATCGTCGAGACCGAAGACCGCAGCGGGCGGCACTTTCTCGATCTGGCGCGAAGCTAGCTTTTTGAGTTCTGGTTGCGGATCGCGGGAGCGCTGCCGGGCTGCACGGCCGGCCGCGCCTGCGACGGTGTTGCGCGCGCACGCTGCCGCTCGTCGTCGTAGAGCGAGGAGCGATATTTGGCGCGGGCTACCGCCATGGTCGAGCCGCGCCAGGCCGCCAGTATCACCAGCGCCGAGCGTTCGCTCAGGCGATCGTAGAGCCGCGACAGCCGATAGACGTAGGTGAATTGTGAGCCCGCGTCCGGATTGAGGAACATCAGGATGCGCTGGAAGGCCGGGCCCGACATGTCGAGCGCCCGCATCGCGCAGGCGAGCGGCTCGCCGCCGGGATCATTCACCACTTGCGCCGCGATCCGCGACGGCAGGATCAGCGCCTCGCCGACCTCGAGCGTGAAGTTCTCGATGTCCTCGGCGAATGCCGCCATTTCCAGGATATGGACCGCACGCGCGGCGCGCGCTGTGGAAATCCGCGCTGCGGCCTTCAGCGGCGTGTCCTGCAGATTTTGCAGGATCTGCGCCCGCTCGCTGGCGGTGGCGGTGAAGAACATCTCGGAGATTTCCGCGGCGTCGTTGGGCCGCATCGACAGGCTCGCCGCCATCCGCAGCTCGGCGTCAGTCGGGATTCGGCTCGGCGGCGTCGGCGGCGCGGGAGCGGGAAGCGGAGAGGCTGCCGGCATCGGCTGGCCGGCATCGCCGTGGCGCAGCCCGAGCTTGTCCATGATCCTGGCGGGCGTCGCCGGATAGATCGCAAGCCGGGCCCGCACCGCGGCGCGGGTCGCATCGTCGACCTCGTCGATCAGCCGCGACGTCAGCTCGACGAACTGCTGTTCCTCGTCGGCGGAGTGCGCGCTCGCCTGCACGTAAAGATCGGTCAACACGCGAAGCAAGGTCGGGCGGATGTCGACGCCCTCGCGGCGGGAGAGCGTCATCAGCCCATCGAAACCCGGAAATAGTGGAGCTGCGCTCATCTCAGGCGTACGCGACTTGGGTCAGGACCAGGGGTCAAGGATTCGATCTTTGGAAATCGTGTGGAGGCGAGCCTACGCGGGCTGCTTTAAGGGGCAGTTAAGGAAAACAGCCGGTGAAGCCGAAGCTGCGAATGCGCGTGTTAAATAAGGCACAGCGCCACATCCGTAACCGCCCGTAGGCACGGCTTAAGATGTCATTAACCATGCGCGGTCTTAATTCGGCGAGTGCAGGGGCAGGTGATGTCCGTGCGGGGGCCAGAGAGAACGGAACATGGGCACCATCATCGAATTCCCGGCGGATGCGGCTACGCGGCGGCCGAGCGTGATGGACGCGGCCGGCGAGCGCATCGGCAACGTGCTGATCCTTCCCGTGGTTCGGATCGAGCGAACCGTCGAGGAGACCGGCGGAGGTCGCGGACCGGAGCAGGGGACGGCGCAGGGCCGCCGTCGCCGCCGGCGCTCCTGACCTCGGGACATCATGCGATGTCGGAGCGTGCGCGGCGGTCATTCCCGGCGCTGATCCTGCTGCTCGCGGGCGCCGCGCTCGGCGGCTGCAGCGGCGGCGATTTCGGCCGCACCCGTGACAGCTTCCGTAACGACGACATGCATCGCTGGCTCGGCGGTGAGGCGACCGGCAGCGTCGGCATGAAGGCCTCGCAATTCCAGCTCACCGAGCAGGAGCGGCAACTGCGCGATCTCGCCTACCAGTTCATCGAGCCGCCGCTGTCGCGGCCGGCCTGGAAGAGCGTGTTCGGCGACTACCAGAAGCTGCCGTCGCCATGGCGGCAGAACGTGGTGTTCGACCGCACCGCCTATGGCCGCAATCTGATCGACGAGCCGCATCGCTCGTTCGCCTCGCGCTATTCGCTGCTGATCGACGACGTCCGCGACGACATCACCCGCTTCGAGCCGTTCTTCGCGATCGCAGCCCAGGTGATCGAGCTCGACCGCAAGCGCAACGCAGCCATCGGCGTGATCGCCAACGTTTCGCCGCGCGAGCGGGCCGACGCGGTGGCGCGGATGGAAGAGAACGCGCTGATCGTGCAGTGGGTGCAGCAGAGCCTGGAGCGGCGGGTCTCGTCCTATCGCTGGGCGCTGGAGCGGCTGGTGATCCAGGCGCCCGACGGCATGGCCGCCGACGCCGACCGCCAGATCAACGAGCTCGCCCGGCTTACCGCAAATCCGCCCGTCGTCATTTCGCCGGTCGCGCCGGTCGCCGGTGGTGCGGTGGTGTCGAAGGGCTGACCTCGCCACCGCGCCAACCCGCTAGCGCTTGCGCGCGGGAGGCGGCGGAGCCGCAGGAGCGGGCGGAGGCGGCGCCTCCTGCTTGGCCGCGACCGGCTCGCTCTGCACCTTGCAGGTCGCCGCGGCCAGCGAGGCCTGCGCCTGCGGCATCAGGCCGGGCTCCGCGGCCAGCGCCTTCAACAGGATCAGCCCGGTCGTCGTCGGTGAATCGATGATCAGCCGGTCGGCCGCGGTGACTTCCTCGTCCTCCGGCAGGTCGTTGTGCTGCGCCTCCGTCATCAAATCGAGCTCGATCACCTTCTTGCCGGCGGAGCGGTCGTTGATCGCGTAATAGGCGACCTCGTTGCGGGTGTAGAACGACACTGACGTATAGGCCTGGCTCACCGGCACCGTCAGCTTGATCGGGCCGCTCCCGAGATCGTAGCGGCAGATCGCCATCGCGAACGCCGGATCCATCAGCGGCAGCGGCGAGTTGCTGGGATCGGCGAGCGGCAGCGGCGTCACGCTGTTGAGCTTGGTCATCGGCGTCAGCCGCGAATAGGCGTCCTGCGATGCGATCCGCGGCAGCGCCAGCACGCTGACGAGATGCACCACGCCGCCAAGCAGCACGCCCGCCACGATCGTGAGCAGGATCCGGATCATGGGCAGCCCGTCGTGGCGATGGAAGGCATCGGCGCGTCGCGCTGCGTCCGCGTCGCGACCCCGACCGGCGTATCGTAGAGGCGGAGCATCAGCGCGTAGCGCTCGATGCCGCCGGTCGGCAGCCAGTTGCCGGCACGCGAGCGCGAGGCGATGTGGATCTCGAAAGTGCCGTCGGAGGCGCGAATGATCTCCTGGCTGGTGAAGCCGTAGCGCTGCAGCGCGTTGGCGACCAGGCGGCCCTTGCGATCGAACAGCGTCAGCGTCCAGAACCGCGCCGCCGGCGTCACGCCGCTGACCACGACGTCGCAGCGGCCGTCGAGCGGCTTGTTCTTGTCGTCGGCGATTGCCGAGAACGAGATGCCGTCGCCGGTGCCGATCGGCAGCTCGCCGGTGCGGGCGATGGTGGCGCGCGAATAGGGGTCGACATCGGAGGTGCCGATCCGCGGCCGCGCGGTCCAGGCGCCGATCTTCAGGGTGCCGAGATCGGTGCCGCGCGTCGCGGTCGCGTAGGTCAGGCCGAGGCCGACGGCGGCGGCGATCACAAGCGCAAGCAAGGTGGTGAGGAGCAGCCGCACGTCAGTTCTTGCGTGGCACGGATGCTGTCGTGCCGTCCGGCCCGGCCGCGGCGACGTAGTTCTCGGGGAACGCCAGCGCGCTCGAGGATTCCGGCTTGCCGGTCTTCGACGGTTCGTTGAGCGTGGTCTTGCCGGCGGGCGCGGTGGTCTTGGCGGCGTCGTCGAGCAGCTTCTCGACCCGCACCAGGATATCGGCGCCCTTCTTCGTCAGCACCGGCGGCGTGCCCGGCTTGGTCTCCAGCACCTTCGGCGACGCATTGGCCTCGGCGTTGGCCTGTGCGCCCTTCGGCAGCTTCTGGCCCATGCCGACGCCCGCGAGCTCGCGCACTTCGACGCCCTGATGCGCGGCGAGCATGATGTCGTGCCAAGTCTGCGCCGGCAGCGATCCGCCGGTCATGCGGTTGGTCGGCGAATAGTCGTCATTGCCGTACCACACCGCGCAGGTGAAGTTGCCGGTGTAGCCGACGAACCAGGCATCGCGATAGGCGTTGGTGGTGCCGGTCTTGCCCGCGGTTGGAATGCCGTCGAGCGCGGCGCGGCGCGCGGTGCCTTCGCTCACCACGTGGCTCATCATGCCCGCCATGTCGGCGGCGATATTCGGTGGGATCGCCTGGCGCGGCTTCGGCCCGTCGCGGTCCCAGCGCCAGACCGGGTCGCCGGCGCCGGTGCGCACCTCGAGCACCGCATGCGGCGTCACCGCCTTGCCGCGGTTCGGGAAGGTCGCATAGGCCACGGCGTGCTCGAGCACGGTGACCTCGTCGGAGCCGATCGGCATCGACGGCGTATCGGGCAGCGGCGCGGTGAGGCCGAAGCGTCGCGCCACCTCGACGATCTTGGCGCGGCCGAGCTTGGCCGGGTTGCTCGATTTCGGCTGCTCCTTCTGGCCGATCGCGATCGACAGCTTGACCGGGATGACGTTGATCGAATTGGTGATCGCCTGCGTCAGCGTGATCAGGCCGGAATAGGAGTGGCCATAGTTCTGCGGGCACCAATTGCCGATGCAGACCGGACCGTCGACGATCTTGGAGTTCGGCGTGAAGCCGTTCAGCAAAGCCGTGGTGTAGACATAGGGCTTGAACGACGAGCCGGGCTGGCGATAGGCGTCGACGGCGCGGTTGAACTGGCTCGCACCATAATCGCGGCCGCCGACCATGGCGCGGATGCCGCCGTCGAGATCGGACACCACGGTCGCCGCCTGGGTCGCGTGATAATCGCGCCCGAACTGGCGGAGCTGGTTCTCGATGGTCTCCTCGGCCGCGTGCTGCACGTTCATGTCGATCGCGGTGCGCACCACGAAGACGCGCTCGGTATAGGATTTCGGAAAGGTGTCGACCAGCTTGCGCATCTCGTCGAAGGCGTAGTCGAGATAGTAGTTCGGCGAGTTCTCGTCGCGCCGGTCGACCGCGACCGCGGGATTGCGGCGGGCGCCGAACACCTGGCCCTCGGTCATGAAGCCGGCATCGACGAGGTTGTCGAGCACGACGTTGGCGCGAGCGCGTGCCGCCGGCAGGTTGATGTGCGGGGCGTACTTGGTCGGCGCCTTGAACAGGCCGGCGAGCATCGCGGCTTCCGCGAGGTTCACGTCGCGCACCGACTTGTTGAAGTAGAAATGCGCCGCGCCGTCGACGCCGAAGGTGCCGCCGCCCATATAGGCGCGGTCGAGATAGAGTTTCAGGATCTCGTTCTTGGTGAGCCGGGTCTCCAGCCAGATCGCGAGGAAGGCTTCCTTGACCTTGCGCTCGATGGTGCGCTCGTTGTTCAGGAACAGGTTCTTGGCGAGCTGCTGGGTGATCGACGAACCGCCCTGGCGGACGCCGCCGGCCTGCGCGTTGGTGACCAGCGCGCGCGCCAGGCCCGGGATATCGATGCCGAAATGGTCGTAGAAGCGGCGGTCTTCGGTCGCCAGCGTCGCCTTGATCAGATTGTCCGGAAAGTCTTCCAGCGGAATCGAGTCATTGTGCTTGATGCCGCGGCTGCCGATCGGATTGCCGTAGCGGTCGAGGAAGGTCACCGCGAGATCTGACTTCTTCAGCCAGTCCTCGTCGGCGGTCTCGCGGAAGGCGGGGATCGCGAGCGTCAGCAGCAGGATCATGCCGCCGAGCCCGATGGTCGCGGCCTCCGACAGCGGCTCGATGAACACCCAGCGCTTCCAGCGGCCGACATAGAAGCGGTCCATGAAGGTCGAGTAGCGCTCCCAGAGCTCGCGCAGGCCGCGGCCGGAATTAAACAGCGCCGAGTCGAAGCGCGCATCCAGATCCAGCCGGAAATTGTTGAGCCGCTGTTTCCAGTTGTTTGGCACGGTCCTAGGCGACCTCAGTTAAATGGAGCGCCAGGGGCGCCCCGCGGGGCACTCAGACGCGCGTCTTGCTTCGATGTTGCGGCAAACCCAAGGCGCTTTTGCGTCGTTGGGGACTCGGGCGCTGTTCTATCCGAGCAGCTGTCACAAACCAATGGCGCGGCTGGTGAATTTAATGAAAGGCCTAACGCTGCCCACGCACTTTTGCAGCCCCGCAAAATCACCCCCTTGCGCGGCCCAGAACCGCGCCCCAAGAAGAGCGATATCGGCCGTTTTAGGGAATCATGACCACAGCGCCCAAACGCCCGTCGGATCAGGCGGGATTCTTCTGGAAAACCAAGACGTTGGAAGAGATGTCCACCGCCGAATGGGAGAGCCTGTGCGACGGCTGCGCGCGCTGCTGCCTGGAGAAGCTCGAGGACGAGGACACCGGCAAGATCTACTTCACTCATATCTCCTGCAAGCTGCTCGATTCCGGCCTGTGCGCCTGCAAGGACTACCCCAACCGCTCCGACAAGGTTCCGGATTGCGTGCGCCTGACGCCCGAGAACGTCCGCACCCTGAACTGGCTGCCGCCGAGCTGCGGCTACCGCCTGGTCGCCGAGGGGCGCGACCTCTATTGGTGGCATCCCCTGATCTCCGGCGATCCCAACACCGTTCATGAGGCCGGGGTCTCGGTGCGTGGCCGGGTCGAGGGCACCGAGCTCGACGTCAACGATGCCGATCTCGAGGATCACATCGTGCGCTGGCCAGGGCTGCTGCCGAAGCAGGCACGCTTGAAGAAGCGGCCCAAGGTTCTCGACAAGGCTCTCGTGAAGTCGCCGAAAGCGTGACGCCGTCACGCGCTTCAGGTTCACGTCAGCGCGAGGATGCCGAGGCGGGATGCACCCATGCGCTGAGGTGGCTGCCTCAGCATCGCGTTGCAGCATACATTGCAATTCGAGAATGATTCCATCGCGGGCAGGGGCCTGCGCAGCAGATTTACGCCAAAAATGAACAAGTATGAACGGCAGAGCCGTTTTCCTGCCGACCAAGAAACTTTGCCAGACGACATTGCCGAAGAGCTGTCTCGCCTTCCGAGCGAAGTGATCGAACTCAACGACGCGCCGCCGCTGGCGCCGCCGACCGCTCTCAGCCACGACGAAGTCCGCACCATCGTGATCAGCCTGATGCTGACGATGTTTCTGGCGGCACTCGACCAGACCATCGTCGCAACCGCGCTGCCGACCATCGGCCGCCAGTTCCACGACGTCACCAATCTCTCCTGGGTCATCACCGCGTACCTGCTGGCGTCCACCGCCGTGGCGCCGGTGTTCGGCACCTTGAGCGACATCTATGGCCGCCGCGCCATGATCATCACTTCGCTCAGCCTGTTCGTGGTCGGCTCGGTGCTGTGCGCGGTCGCGCCCAGCATGACCATGCTGATCCTGGCCCGCGGCCTGCAAGGGCTCGGCGGCGGCGGCATCATGCCCGTGGTGCAGACCGTGATCTCCGACGTGGTGTCCCCGCGTGAGCGGGGCCGGTACCAGGCCTATTTCTCTTCGGTCTGGATGGCCGGCGGCATTCTGGGACCGGTGGTCGGCGGCGTGTTCGCCGAACACCTGCACTGGTCGATGATCTTCTGGATCAACCTGCCGCTGGCGGCTGCCGCGCTGGCGCTGTTGCTGCCGAAGATGAAGAAGATCCCGGTGTTCCACCGCAAGCGCGAGGTCGATTGGTTCGGCGGCATCCTGCTGATGGCCTCGGCCGTCGTGTTCATGCTGGTGCTGACCTGGGGCGGTACCCGTTTCTCCTGGCTGTCGCCGACGATCACGGCGATGCTCGGCGGCTCGATCGCACTCGCCGGCGCTTTCGTCTGGCATGCGCGCCGCGCCGACGAACCCTTCCTGGCGCTGTCGCTGCTGAGCGGCTCGGTCGTGCCGTTTGCGATGGGCGCGGGTGGCTGCGCGCTCGGCGCCATGGTCGGTCTCACCGTGCACCTGCCGCTTTATTACGAGGTGGTCTATCATCTGACCGCGAGCGAAGCCGGCCTCGCGCTGATCCCGCTCGCCGCGATCTCGACCTTTGGTGCCGCGATCGCCGGCCGGACCATGGCGAAGGCCAAGCACTACAAGCGCGTCGCGATCGTCGGCACCTCGGTGGCCGCGGTCGGCGCCGTCGTGATGGCGGTGACCACCTTGCCGCTGTGGGGATTGCTGGTCGTGATGAGCGTGTTCGCGCTCGGCCTCGGCACCACGTTCCCGGTCAGCGTGGTGTCGCTGCAAAATTCCGTGGCGCGCCCACAGGTCGGCACCGTCACCGGCGCGATGAACTTCTTCCGCGCGCTGATGGCGTCCTTCACCGTCGCCGCCTTCGCAGCGATCCTGCTGATGACGCTCGGTCCGGACGTTTCGCTCGCCGGCGAGCATCATGCGGCGGGCGCCGGTGTGGTGAGCTCGATCCCGATCGCCGACATGATCACCGCCTTCCGCTACGTATTCGGCGCTGCCGCCGTGCTGCTGACCACGGCCGCGATCTGCATGATCACGATGGAAGAACGCCCGCTCGCCGGCCCCGCCACGCGGCCGGCGGTGGAGATGGCGGAGTAGGGGCGAGCGCTCCTCATCATCGCACCTGTCGCCCTGGCGAATGCCAGGACCCATTACCACCGAATGTGATTGTGAACGGGACTGCGGCTCCAGCGTCGTGCACGAACAGGCCGTTGGGATAATGGGTCCTGGCTTTCGCCAGGACGACGGTGAGGATAGTTTTCGCTTCATCAACCACCACCGCGATGTCGTCCTCCGCGCATGCGGGGGACCCAGTATTCCAGAGGCAGTCGTGCTTGAGCCGATGGGCCGCGGCGTACTGGGTCGCCCGATTAAATCGGGCGATGACAGGTGTGGATGAGGATACAGCTTCGCCATCTCGCGACATGTTTTGCCCGAGCTTTGCTTATCGTTTCGCCGCTCTGCGATCAGAGGGCGCAGGGAAAGCCGGGTGCCGATTGCACCCATGGGCCCGGTGCAACAAAAAGCACCGGGGGTAGGACCACAGGTGTAACCGGAAACAACCCGGCTTTCCCTGCGCGATGGGTTACGGCTTATACGTGCTCGCCCCGGCGAGACTGGGCTTTTGTGTCACCGTCATCCCGGCGATGCGTGAGCATCACAGGGAATCAACACCTGCCACTAGGGCGTCAGGCCTGCACGATTTCGCCGTCCGCCTCGCGCGCGCTACGTCTTCGCGCGCTCGGCGTCCACCGCATCTCACACCGCACTCATGACGACCGCGAAGCGCCCCTCGATCGGGTGAGACGCCGACATTAAACAGCTGAGTTGGGGTCTACGTCAAGAAATATTTCCGAAAAAACGAAGATGTCTCTCCACCGTCATTCCGGGGCTCGCGTCAGCGAGAGCCCGGAATCCATTTCGCCACGGACTATGCGGCCTGATGGATTCCGGGCTCACGCCAAGAGGCGCGCCCCGGAATGACGGGGAGAGCGACGGGGCACGCTGCCTAGTTCTTGCTCAGCCCCCGACCACTACTTTAGTTGCCGTCGGCGCATGGCGATCTGCATGCAGTTTCGCTTGCTGCACATTTTGTCGCGGCTATAGTCGCGGCCCAAGAAGAGGCCGAATAGGGCCCAAGAGAGCTCGAAGCAGCCGAAAACGAGGAGAGAAACAGAGTGAAGAGATCAACTGGACTGCCCTTTCATGCGATGCAGCAACTCGCCGGAGCGGTCGCGCTCGGCCTGGTGGCGGCGGCTCCGGGTGGCGCGCTTGCGGCTGATACCCTGAAGATCGGCGTGATCGCGGAGGCGCAGGCGATTGCCGGCGCGTCGATCCCGCAGGCAGCCCAGATGGCCGCCGACGAGATCAACGCCAAGGGCGGCATCGACGGCCGCAAGATCGAGATTGTCTCCTACGACAATCACTCGTCCTCGGCGGATTCGGTGCGCGCGTTCCAGCGCGCGGTGAACGAGGACAAGGTCAACATCGTCATCGCGAGCTACATCAGCGAAGTGGTGCTGGCGCTCGAGCCCTGGGCCTCGCGCCTGAAGACGCCGTTCGTGACGCCGGGCGCCGCCTCCAACGAGATCAGCAAGAGCGTCCACGCCGATTACGACAAGAACAAGTACACCTTCCACGGCTACCTGACCTCGGCCGCGCTGGCGCTCTCGGTCTGCGATGCCGCCAAGGACCTCCTGGTCGACGGCAAGCACATGAAGACCGCGGTCATCATGAGCGAGGACGCCGCCTGGACCAAGCCGCTCGACGTCGGCTACGAGGAGTGCCTGCCCAAGATCGGCCTCAAGGTCGTCGATCACATCCGCTTCTCGCCAGACACCACCGACTTCACGCCGATCTTCAACAAGATCGAGGCGGCGAAGCCCGACGTCATCATCACCGGCATCTCGCATGTCGGCGTGCAGCCGACGGTGCAGTGGAAGAACCAGCAGGTGCCGATCCCGATGTTCGGCATCTCCTCGCAGGCGACCAACGAGACCTTCGGCAAGGACACCAACGACGCCGCCGAGGGCGTGCTGTACCAGGGCGTCTCGGGCCCGAACGTCGCGGTGACGCCGAAATCGGTGCCGTTCGCCGAAGACTTCAAGAAGCGCTACGGCAACTATCCGTCTTACGCGGGCTATACCTCCTACGACGAGGTCTATTACATCGCCGATGCTGTGAAGCGCGCCGGCTCCGTCGACGCCGACAAGATGGTCGATGCGCTGGAGAAAACCGATTGGGAAGGCACCATCGGCAAGATCCAGTTCTACGGCAAGGACGATCCGTTCACTCACTCGATCAAATACGGCAAGGGCCTGATCACCGGGCTGATGCTGCAGTGGCAGGGCGGCAAGCAGGTCGCGGTGTGGCCGAAAGAGGTCGCCAAGAGCGAGCTCAAGTTCCCGAGCTTCATCAAGGTCACCTCGAATTGACCGATAAAGACGCTCCCGGACGCTGTCCGGGAGCGTTTTTCTGTCGTCACGCGTCCTCCACAACAGGCAGCCCTGCTGCCGCGGCCAATCTGAGATGCTTGCGTTACAAATCCTGATCGATGGCTTCGCCATCAGTGCGCTCTACGCGCTCGGCGCCACCGGCTTCACCCTGATCTTCGGTGTTTCCGGCGTGCTCAATCTCTCCCACGGTGCCATCATGGTGGCCGCGGCGGTCGCGGCCTGGGCCGCGGCCAGCGTGCTTCACCTCGACATCTATTCCGGCGCGCTGCTCGGCGTCGCCGTGGCGCTGGTGATGGCGTTCGCGACCTATTTCGCGGTCGTGAAGCCGATCCAGAACTCCCGCCGGATCCCCAATGAGGAGAAGGAGATCTTCGTCCTCACCGGCACGCTGCTGTGGGGGATCATGATCCAGGAGCTGATCGCCTATTTCTTCACCAACAACGCCAAGACCGTGCTGCCGATCGTCGAGGGCGTGGTCGACATCTTCGGCAACCGCACGCCGCGCAACAACATCTTCACCGCGCTGGTCTGCTGCCTCGTGATCGGCCTGCTGTGGCTCCTGGTGAATCGCACCCGCACCGGCAAGGCGGTGCTGGCGGCCTCGATGAACCCGCGCGGCGTCACGCTGCTCGGGCTCGAACTGACCCAGATCTACATCGTGGTGTGGGGTATCTACGGCATCCTGGCCGGCATCGCCGGCGTGCTGCTCGGCATGTTCCTCGGGGTCAGCTCCTACAGCGTCGGGCCGCTGACCGCGAGCGCGTTCTCGATCGTGGTGTTAGGTGGCCTCGGCAGCGTCTCCGGCTCGCTGATCGCGGCGTTCGTCGTCGGCTATCTCGAGACCCTGACAGCCTATCTGGTGTCGCCGGCCTATCGCACCATTCCGGCGCTGCTGCTGCTGGTCGTCGTGATGTATATCCGGCCCCAGGGCCTCTTGGGGAGGCGCTGAGATGGGCAACTTCTTCACCTCGCGCCTGTTCTTCATTTCGCTCGCCTGCGTCGTCGTGGCCGCGACGCTGCCGCTCTACGTCTCCGGCTATGTGCTCGGGCTCCTCACCGTCGCGTTCTATTTCGGCGTGTTCGCGATGGCCTGGGACCTCTTGTTCGGCTTCGCCGGCGAGGTCAATTTCGGGCCGACCTTCCTGATCGGCGTCGGCGCCTATACCGCCGGCATTCTCAACGCCCAGTTCGGCTGGTCGGTCTATCTCTGCATCCTGCTCGGCGCGCTCGCCTCCGTGGTCGCAGGCTTCGTGCTGGCGCTGCCGGCGCTGCGGGTGAGGGGACCGTATTTCGGCCTGACCACGCTGGTCGCGGTCTTGATGCTGCAGAATTTCGTGGTCGTGTTCGCCGATCTCACCGGCGGCGAGATCGGGCTGACGATCCCTGACGTCATCACCATCAATGCCGGCGCCAATTACTGGATCGCGCTCGGCTTCATGACCATCAGCGCGGCGATCCTCTACGGGCTGTCGCAATCGCCGGTCGGCCTCGTGCTGCAGGCGAGCGGGCAGGATCCGGTGCAGGCCGGCGCGCTCGGCTTCAACATCGTCAAGCACAAGCTCGCTGCTTTCATCGTCAGCGCGTTCTTCTCGGGGCTGTCGGGGGCGCTGTTGGTGTTCTACTTCGGCACCGCTTCGGTCGGCACCGTCGTCGACGTCGCGGTCGGCGTCAACGTGATCGTGTCAGCCGTGCTCGGCGGCCGTCGCACCGTGCTGGGGGCGGCGTTAGGGGCGATCTTCCTGATCGTCGCCGGCGAGTTCTTGCGGCCGACCGGCGAGCTGGCGACCTTCATCGTCTCGGCGGTGGCGCTGCTCGTCGTGCTGTTCTTCCCCGGCGGTTTCCTCGGCGCGGCCTTGTCACGCGAGGCGCGCTCGTAATGGATCAGACTGTGACCACTGCAACGCTTTCCGTTCGCGGACTGACCAAGAGATTCGGCGGCCTGACGGCCGTCAAGAACCTGTCGTTCGAGGTCCATCCCGGCGAGATCCTGGGCCTGATCGGGCCGAACGGCTCCGGCAAGTCGACCGCGATGAAGAGCGTGATGGGGATCGAGCGCCCGACCGCGGGCGAGGTGATCTTCGCGGGCGAGAACATCGCAGGGCTCCCGGCGCACAAGATCGCGCGCAAGGGCTTTGGCATGGTGTTCCAGCACTCGCGGCCGCTGAACCGGCAGACTGTGCTGGAGAACATCATGGTCGCGCTGCTGCCGGACAGCCTGTTCATGCTGTTTCCCGACAAGGCGCTGACCGAGCGCGCCAAGTGGATCGCCGAGCGCGTCGGCCTGGGGGCGGTGATGGACCGCCGCCCGCCGACGCTGCCGTTCGCCGACCTGCGCCGGCTGGAATTGGCCAAAGCGATCGCGCGTGACCCGAAGGTGGTGCTGGTCGACGAGCCCTTCGCCGGGCTGACCAGCGCCGAGGTCGGCACGTTCTCGGCGCTGATCCGCACCTTCCGCGACGAGGGGCGCGCGGTGATGCTGGTCGACCACAACGTCAAGAGCGTCGCGGCGCTGGTCGACCGCGTGCTCGCGATGTATCTCGGTGAGGAGATCACGACCGGCCGCGCCGAGGACGTGATGAAGAACGAGACCGTGCGGCGGGTCTATCTCGGCGGCGCGATCGAAACCCATGCGCGGCCGGAAACCTCGTTCAAGGACAAGGTGCCGCTGCTGCAGGTCGAGAATGTCAGCGTGCATTACGGCAAGGCGCAGGCGCTGGAGAACGTCTCGATCCATGTCCATGAGGGCGAGTTCGTCTCGGTCGTCGGGCTGAACGGCGCCGGCAAGACCACGCTGTTCAACACCATCTCGGGTTTTCTGCCGTACACCGGCGACATCATCCGCGGCGGCGAGAAACTGCGCGGCATCGGGCCGGCGAAGATCGCGCGCTCGGGCCTCGTGCAGTGCCCGGAATCACGCGAGCTATTCGGCGAGATGTCGGTACGGGAGAATCTCGACCTCGGCGGCCAGCACCTCGATGACGCCGCGCGGGCAAAACAGCTCGCCTGGCTGTTCGAGCTGTTCCCGATCCTGAAAGAGCGCCAGGGCCAGATGGCGCAGACGCTGTCCGGTGGCGAGCAGCAGATGCTGGCGATCGGCCGCGCGCTGATGATGCAGCCGCAAATCCTGATCCTGGACGAGCCGACGCTGGGCCTTGCGCCCGTCATCCTCGAACTGCTGTCGAAGGCGCTGGAGCGGCTGCGCCAGACCACCAAGATCACGGTGCTGCTCGGCGAGCAGAACGTGACGTTCGCGCTACCCCATGCCGACCGCGTCTACGTGCTGGAGCACGCCAAGATCGTGTGGGAAGGCGATCCGGGCCGGTTCGCGGCGGAGGCCGGCAAGGACTTCCTGTAGGTTTTGAGTGTCGACAATAACAAAGCAAAGAAAGGGAGATTGATGATGTCACGATATTCAATGGCCACCCTGTTGCCGCTGGCGTCCGCGCTCGCGCTGTGCCTCGCAGCACCCGCTTATGCGCAGTCCAAGGACCCGATCAAGATCGGCGTAATCGCCGAGGTGCAGTCGATCGCGGGCGCGGCCACGCCGGGCGGCGCGCAGATCGCCGCCGACGAGATCAATGCCAAGGGCGGCGTGATGGGCCGCAAGATCGAGATCGTCACCTACGACAACAAGTCGTCGTCGGCGGATTCTGTGCGCGCCTTCCAGCGCGCGGTCAGCGAGGACAAGGTCTCCGCGGTGATCGCGAGCTACATCAGCGAGGTGGTGCTGGCGCTGGAGCCGTGGGCCTCGCGGCTGAAGATGCCGCTGATCACGCCGGGCGCGGCCTCGAACGAGATCACCAAGGCTATTCACGCCGACTACGAGAAGAACAAGTACACCTTCCACGGCTACCTGACCTCGGCGGCGCAGGCGCAGATCGTCTGCGACGCCGCCAAGGATCTGCTGGTCGACCAGCTCAAGTTCAAGTCGGCGGCGATCATGAGCGAGGACGCGGCCTGGACCAAGCCGCTCGACATCGGCTACGAGGCCTGCCTGCCGAAGGCCGGGCTGAAGGTGGTCGAGCACATCCGTTTCTCGCCCGACACCACCGACTTCACGCCGATCTTCAACAAGATGGAGAGCGCCAAGCCCGACGTGATCGTCACCGGCATCTCCCATGTCGGCGTGCAGCCGACGGTGCAGTGGAAGAACCAGCAGGTGCCGATCCCGATGTTCGGCATCTCCGCGCAGGCGCTGAGCCCGTCGTTCTGGGGCGACACCAACGGCGCCGCCGAGGGCGTGCCCTCGCTCGCGGTAGCGACGCCGAATGTCGCGGTGACCCCGAAGACCAAGCCGTTCGCCGCGGCCTTCAAGGCCAAGTTCAACGTCGAGCCGGCCTATACCGGCTACACCGCTTATGACGAGGTCTACATCATCGCGGAGGCGATCCAGCGCGCCGGCTCGACCGATCCGGACAAGATGGTCACCGAGCTCGAGAAGACCAACTTCGAGGGCACGATCGGCAAGATCGCGTTCTACGGCAAGGACGACGAGTTCACCCACGGCATCAAGTCGGGCCCGGGTTTCGTCACCGGCCTCGTGTTCCAGTGGCAGAACGGCAAGCAGGTCACGGTCTGGCCGAAGGCGATCGCGGAAGGCAAGCTGAAGTTTCCGGATTTCGTGAAGCTGTCGCAGTAACGGCGCAAGTCATTTCGGACGGCGAGGGGCGGTCGCGCGGTGGCCGCCCCTTTGCTATTTGCGCGTCTTGGGCGCGGCCTGGATCGTCGGCGCGGCCGCGGCGAGCAGCGCGGCGCGATCGCCGTTGCGCGGCGGATAGATGCGCTCGCGGTTGATGGTCTGCTTGGTGGCCTTGGCGGCCGCGCCCGTGGTGTGGACCGCGCGGTCCCAGCCGGTGGTGTAGAGCGCGCCCCAGGCGCCGAGATCGAGCACGGTGACGTACCAGTCGATGGTGAGCGGCAACAGCTCTTCGCCGAACAGGTCCGCAACCACATTGTGGCCGGCGAAGCGGCCCATCGGCCGCGCGAACTGGCAGGACATCACGCTCGGATGCGTGCCGTCGATCAGACAGGTGGCGACGTCGCCGGCGGCGAACACGCCTGTGAGGCCCTCGACGCGCATGAAGTGATCGACGGCGAGCCGGCCGAGCCCGTCGCGAACTGCCGGCAGCGTCGCGGCGAGCGGGCTGGCCCGCATGCCCGCGCACCAGACCACGGTCTCGGTCGCAATGATCTCGCCGGTATCGAGCGTGATGCCGGCGGCGCCAATCGCGCTGACCTTGACGTTCAGCCGGGTCTCGACGCCAAGCGCAGCGAGTGCCTCGTTGATGACCGGACGCCCACGCGCGCCAAAGGTCGCACCGACCATGGGATTGGGATCGACCAGGACGATGCGGCGCGGGCCGGTGACGCCGGCGTGGGCGAGCTTGTCCGGCATCTCGGTCGCGACCTCGATCCCGGTGAAGCCGGCGCCGACCACGACCACGGTCGCGCGCGCCTCGGACGGCGGCTGCTTGCCGAGTGCCGCAAGATGCGCGTCGAGCTTGACCGCGGCTTGATAGGTGTCGACGTCGAAACCATGCGCGGCCAGGCCCGGGATTGCAGGGCGGACCAGTTCGCTGCCCGTCGTCAGCACCAGCCGGTCATAGGCGAGGACCTCGGTGCCGGAGCCTTGCCTGACCGTGACCTGCCGCGTCGCCGGATCGATCGCCGCGACCTCGGCCACCCTGTGCCTGACGCCGACCGGATCGAGCAGGCCGGCCAGCGGCAGCGCGACGTCGCCGAGCTCGACCTCGTAATTGCGCACCCGGATGTTGTGATAGGCGTTGCGGTCGACCACCAGAATCTCGGTGTCATCAGCCCGTGCGCCGATCGCGTCACGCTTGCGCGCCGCGCCGAGCGCGGCCCACAGCCCGGCAAAGCCGGCACCCAGCACCAGTATGCGCGCCATCTCTCTCCTCGCGACGGTTCAGGTCCCCGGCCGCGACACCTCGGTCTCCTTGCTGGTGATGAACTCCAGCAGCACCGGGATGCCTTCCTGCGTCTTCTGGATGCCGCGCTTGATGGCGGGGATGATGTCTTCCGGCTTGGTCACCCGCTCGCCATAGCCGCCGAAGGCGCGCGCCATCGCGGCGTAGTCGCCGGAGATGTCGGTCGAGCGGTATTTCTCGGTCGAGATCGGCATCACCTTCAATTCGATCGCCATCGAGAAATTGTTGAGCAGGATCGACATGATCGGGATCCGCTCGCGCACCGCGGTTTCGAAATCCATGCCCGTGAAGCCGATCGCGGCATCGCCCCAGACATTGATGCAGAGCTTGTCCGGCTTGGCGAGCTTGGCGCCCATCGCGAGGCCCAGGCCGTAGCCGAGCTGCGTGGTCTTGCCCCAGCCGATATAGGACAGCGGCTCGACCGCCTTCCAGAACGGCGAGAGCTGGTCGCGCGGGCTGCCGGCATCATGGGTGATGATGGTATTCTTGATGTCGACGGTGTGCTGCAGGTCCCACAGCACGCGGTAGGGATTGAGCGGCGCATCGTTATGCGTCAGCTTCGGCATCCACTTCGCGAGCCACTCCTTGTGGCTTGCCGCGATCTCCTCGGCGACCGCGCTCGCATTGCGATCCGAGGTCACGGTCTTGCCGATCTCCTCGAGCAGCGCGTCGAGCACCAGGCCGGCGTCGCCGACCAGAGCGATCTTGGCCTCGACATCCTTGTTGATGTGGTTCGGATCGAGCGTCGAATGGATGATGGTCTTGCCCTTCGGCATCGCGATGCCGAACGAGGTCTCGGTGAAGGAGCAGCCGATGCCGAGGATCACATCGGCCTCAGTGAGAAATTTCGGCACCGCGCGCGGCACCGCGAGGCCGCCGGAGCCGAGCGACAGCGGATGCGTCTCGGGGAAGGACGATTTGCCGCCGAGGCTCGTGGTGACGGGAATCGCGAGCCGCTCGGCGAGCCGCTTCAGTTGCGGCCAGGCTTTGGCGTAGTGCACGCCCTGGCCGGCATAGATCACCGGACGCTTGGCATTGACGAGCAGTGCGGCCGCTTCCTTCACATGCAAGGGGTCGGCGCCGTAGCGGGTGCGCAGCACCGGCGTGTAGTTGAGGGGCTCGGCGACTTCCTCATTCCACATGTCGGCGGGGATCTCGACGATGACCGGTCCGCCGCGGCCGTTCTTCAGTTTTGTGAACGCCCGCCGGAAGATGTTGCAGACCTCGGCCGCGATGTTGATCGGCTCGGACGATTTCGAGAATGCCTTCATGGCCTGGCTGGAATTGAAGTTCGGGTCGATGTTGGCGAGCCGGCGCGCATAGCCCATCGGCAGCACCAGCACGGGCACGGATTCGCCGTAGCACTGCGCGACGCCGCCCATCGCGTTCTCGGCGCCGGGGCCATGCTGCATGCAGAAGGCGCCGATGCTGCGTCCCGAGGTGACCCGGGAAATCGCGTCCGCCATGTGCACGCCGATGCGCTCCTGGCGCACCATCACGGGGCGGATGTCGGCATTCGCGGCGTATTCGATCAGATGGTTGACCGGATAGCCGCAGAGGATCTCGATGCCCTCGCGCTTCATGATTTCCGCGATCGCGGTGCCGAGCTTCATGCCGGTCTCTCCCTTTTGGATGCGGCCGGTTGCTCCGGCCTCGTTGTCGTCCTGTCCGATAAAGGAACAGGATTTTTGCGGCCGGTAAAGCGCGCCTGCGGCCGGATCAGGTAGTCCTGATATGCGTTTGCGGGCAATACGGGCGCTGCGCCCGGCCGCCGGGCGGAAATGACGCAGGCAGGCATGTCGGTGAAAACCCGGATCGCCCTTAAGCGATCGTTCATCCTGTCCATCAACGCGCCGTCAACCAATGGAACCTAGTTTTGCTGGCATATTGCCACGGCGCGGAAGAAACTCCGCGGACGTCGACAGGAGCTTTTCATGCGTGGGTTGCTGGCAAGATTTCTGCGCAATCAGGACGCGGCGACGTCCATCGAGTATGCGGTTGTCGCGGCCGGAATCAGCATCGTGATCGTTACCGTCGTCGCCGGTATCGGCACCAACCTCAGCGGCCGCTTCGTGTCCTACAGCACGGCGCTGAAATAGGGGCTAGTCCTCGTCTTCCCCATTCAACGCGCGCAACATCGCGATGCGCGCGAACATCAGCCAGCCGCCGCCGCGTTCCGCCGCATTGATCAGGTGCTCGACCGCGACCTGCCAGCGCGTCTCGGCTTGCGCATCTTCGGGCAGTTTCATGATGTAGTCGGCCGCCTGTTGCAGCGTCACGAGCGCCCCGCCGCGGCCCAGCGCGATCGGCTCGTCGAAGGGCGTCGACCAGGGCATCTCAGGCGCGGCGGATCTGGATCATCATGGTCCGCCGCGGGCTGCCCGCTCAGCCCGCCTTCTTGCGCGAAGCGGTGCCTTGCGCGCGGGCCGGCTTCTCGGCCTTCTTCGGCTCAGGCTTCGCGACTTCCTTGGGCTCGCGCTTGCCGCTGCCCGAGATCGGCAGCAGCATCTCACGCTGGCCCTCGACGCGCTTCTTCGGTTTCTTGGCCTTTGCCTTGCCTTCGGCCTTGGCGGGCGCGGCCTGCTTCTCGTTGGCGAGGCTCTTCTTCAGCGCGTCCATCAGGTTGATGACGTTGCCGCTCGTCTTCGCCGCGGGCTTCTCGACTTTGATGCCGTTTCGCTTCTGATTGATCAGGTCGATCAGCGCCTGCTCGTAGCGGTCCTCGAACTCCTCGGGCTCGAACTCGGCCGACTTCTGCTCGACGATGTGCTTGGCGAGATCCAGCATGTCCTTGGTGATCTTCACGTCCTGGATGTCGTCGAAATATTCCTTCTCGCTGCGCACCTCGTAGGGGTAGCGCAGCAGCGTGCCCATCAGCCCGTTGTCGAGCGGCTCGAGCGCGATGATGTGCTCGCGATTGGTCAGCACCACGCGGCCGATCGCGACCTTGTTCAGGCTGCGGATGGTCTCGCGGATCACCGCGAAGGCGTCATGGCCGACCTTGCCGTCGGGCACGAGATAATAGGGGCGGATCAGATAGCGGCTGTCGATCTCGGACCGCGGCACGAATTCGTCGATCTCGATGGTGCGGGTCGATTCCAGCGCGATATCGTCGAGCTCGTCCTTGGTGACCTCGATGTAGGTGTCGGTGTCGACCTTGTAGCCCTTCATGATGTCGTCGGACGACACTTCCTCGCCGGTCTCCGCATCGACCTTGGCGTATTTGATGCGATGGCCGGTCTTGCGGTTGATCTGGTTGAAGGAGACCTTTTCGGTATCCGACGTCGCCGGGTAGAGGGCAACCGGGCAGGTCACGAGCGAAAGGCGCAAAAAGCCTTTCCAGTTGGCGCGGGGGGCCATGGGATACTCCGAGGACGCAACGACGGAACACTCAAGGATAACACGGGAAGGCGCATTTTAGACATTGCGCGCCTGCGAAATCTGGCAACGGCGTTAACCGTGGTTACCCGCTGCGTCGGTTTGTCGCCGTGACCAAGGCCTGCATTCGGGCTCGGAACATCGCTCGGCATCATGCGTTGGCTGTTCGAGGGGGCGGGCAATCGGCCCGGAATTACAGGCACTTACGCAGTGAGGTCCCCATGGCAATGGAACGACACGGTCAGATCATCGAAACCCCGACCGAAGCCCGCCAGGCCGAGCCGGGCCCTTCGGTCCTCGCGCTGCTTGCAGCCTCGACGGGGCTCGCGGTCCTGATCCTCGGCACCATCTGGTTTGTGTTTTTCAGGGTGTAGCGGTTGGCGCGCGCTTTTCGGGGACACTATTCGCGCGGCCGGGCGGCGAGGGGATCGGCAAGTCCCAGCCGCCTGGCCTCGTAGCCGGAGGTCCGGATCGACTGCCACCACGGCCTGTTGGCGAGATACCAGCGGACGGTCTTGTCGAGCCCGCTGTCGAAATTCTCTTGTGCGGCCCAGCCGAGCTCGCGCTCGAGCTTCGAGGCATCGATCGCGTAGCGGCGGTCATGGCCGGGGCGATCGGTCACGAACGAGATCAGCTGGCTGCGGTCGCCGTGATCTGACGGTTGCAGGCGGTCGAGCAGCGTGCAGAGATCCTTGACCACGTCGAGATTGGTTCGCTCGTTGCGGCCGCCGACATTATAGGTCTCGCCGACGCGCCCGTGTTCGAGGATCGTGTGCAGCGCGCGGGCATGATCCTCGACGTAGAGCCAGTCCCTGACATTGCCGCCGTCGCCATAGACCGGGAGCTGTTCCTCGGCGAGCGCCTTGATGATCATGTGGGGGATCAGCTTCTCGGGAAACTGATAGGGTCCGTAATTGTTCGAACAGTTCGAGACCAGGCACGGCAATTCGTAGGTTTCGCACCAGGCGCGGACCAGATGGTCGGATGCGGCCTTGCTGGCGGAATAGGGCGAGTTCGGCGCGTAGGGGCTTGCTTCCGTGAACGCGCCGCCGGGACCGAGCGAGCCGAACACCTCATCGGTGGAGACATGCAGCAGGCGGAAGGCACTGCGCGCCGACGGCGTTAACGTCCGGAAGTGGCGCAGCGCCTCCTGCAACAGCGTGAAGGTGCCGGTGATGTTGGTCCTGATGAACTCCTGCGGACCGTCGATCGAGCGGTCGACGTGGCTTTCGGCCGCAAGATGGATCACGCCGCGCGGCTGATACCTTGCAAACAGCGCGCGCAGCGCTTCGCCATCGCAGATGTCCGTTTTTGCCAGCGCATAGCGCGCGGAGTGTGCCACGGCCTGGGGGATCGAATCCAGGCTCGATGCGTAGGTCAGCTTGTCGATGTTGACGATCGCAACGCTGGTCGCGTCGAACAGGTGTCTGATCACAGCGGAACCGATGAAACCGGCGCCGCCTGTTACGAAGATCGTTGATCGGCTCTCACTCATCGTGGCTAGCGCTGCGACTTCGCAAAACTGTGATAGACCGAGAGCAGATATTCGCCATAGCTGCTCCGCGCCGAGCGCTGCGCCAGCGCGTGGAATTGGTCGAGCGTGATGTTTCCCATCCGCAGCGCGATCTCCTCGATGCAGGCGATCCGCAGGCCTTGCCGCTGTTCCAGGATCTGGACGAAATGGCTGGCCTCGACCAGTGACGAATGCGTTCCGGTGTCGAGCCAGGCGAAGCCGCGGTGGAACATCTCGACAAAGAGCTCGCCGCGTTCGAGATAGACGCGGTTGATATCGGTGATCTCGATCTCGCCCCGCGTCGACGGCTTGATCGACGCCGCGATGTCGAGGACCGCGTTGTCGTAGAAATAGAGCCCGGTCACCGCGACGTCGGATTTCGGATGCGCCGGCTTCTCCTCGATCGAGACTGGCCGCCCTTGCGCATTGAGCTCGACCACGCCGTAACTTTGTGGTGAGGACACCGTGTAGCCGAAGATCGTCGCGCCGCTCGGCCGGCTGCCGGCCCGCTTCAATTTGTCGCCAAGACCGTGACCGTAAAAGATGTTGTCGCCGAGCATCAGCGCGACATTGTCGTGGCCTACGAAGTCGCGCCCGACGATGAAGGCATCGGCCAGGCCGCGCGGCGTATCCTGTGCGGCGTAGGAGATCTTGAGTCCGATCTCGCTACCTTCGCCGAGCAGCCTCCGGAACAGGTGCTGATCGTCAGGCGTCGTGATGATCAGGATATCCTTGATGCCCGCGAGCATCAGCGTCGACAGCGGATAATAGATCATCGGCTTGTCGAATACCGGCAACAATTGCTTGGAGACGACCGTCGTCACGGGATAGAGCCGGGTCCCGGTCCCGCCCGCAAGAATGATCCCCTTCATCGCGCCTCGCCCGCAGGAATTGATTGCCCGGTCAACCTCTAGCACAGATTTGACCGCCGGTAGGGCGCCGCAGCACGCCCCTTGACGCCCCTTGGGTCGGAATTACCCCGTCTCGGCATGGGCTTGCACGTCGCAGCGAGAGCCCGGCGCGCTTCGCGGGCGCGTTTGAGACGACCGCGCAGCGGCACATCGCGATTCTCATTCAGCGCACGCCGGGAAAACTGTTGCGCGTAAGCATCCTGAAGTGTGGACGCGCTCACATTTGTTGGAAATGATCGCTGCTATGTTGCCGCGGAATTCAGCTCCCACCTCGCCGGTAACCACAATCAGTTAGGTTAAATTGCAGATCTCGTTGTGCGCGTTGCTTCACGTCGCTAGAACGGACTTTGATTTCAGGAGTCCGATCGGCGATTTGATGACCGGGCGGCTCGGACGGCTTGGACCATTTGCGTCATGAGATTATTGAATTTGATTGATAGGAAGTCCGAATCGTTGTCGAGCCTCGATATGTCCTCCCAGCCCGAGAAGATGTCGCTGTTGCTGCGCTTCAAGGAAAGGAGCCTTTCCGGAGCGTTCGTCGCACTGACGGTGCTGGCGATGGTGGGGTGGATCTATCTTCTGAGCTCGATGTTCGTGAAATTCGTTCTGTGGTTTTTTTCATAAGACGTATTTGATTTCATCAGACGCATCTGACCGCTGCTGGTCACAATCGCATCGTTCGTTTGCACAAAATTTTCAATCGATGACCAATCTTTCGGCGCGCTGAACCATCATGTGGTCACAACTTCGCACTCTAAATTCGGCAAGAATAATTGCCGAACAGGGACACTGCGATGGCCATGGCTCTCTCGATTCTCGCAGCGATGTTTGCTGCGGGATACTTCGCCGGATATGCAACGCGCGCCTGGCGGTCGCAACGGCGCCGCGCGCATTACCTGGCGAGCTGGCCGTATCAAGCGACGCCGTCGGGCGGCGTGGCGGCAAAATCCCCGACCAGCATGTTCGGCCATCCGCGTCGGGCGTTCTAGAGCGCAGGCCGTCTCGAGCGAAGACGCCGCGTGTCGCCCCTCTTGGTTCACTGGCATGACATTGGCAGGGCGGAGACGTCCGGTGGCGTTGCCGCGTGATCTTGCGGAACGCGATCGAAGAGCTAGATTACCAGTTTGTGGCGCTCACGGCATCGGCGGCGCCTCGATGTTCGGACCGGGCCCGCGGATCGCGCGAGAGTTGTCACAGCATGAATGATCCGACCAATAACCCGCCCAGGCGCTACGTCATGGACGGCTATGGACGCCGCGTGCTTGTCGGGCTGACCGTCGAGGAGACGTCAGAATTCGAGCGGCTGGAGGCAAGCCTCGCGCTGTTTCATGGCGAAGGCGCCGGTGGCGATCTGCCGGTGTCGGGCCCGGAACGACGCTGGCTCGAGCTTTATGGCAAGCACGACATGGCCTGGCTCAGATGGGTGGCCGATCGCCGCGCTGGCGGGGGCAGGAATTTACCGGTCTTTAACTAAGCCCGGGCGACGCTGAGACGCGCCGCCTGACCAGGCCCGGATCGGATTCGCCAACATGTTTCAGCTGTTTTTGCAGTCCCGTGCGCAAAATCTCGTCAGATCGCGGCTTGGCGGCGAGGGGTTCAAGGCGCGCTCCGCGGAACGCGACGCCGAGACCGACCGCAACAGGATCGCCTCGATCGTGACCGCCATCGACACCGCCCTGCAGGCGGCCGAGAGCGAGCAGGCCGGCCTCAGCGGCCGGGTCGAGGACGTGCTGGCCCGCGCCGCCGTCACCCTGGGCAACGGCACCGACGAATATCTCGAGCGCGAAGCCCTCGACAATTACCACCAGGACCTGTTCGACAAGGAGATTTCGAACGGCCAGCGCCGCCTCAAGGAGCTGGCGACCGAAATCTCCCACTTCAAGTTCATGAAAGCCGCGGTTCTGAGCCGGTTTCCGGATTTCAAGCCTTGAACCGGCTGCAAGGGCCGATTACCAGACAAGCATCTTGATATGCAGGGGCCGCCGGCCGCGGCCCGGTGCGCTTTTGGCGGTCGTCATTTACTTTTGCGGCCCATTTTTTGAGCCTGAGGGCTGGGGGCAGGCAGGCACATGGCGCTACAGGGCAATCTGCTGGTCACCGGCTGCGCCGGCTTCATCGGCTATCATCTGGCCGACCATTTGCTCCGGTCAGGGCAGCCGGTCATCGGCATCGATAATCTCAACGACTATTACGATCCCGCGCTGAAGCGCGCACGGCTCGATCGCCTGACTCAGAGCTCCGGCTTCACCTTTCACCAGGTCGACCTCGCCGATCGGGCGGCGATGCGAGAGCTGTTCGAGCGCGACCGGTTCGAAATCGTGGTGCATCTCGCCGCCCAGGCCGGCGTGCGCTATTCGCTGCAGAATCCGCACGCCTATGCAGATTCCAATCTGGAAGGCTTCTTGAACGTGCTCGAAGGCTGCCGGCACACCGCGTGTCGGCACCTGCTGTTCGCCTCGTCGTCCTCGGTCTACGGCGCCAACACCAGGCTGCCGTTCTCGGTGCACGACAATGTCGATCACCCGATCAGCCTCTATGCGGCGACCAAGAAGGCCAATGAGCTGCTGGCCCATTCCTACAGCCACCTCTATCGCCTGCCGACGACGGGCCTGCGCTTCTTCACCGTGTATGGGCCGTGGTACCGGCCGGACATGGCGCTCTATCTGTTCGCCGACGCCATCACCAGCGGGCGGCCGATCAACCTGTTCAACAACGGCAACATGCGGCGCGACTTCACCTATGTCGACGACGTCACCGAAGCGATGGTGCGGCTGATCGGCCACGCGCCGGCGGGCAATCCGGACTGGTCCGGCGATCATCCGGATCCGGGTTCGAGCAAGGCGCCCTGGCGCATCTACAATATCGGCAACAACAGGCCGGAAGAGCTGATGCATGTAGTGGCACTGCTCGAGCAGGGGCTGGGCAAGCAGGCCGCGAAGAACTTGATGCCGATGCAGCCGGGCGACGTGCTGGAGACGTTCGCCGACACCAGCGACCTTGCGCGCGAGATCGGGTTTCGGCCGCAGACCAGGATCGAGGACGGCGTGGCCAAATTCGTGGCGTGGTATCGGGCCTATCATCGGGTCTAAAGCGAAACCTGCCGGATCCGCCGCCGAGAGGCCGGAACCATCCCCGGCAGAGCGCGTTACCCCTGACCATGCGGATATTCCTTATCATCATGGGCTGCTGGGTTCTCGGCAGCTTTGGCATCGGCGCCCTGATGGTGTGGCGGCGAATTCCGCCGTCCGAATATCGGCGCCGGTTTCGCAACATACGTCTTCACGCCGTTCCGGTTCGCGTGTCGCATCTGCGCGTGGTCGGCCGCACGGCGACCCTGCCGCGAACCGACCGGTCCTGATCGCGCGCGACGGCGTAAGCCCACTCACATTGCTCACATGTCGCATTGCTCACATGGCGTTCGGACGCTTGGCGTCCGGATGATTTTTGCTATGGTCCGCCGATCGAATGCGGTTTCGCGATTGAGGAGCAGGCGACGTGTCCGTCAGAAACATTCAGGCAACGATGGGAATTGCGTTTGGGTTGGCGCTGGCCGCGCCGGCGTCGGCATGGGCTATTACGGCGGAAGTGGCGCGCGCCTGCGACGCTGCGGTGTCGAAGGCCTTCCCGCCGAAGCAGATCGGCAACCCCGCGGCCGGCAGCGCAAAGGGCTCCGCCAAGGAACAGCGCGAATACTTCAAGAAGTGCGTCGACAACAACGGCAAGGTGGACGATCCGCCGGCGGCGGACAGCAAGCCTGCGGACGCCAAGCCAAGCAAATGACGCTTTGCTCATCGCCCTTTGGGCGGCGGGCACGGCGAGTAGAACGCGCCGTTGGTGGCGTTGAAGCGCTCGACGCATTGATCGGGATCGGTGACCTGGCCGGCCACCGTGAAGTCGTAGCCAATACCCCTGACCACGACGACGTAGCGCCCCGGCGTCAGCGCGAAGCCGTCCTGCTCGGCTTGCAGCAGCACCATCCGCGGCTGATCCTCGACCGGTCCGACCTTGTAGGCGAACGACATGCTCCTGATCACCCAAGAGTCGCCTGCATTGACCATCGCCGCTTTGCCCGAAGCGTCGATGCCCATCGCGCGCGACACTCTGGCGACGACGCGGACCTCGGCCGTGCTGGAATCGAGGGCGCCATCGGGCCTGAACACGATGAACTTGACGTCGCCATTGCTCACCGTGGTCGCACTCGGCGTATTTATGGCGGCCGAAATTGCGACACGGCGGTCCGGCACCTTGCCGGGCACCGGCTTCAGCTCCTGCAACTCGCCATCGGACAGCGCGTAGACGCCGAAGGTGACCGGTAACGGCATCGAGGGTTGCGCGGGTTGCGGCGCCGGCTGAGGCTCGGCGGCCTGGCGCTCGGGCGGCGGGGCTGCCGGAGCCTGAGTGGATTGCGCGACGGGTGGTGAGCGCTGTGACAGCGCGGCGAACTGTGTTCTGATGCGTGGCCAAAAGACTGCGGCGGCGCCGATGATTGCAACCAGCAGGAGCACGGCGGCCAATCGCATGACGACTGTGAGGGCTCCGCTGCGTTTCGCCCGGTCGGCCGGCGTGCCGGCCCGGCCGATCTCCGCTTCGATCTTGCGCAGCAGGGATGCGCGATTGCCCGGCTCGGACGTCGCGGCCGGCGGGAGAGCGGGCGGCGCAGCCGCGGCTTCCTGCGCCAACGTTTCCTCGACCGCCTCGACGGCGCGATCGAAGGCGCCCAGGATCTCGCGCGCGCGGCCGGCGTCGTCATGGGTGAATTGCTCGAGCAGCTTGATCCGTGCCAGCTCGTAGACCATCTCCCGCATCTGCGCCGGGTTGCGCGAGATCGACTGGACCCGGCCCGCCAGAATGCGCACGAACCCGGCCGCCATGGCTTCGGTTGCCGCGTCCGCATCAGCCGTCTTGCTGGTCTCGCTCATCGGAGCCGATCACCTAACCCGGAAAGCGCTGCTTCGCCAGAAATTTGCACGCGTTACAGGGACATACCGACGCAGCATCCTCGGGAAGCTACGGCAACGGGCTTGCTTTTGCGGAAAAACCTGCAACATTCCGGCGAAATTTCTTAAGGGGTGTCCGACCATGCGCGGCCTCGTCACGGCTCTCTTCGTTTCGGCGTTCCTCATGCAGCCCGCGCTGGCGCAGGGCATCAAGGATCCGGCCAACTTTCCGGTGACCCAGAGCACCAAGAAGACGACGACCCAAACCACGCAGACCGCGTCGCGGCCGACGGCGATCCGGAACCTGTCCGGGACCGGCGTCACCGCTCAGGGCGTTTGGAAAGACGGCAAGCTGACCGCCGTGCCGCGCTAGCACGCGATCGGATCGCTCACGCGCGATGGGGATCGCTGAAGCGCGATGGGGATCGCTGACGCGCGACGGGGATCGCGAGCCCGCGATCGGGAACAGCGGCGCGGCGTTCGGCGTTGGTGCGCGAGAGGGTTTTGCGATGAAGCGCTTTGCTGCGATATATCTGGCTCTGACCGTGATTGCACTGACGATCCCTGCCGGCGCCCGGGCGCAAGGGGTCAATGATCCCTCGACACCGAACCACAACGTGATCATCGTCAATCCGTCGCAGCCGGCACGGCCCAATGCGACCCGCAATATTCCGACCGGGATCCAGGCACCTCCCGTCGTTCGCGGCCGCGCCCGGGTCTATCACGGCCCCCGCACGCGGGGCAGCGGCACGGGCCGGCGGTAACGCCGTCTGGGACAGGTTCGATCCAGGGCGCCATGACGCTGCATCCGACCGAGAGAGGTCTGTCCGTCCGCCTGAGCCGGATGCGGCTAGCGTTGCTGGCCATTGCTGTCGGTCTTGCCGTCGTCCTTGCCGTTTTGCCTGCAACGAGCATCGCCGCCGAGCAGGACGAGCCGGGCGCTACGGCTGGCGAGGCGCCCAATACCGACGCGCCGGAGCCCTCACGCGATCAATGGCGGCAACGGATCGATGCGGCGAGGCAGCGCGCCAAGGAGGTCGCCAGGGAGCGTCGGGAGAATCCGCAGGCCTATTTGCCTGTTCCGGAAGACCCGGACCTCGCCGCAAACCGGCGCATTCTCAATGACGACAGCCTGCACCCCGGCGATATCGTCACGACGTCGCAGGGGATGTTCATCTACCAGGGACGGCCGGACCAGCCGCGCAGCCCGGAGGATTTTGTGCCCGTCAATCCGAAGCCAGGCCGCTGAGACGCGTCAGTAACGCTGCAAAGTGGCGTTGAATTTCGGATCGATCGATCGCGTCGCATCCAGCAGCAGCGCCTTTCCTGCTGCCGTTGCCTTGACGTAGACGCCGATCAGCGGCGCCTGGAAATGAGACCCGTTGGCAAGCGTCGCGCGGACGTCGGACTGCGCCAGCAGCTTGACCTCCTCGTCGAGGGCGGCCGGCGTCGACGTGACGGCTTGCAGCCGGGCCAATGCGACCTCTACCGGCACCGTGCCGGTCAAATAGGACATCTTCAGCGCCGGGGCGACAGCGGCGCTCGATCCGGTCCTGAGCTGGCCCAGCGCGAGCCAGAGCGCGGGCCTGATCGGGGAGATGTCGAGCGCGGCGACCACGGCGTCCTGGGCGTTCGTGTTGTCTTCGGCGTTGCCGGGCGTACCGAGCGGCTTCGCTGCCTTCACGGCGGCGGCGTCGGCGAGCAAATCGCCATTGAGCGACAGGCGCGCTGCCAACCCGGCCGAGGGCGCGCCGGGTGCAGGCGAACGGCCAAGGAACAGATCGCTTGCATGAAATGCTGGCTGCGCGAGGTCGCCGACGAAGCTCAATCCGGCGTAGGTCGCAAGCGCGACTGCGACGCAGGCGCCGAGCGCGCGAAGCAAGGTCAGCTGCTGCATGGTGAAAACTCGATGATTGCCGAAGCGCAGAAAAATTGGCCGCCTAAATCGCCAGCAGACTATCACCCTGGATCGTCAGCAGGGTCAAGTTGCCGGTCGCATAGGCTCCGGTGTCGATGTTGATCCGGTTGGGACGGATGTCGGGGGTGGGGACCGGCGTGTGGCCGTGGACGATGTACTTGCCGAACCGTTCCTCCGACTCGAGGAATTCGTCACGGATCCAGAGCATGTCCTCGTCGCGCTGGCGGTCGAGCGGCACGCCCGGCTTGATGCCGGCATGGACGAAGAAGTAGTCGCCGCAGGTGAAGCTCGACGGCAGCTGCTGCAGGAACGCCAGATGCTCGGGCGGGATCACCTGCTTCAGCCGATCGATCAGCTCGACCTGCTGTTCGGCCGAGGGATTCATCGTCGGCGTGATGCCGTAGGAGACGAGCGTCAGCAGGCCGCCATAGTGCCGCCACTCCTGCAGCCGGGCCGGATCGTTGAGGACCTCGAGCAGGAACACCTCGTGATTGCCCTTCAGGCAGACCGTCTCGTGCGTCTGCGAACGATCGATCAGCAGGTCGAGCACCGCGCGGGAGTCCGGTCCGCGATCGACATAGTCGCCGAGGAAGACCTGGATCGCGCGCTCCGGCGCCGAGCGCGCGAGGTCGGCATCGATCACCGTTAACAGCGATTGAAGAAGATCGGCCCGGCCATGCACGTCGCCGATCGCGTAGACCCGAAGACCGTCGGGAAGCCGCGGTCTTGGTTTCTTACGGAAACGTCTGGAAAGGCCCATATTGCCGATTGAATCCTGGCGAATCTGGATGCTGCCAGATCATCCCTCGCTGGTAACAGAACAAGCTCTGCAACGGTATTGTTAATTGTTTGCCAAAGAGATGATTTGACTTTGATTCAATGACGCCCTGGCCGGTGAGCGTGATCTCAACGCGCGCTTTGTAGGTTTCCCCCAACAAGAACGGGGGAGCGCAAAATGCGCAAAGTTGCAAAATTCGTCGCAGGATCGTTGGCGATCGCCGCGGCGGTATTGGGGATCGGTGTCACGCCGGGCGCGAAGGCTGCATTCGTCGGCGCGCCGATGGGCCTGCGCGGTGCCATCCAGTACATCAAGTTCGATCAGCCGACGCTGCCGCCGATGGCGTTCACGATGTTCTGCCTGAAATATGAAGGCGAGTGCAGGCCGCACCGGATGATGTTCAGGGGCGGTCGCCTGAAATTGACCGACGAACGGATGGCGCAGCTGCAGGAAGTCAACGCGCTGGTCAACCGCGCGATCCGTCCCGAGCCCAACCTGGAAGGCCTGCGCGGCGAGAAGTGGCTGCTGCATCCGGTGAGCGGTGACTGCAACGACTATGCCGTGACAAAACGTCACGACCTGATCGCCAAGGGCTGGCCGGCCCATTCGCTGCTGCTGAGCGAGGTCGTCACCACCTGGGGCGAGCATCACCTCGTGGTCGTGGTGCGGACCTTCTCTGGCGACCTCGTGCTGGACAATCTCTCCGGCCACATCTCGCCGTGGTCGAAGAAGCCGTATCGCTGGGTCCGCATCCAGACCCCGAAGAACCCGAACTACTGGGCGGCGCTGGGCGACCGCACGGTCTGACAATGTCGGTTGGCGTCTCCTCGTCCGGCTGGAGCCTGTGACGGGGAGCATGGCCGAACGCAAATCACTTCAGATCATGTCATCTCGGCTGGCCGCAGCGCTCCGCTCCGAGATCCTGCGCTCGGATGACCAGTCGATCTGAGGCGTTCGCCGGCGCTCGCGGTCAAGTCCGAACGCGATCTTCAATCGCGTTCGTGCGAGATCGAGGGCAACACCCGCAACACCGATGAGCACCAGGACCGAGTAGATCGCGGTCCTCACTACGAGGGGCATCCGGTTCAAGGTTGTTCGATCATGCATCGTGCCGGCCAGCAAAGCTGACGGGCTTGAACGTGCCGTTAAGGAATTCATCACCGCGCGTTATGAGGGTATCAGTCCTCTCCGGTCAGCGATCGCGCGATGTTCGTGACGTTTTGTTTCGCTGGATGGCCGACACGGCTTCCGCATTGACTGCGGCCGGCGCGTGATAGCTTCATGGCTCCCATGATGCTGCCGGCCGGGGGACATGCTGCATGGACGGGAAGATCGTTGCTTTAGGAATTTGCATTGCTGCGTTTGGCGCGATTGGGCGCGCCCCGGCGGGAGAGTGCCTGTCCCGCCCCAGACTGGCTCAGTTGAATTCCGATACCGTCCATTGGACCATCGAGGTGGCGCGCTGGGCCGAGTGTCTTCAGGGCCTCCGCGGCAAAACGATGCTGATCGATCAGGTGCGGATCGTCGATCCGCCGAAGGCAGGCACGCTCACGCTGTCTGGACCATCGTTCCGCTACACGGCGCCGGCGACCGATGCTGCCGACAGCTTCAGGCTGGAAATCACCGGCGAAAATCGCAAGGTGCGCGGCACGTCCGTCATCGAGGTCGACGTCGTGCCGCGCTAGGAGCCGATCTGTCTAGCGTTGCGACTTCTTGTCGGACCCCATGCCGGGGCTGGTGCCGAAGTTCGGGGTCCCTGTCCCCTTCATGGCGCCGCCCATCGGGTCAGGTTTTGAACCGCCGGTGCCGCGCGACGTCTGCGATTGCGTCGATTGGTTGTCCTTGGTGCCCTGGCACCAGGACGGAGAGCTGTAAGCGACCGCGGCCGCTGCGGCGATGACAAGAGCAAGCTTAGTCATGAAGTCCCTCATGTTCGAACACGCTTTTATTTTGAGCATGATCTTCTCGGAAAACCACTTCGCACTTTCCCGGATCAGGCTCATCGTCCGGATTGGCCGACGCTTTGCGACAGCCCGAGTCCGATGATTGCCGCAAGGCAGATCACCGCTCCCGGCCGCAGCAAGCCTGGACCGGCGAATGCCTCGACCATTGCAAAGCAGAGGCATCCGGCTGACGCCGCGGGAAAGAACGAGTCACGACCACGTTGTAACGCGCCGAAGAACAAACGGATCAGCAGCGCAGCCGCAACGATAATCGCGGCCGCGAGACCGATCCAGCCGGTATCGGCAAAAATGCCGACGGCAGCGCAGGGCGCGGTGAGGAGCGCGGCGGCGTCGCTTTGATAGATCTGGCCGACGGCCGCAAAACTGCCGGCGCCCGCGCCGAGCCACCTCGTATCGGCCAGCATGCGCTCCAGCGCGGCCGTGGTCTCGGCCGGCAGTGGCGGGACAAGCCGCAACAGCGTCAGGCCGGTGCTCTTCTCGAACACGAACGCCAGCACGATGCCGGCGCCGACCAGGGCAGCGACCGATAGAGCGGTAGCGGCGATCGTCGACAGATCGAGCCTGCGGATGACGAGGATGAGCAGCAGCAGCACCATGCCGAAGGTCGCGGCGACCGCGCTGTTGGTGCTGGCGAAGCCAAAGATCGCAACCGCACTGATCAGGACGCCGGCAAGGCCGGCGAGGCCGATCGCGACCGAGCGCGACAGCGCGTGATGGGTCTCGGCCCGCTCGGCGGCGAGCTGCATCACCGCGAGATTGAGCACCAGGCCGAACCCGGCCAGGGCAGGGGCGCCATCGACCGTTTCGGCGCTGACCAGCCCCGGCACCGAGCGGTGCAGGTCCAGCGCCAAGGCCGACACCGCGGTTACGCCGGCGAGGACGAACAGGATCAGCTCGGCGCGGCTGCGATCGCGGGCGACCACGATCGCGACGCCGATTAGCGCGATGGCTGATAGCTCCAAGACCAGCGCGCCCAGCGTCAGGCCGAGATCGGCCGTGACATAGCCGGTCGGCAGGCCGCCCAGGGCGTCATGGGCGCTGCTCCAGATCGGGTGCGCCAGCGGAAGCCATATTGGGACCAGTTGGACCGCGATCAGTGTGGGAATGACGAACAGGGCCCAGCGCACCCAGGCTGACGCGCGTAGATAGTGATCGTAGTCGGCCTTGCGGGCGGAGAGCGAGGCCGCCAGCAGGCTCAACGCCGCGGCCATCGTCCCGAGCTGCGCGCCGAATCTGGCGCCGGCAATGTCGAGATTGGAAGCAGAAACGATGGAAACGATGAGGGCAAAATAAGCGAGGGACAAACGGCGCGCTCGAGGCAATGTCTGGGACCAGCGCGGGCCACCATACAAGCCGTCAGTCGGTTTTCAAGCAGGGGCGCATCACAAGACGCGGATGCACGCGCTTTAGCGTCGCGACAAGCGCGAAGCGTTTGCGTGGGGGTCAGCGCGCGGTCTTCGCGGCCTTGAAGGGACGGGGCAAGACGCGTGTCGCACGGGCGGCGGCAAGCCAATAGCGCACCGCCGATCCGAAGAGGTAGCCCGCTTGCAGCACCAGGGCGCCGAGCACGAGATCCTTCAACGCATCGAGAAAGCTGAGGTTGGCGATCAGCCCGGCCGGGATCGCAATCAGCGCCATGACAAAGGTCAGCGGCAGCAGCACCAGCACCTGGAAGCGCTGGCCCAGCACGGCTCCGACGAGAAAGGTCAAAATCAAAATCGCGGTCATTCCAAAGCACTCCAGTGCTTCGGAGAGTGCCGTTTGTGGCCTTAAAACGGCATTAAGTTGAGGACAGTGATTTTATCCTTTGCGGCTAATTTTACAGGCTGCAGCTGGCGAGCAGCGAATTATAGGCTTCGCGGAGCCCGTTCAGCGCGACCATCCCTTTGATCTCGCTGTCGTTTTCTTTCACGCTGATCGCGAGCGAGGGCGTGGTTTGCCATTTTGCCGCAGCAAAGGCCGACACCTCGTCGGGCAACAGCACGGCTACGCCTGCTCCGGCCATGCTGGCCTCGAACGTCAGGCTGCCGCCGCCCGCCGAGGCAATCGTCACCTGGGGATGGCTGCGTGGCGGGAACGGGCGGATCAGGGCCACCAGCACGTCGACCTTGCCCTTCGGTGCGCAGCGCACGATCAGGCCGGCAAAGTCCGGGTCGGACTGGGCGGTGTCGGCGGTCTTCATGATGGCGGCTAAGGTCTCGCCCTCCTTGGCGCCCTGGGTCCGGGTGAACTTCCAGGCGGAGGAGGGGGCGGCCGTCTGGACGATGCAGGACGACCGCGACAGATCGCCTGCGCACGACCGGTCGGCGGGAGCCGCAACGAGATGGCTGGAGACCAGTCCAGCGAGAGCAACAGCCAAAGTCGGCACGTTCGAAGGCTCCTTGGATCGCGAGAATGGCTTCTTACCAACGACAGTGCGCGGAATGAGATCAGGCGCGCCGTGGGGGGGATGTCTACCTACAATCAATTTGCACTCAGAAGCGGCAAAGAAAGTACATCGTTTAGTCATAAACAATTGGTCGGGCTGCGAAAGAGTCACCGCCACGCAACACTGTCGGACTCATTGCGCCGTTAACCACCCTGTTCCGGCCTGGAACCCTTGCCGCACCGCCCTCGACGCCGTACCAATTTCCCCAATTGGGGATTTCTGGGGCGCGATTCATGCATTCCTTTGCCAAGACCTTTGTATTTCGGCCGGTATTTCTGGCCGCCGCGCTGGCCCTCGGGGCCTGCTCGACCAATCCTGGTTCGGGACCGCTGACCGACGACGTGCTGTCGCAGCAGACGGCCAACGGTCCGCAGTTTGAGCTCATTCCGATCAACAACGCGACGGTGAAGATCCTTCACACGCACGAGCCGCAGGGGCTCGCGGGTGCCTTCACCGACCAGCGGCCGCCGGCGAGCATCGTGTTCGGCATCGGCGACGTGGTCAGCGTCACGATCTTCGAAGCCGCCGCGGGCGGTCTGTTCATCCCGGCGGAAGCCGGCGTCCGTCCGGGCAACTACGTGACGATCCCGGACCAGACTGTCGACAATGACGGCTTCATCACGGTACCTTATGCCGGCCAGATCAAGGCCGATGGCAAGACCGCCGTCGATATCCAGCGCGCGATCGTCGAGAAGATCGCCAACCGCGCCATCGAGCCGCAGGCGGTGGTCTCGATGTCGTCGCAGCGCACCCAGCTGATCAGCGTGCAGGGTGAAGTCAACGCGCCGGCGCGTTATCCGGCGAGCGCCGCGGGTGCCAAGGATCGCGTGCTCGATGCCATCACCCGTGCCGGCGGCATCAAGGGCCAGGGCTTCGAGACCTGGGTCATGCTCGAGCGCAAGGGCAAGCGGGCGACCGTGCCGTTCGAAAATCTCGTGATGGCGCCCGAGAACAACATCTATGTGCGGCCCGACGACAGCATCTATGTCTATCGCGAGCAGCAGAAGTTCATGGCGTTCGGCGCCAGCGGCCAGAGCGGCGAGTTCAATTTCGATGCCTGGCGAATCAATCTGAGCGAAGCTGTCGGCAAGGCCGGTGGTCTGCTCGACGCCCAAGCCGATCCGGCCGCCGTGTTCATGTATCGCCGCGAGCCGCGTGACGTCGCCCAACAGCTCGGCATCGACGTCAGCAAGTACACGTCCGACACCATTCCGGTGATCTTCAGCGTGAACCTGCGCGATCCCGGCGGCTTCTTCCTGGCCACAAAGGTCATGATGAAGAACCAGGACATCATCTACGTCTCGAACTCGCGCAACGTCGAAGTCACCAAGTTCCTGACTTACCTCCGGGTGATCATGGGTACGGGCAGCGATGCGGTGAACCTCGCCAACGACTCGCTGATCTTCCGCAACAACATCAAGCTCGCGCCGTAAGGTTAAGGCGCGAAGGCTGCGAGACAGATGGCACCGGGCTTTGTCCCGGTGCCATTTTCGTTTAGATGCAATCCTTCGCTTGGATCGAGGTCATTTCGCCGCCCTTCGGGAGCCCTTATGCATTGCAGGCAGCCATGGCTTTGCCGCGCTCTGATCGTGGTGGCGGTCATCTGCGGGCCCGGTCGCGAAGCTGCGCCGGCCCAGACGACGATGGGGGTCCGCCATCGGATCGATGTCGTCGTCTCGGCCGAGCCCAACTCGCCGATCCTCGCGCGTTTGCGCCGCGCCAAGGGCTCGCTGACCTTCACCGTCAGACTTTCGGCCAACTCCATGGAGAGCCGGTTTTTCGGCATGCTGCATCCCGCCTTTTCGGATATCGTGGTGCCGGACAAGGCGGGTGAACCGCTCGTCAGACAGACCAAGCTGTGGGAGGAGGAGAAGTGCCATCAGCGGCGAGGGCTGCCGAAGGTCACCGTGACGCAGCTTGCCGGGGAGTTTGGCGAGGGCGAGCACCGGATCGCCATCTCAGCCATCAACCGTCACATCGGGCTGCTCGTGCCGCCTGACGAACTGACCCCGGGAATAAAGCTCGAGCCGGGGAGTGATAGTCTCGGGCCATTCTATGCGTTTCGGGCGCAGACCCGGGACAGCAGGCTGAATGTCGACCTGAAGATCTATCCGTTCGATTGCTTCCTTTAAGAACAGGCCCCGGCCTTGACGACGATGCGCCTTCGGCTTCCCAACATCAGCTGGTCCAATATCTCCTGGTCTTGGAGCCTGCCGGCTACGTTCATCCTGTTTTTCGTCGTCGCCAGCGCGCCGTTTCCGTTCGGCTCGACCAACGACATTTCGATTGCGTTCTGGTGCTTGTGCCTCGGCGTCGCATTGATGGTGGCGCCGTTGCGCGATCTGCGCCGCCCGCATTTGTGGATGATCGCAGGCATCGGTGTGATCGTCGTGGCTTACGCCTTCGTGCTGCACGAGCAGCTCTCCGACCATCCCTGGGTTGCCCCGTTTCATCCGATCTGGAAGCAGGCCTCGGAGCTGCTCGGCGTGCCGATCGCGCCGTCGGCCTCGATTGTGAAGAACGAGGCGTTCTTCGCACTAGGGGCGCCGCTTGCGAATATCCTCGCCATCCTGCTCGGAATCTGCGTCGGTGCGGACCGTGGCCGGGCGCGGCAGATCCTGTGGGTGATCGCGATCTCCGGCAGCCTCTATGCGCTGTATGGCGTGTTGTCGTTCCTGATCGAGCCGACCATGATCCTGTGGCGCGACAAGCAGTATTATCTCGGCAGCGTCACCGGCACCTTCATCAACCGCAACACGGCGGCAGCTTATTTCGGCTCGTCCGCGGTGATCTGGATGCTGCTGATCCTTGAGGACGTGCGCCGCCGGCTTCCCGAACGGCACCTCGAATGGCGGCGGCTGTGGCGGGATGTCTCCGACATCCCGCCACGCGAGATCCTGCCGCAGCTCGCCGCGCTGTTGATCTGCCTGATGGCGATGTTCATGACCACCTCGCGCGCTGGCGTCGGCCTATCGCTGCTCGCCATGATCGTGTCGTTCACCGTATTCCTGCGCAAAGATCTGCCGCCGCGCATCGGCATCTGGATTTCGCTCGGCTCGGGCGTCGCGGTCGCGCTCGGCCTGCTGCAGCTGCTCGGCGGCCGGGTCTCCAGCCGCTTCGACAGCCAGGGCCTGGTCGACGAGGGGCGGGTGGAGGCCTGGAAATCCACGCTGCATATCATCGCCGACAATCCCTGGTTCGGCACCGGCATGGGCACCTTCCAATGGGCCTTCCCGCCCTACCGCAGCCCGAACATCTCGATTCGCGGCATCTGGGATGCGGCGCATTCCACGCCGCTCGAGCTTGCCTCCGAGGTCGGCATCCCGATGGCGCTTTTGGTGGCGGCCGCATGGGCAATCATGTTCGTCATCCTCGCCAAGGGCGTGTTCGGACGCCGGCGCGACGCCATCATCCCGCTGGCAGCGGCGGCCACCGCGACCCTGTCGCTGCTGCATTCGTGCCTCGACTTCACCCTTCAAGTCCCCGGTTACAGCATTCCGTTCTTTGCACTTTTCGGCGTGGGGCTGGCGCAATCCTTGCGCAGCACCGAGGCTGCCGGACGGGTCGAGATGGTGCCGCAAAATCCGCGCGAGGAGGAGCCGGGCGCGAGCCGTAACGGGACTGCCCGACGGACACCGGAGCTTCATAAAAGTGTCTAGATTTGAAGCAGTTGCGCTATTTACGAAGTCTTTAGATTAAGTGGACAGTTCCATCGGCTTCAGCTAGTTTCTGCAATGCACAGCCATTTTGTCCGCTGCAAGCGGCAGTCGATATTTGGAGATTTGTTATGAGCGTTTTCAGCTTTGCGCTTCGTCTGGCTGCGGCCGCAGCCGTCGCGGCGACGATTTCGACGGCGGCAAGCGCCGCCGTCTATCCGCCGCAGCGCCAGCTGCCGCCCCAAGTCATCACCGATTTCAAGGCCTCGCCGAAGACCCTGCTACAGCAGTACCAGGGCGGCCCGCAGCTGATCTCCCGCGTCCGCGACCTCGGCGCGTCCGACCCGACGACACTCCCGGGCATCATTTCGCTGTTGACCGATCCGACCACGACGAAGGAGCAGGTTCGCGCGATCGTCGCCGGCCTCGCCCAGGTGGCGCGTATGGCGGCCTCGACCGACCAAGCCTACGCCAATGAGATCCAGACCGCGATTGCGGGGACGAAGAATGCCGACGTGATCGCTGCGTATCAGGCCGCAACGGGTGACGTCGCGATCGCGGCGTCCGGCGGTGGCGGTGCAGGCGGCGGTGGTTCGGGCGCAGGTGGTTCGACCGGCACCGGTGGCTTTGCGTTTGGCGGGACGAGCACCGGCGCCAGCTCGATCGGTGGGCTGCACTATGCGACGTCCGGGTCGAGCATCAGCGGCGGCGGCGTCGGCGGTGCCTCCGGCAGCAGCGTCAGCCCGCGCTGAGCTCCAAACCGAGTAAGTTGTGACCTGACTTGGCACGGGGTCACTTGACAGTTGAAACGGCGCGTCGTTGAGCGCCGTTTCGCGTTTTGGCGTTAAGCTTTTGAGCAAATTGTAATGCGCCAACGCCTTTGTGCGACCGCAATTGAGTTCAGGTGTGCTCTTGAGCGTGCTATAGCTAACATAGGTCGTTGATCTCATTTTGCGACGCCGATGTCGGAATCCTTTTCAGGAAAAATTCAATGTTGCAGGTGAACAAGCCGTCATCCGAGATCAACCGCGATTACGTCGCTTCGGAAGGCTCAACGGTCCAGACACTCACCTCCTACGTTGATATCATTCGCCGGCAATTTCCGACGATTGTCGCTATCGTATCGGCCTGCGTGCTCCTTGCCTTGCTGTATCTCTTCACCGCAGCTCCGCAATTCACCTCGACCGCGACGATGGTGATCGACACGCGCAAGGTTCAGCTATTCCAGCAACAATCGGTGCTTGGTGATATCGCAGTCGATTCAGCAACTGTGGAGACGCAGGTTGAGATCCTGAAATCCGAGAATATCAGCCTCGCGGTGATCCGTGATTTGCACTTGATCGAGGATCCCGAATTTACCGGTAGTGGAGGCGGGCTGCTTGGCTCGGTGATCAGCAGCATTTCCGATTTGTTTTCGGATGGGCGCGCACCATCGGAGTTCGAGCAGACCCGTAAGGCTCTGGAGCGCTTCGAGAAGAACCGTACCATCAAGCGGCTCGGGCTGACTTACGTGATGGAGATCGGCTTTACGTCGAAGGACCCGCAAAAGGCGGCCAAAATTGCAAATGCGATCGCGGACTCCTATATCGTGGACCAGCTGGAAGCGAAGTATCAAGCGACCCGCCGCGCGAGCGTCTGGTTACAGGACAGGATCAAGGAGCTGCGCACGCAGGCTTCTGGTGCTCAGAAGGCCGTGGTGGATTTCAAGACCGCCAACAATATCGTCGACACAGGCGGTCGGCTGATGAATGAGCAGCAGCTTGCGGAAGTGAATAGCCAGCTCGTTCTGGCGCATGCCGCTACTGCGGAGGCCAAGGCGCGGCTCGATCGCATGACCGAAATCCTCAAGCAGGATATTCCGGATGCCAACGTGGCCGACGCGCTCAAGAACGACACCATCGTCAAGCTGCGCGGCCAGTTTGTTGATATGGCTTCGAAGGAATCGATCTGGTCGGCCAGATATGGCTCGGACCATCTTGCCGCCGTCAATCTGCGCAAGCAGATGGCCGAGATCAAGAAGAACATTCAAGACGAACTGAAGCGCATTCAGGAGTCCTACAAGAGCGACTACGACATCGCCGTTACGCGCGAGGACGCAATCAAATCGAGTCTCAACAATGTTGTCTCGGAATCGCAACTCACCAATCAAGCGCAGGTGCAGCTGCGCGAGCTTGAGAGCAATGCGCAGTCCTACCAGGCCATGTATGACAATTTCCTGCAGCGCTACATGGAATCGGTGCAGCAGCAGTCATTCCCGATCACCGAGGCGCGAGTCATCAGCGCGGCGACCACGCCGCTGAAGAAGAGCTATCCCAAGACGTTGATCATCCTCGCTATAAGCTTGCTCGGTGGGTTGATCCTGAGCTTCGGCACGGCGATGGCACGAGAGCTTACCGACAAGGTCTTCCGCACCACGGGTCAGGTGGAGGAGGCGCTGGGCGAGAATTGCATCGCCATCCTGCCCGCACTCGGCGCTGCCGCGTCGGTGCAGGGGCTTGGAGAGAAATTTGCCGGTCGCAAGTCTCCGAAGAAGAACAATCCGCAGCCTGACCTGCTGCGCTATGTCGTCAACAATCCGCTGTCGCGCTTCTCGGAGGCGATCCGCTCGCTCAAGGTGGCGGTGGATCTCAATTCAATCGTACGTGAAAACCGAGTGCTCGCAGCCACATCTACGCTTCCTAACGAGGGCAAGAGTACATTGTCGACCAACCTCGCCCAGCTCATCGCACATGGTGGCGCGCGCGTTATCTTGGTCGATGCGGATCTGCGCAACCCATCACTATCGCGCGCTCTGGTGCCGGACACCAAAGTCGGGCTGGTGGACGTTGTGGCGCAGAAGGTGCAACTCGAGGATGCCGTCGTCGTCGATCCGGAAACTAAGCTCTCGATCTTGCCAGCCGGTACGACCTCAAAGTTGTTGCACACGAATGAAATTCTGGCGTCAAAGGCGATGCATGCCCTCGTGATGCTCTTGCGCTCGAAATACGATTACGTCGTGCTCGACATGCCCCCGATGGCGCCTGTGGTCGACGTGCGCGTGACATCGTCCTTCGTGGATTCCTATGTGTTTGTAGTGGAGTGGGGTAAGACCAATATCGATGTCATCAAGCATAACCTGCGCAGTGCGCCGGAGATACAGGAGAAGTTGCTTGGCGTCGTCCTGAACAAGGCCGATACCAAGCTTCTCGCACGTTATCAATCTTACCATGGCCGCTACTATTACCAGAAGTACTACGCCCGCTATGGTTACGTGGAGTAACCTTCATCCACTGCGACGCGTGGTTTCTATGGTGCCCCTGTTTGCGCTTGGGCTCGCCTCGGTAATCTGGTCCTGTTCGGCTTTACCTCTTTTCGTGCTCGCGCTGCCGGCCCGGGACATTGCCGGTCGGATTGTAGCCGACGAGCGCTTCCGAGCCGGCACGCTGGCTGAGATGGTCTCAAACGCCAGGCTCGAACAAAAAGTGGCCATCCTGCAACCGGAGTTGGCAAGCGCCCGGGCATTAATGCAGCTGCGCGTCGCAGAAGAAGCGATGCAGCGAGAGAGCTCAGACGTAACGTCACGCAAGATGGACGAGGCCTACGAGGACGTTAGAACAGCGCTGACCGTGGCGCCAACTAACTCGTTCCTCTGGCTATTGCTCTATTCGGTGCAGATGGTCCGTACGGGACTTGAATCTAGCGTGGTCGTCTACCTCGGTCATTCATACACCACCGGGCCCCTGGAGGGCTGGATTGCCTTGCGGCGAAATCGGCTTGCTCTGTCTGCCTTTCCATTTCTCAACCCGGTCACACAAAGATTGGCAATTTCCGAGTTTGCCGAGATGGTTGATGCGGATCTTACTGACGAGTCGGCCACGAACCTGTCGGGGGTGGGTTGGCTTTATCGTGATCGGTTGTTGGCGGGACTGGAAGGCGTTGATATGGCCAGTCGCGAGAAATTGGCCAAGCGTCTCGCGCGCGATGGCATTAAGGTACGTGTTCCAGGTGTCGAACAGGATGACAGGCCGTGGTAGTAGCGACCAAATGTGCGCGCAACTCACTCGATTTTTGTCTCATCTTGCTGGTTACTGTCCAGTCGACCTGTTCGCCAGCGCGATCCCAGACAAGTCAGCCCTCATCCAGCACATCGCGTTTGACGTTGCAGGCGCCGATCGAGCAGACCGGCACCGGCATAGTCCGAGATGGGCTGGGACGGCCCTGTCTCGACGTTGAGGCCGCAGCGCGAGGGCACGTCGCGAACCCCCAGGTGGTCGATCATGTTGTTAGCGTTAAGAACAACTGTCCTCGTGTGATCAAAGTGAAGGCCTGCTACTATGGGTCTGACCGATGTAACAATCTCGTGCTGCAGCCCTACGGGCGGGTCGACACAATATTGGGGACGATGTCAGGGGTGACGACCTTTCGATACTCGTTGTCTCAACAATGACAGGTCCCGATGGCCATCTCGCGTCGCCTTTTTCATCGACTTGCCGGCGGATCCGTACCAGCACTTGCCGGAAGCTCGAGTGGTGGTCTGGCCTCCGAGCGGACATCCGGTGTCGTCCGTTCAATTGCCGATCTGCGTAATACATCCATCGCAAGCGATCTCGTATTTTCCGAAGGCTTTGCCGCACCAGGAGATGGCGGCGGCGGTTTCTTCTTTTGGTCTCCCAATGATGAGCGTCCCGACGACGGGGCTATGATCGTTGCTCGGCCGGACGGCGCACTAGGCCGATGGGTCCGTCAACATACCTTCGGCGAGATCGATGTTCGGTGGTTCGGCGCAAGGGGAGATGGTCAATCAGACGATACTCTCGCTTTCGAGAAGGCGCGGGATTTCGCCAAGAGCCGATCGCGAAAGGATCCGCAACTTGCGACGGACCCTCTCGGATCAATCAAAATAAGGATTCCTTCCGGGACGTATCTGATCACCCGGCCTGAAGCCATGCTCGATCGCGACTGGCCGAGCTCGACACTCGGACTGAGCTACGAAGGCGCGGGGGCAGGAATATCAGCGATCAACTATCGGCCGGCGCGGGCCGGTTCGCTTTTCTTCAACAACAACGCGGTCCTGTACCTGCGCTTGTCCGGAATTCTGTTCGCGTGCAACGACGGACTCTCAGTTTTCTATGAGGCGGTGTCCGCAGCGAAGGCTCAGGACGTCCGCTGCGACGACATCGTTTGGAATGGTTCGTGGTCAACCGGCTTCAAGCTGTCGGGAACGAATACCAACAGCGAATACAAATGGACGGCATGCACGATCGCCGGATCATGGGACTACTTCCTGGACCTTGACGGAAACGATCAGCTCCTCAACTATTGGTTCACGCAGTGCAAATTCTGGGTGACGAGAGGAGGCGGATGGGTCCGTGCCAGGCGCGGAGGCCATATAAAAATCTCCGAGTGCGACGTTAGCGGTTGGATCGAGCGAACCGGTCGCCCGCTGTTCGCGCTGTTAGGAACGGCGCACGCGCGAGGCGTATGCCACTTTCTCTGCATTGGATCTCGGTTCGAAATTCGGGCTGACAATGCGCCGATCATCAGATCGCAATGGCCGCACGGAGTCATCTCGTTCATAAACGTCGACTTCGGGTCGCAGGCGCCCTGGCGATCTCATGACTATGTAGAGGCATCGTTCGAGATCGGTCCGGCTGGCCACGCGATGGTGCGGTGGCAGGATTGCTCACTCATCGGCCGGCACACTTACGCGGCAATCCAATCGCCGGTGCCGACGAGCCTTAGCGAAGCGTACCGCTACCTGGCCGATCCGATACGCACTCAACCGCGAGTTATGGTGCAATATGATGGCTGCACTCATCTTTCCGCGGCTACGCCCGACGAAATGGTTGTCTTGGATGAAGCCCTTTCCAAATCGTCAAATTCCCCACTGATCACCTTTAACAATTGTCGATCTGAGAACGTACGCGACGGTCGTCCTGTCCTGCCGTGGACGAACACGTTCGGGTGGAACTCTTCGCGTCCCTCGATCATTTGCCGCAAGACCGAGTGCTGCTCACTGTTCCTTCCCAATCTTACCGGCCTGAGAGCCAGCGTCCCCCAAGGCGCACTTATAACTAAGGTCCAGCTTTGCATCTTGCAGGATACGACCTTCAAGGAGCAGGATTTCGTCAGCGTGTCCGCGCCAGGGCCGGAGGTTGTCCTGTACGAACCTGCAAAGAGCGAAGGGCCGGACGGTTGGTTGATCCCGGATCCAGGAAATTATCTGGTTAGGGTGGTTGTAAGTGGCCGGTCAAAAGGCTCGCTGGTTTTACGCGATCCTCAGAGGGAATTGGGGCGCGTTTCGCAGAATGGCCCTTCCTCGTTGCTTTTCTCCATGAAAGTCGGTGAAAAAGTTACTGCCGAGAAAGACAGCGAATTTGATGGAAAGCTCGAGCGGATCGTCGTTCGTCGGCTTGGCGCAAGGAAGATTTGCGAATTCGACGGGCGTGCACTCCAGAGTTCGTCACTTGCCGTCGATAACCTGAGTTTCCTCGTCGACGGCTTCAACGGTGGTATCCTTGATGTCGCAGCAAGCATCGGTGATCACACGCGGAACTCGAGCGATAAGGCTTGGGGAATTGTGTTGATCGACTTTCTAGGCTGACTTCCCAGCGGGCGATATGACAATTGCAAGAGAACTTCCCCGGTTTGAATCTGTCGCGCGGTCTACCAGTACGCGGAATGCGTTCTGGGTTGACATTTGCTTTGCGACATTGGTCGCGACGTACGCGGCGTACTATTTAGTCACGCTGATTGCGGGCAACTTGATCGACGATGCTGCGGTTCTGATGTTGTTTGCGATATCGATCATCAACGCTTTCGGGGTGGTCATCGCGCTTAGAAAGAACAGCCTGTCCTACACGGCCATCTTTTACTTCAACACGACCTTTTTTGTTTTTGCTCCCCTTCAGCAGCTGTATCTGGCCTTCGATCCAATATTCAACAACGCGGAGGTGATGCATACCGCGCTCGCGCTCGTTCTCATGTGGTGCACTTTAAGCATGATCTTCCTGATCAGGAGTCAAGACGGCGGTAACTCCAGAGAGTTCTGGCGAACACAATCTCTTCCGTTCAATCCCCTGGTCCTTTGGATATTCAGCATCACCGCGTCCGCGGTCGGCATAACCATATACGGATCCAATCTGTTTAGCTCGCGGGAGCTTGCGAGCAAGGCCATGGCCGAACGGTTCGATTTGTCGATCAGCCTCCTGCTTACGGGTTGTATCTTCCCGTTCTCGTTTTATAGCGCGCTGGTCGGGTTGCGCCTTGCCTACTTGAGAAATCATGTGCATTGGCGATTTCTATTTCTGGTCGCCATGGTCATGTCGCTCATGCTCAACAACGTGACCGTCCTTTCTCGATATCAGGTCGCAGCGTTTGCTTTCGCTGGTCTGTTCTTTTGGCTCGGTGTACGCCCGTGGAGTTCCAGGCTGCTGCTGGTTACCTTGTTGGCAGGCACTTTCGCGTCGCCTCTGTTTCACGTCTTTCGATCGACGCAGGGAACGACGGGAAGCCTGGACTATGAGACCTTCTTTTCCGCGATGGATTATGATGCGTTCTCGATGCTCTGCCACACGATCCTTCACGTTGATCATAGTGGTACGACCTACGGCGCAAACATCCTTAGCGCGGTATTTTTCTTTGTTCCCAGAGGTGTTTGGGCCGACAAGCTCCAGGCGACGCCGTTCTATCTGATGGATACGCTGTCATTCTATCGCGGACTGTGGAGTTTCAATCTTTCAGAGCCCCTGATCGCAGAAGGCTATTTTGCCTTGGGTTGGGCGGGAGCCGTGGCTGTTTCGGCGATATTCCTCATGCTCGTTAACAGGCTGGAGTCAGCCAGCCGCGGGTCGTTTAGCACCTTGCTTTTATTCGGATGCGCCTTTCCGATTATCGCGCTAATGGTCTTGCGGGGATCGCTGATTGTTGGCGTCTCAATCGTTATCGGCCACTTGATTGCAGTAAAGATGGCGATCGTACTTTCCCAACTCAGAGCGTCACGATGACAACTGGTGAACAATTGTATGGATAGCAGTGTTGGAACGGCGCAACAGGGCGCGGCCTCTGTTGGCGAGGCGCCCCGTCAATCTCTGTTCGAGGCCGTGGGACGTCTCCTGCTGGCCGTTGGTCTTGACCCCCGGCGGCTGCGGCTGCTTGTCAAGTATCCACGGTACATCGTTGACTACCGGAAGTTTAAGGCTAGGGGCGGTCGTGTTGCAAAAATTTATCCAGTGCTCATTGACTTTGCGGCGCAGGCTGGATCTGTCCGCGGCCATTATTTCCATCAAGACCTGCTTGTTGCATCGCTCGTTTTCCAGGCTAATCCGGTACGGCATATCGACATCGGCTCGAGGGTAGACGGATTCGTCGCGCATGTGGCCGCATTCAGAAGCATCGAAGTGATGGATATTCGAGCCCTCGATGACACCGGTCATCCAAACATCAGTTTCCTGCAAGCAGATCTGATGCAGTTGCGAGCTGAGTATACCGAAAGTGCGGATTCGATTTCATGCCTGCATGCGCTCGAGCATTTTGGTCTTGGACGATATGGCGACGATATCGACCCTGCCGGCCACATTGCCGGATTTCGCAACATACTGAAGATGCTCAAGACGGGCGGCACGCTTTACATCAGCTTCCCGATCGGTCGATCGAGCCAGGTTCATTTCAACTCGCAACGGGTTTTCACCCCGCTCGAGGTGCTCGGCTGGATCGATTCGGACGTGAAGCTGGAGTTGATGCGCTTCGATTTTGTCGACGATGATGGCGTCCTGCATACGAAGGTGAATATCCACGAAGCCGATATCGACGTGAGATATGGATGCGGGATTTACACCTTCTGTAAATTGTAGGTTCTGCCAGCTCGATGTTGGCTTGAGGAGCGGCGCAACTCAAGCAGGCGAAACAAAGAGGTTGCAGCCGATCTCGTTGACTATCTTGTAGCCCGCACGGTCGAAGATCTGCGCGGCAGTCTCCCGGGTCTCGCTTGAAATGATCTCAACGCAGATCAATGAAGGACGAAAGCGGGAGTAGTCGATCGAATTGATCACGTCCGCATCCAAGCCTTCAATATCGATCGAAAGGAAATCGACTTGGCCTTGCTCTGTTGTTTGGCGGATAACCTGATCAATAGTCAGAACCGGAATGTGGTATTTCTTGAGAAGCGTAGCTTTCCCTTGGGCTATGTACTCATTCGCGACCGATGCATCGAGCGTCGAAAGCACCGACGGAAGCATCTCGAAGAACTCGAGCTCACCTGCGGTCGTACCCACGCCGACGGGCAGCAGCTTATCTCTCGGACGCCATCGTCTGTGAAGCGCTCCGAGGCGTGGAATTGGTTCAACCGTAACCCCTTTCCAGCCTGAGCGATAAAGGAGGTAAGTATTGCTTATCTTGAAGGGATGAGACGCTCCAATGTCCAAGTACACGCCCGTCTTTCGCGACGTGAAGAAATCACGAATGAAGCGGTCTTCACCATGCTGCGAGAAACTGCCCTTTCGGGTCGCCCTTACCCACACCTGTAGGTCATGAGCCCACATCGCGCTGGAATAGATCGGACTCGTTCTGATCCGCTTGGCAATCTCTAGTTTCACTCTAAACCCCTCAGGTTTGCGAGCCGGCCTTAGTGCCGCTTCGCCAAATTAGATGGTGGATCGCCACCAGCAAGATCATTGGTAGGCCCATTCCCAAAGCGAGGACTTCAAGTGCGCGGTGAGGCCCACCTGTAACCCAGCCAACGACGGCTGCAACCGATGCGGCCAGCACGACGGCGAATGTTCCTAGGGAAAGAAGGCGCGCTTCTGCAATCGAATAGACCAACTGGGCGTATGCCTTTTGTGCAACGATAGCGCCGAAGAACAACGCGATCGCGACGAGGTCGAATGTCGTCGGTCGAGGAAGATCGTGGAAGATCGATAAATAGTGATCTGAGCCAAAATAGATGACGCTTGCGACAACGCATCCGTAGGAAAGCCCCACCATGGCCATGGTTCGAATGGCCCTGAGGCGAGTTTGTAAGGGCCAATGCGGCCATTTGAGAGCAACAAAGGTCGTTACCGGCAAAAGAACTAATAACACCGGGGCAAGTAGAGTTTGAAATGCGCGCATCAGGGTGCCGTACCAAGCAGCGACATCGGTCGCGCCAAGAGCTCCGAAGCTATATAGGCTGGTATTCAGGGCGGCAAAGACGGCTCCGTCGGCAAGCGTGACCAATAACGCCGACCTCAGAATTTTCGGTATCTCGGGTGAGAACTTGAGGTTGATCAGGATAGGGCGCTCCCGAATCAACATGAGAAACGTCAACAGGCTTGAAACAACGAAGGGCAGCGTCAGCACGAGCCCTGACGTGAATACCGCGCCTTGTGCCACACCAAAGTAGATGACGATGCCATAGATTATGAGCTGCGATATCGTGAGGAAGACAGCGGTTATGTACTGCTCGTTATAAGCGGCCCGGAGATTGTCGAAGATATTTGCGGAAGCTGCCGCGACGGGGAGGATCGACAAGGCGGCGAGCGACCAGCTACTGGCCGTGACCGCAGCAACGATCATCGTAGGGAGAGCTGTGACGAGACCGACCAGGAGGGAGCACAATATGGCCTCCGAAACTGCGACGGATTGGGCCGTAACGTCACCACGGGCGACCACGGCGCCTAACCGGCGGCGTCCGACGACGTTAATGCCTCCAAACAGGAGGGTGGACGCTGAACCGAGAGCCAGCATCGAAAGAAATTCACCGTATGCCGCGGTGCCGAGGCTCTTGTTGATCAGCGGAAGAACGACTCCGATTGCCAAAATCGCCGGAGACTTCGCAACCAAGTTTAATCCAACCGACGCAAGCAAGCGCAGTCTGTCCGGCGACATCGCAAGTCGTTTGCAGGCAATCAGCATCGAGCCGTATCGAATCTTATAGGTTGTCATGTCGGGAAGGAGCTCAGAGCTCCATCGGCTCCCACCGGGATGTAGTACATATTTCGATCATCGCGAGATGGAGTTTCGTCTCGCTTCAGACGTGCTGTCCAGATGGATGGCATTCCGCCGAGGAAGGATGCCCAGCGCGAGAACGTCGAGTTGGATCCAACAAGAAGTGAAGCGGACGCCAGGGACAAAAGGTCACCGATATCTGATCCGGTTCTCAACAATCGTGCGCCTGCATTGATCAGTTCTGCGAGTTCGGCCTCTTGGCCGTCGGAGACGATCAGTATCGGTCGATCCGGAGACGATTGCTTTATTCTTTTGATGATGTGGACATACCAAGACATCGGTACGCGCTTGTTCGACGCTCCCCCGTTGATGGCTGCAATATCCGTCGTGGTCGCAAAATCGCCCAGCCGCACATGGATCGCCGCATAAGGAGAACTCCCCCAGCCAAAGCCATCGGGAAGCGACTTACGGGTCATAGCGACGAGGCGTTTGCGAATGAGGTCCTTGTGCTCATAAAGGCCGCGAAAAATGAACTCCTTGCAGTTTACCAAGTTCAGTCGCGCCGCGTCGACCGTAACTCGTTCGGCGTCACCTATGGTAATTACGTTTGGGCGAAAAAGGGCTTTTCTGAGCAGGACGTACTTCATCAGTCCGGCCATCTCGTCATCCTGCGGCTCGAACAGCCCGATATAGAGCCGCTTGCTTGCGTCACCGCGCCGAATGGGGCCCGACTTCAGGGACATCCAAGCAGGAAAGATCAGTTGCCCATTGCATTGGTTCGCCAGCACGAATGCGTGAAAATAGCTGTAGAAGCTGTTTCCGAGACCATTGCCGGATAGTCGCACAAAGCCAAGATCCTTGGCGCCCCCGAGCACGGGATAAATGATTGGCCGATCTCGCCCTGATCTAGTAGCGGTATCCAACTGATGATTGAGTTGAGTCATTGGCTTTGTGCTTGATGAATGTTGTCTTATCTGCGCGCGTGGATCGAGGTCGCGCCTTCCAAAATTCCGCGAGCGGCTATTTGCGGGGTGAAAGCCTCGCTCTTCTGTATGCATGCCTCGGCGATGGAGAGCCCGTCGCTGAAGCGCGCGGGAGCGCTGACAATTTTGTCCGTGAGGTCGTCGAGACTACCCCAGTCGAAGGAGTATCCGGTTTGCCCCTCGTCGATCAATTCTGGCACGCAGCCACAGCGATTGCTGACGATAGCAGGACATCCGAAGCTGAGGCTCTCGTTCACGACGAGTCCCCAAGGTTCGCTGTAGCTCGGAAGAACAAGGCAAGTTGCTTTCAGATACTCTTCGACGAGGCTTTCGTCGAACTTTGCCCCCGCAAATTGGACGTGCTGCGATATGCCAAGGTTGCCCGCCAGTTCTTGCAACGCATTTTCCGCCGGCCCCTTGCCGACCAGGACAAGCGTCGCGGAGGGGTGTTTCGGCAGTACGCGAGAAAATGCTCTCAGCAGTAGGTCTAGGCTCTTCTCGGTAGAAAGCCGGCCAACGTACAAATATCTAGGCTTATCCGGGCTGGGTGACAGAGCGGCGCGCCGCGCGAAGGCGGTTTCGCGCGAATAATCCTTTGGCAGCGCTGCTGCTTGCCGTCGTATAAAGATCTTGTCCTTAGGCACACCATGGTTGTGGATGTAGTCCGATGCTCGCTCTCCGTAACAAAATACTCCGTCGGCCATTCGAAACAGAACGCGTTTGGCGAGGCTCTTTGGGCCATTCGGTGGATTGTCGTAAATTGTCGAGTCGCAGAACCAGGCAAATCGTCTGCGCAGAAGGAACAGAACGCACGCTTGAACCCAAATATGTGGATGTTCATAGCCGGTGAGTATCGTTACATCGGCCCGGTCACTCCAGGTGCGACGAACAAGTTGCTTCAATAGGGCGAGGCGCGGTATGGCCGAATATGGACCTTTGAATAACAGTACATGGGGGTATACATGCCAACTGGCGTCAACAGGCGAAAGTGCAACGCGATTGCTGTCCGTTTCCGCGATTTGGTAGATCCTTAAGCCAACGCCCTGGCTCTTGGACTGTTGGTGCAGCGCGGAGAAAACCGCGGCCTTGTAGCGGGCCCACATGATATTGTGCCAAACGATTAGCTTCATGAGGCGGCCCAATCCCAATCCGACCGTGGTCAGGTTGCTGTCAGGTTCGTCGCCGCGGCAAGCGCGAGAGCCCTGGATTGATTGAAGTTGCGAATAATGGTCCGCCGCTGGGCGGCGGACCTTTGTTGACTGAGTTCCAGAATGAAGTCGCAGGCTCGTGCGCAGAAGTCATCTGTGGCCGCAATCGCAATTCCATTTTGTTTCACTTGGGACGCTATGCAGCCACGGTCGAACGCAATGATCGAGTTGCCGGCGGCGAGCGCCTCGAAGAGAACGGTCGGCTGGGCTTCGTTCGCGTATTGCGTAGGAAAGACAAAAACATCGAGCTCGCGATAGAATTGATCCTTCGCCGCGCCATAGACAGGGCCGACGTAGTTAAGCGCGCCGCCCAATTCTCTTTCTGCCACGGCGACGTTGGCCTGGTCCCGCGGATCCGCGATCGGACCTGCCAAGACGGCCTCTACTCCGAGCTTCATGTCCTTCAAGGCTCGTACTAGGTCGATGAATGTGTAGAGCCCCTTTTCCCGCGTGAGATTGCTCAGCATCCCAATCCGGATTGGATTGGATTGGATGGAGGAGTCCTGGATGTCCTGTCCGGGCGCGACGAAAGCGGCATTTGAGATGATCTGAGTATAATGAGCTCGACCGTATTGGCTCTCAAAGCGGTCACGCATGGTCGTGCAGAGAAATATGTGGCGAATGTGATCGCCGCCAATGTGAGTAATGAACCGCATCATCGAGAATGATTTGTCGACATAGCCAAAGCTATGATGGTGAAGAAGGACCGCATAACCAAGCATGCGTGCGGTCATAACGAGCGCGCTTGTATAGACGAGTCCCCAGTCGCCTTCGCAGCCGATGTAGGTAAGCTTTGCGCCTCTGGTGTGGCGCGTCAGCTGCCAGCAAGCCCATAGGGTTTGATAAGTCTTGTGCACGTGCTTCAGCACGCCACGGCGATGACCGGGCGAAATGTTGACCGTTTCGACCTCAGCGGATTGCTGGAGGGTTTCGATCATGCGGGCAGTGATGTACGCGTAACCGGTCACGGGAGGGGGAACTTGTCCCACTGCAATGATCCGGGCTCGCGCGCCGGGTCTAGCTGCTGCAGGCACTTCTATGTCCTTTGAACTCCGCTGGATGACCGGCGACAATGGTCGCCGGAGCAACAGAGCTTAGCACGGTGCTGCGAGCGCCCACTATGGCTCCAGCGCCGATTGTTACCCCCGGTGCAATAAAGCAGTCTGTGGCGATCCAAGCTTCACTTTCGACGAGGACGGACCTCGCTACGAGGGGAAACGTGATGTCGTTGTAGTTGTGTGTTGCGGCACAGATGTACGAGCGCTGGGAGATCACCGCGTGTTCGCGGATCGTGATCGAGCCCAAGCTGTAGAGCTCGGCATTGTCACCGATCCAGCAGTAGTCACCGAGTTTGACTTTCCACGGATACGTTATGCGGGCGGTAGGCCTCACAAGGACTCCCTTGCCCACCTCAGCTCCAAACAACCGCAGCAACCATCTACGCCAAACGTAGGCTGGTTGAGGAGACCACGCGAATAGAGTTTGATGGACGATCTGCCAAAGCAGGACAATTATCCCCGAACGGCCTCTGAAGTCCGCGGGCACGGTGAATCGCGATAGATCTTGAAACCTTAGGCGTTCGTGGGCCGTCATTTCTGGTTCGCGATCAACGGGGAAGGCGCGGTCAAGCTGGCCACCAGCACGCGCGCCGACCTGAAAGACGAAGAAACCCATTTGATCTCGGCCAGCTTCCGAATCAGTTTCAGCCGATGGCGTCCAATCGCGTTCATGTTCGATCCCGGACGCCGCCTCTACGACAACTTCGTAAGCAGGGTGGTTTCGTTAGGATGCAGCACACCCGGTGCGTAACCTGAATATCTTTCGACGTCGAAAGTGCCTGAAGCGAGTGCAGCTGGGATTAGATCGAGATTTACGTCTGTGTTGTCGAGAATGAGTAGACCTCCCTTGCGTAGCCTAGGAACCCCTTCCTCGACGCAGCGCCGGCGATTAATTCCGTCGACCAGGATTATATCGAAACTTTCCTCCGACAGATTGATCCGACGTGCATATTCTTCAGGATCTGAAACAAGTAGGACACCGGCCTTACCTTCGGTCGCAAGAGCCGAGTTGATTCGATTTGCCCAGTCCTTGTTGGATTCTACCGAGGTGACCGAAGCTGCCCTCTCCGAGAACCACAACGTGGACATTCCCGCGCCAAATTCAAACACACGGGCGTCGTTGACGTGGCGCTCAATGGCGGGAAGTGCCTTGCCGACAAGCCAAGGGCGCTTTGCGAGTATTCCAAATACGGCGCGGTTGAATGTCGTGGCCGCCGCATAGCTGAGCTCAAGAGGGTCGGCGCACAAGACGCCTGTGGCGGTGTGAAAGCGCGACTTGCGGCTTTCGTCAGCGCGGTAGACACGCTCGATGAAATTCAAACGAGTATCTCCGTACGATAGTGGCTAGTAAGCCTTGCCCTGCTCAAAAATGCCTACGCCAGTGCCGATAATGATCCGCACATCCAACCACAGGGTCCAATTGTTGATATACCACAGATCATACTCCACGCGCTTCTCCATCAGCTCGAGCGTGCGGGTTTCTCCGCGGTAACCATTAATTTGGGCCCAGCCCGTGATGCCGGGTTTGACGTGGTGGCGGAAGGCGTATTGGCCGATCAGGCGCTCATATTCGGAATTGTGAGCGGCAGCGTGAGGGCGGGGGCCGACCAGGGACATGTCGCCCTTGAGCACGTTGAAGAGTTGCGGCAACTCGTCGATCGAGGTCTTGCGCAGCCATTTGCCGACCGCCGTCACGCGCGGGTCGTCCTTGGTCGCCTGCACGATCTTCGGGCCATCCTCGAGCACGCGCATGGTACGGAATTTGAAGATCCTGAAGGCGCGGCCGTTGAAGCCGTTGCGGGTCTGGCGGAAGAACACCGGGCCGCGCGAGGTGCATATGACGAAGAGGGCTGCGACCAGCATGATCGGGCCGAATACGATGAGGGCGACGCTGGCGCCGACGATATCGAGCAGGCGCTTCAGCGCGCGTTCCTTCCAGCTCAGCGGCGCGCGGCGGAGCTCGGCGGTCCAGGTGTTGCCGGTGTTGGCCAGCGGATAGCTCAGGAAGCGCGATACATTGGCGTCCGGCACGAGATGCACCGGGATCGGCAAGATCTTGAGTGCATCGAGGATGCTGTTGATGGCGTGCTGGCGGCTCCAGTCCATCAAGAGGAATACGTGCTCGATGCGGTGCTCGCGCGTGAAGGCAATCAACTCCTCGAACTGGGCGTTGATCTGCGACATCAACAGTGGCGAGGCGAGCTCTTTGCCGCGGATCTCCAGCGTGTGCATGACGCGATAGCCGTGCTGGCACAGGTCCATCAATGCCGCCGAGGAGGCCGGCAATCCGAATTCGGCGATCACCACCACCTGGCTGTTGGCAAACGCGCCGGTGCGCAGGGTGTTTGCGGTCCAGCGCGAGGCGGCCGTGCGCCAGATCAGTAGCGCGATGAGGCCGACGAGATAGAACGAGATCGTGGTGCCGCGGGAGAACTCGTCGCTCACCTTCATGGTGAAGGCGATCGCCAGCAGCGCGGCGAATACGCCGGTCCACGTTGTCAGGATGATCCGCCACTGCCGCGGCAGGTTGGTGATGTTCTTCAGGCGGTAGCCGTGCTGCACCGTGACCAGCAGGCCAAAGTTGACCGCCACCAGCAGGCTAGCGGCACCGTAGACGTCGGTCTTCCCGAGCGACGACTGCGTGTATAGGTGATATACTACCGCGCAGCCAATGCCGCAGGCCAGGATCAGGAAGGCGTCGCTGACCATCATCAGCCACTCGACGAATTCGGGACGCAGCCACGTCAATCCGGCACGGGCGGGCGCAAGGGCCGGCGCGTCCGCGACCCGCAAATCGGCCCGCTCGTCGGGGCCGGGATCTGAGCGATAGGATGCAATCGTCATAAGTATGAAGGGTCCTGCCCCTAAAAAAGCTTACCAGTATCCGCCGCACACTTGAGAAAAATGACAGTTAGAACAACGATTACGGTTAAGTAACCTTAACGCCATCAGTGTACCGCGACGGCTCCATAAGCTCAACTGGTGCGCTCTGCGCGAAGACTGCAGGAAATCCGAAGTGGCTCGAACACGGTCGCGGCGAACGCCCAGGCGAAGGTCCCGAATGGTGCTCAGTGTTGCGCTTGCGGTCGCGGCCGTCGCGGGCTTCGTCCTCCTGGCGCTGCGTCCAGACGTCGTGCCGCTGACGACAAGCCATCCCGAGGAAGCCGCGCAGCTGGCCTTCTTGCTGGACGGTCCGCTCGGAGCGCGTTTCGCCGGCGAGATGATCGCCCAGAAGCAGGGCTTCTTCGCTTCCAACATGGTGCTGCACGCCGACCCGGACGATCCCGATTTTGTGGCAACCGTCGCACGCCAGCATGCCATCGGCGTGACAAGCGGCCAGAAGTTCTTGCTGGCGGCCTGGCGCGGTGCGCCCGTGACCGCTTTCGCGGCGAGCCTGCTCGACACCTCAACCACGATCTTCACCCTGGAGAGCTCGGGCCTGCGGCGCCCGGCCGACCTGGTTGGCAAGCGGGTCGGCTACAGAATTGGCAGCGACGGGGATGTCATATTCGACGCGATGATGGCGCAGCTTGGCCTGCCGCGAAGTCAAATCACCAAGGTGGCCGGCCGGGACACCTTCGATGCCCTGCAGAAGGGCGAGGTGGATGCGATCATCGCGGCGGTCGGCCAGGAGCCGCTGCCGTCGGGCCCCGCTGCCCCGCGGTTGAACGCGATCAAGCCGCAGGAATATGCCATCCACGTCCCGGGGATGGTCTATTTCGCCAGTTCTGACCTGCTTCATGATCGTCCCTCGGCGATTGCGAAAGCCCTCGAGGGCCTCATCAAGGGCTGGCAGTTCGCCTATTCCGACTATGCACGCAGCGTGCCTGTTCTGGTCGGCTATGATCCGAAAAAGCTCGATCCGGACCGGGTGAAATTCGAGCTGCAGCAGCAACGCAGCCTGATCCTGCCGACCGGTGGCCGCATCGCCGACTATGACGAAAGCCGCTGGAGAACGCTGCGGGATATCCTGATCTTCGCCAAGCTTGGGGAGGAGGACGTCCCGCTTGCGCAGTCGATCAATTACCAGATGTTGCGTGATGTCTACCGCCGTTCGCCTGACCTCGGCGCCCCCGGGGCCTGGAGCGGCAGTGAGAACTAGGACACAGAAGCCACAGTCCCGGGCTATATCGACCCAAAGGGCAGATTTCGTTCCATCAGCACGTTGCCTTCCCCGGGGACGGCTTGGTAAACTTAAGCCGGCTATTGGGCTGACTCTATGAGTGTTTGGGGATCTCGTTTGCAGCCGGCCGCTGTTCGTTCGCAGGCTGCGCAATTCATTGGCAGATTCCGTTAGGGGCAAGGGAGCTTTTCGGATGTTGAAGACATGGGCGCAGGTGGGTCTGTTGGCTTTGGCCGCTTCGGTCGGGCTGGCGGCCAGCTCGAATGCCGCAGTGCTGATGCCTGCAAAGGCCGCCATCCTAGCGGGTGAAGCGCAGGCCACGACGCCGGTCACATTCTGGGCCCAGCCCTATCCCTACCGCTTCGTACCGCGGCACGTTCGGTGCCCGCGGGTTCGCGTCGAGACTCCATACGGCTGGTATTGGGATCGCGCCTGCGTTGCCTCCGGCGAGCCGGTTCTCCGTCGCGCTTACTGAGCTTCAAAGTTAGCTCGCATTGAGACCAGAGAGGCAGCTCCGCCGCTTGATGCGGCTGTGGCTGCCTATTTGCGCGTCGGGATCTGTTCTCATTTTGCGCATCTGAGTTGCATTCACCATTAACCGCCTCGCGTTGCGAAACAGGCTGTTGCATGGTGAAGATTGTGTTAGCAATTTGCTGAGATTTCGCCGGTCTGCACGCCAGGTCGGGCTCTAGACGTTTTATTGAAGGCTGTAGCATGACAGGGGTTTCGGCCTACGGGTTGTCCGGAAAGCGGGTTTTCGTTGCCGGGCATCGCGGCATGGTGGGGTCAGCCATCGTGCGCCGCCTCGCTTCGGAAACTTGCACGGTGCTGGTGGCAGACCGTCGCGAGCTTGATCTCACGCAGGAAGCGCCGACGCTCCGATGGCTGGAGGCCAATCGGCCCGACGTCGTGGTTCATGCGGCCGCAAAGGTCGGCGGGATCGCCGCGAACAGCAATTTCCCGGTCGATTTTCTCTGCGACAATCTTGCCGTCGAATTGAACGTCATCCGGGCGAGCCACGCCATCGGCGTTCAGCGTCTGCTGTTCCTGGGCTCGTCCTGCATCTATCCCAAGCACGCCAGGCAGCCGATCAGTGAGGATGAGTTGCTGACCGGCCCACTCGAGCCGACCAATGAGTGGTACGCCATCGCGAAAATCGCCGGCCTTAAGATGTGTCAGGCGTATCGTCGGCAATTCGGCGACGACTTCATCTCGGCGATGCCGACCAATCTCTATGGCCGCGGCGACAATTATCATCCCGATCACAGCCACGTGCCGGCGGCGCTTATCCGGCGTTTTCACGAGGCCAAGCTGGCGCAGGCGCCGACCGTCACCGTCTGGGGCACCGGAACGCCGCTACGCGAATTTCTCAACGTCGAGGATCTGGCCGACGCCTGCATCTTCCTCTTGAAGAATTATTCGAGCGACCTGCCGATCAATGTCGGCAGCGGCGACGAAGTGTCGATCGCTGATTTCGCGACGCTGGTGGCTGAAGTCGTCGGCTTCACGGGACAGCTGGTTTTCGACACATCCAAGCCCGACGGCACGCCGCGCAAGCTGCTCGACAGCTCGCGGATCCGTTCGCTCGGATGGCGTCCGACCGTTGCCCTCAAGGCGGGTCTGCGCGCGGCCTACCACGATTTTCTCCAAGGCTATGGTCGACACCTCGAAGTCGACGCAGTCCGCTGACTTTGGCCGGCTCGCGCCGGTCAAGAAGCTTGGTGTGGAATTTTGAGTTGGATTGTATTTGATGCGGATTCTTCTCATCGGAATTAATTATGCGCCCGATCTGATCGGGGTCGCGAAATATAATACTGAGCTGTGCGAGAGCCTCGCGGCTGATGGCCACGAGGTGAGGGTGATCACTGCGCCGCCCTACTACCCGGATTGGAAGATACCCGCGGCTTTTCCGAACTCGTATTTCAAGGCGCGAAACGTCGGCGGCGTTCGCGTGACGCGCACACCGATCTACGTGCCCGCGCGTCCCTCCGGCGCCAGGCGTTTGCTCCATCACGCGTCGTTTGCGCTGACCAGCGTAGTGCCGATTCTTCGCGAAGCTTTCTCCTGGCGGCCCGATATCATGCTGTCTGTCGCCCCCTCGTTGATGTCGGCCGCATTGGTCCCCGTCGTTGCGCGCCGGGTCGGCGCGAAATCGTGGCTGCACGTGCAGGACTTCGAGGTCGACGCTGCGTTCGACCTTGGGCTGCTCAGCAACGGCTCGCTTCGCAAATCGATGCTCAAGGTCGAGGCGTCCATTCTTCGTTCGTTCGATCGTGTTTCGTCGATCTCGTCTCAGATGGTGGGGCGCCTGAAGAGCAAGGGGGTCGCTGCCGAACAAACCGCCGAAGTCCGCAACTGGATCGACACCGTCGCGATAACTCCTGGTTCGAAGCGCACGAGCTATCGCGAGGCGTTGGGTCTTGGCGAGGACGACGTCGTGGCGCTTTATTCGGGGACCATGTCGGCCAAGCAAGGGCTCGATCTCGTGATCGAAGCCGCTGCGCTCCTCGAGGAGAGCCATCCGCGTATTCATTTCATCCTCGCGGGCGAGGGGCCACATAAGGCAAGGCTGGTCGAAATGGGCGCCGGCCGATCGCGTGTTCACTTCCTAGGATTGCAATCCAACGAGCGCTTCAACGAACTGATGGCGACCGCCGACATCCATCTGATCCCGCAAAGGGCCGAGGCCGCAGATCTGGTGTTGCCATCGAAATTGGGGGCGATCTTCGCGTCCGGACGGCCTGTGATCGCGATGGCCGGGCAGGGCACTGGCCTTGCGGCCGAGGTCGAGGGAGCGGGTCTCGTCATTCCGCCCGGTGACTCCCGTGCGCTCGCATCGGCGATCTGCAGGTTGAGCGAGGACCCGGCGATCTGCGCGCAATTTGCCGCGGAAGGGCGCAGTCGCTCGATCGAGCGTTGGGATCGCCAGACCATCGTTCGCCGCTGGGCCGACGATATGGCCGCAACGCGGGGCCTCGCCGGCAGTGAAGGCGTCGGCCGTGCAAAGTCCGGGCAGAGGTTGCCGCTTCCGGTAGAAGACGCGATTCACTCATCCTGACGGAAACGAAAGACCGCCTGTTGGTTGCAGGCGGTCGCGGATCGAAAGCGTCCAACTGGGGCGCCGCGCGAGCTCGGCGCCCTGAAGCCAAGCTATCGCCTGGCCGTCATTCGTGCCGCGGGAAATACCGGAAGCCGTGCTGCTTGATGAGCTCGTCCCGCTTGGCCGCCGCGAGGTCTTCCTGCATCATTTCTCGCACCAGGCTCTCGAACGAGGTCTTGGGCACCCAGCCGAGCTTCTGTTTTGCCTTGGAGGGATCGCCGAGGAGGGTGGCGACCTCGGTTGGCCGGAAGTAGCGCGGGTCGACCGACACGATGCACTTGCCGGTTGCGGCATCGTAGCCCTTCTCGTGGGCGTCGCTGCCTTCCCAGCGCACACGGATCCCGACCTCGTTGGCTGCGACATTGACGAAGTCCCGCACCGAGTGCTGTACGCCGGTCGCGATCACGAAATCCTCGGGCTTCTCCTGCTGCAGCATCATCCACTGCATTTCGACGTAGTCCCGGGCATGGCCCCAGTCCCGCAAGGCGTCGAGATTGCCAAGATAGAGCCGCTCCTGCAGACCAAGGTGAATGCGCGCGAGCGCCCTTGTGATCTTGCGGGTGACGAATGTCTCGCCCCGGACCGGAGACTCGTGATTGAACAGGATGCCGTTGCAGGCGTACATCCCGTACGCTTCCCGATAGTTGACCGTGATCCAGTAGGCGTAAAGCTTGGCCACCGCGTAGGGCGACCGCGGATAGAAGGGGGTGGTTTCCTTCTGTGGAATCTCCTGCACCAGGCCATAGAGCTCGGACGTGGAGGCCTGGTAGAATCGGGTCTTCTGCTCGAGCCCGACGATGCGCATCGCCTCGAGGAGGCGTAAGGTACCGAGCCCGTCCGAATTTGCGGTGTATTCGGGCTCCTCGAACGACACGGCGACGTGGCTCTGTGCCGCGAGATTATAGATCTCATCCGGTTGCACCTGACCGACAATCCTGATCAGGCTCGATGAGTCCGTCAGATCCCCGTAGTGAAGGCGAAACGGCGGATCCGGCTCGTGCGGATCGAGGTAAAGATGGTCGATGCGGTCGGTGTTGAACAGCGAGGTCCGGCGCTTGATGCCGTGAACCTCATAGCCCTTCTCGAGAAGCAATTCCGCCAGATAGGCGCCGTCCTGACCCGTGACGCCGGTGATCAATGCTCGCTTTTTAGCCATGCAATATCTCTTACGTATTGAAGCGCTGTTCTTACCCAAAAGGCGCCAACGGTGCTACCCAAAGCTAGAGATTTTCGGTCCGATCGTCCGCTAGTATTAATGGATGGCGCATGGTTGTCCGAGATCGCCACACCCCGATAGTGGGCCAACGACGCCCAAGTTCTGGTTCGTGGCAGGGAGCGGCGAGAGCATCTTACTGGCAGATGCTCCCTACCGATACGCTCGTAAACCTAATCCCAAGTCTGCCTCTTTATCCGTCGAGGAAGACGTGTTTTAAGGCGGCCGTGGGCATATTCTGCTCGTCAAGGTCGGGTTCTTAATGTGCGTTGTCCGAACGAGGGGCGATCTCGAATAAGTCTCCTACGCGTATTTTGCTGGAGGGGCTCGTCCGTCGGTATGGAGCCCTACGCGGAATGTCTTGCGTCTGGGAGACCGAGAACAACTTGGACGTGAATGATCGGATCTAGCAAGCCAGATCAGTCGGAGAATTGAAGAGCGTGACTTTCAATAGGTGAGAGTAGCTTAGCTGATCGTGTCACAACAGTGCGATCGACGCGCATGTGCGGGGTAATTCGATGCTTTCAGAAAGATTCGTTGTTCCCGCCTTCAACGTACATTACGAGGGCGAGTACTCGGAACGAGAACTTGTTTGGCGCCAGATCTGTGCGCGTGACAAAGCCGCGAATCTCCGAGCGTTGCTTGGAGATCGCAAAGTTGATGCAGTCCTTGAGGTCGGCTGTGGAACGGGGGCGGTCTTGGCTGCGGTAAGGGACGCGGGTGTCGGGCTGTCGCACGTCGGGGTTGATTACGCAGACCCTTCGGAACATACCGACCCACAGGCAAAAGACCTCAAACTAGGACCGTACGACGGCAAGAAACTTCCCTACGATGATGGCCGTTTTGACCTTGTCTTCGCGAGTCACGTCGTTGAGCATGTCCCGGACCCTCGCGGGTTCTTGGGAGAATTGGCAAGGGTTTCGCGCCGTTTCGTTTACGTCGAAGTTCCGTGTGAATTGCACTCGAGGACGTCGTTGTCGGCAATGCAGCGCACATTAAATATCGGTCACATCAATGCTTTCACGCCGGATTCGTTCTTGCTCCTTTTGCAAACGAGTGGACTCCAAGTAGAGAAAATTGACATCTTCGACCATTCGCTTGAAGTCCATTCCTTTCAGAAAGGACGGCTGAAGGGGAGCGTCGCGATGTCGCTGCGTCAAGCTCTTCGGAAATTTGACCGAAGGCTGGCTTCACGGGTGTTCACGTATCATTGCGGCGCGCTGTCAACTCGGTAATCGAATCGATTGGTCGAGGGGTCTGGAGGTCTCGAGAGGAACTGACGGGCGGCGCTTCCACAGCCAGGGCTGGAGATTCTGTGCATCCAAGTTCGATCGGGCCGCGCATTTCAACAATGGGATGGCTCTCGCTCGAATCTCGGTGCTGGTGAACCGAGTGCAATCGTTGGGCGTGTCGGTTGTACTGATGCTGCGGGACGTCCACGCGTTTTGGCACCGCTGCAGACCTTATCGCCAAAGCAATCCTTTCACGCCAAGTGAAATGCGTGTTCTAAGACGTCAATAGACGTTCGCCACTTTAGACAGACAGGATTTACTTATGCGCATTGCGATGATCGGCACGGGTTACGTGGGATTGGTATCCGGTGCCTGCTTTGCGGATTTCGGTCACGAGGTGACTTGCGTCGACAAGGATGCGAGCAAGATCGCAGCGCTCCATCGCGGCGAGATCCCGATCTACGAGCCTGGACTGGACGAACTGGTCGTAGCCAATGTGAAGGCGAAGCGGCTTGACTTCACGACGGATCTTACTGGGCCGGTGGCCGAGGCGGACGCCGTGTTCATCGCCGTCGGCACGCCGTCGCGTCGCGGTGATGGTCACGCCGATCTGTCCTATGTCTACGCGGCTGCGCGTGAGATCGCGAAGGCCATTTCCGGCTTCACCGTCGTGGTGACGAAATCCACCGTTCCGGTCGGCACCGGCGACGAAGTCGAGCGCATCATTCGCGAGACCAATCCCGACGCCGATGTTGTGGTCGCCTCGAATCCGGAGTTCCTGCGCGAAGGTGCGGCCATCCGTGACTTCAAGTTTCCGGACCGGATCGTCGTCGGCACGGCCGACGAGCGCGGCCGCAAGGTGATGGGGGACATTTACCGTCCGCTGTCGCTGAACCAGGCGCCGCTGATGTTCACCGCGCGGCGGACCGCGGAGATGATCAAATACGCCGCGAATGCGTTCCTGGCGACCAAGATCACCTTTATAAACGAAATTGCCGATCTCTCCGAAAAGGTCGGCGCCGACGTGCAGGAGGTCGCGCGCGGCATCGGCCTCGACAACCGTATTGGCACCAAGTTCCTGCATCCGGGCCCGGGCTTCGGCGGCTCATGCTTCCCCAAGGACACTCGCGCGCTGATCAAGATCGGGCAGGACTACGACGTGCAGCTTCGCATCGTCGAGGCCGTTCTGGCCGTCAACGAGAACCGCAAGCGCGCGATGTCGCGCAAGGTGAGCCAGGCGCTCGGCGGCACGTTGCGCGGCAAGACCATCGCCGTGCTTGGCCTGACGTTCAAGCCCGATACTGACGACATGCGCGAGGCGCCGTCGATTCCGCTGGTCACCGGTCTGTTGGACATGGGCGCGAAGGTGCGCGCCTATGATCCGGCCGGGATGGAGCAGGCGCGCGCCGATCTGCCCAGTATCGAATACGCCACGGACGCCTATGCTTGCGCTGCCGGCGCCGACGCGCTCGTCATCGTGACTGAGTGGGTGCAGTTTCGCGCGCTGGACCTCGATCGCCTGAAGCAGGCGATGGCGCAACCTGTCATCGTCGATCTGCGCAATATCTATCGGCCGGAGGAAATGGCCGCCGCCGGCTTTGTCTATGAAAGCGTCGGGCGGACGACGATTTCTGCCGAAACAACGGGCGAGCGTTGATTTTAGAGCAAGTCAACCAAAGCTGATGTCCAGAAAGCTAGTCATAGGGGCCGCTGCAGGAATTCTCGTCCTGATTGTTTTTGCAACATTGTCTCCGATGGCGTGGCGGCCTGTGCTTATCAGCCACATGGAGAGCGAAAATATTGCGGTTGTCGAGCGATTGCTTGCCTATGCTTTGATGGGTGCACTGATCGCTGTCCTGCTGCCAAGGCGCGCGCTCCTGGCCTATATACTTATCGTGTTGTTGGCGGCTGGTCTGGAATTCCTGCAGGAGTTTCGTCCCGACCGCCACGCCCTGATCGGGGACGGGCTCCAAAAGGCCGCTGGGGGCGTTATTGGCGTATTTCTCGCCAACCTGATCAATGCGAAACTGTTTGGCGTCAAGCACGGCGAAAAGTGAGGGCCGTAGAGCAAGTCGTGTGTCTTTCCTGGACGAGACTTGTGAAAACCCGATTCGGAGCCGGAATCCTGAGGAGATCCCTATTTTCGAGCTGGCGCAGATCGCTTTGCGAGCCGGATTGGCACCGATCGCGGCGGACGGCGCCGCCGGACCAGCTATCGGGCGCGCATTGGTCTCCAGCCCAGGTGCGGTGAGCACGTCGCGTGCTCTGGTTGGGTTCGGCGATTTTGATAACAACGGTCACGGCGATATTTTCTGGCGTGAGAGCAACGATGCCGTGACGATCCGGGATAACGGTCAACGGGGCTCGCTCATACGAGTGGTCCTGGTGGAGCCGCGACCGAGGTGGGCGGCCGACGCGAGCATCCGGTTACGCCACAAAGCGGCATCCTCAAAAAATCCGTATGGCTCTAGAGTTCCTGCCGCGAATGCAATTTATCGGGCGACCGTCGCAGCGACCCGCTCGAAGGAGCATTTCATTGCACGAGCCGCGCCGCACAGCGTTAGCTGGACGATCTGCATCCAGGCCTGGACGATTGCGAGGCATATCGAACAATGGGAGCAGAACAAGTTCTGCATATGTGGGTAAATTTATTCAGAGGAAGAAGAAAAAGACTCAGCCAACCGGTACGGCAGAGCTGAAAATGGAACTGCGAGAACCAAGCGATAGGCAGCGTGTAGCAATTCGATAGAATGCGCGTATTGCGTGTGCAGCAGTGTTCCATTCTTGTTATCGATCAAATTGCGTACAGAACTCGCTGCAAAATGTGGCACCATCTGCACATCATGTCAGCTTGGTGACAGAAGCAGAGCACGTTCGTCGCATATGTGAATCCAATGAATCTGCATCGCGACTCTGCAGCGCAAAAATTTGCGTGCAGCGCCACAATGTCGCTCTGATCAGTTCGCACTTTGCGCCGCGCAAGTTGCAAATCACCGCATCGCGATGAGTGTCACGTGCTCTCGAGACGTAGAGGTTCGAATGGCTGTTGCTGCTTACGGTTCTCATAACACCCATTCCGTCTCTGCCCCTCGCGGCACCGCTCTTCAGAGACCGTTCCAGGTTTTCGTCATCGCCGCGGATCTGCTGCTGATCCTGCTCAGCTACGCAGTGGCTTTCGAGCTCTATCACGCTGCGATGACATCCGGCGCGGACGGCACGTCGACGTCGCTTGGCGCAGGGCTGATCGTCGGTGTCGTATTCGTCGCGATCGGCTATTTCCAGGGCATCTATGACACGCACCGGCTGCTCAACCTGATCTGGCAATTGCGCAAATCGGTCGTCATCTGGCTGGTGTCGCTGACCATTCTCGCGGTCGCCGCCTTTCTGTTGAAATCGACCGACAATCTGTCTCGCGGAACGGTGATCGTCTTCGCCGTCATTGGCGGCGTGGGCCTGATCAGCCTTCGTTTTGCCTGGCAGTTCGCGCTTGGCACGAGCTTTGCCAAGGGGCGGTTGGTTGACCGCAAGGTCGTACTGCTCAGCCTGAAGCCGCTCGATTTCACCTCCAGCCGCTTCAAGGATTTGCGCAAGAACGGTTTTGACGTGGTCCGCCATTTCGTGCTCGGCGCCGACAGCGACGACAATCAGTGGGATCGGGAAATCCGCGACGTCATCCGTCAGTCGCGCGCGGCCGATGTCGATGAGTATTTGCTGGCGCTCGACTGGAATGAGCTGCCGCTGCTGCAGAAGCTCGGCCAATATCTGCGCGCCGTGCCGCAACCCATTCGCCTTCTGCCCGACAATTCGATCGCGGACCTGGTGTCGCGTCCGTTCCTGCCGGTCAGCGGAACGGTCGCGATCGAGATCCAGCGGCCGCCGCTTTCGGTGTTCGAACGTCTCCAGAAGCGCTGCCTGGATGTCGGCGTGGCCTCGCTCGCTTTGGTGACGTTGCTGCCCCTGATGATCACGGTCGCGATCCTGATCAAGCTGGATTCGCCGGGGCGCGTGATCTTCCGGCAGTCGCGCCGCGGCTGCAACGGCAAGCCGTTCGAGATCTGGAAGTTCCGCAGCATGACGGTCACCGAGAATGGCCAGACGGTCACCCAGGCCACCAAGGGGGATCTCCGCGTCACCCGGATCGGTCGTTTCCTGCGGATGACCAGCATCGACGAACTGCCCCAGCTCTGGAACGTGATCCGCGGCGACATGTCATTGGTCGGGCCGCGACCCCACGCGCTCGCCCATGACAATTATTATGACGAGCTGATCAGCAACTACGTGTACCGCCACCACATGAAGCCGGGCCTGACCGGCTGGGCGCAGGTCAACGGCTTCCGCGGCGAGACGCCGACCATCGACCTGATGGAAAAGCGCGTCGAATACGACGTCTGGTACGTGAGCAATTGGAGCATCTGGCTGGATTTGAAAATCCTGATCAAGACCGCGACGGCCTTGATCGCCCAGGAAGCCTATTGAGCGACGTTGCAGCGCGCGGCGGGCAAACTAGCTAATCCAATCCCGCGCTCCTGCTTCTTGCTGCCCGTTCGCAGACGATGCGTTTTGGCGCGAGAGCAATAGCTCTACAACTTTCCGGATAGTGCTCTGGACGCCGTGGCGGCGCTCAGCAGCGCATCCGCAGCCGGATGGTCTGCCTCACCGGCTCTGCTTAGCCGGGATCGTTCCTGCCCAGCGTTCTCTTCACCAGCCGCTCGATGGCATGAAGTGCTGCGATTAGCGGCGGCGTGAGGACGAAAAAAGCTCCCATCGCGATCGCCATGATGACGTGCCGCAGCGAGAGCGGCTCGTCGTGGTCGACCGGGCCTGCATTGTTGTTGTCGATCGACACCGGCGACAGCGCGGTTCTGGCAAGGTCGAGCTGCTTCCGCGGCTTGCGTGGGGGAACCATGATCAACACGAACAGGACGTTGATCAGCACCCATATTCCCAGGCAGGTCAGTACGGCTGTCAACATTTCAAACCACCGGAAAAGCCATATGAATATCGGGACAGCCTAGTTCCCAGATGCTTAAAAAGCATGCGCAAAATCATCGCACTGTCGATCTGCACGCCGTTTTGGTGATTATCGGCTTTATGCGAGCAATTTTCCGCCCTTCAACCCCGTGAATAGCTGGAAGGCCCGGCCAAGGCAACGCCCAGCGGACCGCATCCGGAGCACTACGGGTGGGCCGTCTCCTTGCGGCCTTAGGGCGCGCTAAGGAGCTGGCTCAGGCCAGATGGGGCAGGCGAAAACCTGCGGGGCGCGATCCGCGCGAGGCGCTGCGGCCCGCGGGTGCGGTCCGGCAACCGGAACTGGCGCTGCAAGCGCAAAAAGGCCGTCGGTTCCGTGGAACCGAGCGGCTGCGGCTGGATGTTCGAACGTCTGGGCGGGGAGGGAACGTGCTTGCGGCCGCTCACGCCCCTTCGACGTAATAGCTGTTGTAATGCGAGCCCTTGTAGGCCTCGATGCGCTTCAGCATGTTCGGGTCGGCGCGGTTCAGCACGGCGCCGAGCAGCTTCTTCTGGATCGCCTCCGAGCTCGACACCGATTCCTGCAGCGCGCTGCGGGTCGTCTTGCCCCATTCGATCACATAGACCATGGCGTCGACGAGATGGCTCATCGCCTTGGAATCGGCAACCGGCATCACCGGCGCGAGGTCGATGACGATGTAGTCGTAGTTCTGCCTGACGACCGCGAGCAGGTCGGCCATCGCCTTCGACGCCATGATGTCGGCCGAGTTGACCATGCGCGTCAGGTAGATCGAGGGCAGGAAGTCGAGGCCGGTCTCCTTGCTGCGCTGGATCTGATAGCCGAACGAATTCGGGTCCTGCAGTGCCTCGACGAGGCCGTTCTTGGCGTTGGGTGCCAGCTCGCGCGTCAGCGAGCGGGTGTGAAGGTCGCCATCGATCAGGAGCGTGCGATGGCCCGACAGCGCGGTGAGGTGGCCGAAATTCGCCGCCACCGTGGTCTTGCCCTCCTTCGGCAGCGACGACACGATGCCGATCACCTTCACCTCGCGGGTCAACCGAGCGACGTCGATCGAGACCTTGATGTTGCGCAGGGTCTCGGCGAAGCGCGAGAACGGTCGATCGACGACGTAGCGCGACATCTCCGTTCCCATCCTGTCCTTGGCTGGCACGCCTTCCGATGGCAGCAGTGCACGCGCCTTTTCGGTCAGGCTCGGCTTGCGGATATCGGGCAGCACGCCGAGGCATTTCACGCCGATCTCGTCCTCGACCTCGGCCGGGGTACGGAGCACGTCGCTCAACAGTTCGCGGGCGAAGGCCGCGCCGAAGCCGAGGCAGAGGCCGCCGACCAGGCCGCCGGCGAGCGCGAGCAGTGTCTTCGGCGAGCTCTTCTCATAGGGCTTGACTGCGGTGCCGATGATCCGCGCGTCGCTGATCGGGAAGCTCTGGTTCTGCGTCGCGTTCTGCAGCTTCTCGAGGAAGTTGTTGTACAGGTTCCGGTAGGTGTCGGCCGCGCTTTCGAGATCGCGCAGCTTGACCTGGGCCTGCCCGGTGTTGTCGGCCTGGGCGACCAGGCTCTTGACGTTCTGATCGAGCGACGCTTCGCGGCTCTTGGCGATTTCATAGTCGCTGCGATAGGCGTCGCCGATGCGGTGAACCTCGTCGGCGATGGCCTTCTTCAGCTCTTCCATCTTGTTGGCGAGGTTGATCGAGGCTTGGTGGGTCTTGCCGTATTTGGTCGACCAATCCGCATATTGGGCGGCCAGATCAAGATACTGGGCACGCAGGCGGGTGATGACCGTGTTGCTGAGGGCATCGGTCACGGTCGGCTGCACCAGGTCCTTGTCCTGGACCGCTTCGATGCGGTCGAGACGAGCCTTGGCTTCAGCGGTCGCCGCACGGGCCTGGACCAGCTGGGTGTTGAGGTCCGACAGCTGCTGCTCGCTCATCAGGCCGCGGCTGGTGCCGACGATATTGTTCTGCGCCTTGAAGGTCTGCACGGCGCGGTCGCTGGCGGTGGCCTGCTGGCGCAGCTCCTCGCTGCGCGCCTGGAGCCACTCGGTCGCGCGCTTGGTCGAATCGTATTTGGCTTCGAGCGCGCCTACGATATAGGCATTGGTGATGGCGTTGACGATCTTCATCGCCTTGTCCGGATCAACCGATTTGTAGCTGAGCGACATCACATAGGTGGTGAGAACGCGCTCGACCCTGAGGTTCTTCTGCAAGATGACGACCGCACCGTGCTCGATGCGATCCTTCGATGGCGGATCGCCGGAGCTGAACAGCGCCATCACCTTGCCCGCGATGAAGCCGATCACGCCGGGATTGGAGCCATTGAATTCAGGGTCATCGGTCAACCGCAGCCGGCGGACCACCGACAGGATCAGATCGTCGGAGTTGATGATCTCGACCTGGCTGTCGACAAAGCCGGGGTCGATCAGGGCGGTGTTGTTGCTGTCGCTGTCCTTGTTGAGGACCTGGGCCTGCTTGATATCGATCAGGATACGAGCGTTCGCCGTATACATCGGCTTGGCTACCAGCAGATAGACCACGACGAGCGCCATCACGCCGCCAAGCACCGAGGCGATCAGGGGCCATTGCCGGCGCAGGACGTCGAGCACTCGTTCGGCGCTGAGGACCGCCCCGCCGATCTCGATGGCGAACTTCTGGCTGGGATGGAACTGTTCTCGCGGCTGATACATCTGGGGCGCTTCGCTGTGTTCGGGGGCGGGCTATTGCGGAATTGCGATCGGCTTGAACGGGTCGGCGATCTGGGTCCGCCACTGTCCCTCGAGCAGACCGTCGCCGGCGGGCGCCTTTTTCTTGTCGTCCTTTGCCGGCGTCGCGGTTTGGTCCTCGCCGGCCGTGTAGTATCCCTTGGCCACGGCCATATCGTCGATCCGCTGCGCGAAAGTGCTGATCTTCTGCGCGACACTTGGCTTGGTCACCGTGCAGCGCATCTCAGCGATTCGAAGCGCTGCGCCGATCGCCGAGCGTTCATTCGAGCTCGCTTCGGCGATCAGCGTTCGCACCGGCGTCAATAGATCGGGATTGGTGACGAGATAGGCGGCAAGCTGGGTCTTCAGCTTGTCCGCGTCGTTATGCATGCTTTCGAGCAGAATGATCGGCGATTTCGAGAACGTGTCCATGTCAAGCTTCTTGGCACGTTCGGAAAAATCGACGCACTGGGCGCGGCATGGCGCAGCCGCAAGTGCAAAAGTCCCGCAGACCAGCAGTAGCGCCAGCTGTCGGCCTCTCGCAGTACGTCCCAAGCGTTGCATCATCGGCGTACTGCGCATGCACGTCCTCGAATGTAGTGGTGAGTGATTGCGACGTTGACCGCTAACTGTGTCAATTTTTGTGCGCCGCAAAATTGTTTTGTAGAATTGTGCAGCCTGCATCTTTCACGCCGCACAGATTGCGCGCGAATGCAGAGCCGCATGCGTCGTCAATGCGGAGAGAACAAGGCAGAGCATTCGGTGATGCCATCGCGTGCGAACTGGCGATGATGCAACTGACGCTGGCGTACAAATGATGCAGGTGTGACGTCATCGTGACAGCATCGGCGATGTTGCCTTGAGAGATTCCAGTTCTCGCCGAATACTTCATCAGTGAAGATCGATATCTGCGCATCGCGCGAGCAAAGCACAACATGTCGTGCCTCGCAGAAAGTCATGCGGCCACGGAGTTGACGGATATGTGTCGAGCCGTCGCAACCTCGCCTCATTCGTGCAAGCGACGGTCGTATTCCCGCTATGATGCAGTTCCGTTGACGACGGGAGCGACAACAGAAGCTGCTTTGGCGTCCTTATCGGCAATATGCCGCCGCTTTCTCGGGCGCATCGTCCAATGTTCGATCAAATAGCGCGCCTGAAATCGCTCGAGCAGATTCGTGAGAGCTTCCCCGGCAAACAATTGGCGCAGCGTCATCAAAATGCCGCTTCCTGCGATGCATCAGTGAGGCGTGCCGCGCTGCAACCGTTGAGAGGGACGATGCTGGTCCATCGCAACGTTGTGGCAAGACGAAGATCAAGACGAAGATAGCGTCGGGATGTTGTGGTGATGCAGCCGGTCCATCGTGAGAAAGCGCATGTCCTGCCGCTCGACAGCATCCGGGGGATTGCCGCGATCTCGGTGGTGATTCACCATCTGATCCTGATGCCGACCTTCCTCGCGGCGTTTCCGCACAATGCGTGGATCAACTGGTCGTTCTTCCGCAGCGCCTGGCTGCTGGTCGACCTGTTCTTCGTGCTGAGCGGCATCGTGATGTCCCTGAGCTACGTCAGGGGCGAATTCGGGCAGTTCTCGCTGCGCGAATTCATGGGGCGGCGACTGGCGCGCGTCTATCCGCTGCACATCGTGATGCTGTTTGCGAATCTGCTGTTTCGCCTGGCGCGAATCGCCCTTGTGATGGGCGGCGTCGTGGTGGCGGTACCCGCCGCGTTCGAGGTCAACAACGCCTATTCGTTCGTGCTCAATCTGTTCCTGCTGCATTCCATGGGACCGATCGACTATCTGAGCTGGAACGCGCCGAGCTGGAGCATCAGCGTCGAATTCTACACTTATCTGGTGTTTGGCCTGGTGGTGCTGTTCGCGCAGCGGCTGAGGTCGCTGCGTTACCTCTATCTCGGCGCGCTGCTGCTGGTCGCCGGGAGCTTGCTCTTCATCGTGTTCGTGCTGCAGAAGAAAAGCCTTGGGCTGCAGACCGATTTCGGCGTTTTGCGCTGCTTCGTAAGCTTCTTCCTCGGTGTGCTCACGGTGAGGGCGGTCGAGGTGCTGCCGCGCAGGATCGGCCCGGCCCTGCAGGGTGCCGTGCAGCTTGCGGCCATGATCGCGAGCATCGTCGTGGTCTCGCTGGTCGAGGCCTATCCGGCGGTCAGCTTCATCGCGCCGTTCACCTTCGCGGTCTTCCTCGGCTCGCTGCTGGCCTTCCCGGATGCCGCGCTGGTGCCCAGGATGCTGGTTGCGAAGCCCCTGGTCTGGCTCGGGCGGCGGTCCTATTCGGTCTATATGGTGCACGCGCTGGTGGTGCTGTTCGCGGAATACTTCGTGCGCGCGGTCGGACCCAAGCTGATCCATGCGCTCGATTCGGTCTGCGCCGGACTGCCGGCGACGCTGAACCTCGTGGTGTCGCTTGCCGCGGTGCTTGCCGTTTCGCACTTCACTTATCTCTATGTCGAGATTCCCGGCGGCAAATTCGTCAATGATTTGTTGCGGAGCCGTCGTCGTCGCGAATTCGCGACGTCCGCTGCGCCTGCCACGGCGGTCGAAATGAGGCGCGGGCAGTGACAGCAATCGCGCAACGCCAGCCGGCGCTACCCCTCAGCATCAATATCGAGGCGATCGCGCTTGCGGTCTACCTGATACGCGACGCGTTCGGCGGCGTGATGCGATACTACACCAGCATCACGCATCTGGATGCGCTGTGGTACGTGCCCGACGGGGTCGCCATGCTGTGCTTCGTCCAGTTCATCGTCTATTGCATCATCCGTAATCGCAGCGTGATGGCGGTGCTGGTGTTGCTCCAGATCATGCTGTCGGTGGTGCTCGGCTATTTCTTTCTCGGCACCTCCACCGCAGCGGTATCGTCGTTCAAGATGATGCTTCCGGTGTTCGTCGGGTTCTGCTTCTGCGATTCGAACCTCGGCACCTACAAGAGGCTGCTGACGGTCATTGCCGTGACCTTCTATCTCTCCGTCGTCGGCGTGATCCTCACGAAGTTCTATGTGATGCCGTGGGTCGGCTTCAAATACGAATCGTTCGGCGCGACGCGCGAGGCCGGCCGGCTGTGGTGGGCCTATGGCGGCGACGACCAGCGGCTGATGGGCTTTGCCGCCGACAACACCATGGCGGCGTTCTTCATCCTGGTTTCGTTCACCGTGACCTCGATCCGCAAGAGCACGCGCTGGTGCCTGGTGTTCGGGGGCATCGCGCTCTATACGATCAAGCTGACCACCAGTAAGACCACGATGATCGTGCTCTTGCTCTATCTCATCCTGCTGGTGCTGGTGCGGATGTTGCCCGAGCAGCAGCGTTTTCCCGCGATCCGCAAGATCGCGCTGTGGTCGTTCGTCTCGATCCTGGTTCCGTTCTTCCTGATCCTGGCATTCGCAGGCTACGTTCCGATTGCGCATTCGACGATGTTCAGCATCCTGGACCGGATCAACAACAGCTGGCAGCTGCCGTTCGTCTATCTGAGCCAGCTGATGCCGGTCGGCATCTTCACCGGCTGCGGCGCAGGCTGCTTCAACTATCCGCAGAAGCTGTTCTCGCCGTTGGCGTCGTTCTGGGTGCCGGTCGACAATTTCTACATCGGGACCTACCTGATGTTCGGGCTTCCGTTCGTTATCTTCATGCTGATGGTGATCCGGGCGACCTTCGCGGTCACCGACGTCTACAAGCTCTCGCTGATCTTCGTGTCCAATCTGTTCACGATCACGGTCCTCAACTACGGGCCGGCGACCGGTCTTCTGATCATCGCGCTCGGCTTCAGCGAGGTGTTCTCGCGGCGTGTGACGGCTGCGACGGCCCAGACCACGCCCACGATTCGCGTGCGCCCGGTGCAGGCGCTCGGACCTCAGGGCGGACTGGGAGAATTGGGCGGCGAGTTGCCGAGGCCGGCGCGCTAGGTTGGAGACGAGAGGGCACGATGCACAAACGGCTTGCATTCATCGATACGCTGCGCGGCATTGCCGTGATGTCGGTTCTGCTGCAGCACGCGCTCGAGGTGATCGTGCAGGACCACCCGACCGGCGCCTATTACTGGACGTTCCACGATCTGATCGGCTACTACATGAACTTCGGCCGCTTCGGCGTCGTGCTGTTCTTCTTCGTCAGCGGTTTCGTGATCCCGTTCAGCTTCCCGGACAGCGCAACGCCGATCCGCGACTTCACCATCAGCCGCTTTTTCCGGCTCTATCCGGCGTACTGGACCTCGATCGTGATCGGGCTGGTCACGATGTTCCTGCTCGACAGCAAGGCTTATCCGTTACATCAGATCCTGATGAACGTGACGATGTTCCAGACGTTCGTGAACGTCCCCAATCTCTGGATCATCTACTGGACGCTGGCGATCGAGCTGATCTTCTACATCAGCTGCACCGTGCTGTTCGCGATGGGGCTGTTGAACCGGCCCATGACGGCGGTCTACATCGTTGCCGCGACGTCGCTGGTCTGCGCCATCGGCGCGGTCGCGATCGAGAACCGGCTGTTGTGGTCGCTGATGGAGGTCACGCTCAACATCACCGCGATGTTCCTCGGCAAGGTGATCCGTGACACCGTGATCGGTGGAAAGCTGCGCTGGCAGCACGTCGCCGGCTGCATGGCGCTTTACAGCGTCTTCGCCATCGTGCTGTCATACAAGCGTTTCGGCGGCGTCTATCACGAGAACTTCTTCTACAGCTACTCGATTGGCTCGGCCTATGTCTGCGCCGGGCTATTGTTCGTGCTGTTCGCGACGTTCGGTGAGCGGATGGCCTGGCGTCCGATGGCCTTTGTCGGCGTGATCAGCTATTCGGTCTACCTGATGTCGCCGTTCGTCATCGTCTGGGTGCATCACGGCATGGATATCGGCAGCGGGCCGCTCGGGTGGTCGTTGTTCGTCGCCGTGATCGTCGCGGCCTCGCTGCTGACGAGCTGGGTAACGTTTACCTTTGTCGAGAAGCCGTGCATCGCCTATGGGCATCGTTTCCGCTCGCAGCGCAAGCGGCCGGTGGTGCTTGAGCCGGCGCTCTCGAGCCAGGGCGCCGCCGAGTGACGGCGACGGCGGCCGCTCCAGGCGTGAGCACCGACGGCTCGTTCGTGCCGTCGGTGCAGGGGCTACGCGGCATCGCGGCACTCAGCGTCCTGATGGACCATTTCTACGACATGCCGAAGGGCGGGGTGTACGACATCCCGAATCCGGGCTTCCTGCCGCCGCTCTGGCTCTGGCTGCAATCGGTCATCAATGTCGGCGGCCATGGCGTCGAGCTGTTCTTCATGATCAGCGGGTTCCTGATCCCGGCGAGCCTCGTGCGCCATGGCTCGCTGCCAAAGTTCTTCTTCGACCGCGTGCTGCGCATCATGCCGGTGTTCGTCGTGCTGCACCTGGCGCTGTTCACGCTCGGGCCGATCGTCGGCTACAAATTCTTCCGCGGCATCGACGTTGGCAGCTATCTCGGGATCTTCTTCGCCAACCTGTTCTTCCTGCAGGATGCGGTCGGGCTTCCGATCGCCCAGCAGAACGCCTGGACGCTGACCTATGAGTGGGCGTTCTATATCTGGTTCGCGCTCGCCTTCGTGGCGATGCGGCTCGGCGGCTGGCTGCTAGCGGCACCATTGGTCCTGCTCGGGCTTGCCTGCGCGTTGCAGTGGCCGATCACGGCGTTCTTCTGCATCGGCATGCTGTTCAGCGCCGTCGACTTCCGCATCGATATCGCGGGGCGGACCGGGCTGGTCGTGGGCCTGATCTGCGGTGCGGCGCTCTATGCGAGCCTGACGCTGTTCCACCCGTTTGTCGGCTTGCTGCCGGGCTTCCTGCTGTTCGGCATGGTGCTGGCGCAGGGCTCAGGCCTCAGCAATGCGCTGAGCACGCCGGCGCTGCAATATGTCGGCAAGATCAGCTACAGCCTTTATCTTGTGCACCCCTTCGTGCTGTTTCCGTTGCAGATGATCGGGCTCAAGCTCGTCGCCATGGGCGTCGATCGCTGGCTGTTGTGGGCGGCCTTCATCGTGCTGGGGTTGGTCATGGCGCTGGTTGCAAGCGCGATCAGCTATGAGCTGATCGAGGTGCGGCTGCGCCGCTTGCTGGACCATGCCTTCCGCGGCCTGTTGTTCCGCCCGCTCGGCAAGATCGGGCAGTCCGTATGACCGGCGGGCCTGCTTAGGCTGCGACGCCGGCGACTTGCCGATAAGTCGCGAACAGCCTGTCGGCGATGTGATCCCAGTTCAGCGAGCCGGTCGCGGTCTGCCGCGCGCCGTCGTGCAGCGTCGCGGCGAGCGACGTCGAGGTAAGCACGCGCTCCAGCGCGTCGGCCAGCGCTGTGGCGTCACCGGGCGGCACCAGGAGCCCGTTGACGCCGTTGCTGACCACGTCGGGAATGCCGCCGGTCGCGCTCGCAACCACGGGGCGCTGGTTGCCGAAGGCAGACGCCAGCACGCCGCTCTGGGTGGCGTCCTTGTAGGGCAGGGCGACCACCGCGGCGGACTGGAATAGCCGTGAGGTATCCGCGGGTGAAATGTAGGCATTGACTGCCTCGATTGTCGGCATCGCAACCATCCGCGCGCCGAGCCGCGTCATCTCCGGCCCACGACCGGCGACGACAGCCCGGTGCGGCACGTCGCGCTTGGCGAGCATATCGATGGCGTCCAGGAAGACGTCGAGGCCCTTGTAGGCCCACATGCGGCCGAAGAACAGGATGCGCCCGGCGATCGGCTCAATCGGCGCGGCGTTGGCCGGCGGCACCATCAGCACGCCGTGCATCGAGGACGTGACGCCGCCCTTGAAGGCAGGCGAGGCGTGGCGGAAATCCGCGATGCAGCTCTCGCCGTGCAGGGTGACATGCGCCGCAGCGGCGCGCATCCGCAGCCGCAGCCGCTCCTCGCTCTTGTTGGTGCCGGAGCCGCCTTCCGAATGCGGAATGGCGTCGTGCACGGTCAGGACCTGCGGAATGCTGGAGATGCGCAGGAGATCCATCAGCGCGGCGGTATAGTATTCGGGACATTCGTGGCAATGCACGACATCGGGCCGGAACCCGATCACGTCGCGGAACGAGTTCGGCAGACCGATTGCACCGAAACCGCGCATGCTGAGGTCGCGGATCTTGGTGTCGAACCGCTGGGGCGCCGGGATCGCGGACAATTCCCATTGCTGGTTGGCATCCTTGCGGCTGAGCACCACGCGCACGTCGCAGTGACGCGCCAGCGCGGCGGCAAGGCGGTAGGAATATTCCGCGAAATGCGGCGCGTAAATCGCGACGCGAAGTCGACGTTTTTCGTAAACTGCCTTGGTTCCGTGCACCGATAGCTCTCTCGTGTCGCCGCGGATGATTGCCGGCCAACATAGCGATGAACACGGCTGAATTCAGGCTCGCGTCGATCACATCATCTGCTGATGATATCCGGCACGTAACGGCGAATTTCTCCGCGGCTGACCGGAAACAGCGAGACGATCGACAACGAGATCGCGTAGGACATGCAGAAGCAGGCCACAAGGTCCGTCAGCGCATCGATCGATCGCATCTCGAGCCAACGATGCAGCAGGCTGGTGGCCGCGACCGACGCGATCGCGCCGGCGAGATGCGGCCCGACCACCTTGACGACATCGTGATGACGGATCGGGCCGCTGCGTCCGACCAGCCACCACAGGATCGGCGTTCGCAGGCATTCGCTCAGCGAGTAGGCACCTGCGACGCCGATCGGGCCGAAGGGCAGGCCGATGGCGAAAGCAAGCACGGACGTGCAGGCACTGAAGAGGCCCCAGCGCATATATTCCCTGGTGCGGCCTTGGCTCAGGAACAGCCAGTTGGCCGGACTGTTGGTGGTCTGCAAAAGGCCGGCCACGCTCAGGCCGATGAAGATCGGCGTGACGTCTCTCCACTGCGCGCCGAGCAGGGTTTCGACCAGGGTATCCGCCGAGCCGATCATGAATGCAACGCCAGGTAGCACGACGAGGAAGGCCGGCAGGATGGCGCGTCGAAACGAATCGCGGTAGCGCGCGGGCTCCTTCAACTGGCTCGACAGCATCGGCAGCATGATGCGGATCATCGGATTGGTGACCTGCTGCAGCGGAAACAGCAACAGGCGGTAGGCGCGGTTATAGGCGCCGAGCGACGCGGCGCCCCAGACCTTGCCGATCAACACGCCGTCGGTGTTGCGCGACAGGAATTCGGCGAGGTTGAATCCGGTGACGCCGAGGCCGAAATTCAACATGTCGCGCGCGCTCCTGATCGAGCCTGGCTTCGATGGCAGCCATCCCGAGCTCAGCCACGCGCCGCTTGCGAGCACCACACCGGAGGCGAGGCTGCCGGCGAGGATCGCCCAGTAGCTGTGCAGGAAGAACGCCGTTACGATCGAGGTCAGAAGGCCGCCTAGCGCGGCCGCGGATTCCAGGCCGGCCAAGGTCCAGAAACGCATCTGCCGTGTCAGTAGCGACAGATGCTGGACGTCGGCGCCGCTGAGCAGCAGCGTCAGGCTCATGCCCGATGTCAATGCGGCGAGGTCCGGATCGCCGTAGAACAGCGCGACCAGTGGCGACAGCAGGATTTGCGTCAGCGCGAGCAGCGCGCCGACCGACAGGTTGACCCAAAACAACGAGCTCAAATCGTTCTGCGTCAACTCGTCCTTCTGCACCGTTGCGTGTCCGAGGCCGAGATCCTGAAACAGCACGGCAAAGGCGAGCACCGGCGAGGCCATCGCATAGGTGCCGAAGTCCGAAGGCGTCAGCAGGCGCGAGAGCGTGATGACGGAGCCGGCCTGCGTTGCGACGCGTACGACCTGGGTGGCGACACCGGCGAGTGCACCCTTCCGCATATTCCGGGACTGCTCATCCTCGGAGAAACGCATGTTGAGTTCGGTCAAGACAGGCTTCTCCGAGAGGCTAGCGAAGGAGTCTTCAGGCACCGCTTGAAAACGGATGGTCGCTGCAGCGACAAAGCGCGCGCTACAAACGCGTCGCGATCGATCGAGCACGTCGGACGCGAGACGTCGTCATCGACGTGCGTTGCGCACAACATCGCGTGCAACGTCGTCAACAACGGCGACTATCCGTCGGCGCATGTCTTTTGAATGGCGTCGATCAATCGATCGCGCGGAAAAATTCAGGCGTGAGTGCGATACGACGAAGATACACGCTAAGCTGTCAGCTCGGTGTCAGCTTCTGCTCCAGAGATCGACAGGGAATGAATCGATCAGCGGCTGATGATTAAATTGCGGGCGCGCGACGCCGCCCATCTCCTTGCCTTCGTCGATGCTTGACGCGAACTCGACATCGAAGCGTCCGGTGCCCTCGTAGTAGTCGCGATACTTGAACTCAGCTTCCGCGTTACTCAACCTGACGTAGCGTGCGGGAATGCCGTAGGCTTCGGCGATGATGATGCCGTGCAGCGAGCTCGCCAGCACGAACTCCGCTTCGAGGATGGCGTCGATACGACGATTCCAAGAGCCGAGCGGCGTGATGATGTTGGCGGCGTTCGGATCGAACATGCTGAGGTCGTGCAAATTGGGGACGAACGCCCACGGCAGTTTTGCGCGCGGCTGAAAGCGGCCGGGAAACAATTGCGGCATGAGCAACGCCGGATCGCCGAAAACCTCGGGCACCGACAGGCCGCGGCGACGCAGGATCTCCCTGGTGCGGGGACCGCGGACGGCGCGGACGTCGAGCTGCGTCACCGACGGATGCAGGTTCTCCTGGCCGGCGCGGCCGTTCAGGCCCGAGCCCCAGACGACGTCGCCATTGCGTGCGTAATGCAGGATCGATCCGATCGCGAGCATCCGCGCGCTGCGCGGCGCCTCGTCGGCGCGGGTGTAGCCGAACTGTCGCAAACATTGGTCGACGACGATGGCGGACAAAAAATCGCCGAAGTTGATTGTTCCGTCATCCGGCTCCCAATAGAACAGTTCGACATGCGGATAGGGAAGCGGATACGAATAGTCATAGCCGAACTTCCTGATCAATTTTCGGAAGTCGTGTCGAAAGTTCATGCGGTGTCGGACCCCAAATGCTAGGATACGGATAGTGGCATTCCAGCGTCGAGGCAAGGCGACCGTTCGTCATAGCGACGCGCTGTGGTTGAAGTTCTGGAGGTCGCCCGTGTCCGAAATCTTGCGGCAAATTCGACATTGAACCAACACATTTCCTTCAAGCCGCGCTCGATCGTCTCGGGCGTGATCTGGTCCACGATCGACTCTGCCGTCGGGCAGGCGTTGACGCTTGCCATCTACGTGATGATGGCGCGGCTGCTGTCGCCGCAGATCCTCGGCATCGTGGCGACCGGCGCGCTGGCGCTGGATTTCTGCCGCGCCGTCATGATCGAGAGCATCGCGGTGGCGGTGCAGGCACGGCCGCATCCCAAGGACGAGGACTATAACGCCTCGTTCTGGCTGATCGCGGGCCTCTCACTGTTCGCCGCCGCATTGCTGTTCGCTTCGAGCAACGCGCTGGAGCGGTATTTCGGCCTCCACGATCTGTCCCTTGTCCTGAAGGGATTTTCCGTCGTGGTCGCGGTGCAGGGGCTGTCGCGCACGCACGAGGCCTGGCTGACCCGCAACCAGCAGTTCCGCTCGCTGGCAATGCGCACGCTGCTGTCGATCTCGATCGGCGGTGCAGTCGGCATCGGGCTTGCGAGCCAAGGCTACGGTGTGCTGGCGCTGGTCGGACAGCTGGTGACGACGGCGCTGACATCGCTGATCGGCCTGTGGTCGTTGACGCCGTGGCGTCCCGGGTTCCGCTTCGGCCGGAACACCGCCTATGAGCTGCTGCGCTATGCACGCTACGTGGCGCTGACCGGAGTCACCAATTTCGCCAACGCCAATTCCGACCTGATCTTCGTCACCTGGTACACCGGCGCGGCCGGGGCGGGCTTCTACAGCCTGGCCAAGCGACTGGTCAATGCGGTCAGCACGGTGATCGGCAATGCACTCAACCGGGTGTTCTTCGCAACGGTCGCCGGCCTGCAGCACGATCGCGAGGCGTCGGCTGCGACGCTGCTCAACTTCGTGATGTATACCTCGCTCTTGACCGCACCGGTGTTTGCCGGGATCGCCGCGCTGTCGCCGGATCTGATCGCTGCTTTCTTCGGCGCGAAATGGCAGGACTCGGCGCCGCTGCTCTCGATCATGTCAGTGACGGGCTTCCTCACCACCATCGGACTCTACAACCACTCGGTGATCCTGGCCTTCGGCAAGCCGCACTGGCAGACTTGGCTGACCTTCATCTACGCGGTCTCGAACATCGCGATCTTCTTCATGGCCGCCCCGTTCGGATTGATCGCGATCGCGGTGGGCTATGTGGTGCGCGCGCTGCTGCTCTATCCATTGTCGGCCGGCGCGTCGATCCGGATCCTGTCGGTGCCGGTCAGGCGATATGCTGCGGCCTTGCTGCCGGCCTTGACCGGCTCGGCGGTGATGGCCGCTGCCGTGGTCGCGGCATCCTTCGCGCTGCCGCCGGCATCACCCTGGCTGCGGCTTGCCGCGCTCACCGTGCTCGGCGCGATCGTCTATCTCGCCGTCGTCCTGCTGGTGGCGCGGCCCGCGGTCAAGGAGGTGTGGCATCAGGTCATGAGCCGCATCCGCCGCCCGGCGGGTGGCGCGACTACAGTCTAAACCTGCACTTGCTAACCTACGCTGGCTGGTTGTCCGCGCTCGGCGAGGTCGAGCACCTCGCTGCCGCTGGGGCGCGCCTCGCCAGCGGGCTTGGCGACCGCGGGAGCCAGACGGTTGATCAGCTTGCGCGTGGGATTCTCGACATAGGTGTAGGTGAGGTCGGCTGCGATGGTCAGCACAATGCAGCAGGCCAGCGCGAACAGCGCAAACGAGCCCGGCTGCAGGCCAAGATAGCTCCAGGCCGGCTTGAACAGGAGCAGCAGCAGCAATTCGTGTAGCATGTAGATCGCGTACGAGGTGTTGCCGAGACGGCCGAGCCAGGCCGCCCCTGGAAAGTTCTTGAATGCGCTTTCGCCGATCGCGGTGAAGAGGATCGCAAGCGAGAACAGGATGATTGCAAGGTCAGGCTTGGCGAATATGTTGAGGATCAGCACCGCGAGGCCGAATACGGCGATGCCCAGGATCGCAACGGGCTTCTTGCGGTAGGGACCGGACAGCTTGAACAAGATCGCGAGCAGGATGCCGTTCAGGAAGCTCGGCAGCGCGCGCAGCATGCCATAGTCGAAGTTCGCGCCGTACATCTGCGAGCGCTCCGCCCAGATCGGCAGGAAGCCGTGAGCGAGGATGCCGTAGCTCGCCGCCACGATGATCGCGAGCACGACCGGACGGACCGAAGTCGCCAGCCACATCAGGAGCGGGAATAGCAGATAGCAGAACAGCTCGGCGCTGATCGACCAGGCCGGCGAGTTGAAGCTCAGATGATCGGTGACGCCCCAAGCCTGCACCAGGAACAGATTGTAGAGGAAGTCGGCGAAACTCTCGTGTCCCGCCGGGCCGGTGATTCCGATCAGGGTGAGCCCGGCGAAGACCAATAGCGTCAGGACATGGAGCGGATAGATCCGCGCGATCCGTCGGACCAGAAACCGCACATAGGAGCGAACGCCTGTCGATGCCGGATAGGAATAGGAGATCACGAAGCCCGACAGGATGAAGAACATGTCGACGAACAGGCCAAAGGAGCCGTTCCACGCCGGCGAGATGCCCTGGTCGACGTTCTTGAGGTGGAAGATGAAGACGCCGAGCGCGGCGACGAAGCGGTAGAAATCGAGAACGACGAATCGCTTTGGCTCACTGACTTCCATATCGGGCATCGCGTTTCTTGCAGACGGTCTTGGGGAGAGAATGTCTTAGACAGCGATTGTGACACAAGTGCGCGTAGGCGGCAGGGTGCGCCCTGCAAATGATGGTGAGATGCCGGCGCCATCTGCATGACGCTGCTACGTCAAATCCCACGAAATAAAGAATGCTAATTGCGCCGCATGCGCCTCTCGGTGAGGCAGTCGCCCAATAATTGATCGGATGATCGGGACGACGCCCAGCATCGTTCCCGGTCATCCGCAATGTTGATTCACTCTCGCCAACAATCCGCCGTGTTCAGACGAAGTGGAAATCGTGGCTGGTCAGGCTGGCGACATTGATGTTCTTCAACAGGATCGAGTCGTTGGCCGAGATCGTGACCATGGCGTCGGTGCCGGACTGCGTGATCTGCAGATGGCTATAGTCCGTCACCAGGGCCTTGGAGATCTCGATCGTGTCGTGGTTGGTGGCATCGCCGGCGTGGAAGTTGAGCACCTGGTCATGGCCGTGATCGAACAGCACGCTGATCGATCCCGGCGCCGTCGAGAAGCTGTCGTTGCCGTTGCCGCCCTCCAGCGTGACGCCGCTGGCGACCGCGGTCACGTTATGGACGCCATCGGTGTTGAAGTCGTCGAAGAACTGCAGTTGGCTCGAGGCATTGTAGTTCTCGTGCTGGGTGACGCCCTCCTGGCCGTTGAAATTGAACAGGAAGACGTCCCGCGAGCCGTCTGCATTGTTGTCGACCTCCTGGGTCTTGGTGCCGCTCGCGTCGTAGAGGTCGGTGACCTTGCTGCCGTCGCTGTTGATGACCTGCTGGTAGTCGAGCGTCCCGTCGGCGTGGGTCCGATCGATTTCCGTGAGGGTTCCGGACGCATTCAGATGCTGGTGCTGCGTGGTGTAGCTCTGGCCCTTGATGTTGTAGGAGTAGTTGTCCTGGCTGCCGTCGGCATTGTGGATGAAGGCCGCGGTGGCCACGCCGCCGGTGTACGTGGTCGTTGAATCGTAGCCGTTCGCCTTCGTCACGACTTCGCTGGTGATGACGCCGCTGGCGTCGTAAGCGTCGGTGGTCTTGGTGCCGTCGGTCGTCTGCAGCAGCTGGAAGGCGAGGCTGCCGTCGTCGTGAGTCCGCACGATGCTGGTGAGGAAGCCCGTCGTGTCGTAGCTGTCGTGCTCGCTGGTGTAGTTTTGCCCCGTGATGTTGGAGAGGAAGACGTCGTGCGAGCCGTCGGCGTGATAGTCGGTCTCAGTCACCTTCACCCCAGCCGCGTTGTAGTTATCGACGATGCTGCTGCCGTCGGGATTGATGACCTGCAGGTAATCAGCCGTGCCGTCGGCGTGGTGGCGGTCCACTTCGGTCACCTTGCCCGACGCGTCGAGATGCTGGTGCTGGCTGGTGTAGGTCTGACCGGTGATGTTGTAGGAATAATTGTCCTGGGTCTGGTCGGCATTGGTGACGAAGACGCTCATCACCGCGCCGTTGGTGTAGAGCGTGGTCGAGCTGTAGCCGTTGGACTTCTGCACCGTCTCGCTGGTGAGGTGACCCGTGACGTCGTACCAGTCGGTGGTCTTGGTACCGTCGGTCGATTGCTGCAGGCTGAAGGCTAGGCTGCCGTCGGCATGACTGCGCACCAGTGCGGTGAGGAAGCCGGTGGCGTCGTAAGTGTCGTGCTCGCTGGTATAGGCCTGGCCGGTGATGTTGTAGGTATAGACATCCTTTGAGCCGTTGGCGTGGTAGTCGGTCTCCGACATCTTGACGCCGGTCGCATTGTAGTTGGCGACCACGCTGCTGCCATCCGTATTGATGACCTGGGTGTAGTCGAGCGTGCCGTCGGCGTGGGTGCGGGTCACCGCCGTCACCTTGCCCGACGCGTCGAGATGCTGGTGCTGCGTGGTGTAGCTCTGGCCGGTGATGTTGTAGGAATAGTTGTCCTGGCTGCCGTCGGCGTTGTGGATATAGGCCGCCGTCTTGACGCCGTTGGTGTACACGGTCGTCGAGTTGTAGCCGTTGGCCATCTGCACCACTTCGCTGGTGAGGTTGCCGGTCGCGTCGTACCAGTCGGTGGTCTTGGTGCCGCTGGTGGTCTGCACCAGCTTGAAGGCGAGGCTGCCGTCGGCGTGCCGGCGCGCCAGCGTGGTCAGGAAGCCGGTCGTATCGTAGACATCGTGCTCGCTGGTGTAGCTCTGCCCGGTGATGTTGTAGGTGTAGACGTCCTTCGAGCCGTCGGCGTGATAATCGGTCTCCGCCATCTCGACGCCGGTCGCGTTGTAGTTGGTCACCACGCTGCTGCCGTCCGGATTGATGACCTGGGTGTAGTCGAGCGAGCCGTCGGCGTGCCGGCGGGTCACTGCGGTCACCTTGCCGGAGGCGTCGACGTGCTGGTGCAGCGTCGTGTAGCTCTGGCCGGTGACGTTGTAGGCGTAGTTATCTTGGCTGCCGTCGGCATTGTGGATGTAGGCCGCGGTCTCGACGCCGCCGGTGTACACGGTGGTCGAGTTGTAGCCGTTGGCCATCTGCACCACTTCGCTGGTCAGCGTGCCCTTGGCGTCATACCAGTCCGTGGTCTTGGTGCCGCCCGTGGTCTGCACCATCTTGAAGGCGAGGCTGCCGTCGGCGTGCCGACGGGCGATCGTGGTCAGGAATCCGGTCGAATCGTAGATGTCGTGCTCGGTCGTGTAGCTCTGGCCGGTGATGTTGGAGGTGTAGACGTCCTTGCTCTTGTCGGCGTGATAGTCGGTCTCGACCAGCTTGACGCCCGCGGCGTTGTAGGTGGTGATGACGCTGCTGCCGTCGCTGTTGTAGACCTGCGTAGAGTCGAGCGAGCCGTCGGCATGGGTGCGGGTCACCGAGGTGACCTTGCCGTTCGTATCGACGTGCTGGACCTGCGTCGTGTAGCTCTGCCCGGTGATGTTGTAGGTCGTGTTGTCCTGGCTGCCGTCGGCATTCTTGACGTAAGCCTGGGTTTTCGCGCCGTTGCTGTAGAGCGTGGTCGAGTAGTAGCCGTTCGACTTCTGCACGACTTCCCGGGTGACGGTGCCGGTCGCATCATAATAGTCGGTGGTCCGGGTACCGTCGGTCGCGACGTGGATGAAGGAGGTCTTCACGCCGTTCGAATAGCCGATCGCGTCCGAGGAGCCGTCGACATAGCTGACATTGGTCGTCGTCGGCTGGCCGCTGCTGGTCAGGCCGGTGTTCGACGTCGACACCAGCTTACCGGTCTGGTCGTAGCTGAGCGTGCTGGTCCAGTTCGAGGCCGAATTGGTCACGGAGAAGGAATAGCCGCCCTGGATCGCCGCCAGCGCCTTGCCGTAGTGCGAGATAATGTAGTTCATCGTCGACTGTGAGGCGACCGGCAGCACATGGGTGTCGGTCAGCGTGATCGACTGCAGCGCGGTCGCGTCGTTGAGCTCCGAAAGCTGCGGCACGATCTCGGCGGCGGTGCCGCTGACCGTGGTCGGGTTGGGTGGCGTGACCGGCGTGGTGTCGGGCGCGTCGATCTCGATGATCACAGGGTGATCGGTGACCGGAATGGTGATGGTGCTGACATCGGTATAGGTCGCGATCGCCGTGGTTCCAGTCAGCGTATCGTAGACCTTCACCGAGTGGTGCACGCTGCCGAGGTTGACGGTAACGGTCTGCGTCGAATTGGAGATTTCGGTATCGGTCGCATCGTTCCAGAGTTGCGGCTCGGCCCACACGACGAGGTCGTAGGCGCCGTTGCTCTTGCCGAGCACCATGCTCTCGCCGGTCGACGGCATGTTGCTCAGCGAATAGTCCAGCGCGGCGGTGGGCTGATGGCCGCCGGTGCCGTCGTCGGCGAGGATGGTGGTCAGGTTGTGGATCGCGGTCGCCGCCAGTTTCGGCGTCCCGTCGGAATTGAACAGGCCGTACTTGTCCTCGGGATTGGTGTCGCTGGTGGACGAGTTGCGATCGAACAGCTCGTAAAGATAGGTCGAGGAGACGCCGGCCTTGTAGGCATCGACCAGGGTGTTGAGGATGGACTTCGCCTGCACCGTCTGATCGACGCCGACATAGCTCGTGTTGGCTTGCGTCGTGTAGCCCGTCTCGGTGATGACCACCGGCTTGCCGGGCGCCGCCGACTCGACCGCGCTCAGTGTCGCGGCGAGCGAGCTTTCCGGATTGGTGCCGGTAGAGACATAGGCGTGGGCGTTGGTGTAGTCGGTCGAGCCCGACATGTTGCCGAGCTGGCTGTAGCCCTGCGGATCGTTGTAGGCGAGCGTGAGATTGTAGACGGCAATGTCGGACAGATTGCCGTCGGCCTTCACGGCGTCGTAGAGCGCGGTCTGGAATGCCGCGGCGGCGCTGAGGCTCGAGCTGCCGTTGTAGGAGAACGGCTGGTGATTGGCCTCGTTCAGGCCTTCGATGGCGGAGATGCTGTCGGGATGCGCGGCAAGGAACTTGTCCAGCGACGCCAGATAGTTCTGCAAGCCGGCGCTGCCCGACGACGGCAGCGCCGAGGAGACGATGAAGTCGAAGCTGTAGCCGGCGGCGGCCAGGCCATCGACCACCGGTTGTGCGGCCGGACTGGTGGCCATCGCATCGCGCAGATGCGTGACGCCGAGATATTTCAGATCGTCGGTCATCATCGCGAGATCGTTGTACGCGCCCCACCCGAATCCCGCATGCGTGTTGACGCCGATGGAGTTGATGAAGCCGCTGGCGGAGAGGACCGTCTGGTCGGTTGAGGTCGACATTGCATACCCGAGTTGGAGGCGAACGGAATTGTCCGCTGGCTTAGTGGTGAAGCGTCTACGTTGGGTATGAATTTCAGATAAAAATCGAAGCAGCCAAGATCGGATGTCGCAGTTCCGTTGCGGAACTCCTCCAACGTCGCCAGCGCGCGATGTACGTCTTCATGGCTAGGCACGATGGCGTGAGAAAGGCGTTTTTGCGAACTCACGCCCCGAAGACTGCGATTGCCGAAATTATGCGCAGCTTGCTTACAGATTCGCGCGTGCAACGACTACGCTTGCGAGACTCGTAGCGAAAGTTCACGACATGCGAGTGATGCACGCGCGTTGCCTGCGCGAATCTTCTTCCATCCGATCTTCGTCACGTGTGACGCATCCGCAATTCTACGGATAGGCCGACGGCTCATCGGGCGATGGAAATAATTTTTTGCCGAAGACGCTGCGCTCGAAAGAATCGGCGCCGCCGTCGATGGCTCAAACGCGCAATGCGACAAGGTACAATCACTGATTGAACGGATTTTTAAGGCTTCCAGTTCCGTAGACGGAACTGGAAGCGCCGCGCCACGATCGCTCGCCGGGCCGGAAGGTCGCGCGCGCCCGGACGGGACGGGATCAGCGCCATGTTCGATCGCGGGCATCGCCTTCAGTCGCGGCGGGCCAGCATCAGGAAATCGCCGCGCCAGGCCACGATAGCGGTCGCGACGGCGGCGAGGGCGATCTTGGCCGCAAGCCAGGCCGGTGGCAGCGAAGGCGGAATCGCGAGCGACGCGATCAGGATGCCGGCCACGATCGCCTCGATCGCCAGCCGCACGCGCAGCAGGGCGTGGAAACGCAGCGTCGGGCCGAGCGCGAGCAGCAGCGTGCAGGCGGTTGCGGCCGCCGCGCAGCCGACCGAGCCGGCTGGCGATAGGCCGAGGCTGGTTGCAATGGCCGCGCTCGCCACGACGCTCGCCAGTTGCCCCACTGCCACGACGACCAGCCGGGTCGCGAGCTTTTCCAGATGCGGAACGACGGCGGCCGTGGCCTGCAAATGGGTGTGCAGGAAATAGAACACCGCCACCATCGGCGCCGTGGCGATGAAGCCGTCCTGGCTCGCCTGCGGCAACAGGATGCGGGCCGCGTCGGGAATGAAGCCGATCAACCCGCCGAGCAGCACGATGGTGACGCAGATCATGAAGTCGAACATCCGTCCGGTGGTCTGTCGCGCCTTGAGTTCGCCGCCATGCTCGAAGTCGCGCACCACATCCGGATAGCTGACGGTGTGGATCGCCGCGTTGAGCACCCAGAACGGCCGCTGCAACAAATCGAGCGCGATCGAGAAGCCGGCGCCGGCACCGGTCGCGCCGAGCCTGTGGATCACGATGTAGCGCAGCATCACCGGGACCGACAGATGCACCACGGAAGCGCCGGCCGCGAGCATGCCGTAGCGGCAGAACTCGGCCCAGTGTGCCAGCAAGGTTCGGAACGACACGCGTTGCAGTGGCGTGCGATGCGCGATCAAGCCGACAACAAGGCCGGTCGCATGGCCTGCGGCGACGCCGAGCAGCGTCGCCTGCGCCGTGCCTTCGACCAGCGCGCCGGTGACCGCTCCGCCCAGCACGGCGCTCGCCCGCAGCGCCAGCAGGAACGACGCCATGCCGAGCCCACCCGACAGGCGGATCGCCATGAAATAAAGGTCGGTGACCCCCTGCAGCACCGCGACCGCAAGCCCGACCACGATGACCCCCTCCGCGAACGCACCGACCAGGGATGCGCCGCTACCGACCGCAACCAGCGCCACCGCGCTCAGGCCGCCGGCGGCGAACAGCGATGCGCGCAATCGTGCGGCCTCGTCCTCCTTGGCCGCGGCCAGGAAGCGCAGCCCGGCCAGTTGCAGCCACTCGAACATCAGGACGCAAAGCAACTGGCTCGAGGCCAGTGCGAGCGAGAAATTGGTGTAGTCGGCGGCGGGCAGCAGATGACTGATCGCGAAGATCAGGACGATCGCGAGCAGGCTCTGGTAGACATAGCCGGCAATGGCGAGGAGGCGGATCATGTCGGCTCTGAAGGTGCTTCGCGGCGGATGCCGGGGTGGCCCGCTGGGCTGAGAACTCTCAGCCGGCGCGCAACGCCATCGTCGACCTGACCTCGCGCAACCGTTCGTACAGCTTGCGATACTCGGTCACGACGTCGGCAAACGTCCACACATTCTTCGCATTGATCAGGCGTTCGCTGATCTCCACGATCTTTTGCGGATCGGCTGCGATCTCGCGGATGCTTTCGGCCAGCGATTCCGGATCGGGTTCGGTCAGCCAGCCGGTGACGCCATGCTCGATCGCTTCCGGCATGCCGCCGAATCGTGTTCCGAGCAGCGGCCGGCCGGCGGCCTTGGCGTCGGCGACGACGAGCGGTCCCGGATCATGCCAGATCGACGGCGCAACCACGACATCCACCGCCCGGTAGAAATCGTCGGGCGCGACGAAGCCCATGAACTCGACCCGTGCATCGGCCGCAAGCTCCTTGAGGCGCTGCTGCTCCTCCTCGCTGACACGGCCCGCGATCAGGGTGCGGAAACGGTCGCGCGGCAGCATGGCGAGCGCGCGCATCAGGTTCTCGATGCCTTTCTCCTCGGTCAGCCGGCCGATGAAGCCGAACGTCACCTCGCCGGCGCAGAGCGGCCGCGGATGCGGCGTGGTCGGCGGCGCCGTCGAGGCATTGTGGATCACGGTGCGGATCGGCGTATCGGCGAACAGGCCGAGATCGGTATGGATCGACAGCACCCGCTCGCTGACGCCGACGACGGCGCTCAGCCAATGCGTGGCGCGCCTGCGATGATAGGTCAGGAGCTCGCAGCTCGGGCAGGTGTGCTCGCAGACGCGTCCGTCGGTGAACCGCGAGCATCGCGGGCAGGTCAGATAATAGTCGTGGATGGTGTGGATGACGGGAACGCCGAATTGCGCGGCAACGCGCCAGATCGCGGTCGTCAGTCCGGACAGGTTGTTGGAATGCAGCACGTCCGGCTTGAAGGTGCGGATTCGTTCCGCGATGACCGGTGCGAAGATCTGCCAGTCCTCGACGCTATGCCACAGGCTGCGCAACGCCACATTGCGCTGCTTGGTGAAGGGAAGATACAGGTTCTGCACCGGCGCGGAGTAGATGTCGATGCCGTTGCACTGCTCGAGCTCCTGTTCGGGCTCGGACGCAGCACGGATCACCTCGACCTCGTCGCCATGCTCCTTGAGGTCTTCGGCGAAGCGACGGGCGAAGATTTCGGCGCCGCCGACCAGCTTTGGCGCCTTCGGGGTCGGGTAGAGGGAGGACGTCAAAAGGATCTTCATTGTCAATCTCGCTCGAAAATCGGCCCTGAGGATTGCGTGATGCGGCCCCAAGGTCCGAACTCTGGATACAAGTCAGCTCATCGACCAGCTACCGGGCTGGCCGCAATTCCAGGTCGGGAACGACACCGCCGACCGCGGTAATCAGAAGAGGCGTGCTTGAAACAGGCATCCACGCGCCCGAGGCGGGCTTGGCGGAGGCATCGCAAGGTGTTGCAAAGGTCGCATCTGGAACGTCGGCCTTCAGCCGCGCCTCGTAGCGTCGGCTGGGATCCTCGGTCCACACCGCAAGCTTGTCGCCGCCCGCGCCCGAGGCGTGGATGGCAACGACGTCACTGGACAATTTCTTGAGGTCTGCCTTGACGCTGGAGCGAATGAAGGCCCAGGTGTCTTGAACCGCGCATGCAGCGGGCTTCGGCGTGTTGTCGAAATGGAATAGGCCGAAATTGTCTTCAAGTTCTGCCGGATTCTTTCCGCTGTCCTTGAGCTCGTAGAGCGAGATGCCCTTGAGCCAGGATGACGCGGTCGATGCCCACAGAATCAGCTGCGCCATGTTGTCGGCTTGCGCCTGCTCGCTGACGCCGCATTTAGCCGACGTCGTCGGCCAGCCGGTCTCGGTGACGTAGATCGGAAAGTCCGCCTTGCCGCTCGCCTGCGTCACCAGCCGGCGAAACGCCTGCAGCCGATCGATGACTTCGGCCGAGGTCCGCCGGTTTGGCGCCATGCAGAAATTGTAGAGATGGACCGAGATGCCGTCGGCATATTGCAGGACTCCGGTCTGCAGCATCTGCTGGGTCCAGGCCCAGCCCGGATCGTCGGCGATCGCACCGACGACGAAGGTCGCATCGGGCGCGGCGCGCTTCACTGCCGGCTGCGTCGCCTTCGCCAGCGCCAGATAATTTGCCGCGGAGAAGCCGACAGGGTCCTTCTTCGCCGCACCATTCCATTCATTCCAGAGCTCGAACACCGGGCGTTGCGGCGCCACGGCGCGTGCTGCGGCGGCCGCGTAATCCGCAAAGCGCCGCCGCGCCTCGTCGGTGGTCGGCGGCATCGAGTTCGGAACGAGATGATGACCGAAGGCGAGGATCAGGAATGGGCGCGCGACGCTCGCATCGATCTGGCGTTGCAGCCGGTTGAGCTGCGGCGTGAAACCCATCCTGCGGCCCGGCAACTCGAAATCCGACCATGGAAAATCGTCGCGGAATGCGGTCAGGCCGAGCTGCCTGATCTGGTCGATGTTGACTGACGGCTCATACCCCCGCGTGCTGACCGGGCCGCCCAATCCCTGGTGGGTGCCGACGCCGAGCAGAAGCCGTTGGTCCAGCGGCTGTTGCGCGCCGGCGCTTGCGGTCAGTGCGCAGAGGCTGACAGCGAGCGCGGCCGCGGCAAGCCGGCAGCCGTCGCGCCACGCCCGGGATCCAGAGATATTCCCAGTCCTATCCATGTCAGCCAGCTAGCTTGGGTATGATTCGTTCAGCGCTGCAAAACCCGGCACCGCGTCGACGTGATGTCCGTCCCGCAGATCGCCGCATCTATTCGTGCGTCGAAATCACAACGTGTTGGAGAGATTGGACTGCAGCTCGGTCTGCTCTCTGGAACGAGAGAGATCGTCCTGCAGGACATCGAGATAGACCTGGCGCAGATTGCGATGCGTCTTCTCGATGTCATAGAGCTGCTTGAAACGGTCGTAGCCGCGCCGCCCGAGCACGCCGAGATCCTGCTCGAGCAATCGCTTGAAGCCGTCGGCCAGCTGGGTGGCGGTGACCGGCTGGCAAAGCACGCCGGTGACGCCGTCCTCGACGATCTCCGGCAGCGCGCCGATGCGAAACGCAAGGATGGGTTTGGCCGCGCGCATCGCCTCCAGCGCGACGAGGCCAAAGCCTTCCCATCGCGACGGGATCACGACGATGTCGGCCGCATCGAGCTGGGCCTCGATCTGCTGCCGATCGAGCCAGCCAAGCAGCGTGACATTGGCGGGGATGTTCGATCCGTCGAACTTGCCGACGACGGCAGCCCCGACGATGCGAACATCGAGCACGTCCTCGAGCGACCGCGCCGCCTCGACCAGCAGGTCGTAGCCCTTTTGTCGATCCAGTCGGCCGATGAACAGCACTTTCTTCTTCGCCGAAGGCCAGCTCGCCGCGATCGTCCGCGGCGACGGGCGGCTCCGCGAGATGCCGTTATGCACCAGGCTCAGGCGGTCGGACGGAATGCCGGCGCGCACCGCCTCGGTATGCTCGTCGCCGGAAATGCAGATGATTCGATCGGAGGTGCGGGCCAAGAGGTTTTCGATCGACTTGGTGGCCGCATGGCTCAACCGGCTTGTCTCGCGCGAGAAAGCCCAGCCATGTGGGCAATAGATGACGCGTGGTCTGCGGGTCCTGGCGGCGAGCGCCGGGCGCAGCACCAGCCCGGCAAAGGAGGAGTGCAGGTGGACGATGTCGGGCTGCATCGCGTCGATTGCCTGCAACGTCGCGCGCAACATCTGAAACAGGCCCGTGACGCCGCGGCCGGAGCGGTCGAACGTGGTGATCTCGGCGTCTTCGATGCCTGCAAGATCGTGCCGGTGATCGGACGGCACGACATAGTGGACATTGCCGGCACCGAAGCTCGCGCGCTGCTGAGGATGAAGCTCGTTCAGGTAACTCGCGATGCCGCCTCGGATCGTTTCAGCGACATGCAGAATCTTGATCGATGGTGCTGTGAGACCTGACACGGTTGATCCTTCGCTAAGTCGACGTCGGTACGACTAAAGTGCATTGCCATGCGCAGCAATATTGTGGCCGCGATGTGGTGTTCTTGGGCCATCATCTTCTGACGCATCAATCACGACATGTTCGTGAAGCGGTCGGCGATCTTGCTGACTGTCGAATAAGCTTGTCGTGATGAATTCGCGCGCAGGATTGCGCGACATCGCGGCCAATCTTCACGGAGAACGGCCGATCCCGTTCAATTTTGACGAATTCAATTGGAGATTGTTCTCGACGATCGAGACCGCGGCCGAAATGGACAGCAGGCCACGTATGCTTCGCGCGCTATGTCATGAATCTGTTGCTGCGCGCGACGTTTTGGAGCCGTTCTAGCGGTCTCCCTGTGTCGACAGGAACTGCAACAAACCTTCCGCGGACTTTCGCCACGAAAACGCCGCGATACGCTCGCGTTGCCTGCTGCGCTCGTCCTCGGTGATTGTTCCGGCTGCCAATCTTTCGAGCATGCGCTGACGCAACTCGTCGGCGTTGCTGGCATCGAAATAGGCAGCGGCATCGCCGCAGGTCTCGCGAACCGCGTCGGCGGTCGAAGCGATGACCGGACATCCGAACAGCATCGCTTCGAGCGGCGGCACGCCGAATCCTTCGTAAAGGCTGGGGAACACGAAGGCCAGCGCTCGCGCATAAAGTGCAGCGATCTCGCTGTCGCTCAACCGACCGGCGAGAATGAGACCAGGATCGGCGACAGCCGTGTTGTCCTGGAACACTTTATTGTTGCCGCCGCCGACGACGACCAGTGGAACATCCGGGCGATCCAGCCGTCGCGCGGCCTCGATCGCGAGTGAAATGTTCTTGTTCTTGGTCATGGAACCGACGGAAAGAAAATAACGATTAGGTGCGAGGCCGAGCCGATCGAGGACCGCGAAATCCGGCTTCGTTGCGGCAAAATGTTCCGCGCTGTTCGAGAACACCGGAATTCTTTCGACAGACAAGTTCAAGACGGCTGCGAGCTCGCGACGCGAAAAGTCGGACACCGTGGCGATGGTCGCGCGCCGGGCGAGCAGGCGATCGAGTGTGCGGTGAACGGTCAGATAGCGCCGGCTGAAGAAATCCGGCCGCCGGAACACCTGTGCGTCGTGGATGACGACAAGGTGATCGGAATGCAGCACAGGGCCGGAATTGGCGAGGCTGATCAGGCGGCCGCCCGCGGCGGCGCGCGGAAGATCGAGCTGATCCCAGGCGTGACCGTTCAACCGCCCGACATTGCGAATCCTTATGGCGCTCAGCGCGAGTTCCTCGCTCGCATCGAGCGGCGCGAGCAAAGTCCACTCTGCGCCCTGCAGCAAAGCGGACGCGTCACCGGACGTCAGCAGGCCGTCCATCGCCTTGACGATTTCGGCGGCATAGCGCTGAACGCCGGTCAGCTTCTGCGACAGAAAGCGGCCATTGATGAAAATCTTCAAGATATCGCCTCATCGGGGATCGGTGCGTTGAGAAGCACATCGCACCTGTGCGATCAATCATCAATCGTGCCCGCGAAGCATCTTCAATATGCAGCCTCTGCGCGACATTTGATCAACGGGACTCAATCGATTCACAGATTCACCAAATTGTTGTCGTGACGGTGTGTGCAAACACATCTCTCTTGCACTGCCTGACATCAATCCGTGCACGCCGCGCACGCGCGAAATGTTCGATACCGTGAACATGATCGTGAATCCCTCCACGATGCTGCGGGACAGAGAGAAAATCTTGAGGCACGGAGATATGACGAACGCGGAATGCCCGGCGCTTGTCCTCGTTCGGTCACTTTCACACGGATGAAGTGGTTCGTGCTTATTGGCAGAGCAACCGGCAGCCGAGGGCGATGCCATCTTCCTGGCATCGTTCTTGCTGCGTAAGTAGCGCGATCACGACAGAACTAACTAGAGGCATCGATGGACCGACGAATTATTCCCCTGATCATGTGCGGCGGCGCGGGGACGCGGCTGTGGCCGGCCTCGCGCGAGGTGCATCCAAAGCAGTTCCTGTCGCTGTTCGGGGCCCGCTCGACCTTCCAGGAGACGCTGCTGCGGGTCGCGGACGCGACGCTGTTCGAGCGTCCGATCGTGATTACCAACGAGGCCTATCGCTTCATGGTGCTGGAGCAACTGGCCGAGATCGGCCGCGAGGCCGACGTGCTGCTGGAGCCGATGCGGCGCGATTCGGGTCCGGCGATCGCGGCCGGTGCGGCGTTCGCGCAAGGCCGCGAGAGCGGCGCGATCGTGCTGGCACTCGCCGCCGATCATCTGGTGCGCGACACGCCCTCCTTCGTCGCCGCCTGCCGCGAAGGATTGGCGGCGGCGGAGCAGGGCCGTATCGTGACGTTCGGCGTCCGGCCGGAACGACCCGCGACCGAATATGGCTACATCAACCCGGGCGAGACGGTCGCGGGAGAGGTGAGGGCGGTTGCAAAATTCGTCGAGAAGCCGGATGCGCAGACCGCGGCCGGCTATATCGACGCAGGCTATCTCTGGAACAGCGGCAACTTCATGTTCCGCGCCAGCATGCTGCTCGATGAATATCGCAACGTCGATGACGCGAGCATTGCTTCGATCGAAGGCTCCGTGTCGAACGCGGCGCGCGATCTCGGCTTCGTCAAGCTCGATGCGCAGGCGTTCGGCGCGGCCAAGGCGATCTCGATCGACTATGCGGTGATGGAGAAGACCTCGCACGCCGCTGTCGTCCCGGTGGCCTGCGGCTGGTCCGACATCGGCTCGTGGCGCCAGGTCTGGGAGCTCTCCGACAAGGACAGCCAGGGCAATGCGGCGCGCGGCGCTGCGGTGTTCGAGGACTCCCGCAACTGCAACGTCACCACCGACCGTGCGCTGGTTGCGCTCGAAGGCGTCGACGATCTCGTCGTGGTCGCGACCCAGGACGCCGTGCTGGTGTCACGCCAGAAGGACGCCAACGGGCTGAAGCGGCTGGTCGCCAAGCTCAAGGCCATCGCACCTGAGGTGACCGAAAGCCACATCCAGGTGCATCGCCCCTGGGGCTCCTACCAATCGGTCGACAATGGCGACCGCCACCAGGTCAAGCGCATCATCGTCCGGCCGGGCGGGCGGTTGTCGCTGCAAAAGCATCACCACCGCTCCGAGCACTGGATCGTGGTGCGCGGCACCGCGCAGGTCACCGTCAACGAGCTGATCAAGACCGTGCACGAGAACGAATCGATCTATATCCCGATCGGCGCGGTGCATCGGCTGGAGAACCCCGGCAAGATCCAGCTCGAGCTGATCGAAGTGCAGACCGGCAGCTACTTCGGCGAGGACGACATCATCCGCATCGAGGATGATTACCAGCGCGCGTGAGTTCTAGAGATCGTGATGCGATCGATCGCGATCGCATCACGACCCGATCGCATCTCACGCATATCCGTTCGGATTGCTGCTCTGCCAGCGCCAGTGGTCGGCGCACATCGTCTCCAGCGACCGGGTCGCCTTCCACCCGAGCAGTCGCGTGGCGTAGTCGGTCGCGGCATAGTAAGCGTCGATGTCGCCGGGGCGCCGCGGCTTGATCTCGTAGGGGATCGGGCGGCCGCTCGCGGTCTCGAAGGCTTTGACGACATCGAGCACGCTGGAGCCGGCGCCGGTGCCGAGATTGACCGCAAAGCATTGCGGCGTGTCGAGCAGCTTGAGGGCGGAGACATGGCCGGCGGCCAGATCCATCACATGGATGTAGTCGCGCACGCCGGTGCCGTCAGGCGTGCCATAGTCGTTGCCCCAGATGTTGAGCCGGTCGCGGCGCCCGATCGCGACCTGGGCGACGAATGGAACGAGGTTGTTGGGAACGCCCTTGGGATCTTCGCCGATCAGGCCGCTCTCATGTGCGCCGACCGGGTTGAAGTAACGCAGGATCGCGATCGACCAGTTGGCGTCGCTGACATACACGTCCCGCAGCATCTCCTCGATCATCAGCTTGGTGCGGCCATAAGGATTGACCGCCCGCAGCGGGTGCTGCTCGGTGTAGGGCAGGAACTGCGGCGTGCCGTACACCGTCGCGGACGAGCTGAACACGATCTTGCGCACGCCGGTCGCGCGCATCGCGCGCAGCAGCCGGTGCGAGCCGATCACGTTCTGATCGTAATATTCGAGCGGATCGGCAACCGAATCCTGCACCGATTTCAGGCCGGCGAAATGCATCACGGCGGTGCAGCCGTGCTGCGACAGCGCCTTCTCCAGCGCGCTTTGGTCGCGCACGTCACCCTCGACGACGGTGAGTTGCTTGCCGCAGATCGCTTGCACCCGTTGCAGTGCTTTCGGGCTGCTGTTGGAAAAATTGTCGAACACGACGACGTCTTCGCCGGCCGACAGCAGCGCGACGCAAGCGTGTGAACCGATATAGCCGGCGCCGCCGGTGACGAGGATCATGCGATGTCTCTGCGTTGTGCGACGGCGATTTTCGCTTCGTCGCACCACTCATAGCACCGCGCATTTTTCGACGCCAAGCGCTGTTTGCGGGTGTCTCGAATTATGGTTGCGACGATCAACGAGAAACGCTCTAGGTGCGGGCGGGCGGTGGCCGCAACACGCCTGCCATCCAGGTTAACGCCCGCAGTTCCGGCAGTGCGTCGCTACCGCGATCAGCCTGCCGACTGTTCGGGCAGCTTCTTGAAGCGGCCGACCTGTCCGAGCAGGACCGCGAGCACGAGCCAGCCTGCGCCGATCCCGCAAATGCCACCGGCTGCTTTCACCATCGCATCGAGCACGCGGCCATGACGATCGGGCGTCAATAGCTGCATCGCCTCCAGCGTGAACGCGCTTCCGACGACAATGGCGACGATCAGCAGCAGGCGCCGCGGATAGCCGAGCACGAGCGCAAGGCCGAGCAGCGCGAAGGCCGCAAAATGCTCGATCTGCGCACCGGTGATCGAGGGCCGGTCGTTGATCGGCGACAGCGTCACGAACGCGATAGAGGCGAGGGCGAGCCACCCCGCGATGCGGGCAATTGTTTGGGTCATAATGGATAGGGGTAGGCTACCGCCGCCACGACCGCAACCCCCGGGCCTTCGCGGGGAGCGCTGCGACGGTTCGATCGGGGAATTATCGTTAATTCTGCGGTCCGTGATCTTGCGTGTCCCGGCTGTCCCAAATCTGCTATCAGGTCGGCAAATGACCAAAATGTAACATTTTGCCTGTTGACCCGTTCATAGCCCGTTCACCGCCGAAAGCCTCATCTGATGCCAGAAATTGCAATGCTCACTCTCGGAGGCCAAGGTGCGTCTGCTCGTCGTTGAGGATGATCCCGATCTGAACCGCCAGCTCACCACCGCACTGACCGATGCCGGCTATGTGGTCGATCGCGCATTCGACGGCGAGGAGGGACATTTCCTCGGCGACAGCGAACCCTACGATGCCGTCGTGCTGGATATCGGCCTGCCGAAGATGGACGGCATCTCGGTGCTCGAATCCTGGCGCCGCAACAAGCGGGTGATGCCGGTCCTGATCCTCACCGCGCGCGACCGCTGGAGCGACAAGGTGCAGGGTTTTGACGCCGGCGCCGACGACTATGTCGCAAAGCCGTTTCATCTCGAGGAGGTGCTGGCGCGGATTCGCGCGCTGCTGCGCCGCTCCACCGGGCATGCCCAGGTCGAGCTGGTCTGCGGCCCCGTGATCCTGAACACCCGCACCAAGCGCGTCACGGTCAACGGCAACCCGATCAAGCTGACCTCGCACGAATACAATCTGCTCGACTATCTGATGCACCACACCGGGCGGGTGGTGTCGCGCACCGAGCTGGTCGAGCATCTCTACGACCAGGACTTCGACCGCGACTCCAACACCATCGAGGTGTTCGTCGGCCGCATCCGCAAGAAGCTCGAGGTCGAGATCATCCAGACCGTGCGCGGCCTTGGCTATATGCTGGCGCCGCCGCCACCAGGCGCTTGATCGGCGCGCGGGTATCGGCATCATCTGCACGCCCCGGAGGGGATTGCCATGTCGACGCCCGCTGACCCGACCTTCGAGACCGTGCCCTGATGCGCGGAAGCTCCCTTGCCACCCGACTGTTCGTGTCGGCGACCGCTTGGCTGGTGGTGATCCTGGCAATCACAGGCGTCATCCTGTCATCGGTCTACCGCGACGCGACCGAGCGCGCCTTCGACCGCCGGCTCAATCTGTATCTGCGCACGCTGATCGCGGAGGTCGCGACGCCGGACGAGCCGGCCGACCGCCAGTTCCAGTCGCTCGGCGAGCCGCTGTTCGACCTGCCGCTGTCGGGCTGGTACTGGCAGATCACCCGCACCGACACCGAGAAAGGCGAAACCCGCGCGTCGCGCTCGCTGTGGGACAAGAAGCTGCCCAAGCTCGAGGAGAACGGCGTCGAGTTGACCGCGGCCGGCGTCCGCCTCGGCTATGTCGACGGGCCCGAGGGCCAAAGCCTGCGCATGGTCGAACGTCCGGTCGACCTCGGTGCCGACGGCAAGTTCCTGGTCAGTGTCGCCGGCGACGCCACCGAGATCTTCGACGAGACGCGCAGCTTCGATTATTATCTCGGCGGCACGTTCGCCGCGCTCGGCATCGTGCTGCTGCTGACGACGGTGTTCCAGGTCCGTTACGGTCTGGCGCCGCTCAAGCGCATCTCGGATGCGATCGCCGACATCCGCTCCGGCCGCGCCGAGCGGCTGGAGGGCAACTTCCCGGTCGAGATCGCGCCGCTGGCGCGCGAGACCAATGCGCTGATCGACGCCAACCGCGAGATCGTCGAACGTTCGCGCACCCATGTCGGCAATCTCGCGCACGCCATCAAGACGCCGCTGTCGGTGATCGTCAACGAGGCCGGTGCACATACAGCGGATCCCTTCGCGAGCAAGGTGCTGGAGCAGGCCGAGGTGATGCGCGACCAGGTCGCCCACCATCTGGAGCGTGCGCGGATCGCCGCCCGCGCCAGCATCGTCAGCACCATCACCGACGTGGCACCCGCGATCGAGGCGCTGCGGCGGACCATGGAGAAGATCCATCGCGATCGCGAGATCTCGATCCAGGCCAAGGCCGATCCCGCGGCGCGGTTCCGCGGCGAGCGGCAGGACCTCGAGGAGATGGTCGGCAATCTCGTCGACAATGCCTGCAAATGGGCCGCCTCCCAGGTCTTCGTCGAGGTCCTGGTCGAGCCGCCGAAGGAGGCCGGCGCCGGACGCCGCTTGCGCATCGTGGTCGACGACGACGGACGCGGTCTGTCGGAGGCCGAGCGCGCCCAGGTGTCGCGGCGCGGCCAGCGGCTCGACGAGTCGAAGCCGGGCTCGGGGCTCGGCCTGTCGATCGTGACCGATCTCGCGGGCCTCTATGGCGGCAACCTCAATTTGTTGAATGCGCCGATCGGCGGCCTGCGCGCAGAGCTCGTGCTGCCGGGCGTCTAGCCAAAACATCGAAAACAACCCCATGCAAAGGAACAGGCGGCCGCCGGCTTCGAAATAGCGCTTGACGCGTCGGGCAAATCAGTCGTATTTTTTCATTATTCCGAAATCCTGCATCCACCCGCCGCGCACATGGTTGGCACGGCGTATCCGCGCGTCTCGGAGCTGTCACTATTCCTAAACGGCTTCTTAACGGCCCCCTCCTATCATCGGGCGCGGGAGGCGCCTCGGGCGCTCCGTGGGGCATCGAGCTTCATCACCGGGCGCATGAGCCAGAATTCGACCGAGCGGCTGAAGGATTATCTTGCGCAGCTTCCGCCGCAATCGCAGGCGCTGCTGATGCGGGAGCTCGAGCGCGCGGTCGAGCGTGGCGACGACGTCACCGTCGCCAACCTGGTGCTGGAGCAACTGCGCAAGATCGTCCGCGGTGTCGAGGAGGACGAACAGGTCCTGCCGCGCACCGACGACCCGGCGCGGCTGTTGTTCCGGCCGCTCGAGCCGTTCCTCGCCGAAACCAATTTTCCGACCCGGCCGGGCCAGGTCAAGCGCGGCTCGCTGCTGCCGATCTGGCAGTGGCTGGCCCGCGAGGGCGCGCCGGAGCCGGCGCGTGAATTCGAGGCGGCGTTGGCTGCGGCGTCGGACAGCGGCCCGATCGAGACTGCCGCGCGCAAGTTTCAGCTCGCGGCTGCGGAAGCCATCATCAAGATCGCGACGCCGGTGCAGGGCGAGGACCGTCAGCGCGCGCTGTCGCGCGTCGGTCCGCCCGCCGTGATCGATGACTTGCTGCCGATCGGTGCCGTCCTGCAGGCGCACGAAGCTTTGGAAACCCTGGGCAGCCGGCTGCCGAGCCAGATCCGGATGTTCGCCGATTCCCAGATCGCCTCCGCCACCGATGCGCTCAAGCTGCCCTCGTTGCAGACCCCGCAACTGCTGCCGTTCGCGCTGTCCTTGATCGCGCAGCGGCTGGCCGCGCCGTGGCAGATCGTCCGCCTTGCGATCAAGATGGCGGCCTCCGACGACGAGCTGCGGGTCGCGGCCACGCCGTACGGCATCGCCGTCACCATCGCGCTGCATGACCTGTCCTTCGTCGCCGCCTGCCTGCGCACCGACATCCGGCGCGGCCATTTCGACTATGTCGGCGAGCAGCTCAAGACCCTGCATGACGGTGTCCGCGGCCTGCGCACGGAGCTCGATCTGCGCAACGATTCCACCTGGGGCCGCCAGCTCACCTCGGTGCGCGCCGATACCTCCAACGCGCTGCAATCGGAGATCGACAGCGTGCCGGGCCGGGTCCGCCGCATCCTGCGCCAGCGCGCCGACAAGGACATCTCCGCAGGCGCCAAGATCGACCAATCCGAGGTCGAGGACGCCGCCGCCCTGATCGATTTCGTCGCGGTGTGCCGTACCTATGCCAGCGAGCTTGCCATCAACGAGGTGACGCTGCGAACCTTCTCCGACCTGCAACATTATGTCGAGCAGTCGACCGAGGGGCTGGTGCAGTCGCTGCGCGGCGGCGACGCCCGGGTGCGCGTCTTTCGGCAGCAGCAGGTCAAGGCCGCGATCCGGTTCTGCGAGGTGCTGTTCGGCCACGACTATGCCTCGCTGATGAACCGGGCGGCCGAAAACGCCATCACCGGCGAGCGGAAATCCTCCCGCGCGGGCTAGCGAGACCGCGGCGGCCGCCGGCCAGGACCGCGCAGTTTCGAGGCCCTCTTTCGATCCAGTAATTGTCAATTGCCGGGCTCGCCGCCTGTAGTGTAAAGCGATTCTAAGGCGGCTTGCCGGAAGCCGCCGTTCCGTCCGGGAACCGCTTGATGACGCTGTGGTTTGTGTTCGCGCTGATGACGGTCGCGGCGATCTTTGCCGTGCTGTGGCCGCTCAGCCGTGCCGGGCGGGCGGAGAGCGGCGGCAGCGAGGTCGTGGTCTACCGCGACCAGCTTGCCGAGATCGACCGCGACATGGCTTCAGGGGTGATCGGCGCCAACGAGGCCGATGCCGCCCGGATCGAGATCAGCCGACGGCTGCTGGCGGCCGCCGACCAGAGCAGCCGTGAAGCACCCGCCAAAGGCAATCTCAAGCTCCGGCGCGCCGCCGCGACGGTGGCCCTGGTCGGATTGCCGGTCATTGCGGCCAGCTTCTACCTCACGCTCGGTTCGCCGCGGCTCGGAGACTTCCCGTTGTCCGAGCGCACTCGGGTCGCCGACGCCAACCAGCCGCTGGCCAATCTGGTGGCGCAGGTCGAGGCCCATCTGGAGAAGAGCCCGACCGACGGCCGCGGTTGGGCCGTGCTGGCGCCGGTGCTGTCGCGGCTCGGCCGTTACGACGATGCGGTCCGCGCCTACCGCAACGCCATCACCTATGCCGGCGAGACCGCCGACCGCCGCGCCGATCTCGGCGAGGCGCTGATGGGCACCGCCGGGGGCGTCGTCACCGCGGAAGCCAAGGGCGAGTTCGAGCGCGCGGTGGTGCTCGATGCCGATAACGCCAAGGCCGACTATTTCCTCGGCCTCGCCGCCGAGCAGGACGGCCGCAAGGCTGACGCCAGCGCGATCTGGCAGAAGATGCTGGCCAAGGCACCGGCCGACGCGCCATGGCGGCCGCTGGTGCAGGCCGCGTTGGTGCGGGTCGGCGGCGTGACCGCACCGGTCCTGCCGGAGGGCGCGATGGCCGCGGCGAAGAACATGAGCGAAGCCGATCGCGGCAGCATGATCCAGGGCATGGTCGATCGGCTGGCGACCCGGCTGAAGCAGAACGGCGACGATGTCGATGGTTGGCTCCGCCTGGTGCGCGCCTATCTCGTGATGGGCGAGCGCGACAAGGCGATGAGCGCACTTGCCGATGCGCGCCAGGCTGTGGGCAAGGATGCCGAGCGGTTGCGCCAGCTCAACGAGGGGCTGAAGAATCTCGGGCTGGATGGATAGCGCATGACGCCGAAAAGTGCGCAGCGGTTTTCGGAGAACGTCATGCGCAAGGATGGATTATGACCAGGAAGCAACGGCGTCTGACGCTGATCGGCTGCGCGCTCGTGGTGCTCGGCATCGCCGCGGGCCTGGTGCTGAACGCGCTGCGCGATTCCATCGTGTTCTTCTCGACGCCGTCGATGGTCGCCGAGAAGCATATCGGGCCCGGCAAGCGCTTCCGTCTCGGCGGTCTGGTCGAGACCGGTTCGCTCAAGCGGGGCGACAATCTCGCCGTCACCTTCACCGTTGCCGACGGCAGCGCAACCTTGCCGGTCGCCTACAAGGGTATCCTGCCGGACCTGTTCCGCGAAGGGCAGGGCATCGTCGCCGAGGGCGCACTGGACGCGTCCGGCGTGTTCCGCGCCGACACCGTGCTCGCCAAGCACGATGAGAATTACATGCCGAAGGATGTCGCCGACGCCCTGAAGAAACAGGGCCACTGGAAAGACGACTACGGCAAGCCGAGCGCCTCTGCGGCGCCGACCGGGGGAACGATGCGATGATCGCCGAAAGCGGACATTATGCCCTGGTGCTCGCGCTTGGGCTGGCGTTGATCCAGTCGATCGTGCCGCTGATCGGCGCGCGCTGGCGCGACGCAGCGCTGATGAATGTGGCGCGCTCCACCGCGCTCGCGCAATTGCTGTTCGTCGCGGCCTCGTTCGCAGCGCTGGTGACCTTGCACGTCACCTCGGATTTCTCGGTCGCCAACGTCTACGAGAATTCGCATTCGCTGAAACCGCTGATCTACAAGATCACCGGCGTCTGGGGCAATCACGAAGGCTCGATGCTCCTGTGGGTGTCGATCCTGGCGCTGTTCGGCGGCCTCGTTGCGGCCTTCGGCAACAATCTGCCGCTGTCGCTGCGCGCGCATGTGCTGGCGGTGCAGGCCTGGGTCGCCAGCGCCTTCTATCTTTTCATCCTGATCACCTCGAACCCGTTCCTGCGCATCGCCAATCCACCGCTCGAGGGTCGCGATCTCAATCCGGTGCTGCAGGACATCGGCCTCGCGGTGCATCCGCCGATGCTCTATCTCGGTTATGTCGGATTCTCGATCTCGTTCTCCTTTGCGGTGGCGGCGTTGCTCGAGGGCCGTATCGACGCCGCCTGGGCCCGCTGGGTGCGGCCGTGGACGCTGCTGGCGTGGATATTCCTGACGCTCGGCATCGCGATGGGCTCGTACTGGGCCTATTACGAACTCGGCTGGGGCGGCTGGTGGTTCTGGGATCCGGTCGAGAACGCCTCGCTGATGCCGTGGCTCGCCGGCACCGCGCTGCTGCATTCGGCGCTGGTGATGGAGAAGCGCAACGCGCTGAAGGTCTGGACCGTGCTGCTTTCGATCCTGACCTTCTCGCTGTCGCTGCTCGGCACCTTCCTGGTGCGCTCGGGCGTGCTGACATCGGTGCACGCCTTCGCCACCGATCCGACCCGCGGCGTCTTCATTCTCCTGATCCTGTTCGTCTTCATCGGCGGCTCGTTGTCGCTCTATGCCTGGCGCGCGCCGGCGCTGAAGCAGGGCGGGCTGTTCGCGCCGATCTCGCGCGAGGGCGCGCTGGTGCTCAACAATCTGCTGCTGACGACGGCCTGCGCGACCGTGTTCATCGGCACGCTGTATCCGCTGGCGCTCGAGGTGCTTACCGGCGAGAAGATCTCGGTCGGTGCGCCGTTCTTCAACTTCACCTTCGCGCCGTTGTTTCTGCCGCTGCTGATTGCGGTGCCGTTCGGGCCGCTGCTGGCCTGGAAGCGCGGTGACCTGCTCGGCGCGGCGCAGCGGCTGATCGCGGCCGGCATCGTTGCGCTGGTTGCGATCGCGCTGGTGTTTGCCTGGACCTATGGCGGCGCAACCCTGGCGCCGCTCGCGATCGGGCTTGCGGTGTTCGTGATCGTGGGCGCGCTGTGTGATCTTGCCGAGCGCGTGGCGCTGTTTCGCGTTCCGACATCGATCTCGCTGCGCCGCGCCCGTGGCCTGCCGCGCTCGACCTGGGGGACCGCGCTGGCACACGCCGGCCTCGGCATCGCGCTGATCGGGATCGTCTGCGAGACCACGTGGAATAGCGAATATATCGGCGCCATGAAGCCGGACGACGTCGCCCGGGTCGCCGGCTACCAGTTGAAGCTCGACGGCCTGACGCAGCGGCAGGGGCCGAATTTCCGCGAGATGGTGGCCCAGTTCAGCGTTAGCGAGGGCGGCGAGAAGATCAGCGTGATGACGCCCTCGAAACGCAACTTCACTACGCGCGGCGCCTCGACCACCGAAGCCGCGCTGCTGTCGCGCGGCGCGAGCCAGCTCTACATCTCGCTCGGCGATACCGCCGCCGACGGCGCCATCGCCGTGCGCATCTATCACAAGCCGCTGGTGCTGTTGATCTGGTGGGGCCCGGTGCTGATGGCCTTCGGCGGCATGCTGTCGCTGTCGGATCGCCGCTTGCGGGTCGGTGCGCCGAAGCCGGCGAAGGCCGCAGCCGCCCGCGCATTGCAGGCGGCCGAATGATGCGGTCGCGCCATCTTGCCGCCGGCCTGCTGGCCGCGACCCTGGCGCTGGGCGCGATGCCGGCGCGTGCCGTGCAGCCCGACGAGATCATGGCTGATCCGGCCAAGGAGGCGCGGGCGCGCGAGCTCTCCAAGGAGCTGCGCTGCATGGTCTGCCAGAACCAGTCGATCGACGATTCCGAGGCGCCGCTGGCGCGCGACCTCCGCCTGCTGGTCCGCGAGCGCATCGCAGCCGGCGACAGCGACCGCCAGGTGATCGACTTCCTGGTGGCGCGCTACGGCGAATTCGTCCTGCTGAAGCCAAGGCTCAACGAGCACACGCTGCTGCTCTGGCTGACCCCGCCGTTCGCGCTCTTGGCGGGCGGTTTCGCGCTCTGGCGCCTTGGCCGGCGGCGGCCGAATGCGGCAAATCGCGAGGGGGACACGGCCGCGGCGCTGACGGCCGACGAAGAGGCCCGCCTCAACCGGCTGCTGGCGGGGGACGTCGCGCCCGAAGAGCGGATTTAGTTCCTTCGTAACCTCTTATTTTGCCTGCGCTATTCTGCCGCACGCCGGGTTGCGCTTAATTACAAAAGTTTAATTCCGCCTCCAGCGCGCTGTAAGGCTGCTGACCCCATGTTCAGCCGCATCGGGTGCCTGCCCCCGCACCGCCGATTCTGGCCTTGGAGATTTCAAGAATGACCGACCGTCCCGACCTCTCGTCCCTTCCGTCCTACAAGGCGCCGAAGCGCTCTCTGTTCTCCGCCCGCAGGCTGGCGCTGATGGCCTCGGTCGTGGCCGGCCTCGGTGCCGCCACCTATGGCCTCAGCCCCTCGCACAATCCGGCCGACCTGTTCACGACCCCGGCGCACGCGCAGGTCAACAACGAGGTCAAGAAGGTCCAGCAGCCGGTCGGCTTCGCCGACATCGTCGAGCGCGTGAAGCCGTCGGTGATCTCGGTCAAGGTCAACATCCGCGAGAAGGTCGCGAAGGATGATGGCAACGACGATTCGCCGTTCCAGCCGGGTTCGCCGATGGAGCGCTTCTTCCGCCGCTTCGGCGGTCCGGATGGTCTGCCCCCGGGTCTGCGCGGTGGACCGCGTGGCGGTGGCGTGGTCACCGGCCAGGGCTCCGGCTTTTTCATCTCGGCTGACGGTTATGCCGTGACCAACAACCACGTCGTCGACGGCGCCGACAAGGTCGAGGTCACGACCGACGACGGCAAGACCTATTCCGCGAAAGTGATCGGCACCGATCCGCGCACCGACCTTGCGCTGATCAAGGTCGAGGGCGGCTCCAACTTCCAGTTCGCAAAACTCTCCGACACCAAGCCGCGGATCGGCGACTGGGTGCTGGCGGTCGGCAATCCCTTCGGTCTCGGCGGCACCGTGACCGCGGGCATCGTGTCGGCCTCCGGCCGCGACATCGGCAACGGTCCGTATGACGACTTCATCCAGATCGACGCGCCCGTCAACAAGGGCAATTCCGGCGGCCCGGCGTTCGACGTCTCGGGCGAGGTGATGGGCGTCAACACCGCGATCTACTCGCCGTCCGGCGGCAGCGTCGGCATCGCGTTCTCGATTCCCGCCGCGACCGTGAAGAGCGTCGTCGCCCAGCTCAAGGACAAGGGCTCGGTCAGCCGCGGCTGGATCGGCGTCCAGATCCAGCCGGTGACCTCTGACATCGCCGACAGCCTCGGCATGAAGAAGGCGGAAGGCGCGCTGGTTGCCGAACCGCAGGCCAACGGCCCCGCGGCCAAGGCCGGCATCGAGTCCGGCGACGTCATCACCGCCGTCAACGGCGATCAGGTGAAGGATGCCCGCGAGCTCGCCCGCACCATCGGCGGTCTGCCTCCCGGCAGCGCCGTGAAGCTGAACGTGCTGCACAAGGGCCAGGACAAGGTCGTCAACCTCACGCTCGGCCAGTTGCCGAACAACCTCGAGGCCAAGGCCGATACCGACAACAGCGACAAGGGCGGGGCGTCCCGCGGCACCGACGTGCCGAAGCTCGGCCTGACCGTGGCGCCTGCCAACAGCGTGGCGGGTGCCGGCAAGGATGGCGTGGTCGTGACCGAAGTCGATCCCAAGAGTGCTGCCGCTGAGCGGGGCTTCAAGGAAGGCGACGTGATCCTCGAGGTCGCGGGCAAGACCGTCGGCACCGCCGGTGAGGTGCGTGATGCAATCACCGCGGCGCGCAATGACAACAAGAACAGCGTTCTCATGCGCGTGAAGAGCGGCGGTTCGTCGCGCTTCGTGGCCGTGCCTTTGGCCAAAGGCTAACTATCTATGAGATGGGAAGTGTCGCCGGCATCAGTCGCCCCCGCCGACGGCGCTTTCCGGGGGGCGGGCCCTTTGCTCGCTCCCATTGTTGCCTTTCGATGGAATATGCCCCCCTCCGTCGGAAGGTCTCAGGGCGGTGGAGTCCCCCAGCTTCACCGCCCACTTTTCTCAAAAAATCAAGAATATGCGCGGTCGTCTTGCATGTGCAGGCCGGCCGCGCCATGGTGAGAGAGGGCCCATTCCCGTGACTGCAACCGCTCCGCAAATGCGCATCCTGATCATCGAAGATGACCGCGAGTCGGCCGACTATCTGGTCAAGGCGTTTCGGGAAGTCGGCTACATCGCCGACCTCGCATCCGATGGCGAGGAAGGGTTGTCGATGGCCGAGACCGGCGACTACGACGTGCTGGTGGTCGATCGCATGCTGCCGAAGCGTGACGGCCTCTCGCTGATCGGCAGCCTGCGCGACAAGGGCAACCGCACGCCGGTCCTGATCCTCTCCGCGCTCGGCCAGGTCGACGACCGCATCAAGGGCCTGCGCGCCGGCGGCGACGATTATCTGCCGAAGCCGTATTCCTTTGCCGAGCTGCTCGCACGTATCGAAGTGCTGTCGCGGCGCAATGTCGGCCCGGCCGAGGAGACCACCTATCGGGTCGGCGATCTCGAGCTCGATCGCCTCTCGCACCGCGTTGCCCGCGGCAAGGACGAGCTGACCTTGCAGCCGCGCGAATTCCGCTTGCTCGAATACCTCATGAAGCACGCCGGCCAGGTGGTGACGCGCACCATGCTGCTCGAGAACGTCTGGGATTATCATTTTGATCCCCAGACCAACGTGATCGACGTGCACATCTCACGGCTGCGCTCCAAGATCGACAAGGGGTTCGAGCGGCCGTTGCTGCACACCATCCGCGGCGCGGGTTACATGATCCGCGACGGCATCAGGTAGACCGTGACCGCCTTCGGCAAACTGATCCGCACCACCGCGTTCCGGCTGACGCTGGTGTATCTGTTCCTGTTTGCGCTGTTTGCCGCCTCGCTGCTGGCCTATTTCGCCTGGAATACGCGCCGGCTGATCACCGAGCAGATCACCACGACCGTCAATGCCGAGATCGGCGAGATCGCTGCCATCTATGATCGCCGCGGCTTGACCGGCGTCTCGCGCACGATCAGTTACCGCGCGCTGCGGCCCGGCGCCAACCTCTATCTGGTCACGACCCCGGCAGGGACGGCGTTCGCCGGCAATGTCGAGTCGCTGGCGCCGGGCGTGATGGGCATGCAGGGCTGGTCGGAGACCGCCTACCGGCGGTTCGACGACCAGGACAAGACCGACCATCGTGCGCTGGTGCGCGTCACCGAGCTGCCGAACGGCTTTCGCCTGCTGGTCGGGCGCGATCTCGAGGAACGGCGGCGGCTGTTCGGGATCGTCGCCAAGGCTGCGCAATGGTCGATCCTCGTCGTCGTCGTGCTCGGCATCGGCGGCGGCATCTTCGTCGCGCGCCGCGTGCTGCACCGGATCGACGCCATGACCGGCACCACCAAGCGCATCATGGCGGGCGATCTGTCCGGCCGGCTGCCGGTCGGCCGCAGCGGCGACGAGCTCGACCGCCTGGCGGAGAACCTCAACGCCATGCTGGAGCGCATCGAGGCGCTGATGATGGGGCTGAAGGAGGTCTCGGACAACATCGCCCACGACCTCAAGACGCCGCTGACGCGTCTGCGCAACCGCGCCGAGGAGGCACTGGCGCGGTCCGGCAGCGAGGCCGACTATCGGGCGGCGCTGGAGCGCACGATCGAGGAGTCCGACGGCCTGATCCGCACCTTCAATGCGCTGTTGATGATCGCGCGTGCCGAGTCCGGCCAGGCACGCGGCAACATGGATGATTTCGACGGCGCCGACGTCGCCAACGGCATCCACGAATTGTACGAGCCGCTGGCCGAGGACGACGGCATGACCCTGCAGGTCAAGACCGCGCCGGCGCCGGTCCACGGCAACCGTGAATTGATCAGCCAGGCGCTCGCCAATCTGGTCGAGAACGCCATCAAATACGGCAAGCCCGATGCGGCGGTGCCGCCGCTCGACGCCGATGCGCGAGAGATCCTGATCGAGGCGCGGCACGAGGGCGACCAGATCATGCTCAGCGTCAGCGACCACGGTCCGGGCATCCCCGAGGGCGATCGCAAGCACGCGGTGGAGCGATTCGTGCGGCTCGAGGCGAGCCGCACCTTGCCCGGTTCCGGCCTCGGCCTCAGCCTGGCCTCGGCGGTGGCAACGCTGCATGGCGGCGAGCTGCGGCTCGGCGATGCGCGCCCGGGCCTGGTCGCCACCCTGGTGCTGCCGGCGCGGGCGGGCGGCAGTGACAGGCTTGCGGCTCAAACGCAGGATGTGCCACAGAAGGCGGCATGAATGCCGCCGCGCCGGGAAACGCGGATCGACATCGTCTGGCCGCGCGGTTCGTGGCCGGACCATGTGTCGCCGCGCCGCAATCTGCCGATCAGCGCCTGACCGACTGGTTCGCCGAACTCGAGCCGGCGCAATCGGCCGCGCTCACAGCATTGCTGGAGCATCCGTTCGCGCGCGATATCTTGCGCGGCATCGCCGAATTCTCGCCCTATCTGTTCGAGCTGGCGCGCGCCGATGCCGCGCGGCTGGTCCGGATCCTGTCATGCGACCCGGAGTCGCACCTCACGGCCCTGATCGAGACCACCTCGCGCGAGGTGTTCGCCGCCGGCAGCGAGGCCGACGTCATGCAGCTGCTCCGCCGCATGAAGGCGGAGGCCGCGCTTGTCATCGCGCTGTGTGATATCGGCGGCGTCTGGCCGGTCATGAAGGTGACCGCGGCGCTGACCGATATCGCGGTATCGTCGGTGCAGTCGGCGCTGCGCTATTTGTTCCGCCTGGAAGTCGCGCGCGGCCGCATGACGGCCGTCGATCCCGAGCATCCCGAGATCGGCTCGGGCCTGATCGTGCTCGCGATGGGCAAGATGGGCGCCGGCGAGCTGAACTATTCCAGTGACATCGACCTGATCGTTTTCTTCGACCGCACGGCGACCTCGCTGGCCGAGGATATCGAGCCGCAGCCGTTCTTCGTCCGCGTCACCCAGGCGATGGCGCGGATGCTGCAGCAGCGCTCGGGGGAGGGCTATGTCTTCCGCGTCGACCTGCGGCTGCGCCCGGATCCGGCCTCGACCCAGGTCGCGATCTCCACCGACGCCGCGCTGCATTATTACGAGCGGGAAGGGCGCACCTGGGAGCGCGCCGCGATGATCAAGGCGCGGCCCTGCGCCGGCGACGCCATGGCGGGCGACGCGCTCGTCGCCGAGCTCGCGCCGTTCGTCTGGCGCAAGCATCTGGATTTTGCCGCGCTCGCCGACGTTCACGACATGAAGCGGCAGATGCAGACCTATCGCGGCCAGAGCGAAATCTCGGTCGAGGGCCACAACGTCAAGGTCGGTCGCGGCGGCATTCGCGAGATCGAGTTCTTCGCCCAGACCCAGCAGCTGATCGCGGGCGGCCGGCATCCCGAGCTGCGCGTGCGCCCGACGCTGCAGGCACTCGACGTGCTCGCTGATAGCAACTGGATCACCCACGAGGCGCGCGACGAGCTGACGACGGCCTATGAGTTCCTGCGCAGGGTCGAGCACCGGCTGCAGATGATCGCCGACGAGCAGACCCATGCGCTGCCCGAGCAGTCGGACGCGGTCGAACGCTTCGCGCATTTCTTCGGCTACGAGAATCGCGAGGCTTTTGCCAGGGACCTGCTCGGCCAGCTCAAGATCGTGCAAGGCCATTACGGCAAGCTGTTCGAGGGCGACGATCCGACCGGCACCGCAAGGTCTCCGGAGATCAATTATGGGGCCGGGCCCGAGGATGGGCGCCTGATCGAGCATCTCGCCCATCTCGGCTTCAAGAAGCCGGTCGCCGTTGCCGGCACCGTGCAGCAATGGATCGAGGGTGACTATCGCGCGCTGCGCGTCGAGGCGACGCGCGCGGCGTTCATCGAATTCATCCCCGGCCTGATCGACGGGCTCGCGCATGCCGAGGAGCCCGACGATGCGGTGGTGGCGTTCGACCGCTTTCTCGGCGCGCTGCAGCGCGGCGGCCGGCTGATCTCGCTGCTCAGCCAGAATCGCGACTTCGTCGCGCTGGTGGCGCTGATCCTGGGTGCCGCGCCGCGGCTCGGCGACATGCTGGCACGCCAGCCGCAGATCATGGACGGCCTGATCGATCCGCGCTTCTTCGGCGCGATGCCGGACAGGAAGGAGCTGTCCGAGCGGCTCGCCGCCACGCTGCAGGATGCCTCGTCCTATGAGGACTTTCTCGATCGTCTGCGGCTGTTCGGCCAGGAAAGCCTGTTCCTGATCGGCACGCGGATTCTGTCCGGCACGGTGTCGGCGCAGCATGCCTCTACGGCCTTTGCCGACGTCGCGGAGGGCATCGTGCACACCGTGCATGGCCTCGTCACCGACCAGTTCGCCGCGCAATATGGCCGCATCAAGCGGCAAGAGACCGCGATCATCGCGATGGGCCGGCTCGGCAGCCGCGAGATGACGGCGTCCTCCGATCTCGACCTGATCCTGCTCTATGACTATGACAGCGAGGCGCCGGATTCCGACGGCGAACGTTCGCTGCATGGCGCGCAATATTTTGCCCGCTTCACCCAACGCCTGATCAGCGCATTCACGACGCGCACCAATTACGGCGTGCTCTACGAGGTCGACATGCGGCTGCGCCCGTCCGGGCGCGCCGGCCCGGTGGCCTCGCGGCTCGATGCGTTCGCCGATTACCAGGAGCGCGAGGCCTGGACTTGGGAGCACATGGCGCTGACGCGGGCGCGGGTGATCTCGGCCGCGCCGGAGTTCCGCGAGAAGATCGAGGCGATCATCCGGGGCGTGCTGACGCGGCCGCGCGATGCGGCGTCGACCGCGGCCGACGTCGCCGATATGCGGCGCGCGATCGCGCTTGAAAAGGGCGAGGGCGATATCTGGGACCTCAAGCTCGCCGCCGGCGGGCTCGTCGACATCGATTTCATCGCGCAGTATCTGCAGCTGGCGCATGCTGCGGTGAAGCCGGAAATCCTCAGCGTCTCGACGCTGCAGGTGCTCGACAATGCCGCCAAGCTCGGCCTGCTCGGCCAGTCCGAGGCCGAGATCCTGCGCCAGGCGGCGCGGCTGTATCACGATCTGACCCAGATCCTGCGGCTCTGCGTCACCGGCAAGTTCAACCCGGAGACGGCCGGCGAGGACCTGCGGCGGGTGATGGCCCGCGCCGGCGACACCCCGGATTTTTCCTCGCTGGAAGCCCGCCTGCGCGAGACGCAAGGCGAAGTGCGCCGCGTGTTCAGTGCGATCGTGAGCGGTGGTTGAGCTGTGTAGGGTGGGCAAAGCGGAGCGTGCCCACCTTCGCGAGCACGTCGCGGATGGTGGGCACGTCGCTGCGCTCCTTTGCCCACCCTACGGCTCGGTGCACGCTCCGAAAGTTACGCCTGCAGCTTCAGCTTCTGCAAGGCGTCGAGCACGTCGGGGTCGAGGCCGGCGCCGCCGGCGTCGAGATGGGAGAAGATCTGCTTGCGCATCCGCGGATCCCAGAACTTCCAGATGTGCTCGGAGATGCCCTGCACGGCGCGATCGTGGCCCTGGCTCTGGAAGAACTTTCCGATCTGGTTTGCCATATAGACCAGTTTGTCAGGCGACGACGACATACGGGGACTCCTTGCCGGCGACCGCGCCCGTGACGCGTTCCGGATGCGTGAATATCTCAAATCCGTCCGAGCGGGCGATCGCGGCCAGCGTGATGCCGGCGGCATCGGCCATCCTGACCGCGAGCGCGGTCGGGGCCGAGACGGCGGCAATCAGCGGCGCGCCGATCGCGGCGGTCTTCTGCACCATCTCGACCGAGACGCGGCTGGTCAGCAGCACCATGCCCTCATGCGCCGCGACCCTGTCGCGCGCGAGTGCGCCGGCGAGCTTGTCGAGGGCGTTATGGCGGCCGACATCCTCGCGCAGTGCGACGATGCCGCGTGCCGGCGTCCAGAACGCGGCGGCATGCACCGCGCGGGTCTGGTGATTGATCTCCTGCAGCGGCGCGACCGCGGCCACCGCCGTCATGATCTCGCGCGGCGAGAAGGCGCGGCCGGCGGACACGGTCGCGGCCGGCCGAACCGCCTCGGCGATCGAATCGATGCCGCAGAGGCCGCAGCCGGTCGGGCCGGCAATGTGCCGCCGCCGTTCGGAGATCCGCCCGGCCTGCTCGGACTTCAGCCACATCCGCAGCTCGATGCCGTCGTCGAGCTCGACGATATCGAGCGTCTCGATCTCGTCAGGCGATCGCACGATGCCTTCGCTCAGGCTGAAGCCTGTGGCGAAATCGTCGAGGTCCTCCGGCGTGCCCATCATCACGGCATAGGTGCCGCCATTGTAGGTCAGCGCCAGCGCCGTCTCTTCGGGTATGAGACGCGTGCCGCCGCTGAAGGCGCCGTCGCGCCAGACCTTTCGCCTCGCCTGTTGGACGGGCTCGCGCATCGCTACTCCGCGGCTTCCACGACCGGCGCGATGCGGCGGGAGTTGCGCGCCTGCTCGTCATAGGCCTTCTGCCAGTCGCTCGGGCCGTTCGACGGCGAGATCTGCACCGCCGTGACCTTGTACTCCGGACAGTTGGTTGCCCAGTCGGAGAACTCGGTCGTGATGACGTTGGCCTGCGTGTCCGGGTGATGGAACGTGGTGTAGACCACGCCCGGTGCCACGCGGTCGGTGATCAGCGCGCGCAAGGTGGTCTCGCCGGCGCGGCTTGCGAGCCGGACCCAGTCGCCGTCGCGCACGCCGCGCTGCTCGGCATCGTGCGGATGGATCTCGAGCCGATCCTCGGCATGCCACACCACGTTCTCGGTGCGCCTTGTCTGCGCACCGACATTGTACTGGCTGAGGATGCGCCCCGTCGTGAGCAGCAGCGGATAGCGCGGGCCGGTACGCTCGTCGGTCGCGATATATTCGGTGACGATGAACTTGCCCTTGCCGCGCACGAAGCCGCCGATATGCATCACCGGCGTGCCTTCCGGCGCCTTCTCGTTGCAGGGCCACTGCACCGAGCCGAGTTCCTCGAGCTTGGCAAAGGACACCCCGGCGAAGGTCGGCGTCAGCGCCGCGATCTCATCCATGATCTCGGACGGATGGTTGTACTTCATCTCAAAGCCCATCGCCTTGCCGAGCATGATGGTCACTTCCCAGTCGGCATAGCCGTTGCGCGGCGTCATCACCTTGCGGACCAGCTGGATGCGGCGCTCGGCATTGGTGAAGGTGCCGTCCTTCTCCAGGAAGGTCGAGCCGGGCAGGAACACGTGCGCGTAGTTCGCGGTCTCGTTCAGGAAGAGATCGTGCACGATGACGCATTCCATCGCCGACAATGCTGCGACCACATGCTTGGTGTTCGGATCCGACTGCAGGATGTCCTCGCCCTGCACGTAGAGGCCCATGAAGGTGCCCTCGATCGCGGCGTCGAACATGTTGGGGATGCGCAGGCCCGGCTCCTTGTTGAGCTTGACGTTCCACATCGCCTCGAACTGCTCGCGCACGGCGTCGGTGCCGACATGGCGATAGCCGGTGAACTCGTGCGGGAACGAGCCCATGTCGCAGGAGCCCTGTACGTTGTTCTGGCCGCGCAGCGGGTTCACGCCGACGCCCGGACGGCCGATATTGCCGGTCGCCATCGCCAGGTTGGCGATCGCGATCACCGTGGTTGAGCCCTGGCTGTGCTCGGTGACGCCGAGCCCGTAATAGATCGCGCCATTGCCGCCGGTGGCGTAGGTCCGCGCCGCCTCGCGCAGCACTTGCGGATCGACGCCGGTCATGATCGCGGTGGCTTCCGGGCTGTTCTTGGGATCGGCGACGAACGCCGCCCAATCCTGGAACTCGCTCCAGTCGCAACGCTCGCGCACGAAAGCTTCGTCGACGAGGCCTTCGGTGACGATGACATGCGCCAGCGCGGTGAGCACGGCGACGTTGGTGCCGGGCAGCAGCGGCAGATGCAGTGCCTTGACGTGCGGCGATTCCACCATCTCGGTGCGGCGCGGATCGATCACGATCAGCTTGGCGCCCTGGCGCAGCCGCTTCTTCAGGCGCGAGGCGAACACCGGATGCGCCGAAGCCGGGTTGGCGCCGATGATCACGGCGACGTCGGTGTCCTCCACCGAATCGAAATCCTGCGTGCCGGCCGAGGTGCCGAAGGTCGAGGACAAGCCGTAACCGGTCGGCGAATGGCAGACCCGGGCGCAGGTGTCGACGTTGTTGTTGCCGAAGCCGGCGCGGATCAGCTTCTGCACCAGGTAGGTCTCTTCATTGGTGCAGCGCGACGAGGTGATGCCGCCGACGGCATCGCGGCCGTACTTCTGCTGAATGCCCTTGAACTTCGCCGCGGCGAAGTTGAGCGCCTCGTCCCACGACACCTCCTGCCAGGGATCCTCGATCCGCTCGCGGATCATCGGTTTCAGGATGCGCTCCTTGTGGGTGGTGTAGCCCCAGGCAAAGCGGCCCTTGACGCAGGAATGGCCGCGATTGGCCTTGCCGTCCTTCCAGGGCACCATGCGCACCACCTCCTCGCCGCGCATCTCGGCCTTGAAGGAGCAGCCGACGCCGCAATAGGCGCAGGTGGTGACCACCGAGTGCTCGGGCTGGCCGATCTCGATCACGGATTTTTCGGTCAGCGTCGCGGTCGGGCAGGCCTGCACGCAGGCACCGCAGGACACGCATTCGGAGCCGAGGAAGCTCTCGCTCATGCCGGGCGAGACGCGGCTGTCGAAGCCCCGGCCGGAGATCGTCAGCGCGAAGGTGCCTTGCACCTCCTCGCAGGCGCGGACGCAGCGCGAGCAGACGATGCACTTGGAGGGATCGTAGGTGAAGTAGGGGTTGGACTCGTCCTTCGGCATCCAGGCGTCGTTGTCGCAGCCATGGGATTTAGCGAACACATGGTTCTCGCCCTCATAGCCGTAGCGCACGTCGCGCAGGCCGACTGCACCGGCCATGTCCTGCAATTCGCAGTCGCCGTTGGCGGCACAGGTCAGGCAGTCCAGCGGATGGTCGGAGATGTAGAGCTCCATCACGCCCTTGCGCAGCTTCTTCAGCCGCTCGCTCTGGGTGTGCACCACGAGGCCGTTCATGGCGGGCGTGGTGCAGGACGCCGGCGTGCCGGCGCGGCCCTCGATCTCGACCAGGCAGAGCCGGCACGAGCCGAACGCGTCGACCATGTCGGTGGCGCACAGCTTCGGGATCTGGGTGCCGGCTTCCATCGCCGCGCGCATGATCGAGGTGCCCTCGGGCACCGTGATCCGGTTGCCGTCGATGGTCAGCGTGACCATCGTCTCGGATTTGGATTTGGGCGTGCCGAAATCGGTTTCCTGGATCAGCGACATCGTGATCTCCTTGCTATTCCGCGGCCTGCAGACGGGCCGGTGCGGGACCTAGATTTCCGCCGAAATCTTCCCGGAAATGTTTCAGTGCGCTCATCACGGGGTAGGGCGTGAAGCCGCCGAGCGCGCAGAGCGAGCCGAATTTCATGGTGTTGCAAAGGTCTTCGACCACGGCGAGGTTTTCCGCGACACGGTCGCCGCCGATGATCTTGTTGATGGTCTCGACGCCGCGGGTCGAACCGATCCGGCACGGCGTGCACTTGCCGCAGGACTCGATGGCGCAGAATTCCATCGCGAAACGCGCCTGCTTCGCCATGTCGACGCTGTCGTCGAACACCACGACGCCGCCATGGCCGATCAGGCCGTCGCGCGCCGCAAACGCTTCATAGTCGAACGGCGTATCGAACAGGGCGCGGGGGAAGTACGCGCCGAGCGGCCCGCCGACCTGCACCGCGCGCACCGGGCGTCCGGTGAACGTGCCGCCGCCGATGTCGTCGACGAGATCGCCGAGCGTGACGCCGAATGCGGTCTCGAACAGCCCGCCATATTTGATGTTGCCGGCGAGCTGGATCGGCATCGTGCCGCGCGAGCGGCCCATGCCGAAATCGGCATAGGCCTTGGCGCCGTTGTCGAGGATGAAGGGAATCGCGGCGAACGACAGCACGTTGTTGATGACTGAGGGGCGGCCGAACAGGCCCTTGTGCGCCGGCAGCGGCGGCTTGGCCCGCACGATCCCGCGCCGACCCTCGAGGCTCTCCAGCAGCGAGGTCTCCTCGCCGCAGACATAGGCGCCGGCGCCGACCCGCACTTCGAGATCGAACTCATGCCTGCTGCCGCAGATAGCGTTACCTAGGAAGCCGGCGCGCCGGGCGGCCGCAATCGCCGCGTTCATCGCCTCGACCGCATGCGGATATTCCGAGCGGATGTAGATGTAGCCCTTGGTGGCGCCGACCGTGATGCCTGATATCGTCATGCCCTCGATCACGACGAAGGGGTCGCCTTCCATGATCATGCGATCGGCGAAAGTGCCGCTGTCGCCCTCGTCGGCGTTGCAGACGATGTATTTGCGGTCGGCGCTGGTCTGCGCCACCGTCTTCCACTTGATGCCGGTCGGGAAGCCGGCGCCGCCGCGGCCGCGCAGGCCCGAGGTGGTGACGTCGGCCAGGATCTGGTCGGAGGTCAGCGTCAGCGCCCGCTCCAGGCCCTTGTAGCCGCCATGGGCGCGGTAGCTCTCGACCGAGCGCGGATCGACCACGCCGCAGCGGGCGAAGGTGAGGCGGGTCTGCCGCTTCAGCCAGGGAATTTCGTCTGCGACGCCAAGCCGCAGGGCATGCGGACCGTTGCTGGCCATCGCGTCGAACACGGAAGCGGCATCCGCCGCGCTCACCGGGCCATACGCGACGCGGCCTTTGACGGTTGCGACCTCGACCATCGGCTCCAGCCAGTAAAGCCCGCGCGATCCGGTCCTGATGATCTCGATCGGGAGGCCGCGCTGCTCGGCAACCTGCTCGAGCGCCGCAACCACATCGTCGGCACCGACGGCAATCGCGCCGGCATCGCGGGGAACGAAGATCCGCATCTTCATCGCTGTGCCTCCGCGACCAGCGCGTCGATCCGCGCCGCGTCGAGCCGGCCGACCACGCGGCCGTCCAGCATCGCCGACGGCGCGGTGGCGCAGAGCCCGAGGCAGTAGATCGGCTCCAGGGTCACGCGTTCATCCGCGGTGGTATTTCCAAGGGAAACCCCGAGCTTGGCCTCGGCGCGCGCCGCCAGCGCATCGCCGCCGGCGGCCTGGCAGGCCTCGGCGCGGCACAGTTTCAGGACGTGCCGTCCGGCCGGTTGCTTGCGGAAGTCGTGGTAGAAGGTGAATACACCGTGCACCTCGGCGCGGGACAGATTGAGCGCCTCCGCCACCATCGGGATGGCTGGCTCCGGGACGTAGCCGAAGGCTTCCTGCAGTGCGTGCAGCATCACCAGCGTGGCGCCTTCGAGCCCGGCATGTTCGGCGATGATCTCAGCGCCGCGCGCCTCGTCCCAGGGTTCGTATGGCGATGTCATCCGCGCTCTCACGATCAGTTTCTCTCGTCCGATATTTGAATTGGAATCTTTCGAAACATCAATAAAGCTGTCCCATGCGGCGATTGCGAAAGGCGATTAATAGCGTTGCCGGATGGGGTGATTTAGGATCGCAATAATGGTTGGGAATCACGGGCTTCCAGCGCGCTTTGGGATTACCGGTCACAGCGCGGACGTGATAGTCCTGACCGTGTTGGGACACGGTTTCGCGATGAGGTTTGGCCTTTGATCGACAAGCTGGAACTACTGCTGGCACTGGCCAAGGAGCGGCATTTCGGCCGGGCTGCGGAGGCCTGCGGCGTCACCCAGCCGACCATGTCGACCAGCCTCAAGCAGCTCGAGGAAATCCTCGGCGTCATGCTGGTGCAGCGTGGATCGCGCTTCCAGGGTTTCACCCCGGAAGGTGAACGGACCCTTGATTGGGCCCGGCGCATTGTCGGCGACGCGCGGGCGATGAAGCAGGAGATCAACAGCCTCAAGGACAAGCTGTCGGGCGAGATCCGGATCGCGGCGATCCCGACCGTGCTCGGCATGGTGGCGGCGCTGACCACGCCGTTCCGGGCGCGCCATCCGGAGGTGCGCTTCCGGATCCAGTCCTGCACCTCGGCGGACGTGCTCGGCCTGCTGGAAAACCTCGAGGTCGATGCCGGGCTGACCTACATCGAGAACGAGCCGATCGGCAAGGTTCGCACCATCCCGCTCTACAACGAGAGCTACCGCCTGCTGACGGCACCGGACGCCATGTTCGGCGACCGCAAGCAGGTGACCTGGCAGGAGGTCGGCACCGTGCCGCTCTGCCTGCTCACCCCAGACATGCAGAACCGCCGCATCATCGACCGCGCGCTGACCTCGGTCGGCGCCGAGGCGAGGCCGATGCTGACCTCCAACTCGCTGCTGGTGCTCTACACCCATGTGAAGACCGGCCGCTGGGCCAGCGTGATGCCGGCCAAGCTCGCCGAGACGCTCGGGCTCGAGGACGCGGTTCGCAGCATCCCGATCGTTGATCCCGTCGTCGACTACAGCATCGGCATGGTGATCCCGCAGCGCGATCCGATGACGCCGCTGATCGCAGCCCTGGTGCAGGTCGCGCGCGAGGTCGCGCCGACGCTGGGGACGGCGTAGCGCGCGTTATTCGTAGCCCGGATGGAGCGAAGCGAAATCCGGGCTACGCACCCCGCAAGCGCGGCGAGGTGAAGCCTAAAGCATGATGCGATTAAGTTGAATTGGAGCAGCAACGGAGGTCACCTCTCCCTTGGGAGAGGTCGGCGCGCAGCGCCGGGTGAGGGGTTACGGTCTCTCGTTAGCGCTGCGGCCCCTCACCCGATTTGCACTGGACGATGCTCGCCAGGCGCAAATCGACCTCTCCCCGCTGGGAGAGGTGAGCCGAACCTGAGGCGAAATCGATTCAACCTAACTCCATCCCGCTTTAGCGCGCCTTGCGGAAGGTCAAATCGATGCGCTGGCGGCCGACCGCGCTGCAGAAGAAGGATGCCTGACGCTAGGCCGCCTGCGACAGCTTCGCCCGCAGCGCGTGCGGATCGCGCGGCAGCGTGATGCGGACGACGGTGCCGACGCCGAGCTTGGAGCGCAGCTTCATCGAGCCGCCGTGCAGATTGGTGAGCGAGCGCGCGATCGCAAGCCCGAGGCCCGAGCCCTGGTAGGTCTTGGTGAGCTGGCTCTCGACCTGCTCGAACGGCTTGCCGAGCCGCCGCAGCGAGTCCGGCGCGATGCCGATGCCGCTGTCGGCGATCAAAAGTACGATCGAGTCGTTCACCATCTGGCCTCGGACCAGCACGCGGCCATGGTCGGGCGTGAACTTCACCGCGTTGGAGAGCAGGTTGACGATGATCTGCTTGACCGCGCGGCGATCCGCCACCGCCGAGATCGTGCTTTCGATTTCCGACTCCAGCGACAGGCCCTTGCCCTCGGCGCGGCCTGACACGACCTTCAGCGACTCCGCGAGGATACCCGAGAGGTCGAGCGGCTCCATGTCGAACTTCATGCGGCCGGCCTCGATCTTCGACATGTCGAGGATGTCGTTGATCACCTCGAGCAGATATTTCCCCGATGTCAGGATGTCGTGGCAGTATTCCTGGTACTTGTCGGAGCCGAGCTGGCCGAACAGGCCGCTGCCCATGATCTCGGAGAAGCCGATGATGGCGTTGAGCGGCGTGCGCAGCTCGTGGCTCATATTGGCGAGGAATTTCGACTTGGCGGCGTTGGCGTCCTCGGCGCGGGTCTTCTCCTGCGAGTATTTCTGGGCGAGGTCGGCGAGCTCGATCGCCTGCCGCTCCAGCTCGCTCTGCGAGCGCTTGAGGTCGATGACGGTGGCGCGCTGGCGCAGGTCGTTGTCGACCAGCTTCTGCTCATGCGCCTTGATGCGGGTGATGTCGGTGCCGACCGAGACGTAGCCGCCGTCCTTGGTGCGGCGCTCGCTGATGTGCAGCCAGCTGCCGTCGTCGAGCTGGGCCTCGAAGGTGCGCGCGCCCGGCGCCGGCACGCCGCTCTCGTGCAGGCGGGTGCGCACCTCCGGCATGCTGCCGACCTCGATCACGGTTTCGTAGGAGGTGCCGGGAGTCACGGCGCTGTCCGGCAGCTTGTGCAGGCGCTGGAAGTGCGAGTTGCAGAGCACCAGGCGATCGTCGGCGTCCCACAGCACGAAGGCTTCCGGAATGGTCTCGATCGCGTCGCGCAGGCGGAGATCGGCTTCGACCGATTTCTCGGCGAGGCTCTTCTGCTCGGTGATGTCGACGGCGATGCCGATCAGATGCAGGCCGCCATCGGCCGCCGCCTGGCTGAGCTCGCAGCGCACGCGGAGCCAGATCCAGTGGCCGCCGACATGCTGCATACGGAAGGTCTGGTCGATGTGGTCGATCTTGCCGGCGATCAGCTGGTCGGCGATCTCGAACAGGTTGATGTCGTCGGATTTCACCAGCGCGTTGACCTCGCCGAAGGTGAGCAGGTCGTTGCGGGTATCGAGCCCGAGCAGGGTGAACATCGACTGCGACCAGAAGATCCGGCCGCGCGACAGGTCCCAGTCCCACAGCCCGCAGCGCCCGCGGTTCAGCGCGGTGTCGATCCGGCCGCGCACGGCGTCGTTGATCAGGTCGCCCTCGCGGGCGCGGGTCGATTGCCAGTGGAAGGCGAAGCCGAGGATCAGCACCACGAAGCTCGTGGTCGCCGACAGCGTCACCGAGAGCGCGGCGTCGGATCCCCAGATCGGCTCGTTCATCTCCTGGATCACGACGATCTGGCCCGGCAGCGACTTGACCAACCGTGAGATCGCCAGCGCGTTGGTGCCGCCCGGCAGCGTCATGTCGCTGACGATGCCCTGCTGGCCGGGCGCGACCATCAGCTGCGCGGTCGAGACGATGTCGAGGATGCGGTCGCTTTCGCCGGCACCGTCGATCGGCACCCGCGCCAGCACGCGATGATCGGCGCCGGTGATGATGACGTGGCGGCCGAACGCGATGCCCCAGGACGGAATGAGGTCGGGCAGCAGCTCCTGGAGATGCTCGATGTTGGCGATGCGGTCGCGGCGCACCGAGGTGAGGCGGTCGAGACGCTCGGCCAGGATGTCGGAGAGCGCGGCGAGGTCGCGCTTCATCGCGCCGCGCTTCTGCCGGCTCTGGTCGATGACCTGGACGAAGGCGCCGAGGCAGATCGTGATCAGGAAGGCGATGATCAGGGTTGGCACGGCGCGGCGCAATGCAGGCTCGGCAGTCAGCAGCCTGTGATATGCCGGTTTTGCGATCGACTGCGCCAATCCCTTGATCGAATCGGATTGGACGCACGCGTTCGCCGCATGCGCACGCGCCATGCCCTAGACCCCCATTTGAAGCTGTATTTTACGCGGTTCGGACGCTCCCCACGATGCATCCGAATCATCATGATTTGAATCCAGATTGCCGGGGCTGTCGAGAGTCAACGAATCGTTAATGCGAAATAAATCTTGCCGCGAGTGGAATCGGTTACCGCAATTCGAGTCCGAAACAGGAACGACTCCGTAGAACTACAGAAGTTTGTTTGAGATTGCCGCTTCACACTTTGCGCTCACGCGGTCCTCCGGGTCCGGATCATGCTCGGTCGCGCGTCGGCTCGGCGTGACTGATCACACGCTTGATGGTCGGGAAGGCGCGGCGCAGCGCGCGCTCGATCTCGTCGACGCCTTCGTGCACCTTGAGCACGCTCATCGCGGGCGCGGCGCGGCAGTGGAAGTTGACGATCTCGCCGGCGTCGGTGTTGCGGACGCGCACATTGTGGATGTCATGGATCGCGCCATCGGCGGCGAAAGAGGTCAGCGCGGCCTTGATCGTCTCGACGCGCTCGGCGCTCGCATCGGTTCCCCATGGCAGTTCCGGCTCGAGCGGCTCGATATGGGTGTCGACCTCGACGTCCTCGCCGAAGTCCTCGCGGATCGCGCGCTCGAGCTCGTGGGCGATGTCGTGCGCCGCGTTCAGCGCCATCTCGCCGTCGACCTCGAGGTCGATGCTGACGATCAGCTTGCCGCCGAGGTCGTGCAGGGTGACGTGGTGGATGGCAAGGCCGGAATTGCGCGCGATCACCATGATGCGCTCCCGCACGCTCTCATTGTCGCGCGCCACCGGCACCGCGGTGAAGGTCAGGTCGGCGTCGCCGAAGGTCCTGGTCATCGCCTCCTGCGCCCTGCGCTTGATCTCCTCGACGCGGTCGATCGGATAGGTGCGCGGCACGGCGGCGATCGCGTCGATGAAATGGGTGGCGCCGACCATGCGGACGCGCAGGCGATTGACGTCGAGGACGCCGGGCACCGTCTTGATCGCGGCGGTGGCCTTTTCCAGCGCGCCTTCGGGGGCGCGGTCGAGCAGGGTCTCGACGGTCTCCCGCGCCATGCGCAGGCCGAGCAGGGCGATCATGACCGCAACCGCGATCGCGGCCGCGGCATCACCCCACCAGAAGCCGAAGCCTGCCAGCACGAGGCCGACGATGACCGCGGTCGAGCCCATCACGTCGGACGCGAAGTGCAGCGCGTCGGCGGCGAGCGCCTGGCTCTTGGTGTCGCGCGCCGCCCGGTGCAGCGCGCGTGCGCGCCACAGATTGACGACGATGTCGAGCACGAGCACGACGAAGGGGACGGCCGAGATCGTCGGCGGCGGCGCGCCCTCGCGCAGATGGCTGTAAGCCTGCACCAGGATGCCGCCGGCCAACACGTAGAGCAGGGCAATGATAAACAGCGCCGAGACGCTCTCGAACTTGCCGTGGCCGTAATGATGCTCGGCATCGGCCGGCTGGTCCGACACCCGCACCACCGCCCAGGTGATGATGGTCGCGACCAGATCGATCGTCGAGTGCAGCGCCTCGGAGATCAGCGCCAGCGAGCCGATCGCGATGCCGACGACGAATTTTGCGATCGCCATGCCGCCGCTGGCGAAGATCGAGATGGTGGCGACTGACGTCTTGGTGCTGGGAGCGCTCATGGGCGGCTGTCTAGCAGGCGGACGTTGAACATCAAGTGTCGTTCGCGAACCGCAATCGCTACTCACTTGCAACAGCAACGGGCGTTGCGAATTGTTCCGAATTAAGAGGCCGTCTCGCGTGTCGCCAGCGATCGCGCTAAAAACCACGCGTGTCGTCCTGGCGAAAGCCAGGACCCATAATCGCGCGACCTTCGGAGGAATGGCGATGCAGATGCGGATCTTTGGACGCACGGGAATGCAGCTCTCGATCCTCGGCTTCGGCTGCGGTGCGGTAGGCGGATTGATGGTGCGTGGCGATCCTGCTGACCAGGAGCGGACCGTCGCGCGGGCGGTCGGCGCCGGCGTCAACTATTTCGACACGGCGGTGCAGTACGGCGATGGACAGTCCGAGACGAATCTCGGCCGCGTGCTGCGGCAGCTGAAACCGACCAACGCGGTCGTCGGCACCAAGGTGCGTCTGCGGCCCGGCGAAGCTGGCCGCGTCGCCGACAGCGTCCGCGCCTCGCTCGAGGGCAGCCTGGCGCGGCTCGGTCTCGAGCGGGTCGACATCTTCCACCTGCACAATCCGATCACCGCGCATGGCGGCGGAACGGTGCTCAGTGTCAGCCAGGTGCTTGACGACGTGGTGCCGGCGTTCCAGCGGCTGCGCGAGCAGGGCAAGGTGCGCTTTCTCGGCATGACGGCGGTCGGCGAGACCGCGGCCTTGCAGCAGGTGATCGATGCCGGCGCCTTCGACAGCGCGCAAATCGTCTACAACATGCTCAATCCGTCGGCCGCGGAGGACCTGCCGCCGGATTATCCGGCGCAGGATTATGGACGCCTGTTCGATCGCACAAGGGCTGCCGGCGTCGGCGTCGTCGGCATCCGCGTGCTGGCCGGCGGCGCGCTGTCGGCGTCGACCGAGCGGCATCCAATCGCGGGCGCCGCGCCCGAACCGATCGGCTCCGCCATGAGCTACGATGCCGATATCGCGCGCGCACGGCGGCTGATGCCGCTGGTCGAGGAGGGATTTGCGGCCAGCCTGACTGAAGCCGCCACGCGGTTTGCGCTGTCGCATCCGGCGATGGGCACGATCCTGGTCGGCATGGCGACGCCGCAACAATTCGAGGACGCGCTTGCGGCCGCTGAGAAGGGGCCGTTGCCGCAGGCCGCACTGGCGCGGCTCTCGGAGTTGCGGCAGGGGTTTGCCGGCGAGGCGCGGTGAACGCGCGGGCGAGGGCTTGATGGGTATCGCTGCTCCACCCATCCGACGAAGTCCGTAGGGTGGGCAAAGGAGCGTAAGCGACGTGCCCACCTTTCTTGCTCAGTGCCTGTGATGGTGGGCACACCTCGCTTTGCCCACCCTACAGGATGCCTCCAAGATGCCGCTACAGCGTCACCACGATCTTGCCGAGGTGCTGGTTGGCTTCCATGTGCGCGAACGCCTTGCCGATGTCGGCGAATTTGTAGACCGCATCGATCGGCAATTGCAGTTTGCGCGACTCGACTGCCGGCCAGATGTCCTTGCGTACCTCGTCGAAGATCTCGCGGATCTCCTCGATTGAGCGGGTGCGGAAGGTGACGCCGATATACTGGATGCGGCGTGCCGCGTGCAGGTCGAAGTTGAAATCGCCATGGGTGCCGCCGAGCCGGCCGACATTGACGATGCGGCCCTTGACCCTGGTGGCCTTGAGATTCTGGTTCGCGACCGGACCTGAGACCTGATCGACGATCAGGTCGACGCCTTCGCCGTTGGTCGCCTGCAGCACCTGATCGACCCAGCCGGGATCCTTGGAATCGACCGCGAGATCGGCGCCGAATTCCTTCAGGCGGCCACGGCGCATCGCATCGGTCGATGACCCGATCACCAGCTTGGCGCCCTTCAGCTTTGCGATCTGCATCGCCATCAGGCCGACGCCGGAGCTCGCGCCCTGGATCAGCACGCTCTGGCCCGGTTGCAGCGCGCCGTTGGTGACGACGGCGTTGTGCATGGTGGCGAGCGCGACGGGCAGGGTGGCGGCCTCGTCGAAATTCATGTTCGAGGGCGCGCGGAACAGCCGGCCGTGATCGGCCAGCGTGTATTCGGCGAATGCGGCACCGCCCGAGCCCATGATGCGGTCACCGACCTTGACGCCCCTGGCCTCGGGGCCGAGTTCGGCGACCTCGCCGGACCATTCCATGCCGAGCACGGTGCCGACGCCGCCGGCCGCACCGTGGACGTGGCCCTTGGTCATGCCGAGGTCGGCGCGGTTCAGCCCGCAGGCATGGACCTTGACCAGCACCTGCGTGCCCTTTGGCGTGGGCTTTGCGACCTCAGTGATCTCGGGGCCGTTGCTGCCGTACACATAGGCTTTCATGTTTTCTCTCCGGCGTTGCTGGCCGCGTTATGGTTGACGATCTTCGATCAGATGCTCACGGAAGAAGGTGACAATACGCGCGTTCCACTCCTTGTGGAAAGCGACGCGATCGAAGCCCGGCGGATCCGTGCAGATCTTCGGCCGGCGCTGGGCCAGATCGGCAGAGCAGGGCACCAGGAAGGCGAAGTGTCCGGCATTGCGGACCACATGATAGTCCGGCTTGACCGGAAGCTCGTCATTGATGGCTGCGACGTAGCCCGGATTGATTTCCGTGATGTGATCTTCGCCGCTGAGCTCCGAGGCCCAGAGCTGAACCGGTATTTTGACGTCCTTCAACGCGTCGCGATCGAACAGCGGACCGAACGCGGGATCGGCGACGACCATGGCTTTCACGCGCGGGTCGTGAACGGCCGGTTCGGCCGGAAGCTTGTTGCGTTGCAGCTCCTCGCAGCTCGGCAGGCGATTGCCCTCCGGGCAGAACGCCGTCGCCTTGCGGATGTCGGGATTGGCGCCGGCGACGACGAGGCCGGTGTAGCCGCCGCGCGAGAAGCCGAAGAAGCCGATCCTGCCGGGGTCGAGCCTGGCGTGGTCCGGCCAAGCGCCGAGCATGTAGTCGATCGCGCGCTTGATGTCGGCGGAACGCTCGACCAGCACGGCAAGCGTATCGGCCCGCGTCATGTCGCCGGAGCCGGTATCGACGGGATGATTGACGGCGACCACGACAAAGCCGGCATCCGCCAGTGTCTCGGCGGTGTCGTGGTGTCCGGTGAAGCTGCCGCCGTAACCGTGCGACACCATGATGAGCGGCAGCTTGTCGCCGAGCACGGGGCAATCCGCCGTTCCCGGTAACGTCAACGTGCGGATCTTCACCTCGCCTGCGGGCGTGGCGCAGGGCGACCACACCGCGATTTGCATCGGTGGGGCGCCGTCGACCGGCACCTGGACGAGCCGAAGCCCGGCCGCATCGGCGCAGCTGGAGACCAGGCACAGGGCGGCCGCAACGACTGATGCGAACAGACGCATATGAACTCCGTCAGAGGACGTCCGGCGTCAGGAAGCCGGCTGACGTGGCAACAGCCAGGCCGCTATTCAGCGGCTTGGCGCTTGCCGCCGGACATCATGCGCTCGAGCCGCTCGGCGATGATCGCTTCGGCTTCGTGCACGATGCGCGAGATCAGCTCGGCGCATGTGGGGATGTCGTGGATCAGGCCCTGCACCTGGCCGGCTGACCAGATGCCCTCGTCGGCGTCGCCGGTGGCGTAGACCATCTTGCCGCGGGCGCCGGCGACGAGCTCGCGGACGTCCTCGAATTTGGCGCCTTCCTTCTCCATCTGCACCACCTTGGTCGAGATCGCGTTCTTGGCGACGCGCGAGGTGTTGCGCATGGTGCGGAAGATCAGCTCGGTCTCGCGCTCGTCATTGGCGACGATGCGCTCCTTGACGAGCTGGTGGATCGGGCTCTCCCTGGTGCACATGAATCGGGTGCCCATGTTGATGCCCTCGGCGCCGAGCGCCAGCGCAGCGACCAGGCCGCGGGCATCGCCGAAGCCGCCCGAGGCGATCATCGGGATCTTGACCTTGTCGGCTGCAGCCGGAATCAGGATCAGGCCGGGCGTGTCGTCCTCGCCCGGATGGCCGGCGCATTCGAAACCGTCGATCGAGATCGCGTCGGCGCCCATGCGCTCGGCGGACAGCGCGTGGCGGACGCTGGTGCATTTGTGCAGCACCTTGATGCCGTGCCTCTTGAACTCGTCGACATGCTCCTGCGGCTTGTTGCCGGCGGTCTCGACGATCCTGATGCCGCTCTCGATGATGGCCTGGCGGTATTCGGCGTAGGGCGGCGGCTTGATCGCGGGCAGGATGGTGAGGTTGACGCCGAACGGCTTGTCGGTCAGCTCGCGGCAGCGCGCGATCTCCTTGCGCAGGTCGTCCGGCGTCGGCTGGGTCAGCGCGGTGATCATGCCGAGCGCGCCGGCATTGGCGACGGCGGCGACGAGCTCAGCGCGCCCGACCCATTGCATGCCGCCCTGCACGATCGGGTGATCGACGCCGAACATCTCGGTGAAGCGTGTGGTGATCATGCCGCCCTCGGTTCCCGCTCGCATTTTCCGCGGCGCGGACATCCCCGCGCGCGCTTGTTTGGATGTCGCGCGGGAGGATGCCGTCGGGTCCGGCAAAAGTCTATCCTGCACCGGCGGCGCGCCCATGCGGAAATGAAGGGGGCGTGAGATCAGGCGAGGGCCGCGCTGATCTCGCGATGCATCCGCAAAACCGTCAGCTGCGGTCTCAGGCCGGTATGGCTTCCATCACCGGCGCGGTGGCTTCGTCGTCGAACGCCGCCGAGATGTCGCGCATGCTGACCACGCCGATCAGGCTGTAATCGTCGATCACGGGGACATGGCGGATGTGGTGCTTGTTCATCAAATGCCGCACGTGCTCGAGCGTATCGGTCGAGTTGCAGGAGACGAGCTGCTGCACCGAGACGAATTGCTGCACCCGCATGCCGGCGCCGGCCGCGCCGTATTGCGCGATCGCGCGCACCACGTCGCGCTCGGTGAACATGCCGACGGCGGTGTTGCCCTCGGTGCGGACGACATCCTTGACCACGAGCGCGCTGATATTGCTGGCACGCATCAGCTGGGCGGCGATCGCGACCGTCTCGTTCATGCGAACCGTCGCAACGCGTGGGGTCTTCTTGCGCAGGATATCTCCGACTTGCATGGCAACCTCCCTGGGGTCTCTGAGGCGACAAGATTGGTATACATAATACCAGTTGTCAACTCCGATGTGACGGAATCTACCACCAGGAAAACGCTGAAATAGGCAGCTTTGCTGACGTTTCGAGTGATTTTTAGGGGATCCGACGATCGGGCAGAAATTCAGCCGGGGCAATATGGTATGTGGCATGCCTGTGTCGGATGAAAGAAAAAGGCGCACGTTCCGGTGCGCCCTTCTCAGTCCCTCGGAATGAGCCTGTCTCGATCAGGCCGTCTTGGCGTTCGGCGCAGCCGCGGCTTCGGCGGCGGCTTCGTTGCCGAGAATGAAGGCGCGCCGCAGCGGCTTGATCACGAACAGCGCCATCAGCGCGGCGGTGGCGTTGAGCGCGACCGCGATCACGAACACCGCGTGCCAGCCGTAATTGGTGGCGACGATGCTGGCCGCCGGCACCAAGAGCGAGGCGGTGCCCTTGGCGGTGTAGAGCATGCCGTTGTTGGTGGTCGCGAACTTCGAGCCGAAGGTGTCGCCGCAGGTCGCCGGGAACAGCGAGTAGATCTCGCCGAACACGCCGAAATAGACCGCGGTCGACAGCACGAACACCAGCGGGTTGTGGCCCCAGGTCGACAGCGTCAGCAGCATCAACGCGCCGGTGCCGAAGGCGATGAACATGGTGTGCTCGCGGCCGATATTGTCGGACACCCAGCCGAAGAACGGGCGGCCGAAGCCGTCGAAGATGCGGTCGAGCGAGATCGCAAAGGTCAGCGCCGCCATCTGGAAGCCGGCGAGCGAGACCGGCGTGCTGGCGATCTTGTAGTCGTGCGCGATCGGGGCGATCTGCGCCGCCGCCATCAGCCCGCCGGAGGCGACCATCACGAACACCAGGTACATGACCCAGAAGATCGGGGTGCGCAGTACCTGCGGCGGCGTGAAGTCGATCTTGGTCTGCGGGAGGTTGAGCTGCTTCTTCTTCGGCGGCATCAAGAGCGATGGCGGACGGATGAAGAAGGCCAGCACGAACACGACCAGGCCTTGCCCGATGCCGAAATTGAAGAACGCGCTCTGGTAGCCGCTCGCGGCGATCATCTTGGCGATCGGCACCACCGTCAGCGCAGCGCCGGCACCGAAGCCGGCTGCGGTGGCACCGGCGGCAAGGCCGCGGCGATCGGGAAACCATTTCAGCGCATTGCCGACGCAGGTGCCGTACACCGAGCCCGCGCCGATGCCGCCGAGCACCGCGGCGGCGTACAGCAGCGTGAGGGAATCGGCATAGGAGTTCAGCACCCAGGACAGCGCGATCATCACGCCGCCGAACGCAATGACGAGACTAGGGCCGTATTTGTCGACGAACCAGGCTTCGACCGGCACCAGCCAGGTCTCGGTCACCACGAAGATCGTGAAGGCGAGCTGGATCGCCGCGCGGCCCCAGTGATGCGCGCCGTCGATCGGATCGACGAACAGGGTCCAGCCGTACTGCAGGTTGGCGATCATCGCCATGCAGACGATGCCCATGGCGAGCTGCAGCCAGCGGAAGCCACTGGACGAAGGTTGAGCTTGTGTGACGGCTGTATTGCTGGAAACCATCAAGTCCTCCCGAACGCGCCGGTCTTCTTTGAGACTCAGTGTCGCAATTGTAGTGACGTATCGTCGCTACTGTTGAGGGGATGTTGGTATACTATATTCCAGAAAGCAAGCCTATCATTCCGCTGCACCGCAGCAAATCTGGCATACTTAGGTCGAGTCCGGCACGTCATTTCTACGCGTAAAACGAAACGCGCCCGGCGTGCGGCCGGGCGCGTTGTGATGCGGGAAGGGCGAGGCTGGCTACGCGGCCGACTTCGCCACCACGAGCCTTCGCCAGGGTTTCAGCACCGCGATTGCGAGCAGCGAAGCCAGGATGTTGGCGCCGGCGGCGATGATGAAGACGTTGTCCCAATGCCCCGACGACTGCTGCATGTAGTTGGCGATCGGCACCAATAGCGCGGCGGTGCCCTTCGCGGTGTAGAGCAGGCCCGCATTGGTGGTCGCGAATTTGGCGCCGAAGGTGTCAGTGCAGGTCGAGGGAAATAGCGAGTAGATCTCGCCCCAGGCAAAGAACACCAGGCCCGACAGGATCACGAACCACACCGGATCGTGGCCGAGCATGTAGAGCGCCCAGATGCCGAGGCCCTCGATGCCGAAGGCGATGAACATCGTGTTCTCGCGGCCGATCATGTCGGAGATCCAGCCGAAGAACGGACGCGTCAGGCCGTTGAGGATGCGGTCGATGGTCGCGGCGAAGGTCACCGCCGTCATGGTCATGCCGACCAGCGTCACCGGAACCGCATCGACCTTCCAGTCGACCGCGATCGGCTTCAGGTTCGCCGTCACCATCAAGCCGCCGGCGCCGACGATGACGAACATGAAGTACATCAGCCAGAAGATCGGCGCCCGCAGCACTTCGGCCGGCTGATAGTTGCGCCTGGTCTGGATCAGATTGGCGTTCTGCACCACCTGCGGCACTTGCCCCGTTTTCGGCGCGAGCAGGAAGAAGGACAGCGCCACGATGACGATGCCCTGGCCGAGACCGAAATACAGGAACGTGCTCTGGAAGCCGGAATCCTTGATCATCGCCTGGATCGGCGCGACCGTCAGCGCCGAACCCGCGCCGAATCCTGCGGCGGTGATGCCGGCGGCGAGCCCGCGCTTGTCGGGAAACCATTTCAGCGCATTGCCGACGCAGGTGCCGTAGACGCCGCCGGCGCCGATGCCCGCGATGATCATGCCGAGATAGTAGCCGTTCAGCGTGGTCGCCTGCGCGTTGATCGCCCAGCCGATCGCGCAGAGGATGCCGCCGATCAAGACCACGATGCGCGGACCATACTTATCGACGAACCAGCCTTCGACCGGCACCAGCCAGGTCTCGAACAGCACGAACAGGGTGAAGGCCCACTGGATCGAGGCGCGATCCCAACCGAATGTCTTCTGGATGTCGGGGACGAAGAACGTCCACCCGTATTGATAATTTGCGATCATCACCATTGCGGCGACGCCGATCGCAAGCTGTGTCCAGCGATAGGTGTCGCTGACGCGCGCAACCGTAGGGGCCGTGGTTGCCTGAACCATGTCCGACATTGCTCCTCCCAAGGCGCGCTTATCGTCTTTCTGCTTGTGGCGCGCGATGGCCAGTTTGGTATCCGATATGCCAAGCTTCAACGCGGCGTCCGGCCGCGTGCGATTATGCCGCAGAGCTTTCGACGATCCCGACAGAAGACTAGTTCAAGGCAAAAACAAATGGCCCCAAAAAATTGGGGCCATTGGTCGAAGGTACAATTTCAGGTCGCATTTCGCGGCGAAAGCACTTCGCCGCCGAACGCCGCGGATGGCCTGCGCTCAGAGGCCGACGCGCGGCAGGTCGCCGTTGCGGTTGGAGATCTCCGCGCTCTTCATCAGCAGGCGGTCGATGGTGGCCAGCAGGCGGCCGAAGAGAGAGGTGGACGGCGCGAACGCGATTGCAGTGGTCTTTGACATCGTGTGTCCCCTTGTCTGGGTGCCGGCAACGCGCCGGCTCATCGTTGGGGATAATCTATGTATACCAGATACCAGCAGCAACGCGTTTGTTTGCATAGCAGCATGGAAAGATATGCAATGCAGCAAAATGAGCTGATTGGCATCCCAGATCGCCAAAAAACCGGCTTCCCGGAGCCGGCGACCTGCATTTCAGCGTGAGGACGTCGACCGCCGGAAGCTAGGGCTTCACGTAGGACCAGCCTTGCTCCTGAAGTTCCATCACGCGCACAACGCCTGAACTCACCACCTTCGCCTGGGGAACGAGGGTAATGTCCTTGTTTTCGGCCTTCCGCATTTTCTCCTGGGTATTGCCGCAGGCCCTGAACGAGATTTCCGGCGTGCTGAGTGCGAGCGTTTCGATCCGTGCCTTCACCGGAGAGGTGTCCTGGCGCAACATGTGCAAGCCTGGGCCGAACGTGACGATTTCGACCGAAACTTTCTTACCCAGGCCTTTGTAGTATTCCACGACGTTCGTGGCGTTGTTGAGCGTGAGGTTCATCATCGCTGGGTCGTTGCTGTTGACCTGCAGAATGAGACGGTGCTGCGCCTGGCTGGCGGTGTGCCGCTTGCCGCGCGTCACGTCCCCCGCCGATGCCGACGCGGCCGTGACCAGAGCGATGGCCGCGATCGCTCCCATCATGCTTCCAAATCTCTTCACGATGCTTCTCCCTTTGAGTGTTCGGTTTCGTCGTCATCCGCTGCGCGGTTTGCTCATCGCCTGTGGCCAGTTGCATGCTCTCGCCAGCTTGTTTCGTACCGCGCTCAAGCCGTTGAGCGAGAAATGCACTTCGCGCAGCGGACCGGTTCGAGGCGCGAGGCGGATCGCGATTTCGCCCGCGTCAGGCAAGGACTGCAGTAAAACAACGATATCGCCGGGAAAGACGGCACCGCTTCCGGACGATGGTGAACCAACTCCCAGCTGCACCGGCTGGTGATCGTCGATGCGGTACGAGATGGCATAGTCGTCGCCGCGGCCCGAGATGATCTGTCCCGTCACCACGAGACCGGTGCGACCATTGCGGCAGGAAATGGTAAGCTCCGATGCGGCGCCCTTTGCGGTGTCTCGGGATCGCGCGACGGCAACCACAACCGGCCTGTAGTCCAGCGGAGAGGTGGTTTCACTGATAATCCAGTTGTCGGCGGCAGCCGGAGATTGCGACAGGTTTTCCGCAAGCGCGCCTGCGCTCCCGACCGCGAAAACCGCCACGAGCAGGGGCCGCGCAACGATCCTCATTGCGAGGCTTGTTTTGCACGCGGCTGACGATCCAGCCACGCTTGCGCCGCGGAAGACCGTGCGATCCCCGGAACGGTAGCAGCGAGATTGATCGATTTCCATTTCGGGTCGAAGCCGGGAGCCTGCAACCTGTCGATCCGGGAAAACAGATAGTCGACGAAGCGCGCCACGCGTGCATAGCGGTTCGAATTCCTGGGCCAGTTGAAGGAAAGCAACACCGTCGGGACCGCGATCGTGGATATGCGTTCGCCCTGCTTGATCAGGTTTGGATAATCGCTGGGCTCGAGGGCCGAGGGCAGGTAATAATCTTCGAACTTGCGGTCGTATGCGACCGGAAGGAATTTGAAACCGGGCTCCCAGCGACCGCGAACGAAGGCGTCAATCGGCTTCGACGTGATGAAGACGACGGCCGCGAACTCGCCTTTGCGCATCTGCTCCAATGCGATCTGGTGCGGGATGAAGGTCTTGTCGACGTCGATGCCGAGACGGCTGAAGATCAGCGGCCCGGAATAGGCCGCAGCGGTGCCCAAGGTATTGAAATTGACCTTCTTGCCGGCGAGATCCTGCAGACTTTGAATTTCCGGCCGAACGAAAATGTGCAATTCGGAAGGGAACAGGTTGAGAAGGTAGACGACGCGGTTCTGAATGTCCGGCAACTGGACCTTGTATTCTTCGAGCGCGTCGGAATTGACGATCGCCATGTCGACGCCGCGCAAACTGAGCAGCGCGTTCATGTTTTCCACCGGCCCCCGGGTCACGATCGGCAGGACGAGCATATTCGACCCGTCGTCGACGACCCGCGCGATCTCGGTGGCAAACCGTATCGGAGCGCCCTCGAGTTGACCGCCGGCCAAGCCGACTGTCCATGCGTTCATCCGTTCCTTTTGCATGGCCAAAGGTGATGTAACGGGTGAAGCCGTCTTCGGCTGGACGATATGTGTCTGCGCATCCACGCTTGCCGGCGACAGTGTGAAAATGACTGGCGCGAGTGCGGCAAGAAGTCGAAAGAATGCTCTTCTAGGAAATGAGTTCATCGATCAGCCTCTCTCCTGTGGCCAGCTCAAGCTCCCGGACGGGTCATCAAAGCTGCGAACCGGTGCCTGCGGCCGAGACGTCAATTTTCACTTAGGTAACGACTCCAATCGATCCTTGGCCTTTGCGATGCCGCCGGCAGCCGCCCTGGCATAGAACTCTCGTGCCTTCGCCGCATCGCCGCGGGTACCATACGTCTTCCAGCCCGAAAGGACGCGCGGGTCATAGGTCTCTGCGATCGCGAAGCTTGCTCCGGCGCTGCCCATCTCCACCGCGCGTTCGAGAACACTGCGGGCCCCGCTGATATTTCCCTGGGCGAGCAGCTCGTTGGCGCGCGCGACCAGCCGGTCTTCCGCATCGACATTTCTTTCGGGAGCCAGTTGCGGCGCCACGATCGGCTTCGGCGGAACCGCTCGTTCCTCGATGCGATCAGGCGCCACGGCGGATTCGAGGGCCGGCTGCGCGCGATCAGGACCACGCATGGGCGGGCCATTCCCCTGGCGCTCCTGCGGAGCCCTGGCCGTTACTGCGTCCGCCGACGTTTTGAGCCGGGCGTCGTCGGCCCCGGAGTTCGACGCCAGCTTTTTCTCGAAGTCGCGGCGCGCGGCGGCCAGTTCGCCGGTCAGCGCCGCGGTCTTTTGGCGCTCCTGCTGCAGCTCCGAGTTCGCAATTTCCAGCGACCTTCCGAGCTTGGTCGCGTCATCGGCCGCTGCGCTCGACGACGCCAGCTTCGCCTCGAAGTCGCGGCGCGCGGCAGCCAGTTCGCTGGTCAGCGCTGCGGTCCTTTGGCGTTCCTGCTCCAGCTCTGCGGTCGTAGTTTCAGCCGACTTTCTGAGCTTGGTCGCGTCATCGGCCGCTGCGCTCGACGATGCCAGCTTCGCCTCGAAGTCGCGGCGCGCGGCGGCCAGTTCGCTGGTCAGCGCGGCGGTCTTTTGGCGCTCCCGCTGCAGCTCTGCGGTCGCAGTTTCCGCTGACTTTCTGAGCTTGGCCGCGTCATCGGCCGCTGCGCTCGACGACGCCAGCTTCGCCTCGAAGTCGCGGCGCGCGGCAGCCAGTTCGCCGGTCAGCGCTGCGGTCCTTTGGCGTTCCTGCTCCAGCTCTGCGGTCGTAGTTTCCGCCGACTTTCTGAGCTTGGCCGCGTCATCGGCCGCTGCGCTCGACGACGCCAGCTTCGCCTCGAAGTCGTGGCGCGCGGCAGCCAGTTCGCTGGTCAGCGCTGCGGTCCTTTGGCGTTCCTGCTCCAGCTCTGCGGTCGCAGTTTCCGCCGACTTTCTGAGCTCGGTCGCGTCATCGGCCGCTGCGCTCGACGACGCCAGCTTCGCCTCGAAGTCGCGGCGCGCGGCAGCCAGTTCGCTGGTTAGCGCGGCGGTCCTCTGGCGTTCCCGCTCCAGCTCTGCGGTCGCAGTTTCCGCCGACTTTCTGAACTTGGCCGCGTCATCCGCCGCCGTGTTCGACGAGGCGAGCTTCGTTTCGAAGTCACGGCGCGCTTTGGTAAGGTCGTTGGTCAGCACCGCAGTCTTTTCGCGCTCTTGCTGCAGCTCCGCGATCGTGGTTTCCGTCGACTTTCTGATCTGCTCCTTCTCGTTGGTCGCGTCGCGCAACAACTCTGCCATATAATCGAGGTCGCGGCCTGTGGGGACGGGTTCGCCGGCGGTCGTGTCTTCAGCGGTCTTCCCGGCCAGCATCGGCCGATCAACCGCTTGTCCGACGAGTTTCGGCGCGATGACGTCAAAATAGAGAGCAACGAATATCGTCGCGGCAAGCGAGGCAGCGGCGGCAAAACCGAAAGCAAGAAATCGCCGCCAGCGACGAGGACGGCCGACATGCGGGCTCGCAATTGGTAGCGAGAATTCCCCGATAAGTCGTGCAGGTGGCGGGTCACGATCTTCATGGCCGCCGGCAAGGACCCGCAAGGCCTCGTTGGTGGCTTGCTGGATTCGCGTCTGCTCCGGTCCCTTTACGTCGCCTTGCATCGTTCCAGGCCTCCCAAATTTGAGCCCGTCAGGAATGAGCGGCGACGATGCAGCGCCGAATAAAACAACCGTCGGATACGAAAGCGTCATGGTCGAAAACGTGAAATCCCCAAGTCAGGCGCGGGGCTTAATTTAAATACAATTTAATAAGTTGTAATTTAAATCGTATTATAAAAATTATTTAATGTAAATTCTAATTATATGCCGTCCGTCGATCGGGTCCCGTTTGAGGGCCGACGACGACCTCTGCGCAACAGGGAACCGCCGCGGTCGCCCGCGGCGGGGAAAATCGCGCTTCTCCCAATCATGTCTCCGCCGTCCCGCTGGCGGGATCAAGGCGCAGCGGTGCTTCGAACACCTCGATCCGCGGCGCGGAACCGTAGCGCGCGGCGACCATCGCCCGGTAGTCGGCACCGTGCCAGCGCTCGACGGCGGCGTGCGAGCGCCAGACGTAAATGCCGCCACCTTCCGAGCGCTCTGCGTCGAACAGGTAATATTTCTCGACCAGGTCCGGATTGCCGAGCCAGCCGCGGGCGCTCTGGTCGTAGAGCGCCCGCGCCATATCGCGGGTGGTGCCAGGCGGCAGGTCAAAGCGCACGATCGCGACGATCATGCCTCACGCTCCATCCTGGTTGTAGCGATGTTCCTGGGTGAAGCCGCCGTAACCGTAGGACACTGCGCCGCAGTCGACGATGTGGACGTTCGAATGCGGATGCAGATTGCCGATCAATTCCGACAGCAGCGCGAAGGCCTGCCGGTGGTAGGCGATCTTCTCGCCCCGCGTGTTGGTGTCCTCGGTGATGGTCACCTCGAGCCGGAACGAGTTCTTGCCGTGATCGGCCAGCGAGCGTTGATCGATGAACCAGTGCTCGGGCTCGATGTAGTGGACCTGCACCATGGTTCGCTCGGGCTTCTTGCGCAGCGTCCTGCAGGTGAGGGCGGTGAGCTCCACGGCAAGGCGGCGGCTCAGCGCCTGATCGGGCCTTCCCGATACGGTCAGCTTGATTCCGGGCATCGAACTCTCCAATCGTTTTCCCAACCCGTGACGCACGCTAGCCGGATTTATCGATCGAAAAAGCGGGAATATATGGTATGATCCATCGGATTAGCCGATGGATTGACCCATGCGCCTCGACCTCGATCTGCTGCACGCCTTTGTCGTGATCTGCGAGACCGGCAGCCTGACCGCGGCCTCGCGCCGGGTGCACCGCTCGCAATCCGCGCTCAGCGAGCAGATGCAGAAGCTCGAGGAGGCCTGCGGCCGTCCGCTGTTGATCCGCGGCAAGGCCGGCGCGCAGCCGACGCCGGCCGGCGAACGGCTGCTGCAGCACGCGCGGGCGCTGCTCGGCCTCTCCGAGCTCGCCTATCAGGACGTGCAGGGCATCGAGATCGCGGGCACGCTCAGGCTCGCGATGACCGACTATTTCCGTCCGACGCAGGTGATCGACGTGCTGGCGCGGATCCGCGCGCGCTATCCTCGGCTGCGGCTGCAGGTCTCGGTGCGCAAGAGCGCGCTGATCGAGGAGGATCCCGAGGATTTCGACATCGGCATCTCGATGCGGCTCGTCGACCTCAGGCGCAAGGCACCCGACGACGGCCGCATCCTGATCGCCCGCGAGAGGGTGTCATGGATCGCGCCCGACGGCTTCAAGCCCGCGAAGGCCGCGCGCTGGCCGCTCGTCACCTTGCCCGAAACCTGTTCGCTGCAGCGCGCGATCGTGCGCACACTGAACCGCCATCGGGTCAAGTTCGACGTCGTGATGACGGCCTCAGGCGTCGCCGGTCTGCATATGGCGGTCGCCGCCGGCCTCGGCGTCACCTGCCTGAACGCCTCGGCCGCGCCATCAGGCGTGCGGCGCTTGGCATCCGACGAGCTTCCCGAAATGCCCGACGCCGAGTTTTGTCTGCTGCCGCCGAAGCCGAACGAGCCGGCGCTGGTCGGCGAGGTGCGACGGCTGCTGATGGCGCAGTTCGCGTGAGGCGCCCAATTGAACGCATTTAGTTAGATGTCTCGCGAACTGTTGAGCAACGTTCGCTGGCCTCGACGACAGGCCCATCGACTGAGGCGCGTTGGAAACAACGAGCAAACTTTCTTGTGCGCGCCGCTGTGATTTGGATCACGGCAACACACGCTCGGCGTGCATTAGCGTCAGAAGCAAGCGGGATCGCCTGGCGACCTCTCGCGACATCAGCCGGTGCTGCGACAGGTTCGCGGCTCACCGGTTTCCAACAGGAGAACCCCACTCCGAGGAGAACAGCGTCATGACTGATATCTGGATTCGTTCCGCGAGCAATTTCTTCGCGTTCCTGCGCATGGACACCTCCAGGGTGACCAGCTCCAGCGGTGCCGGCAGCGGCACCGTCAACTGCCAGTTCTATGCACCGGGAAGCGAGCCGGTCACTGCGACGGGCAATGATGAGGTCTTCTTGTTCGTCCCAGTCTCCGACACGGCGTTCGCGCTCAGGTCGATCGTGTCCGCAAATGCGTATCTGCGCATCGACGGCGCGAGCGTCACCGAATTCAATGCCGCCGGAAGCGGGACGGTCAACTGCCAGTACTACCCTCAGGGCACCCAGCCGCAGGCGGTGCCGGGGAACGACGAGGTGTTCCAGTTCGTCGCGATCCCGAACAGCCCGGTCGTTGCGATCCGCTCCTTCAACTACCCGAATGCCTATCTGCGGATGAATGCGGCCGGCGTCGGGTCGCGGCAGGGCAACGGCAGCGGCATCGTCAACTGCCAGTACTATGCCCGGGGAACCCTGCCGCAATGGGCGCCCGGCAATCTCGAGGTGTTCCACGTCTCCGGCATTCCGATCAAGGTTTCCTGAGACGGCGGAAGCCTGATGATGCGAGATCTTCGGTGTTGCGTCATGCGACGCCGACGGCCCGATCGGCCGATTGCACGACCACGCATGAGAAAGGCCGCCGGAAATCCGGCGGCCCTTGCAGGTGAGATGCAGCCCTTGCAGGTGAGATGGAGTGTCCTTACTCCGCCGCCTGCTTGCGCGGCGGATCGAGCGCGCCGGAGTCGTGGATTTCGGCGACCTGGTGATCCGAGAAGCCGAGCACCTCGCGCAGGATCTCGTCGGTGTGCTCACCGAGCAGCGGCGAGCGGGCGACGTCGCTCGGGGAATCCGACAGCTTGATCGGGTTGCCGACCGAGAGGTACTTGCCGCGGGTCGGGTGATCGACCTCGACCACGGTGCCGGTCGCGCGCAGCGACTGGTCCTCGGCGAGCTCCTTCATCGACAGGATCGGGCCGCAGGGGATGTCGTCCTTGTTGAGGATCTCCATCGCCTCGAATTTCGTCTTCGTCATCGTCCACTGCTCGATGCGGGCGAAGATCTCATTCAGCCGCGGCAGGCGGGCGGCCGGCTTGGCATAGTTCGCATCGGTCTTCCAGGTCGGCTCGCCGATCACGTCGCAGATCTTCTCCCAGACCGGGGCCTGGGTGATGAAGTAGATGTAGGCGTTCGGGTCGGTCTCCCAGCCCTTGCACTTGAGGATGCGGCCGGGCTGCCCTCCGCCGGAATCGTTGCCGGCGCGCGGCACGGCATCGCCGAACGGGATGCCTTCGCCGAACTGGCTGTATTCCTTCAGCGGACCATGGGCGAGCCGCTGCTGGTCGCGCAGCTTCACGCGCGCCAGATTCAGCACGCCGTCCTGCATCGCCGCGGTGACCTTCTGGCCCTTGCCGGAGTGCGTGCGCTGGTAGAGCGCGGTGACGATGCCGAGCGCGAGATGCAGCCCGGTGCCGCTGTCGCCGATCTGCGCGCCGGTGACCAGCGGCAGGCCGTCGCGGAAGCCGGTGGTGGAGGCGGCGCCGCCGGTGCACTGCGCGACGTTCTCGTAGACCTTGCAATCCTCGTACGGGCCGGGGCCAAAACCCTTGATCGAGGCGACGATCATCTTCGGGTTGATGGCCTGGATCTTCTCCCAGGGGAAGCCCATGCGGTCGAGCACGCCGGGGCCGAAGTTCTCGACCAGCACGTCGCAGCTCTTGATCAGCGCGGTCAGCACCTCCTTGCCCTTCGGGTTCTTGGTGTCGAGCGTGATCGAGCGCTTGTTGTGGTTCAGCATGGTGAAATACAGGCTGTCCACGTTCGGGATGTCCTGCAGCTGGCCGCGCGTGATGTCGCCGACGCCGGGACGCTCGACCTTGATCACGTCGGCGCCGAACCAGGCCAGCAATTGCGTGCAGGTCGGGCCCGACTGGACGTGGGTGAAATCGAGAATGCGAACGCCCTTCAGCGCCTTGGTCATATCGTGTGCTCCGTACTCTTGTAGCCCCTGCACCCGCAGGGAGTGATTGGGTTGAGGGGATGAACTACTTCTTCTTCTGCAGAACGCTCTGCGGATTGAGGTTGCCGATGCGGCCGCTCTCCGAGCCTGCGGCTGGATCGATCACCGCGTTGATCAAGGTCGGCTTGCCGCTATCGAGCGCCGCGTTGACCGCACGCTTCAGCTCGTCCGGCGAGGTCGCGTTGACGCCAATACCGCCGAAGGCTTCCATCATCTTGTCGTAGCGCGAGCCCTTGACGAACACGGTGGTCGCGGGATCGGAGCTCGCGTTGTTGACGTCGGTGCCGCGATAGATGCCGTCATTGTTGAAGATCACGATGCAGATCGGCAGCCTGTAGCGGCAGATGGTCTCGACCTCCATGCCGGAGAAGCCGAAGGCGCTGTCGCCTTCGACCGCGAGCACGGGGTGGCCGGTCTCGATCGCGGCCGCGATCGAATAGCCCATGCCGATGCCCATCACGCCCCAGGTGCCGACGTCGAGCCGCTTGCGCGGCTTGTGCATGTCGACGACGCCGCGGGCGAGGTCGAGCGTGTTGGCGCCTTCGTTGACGAAGATGGTCTCCGGGCGTTCCGCGATGATGGCGCGCAGCGCGCCGAGCGCGCCGTGATAGTCCATCGGCGAGGCGTTGCTCATCAGCTTCGGCGCCATCTTGGCGACGTTGTCGTCACGCTTCTTGGCCACGGTGGCGAGCCAGTCGCTCGGCGCCGCGGTCCAGTTCGCGCCCATGGCGTCGAGGAATGCCGAGACGCAGGAGCCGATATCGCCGACCACGGGGGCTGTGATCTCGACGTTGGAATCCATCTCCTTCGGCTCGATGTCGACCTGGATGAATTGCTTCGGCGCCTCGCCCCAGCTCTTGCCCTTGCCGTGCGACAGCAGCCAGTTCAGCCTGGCGCCGATCAGCATCACGACGTCGGCATCCTTCAGCACGGTCGAGCGCGCGGCGCCGGCGCATTGCGGATGCAGGTCGGGCAACAGGCCCTTGGCCATGCTCATCGGCAAGAACGGCACGCCGCTCTTCTCGACGAAGGCCTTGATCGCCTCGTCGGCCTGCGCATAGGCGGCGCCCTTGCCGAGGATGATCAGCGGACGCTTGGCGCCCTTGAGCACGTCGAGCGCGCGCTTGACCGCGGACGGGGCAGGGAGCTGCGCCGGCGCTGCGTCGATCACCTTGACCAGCGACTTCTCGCCGGCCGCGGCGTCCATCACCTGGCCGAACAGCTTTGCGGGGAGATCGAGATAGACGCCGCCGGGACGGCCCGACACCGCGGCGCGGATGGCGCGCGCCAGCCCGATGCCGATGTCCTGGGCGTGCAGCACGCGGAAGGCCGCCTTGCACAGCGGCTTGGCGATTGCGAGCTGGTCCATCTCCTCATAGTCGCCCTGCTGCAGGTCGACGATCTCGCGCTCGGAGGAGCCCGAGATCAGGATCATCGGGAAGCAGTTGGTGGTGGCGTGCGCCAGCGCGGTGAGGCCGTTGAGGAAGCCGGGCGCCGACACCGTGAGGCAGACGCCGGGCTTCTTGGTGAGGAAGCCGGCGATCGAGGCGGCGTAGCCGGCGTTCTGCTCGTGGCGGAAGGAGAGCACGCGAATGCCCGCCGCCTGGGCCATGCGGCCCAGGTCCGTGATCGGGATGCCCGGCACACCATAGACGGTGTTGATGCCGTTGAGCTTGAGCGCATCGATGACGAGGTGGAAGCCATCAGTGAGCTCCTGCTCGGTGCCCGGTGCCTCGGACTTGGCGGCGGTATTCAGCATCGGCCTCGTCTCCCTGATCGTTCTTGTTCGGACGATCTCTGTGTCGTCTGAAGCGAGTGGACTCAAAGTCTCTAAGTGAACAGTTCTCTACGTGAATAGCTCCTGGCCGTGCGCCTCGACATAGGCGGCAAGGCCGAGCGTATGGTCGCGGGCGCGCTTTTCGGCGAGCTCGGTGTCGCGGGCTTCGAGCGCCTCGATGATCCCGAGATGCTCGGGCAGCGAGGTCGCGGTGCGGTCCTTGCGGCCGATCGTGAGCTGGCGATAGCCGCGCACATGCAAGAGGAGATCGTTGGTGAGGTCGACCAGCACGGGCGATTCCGACAGCGAGATCAGCGCCTGGTGGAAGGCGATGTTGGCTTTGGAATATTCCTCGACGTGATCCTGCGGCAGCCGGTCGGGGCCGAAATCCTTGAAGAAGTCGCGCAGCGAGGAGATGTCCTTCTTGCGCGCGGTGGTGGTGATCAGGCGCGCGGCCATGCTCTCCAGCGCGGCCCAGGCGCGGATCATGTCGACGATCTCGGCCTTGCTGCGACGGACCACGACGATGCCGCGGCGCGGCACGGTCTTCACAAAGCCGTCCTGCTCGAGCATCGCGATCGCTTCGCGGATCGGCGTACGGCTGACGCCGAGCCGTTCGGACAGCGCGCGCTCGTCGAGCATCACCGGCTCCGGCGTCGCGTAGATGTCCATCTTCAGGATCGCTTCCTTCAAGGCTTCATAGGCCTTGTTCTTGAAGCTCGTCTCGGGCGCGATCCGGACGATGGCGATGTCTGTGTCAGCCATGTTGAGCGACGCCTTGATCTGTTTTGGTTCGGGCACGACTCGTCTCCTCCTCTAGGAGACGTCTTCTTAGCAGAAGAAATTACCTTAGTTTTTTGGCATGCCAAATACCAGAATGTCAAGATGGCCTTGTTTCCCGATATTTTTGGGCCCTCGATCCGCTTGACAATTGCGTTTTTGGCATACCAAATGCCACGAAATCTGTCCCAGGAGGAAGCCAATGTCAAATGCGAAGGATGCGGTCCGCAAAATTCTCGATGCGGTCAAGGCCGACAAGCGCACGAGCCTCACCGCGCCCGAAGGCAAGGTGGTATGCGACGCCTACGGCATTCCGGTGCCGAAGGAGGGCGTCGCCAAGTCCGCCACTGATGCCGCCCGCATCGCCTCCGACATGGGTTTCCCTGTCGTGATGAAGATCGTCTCGCCGGATATCCTGCACAAGACCGAGGCCGGCGGCGTCGTGGTCGGCGTCAAGAGCGCGGCCGAGGCCGAGACGAGCTACGAGACCATCCTGGCGAATGCCAGGAAGTACAAGGCTGACGCCAAGATCGAGGGCATCCAGGTACAGCAGATGCTGGCCGGCGGCACCGAGGTGATCGTCGGCTCGATCACCGACGGCTCGTTCGGCAAGCTGGTCGCCTTCGGCCTCGGCGGCGTGCTGGTCGAGGTGCTCAAGGACATCACCTTCCGCCTGGCGCCCGCGACCAGGGACGATGCGCTGTCGATGCTCGACGGCATCCAGGCCCATGAGATGCTGAAGGGCGTGCGCGGCGGCGACCCCGTCAACCGCGAGGCGCTGGCTGACGTCATCGTCAAGGTCTCGCAGCTGGTCAGCGACTTCCCCGAGATCGTCGAGCTCGACCTCAACCCGGTGTTCGCGACCAAGGCGAATGCGATCGCGGCCGACGTCCGCATCGTGGTCGACTTCGACTACAAGCCGCGCCCGGCGCCGCGCCCGACCGAAGAGATCGTGGCCGCGATGAGCCGCATCATGCAGCCGAAGGGCGTCGCCGTGATCGGCGCCTCCGCCGAGGACGGCAAGATCGGCAATTCCGTGATGAAGAACCTGATCAATGGCGGCTACAAGGGCGAGATCTACCCGATCCACCCCAAGGCCGCGGAGATTTTGGGCTACAAGGCCTACAAGAGCGTCAAGGACGTGCCGGGCGTGATCGACACCGCGGTGTTCGCGATTCCCGCGAAATTCGTCGCCGGCGCGCTCGCCGAGTGCGGCGAGAAGAAAATCCCGGGCGCGGTGCTGATTCCCTCGGGCTTTGCCGAGGCCGGCGCGCCCGAATTGCAGGCCGAGATCGTCGAGGTCGGCAAGAAGTACAATATCCGCCTGATGGGGCCGAACATCTATGGCTTCTACTATACGCCGGCCAACCTCTGCGCCACCTTCTGCACCGCCTATGACGTCAAGGGCCACGCCGCGCTGTCGTCGCAGTCCGGCGGCATCGGCATGGCAATCATCGGCTTCTCGCGCTCGGCCAAGATGGGCGTTTCCGCGATCGTCGGCCTCGGCAACAAGTCCGACATCGACGAGGACGATCTGCTCGCCTTCTTCGAGCAGGACCCCAACACCAACCTGATCGCGCAGCACTGCGAGGACCTGAAGGACGGCCGCGCCTTTGCGGAAGCTGCAAAACGCGTCTCCAAGAAGAAGCCGGTGGTCGTGCTCAAGGCCGGCCGCACCTCGGCCGGCGCGAAAGCGGCCTCGTCGCACACCGGCGCGCTTGCCGGCAACGACAAGATCTATGAGGACGTGTTCAAGCAGTCCGGCGTGATCCGCGCCCGGTCATTGCGGCAGCTGCTGGAATTTGCCCGCGGCGTGCCGGTGCTGCCGACGCCGAAGGGCGAGAACGTGCTGATCATCACCGGCGCCGGCGGCTCCGGCGTGCTGTTGTCCGACTCTTGCGTCGACAACGGCCTGTCGCTGATGCAGATGCCGCCGGACCTCGATGCGGCGTTCCGTAAATTCATCCCGCCGTTCGGCGCGGCCGGCAATCCCGTCGACATCACCGGCGGCGAGCCGCCGATCACCTATGTCAACACCGTCAAGCTCGGCCTGTCGGACGAGCGCATCCATTCGCTGATCCTCGGCTACTGGCACACCATCGTCACCCCGCCGATGGTGTTCGCGCGCAACATGGTCGAGGTGAAGAAGGAGATGGAGGCCAAGGGCTTTGTGAAGCCGATCGTCGCCTCGCTCGCCGGCGACGTCGAGGTCGAAGAGGCCGCCGAATATCTCTATCAGAACGGCATCCCGGCCTATGCGTACTCGACCGAGCTGCCGGTCGAGGTGTTAGGGGCCAAGTACAAATGGGCGCGTGGTGCGGGCTTGCTCTGATTCAGCGCTGATCTGAACCAACGATGAATACCGCCTCGGAGGTGATCCGAGGCGGCATTTTCATGTGCGCGGGAATGGCACCGGAACCCGGTTTCGCACCCGCGTTGCAGTGCCGGAACTGGAACGTTTCTTTCCTCGCGATGTTGAGAGGCGTCAATCAACTCGGAGGAGGAGAATGATGAACAAGCGTGTTGTTATCTCACTTGTCGCCGCGTCGCTGCTCGCGTCCGGTTCGGCCTTTGCACAATCCACGACGGCGGCCGGCGCCGCGAACGGCGCCCGCGCGGGCGGCGAGGTCGCGGGTCCCGTCGGCGAGATCGTTGGTGGCACGGTCGGTGCTGCGGTCGGCGCCGGCCTCGAGATTCCGAATGCGGTGATCACCTCGATTCCGCGCGACGAGCCGTCGGTCGTGGTGCGCGAGCGCGTCGTGGTCGGCGAGCCCTTGCCCGACACCGTCGTGCTGCGCCCGGTGCCGCAATACACCCAGTATCGCTACGCGATCGTCAACGATCACCGCGTGATCGTCGAGCCGCGCACCCGCCGCGTGGTCAGGATCATCGAGTGATCCGGCATTCCTAGCCATCGACGCCATCCCCGCGGGCGATCGTCCGCGGGGATTTGCGTTGCCGGCTCGCAGGCGAGGGAAATTAGCGCTGGCGGCGAGCGCCCGGACCTCGCTATATCCATCCATCGTCGCGGGGCAATGTGCTCCGACCAGCGATGGGGAACGCCGCCATGCCGTCCGAACTCCGCTCGCCCCGTCTTGCCGTCCTGATCGACGCCGACAATGCATCCGCAAAGATCGCCGACGGGCTGTTCGAGGAGATCGCCAAGATCGGCGAGGCCAGCGTCCGCCGCATCTACGGCGATTTCTCCAATCCGCGATCCCGGGGCTGGGCCGATATCCTCTCCAAGCACGCCATCATCCCGCAGCAGCAATTCGCCTACACCACCGGAAAGAACGCGTCCGACATCACGCTGGTCATCGACGCGATGGACCTGCTGCACAGCGGCCGGTTCGACGGCTTCTGCCTGGTGTCGTCGGACAGCGATTTCACCCGGCTTGCCGCCCGCATCCGCGAGCATGGCGTCGACGTGTTCGGGTTCGGCGAGCAGAAGACGCCGGAAAGCTTTCGGCAGGCCTGCCGCAGGTTCGTCTACACCGAGAATTTGCGCGGCGGCGTAACCAGCACCCAGGGTACGGCTGCGCCCGCGAAGTCGCTGCAGCCGCCCGAGGCGGCCGTCCCCTTCATCAAGAAGATCATCACCCAGATGGAAAGCGAGGACGGCTGGGTTGCCCTCGGCGAGGTCGGGCGGCGGCTTGCCAACCTCGCATCCGATTTCGATCAGCGGACCTACGGCTTCCGCAATCTGAGCGATCTCGTGCGCAAGACCAACGCCTTCGAGATCGATCAGCCCAAGGACGGCTCGATGCGGATTCGCGTCAAGCCGGCCGCCGCAGCGCCGCCGCCGAGACGGCGCAGTTCCCGCAAGCCTGCGCCGCCCGCGCCCAGCTCCTGATTGCCGGCATGGCACGGGTCCGCTTTTGCATGTAGCGGACCGTTGGCGGATGGCCTCGATCCACTACAGTGCTTGCCAACGGACGAGGGGCGCGGGCGGTGCGCTCGATCGACCAAGAAACAGGGAGGCCAGCATGGGTCGGAAGATCGCAATCGTCGGAGCAGGGGCCGTCGGTGGTTACGCCGGTTCGCACATGGTGCAGGCCGGCGAGGATGTCACCTTCATCGACCCCTGGCCCGAGCATGTCGAGCACATGCGCAAGCACGGCCTGCGCGTCACCCACGCCATGGACGTCGCCGAATTCACCGTGCCGGTCCGCGCGCTGCACGTCACCGACGCGCAGCAGCTGGCAAGGGAGAAGCCGGTCGACATCGCCTTCGTCTGCATGAAGTCCTACGACACCGCGTGGGCCACCATGATGATCCGGCAATATCTGGCGCCGGACGGCTACGTCGTGTCGCTGCAAAACTGCATGAACGAGGAGACCATCGCCGGTGTCGTCGGCTGGGGCAAGACGCTCGGCTGCATCGCGAGCAGCATCACCGTCAATCTGCCGGAGGCGGGCCACATCCACCGCGGCGCCGGCAAGGGCGGCGCCGCGCACACCGTGTTTCGCGCCGGCGAGGTGCATGGCCGGATCACGCCGCGTGCGGAGGAGGTGTGCCGTCTCGTCGCCTATTCCGACAGCGCGAAAGTTACGCCGAACCTGTGGGGCGAGCGCTGGTCGAAGCTGGTCGCCAACGCGATGCAAAATGGGCTCTCGGCCTGCACCGGGCTGCCCGGTGGCGAGATCCTGCAAAGCGAGCCGCTGCGCCGCTTCTCGACCCGGCTCGGCAGCGAGGCGATCCGGGTCGGACAGGCGCAGGGCTACCAGCTCGAGGAGATCCTGCATCTGGAGCCCGAGACCATCGCCCGCGCCGGCGAGGGCGACGAGGCGGCGATGCGCGCCTGCGACGAGCAGCGCTTCAAGGACTCGAAGCGCATGTCATCGGCGCAGCGCCCCTCGATGGGCCAGGACATGCAGAAGGGCCGCCGCACCGAGATCGAATTCCTCAACGGCTTTGTGGTGCGCGAAGGCGAGAAGCTCGGCCTGGCCTGCACCGCCAATGCCGCACTGACCGACATCGTGAAGCGGGTGGAGCGCGGGGAGTTGAAGCCGGATCCGAGGCACATCACGGAATTGCGGATGAATTGAGCGGCGCGGTTCATCCCCGTCATTGCGAGGAGCGAAGCGACGAAGCAATCCATCCATCCGCTTATGCTGACCGATGGATTGCTTCGCTTCGCTCGCAATGACGGAGGTGGCCGTTCCCCTACAGCAACTGCCTTACCCCCATCCCGTTCATGAACCGCTCGCGGATTTGCACCGGATCGCGCCGCGTCGTGCCGGTGCCGGGCTTGTCGTCGATGCGGACGCCGATCAATGTCGGCACTGACGCCGACATCGACTGTTCGATCAGCCGCTCGAAATCGTCCTCGTCGGCGGCCCAGGACGACTTGGCGATGCCGCTGGCGATTGCGACTGCAACCATGTCGGTATGGCCGGCGGCCGGCGTCGGCTGGCTGCCGGTGATCTGGTAGATGCCGTTGTCCATCACCACCATAGTGAGGTTCTTTGGCGCTTGCGCTGCGATGGTCGCGAGGCAGCCGAGCTGCATCAGCAGCGAGCCGTCGCCTTCGAGCGCGAACACCCGCCGCTTGGGCTGCGCCAGCGCCACGCCGAGCGCGATCGGGAAGGCGAGGCCCATGCTGCCCAGCATGTAGAAATTCTGCGGCCGATGGCCGGCGGCCCAGAGGTCGAAATTGGTGTTGCCGATGCCGCCGATCACGGCCGCGTCCTTGAGCTTCGCGACGAGGCGCTGGGTGAGGTCGAAGCGGTTCATCACCTTGGTGTTGCGCTGGGTGTCGGTCATGGCTGATCTCACTTGTCGAAGGTCTTGCCGCCGGTGAGCAGCGGGTTGAGGATCAGCGCCACCGGCGCCTGGGTGGTGACGGCCTGCTTGATCGAGCGGTCGGCGATGAATTCGAGCTCGTCGAGCCGGGTGACGGTGTGATGCTCCATGGCCAGCGAATCCAGGACCGGGCGCATGGTGCGGCAGACCAGCGCCTGGCCGTAATTGAACTCGCCGAGCGTGCCGCGCTCGGAGACGAACATGATCAGCGGGATCTGATAGGGCACCGCGAGCGAGGCCAGCACGTTGGCAAGCGTGGCGAAGCCCGAGGTCTGCATCAGCACGGCGCCGCGCGTTCCGGCCATCCAGGCGCCGGAGACGATGCCGACCGCCTCTTCCTCGCGCGCGGTCGGAAACACCGTGAAATAGGGATCGGCGTGCAGGCTCTTGATCAGCGGGGTCAGCACCTTGTCCGGTACGTAGGGCACGAGGCGAACCTCGTTGCGCTTCAGCGTCTGCTGCACGATGCCGTACCAGGTTGCCTGATGTTGGGCTGAGCTTTGTTCCGCGGCGGCCGCCATCCCGTTCTCCCTGATCGCGCGACGCTGAAGGCCGCGTGCGGGGCCAAAACTTGACGCGGTGCATGTGATTGTCAACATGCCCCGTCCGCAACGCGATCTGCGGAATTCGGCGGTCCAGCCACAGGTCCGCCGTGCGATACAGGCGGCAACGATAAAGACGGGAGGCGCGCATGGCCGGGTGGGTCTGGCGAACGGCCATTGGGCTGGCTGCGATGGTTGCGGCCGGCGTTGCGTCTGCCCAGCCGTTCCCGACGAAATCCGTGCACATTCTCGTCCCGTATCCGCCCGGCGGCGGCGTCGACGTGCTGACCCGCACGCTGGCCGACGTGGTCTCCAAGACCTGGGGCCAATCGATCGTGGTCGAGAACCGGCCGGGCGCGGGCGGGGTGATCGCCTCGCAGGCGATCGCGACCTCGGCCCCCGACGGCTACAATCTGATCATGGTAGCGAGCGGCCACGCCACCAATCCGTTCCTCTATCCAAAACTGCCCTACGACACGTTCAAGGATTTTTCGCCGATCTCGTTGCTCGCGTCGTCGCCGAACGTGCTGCTGGTGCGCGCGGACTCGCCGTTCAAGACGGTCGGCGACGTCATCGCCGCGGCGAGGGCGAAGCCCGGCAGTCTTTCATTCGCCCATGCCGGCAACGGCACCTCGACGCATCTCGCCGGCGAGCTGCTCAACAGTCTCGCCAAGATCGACCTCGGCGGGATCCCTTACAAGGGCGGCGCGCCCGCGATCAACGACCTGCTCGGCGGGCAGATCCCGATGTCGTTCAACAACGGGCCGGAATCGGTCGGGCAGTTGCAGGCCGGCACGGTGCGCGCGCTGGCGGTGACGACGGCCGTGCGGGCGCCGTTCCTGCCCGATGTCCCCAGCATGTCGGAAACCGTGCCGGGCTATGACACCGAAGTGTGGTGGGGCCTGCTCGGGCCGGGCAACATGCCGGGCGATCTCGTTGCAAAGATCTCGCACGATTTCGTCGCGGCGGTGAACACCGATTCCGTGAGGGAACGGCTCGGCAAGCTCGGCGCCATCCCGATCGGCTCCGCGCCTGCCAAATTCGACGCCAAGATCCACGCCGACTACGACAAATGGGGGCCGATCATCAAGGCCGCCGGTATGAAGGCGGAGTGAGCCGATGGCAACGTCCGAGATTCCCGCCTGCCTGCCGCCGCGCCCGGTGACGCCGCCGCGCGAGAAGCTGCCGCCAAAGGCCTGCGACACCCATGCGCATGTGTTCGGCCCGGCCGACCGCTTTCCCTACGCCGACGATCGCAGCTACACGCCGCCGGACGCGCCGCTACAGACCTATCTCGGCATGCTCGATGCGCTCGGGTTTGCCCGCGGCGTGCTGGTGCAGGGCAGCGCGCATGGCCGCGACAATTCCGCGATGCTGGACGCGCTGCAACGCGAGCCGGCGCGGCTGCGCGGCGTTGCGGTGGCCGATGCCGACGTCGCGCCGGGCACCTTGCGGCAATGGCATGTGCTGGGCGTGCGCGGCCTGCGCTTCAATCATTTCTTCCGCGGCGGGCAGTTGCATTACCGCGGCGGCATTCCCCTTGATGTCGCGAAGATGCATGCGCCCGTCATGGCCGAGCTCGGCTGGCATCTGCAGCTCTGGATCGACGTGAAGGACCTGCCAGCGACGATCCCGACATTGAAGGCGCTCGGCCTGCCGGTCGTGGTCGATCGCATGGGCCGCACTGATGCCGGCGCCGGCATCAGCACCGAGGGCTTTCAGAGCCTGCTGCGTGCCGTCAGTGAAGGCTGGTGCTGGACCAAGCTGTCCGGCGCGCATCGCCTGAGCCAGCGATCGCCCGACTACCCCGACGCGCGGCCGTTCCACGAGGCGCTGGTCGCGGCCAATTCCGAGCGGCTGGTGTGGGGCGGCGACTGGCCGCATCCGCGGGTCGAGGGCGAGATGCCCGACGCCGGCCGTCTGCTGTCATTGTTCCAGGAGTGGACGCCTGATGCCGCGACCCGGCTGCGCATCCTCGTCGATAATCCCGCACGACTCTATGGCTTCCCGAACTGAAAGCTGCTCGCAGACATGACCGTCAACAACAAGCGCGTGTTCTACGTCAAATATCTGGCCCACCCGATCTATACCGAGATCATGCGGAAGCGGCCGGATGTGCGGCTCGACCGGCTCGAGAACGATACGCCGGAGACGCAGTTCGCGCCTGTCCTGACCGAGGCGCACGCCTACCAGATCGGCGCTGCGCGCGACGAGCTGGCGCCGCATTTCCACGCCCATGCCGAGCTGCTGAAGCGCGCGCCGAACCTGCTGATCGTGTCCTCGAACGGCGCGGGCTTCGATCCGGTCGACGTCGATGCCTGCACGGCAGCTGGCGTGCTGGTCCTCAACCAGTCCGGCGGCAATGCCAATTCGGTTGCCGAGCATGCGCTGGCGATGATGTTGACATTGTCGAAGCGCATCATCCAGTCCGACCGCACCTTGCGCCGCGAGCGCAACGTCAACCGCAACGATCTGATCGGCAACGAGCTGAACGAGAAGACCGTCGGCATCATCGGCCTCGGCAATGTCGGACGCCGTATCGCCGAGCTGTGCAAGGGCCTGCTGCACATGAAGGTGATCGCCTACGACCCCTATCTCACGGCGGAAGAGATGGCGAAGCGGGGCGGCGAGAAGGTCGAGCTCGACGATCTCCTGCGCCGCGCCGATTTCGTCTCGATCTCGTGCCCGCTGGACAACAAGAGCAGGGGCATGATCGGTGCGCGCGAATTCGCGCTGATGCAGCCGCACGCTTTCTTCATCACGACCGCGCGCGGCTTCATTCACGACGAGAAGGCGCTGGAGCAAGCGCTCCGCGAAAAACGCATCGCGGGCGCCGGCCTCGACGTCTGGGACAAGGAGCCGCCGCCGCCGGATCATCCGCTATTGCAGTTCGATAACGTGCTGGCGAGCCCGCACACCGCCGGCGTCACCCGCGAGGCGCGCATGAACATGGGCAAAATCGCGGCCGAGCAGTTGCTCGACGCACTCGACGGCAAGCGTCCGCCGCGCATCATCAATCCCGAGGTGTGGCCGGCGTATGCGAAGCGATTCGAGAAGGCGTTCGGATTCGCGCCGCAGTAGTTAAGCCCGGTGCCGGTCATAAGACTGGCCGCGACTGGAACAGGAGACGTGCAGTCGGAGCTGTGTGCAACTAACTAAACCTAAAGCTGTGGTTTATTCGCAACGCGCGAAAGGCAAACAGCAATAAGATGCGCGGCTTCATTGCTCGACAGCCACGACTGCGTCACTCTGCGCGCAGGGGCACTTCGCTGTGACTGAAAAGAGCCTGCCGTGAATGCTATTGTGGTGAACCGGCGCGGTACGCCGGGATTGTGCGCGCGACGAATTCTCGCTCCGCTGTGTGTCGCGTTGCTCGTGTCCGCAGTGTCGCTTGCGACTGTCATGCCGGCCGCGGCTCAGAACGCGACCTGGAACCTCAACCCGACGGTCGCCGGACCCAGCGGCGGGACGTTCGATTACAATGGCGCCGCCAACTGGACACCGGCAACGATACCGGCCGGCACCGCCACATTCGGAGCGACGAACGGCCCAAGCCTGTCGTTCTCGGCGGCCAACACCAGCATCGGTGGCTGGACTTTCAACGCCGGGGCTGCCGCCTACACGTTCGGGCTCGTCGGTCAGACACTTACGTTCAACGGCGACGGCATTGTCATTAATGGCGGCAGCGCCACCCTCAACGTCAACGCTAACGGCGCCCTAACAAGTACAGTACAATTCCGCAGCGCGAGCACGGCCGGCAACGCCACCATCATCAATAACAACTCACCAGGCGCCGCCGTAACCACCAACACGGTCGAGTTCCTCGACGCGAGCACGGCTGGCAACGCCACCATCTCCAACAACCGCAATCTCAACTTTCGCGACAGCAGCACGGCCGGCAACGCCAGAATCGTCAACACCGCCATAACGGAGTTCTTCAACGCGAGCACGGCTGGCAACGCCACCATTACCGAGAATGGCTTCCTGGTCTTCCACAACACCAGCACAGCTGGCAACGCTACCATCACCAATATCGGCGGCACGGCAATGAATTTCGAGGATACGAGCACGGCCGGCAATGCCACGATCATCAATAATTTCGGTTTGGCTTTCGCGAATTCGAGCACGGCCGGCGCCGCCACCATCACGACAAACAGCGGCGGCACGACTTTCATTCAGGACTCGGCCAGCGGCGGGACCGCGCGCTTTATCCTGAACGGGACCGGTGCGCTGGACATTTCAGGACTCACCAGCGGCGGCACAACCGCCGGCTCGATCGAAGGGGGCGGCAATATTCGTCTCGGCGCGAACACACTCGCGGTTGGCGGCAGCAATCTCTCGACGAATTTTTCCGGCATCATCAGCGGGAGCGGCGGGCTGAGCAAGGCCGGCGGCGGTACGCTGACGCTGACCGGCATCAATACCTACACCGGCTCGACTGCCGTCAACGGCGGTACGCTGGAAGTCGACGGCTCGATCGCCGCCTCGTCGAACGTGACGGTCAATTCCGGCGCGACCTTGAGCGGTACCGGCATCGTCGATCCCGCGGCCACCACCATCATGAACGGCGGCACCTTGGCGCCCGGCAACGTGTCGAATCCCACGGGCACGCTGACCGTCACGAGCAATCTCGCGTTGCAGTCGGGTGCGATCTATCTGGTTCAGGTGACGCCGGCGCTTGCGGCATCGAGCAATGTCAGCGGCACCGCGACGCTCGGCGGGGCCACCGTCAATGCGGCGTTCGCCAACGGCAGCTATATCTCGAAGCAATACACGATCCTGAGCGCCGGCAGCGTCAGCGGCACCTTCGGCACGCTCACCAATGCCAATCTTCCGACGAATTTCACCGACGCGCTGAGCTACGACGCCACCCACGCCTATCTCAATCTGACGCTGAACTTCACGCCGCCGCCGTCAGGCCCCACGGCGCCGAACTTCGGCGGCGGCCTCAACCTCAACCAGCAGGCCGTCGCCAACACGCTGGTCAATTTCTTCAACTCGACGGGCGGCATTCCGATGGTCTACGGCACGCTGACCCCGGCGGGCCTGACGCAGGCCTCGGGCGAACTGGCGACCGGCTCGCAGCAAACCACCTTCGACGCCATGAACCTGTTCCTCGGCTTGCTGACCGATCCCTTCATGAACCGCGCCTGTGAGGCAGGTTCGGCGCCGCGCACTCCGGGCTATCCGGAGGAGAACGATGCCAGCGGCTGTGCGGCCGCCCGGAACCGGGGCGCGTTTGCGATGTTCACCAAGGCGCCCCCGGTACCGTTCGTGCCGCGCTGGAGCGTCTGGGCGGCAGGCTACGGCGGTTCGCGGTCGACCGACGGCAACGCTGTAGTTGGATCGAACGACACCACCAGCAGCGTGTACGGCACCGCCGTCGGCGCCGATTATCTGTTCTCGCCGAATACCATCGCGGGCTTCGCGCTGGCCGGTGGCGGCACCAACTTCTCGGTCGTCAACGGCGGCAGTGGCCGTTCCGACCTGTTCCAGGCCGGCGCCTATATCCGCCACACCGAAGGTGCGGCCTACATCTCCGCCGCGCTCGCCTATGGCTGGCAGGACATCACCACCAACCGCATCGTTACGGTCGCCGGCTTCGACCAGCTCCGCGCCGAGTTCAATGCCAACACGTATTCAGGCAGGGTCGAAGGCGGCTATCGTTTCGTCGCGCCGTGGAGCGGCGGCATCGGCATCACGCCCTATGCCGCGGGCCAGTTCACGACCTTCGATCTGCCCGGTTATGCCGAGCAGGCCGTCGTCGGTTCACCTGCCTTCGCGCTCGCCTATGATGCGAAGAGCGTCACCGATGTTCGCAGCGAGCTGGGCCTGCGCACCGACAAGTCGTTTGCGATGGCCGACGGCATGCTGACGCTGCGCACCCGGTTTGCCTGGGCGCATGATTACGACCCGGACCGCTCGATCGCCGCGGCCTTCCAGGCGCTGCCGGGCGCGAGCTTCGTCGTCAACGGCGCGGCACAGGCCTCCGACTTGGCGCTGACCACGGCGGCGGTCGAGATGAAATGGATGAACGGCTGGTCGGCCGCGGCTACCTTCGAAGGCGAATTCTCCGACGTCACCTCGTCCTATGCCGGCAAGGGCGTGGTGCGGTACACTTGGTGAGCGCCATTATTTGCGGCGCAGCGTCTCAAAGGACCGGAGAATATCTCCTTCGCCGCGACCTCACACGAGGCAATAAATCCACTGCCGAGCGACCGTCTCGCGACGCGTCTGTTGTTATTTTCCCTGAGATATCGACGGCTTAGCCCGATATTGCCATCTTCCACGTATGCCGGGCCATTCCCGGCACGGAAGGAAGATGTTCCATGCGACAGGTCCAGTCATTGCTCCGCAACGCGCCGGCGAAAATCGGCCGCCGGATTGCGCAGATCGTCGCCATCGCTGCCGCCAGCCTGCCGCAGGCCGGCGCCTAAATTATCCCCGCTGCGAACAGCCGCGTGCCGCGGCGCACGAATTAACTCAACCTCATCTCGCGCAAGTGCTAGCGTGTGAATCCCAGGCTCTGCCGGTGCAGCAGGGAGGGTTCCATGTCACGCTTCGTCGTTCACTTCATGAAGGACGTGCTCGGCGGCAATGGCCGCCAGCGCGAGGTCTGTCAGAGTGCGCTCGAGATCGACGCACCAAGCGAAGGCCAAGCCACCGAACTGGCCAAACTCAAATTCTGCGAGTCGCAATCGCTGTGCGACTGGTCGCTACATGCCGACCGCATCCGGATCGAAGCGGCCGACCTGCAGCGGACCTGACGTCGGCTATTCCTCAGGCAGGATGCGCACCGCGCCCTTGGCGGCGCTGCTTGCGAACGCCGCATAGGCCTTCAGCGCGGTCGACACCGCACGCTTGCGCGGCGCCGCCGGCTTCCACGCGGCCTTGCCCTTGGCTTCCATCGCGGCGCGGCGGCGCTTCAGTTCGGCGTCGTCGACCTTGAGGTTGACCTTGCGGTTCGGGATGTCGAACTCGATGATGTCGCCTTCCTCGACGAGGCCGATCAGGCCGCCCTCGGCCGCTTCCGGCGAGACGTGGCCGATCGACAGGCCCGAGGAGCCACCGGAGAAGCGGCCGTCGGTGATCAGCGCGCAGGCCTTGCCGAGGCCCTTCGACTTCAGATAGCTGGTCGGATATAGCATCTCCTGCATGCCCGGGCCGCCGCGCGGACCCTCATAGCGGATCAGCACGACATCGCCGGCCTTCACCTTGTTGCCCAGGATGGCGTCGACCGACGCGTCCTGGCTCTCGAAGATGCGGGCCGGGCCGGAGAATTTCAGAATGCTCTGGTCGACGCCCGCGGTCTTCACGATGCAGCCGTCTTCCGCAAGGTTGCCGAACAGCACGGCGAGACCGCCGTCCTTCGAGTAGGCGTGCTCGGCGTTGCGGATGACGCCCTTGGCGCGGTCGAGGTCGACCTCGTCGAAGCGGCGGTCCTGGCTGAAGGCCTCCTGGGTCGGCACGCCGCCCGGCGCGGCCATGTAGAAGTTCCGCACCTTGTCGCTTGATGTCCGCACCACGTCCCAACGGTTCAGCGCGTCGTCGAGGCTCGCGCTGTGCACGGTCGGTCCATCGGTGGTGAGCAACTTGGCGCGGTCGAGCTCGCCCAGGATCGCCATAATGCCGCCGGCGTGATGCACGTCCTCCATGTGGACGTCCTGCACCGAGGGCGCGACCTTGCAGAGCACCGGCACTTTTCGCGAGAGCCGGTCGATATCGGCCATCGTGAACGGCACCTCGCCCTCGCGCGCGGCGGCGAGCAGATGCAGCACGGTGTTGGTCGAGCCGCCCATCGCGATGTCGAGCGTCATCGCGTTCTCGAACGATTTGAAGCTCGCGATATTGCGCGGCAGCACTTTTGCGTCGTCCTGCTCGTAATAGCGGCGGGCGAGATCGACGATCAGATGGCCGGCCTCGACGAACAGGCTCTTGCGATCGGCATGGGTCGCCAGCACCGAGCCGTTGCCGGGCAGCGCCAGGCCGAGCGCCTCGGTCAGGCAGTTCATCGAGTTCGCGGTGAACATGCCCGAGCAGGAGCCGCAGGTCGGGCAGGCCGAGCGCTCGATCACCTCGACCTCTTCATCGGTGACGTTGGAATCGGCCGCGGCGACCATGGCATCGATCAGATCGACCGCGCGCTTCTTGCCCTTGAGCAGGATCTTGCCCGACTCCATCGGACCGCCCGAGACGAACACGGTCGGGATGTTGAGCCGCAAGGTCGCCATCAGCATGCCGGGCGTAATCTTGTCGCAGTTGGAGATGCAGACCATCGCGTCGGCGCAATGCGCATTGACCATGTATTCGACGCTGTCGGCGATCAGCTCGCGCGAGGGCAGGCTGTAGAGCATGCCGTCATGGCCCATCGCGATGCCGTCATCGACCGCGATGGTGTTGAACTCCTTCGCCACGCCGCCGGCCTTTTCGATCTCGCGCGCCACGAGCTGGCCGAGATTCTGCAAATGGACGTGACCGGGCACGAACTGGGTGAAGGAATTGACCACCGCGATGATCGGCTTGCCGAAGTCCTCGTTCTTCATGCCGGTGGCGCGCCAGAGGCCGCGTGCACCCGCCATGTTGCGGCCGTGGGTGGTGGTGCGGGAGCGATAGGCGGGCATCGTAAATCCTTGGGTTTTGGGCGCTTTTTTAGGGGAGGCGCCGTCCTTATGCCCGCCCGGGCCGGCCGGTTCAAGCGCGGAACCGCATGGCTGGACCGCGCTATCCGGCCGCGGCCACAGCCAGGCACGGGTCCCTACTCGGCGGCGAGGCCGGCCGGTACCGACAATCCGCCCTTGGCCGTGGTCTTCGCGACGCGGCCGTTGCCGCGTCCAAAATGGCTTCGCGCCAGCACGCAGGCGGCCGCCCGCAGCTGCTCGCGCAGCCACTGGTTGGTGGTGTCCTCGTCGGCGGTGGCGTGCCAGTACATGTAGTTGAGGTGCGGGCTGATCCGGAACGGGCAGGGGAACTGGCGCAGCAGCCCCGGCCGCTCCAGCAGCGATGCCGCGCTCCCGGATGCCGTCAGCAGCATGTCGTTGCGTGCCACGACGTGGCAGGCCGTCGTGAAATTCTGGCAGGTCAGGCGAACAGTGCGCTTGATGCCGAGACGCTGGAACTGGAAATCCTCGAACGAGATCCCGCTGCGCCGCGACGTCACGCAGACATGCTCCATCCGCAAATAGGTCTTCTTGTCGAGCCGGGTGCCGAGCGCGGGATGGTCGCGGCGGGCGAACACCGCGATGTGCTCGGTCAGGATCTGCTCGCGCCGCACCTCTGACGACAGCGGCAGCAGCGTATCGATCGCGACGTCGAGCGTGCCGGCGGCGAGCTCGCGCTCCAGATTGTTGCGCTCGCAGCGCACGGTGGCGATCTCGACCAGCGGCGCCTGCGTGCTGATCCGATTCATCAGCGCGCTCAGCATCGGCGCCTCGAGATTGTTGCGCAGGCCGACCACGAACCGCTTCGGCGTCTTTGCCGGATCGAAGCGGTTGGTGTGGGTCAGCGTCGTCTCCAGCCCGTTGAGCGCCTGGCGCACCGTGGTGATGATCTGGCGTGCCAGCGGCGTCGGCGTCATCACGTGGTGGCGGCGCACGAACAGCGGATCGTTGAACATCGCGCGCAGCCGGCCGAGCGCATGGCTGACCGCGGGCTGGGTCAGATTGAGGCGGAAGCAGGCGCGGCTGACGCCGCCCTCGGAATAGATCGCATCGAAGACGACGAACAAATTGAGATCGATGTCGCGCACATGCATGATTTTAATCAATCCGTATCCGTCGAATGCATTTGACGAATACTAGTTGCCACTCTTAAAGTCTCAAGCAAAATAAGACCTGAGAACAAGAACCGGAGGAAACGATGAGCGTGCAATCGCCATCGCGCGATGTCGCCGTCTCGGCGCCGGCATCCCGCCCGCGCGCGATGCTTGCAAAGCCGAGCCAGGAGCAGATCGTGCTCCTGATCACCATCGCGCTGCTGATCGTGTTCGGCCTGACGCTGAACGGCTTCGCCACGGTCTCCAACTTGCTCAATCTGTTGCGGAGTATTTCCATCCTTGGCGTGCTCGGCCTCGGCATGGGGCTGATCGTGATCAGCCGCGGCATCGACCTTTCGGAGATCGCGATCCTGGCGGGTTCCTGGGCAATCGCGCTGATCGAGATGCAGAACGGCATGCCGGTGTTCACGGCGGTGCTGCTGGCGCTGGCCATCGCAGTGCTGATCGGTGTCGTCAACGGCGTGATGGTCGCCTTCGTCGAGGCGCCGGCGCTGTTCGTGACGCTCGCTGCCGGCTTCGTGATCTACGGTCTTGCCTTCTGGATCGCGCCGGCCTGGGTGGTCTATGCGCCGAAGAATGCACCTGCCCTGATGTATCTCGGCGCCGGGCGGCTGTTCGGCGTGCCGGTTCCAATCCTGGTCTTCGCGGTCTGTGCCATCGCGATGCACCTGTTCCTGTCGCGCACCTCGATCGGCCGCTTCATCTATGCGCAGGGCGACAATCCCGAAGCCGCGCGGCTGACCGGCATTCCGCTGCGGCCGCTGATCGTGCTGGAGCACGTGCTGGTTGCGCTGCTCGCCTGGATTGCAGGGCTGGTCTGGGTCGGCACCACCGGCAGCATGCAGATGGCGATCACGCAGGGGACCATGATCTTCGACGTCGTGCTGGTCGTCGTGATCGGCGGCATCAGCCTGATCGGCGGCCGCGGCAGCGTGTTCAGCGTCGTGGTCGGCTGCGTCCTGATCGGCACGCTGCTCAATGCCTTCACCATCATGGACGTCAACAGCGAGGTGCAGAACATCATCAAGGGCGTCGTGCTGCTGGCGGCGATCGTGCTCGACAACTGGCTGCATCCGAGAGACGAGGAGACCGCGCGGCAGGGCGACTGATGCGCCCCACGCCAAATCGATCGAACGACACCAAATCAATCAAAAGAAATTCTTGTGGAGGAGACGATGAAGACGACCAAGTTCTGGACGATCCTGCTCGCCGGGGTGGCACTCGCGACGTTGCCGCTGGTGGCATCGGCGCAGGAGGAAGGCACCAAGACCGCGCGTGAATTGCGCGCCGTCTATGACAAGGCGCTGCAGGGCAAGACCATCGCCTATCTGCCGATCGCGCTCGGCGTGCCCTTGTCCGACGAATGGGGCCGCGTGCTGCAGGAAGAAGCCGAGTGGCGCGGCATGAAATACGTCGTGCGCGACCCCAACAACAATCCGTCGGCGATGCAGCAGGCGCTGACCGCACTCGTCGACCAGAAGCCGGACGTTCTGATCGTGCAGAACCCGAGCGTCACGCTGCTGATGAAGGATCTGAAGCGCGCCGAAAGCCAGGGCACGCATGTGATCCAGATCAACATGTCGTCGAACTACAAGTCCGGCGCCTTCGTCGGCGCCGACTGGCGCGAGATCGGCAGGATGCTTGCCAACGAAACCGTCAAGGCCTGCGGCACCGGCTCCGGCAAGTCCGGCAAGGTGCAGATCGTGCAGGGCGAACTGACCGCGGCCGCCAGCGTCGACCAGGTCGGCGGCATCATGGAAGTCCTGAACAAGGATCCCGCGATCAAGGTGGTCTCGAACCAGGCCGCGAACTGGGACGCCAACACCGCGCTCAACATCACCGCAACGGTGATCCAGCAGCATCCGGACCTGTGCGCCTCGATCGGCTTCTGGGGCATCATGGAGTCGGGCGCGGCGCAGGCGATCCGCAACGCCGGCAAGATCGAGGACGTCAAGGTGTTCGCCTCGGGCGAGGGCTCGCAGCTCGATTGCGACCAGGTCAACTCGGGCAATTTCACCAAGCTCCTGAGCTACAAGGCGACCGAGCAGGGCCACGATCTGATGTTCGCGGCCGAGACGCTGCTGGTCTCCGGTGAGAAGCCCGGCACCCGCAACCTCGTCTACTACACGCGCCCGATCTGGCTCGATAAGTCGAACGCCTCGGGCGCCAACTGCTTCGCGCTACCGAAGAAGAACTAACAACGGCGCGGCCGGCCGGCGCGGGGGCATTTCCACGCCGGCCGTATCCGTGGTGCGATGTCCCGTCATCGCATCATGATCGAGGGAGTGCATCTGCGATGTCGATGGCCGTCGATTCCTTTGCCGCATCGGTGCGGCGATTCTCACCCCGGCTCCTGCTGTCGGAGCTGCTGCTCAAGCAGTGGTTCGAGCCGGTCGTGCCCTTCACCGTGATGATCGGGCTGTGGGTCTATTTCGCGCTCACCATTCCCGACTACGCCTCGGTGCAGAACTCGGTGTCGCTGCTGCGGCTGTTCGCCGAATTCGGTTTCGTCGCGCTCGCGATGGGCTTTTGCCTCGTCACCGGCGGCATCGATCTCTCGGTCGGCGCGATCTTCGCGCTGTGCAATTTTGCGGCGCTGTATTTCCTGCTGGTGCGGGAATGGCCGGTCGGCCTGGCTGTGCCGGCGACGCTTTTGGTCGGTGCTGCCCTCGGCAGCATCAACGGCTTCCTGATCGGCTTCCTGAAGACCCGACCGTTCCTGACCACGCTGGTGACGCTGATCATCCTGCGCGCCTCGGTCAATCTGCTCAACACCTCCTACGCGCAGGTGTTCGCCACCAATTCGGTGGAGAGCGATGCCTGGGATTTCATCGGCGGCGGCAGCGTGCTCGGCATCCCGATCAATGCGGCGACGCTGTTCGTCGTGCTGCTGATCTGTCACATCTTCCTGTCGCGCTCGCGCTATGGCTGGCATCTCACCGCGATCGGCGCCAGCCGCAAGGCGGCGCGCCATGCCGGCATCCGCGTCCGCCTGATGCTGTTCTCGACCTACGTGCTGTCGGGCACCCTGTGTGCCGCGAGCGGCATTTTCTACGCTGCACGTCAGGCTTCGACGGATTCCACCACCGGCGTCGGCTGGGAGTTCCAGGCGCTCACTGCCGTCGTGCTCGGCGGCGTCTCGCTCGCTGGCGGCAAGGGTACGGTGTGGCGGGCGATGATCGGCGCGCTGATCGTCTTCCTCCTGATCAACGGCCTGGTGCGGATGGGCATCCCCGGCTACGTCACCTCGGCGGTGACGGGTATGATTCTGCTCGCCGCCGTCGGCATCGACGTCAAATGGTCGAAGAACCGCGGCAAGGCGATCCAGAAGATCTATGTCAATCCGGCCTATGTGGCGCTGGCGCCGGCGCCATCGGTGCAGCGCGGCTCGGCCTCGGCTTACGCCCAGAACGACCGGTTGATCGCGGCGCAGGCGATCGGCCTCGACCAGGTCGAGGGACCGGAGGACGTCATCGTCGACCGCCAGGGCCGCGTCTATGGCTCGACCCGCGACGGCAACGTGATCCGTTTCTCGGGGCCCGATTTCGAGACCCGCGAGGTGTTCGCGCATATCGGCGGCCGGCCGCTCGGCATGCAGTTCGATCGCGACGAGAATCTGATCGTCGCGGTGGCCGGCATGGGCGTCTACGGCATCGCGCCCGACGGCCGTGTCTTCAAGGTCACCGACGAGACCAACCGTACCTGGTACAAGCTGAACGACGATTCCCGCCTGCGCATGGCCGACGATCTCGACATCGCGCCCGACGGCAAGATCTATTTCAGCGACTGCACCACGCGCTACGAGATGACGACCAACACCCTCGACATCCTCGAGGCACGGCCGAACGGCCGCCTGGTCTGCTACGATCCCGCGACCAAGACCACGCGCACCGTCATCAATCACTTCTATTTCCCCAACGGCGTCTGCGTCTCGCATGACGGGCGGTCGGTGCTGATCGCCTCGACCTCGCTGTGCAAGATCTTCCGCTACTGGATCGAGGGGCCGAACAAGGGCCGCACCGAGGTCCTGATCGATGAGTTGCCCGGCAACCCCGACAACATCAACCGCGCCTCCGACGGCACTTACTGGCTGGCGCTGGTCGGCATCCGCACGCCGACCTTCGATCTCTCGGTGCGCAAGCCCGGTTTCCGCTTGCGCATGGTCAAGCAGGTGCCGGCCGACGAGTGGCTGGCGCCGGGGCTCAACCACGGCTGCGTGCTGAAGTTCAACGAGCAGGGCGAGGCGCTGGAATCCTGGTGGGATCCGACCGGCACCTCGCATTCGGTGCTGACCTCGATGCGCGAGCACAAGGGCTACCTCTATCTCGGTGGTCTCGAGAACAACCGGATCGGCCGCGTCAAGCTCGATGGCGCCGACGAGGGCTGGACCGGATACGACGCCTATTGGGGCAACAAGAGCCGGGTGACCGCAGGGGTGACGAGGTAACGCCGTGGGACTATTCGATCATCTGTTGCGCGATATCAGGAGCGTCGTCGATCGCGATGGCGGGCAGAACGCGATCCCGCCGCTCGATGGCGCGCTGAGCCCGAACGACCGGCTCGACACCGCGGTTGCGATCGGCGAGCCGCTCGCCGGGATCGACGATGTGATCGCCGACGGCGATGACGCGGTCTATGTCTCGGCAGGCCGAAACGTCTGGCGGTTCAGCGGCAACGGTTTTGCGACCCGCACACAGGTGGCCGAATTCGAAGACGACGCCGGCGGGCTGGCGCTGCATCCGGACGGCCGGCTGCTGGTCTGTGTCGCGGGCATGGGACTTGCCGCGATCGACCCGGCGCAGCCCGCGCCGCGCTGGTGCGAGACCGCTGACGGCGGCGCGCTGACAGGTCTTCTCTCGGTTACCGCGGCTCCCGACGGTCGCATCTATGCGGTCGAGGGCAGCGTTGGACGTCGTCCCGCCGAATGGCGCCACGATCTGATGGAGAAGCGCTCGAACGGGCGCCTGATCGCGTTTGGTGCGGGCCTCGACAATCCACAAGTGCTGCTGCGTGGCCTGCCATATCCCTATGGTGTCAGCGTCGCCGCTGACGGCAAGAGCCTGTGGCTGACCGAAAGCTGGGCGCATCGGCTCAGCCGCTTCGCGCTCGGCGGCGACGGGCTCGGCGCCCGTGAGATCGTCGCCGGCAACATGCCCGGCTACCCGGCGCGGCTGCATTCGGATGGCCATGGCGGCCTGCTGCTCGGCCTGTTCGCGCGCCGCACCCATCTGATCGAGTTCGTGCTCAAGGAAGACGATTTCCGCGTGGAGATGATGGCGACGATGCCGCCGGACTATTGGGTGGCGCCAGCGCTGGCCGGCGGTGCCGATTGCCTGGAGCCGATGCAGATCGGCGGCGTCAAGGCGCTCGGCATCCAGAAGCCGTGGGCGCCGCCGCGCTCCTATGGCCTCGTGGTGCATCTCGACGCCGAGGGCGAGGCGGTCGACAGCCTGCACAGCCGCGCCGGCGGTCGCTTCCACGGCATCACCGCCGCCTGCGCCACGCCGCGCGGCCTGGTGATTGCCGCGCGCGGCACCGGGCGCCTGCTGCTCTACACGGGAGACCTGCGATGAATGACGGCGTGATGCAGGCGAGCAAGGCTGAGACCGCGACCCGCGAGCCGGTGCTGCGGATCACCAGCGGCTCCAAGATCTATGGCGGCGTCCACGCCATCGAGGGCGTCAATTTCGATCTTTATCCCGGCGAGGTGCACGCGCTGGTCGGCGAGAACGGCGCCGGCAAGTCGACGCTGTGCAAGGCGATCGCCGGCGCGATCAATCTGACCTCCGGCGACTATCTGCTCGACGGCAAGCCTGCAAAATTCGAGCAGCCGCGCGATGCGCTCGATGCCGGCATCTGCATGGTCTATCAAGAGACCAGCCTGGTGCCGACCATGACCGCGGCGCAGAACATCGAGCTCGGCAACGAGAAGCTGCTGACGCGCTTCCGCACCCTGAACATCCAGGCCCAGCAATTGCTGCAGTCGCTCAACTTCCACGTCGATCCCGCGACGCCCGTGGCGCTGCTCGGCACCGCCAAGAAGCAGATGGTGGAGATCGCGCGCGCGATCTACAACAAGGCGCGCATCATCATTTTCGACGAACCGACCGCGTCGCTGACGCCGGAGGAGATCGTCCACTTCTTCCATCTGGTGCGTGACCTGCGCGCCCGCGGCGTCTCCATCATCTACATCTCGCACGCGCTGGAAGAGTCCTTGCAGATCGCCGACCGCATCACCGTGCTGCGCGACGGCAAGCTCGTGATCACGGCGCCGGCCAAGCAGCTGACGCGCGATGCGCTGGTGCAGCACATGGTCGGGCGCGAGGTGGCGCAGGCGGTCTATGGCCGCAAGGAAAAGACCCACCAGCGCCGCGAGAAGGTGCTGACGGTCGAGAACGTCACCATGGGCATGGCGGTCAAGAACATGTCGTTCTCGGTCTATGCCGGCGAGGTGGTCGGCATCGCCGGCCTGATCGGCTCCGGCCGTACCGAGATCGCCAAGATCGTCTACGGCGCGCTGAAGCGCAATCTGGTCAATGGCGGCACCATCCGGCTGCGCGGCAAGCCGATCCGCTACCGCGTGCCGCGCCAGGCGATCAACGACGGCATCGCCTACATCACCGAGGATCGCAAGGCCAACGGCTTCTTCGAGACCATGGTGGTCGACGACAACGTCTATCTCGGCAGCCTCGCCACCCGCGCGGGGTGGAGTTTTCTGCTCTCGCGCGCCCGCCGCAGCAAGCTCGCCAATTACTGGGTCGAGCGGCTCAAGATCTCGGCGCTGCAGCGCAAGGCGAAGATCATCGAATTGTCCGGCGGCAACCAGCAGAAGGTGGTTCTGGCGAAGACGCTGGTGCAGGAGCCCTCGATCATCTTTTTCGACGAGCCGACTCGCGGCGTCGACGTCGGCACCATCCCGCACATCCACGGCGAGATCCGCCGCCTTGCCGACGAGGGCAAGGCGGTGGTGGTGATCTCGTCATACCTGCCGGAAATCCTCGCCGTCTCCGACCGCATCCTGGTCGCCCGCACCGGCCGCATCGTCGCCGAGTTCGACGCGGCGGATGCGACGCAGGACAAGATCCTGTACGCGGCGGTGCATTAACCTCCTTCTTCCGTCACTCCGGGGCATGAAGCATGAGGCCGGAGTCCATTGTGCCGCGGGTTCTGTGGCTCAATGGATTCCGGGCTCGCGCTACGCGCACCCCGGAATGACGAGGAGAGGACGCCCCTCACTGCGGCAAGTGGTCCGGGTCGCGCCACCCATTCGATGTCGTCCTGGCGAACGCCAGGACCCATTACCCCAAATGCCTTTTGTTGCATGACGCTGGGGCCGCGGTCCCTTGATCATCGAATTCGGTGGTGATGGGTCCTGGCTTTCGCCAGGATGACGGCAGTGGGCCGGGCTGCCGCCCCTTGACAATTATTTTAAGTATAAAATATTATCCCTGCATCGGCTCCATGGGAACGCGCTCCGTCCGAGCTCCCGGGCGGCCGCCAACGGGAGATCGCCATGCGCATCGTTTGCATTGGAGGCGGGCCGGCCGGGCTCTACTTCGGCATCCTGATGAAGATGCTGGATCCCGCGCACCGGATTTCCGTGGTCGAGCGCAACCGGCCCTACGACACGTTCGGGTTCGGCGTGGTGTTCTCCGACGCCACCATGGACAACATGCGCAAATGGGATCCGGTCACGGCTGATACGATCGAACAGGCATTCAATCACTGGGACGACATCGAGGTCCTGATCAAGGGCCGGCGGATGCGCACCACCGGCCATGGCTTCGTCGGCATCGGCCGCAAGCGGTTGCTGAACATTTTGCAAGCCAGGGCCGAGCAACTCGGTGTCGAATTGATCTTCGAGCGCGAGGTCAGTTCCGATCTTGAGTTCCCGGACGCCGACCTGATCGTCGCCTGCGACGGCGTCAACTCGAAGCTCCGCGTGAAGTATGAGAAAGACTTCCAGCCGGACATGCAGATGCGGCCGAACCGCTATATCTGGCTCGGGACGAACCGTCCGTTCGACGCCTTCACCTTCGATTTTCGCAAGACCGAGCACGGCTGGTTCCAGGCGCACATCTACAAGTTCGAGGAGGGCACGGCGACCTTCATCGTCGAGACGACCGAGGAGGCGTTTCTCGCCCACGGCCTCGACAAGATGGACCAGGACGGCTCGATCGCGTTCTGCGAGAACGTGTTCGCCGAGATCCTCGAGGGGCATCATCTGGTCTCCAACGCGCGGCATCTGCGCGGCTCGGCGTGGCTGTCATTCCCGCGGCTGATCTGCGGCAAGTGGACCGCGTTCAATGGCAGCAGCCATGTCGTGCTGATGGGCGATGCTGCCCACACCGCGCATTTCGCGATCGGTTCGGGGACAAAGCTCGCGCTGGAAGACGCAATCGAACTGACCAACCAGTTCAAGCAACATGGCACGGCGCGCGAGACCATCCCTGCGGTGCTTCACGCTTATGAGGAGCTGCGCCGGGTCGACGTCGCGCGGATCCAGAACGCCGCGCGCAATGCAATGGAATGGTTCGAGGTGGTCGGCTCGCGCTATGCCGATACGCTGGAGCCGGAGCAGTTCATGTATTCGCTGCTGACCCGCTCACAACGCATCAGCCACGAGAACCTTCGCTTGCGCGACAAGGCCTGGCTCGAAGGCTACGAGCGTTGGTTCGCCGAGCACAACGGCGTGCCCGCGACCAATGATCGCGTCACGCCGCCGATGCTGACGCCGTTCAGCATCCGCGGTTTGTCGCTCAACAACCGCATCATCGTGTCGCCGATGGCGATGTATTCGGCGGAAGAGGGCGTGCCGGGCGACTTCCACCTGGTGCATTTCGGCTCGCGCGCGCTCGGCGGTGCCGGGCTGATGTTCACCGAGATGACCTGCGTCTCGCCGGAAGCGCGGATCACGCCCGGCTGCTGCGGCTTGTGGAATGATGCGCAGACTGCGGCCTACAAGCGCATCGTCGACTTCGTGCATGGCAACTCGCAGGCCAAGATCGGCATCCAGCTCGGCCATGCCGGCCGCAAGGGCTCGACGCGGGTGGCCTGGGAGGGCATGGACGAGCCGCTGCCTGACGGCAATTGGCCGCTGGTCTCGGCATCGGCGGTTCCGTACCTGCCTGACGGGCAGGTGCCGGAGCCGATGACCCGCGCCGAGATGGACGAGGTGCGCGAGCAGTTCGTTGCAGCGGCCGAACGCGCGGCCACGGCCGGCTTCGATATTCTGGAACTGCATTGTGCTCACGGCTACCTGCTGTCGAGCTTCCTGTCGCCGCTGACCAACCATCGCAGTGACGCGTATGGCGGATCGACCGAGAACCGCGCGCGCTATCCGCTCGAGGTGTTCCGTGCGGTCCGTGCGGTGTGGCCGGCGGAGAAGCCGATGTCGGTGCGGCTGTCCTGTCACGACTGGGCCGAGGGCGGCAACACGCCCGAGGATGCGCTGGCCTTTGCAAAACTGTTCAAGGAGGCCGGTGCCGATCTGATCGATTGCTCCTCCGGTCAGGTTTGGGCCGACGACCATCCGGTCTACGGCCGGCTCTACCAGACGCCGTTCGCCGACAAGATCCGCAACGAGGTCGGCATCGCCACCATCGCGGTCGGCGCCATCTCGGAGGCCGATCACGCCAACTCGATCATCGCCGCCGGCCGCGCCGATCTCTGCGCCATCGCACGGCCGCATCTCGCCGATCCGGTCTGGACGCTGCATGAGGCGGCCAAGATCGGGGTGACATCGATTGCCTGGCCGAAGCAGTATCAGTCGGGCAAGTCGCAATATGAGGCCAACCTCCAGCGCGCCGCCGGAGCAAAGTCATGATGCGGTTCTGGCCCAATGCCCATGCTCTCGTCACCGGAGCTGGCTCCGGCATCGGTGCCGCGACGGCGATTGCGCTGGCAAGGGCCGGCGTCCGCGTCAGCATCGCCGGGCGCCGGATCGACGCGCTCAAGGCGACGGCATCGTCGCTTGGCGAAAACGCAGGCGCCGTCGTGGCGATCGACGTAACGGATGAAGCCGCCGTGCATCGCGGCGTTACAGAGATCGAGGCCGAGGCAGGCCCGATCGATATCCTCGTCAACAATGCCGGCAAGGCCGGCAGCGCTCCGTTCGACAAGACCGGCGCCGCGCTGTGGGCGGAGATGCTGGCGAGCAATCTCTCCAGCGTCTTTCTGGTGACGCATGCGGCGCTGCCCGGCATGGCCAAGCGCGGCCGCGGCCGCGTCATCAACGTCGCTTCGACCGCAGGCCTGACGGGCTACGCCTACGTCTCCGCCTATGTCGCGGCCAAGCATGGTGTCGTCGGCCTGACGCGGTCGCTGGCGCTGGAATATGCCCGGCGCGGCGTCACCGTGAATGCGGTCTGTCCGGGCTATACCGACACGCCGCTGGTCGCCGGGGCCGCCGCCAATATCGTTGCCAAGACCGGGCGCAGCGAGGACGAGGCACGCGCGGCGCTGGCAAAGGTCAATCCGATGCAGCGGCTGGTGACGCCGGACGAGGTCGCCGATGCGATCCTCTGGCTCGCCTCCGAAGGCGCCGCATCGATCAACGGACAAGCCGTCGCGGTTGCCGGCGGCGAAGTCTTTACCGGGTGAAGGAACATGCGATGTCCGAAATGAAAGCAAAACTCCGTCCGTTCAAGGACTATCCCGCAAAGCACTTCCGCTGGTCGACCGAGGACAGCGGCCGCGTCGCGACCATCACGTTGAACCGGCCGGACAAGAAGAACCCGCTGACCTTCGAGTCCTACGAGGAGCTGCGCGATCTCTTCACTAATCTCAGATATGCATCCGACGTCCGCTCGATCGTGCTGACCGGCGCCGACGGCAATTTCTGCTCCGGCGGCGACGTGTTCGAGATCATCGAGCCGTTGACGCGGATGACGATGCCGGACCTGCTCGCCTTCACCCGGATGACCGGCGAGGTGGTGCGCGCGATGCGCAAATGCCCGCAGATCATCGTCGCCGCGATCGACGGCATCTGCGCCGGTGCCGGCGCGATGCTGGCGCTCGCTTCCGACCTCCGGCTGGCGACGCCGCAGGCCAAGACCGCGTTCCTGTTCACACGTGTGGGCCTCGCCGGCGCCGACATGGGCGCCTGCGGATTGCTGCCGCGCGTGATCGGGCAGGGCCGCGCGGCCGACCTGCTTTACACGGGACGCGCGATGAGCGCCGAGGAAGGACAGGCGTGGGGCTTCCACAACCGCCTCGTGCCTTCGGCGGAGCTTGCCGGCGCCGCGCACGATTTGGCGCGCTCGCTCGCGGACGGGCCATGGTTCGCACATGGCGTGACCAAGACCATGTTCAACCAGGAATGGGCGATGGGCGTCGACGAGATGATCGAGTCGGAAGCGCAGGCGCAGGCGATCTGCATGGTGACCGGCGACTTCCGCCGCGCCTTCGAGGCGTTCGCCGCCAAGCAGAAGCCGGCCTTTGAGGGCAATTGAGATGAACCAGATTTTGCAACCGGACGGATGGGCGAAGCCGAGCGGCTACGCCAACGGCATCGCCGCGCGCGGCAAGCAGATATTCATCGCCGGCCAGATTGGCTGGAGCGGGCAATGCGTGTTCGAGAGCGATGATCTGGTCGCGCAGATCGGCCAGACCCTGCGCAACATCGTCGCGGTGGCGGCGGCGGGCGGCGCGGGCCCTGAGCACATCGTGTCGATGACCTGGTATCTGCTCGATCGCAAGGAATACTCCGCGCGGCTGAAAGAGATCGGCGTCGTCTACCGCGACGTCATCGGTCGGCGCTTTCCGGCGATGACTGCGATCCAGGTCGCCGGCCTGATCGAGGACCGCGCCAAGGTGGAAATCCAGGCGATCGCGGTGGTGCCGGATTGACGATGATGCCCAAGTGGCATCAAACGTGCAGCGTCGTCCCGGCGAAGGCCGGGACCCATAACCACCGAGCGTCATTACTGCGTGCCGGTGGAACGACGAGCTCCCTCCGCAGCATCCGCCGCGGAGTATGGGTCCCGGCCTTCGCCGGGACGACAGCGGAGAATGCGGCGCCGCTTGCACGTCGGGGTGACGGGAATAGATGAGAATGCGATGAAGCAATGTTAATCCTAAGCCCAAACAGAGCAGGCCTGCCCTAGTCCTGCACGACAAACCCGCTTGCGGCCCGGCAAGAGGCCATGCGACCCTAGGCCTGGCTGGTTAACCGTCCTGTGTTCGAGTGGAGTAGCGGACGATGAAGGCGATTATCGTCGGAGGCGGCATCGGAGGCCTCACCACCGCATTGATGCTGCGTGCGCGCGGCATCGCTTGTGAGCTGTACGAGCAGTCCGACACCATCCGCGAGCTCGGCGTCGGCATCAACACGCTGCCGCATGCGATCCGCGAGCTGGCCGGGCTTGGCCTGCTCGACAAGCTCGATGATGTCGCGATCCGCACCTACGAATTGTTCTACTTGACCCGGCATGGCCAGCAGGTCTGGCACGAGAAGCGCGGGCTCGACGCCGGCCATGACGTGCCGCAATTCTCGATCCACCGCGGCCGCCTGCAAGGCGTGATCCATCAGGCCGTGATCGACCGGCTCGGTGCGGATGCGATCCGGACCGGCTGCCGGCTCGGCTCGTTCACGCAGGATGAGGGCGGCGTCTCGGCGTTTTTCTTCGATCGCGCGGGCAGCCATGTGCACACCGCGCGCGGCGACATCCTGATCGGCGCCGACGGCATTCATTCCAAGGTGCGCGAGACGCTGTTTCCGGACGAAGGCGGCCCGTGCTGGAACGGGCTGATGCTGTGGCGCGGCGCGACCGACTGGCCGGCTTTCCTGACCGGGCGCTCGATGATCATTGCCGGTGGGCTGAATGCAAAGGCCGTGATCTACCCGATCGCGCCGGGTTCGAGCCCGGCAAGCCGGCTGACCAATTGGGCGGTGCTGGTGCGGATCGGCGACGGCTCTTCGCCACCGCCGCGCCGTGAGGGCTGGTCGAATCTCGGCCGGCGCGAGGAGATGATGCCTTACGTCACGAGCTTCTCGATCCCGCAGGTGGATTTCACCGGGCTGATCAGGGCGACGCCGGAGTTCTGGGAGTATCCGTGCTGCGACCGCGATCCCTTGCCGTACTGGTCGAGCGGCCGCGTCACGCTGCTCGGCGACGCCGCGCATCCGATGTATCCGGTCGGTTCGAACGGCGCTTCGCAGGCGATCCTCGATGCGCGCTGCCTTGCGGACGCGCTGGCGCGCGCCGAGCATCCGCGCCAGGCGCTAACGGCCTATGAGCGGCAGCGGCTGCCGATGACCGCCGACGTCGTCGCTTCCAATCGCCGCGGCGGCCCCGAGGGCGTGATCGACGCGGTCGAGCAGCTCGCTCCGCAGGGCTTCACAGACGTCGATACGATCCTCAACTACGAAGCCCGCGAGGCGATCGTGCGCGGCTATGCCGCCAAGGCCGGCTTCGCCGCGCGCGTGGTGGCGCGGCAGTAATTCAGACGGAGACGGCGTTATCCGTCACCCTAAGAGGATGCGAGGATCTATCCTTGCCCACGGGTGTCATCGCCCGGCTTGACCGGGCGACCCAGTACGCCGCGGCCGCTCGGCTCAATCACAACTGCCTCTGGAATACTGGATCACCCGCATGCGCGGGTGACGACACCGAGTAAGCTGAGCATCCGTTACCATACGCTAACCGGGCGGCGGCGGCAGGAAGTGGATGTTGTGCTCGGCGGCGAGCCGCACCACGTCGTCCGGGTTCTGCTCCTTCATGTTGTGGATCGCCCAGAACAGGTCGTAGAGCCTGCGGGTCGGCGACACCCAGAACAGCGTCTTGGCCGGCTGCTGCGACTTGTTGAAGATGCCGTGCGGCTTTCCCATCGGCAGCCGCACCAGGTCGCCGGGCGTCGCAGATTCATCGGCGCCATCGAGAAAGAAATCGAGCTTGCCCTCGAGGATGTAGAGATACTCATCCTGGTCGGGATGGATGTGCGGCGGCACGAAGGTGCCGGGCGGAAAGGTCGCGTGCCAGGAGAAGGAATGCTCGCTGCGGGTCTTCGGCACATAGATCTGGCCGAGGATGTTCCAGGAGATGCCCTGGATGCCCTCATTGGCGCGGGTGATGCCGGCGATCTCGTCTTTCATGATTGCGTCTCCTGTTGTGGACGTTATTTGGCCGCGCAGTCCTTGGCGTAGCGGTCGCCGTAATCCGAAAACACCTTTTCGACGATCTCGGTCTGGAATTTGCCGTCCGGCCGCTTCGCCACCTTGGTCAGGTAGAAGTCCTGGATCGGATAGCCGTTGGTGTTGAACTTGAAGTGACCGCGCAGCGAGGTGAAGTCGGCCTTCCTCAGGGCCGCGGCAACCGCGTCCTTGTTGCTGAGGTCGCCCTTCACGGCCTTCACCGCGCTGTCGATCAGCATCGCCGCGTCATAGGCCTGCATCGCATAGGTGCCGGGCACGCCGTTATAGGCGGCTTCATAAGCCGCGACGAACTTCTTGCTCTGGGGATTGTCGAGGTTGGGCGCCCAGTTCGCGCCGCCAAACATCCCGACCGCGGCGTCCTGTTGCGCCGGCAGGGTGGATTCATCGACCGTGAAGGCGGACAGCACCGGCAACGTGGCGCCGGCCTGCTTGTACTGCTTCACCAGATTCACGCCCATGCCACCCGGCATGAAGGTGAACAGCGCGTCCGGTTTCAGGGACGCGATCTTGGAGAGCTCGGGCTGGAAATCCAGCGTGTTCAGCGGCGTGTAGGATTCTTCCACGACCTCGCCCTTGTAGTCGAGCTTGAAGCCGGCAACCGAGTCGCGGCCGGCCTGATAGTTCGGCACCAGCAGATAGACCCGCTTGTAGCCGCGGTCCTGCGCCACCTTGCCGAGGATTTCGTGCACCTGGTCGTTCTGGTACGAGGTCACGTAGAAGAACGGATTGCATTCCTTGCCGGCGTAGCTCGACGGCCCGGCATTGGGGCTGATCAAGAAGGTCTTGCTGTCGGTGACCGGACGATGGATCGCAAGCAGGATGTTGGAGAAGATCGGGCCGACCACGAAATCGACCTTGTCGCGCTCCAGAAGCCCGCGCACCTTGACCACGGCAGCGTCGGGCTTCAGCTCGTCGTCGGCATTGACGATCTCGACCTCGCGACCGGCCATCTTGCCGCCGAGGTCCTTGATCGCGAGCGCAAAGCCGTCGCGCACCTGCTGGCCGAGTGCCGCCGCAGGACCCGACGTCGTGACCAGCACGCCGATCTTGATTTTTTCCTGCGCGGCAGCCGGCGTGATCGCAGCCCCAAGCAATGCCGTCATCACCGCCAATCTGGTCAGCCGTGTCATATGATCCCCCCGATCATTGCCCTGATGTTCTGCTCCCAGCTTAGTCTGAGGCGCAGGATCGCTGCAAGCGATGTGGCGTCGCGGCGGGCAGGTGACATGGAGCATGCAAGCGTCGCGCCAATTGCTTGAAGGTTAAAGAAATTGTCAAATACGGGCGAGCAGATCTCCTCGATCCGCAATTGTCCTTGCGGCGCGCCGCGAATTGCTTGAAGCTCAAAATATCCGGTCCGACCATAATCCGCCGCGGAGGCCCGATCGCTGCATGATCCTCGATTCAGAAACCAAAGCCGTCGAACTGCCCGACGATCACGGCACCGAGCTCAGGCTGTGGCTGCGCCTGTTGACCTGCACCACGCTGATCGAAGGCGAAGTGCGCAGCCGGCTGCGCGAAAAGTTCGACGTCACGCTGCCGCGCTTCGACCTGATGGCCCAGCTCGACAAGGTGTCCGACGGCATGACGCTGTCCGATCTGTCGAAGCGGATGATGGTCTCCAACGGCAACGTCACCGGCCTCGTCGAACGACTGGTCGAATCTGGTCATATCGACCGCCGAACGTCCGAGACCGATCGTCGCGTGCAGTTCATCCGGTTGACCAAGCTCGGCCGCGCCGAATTTCGCAAGATGGCCGCGGAGCACGAGAAATGGATTGCCGATATCTTCGGCGACCTTTCGCCGAAGGATATCCGCGAGTTGATGCGGCTGCTCGCCAAGGCCAAGGGCTCCGCGCAGCGGTCGGCCAAGGCGAGGACAGCGTAAGCCGTGACCGGGATCGACTACGAGGTCGAGTACAACAACCGCGCCCGGGTGCCCGAGAACCCGGCGCTGATGGCCGGTTGGGCACGGGACTCCGCCGCCTATCGCGAGCTGCACCAGCCGCGGCGGCTGACCTATGGTCCCAGCACTCGGAACGTGATCGACCTGTTCGAGGGGAGCGGCGACGGGCCGCTCGTCGTCTTCATCCATGGCGGCTATTGGCAGGCGCTCGACGGCTCGTCCTCGAGCCATTGCGCGCGCGGGCTCAACGGCCACGGCATCAGCGTAGCGGTGCCGAGCTACGATCTCTGTCCCAGCGTCGCGGTTGCCGACATCATCGGCCAGATGCGGGCGGCATCGCACAAGCTCGCGAAGCTCGGGCGTCCGCTCGTGGTCAGCGGACACTCGGCGGGCGGACATCTCGCCGCATGTATGCTTGCGACCGATTGGCCGGCCTATGACGCGTCCCTGCCGAAGGATCTGGTCAGGGCAGCCTATGCGATTTCCGGCCTGTTCGAGCTCGAGCCGCTGGTCACGACCTCCGTCAACAAGGCGCTGGGTCTCGACCACGACGCGGCAAAGGCCGCAAGCCCGCTCTATTGGAAGCCGCCCGCGGGCAAGACACTCGACGCCGTCGTCGGCGGCAATGAGAGCGCCGAATATCACCGGCAGAGCCGGACCATGGCGGAAGTCTGGGGCAGGGCGGGCGTGGCGACGCGGTTCGGCGTTGTGCCCGATGCCAACCATTTCACCGCGATCGCACCGCTCGCCGACCCCGACTCCGCGATGGTCAAGCGGCTGAAGGAGCTTACGCAAATCTAGTGCCGCGCGGATTTTCCGATTTCCGCCTCTTGCGCCGAATTGTTTTAAGTATAAAATGATTTCTATCGGTACGCTGCCGGCGTCCTCGATTCTGGTCTTCTCGATGTTGATCTTGGCCTTCCTGGAAAGCGAGGGGCAATCGAATGTCAGGTGAAATTCCCGGGCTTGGCCCGTCGGGGCATGTCGACGATTTCGCGCGACGCAATCTGCCGCCGGTTCAGCAATGGCCAAAACTGCTGCTCGAGCGGCCGGAATTCCAGTATCCCGATTATCTCAACGCCGCGGTCGAACTGACCGATCGCATCGTCGCGCAGGGCATGGGCGACAACATCGCGCTGATCGGCAATGGCCGCCAGCGCACTTACAAGGAACTGACCGATTGGTCGAACCGTCTGGCGCACGCCTTGGTGGAGAATTACGGCGTCAAGCCCGGCAATCGCGTGCTGATCCGCTCCGGCAACAACCCGGCGCTGGTCGCGGCCTGGCTCGCGGCGACCAAGGCCGGCGCGGTCGTCGTCAACACCATGCCGATGCTGCGCGCGGGCGAGCTGGCAAAAATCGTCGACAAGGCCGAGATCTCGCTGGCGCTGACCGACAGCCGCATCGCCGACGAGCTGGTGGCCTGCGCCAAGACCAGCAAATTTCTCAAGCAGGTCGTCAATTTCGACGGCACCCAGAACCATGACGCCGAGCTTGATCGCATCGCGCTGAACAAGCCGGTGAAGTTCGATGCGGTGAAGACCGGACGCGACGACGTCGCGCTGCTCGGCTTCACGTCCGGCACGACCGGCGAGCCGAAGGCGACCATGCATTTCCATCGCGATCTCCTGATCGTCGCCGACGGTTATGCGCGGGAAGTGCTGCAGGTGACGCCGGACGACGTGTTCGTGGGCTCGCCGCCGCTGGCCTTCACGTTCGGTCTCGGCGGGCTCGCGATCTTCCCGTTGCGGTTCGGCGCCACCGCGACGTTGCTGGAAAACGCAGCACCGAGCGAGATGATCAGGATCATCGAGACCTACAAGGCGACCATCTGCTTCACCGCACCGACCGCCTATCGCGCGATGATGGCCGCGATGGACAAGGGCGCCGACCTCTCTTCGCTTCGGCTTGCGGTCTCGGCCGGCGAGACGCTGCCGGCGCCGGTGTTCGAGAGCTGGATCCGGAAGACCGGCAAGCCGATCCTCGACGGGATCGGCAGCACGGAGCTGCTGCACATCTTCATCACCAACCGTACCGGCAGCGCCGTTGGCGGCACGACGGGAACGCCGGTCGGCGGTTATGAGGCCCGGATCGTCGATGAGAACATGAACGATCTGCCGCCTGGCGCGGTCGGCAAACTGGCGGTACGCGGTCCGACCGGCTGCCGCTATCTCGCTGACAGCAGGCAGGCCAATTACGTCCGCGACGGCTGGAACGTCACCGGCGACGCCTTCATGTGTGACGCGAACGGCCGGCTGTCATTCGTGGCCCGCGCCGACGACATGATCATCTCCGCCGGCTACAACATCGCCGGTCCGGAGGTCGAGGCGGCGCTGCTTGGGCATCCCGACGTCGCGGAGTGCGCCGTGATCGGCGTATCGGACGAGGAGCGCGGGCAGATCGTCTCGGCGTTCGTCGTGCTGAAGCAGGGTGCGCGCAACGACGAGTCCGAGGTCAAGCTGTTGCAGGATCATGTCAAGGCGACGATCGCGCCGTACAAATATCCCCGCGCGATCTCGTTCGTGGAGGCGTTGCCGAAGACGCAGACCGGCAAGATCCAGCGATTCAAGCTGCGCGAGGCGAGCTAAGGAGGCGACGGCACCCGGCCGTCGCCCCAAGCGTTCAGTGCGCACCGGCGCCGCCGGCAGCGCTCTTCGGCTTGCCGGTCAGAACGATTGCGATCGCAGCCAGCGCAAGCACCACGCCGATCACCGCGAAGGCATCGCTGAAGCCGAGCACCAGCGCCTGCCGCTTGACCGTGTTGCCGAGCGCCACGATGGCCTGGTGCTGCGCGGCGGAGGGATCGGTGACACCGCGGCTGAGGAAGTAGTTGGTCATCTCCGCGATCCTGGTGCGCACCTCCTCGCGGCCAAGATGCACGGACTGGCCGATGATGTTGGAATGGAACTGCTCGCGCTTGGTGACGATGGTCGCGAGCAGCGCGGTCCCGATTGCGCCGCCGAGGTTGCGCATCATGTTGGAGATGCCGGAGGCGGCCGGGGCATCCTGGGGCGCGACGCTGCCGAGGCTGACTGCGGACAGCGGAGCGAGCGTCAGCGCCTGGCCGACCGCGCGGACGATATTCGGAACGAAGAACTGGTCGCCGGAATAGTCGAGCGACATCGTGATGTTCATGAAGGAAGAGATCGCGAACAGCGACATCCCGGCAAAGGCGATGAAGCGGGCGTCGATGCGCTGCATGAGCTTCGGCACCAGTGGAATCAGGATCAGTTGCGGCAACCCGGTCCAGGCCAGCACGTTGCCGATCTGCTCGGCGTTGTAACCTTGTACCTGACCGAGATAGGCCGGCAGCATGTAGACCGAGCCGAACAACGCGAAGCCGAGGAACACCGCCGAGATGGTGCCGAAGCCGAAGCTGCGCTGGGTCAGCAGCCGCAGCCGGAGCAGCGGCTTCTCGACCACGAGCTCGATCCAGATGAACAGGGTCAGGCTGACCGCGGCGACCACCGCGAGCTTGACGATGAAGGGCGAGCCGAACCAGTCGTCCTTGTTGCCTTCCTCCAGCACCGCCTGCAGCGCCGATAGGCCGATCGCCATCGTCACGATGCCGCCCCAGTCGCCCTCGCGCAGCAGATGGAGCTGCATCGGCTGGCGTTCCAGCGTGAAGTAGAGCGTGATGACCATCACGGCGGTCGGGATCACGTTGACGAAGAAGATGGTCTGCCAGCCGTAATTTTCGGTGAGGTAGCCACCGATGGTCGGGCCGATCGCCGGTGCGAAGGTGACGGCGAGCGCGAACATCGCGAGCCCGATCGGCTGCTGCGGCTTCGGCAGCTTGGTGAACACCAGCGTGAACGCCATCGGGATGAGGACGCCGCCGAAATAACCCTGCAGGCCGCGCATCGCGATCATCGACGGCAGATCGTGGGTGAAAGCGCAGGCGACGGAGAAGATCGCGAACAGCGTGGCATGACCGATCATGATCCTTCGGAACGAGAACACGCGGCTGAGGTAATCGGTAAGCGGGATCACCACGATCTCGCCGATCAGATACGACGTCGAGATCCAGGAGCCGTTGTCGACGCCGGTGCCGATGCCGCCCTCGATGTTGAGCAGCGAGGCGTTGGTGATCTGGATGTTGAGGATCGCCATGAAGGCGCCGATCATGGCCGCCAGGATCGAGATCCAGACGGTCATGCTGGCGCGGTTGGGATCGGCTGTGACGGCGCGAGGTGCCGGGGCGGAGGAGGAGAGCGCGAGGTCGGACATGACATCACCTGTTTCTTTTCTGGCTCACCTATTTGAATGAAGCAACGGCAAGCTTCGGGGTGGTCTTGGCGTGCGGAGCGTCCTCGGCGGAACGCGACAGCGTCGCGATACTCGGAATCACCGACATGCCGGGGCGCAGTTCGACTTGCGTTGGATCGAGCGTGATCTTCACCGGGATACGCTGCACCACCTTGGTGAAATTGCCGGTCGCGTTGTCAGGCGGCAGCAGCGCGAATTCCTGGCCGCTCGCCGGCGCCAGGCTGTCGACGTGGCCGCGCACCACCTGGCCGGGGAACATGTCGACCTCGATCTCGACCGGCTGGCCCTTGCGGACGTTGGTGAGCTGCGTCTCCTTGTAGTTGGCGATCACATAGGCGCCGGTGGCCGGCACCAGCGACATCAACTGCGTGCCGGCCTGGACGTACTGGCCGGTGCGCAGCGTGCGGTTGCCGACCACGCCGTCGATCGGCGCCGTGATCGTGGTGTAGCTGAGATTGAGCTCGGCCTGCTGTTGCAGGGCGCTCGCCCGTGCCGACGCCGCGACCGCCTGGACGATCTCGGCCTTGAGCAGTTCGACCTGGCGCTGTGCGGAGGCGAGGTTGGCGGTGTCGCGGGCGATCGCGGCCTGCGCGCTGGCATAGCGCGACTGCGCCTGCTGCGCGTTCTGCACGCTGCCATAGCCGGTACCGGCGAGGTCGGTGTAACGCTTGTTCTCCTGCTCGGCGAAAGTCTGCGTCGCGTTGTCGACCGCGAGCGTCGCGCGCGCCGCCTCGATCACCGAATGTTGCACGTCGAGCTGGGCCTGCTTGCTCGTGACCGCAGCGTCGGCGGCGGCGACGTCGGCCTTGGCCTGGTCGAGCGCGACCTTGAAGTCGCGCTCGTCGATCCGCGCCAGCACCTGGCCGGCATGCACATGCTCGTTGTCGCCGACCTGCACCGCACTGAGATAGCCGGAGACCTTTGGTGCGATCGTGGTGTTGTCCGCCTTCACATAGGCGTCGTCGGTGGAGATCTGGAAGCGGCCGACCGTCCAATAGTCCCAGCCGTACCAGGTGGCACCCGCGAGAGCCGCGATCGCGACGCCGGCCAGCAGCAGGCGGCGCAGCTTGCCTTTCGCGGCAGCGGGAGGCGGGGCGGCTGTTTCCGCGTGCGCGATCAATTGTTTGGCGGTGTCGGCCGGAACCTGGCTCTCGGCCTTGAATGCGGTTTCATGCTGGCTCATGGCGGTGTTCCCTGTGCTCTATCCCTCTGGAAAGTCTCGCTAATCCTCCCGTCGTGATGTGGCGGTTAATTAGGAAACTTGATATTTTCCAAAATAGAGCCCATATTGGGTCTGTCAATAGGATGACAGGCATCATTTAAAAGCATGGCTCTCGGATGGACCTGAAAGACAAACAACAGACGGAGGGGGGCTCGCCAGCGCCGGCGCCGGAGCGGCGTGGCCGCGGACGGCCGCAACTCCGTTCCGACGAGGAAACCCGCGCCGTGATCTATGACGCTGCGCGCCATGAATTCGCAGTGCGCGGCTTTGCCGTGACCAGCATGTCGGACGTGGCAGCCAGCGCCGGCGTTTCGACCAAGACGCTGTACCGGCTGATTCCGACCAAGCTCGCGTTGTTCGAGGCCACGGTGACCGATCGGATGGATCGCTTCATCTCGGTGGTGAATCTCGGTGCCTGCGACGGCCGCGACATCGCCGCCGCACTGGAGGCCGCGCTGCTGACCTGTGGTGAACTCATCCTCGACGCTGAAGTTATCGCACTCCAGCGCATCATCCTGGCCGAGAGCGACAAATTCCCGGATATCGCCGAGATGTTCTACGCGAAGGCGATGCAACGCACGCTCGGCGCGCTGGCGGCGTGGCTCGGCGTGCAGCAGAGAAGGGGACGGATCGCGCTGGACGATGCGCCTGCCGCCGCCGGCATGCTGCTCGGCATGCTCGTGTTCCAGCCGCAGCGCGACGTGATGTATGGGCATCGGCCGGCTCCGTCGCACGACGAGCTCGAGGCGCGCGCCAAGGCCTGTGCAGCGCTGTTTCTCGCGGGATGCGCCGCGCGCGAGGGCAGCACCAGCAAGCAGAGCGGAGATGCATGATGCCGGACGCGGCCACGACCTTTACCGTCGACGCACAGATCTCGCCCGACGATCGCGCGCAATGCGAGGACCTGCTGATGCGCTGGATGGCGGCGCTCAATAGCTATGATGCAGCGGCGATGGACGCGCTGATGCATTTCCCGCATGTGCGGATGGCGGGCGGTACGGCGACCGTCTATCAGCACGGCGGCGGCAATCCGATGGACCTGTTCGAACGGCTGCGCAGGCAGGACGGCTGGCACCACAGCGCGTGGGACGAGATGGAATTGATCCAGTCATCACCGGTGAAGGCGCATTATGCGCTGCGCTACACCCGCTACCGCGAGGATGGCTCGGTCATCGGCGTCTACGATTCGCTCTATGTGCTGAGCCTGCGCGACGGCGCGTGGAAGATCCAGAGCCGCTCGAGCTTCGGGCCTTGATCAGCCACGGTCACTTCGCTGCTACCGACGCCGGCGGCTGCGCCAGCACCTGCCTGATCATCCGCGCGAGGTCGGATTTGCGGTAGGGCTTCGGCAGCAGCGTGACGTCGGGGTCGAGCCGGCCGTGGTGGAAGATCGCGTCTTCGGTATAGCCCGAGGTGAAGAGCACGCGCACCGAGGGCAGCTTGGCGATCACGGCATCGGCGACCTGCCGGCCGTTCATGCCGCCCGACATGATCACGTCGGTGAACAGCACGTCGCAGACGAATCCCTTGTCGACCGCAGCCACCGCCTCGGGGCCGTTGGCGGTCACCAAGGTGCGGTAGCCGAGCTGCTCGAGCTGGGCGCTGACGTAGTTGCGCACCAGGGGATCGTCCTCGACGACCAGGATGGTCTCGTTGCCGCCGCGGGCGTCGACGACGGGCGGTGGCTCGACGTCGACCATGTCGCCGCTCGAGCGCGGCAGATAGAGCTTGATCGAGGTGCCGTGGCCTTCTTCGGAATAGATCTTGAGATGGCCGTCGGATTGCTTGATGAAGCCGTAGACCATGCTCAAGCCGAGGCCGGTGCCCTTGCCGGTGTCCTTGGTGGTAAAGAACGGCTCGAACACCTTTTCGCGGATATGCTCGGGAATTCCCGCGCCGGTATCGCTCACCGCGATCATGACATACTCGCCCGGCCGCGCGTCGATATTGGCGGCGGCGTAGGTCTCGTCGAGCACGACGTTGCTGGTCTCGAGCATCAGCTTGCCGCCGTCAGGCATCGCATCGCGCGCGTTGACCGCGAGATTGAGCAGCGCGGTCGACAGATGGTTGGGATCGATGAAGGCCGGCCATGCGTCGGGCTCGAGCGCGGTGTCGATCTCGATCTGCTCGCCGAGCGAGGGGCGCAGCAGCCGTGCGGTGTCCTGCACCAGTGTGTTGAGGTTGGCCTCGCGCGGCTGCAGCGGCTGCTGCCGCGAGAAGGCGAGCAGATGCTTGGTCACCTCAGCGCCGCGCGATGCCGCATCGCTGATCATGTTGGTGACCGACGTCAGCGCGGCGTCGTGCGCTACGGCATCGGCAAGGATGTCGATCAGGCCGGTGATCACGGTCAGGATGTTGTTGAAGTCGTGCGCGATGCCGCCGGTGAGATGGCCGACCGCCTCCATCTTCTGCACCTGGCGCAGCTTCTGCTCGGTTTCGAGCTGCTCGCGGGCGGCCTCGACCTCGCGGGCGCGCATGAAGATCTCGGCTTCCATCTGCTCGGTGCGCTCGCGCAAATGGTCGGTCAGCCGATCCTGCTCGACGCCGCGCTGTCTCAGCTGGATGAAACTGGTGACGTCCTCGACCCGGTGGATGATGTAGGTGGGCTGCCCGTTCGGCCCGAACACCGGCGTGTTGCGCGGGCTCCAGAAGCGTTCCTCGAATCCGCCGCCCTCCGAATCGGGCTTGCGGATGTCGTACTTCTGCACCGACATGGTGTCGGGCCGCCGGAACTGGACCACGCGCTCGAGCGAGGCGCGCAGGTTCCGCACGCCGTCAGCGGCCGGATCATCGGGATTGTCGGGGAATACCTCGAACAGGCCACGCCCGAGGATCGCATTCCGCTCGGTCCGCGTCGCGCGCAGATAGGCGTTGCTGACCGCGACAATGCGAAAGTCGGCCGGCATCAGCACAAGATAGAGGCCGGGCGCCGCCTCGAACAACGCCTTGAAGTCAGGCATGGGCGGGGACGGGGTCTGCAGGTCAGTCTCCCTCGCTTAGGACATCGTTTGGCGAGTGGTCCACCAAGATGTCGCATGCGCGTCGGTCGAGTGCAATGCTTAACGCGCGGCGCTGCCTTGAGATTTCCGGCTGACGCGAATTGCCGCGGGCCCGGCCGACGGTAGATGCAAACCGGCCGGCGTATCATTGCACTGGAACCCGGCCGGCAAAGCGCAAGCCTCGATATCACTTAGAGTCCTTCTATTGGCGATATCTCGATCGCTCGCATAAGCCGTCAGAGACTTGCTGCGAGCGGGCACGACGCGTTTGATTCATTTCTGTGTGTTGCGAGGTGCCGCGTCGGTGACGAGGGTCGGATGAAGGCGCGGACCGTCAGGATTTGGTCGCTGGTCCATGGCTGGACCAGCCTGATGTCGACCGTATTTCTGCTGTTGCTCTGCCTCACCGGGCTGCCGCTGATCTTCCATCACGAGATCGACGAGGCGCTTGGCTATGCGCCGCAGCCGGAGGCCGCGGCGGGCCGTGCGCCCTTGCCCGCGCAACAGATCGTGCAGGCTGCGCTCGCTGCGGATCCCGGCCGGGTGATGCAATACGTCTCCTGGGACAAGGATGAACCCGGCATCGTCATGGCGTTCACCAACAACGCGCCCGACGGCAAGCCCGACGATGCCACCGTGCGCGCCTTTGACGCGGTCACCGCCAAGCCGCTCGGGCTGGTCGGCGTCGGTCCGATGCTGATCGTGCTGAAGCTGCACACCGACATGTTCGCGGGGCAGGCCGGCAAGCTGTTCCTCGGCGCGATGGGCCTGCTGTTCGCGGTCGCGATCGTCTCCGGCGTGGTGCTGTATTGGCCGTTCAGCCGCCGCCTGCGCTTTGCCACCATCCGTGACAGATCGGCGCGCCGCGTCGCCTGGCTCGACTGGCACAATCTGATCGGGGTGGTCACGGTCGTCTGGGCGCTGGTGGTCGGTCTCACCGGCGTGATCAACACCTGGGCCGAGCTGATGCTGAACCAGTGGAAGGCGACCGAGCTTGCCGAGATGGTGAAGCCCTATGCCGGCAGGCCGGCGCCGATGCAGCTCGCCGCGCTCGATCGGGTCGTGGCGCAGGCGAAGGGGGCCGCGGCGGGAATGGAGGTCGCCTTCGTGGCCTATCCGGGGACGCCGTTCACCTCGTCGCATCACTATGCGGCGTTCATGCGTGGCGCTACGCCGCTGACCTCGCGGCTGCTGAAGCCGGTGCTGCTCGATGGCGAGACCGCCGAGGTCTCCGACACGCGTGCGCTGCCGGCCTATCTGCAGGCGCTCTTGATCTCGCAGCCGCTGCATTTTGGCGATTACGGCGGCATGCCGCTGAAGATCATCTGGGCGGTGCTCGACATCCTCACCATCATCGTGATCGGAAGCGGGCTCTATCTCTGGTTTGCGCGACGGCGCAAGCGGACCCGCGGCGCCGTGGTGGGTCACGCGGTGCCGGCGGAATGAGATCCGCGGGGCGATCGCAGGGCTGGATCGGCGTCTTCGGCGCGCCGATCGTGCTGGGCATCCTGTCGCTGGCAGGGCTGCTGGCCGCGTTGCTTTACGATGATGTCGGCCGCTATTTTTCCTGGCTTGCGGTCGGCGCGCCGGTGCTGGTGACGGTCTGGACCTGGTTGCGGCTCAGATTGTTCTGAAGGTTCAGCGCGAGTTCGGCAGATAGCGCCAGCCGTCCTTGCCGAGGAAGTCCATCATCGCCTCCGCCGGTGGCAGCAGGATCTTGTCGGCGCGCCGCATCGCGTGCCACTGCCGCACGATCGGCAACCCCTTCACCTTGAGCACGACGAGCCGCGCATCCTCCAGCTCGTGAAACACCGTGTGCTGGGAGATGAAGGCGATGCCGAGGCCGGCCATCACCGCCTGCTTGATGGTCTCGTTGCTGTCCATGATCATGCCGACCCGCGGCGCCAGCCGCACCCGCTCGAAAAATTCCTGCATCAGCATCCGCGTGCCCGATCCCTGCTCGCGGGTAATGAAGGTCTCCTCGGCGAGCTCGGACATGGTGATATGCCGCCGCCGCGCCAGCCGGTGATCGGGTGCTGCGATGATGAAATGCGGATGCCGGCCGAGCGGCCGCATCTCGACCTCGACATCGGCCGGCGGCCTTCCCATCACCGCGATGTCGAGATCGTAGCCGCGCAGCGCGTCGCGGATCTGCTCGCGGTTGCCGATCCGGAGCGTGACGTCGATCTTCGGAAAGCGGCGTGAGAACGCCGCGATGGCGAACGGCACGAAGTATTTCGCGGTCGAGACGGCGCCCATCGCGACGCGGCCGCCGCTGCGGCCCGCGATCATATCGAGCGACTGCTCGCAATCGCGCAGCGCCGCCTCGATCCGCTCGATCATGGCGAGCACATGGGCGCCCGCGTCGGTCACGGCCATGCCGTCGCCGGTGCGCTGGATCAGCGGCAATCCGGCGAGCGCCTGCAGGTTGCGCAGCTGCAGCGTCACTGCCGGCTGCGTCAGGTTGAGGCGGTTGGCCGCTGACGTGATCGATTTGGCCTCGTGCACGGTCGCCAGCGCGCGCAGCTGGCGGATGGTGAGGTCGCGCGAGAACCGGCCGACCATGATTGGCTCCATAAGAAAAACTTTGTTCCATCCAAAGATAATGAAATTTCCCTAATCATGCAATTCGCGCGTTGATAGGGGCCTGGGCGACTCCATTCGGGTCGTCGATCGAAGCCTCGGCACAGAGGGCGTGACCAAAGGGAGAGACCCGTGGAGATTCGTCCTGCATTGCATGCCCATCTGGAGTGGCCGGCGCAGCACAACCCGATGCGTGCGGCCGCGGTCGCGGTGGTCGAGGCGTTGGCGCGCGCCGCGGTCGAGCTTGGGCGGATCATTGCCGCCGGCTCGCTTGCGAGCGCCGGTGCCGAGAGCGGAGGCATCAATCCCGACGGCGACCGGCAGCGTAACATCGACATCGTCGCGGACCATTTGATGCGCGACGCGTTGCGTGGCGCGCCGGTGGCCGCGGTGCTTTCCGAGGAAGCGGAACTGCCCGAGACGCTCGATCCTGACGCGCCGCTCTGCGTCGCGATCGATCCGCTCGATGGCTCCGCCAATCTCGAGAACAACGTCTCGGTCGGCACCATCTTCTCGATCCGGCCGAAGGGACACGACATCATCTCGACCTTCTTCGAGCCGGGCACCGCGCAATGCGCCGCCGGCTGCTTCATCTACGGTCCGCAGACAGTGTTGGTGCTGGCGCTCGACGGTTGCGTCGATTGCTTCACGCTCAACCCGCAGAGCGGCGAGTTCGTGCTGACCGCGCGCGACCTGCGGGTGCCCGCGGACAGCGCGGAATTCGCCATCAACGCCTCGAACCGGCGGCACTGGAGCGGCGCGGTGCGCGGCTATATCGATCAGTGCCTGGCCGGGGTCGATGGCGAGCGTGGCCAGGACTACAACATGCGCTGGATCGGCTCGCTGGTCGCCGAGGCCTACCGCATCCTGATGCGCGGCGGCGTGTTCCTCTATCCTGCGGATGCGCGCCAGGGCTATCGCGAGGGTCGGCTGCGGTTGCTGTACGAGGCGCATCCGATCGCGCTGATCATGGAATGGGCGGGCGGCGCTGCGTCGAACGGCCGCTCCCGCATCCTCGAATTGTCGGCACGCACGCCGCACCAGCGCGTGCCCCTGATCATGGGATCGGCGCGCGCCGTGCGCGACGTCGATGCGGTCCACCTCACCGTCGAGCCGCTTTACGAGAGCAGCGATGCCCCGCTGTTCGCGCGGCGCGGCCTGTTCCGCTGAAGGGGACGCGCATGTCACGTCGACATCCCATCATCTCCATCACCGGTTCGTCCGGCGCCGGCACCACCTCGGTGAAGAAGACGTTCGAGAACATCTTCCGTCGCGAGAATGTGGTTGCCGCATACATCGAGGGCGATGCGTTCCATCGCTACGACCGCACCGAGATGCGCAGCAAGATGCTGGAGAAGGCCGAGCGTGGTGACAAGAATTTCAGCCATTTCAGCCCCGAGACCAATCTGTTCGAGGAGCTGGAGAAGCTGTTCAGCGACTATGCCGAGACCGGCAACGGAACGACACGGCACTACGTGCATGACGAGGAGGAGTCGCGGCTTTATGGCGCCAAGCCCGGCACCTTCACGGCATGGGAGGCGCTGCCGGAGAATTCCGATCTCTTGTTCTACGAGGGGCTGCACGGTGCCGTCGTCACCGACAAGGTCAATGTCGCGCAGCATGCCGACCTGAAGATCGGCGTCGTGCCGGTCATCAATCTCGAATGGATCCAGAAGCTGCACCGCGACCGCAGCCATCGCGGCTATTCCACCGAGGCGGTGACCGACACCATCCTGCGCCGGATGCCCGACTATGTGAACTACATCTGCCCGCAGTTCACCGAGACCGACATCAACTTCCAGCGTGTGCCGACGGTTGACACCTCGAACCCGTTCATCGCGCGCTGGATTCCGACTCCCGATGAATCGATGGTGGTGATCCGGCTGCGCAACCCGCGCGGCATCGATTTCCCCTATCTGCTGTCGATGATCCCGGGAAGCTTCATGTCGCGCGCCAACTCGATCGTGATTCATGGCGCCAAGCTCGACCTCGCGATGCAGCTCATCCTCACTCCGCTGATCCTGCAACTGATCGAACGAAAGAGGCGAACGATATGACCGCACTTGCGCACCTGGCCAGCCGCCCGCGCGCCGACGTCGGCTATGCCGAGATGGCCAACGCGATCCGCTTCCTCGCCATCGACGCCGTCGAGCAAGCGAAATCCGGCCACCCCGGCATGCCGATGGGCATGGCCGACGTCGCGACCGTGCTGTTCCAGGATTTCCTGAAGTTCGATCCGGCAGACCCTGCCTGGCCCGACCGCGACCGTTTTGTGCTATCGGCCGGCCACGGCTCGATGCTGCTCTACGCGCTGCTGCATTTGACCGGCTATGAGGGCGTGACGCTCGAGCAGCTCAAGGCCTTCAGGCAATGGGGATCCAAGACGCCGGGACATCCTGAGTACGGCCATACACCTGGTGTCGAGACCACGACCGGGCCGCTGGGGCAGGGGATCGCGACCGCGGTCGGCATGGCGCTCGCCGAGCGGTTGATGAATGCGCGCTTCGGCGACGACCTCGTCGACCACTTCACCTATGTGATCGCGGGCGACGGTTGCCTGATGGAGGGCATCAGCCACGAGGCGATCTCGCTCGCCGGTCATCTCAGGCTGAACCGGCTGATCGTGCTGTTCGACGACAACCATATCTCGATCGACGGCGCCACCTCGCTGTCCTGCTCGGACGACCAGATCGCACGGTTCAAGGCCAGCGGCTGGGATGTCTGCAGCATCGACGGCCACGACCCGGTCGCGATCGCCGCCGCGCTCGGGCAGGCAAAGGCGAGCGATCGGCCCTCGCTGATTGCCTGCCGCACGGTGATCGGTTTCGGCGCGCCGAACCGGCAGGGCAGCGAGAAGGTTCACGGCGCGCCGCTCGGCGCCGACGAGACCCAGAAGACCCGCGCTGCGCTGGGCTGGCCCTATCAGCCATTCGAGATTCCGGATGCGGTGCTGACCGAATGGCGCGACGTCGGCGCGCGCGGCAGCGATGCGCGGCGTGCCTGGATCGAGCGCTCGCGCCGCGCCTGCAATGGCGAGCGATCGCCGTTCCACGACGCGCTGAACCGGAAATTACCATGTGCCTATGCCGAGGCGATGGCGAAGCTGACGACGCGCTTCACCACCGAACGACCGAAGCTTGCGACGCGGCAGGCATCGCAGCAGGTCATCGACGTGATCGCGAGCGCCTTGCCGAACCTGCTCGGCGGCTCGGCGGATCTGACGCATTCGAACCTCACCATGGCGAAGACGCAAACGCCGGTGCGGCCGGAGACACTCGACGGCAATTACATCCACTACGGCATCCGTGAGCATGGCATGGCCGCGGCGATGAACGGCATCGCCCTGCATGGCGGCTTCATTCCCTATGGCGGCACATTCCTCTGCTTCGCCGATTACAGCCGGCCGGCGATCCGCCTTGCGGCGCTGATGGGCATCCGCGTTGTCCATGTGATGACCCATGACTCGATCGGGCTCGGCGAGGACGGGCCGACGCATCAGCCGGTCGAGCATCTGGCCGCACTGCGCGCGATCCCGAACCTGCTGGTGTTTCGCCCCGCCGATGCGGTCGAGACCGCGGAAGCCTGGGATTGCGCGCTGAAGGCCGAGACCTCGCCGTCGATCCTTTGCCTGTCGCGGCAGGCGCTGCCGACGGTGCGCGACACAACCAAGGACAACCAGGTCGCGCTCGGCGCCTACGTGTTGGTCGAGCCGGCCCTCGGACGTGACGTCACCCTGATTGCGACGGGTTCGGAGGTGGCGATCGCGCTCGAGGCCGCAACGCTGCTGGTGGAAACAGGGGTGAAGGCCGCGGTCGTCTCGGCGCCGTGCTTCGACCTGTTCCGCCAGCAGCCGCGCGACTACCGCGCTCACGTGCTGGGCGATGCCCCGCGTGTCGGCGTCGAAGCCGCCGTCGAAGGTGATTGGGCGCGCTGGCTCGGCGAGCACGGCGAATTCGTCGGCATGACCGGCTTCGGCGCCTCTGCACCGGCCGACATGCTCTACCGCGAGTTCGGCATCACGCCGGCGGCGGTCGCAGACGCGGCGAAGCGCGTGATCGATCAATCGAACTGAAAGGAGGACGCCACCATGGCACGGATAACCCTGAGGCAATTGCTGGATCACGCCGCCGAGCGCGGCTACGGCGTGCCGGCCTTCAACATCAACAACATGGAGCAGGGCCTCGCCATCATGGAGGCGGCGGCTGCCTGCGATGCGCCGGTGATCATCCAGGCCTCGCGTGGCGCGCGGGCCTATGCCAACGACATCATGCTGGCGAAGATGATCGATGCGCTGGAGGCGATGTATCCGCAGATCCCGCTCTGCCTGCATCTCGACCACGGCAACGAGGAGGCGACCTGCGCCACCGCGATCCGCCACGGCTTCACCTCCGTCATGATGGACGGCTCGCTGAAGGCCGACGCCAAGACCGCGGCGGATTATGACTACAACGTCGGCATCACCCGCCGCGTCGTCGAGATGGCGCACTGGGTCGGCGCCTCCGTCGAAGGCGAGCTCGGCGTGCTCGGCTCGCTCGAGCATGGCGGCGGCGAGCAGGAGGATGGTCACGGCGTCGAGGGCAAGATCAGCCACGACCAGCTGCTCACCGATCCCGACCAGGCCGTCGATTTCGTCCGCGCCACCAAGGTCGATGCGCTGGCGATTGCGATGGGCACCTCGCACGGCGCCTACAAATTCACGCGCCGGCCCGACGGCGAGATTTTGGCGATGCGTGTGGTCGAGGAGATCCACGCGCGCCTGCCGAGTACGCATCTGGTGATGCACGGCTCGTCCTCGGTGCCGCAGCCGCTGCAGGACATGTTCAACGCGTTCGGCGGCGAGATGCCGCAGACCTGGGGCGTGCCGGTCGAGGAGATCGTCCGCGGCATCAAGCACGGTGTGCGCAAGGTCAATATCGACACCGATTGCCGCCTCGCGATGGCCGCTGCCTTCCGCAAGGTCGCGACGCAGTCGAGGAGCGAGTTCGATCCGCGCAAGTTCCTGAAGCCCGCGATGGATGCGCTGCGCGAGCTCTGCCGCGACCGCTTCGAACAGTTCGGCACGGCCGGCAATGCCGCAAGGATCAACGTCGTGCCGCTGCCGGAGATGGCGCGGCGCTACCGCGCCGGCGCGCTCGACCCCCAGATCGGAAACATGACCCAGGCCGCTTGAGCCGGCCGCGACCAACGACAGGAGACACAGATGAATATTCAGCAGTCGATCACGGTGCGCGGCAAGGATCGCTACAAGTCCGGCGTGATGGAATACAAGAGGATGGGCTATTGGGAGCCGAACTACGAGCCCAAGGACACCGACGTCATCGCGCTGTTTCGCGTCACGCCGCAGGATGGCGTCGATCCGACCGAAGCCTGCGCCGCGGTGGCGGGCGAATCCTCGACCGCGACCTGGACCGTGGTGTGGACCGACCGGCTGACCGCCGCGGAAAAATACCGCGCGAAGTGCTATCGGGTCGATCCGGTGCCGAACTCGCCGGGCAGCTATTTCGCCTACATCGCCTACGACATCGATCTGTTCGAGCCGGGCTCGATCGCGAACCTGACGGCGTCGATCATCGGTAACGTGTTCGGCTTCAAGCCGCTGAAGGCGCTGCGCCTCGAGGACATGCGGCTGCCGGTCGCCTATGTGAAGACGTTCCAGGGCCCCGCGACCGGCATCGTGGTGGAGCGCGAGCGGCTCGACAAGTTCGGCCGTCCCTTGCTCGGCGCCACCGTGAAGCCGAAACTCGGCCTGTCCGGCCGCAACTATGGCCGTGTCGTCTATGAAGCGCTGAAAGGCGGGCTGGATTTCACCAAGGACGACGAGAACATCAACTCGCAGCCCTTCATGCACTGGCGCGAGCGCTTCCTCTACTGCATGGAGGCGGTCAACCGCGCGCAGGCCGCGACCGGCGAGATCAAGGGCACCTATCTCAACGTCACCGCGGCGACGATGGAGGACATGTACGAGCGCGCCGAATTCGCGCATGAGCTCGGCTCCAACATCGTCATGATCGACCTCGTGATCGGTTACACGGCGATCCAGTCGATGGCGAAATGGGCGCGCAGGAACAACATGATCCTGCATCTGCACCGCGCCGGTCACTCGACCTACACGCGGCAGCGCAGCCACGGCGTTTCGTTCCGCGTCATCGCCAAGTGGATGCGGCTTGCCGGCGTCGATCACATCCATGCCGGCACCGTGGTCGGCAAGCTCGAGGGCGATCCGAACACCACGCGCGGCTACTACGACATCTGCCGCGAGGACTTCAACCCGTTGCAGCTCGAGCATGGCGTGTTCTTCGATCAGAACTGGGCGAGCCTCAACAGGCTGATGCCGGTCGCCTCCGGCGGCATCCATGCCGGCCAGATGCATCAGTTGCTCGACCTGCTCGGCGAGGACGTCGTGCTGCAATTCGGCGGCGGCACCATCGGCCATCCCCGCGGTATCCAGGCCGGCGCCACCGCCAACCGCGTCGCGCTGGAAGCCATGATCCTCGCCCGCAACGAGGGCCGCGACTACGTCCATGAAGGGCCGGAGATCCTGGCCAAGGCTGCGCTGACCTGCACGCCGCTGCGCGAAGCGCTCGATATCTGGAAGGACGTCACCTTCAATTACGAGTCGACCGATGCCCCCGACTTCGTTCCCACGCCGAGCATGGCGGTCTGACAGGAGGTTCTCATGCGCGTTACCCAAGGCTGCTTCTCGTTTCTGCCCGATCTTACCGACGAGCAGATCGCAGCGCAGGTGCAATACTGTCTCGACAAGGGCTTTGCGGTGAACATCGAGTTCACCGACGATCCGCATCCCCGCAATACCTATTGGGAGATGTGGGGCCTGCCGATGTTCGACTTGCGCGATGCCGCCGGGATCATGAAGGAGTTGGCCGACTGCCGGCGCGTCTATGGCGACCGTTACATCCGGATCTCCGGCTTCGATTCCAGTCCTGGCTGGGAGTCGGTGCGGCTGTCCTTCATCGTCAACCGGCCGCGCGAGGAGCCGGGCTTCCGGCTCGATCGCCAGGAGACCGTCGGCCGCAACCTGCGCCATTCGACCCACGCCTATGCCGCTGCTCGACCCGAGGGCGAGCGCTACCGAGATCAGTGACCGCATCCGGCTCAAGCCAGGCGGATTGCTCCCTCGGCCGTCCTGGTCCGGATGCACCTCTCCGTCGTCGCTGCCGCGCGGCGACGGAGCTTTTCGATAAGAGAGCAGGATGACGCAAGCACAAGAACAGACCCTTGAGAAACCGCCCGAGACCATCGATCTCCGGCACGAATTCGCCGATCTCGGCATCGGCGCCGTGCTCGACCAGCTCGATTCCGAATTGATCGGGTTGAAGCCGGTGAAGACCCGGATCCGCGAGATCGCCTCGCTGCTTCTGGTCGAGCGCATCCGGCAGAAGATGGCGCTGGCGACGACGTTTCCGACCCTGCACATGTCGTTCACCGGCAATCCCGGCACCGGCAAGACCACGGTGGCGCTGCGGATGGCCGGTATCCTGCACAAGCTCGGCTTCGTGCGCCGCGGCCACGTCATCAGCGTCACGCGCGACGACCTGGTCGGGCAATATATCGGCCACACCGCGCCGAAGACCAAGGAGATCCTGAAGAAGGCGATGGGCGGCGTGCTGTTCATCGACGAAGCCTATTATCTCTACCGTCCCGAGAACGAGCGCGACTACGGCCAGGAGGCGATCGAGATCCTGCTCCAGGTGATGGAGCAGCAGCGCGAGGACATGGTGGTGATCCTGGCCGGCTACGGCGACCGCATGGAAAAATTCTTCCAGAGCAATCCGGGGTTCCGCTCGCGGATCGCGCATCATGTCGACTTCCCCGACTATTCCGATGCCGAGCTATTGTGGATCGCCGAACTGATGCTGCAGCAGCAGAATTATCGTCTTTCTCCTGAGGCACGCGAGGCCTTCGTCCGCTACATCGCCGCGCGCAAGACGCAGCCGCTGTTCTCCAATGCCCGCTCGATCCGCAACGCGCTCGATCGCATCCGGCTGCGCCAGGCCAACCGGATCGTGGCCAAGCTCGACCGCACGCTGACCGCCGACGACGTGATGTCGATCGAGGCCGGTGATGTGCTGGCGAGCCGCGTGTTTTCCAAGCCAGCGGGCGAGGGGCGATGAACCAGGCGCTCGCAGCGATCCGGTCCGGTGGGATGCGGGACATCATTGCGAGCGCCCGCGCGTTGATCTTCGATGTCGACGGCACGCTCGCCGAGACCGAGGAGGTGCATCGCCAGTCCTTCAACGAGGCGTTCGCCGAAGCGGGGCTCGACTGGTTCTGGGACCGGCCGACCTATGCGCGGCTGCTTCGGGTCGCCGGCGGCAAGGAGCGCATCCGCGCATTCGATCAGCGCAACGCGGTTCCATTGCTGAGCTTTGCCGAGATCGCCGCATTGCACCGGGTCAAGACCGCGCGCTACGCCGCGCTGATCGCGGCCGGCGGCTGCCCGCTCCGGCCCGGCGTGTGGAGCTGGCTTTCCAGCGCGCGCCGCCGGGGCCAGCGTCTGGCGATCGCCACGACCACCTCGCACGGCAATATCGATGCGCTGCTGTCGGTTGCGCTGGGGCTGGACTGGGCCGATCTGTTCGAGACGATCGTTGCCGGCGACGACGTTCCACGCAAGAAGCCGGCGCCCGATGTCTACGACGCCGTGCTCGCGCGGCTCGCGCTCAGGCCGGCGGATTGCATCGCCATCGAGGATTCCGGCAACGGACTCGTCGCTGCATCGCGGGCCGGCATTCCCGTTGTCGTCACCCGCAGCGCGTATTTCCACGACGACGATTTGACCGGGGCTCTCTTGGTCGTCGATGATCTCTCTCAGGTCGACTACTGAGGTACCGCTTGCCGGGCGTGACCTCTCGCGGCCGCTAAATAGTCAAATAATATGACTAGTCGAGGCATCCCTTCCGTGAAATAGTACGGCTTCACCCCGCAAGAGGGTGGCCAAGGGGTGCCAGAACACCGCGATCCGCGGCAGCTGGCGCGCACGAACGACCTCGGGAGACCGCGCCTCATGATTGCCAACGCCATTCCTGCGCCTGCTTCACTGCATCCTCTCGCGTCCCGCTGAACCCGGCGGGCGGTTCGTGGATTGGCTGGTCGCGAAGGCGAGCATTGGCGATGGCAATGGCTGCATCACATTTTCGCAACTTCCAGGTGTGACGGTGGCGCATAGGATGCGGCGGGCAGGCGACCGGTGGCCGGCGATAGAAACAATTCAACAAGAAAGGGAGTGACGCATGTTTGGGTTGAGGACCACATTGTTTGCGCTCGCGCTGGCGGGCTTCGCCGGCGCACCATCGGGCGCGCTCGCCCAGAGCAAACCGACCATCGGGATCGCGATGCCGACCAAATCCTCGGCGCGCTGGATCGATGACGGCAACAACATGGTCAAGGTGCTGAAGGACCGTGGCTACGGCACCGACCTGCAATATGCCGAAGACGACATCCCGAACCAGCTCTCCCAGGTCGAGAACATGGTGACCAAGGGCGCCAAGGTGCTGGTGATCGCGGCGATCGACGGCACCACGCTGTCGGATGCGCTGAAGCAGGCCAAGGCGCAAGGGATCACCGTGATCGCCTATGACCGCCTGATCCGCGACACGCCCAACGTCGACTATTACGCGACCTTCGATAATTTCCAGGTCGGCGTGCTGCAGGCGCAGTCGATCGTGAACGGGCTTGGCCTGAAGGACGGCAAGGGGCCCTTCAACATCGAATTGTTCGGCGGCTCGCCCGACGACAACAACGCCTATTTCTTCTACAACGGCGCGATGTCGGTGCTGAAGCCCTACATCGACAGCGGCAAGCTCGTCGTCGCCAGCGGCCAGATGGGCATGGACAAGGTCGCCACCCTTCGCTGGGACGGCGCGACCGCACAGGCGCGGATGGACAATCTGCTCAGTGCCTTCTACGGCAAGAAGCGCGTCGATGCGGTGCTGTCGCCCTATGACGGCCTGTCGATCGGCATCATCTCGTCGCTGAAGGGCGTCGGCTACGGCAGCAAGGATCAGCCGATGCCCTACATCTCCGGCCAGGACGCCGAGGTTCCCTCGATCAAGGCGATGCTGCGCGGCGAGCAGTATTCGACCATCTTCAAGGATACCCGCGACCTCGCCAAGGTGACGGCCGACATGGTCGATGCGGTGCTGAACAAGAAGGAGGTCGCCGTCAACGACACCAAGTCCTACAACAACGGCGTCAAGGTGGTTCCCTCCTATCTGCTGAAGCCGGTTGTGGTGGACAAGACCAATTGGGAGAAAGTCCTGGTTGACAGCGGCTACTACAAGAAGTCGCAATTCGAGTAGGGCGATTTCGAGCGAACTGGATACCGCGCTGCGGGACGTGATGCGATGACGGCAATGCTTGAGATGCGCGGCGTCAGCAAGAGCTTTGCCGGCGTGCAGGCGCTGCGCGACGTCAGCTTCACCGTGGAGGCCGGCCAGATCCATGCGCTAGTCGGCGAGAACGGTGCCGGCAAGTCGACCCTGATGAAGGTGCTGAGCGGGGTGTACCCCGCCGGCAGCTACGAAGGGTCGATCGTGTTCGACGGCGAAGAGCGCCGGTTCCGCGACATCAACGACTCCGAAGCGCTGGGGATCATCATCATCCACCAGGAGCTGGCGCTGATCCCGCAGATGTCGATCGCCGAGAACATCTTCCTGTCCCATCCGCCATCCCGGTTCGGCGTGATCGATCGCAACACGGTGTACCGTCGCACCGCGGAGCTGCTCGCGCAGGTCGGCCTGCGGGAGCAGCCGGATACGCTGGTCACCGATCTCGGCGTCGGCAAGCAGCAGCTGGTCGAGATCGCCAAGGCGCTGTCCAAGCGGGTCAAGCTCCTGATCCTCGACGAGCCGACCGCGAGCCTCAATGAGGCCGACAGTGCGGCGCTGCTGGAGCGGCTGATGACGTTCCGCGAGCAGGGCATCGCCTCGATCCTGATCTCGCACAAGCTCAACGAGGTCGCCCGCGTCGCTGACCGCATCACGGTGCTGCGCGACGGCCGCACCGTCGACAGCCTCGATTGCAGTACCGAAAAGATCGAGGAGGACCGCATCATCCGCAGCATGGTCAATCGCGATCTCGCGCATCGCTTCCCGGAGCGCAATGTCGCGATCGGCGATCCCGTGCTGACGGTCGCGAACTGGTCGGTGCATCATCCGCTGCACACCGCGCGGCAGGTGATCCGGAACGTCGATTTCACCGTGCGCCGCGGCGAGGTGATCGGCATCGCCGGCCTGATGGGCGCCGGCCGCACCGAATTCGCGATGAGCCTATTCGGCCGCGCCTGGGGCACCAACATCTCCGGCAAGGTCCGTCTCGACGGACGCGAGCCTGATCTGTCCAGCGTGCCGGCGGCGATCGACGCTGGGCTTGCCTACGTCACCGAGGACCGCAAGCAGCTCGGGCTGATCCTCGGCCACGACGTCCGCAAGAACGTCACGCTGTCGAGCCTTCGCCAGGTCGCCGAGCGCGGCGTGATCGACGACCTGGTCGAGCTGAAGGCCGCGAGCGACTACCGCAGCCGGATGCGGATCCGCTGTTCCGACGTCTATCAGGAGACCGGCCAGCTCTCCGGCGGCAACCAGCAGAAGGTGGTGCTGTCGAAGTGGCTGATGACCGACCCCAAGGTGCTGCTGCTGGACGAACCGACGCGAGGCATCGATGTCGGGGCCAAATACGAGATTTACTGTATCATCAACGAGCTCGCGGAGGCCGGCAAGGGCGTCGTGGTGATCTCGTCGGAAATGCCGGAACTGCTCGGCATTTGCGACCGGATCTGCGTCATGAATGACGGCGCCTTCGTCGGCGAGTTCGCGGCCGCCGACGCCACGCAGGAGAAGATCATGCGCGCCATCATGCGCAATGTCAGGATGCCCGGCGCCGGCGCGGCGCTGCAAGGAGCGGCACAATGACCGATAAGACGGTGTCACTTCCCGAGGTTCCGACGCATACCGGTTTCATCAAGAACAATCTGCGCAACTACGGCATGCTGCTGTCGCTGCTTGCGATCATGCTGTTCTTCGAGATCGTGACCGACGGTACGCTGCTGCAGCCGCTCAACCTCACCAACCTCGTGCTGCAGAATAGCTACATCGTGATCATGGCGCTCGGCATGTTGCTGGTGATCGTCACCGGGCACATCGATCTTTCGGTCGGATCGGTCGCGGGCTTCGTCGGCGCGGTCGCGGCCGTCTTGATGGTGCGCTACCACGTCAGCTACCCGATCGCCTTCGTCGCCTGCCTCGTGGTCGGCGCCGCGATCGGAGCGGCGCAGGGCTACTGGGTGGCCTATTTCGGCATTCCGTCTTTCATCGTGACCTTGGCCGGCATGCTGGTGTTCAAGGGCCTGGCGCTCGCGGTGCTGCAGGGCCAGTCGCTCGGGCCGTTCCCGTCGACCTTCCAGAAATTGTCGTCGGGCTTCATCCCGGAGTTGTTTCCGAGCGCCGGCACGCTGTATCCGACCTCGCTCCTGATCGGCATCGTGCTTGCCTTCGCGCTGGTGCTGGCAAGCGCCAAGACCCGTGCGCGCGAGTTGTCGCACGGCATCTCGGTCGAGCCTTATGTGTTCTTCGTCGCCAAGAGCGTGGCGCTGGCGGGCGCGGTGCTCTACTTCACCTATCTGATCGCCTCGCATCGCGGCCTGCCCAACGTGCTTGTCATCATGACGGCGCTGATTGCACTCTATGGTTTTGTCACGCGGCGCACCGTGATCGGCCGGCAGATCTATGCGGTCGGTGGCAATGCCAAGGCGGCGAAGCTGTCGGGCGTCAAGACCGAGCGGCTGACCTTCTTTACCTTCGTCAACATGGGCGTGCTCGCGGCGCTCGCTGGTCTCGTGTTCGCCGCGCGGCTCAACACGGCGACGCCGAAGGCCGGGCTTGGCTTCGAGCTCGACGTGATCGCCGCCTGCTTCATCGGCGGTGCCTCGGCCTATGGCGGCGTCGGCCGTGTCGGCGGAGCGGTGGTCGGCGCCATGATCATGGGCGTGATGAACAACGGCATGTCGATCCTCGGCATCGGCATCGATTACCAGCAGGTCATCAAGGGCCTGGTGCTGCTCGGCGCCGTCTGCATCGATGTCTACAACCAGCGACGCTGAGCCGAACACGCGGTCACATTTCTGCGGTAGGCTCCCGAATCAATGAGGGAGAACGCCGCGTGAAACTGTCCCATGCCGATGCGCTGAACATAGGACAAATCCTTGCCGAGGTCGGCCGCACCGAGATCATGCCGCGGTTCCGTCGCGTGCGGGAGATCGAGGTCCGCACCAAGACCTCCGCCTTCGACGTGGTCACCGAGGCCGATGAGAAGGCCGAGGAGGCGATCGCGGCAGCGCTGCTGCGCGCGTTTCCGGGTGCTGCCATCATCGGCGAGGAGGGCACGTCGCGTGACCCGGCGGCGCTCGATCAGGTCGGGACCGCGGAACTCGCCTTCATCATCGACCCGATCGATGGCACGCGCAATTTCACCTCCAGCCTGCCGCTGTTCGGCAGCATGGTGGCCGCCACCATGCGCGGCGAGATCGTGTTCGGTGCGATCCACGATCCCGTCTGCAACGACACCGCGTTCGCGCTGCGCGGCGAGGGCGCCTGGCTCGAGATGCCCGACGGCAAGCGCCACGATCTCAAGGTCGCAGCCGCGGTGCCGGTCAAGGAGATGGACGGCGTGATCGGCGTCAACTTCCTGCCCGAGCCGCTGCGCACCACCGTGGTCGGCAACATCTCCAAGCTTGGCATGACGGCGTGGCTGCGCTGCGCCGCGCACGAATATCGGCTGGCGGCATCGGGGCATTGCCACCTGCTGTTCTACAACAAGCTGATGCCGTGGGATCATGCGGCCGGCTGGCTGCTGCATCGCGAGGCCGGGGGCTATAGCGCGCATTTCGACGGATCGCCGTACAAGCCGGTCAACACGACAGGTGGGTTGTTGTGTGCGCCCGGTGAAGCGAGCTGGCACGCGGTGAAGCAGGCGATCTTGACGGAGGGTGGGTAGGCTGCTGCAACAACAACGGTGTCGTCCCGGCGAAGGTCGGGACCCATAACCACAGGATTGAGTCGTTAAGGAAGACTGCGGCCCCAGAGCCGTACAAAAATGACCTTCAGTGGTAATGGGTCCCGGCCTTCGCGGGGACGACGCTGAGTATTTGGTGCCGCTTGTCCCCCGTCACGACGGCGGCAGATGCCTGATACGGCGAGCCACCAGCAGGGTCAGTCCCATGATTGCGATCGGGCCGAGCGGCACGCCGTTGGCGCCCGCTGGCACCATGGCGAAAGGCGTGAGATAGAGCGCGGCGAGCGTGACGCGTTCATACGGCAGCCAGCCACGTGCGATCGCCTGCGCGGCCAGCCACGCGCCCGGGATTGCCAGGATCACCATCTCGTAATTGCCGAAGAACGGCACGCACAGGCCTGTCACGGCCGTCATCAGCGCGATCTCGGCGGCGCCGCCGGGCCGGGTTCGCAATGTCAGCACCAGCGCGACAATTACGGCGGCAGCGGTCACAAGCTGCACCAGCCAGGCGGTGTCGCTGGAGCCACCGAGCAGGCGGACACCAGCATAGAGGCTGGCGAATTTCTCGAAGCCGGGTGCGCCGCCGATGTTCCAGGCGCTGGCCTGGGGCAGGACGTTGATGAATCCCACCCAGGCGTCGATGCCGAACAGCGCGGTGGCTGCCGCGACCAGCACCAGTGTCGTTGCGACCGCCGCAGCGAGCGCGCGCCAGCGCCGCGTCACGATCAGCACGAGCGGGGCAAGGAAGGCGATTTGCGGCTTGAAGGTGAGGCAGCCGATCAGCACGCCGGCGGCGACGGGATAGCGGTCGAGCGTGAGCGCGGATCCGCCGAGCAGGCCGGCCGAGAACAGCGAGTTCTGTCCGAACAGCGCGCACACCCAGGCGGCCGGGAAGGCGAGCGCCGGCACGACTGAGCCGCCCCTGAGCATGGCTCGCACCGCGGCGGAGTAAGCGGCGCCAGTCGCGGTGATCCAGACGGACGCTGCCGCCGCAAACGGCAGCAGCGCGAAGGGCAACCAGACCAGCAGCGCGGTCGGCGGATAGAAGAACGGCGCGTAGGTTTTGTCACCGAGCACGGCGGCAACGGCGGCGCGGCCCGCATCGCCATAGGCATCGCCGGCATGGCCTGCGAACGCGAGCCGGCCTGCGGTCCAGAACGCCGCGAAATCGTGGCCGACCTCCATGGTCGGCGCAGCCCACGGGATGCTCGCGACCGCGCCGATCATCAGCACCAGCAGCACGCGGGTGAAGGCGGTGACGCGGTCGGCCGTCAGCCAGTCGGCGTCACGCAGCACCGACAGCGAGCCCGAGCCCCGTGGCAAGTCTTGCGACGCGTCCTGCGATATCTGCCGGTTCATAGGTGTCCGCGTATGCCGTGTCCCTCGCGATATCTGATTGAAATCGTCTAAGGTTACGTAAACCGGACCTCCGCCATCCTTCAGCACGGAAACTGGAATCCAGACCATTGCCGCCGTCTGTGACTGTCATGGCAAACATGGTAAAGGAATCTGGAACGAGCTTTGGCGCGGCTCGCACCGAGGCTCGACGCCAAACGGATCGTCGCGAATGGCGACATTGCAGCAGTTCGGTCTTGAGATCTGGATCGCCGAGGGACCATGCGTTGCTGTCGCCGGATTCCACTATCCGACCCGGATGGCCGTCATCCGGCTGGCTGACGGGAACCTATTCATCTGGTCGCCGGTCCGGCTGACCGAGAGCCTTGGCGCCGCGGTGGATGCGCTCGGTCCCGTGCGGCACATCGTGGCGCCGAATTCGCTGCATCATCTCTTTCTTGCGGAGTGGAAGCGCGCCTATCCCGGTGCCGTGCTTTACGTCCCGCCTGGCCTGCACAAGCAACGCAAGGATATCGCCTTCGATGCCGATCTTCGGGACATGCCGAGCCCCGATTGGGCCGGGCAGATCGATCAGGTGGTGGTGCACGGCAATCTGATCACTACCGAGGTGGTGTTCTTTCACGTGAGGAGCCGCACCGTGCTGTTCACCGACCTGCTGCAACAGATTCCGGTCGAACTGCTCTCGGGCTGGCGGGCAACGATCGCAAGACTGGACTTGATGGTGGGGCCAGAGCCGTCGGTGCCGCGCAAGTTTCGCTTCGGCTTCACCAACCGCCGCGCGGCGCGGGCAGCGCTGGGGCGCATTCTGGCATGGCCGGTCGAAAAGGTGCTGATGGCCCACGGTACACCGGTCGAGACCGCCGCGCCTGCATTCTTGCGCCGTGCCTTCGCGTGGCTCATCAAGTGATGTGAGAGGCAGCTGCGATTTATTTGCGCGAGGCCTGACGGTCTCCGGACAGCTACCGCCGCGACGCGCTGAGAAACAGCGGGCGGAAAATGTCCAGAAATCCGGTGGCTGCCGGCGTCAGCGGGCGATTTTTCAGCCGCAGGATTCCGATCCTGCGGATCAGCGGCGGCGAGACCAACTTCTTGACGACGACGCCACGCGGCGCGCGCGGCGGCAGCGCCGAGGCCGGAACGATCGAGATGCCGACATTGGCGCCGACGAAATCATAGAGCGTGCCGAACTGCTCGACGACCGTGCTGTGCTTGAGCACGATGCCATTGGCGGTCGCGACGCTGTCGATCTGCTGCCGCAGGCCGGAGCCGGTGGGCAGCGACACGAACGTCTCGTGGCGCAGCTCGCGCAGGCTGAGCGTGCTCTTCTTGCAGAGCGGATGGCGGGCGGGCAGGATCGCAAAGCAGGACTCCTGCACCGCGTCGTCGCTGACGAACTCCGGGCCGAGCGCGGTGACATTGCCGACGCCGAAATCGGCGAGGCCGCTGCGGACGTCTTCATAGACCTCGCTGCCGAGACCCTCGCGCAGATGGATTTCGACGCCGGGATGCGCCTTCCGGTACTTCAACACGGCCTCGGGCACCACGCGATGGGTGAGTGACAGCAGGCAGGAGATGATCAGGCGGCCCTTGATCTGCTCGCCGAGCGCGCGGGCGTTGTCGACCTGGGTGCCGAGATCGGCGAGCAGGCGCTGCGACGATGCCGTGAACTCGCGACCGGGCGCGGTCAGGATCACGTTGCGGGTCGAGCGCAAGAACAGCGAGACGCCGAGCTGCCGTTCGAGCTGCAGCACCAAGCGACTGACGGCCGACTGCGTCATGCCGAGGTCGGCGGCGGCCGCGGTAAAGCTGCTATAGACCGCGACCGAGTTGGCGGCGCGGAGATGTTTGAGGCTGACCTCGAACTGGCGTGGGCGGCGCGTTCGCATCATTCATTCCATTCTTGCATCAAAATTCCGGATCGGAAAAGATTTGACCTAGATGCCCGCGACGTCAACGATGAAAACAACAAACAGACCGATGCGCGGGAAGGAATTTTCGGATGATGGCGGACCCGAGGACTGTGACGCAAGGCGCGCTGCACGGCGTCCGGGTGCTCGATCTGACGCGCTTCTATTCCGGCCCGTTCGCGACCCTGATGCTGGCGGGGTTCGGCGCCGAGGTCATCCGCATCGACGGGCCGGAGCAGGGCGATCCCACCATGACCGGGCCGCCATTCCTCGGCAAGGACGGCGTCTCGCTCGATCGCAGGCACGACAGCGATCTCGGGCTCGCCTATCTCAAGCGCTGCCGCGCCAAGAAGTCGATCACGCTGAACATGCGCGATCCCGAGGGCATGGAACTGTTCCGCGCGCTGCTGCGCAAATCGGATATCCTGGTCGAGAATCTGCGCCCCGGCGCGGCGGAACGGCTCGGCATCGACTATGAGGCGAACCGGCAGGTCAATCCGGCGATCGTGCACTGCGCGCTCACGGGCTATGGATCGACCGGCGCGGATCGCCGTCTCAAGGCCTACGATCTGATGATCCAGGCGGCGAGCGGCCTGATGTCGATCACCGGCGCGCCGGACAGCGGCCCCAGCAAGGCGGGCACCGCGCTCGCGGACGGCATCACGGGCGCCTTCGCCGTCTCCGGCATCCTCGCCGCGCTGACCGAGCAACGTATCTCGGGGCAGGGCCAGTTCGTCGACGTTGCGATGGCCGACTGCCTGCTGTCGCTGGTGCTGGACGAGCCGCTGGACTGCTATCCGCAGATGGGCATGGCGCCGCGGCAAGGCAATCGCATCATGCGATTTTCGCCCTTCAACACTTATCCGACGCGCGATGGCGCGATCGCGCTGGGGGCGGCCACCAACGAAGACTGGCTGCTGCTGCTGCGGGTAATGGACAGGCTCGACCTCGCGCAGGATGAGAAGTTCATGAACACCGGCTGGCGCGTCAGCAACAATACCGTGATCGATGCCATCGTCACCGAATGGTCGCGCGCCCGCACCACGGCGGAGGCGATCGAGGCGCTCAACAAGGGCGACGTCGCCGCCAGCCCGATCCGCGATATCGACGACATCCTCGCCTGGGAGCATCTCGGTGCCCGCGACATGCTGCAGGCGGTCGAGCATCCGACCGAGACGGTGCAGCAGCGCGTCATCGGTGCCGGCTTCCCGATCAAGATGAGCCGAACCCACAAGGGATACACCGCGCCGTCGCCGACCCTCGGCCAGAACAACGAGGAGATCTATGGCGGGCTGCTCGGGCTGTCCGGGCCGCGGCTCGACGAGTTGAAGTCCAGGCGGGTCATCTGAAGCAAAGAGGCCGGCACATGCATGCCGGCCCATAAGGGGAGGGGTCGAGGAATATCATGGCGAGGATACGAACAACACTTGCGGCCATCGCGCTCGTGATCGGCGGCGCATTCGGGACGTCTGTTCAGGCAGAGGACGCGCAGCCGGTGAAGATCGGCGTGCTCACCGACATGTCCGGCATGTACCGCGATATCATGGGGCCGGGGTCGGTGCTCGCCGCCAAGATGGCGGTGGAGGATTTCGGCGGCAAGGTGCTGGGTCGGTCGATCGAGGTGGTCTCCGGCGATCATCAGGCTAAGCCGGACGTCGGCGCTGCGATCGCCCGCAACTGGTTCGACAATGGTGGCGCCGATGTCATCGTCGACGTCGCGCAGTCGGCGGTGGCGCTCGCGGTGCAGGAGCTGGCGCGGTCGCGCAACAAGATCGTCATTCACGGCGTCACCGGCTCACCGGCGATCACGCAGCAGGCTTGCGCGGCGACCGCCTTCTCCTGGTCACTCAACGCCTATGCGATCTCGGCGCCGCTGCCGAAGCCGCTGATCGAGCGCGGGCTCGACACCTTCTTCTTCCTCTCGGCCGATTATTCCTTCGGCAAGGCGATGGAAGATGCCGCGGCGAACGCCATCAAGGCGGCCGGCGGCAAGGTGCTGGGCTCGGTGCGATTCCCGCAGAACAACCCGGATTTCAGCTCGTTCCTGCTGCAGGCGCAGTCGTCCAAGGCAAAGGTGATCTGGCTGATCTCCGCGGCCGAGGACACCACCAACGCGCTGAAGCAGGCCAAGGAGTTCGGCCTCGCCGAGCGCGGCCAGCACATCGTGGTGCCCTTGACTTACATCACCAACGTGCATGCGCTGGGCATTTCGAACGTCCAGGGATTGACCTTTGCGACGCCGTTCTATTGGGATCGCAACGACGAGACCCGGGCCTGGTCGGAGCGCTTCTATAGGCAGCATCACGCGATGCCGACCATGGATCAGGCGGCGGTCTATTCGGGCACGCTGCACTACCTGAAGGCCGTGGCGGCCGCCAAGACGCTGGACGGCCTGAAGGTCGCCGACGAAATCAGGAAGCTGCCGGTCAACGACATGTATGTCGAGAACGGCTCGGTGCGCGCCGACGGCTGGCTGATGCATCCGTTCTACATGGCGAGCATCAAGTCGCCGAGCGATGTCAAGAAACCCTGGGACTACTACACCATCGAGAAGGTCATTCCGGCATCCGAAGCTGCGCAGCCGCTGTCGGAAAGCCAGTGCCCGCTTGTCGCCCAATCGCAGTGAGATCGTAAAGGAGAGACAATGTCCCGCGAAATCCTCAAGATGTATTCCGACTACAAGAGCCCCTATGCCTGGCTGGCGTTCGACCCGGTGTTCGAGCTGGAGAAGAAGTACGACATCAAGGTGCAGTGGCGGCCGTTTCAGCTGCGCATCAAGGGCTCCGGCCAGCGCAGCGTCTATTCGGAATACAAGGTCAAGTACTCCTACATGGATGCGCGGCGCACCGCGAACGAGCGCGGCGACAAGAAGATCATTCGTGGCCCGTTGAAGATCTACGACACGGCGCCGGCACTGATCGGCGGTCTGTTCGCGGACAAACAGGGACGGCTGGTCGAGTACAGCCGCCTGGTCTACGAGCTGTTCTTCCGCCGCGAGCTCGCAATCGACGAGGCCGATGCGATGCAGCGTTTCATCGAATCGCTCGGCATGTCCGGCGCCGACTACAGTGCCTATCTCGAAGGCGATGGCCAGCGCGAATACGAGGAGGCGCAGCAGGAGAGCCAGCAGGACCAGATCTTCGGCGTGCCGATCTGCGTGTTCCGCGGCGAGCAGTTCTGGGGCAACGACCGGGTGCCGATGCTCGACGGGCGGCTGAAGCAGGCCGGCCTCGCGCTCGCCCGCGAAAAGCAGACGGCCTGAGCGGCCCCGCGGAGGCTCCGATGATCGATCTCCATTTCGCGCCGACGCCGAACGGCTGGAAGATCTCGATCATGCTCGAGGAGTGCGAGCTGCCCTACACGGTCGTGCCGGTGAATATCACGCGGGGCGACCAGTTTTCGGCGGAGTTTCGCGGACTCAATCCCAACGGGCGGATTCCTGTCATCGTCGACAGCGATCCACCCGAAGAGAGAGCGCCGGTGACGATCTTCGAATCCGGCGCGATCCTGCTCTATCTCGCGGAGAAGACCGGACGCTTCATGCCGCGCGACCTGCGCGGCCGTTATTCCGTGCAGCAATGGCTGATGTGGCAGATGAGCGCGCTCGGGCCGATGCTCGGCCAGAATGGCCATTTCTCGCTCTATGCCCCGACACAAATTCCCTACGCGATCGAGCGGTACCGCAACGAGGCGCACAGGCTCTACGGCGTGCTCGACGCCCGCCTGGGCGAAACCGGCGCCTATGTCGCGGGCGACGACTACTCGATCGCGGACATCGCCTGCTTTCCCTGGGTGATGACCCATAAGGCGCAGGGTTTTTCGCTCGACGAGTTCGTGCATGTCCGGCGCTGGTTCGGCGAATTGCGGGCGCGTCCGCTGTTGCAGAAGGGGCTCGCGGTCGGCCGGCGCGCCGTCCGCAAGTCGCTCGACGACAAGGCGCGGGAAAATCTGTTCGGCGCGAGGCCGGCCGACGATCGGCGCGAAACACTCGAAGCACAAAAATTGGATCATTGAGATGACACTGCCCCCAAAGATGCTGACCGGCTATCGCGTGCTCGACATCACCCAGTTCGTCGCGGGCCCGACCTGCACGCGCCTGCTCGCCGAAGCCGGCGCCGATGTGATCAAGATCGAGCTTGCGCCATTCGGCGACCGCTCGCGCTTCCAGGGGCTGAAGCCGCGCGATCCCGCCTACAAGAACACCTCGCAGAGCACCTATTTCATCCAGCAGAACCATTCCAAGCGCAGCCTGGCGCTCGACTTCAAGCACGAGAAGAGCCGCGAGATCCTGAGAAAGCTCGCGGCCAAGGCCGACGTGCTGGTCGAGAACTTTACGCCCGGCGTGATGGAGCGCGCCGGCCTCGGCTACGAGGCGCTGAAGACAATCAATCCGGGATTGATCATGTGCTCGATCTCGTTCGCCGGGCAGACCGGGCCGCTCAGCGATAAGCCGGGCTTCGATTACATCGCGCAGGCCTTTGCCGGCATCACCGGCGTGATCGGCGATCCCTTGGGCAAGCCGGCGCAGGTGCCGGTTGCGATCGGCGACGCCTCGACCGGCGTCGCAGCCGCGATGGCGGTCGGCTTTGCGTTGCTGCATCGGGAGCGTACCGGGCAGGGACAGTTCATCGAGACGACGCTGCTCGACACCTACTTCCACATGCATGAAGCGAACGTGCCGAAGGTGTCGTTGCGCGGCGACAGTTTCGTGCCGCAGCGGGAGGGCTCACTGCATCCGAATGGCGGCCCGGTCGGCGTGTTCGACTGCGGCCGCGGCGAGTTTCTCGTGATCTGCGCGCTGGCGCATCAATGGCCACAAATGGTGCGCGCGCTGGGCCGGCCAGAGCTGGAGAAGGATCCGCGCTTCGAATCGGCGCGCGCCCGTGCCGATAACCGCGTCGAAGTCGGCGAGATCGTGGAGGCCTGGCTGAAAACCTTCCCGTCGCGCGAGGCGGCGGTCGCGGTGCTGGAGCAGGAGCGGATTCCCTGCGCGCCGGTGCTGACCTTGAACGACGCGATGGCGCAGCCGCATCTGATCGAGCGCGGCACGGTGCGCTATGTCGACGATCCCCAGATCGGCAGGTTCGCCATTCCCGGCTCACCGGCGCGCTTCTCGGAATGGGCGCCGCGCACCGACCTGAAGGGCGATTTGCTCGGCGAGCATAATGAGACGATCCTGGGCGAGCTTGGCCTCGCGCAGGAGGAGATTGATCAGCTCTACGCCGAGAAGGTGCTGGTGCAGGATCGCGATCTGCGCGCCGCGAAGACGAAGCAGCGCCGCATCGCCTAGACAGCATCAATCCGGCTTGGCCCAGTTCTGATACATCATCAGCAGCGCGACGATATCCTGGCCGCGAAATCCCTCGGCCAGCGCCAGCGCGTAGAGTTCGCGCGTCGCGGATGCCGAAGGCGTCGGCATCTTGGTCATGCGGCCGAGCTCGACGGCGAGCGCAAGATCCTTCTCGCCGAGCTCCATCTTGAAGCCCGGCGCGAAATCGCCCTTCAGCGCGTTGGGGAAGCGTTTGGTGAAATGGTGCGAGCGGCCGCCGCTCACCGACAGCACGTCATAGAGCTTCGCTGGCTCGACACCGGCGGCAACACCGAGCGCGAAGGCCTCAGCGGCGACCAGCACGTTGCCCATCGACATCATGTTGTTGACGATCTTGACCACCTTCGCGGTGCCGACCGGGCCGGTGTATTTCCAGTCGGTGCCGAGCAGCTTCAGCACGGGCTCGGCGCGTTTGACGTCGGCTTCTTCGCCACCGGCGATCAGGATCAGTTTGCCGGCGCGGGCCTCCTTGGGGCTGCCGCTGACGGGGCAATCGACCACCGCGATGCCGCGTGCGGCCGCGGCGGCGGCGACCTGGCGCATGGTCTGCGGATCGATGGTGCTGAGCTCGATGCACAGCGTGCCTTTGGCGGTATGCGCGACGATGCCGTCAGTGCCGAGCCAGGCCTCGTTCACCGCCTTGGGATCGGGCAGGCTGGTCAGCACCACCGTCCGGCCCACCAGCGCCTCGGCGATGCTCGATGCCATCGCGAAGCCGTCCTTGGTGAGGCGAGCGCGCTGCTCGGCGTTGACGTCGAAGCCGACGACATCGAGGCCGGCCTCCTTGAGCCGTCCCGCCATGCCGGATCCCATCTGCCCCATTCCGATGACCGCGATCTTCTCCGCCATGCGCGTTTCCCTTAAGTCTCGTTCTTGGCCGATGTTCAGCCACCATCTGGCACGATCCTGCGTGCGCGAGCCAGTCCCGCAATGCAGGGGCGACCGACGTCACCGCATGAGACGACGCGAGACAGCCTGCGTTCCCGGCGATATCGTCCCGGGCCGTTGCAATGATGACGAGAGGGACCCGCCATGGCCAATGCCCGACTGCGCGCCGTGTTCATGCGGGGCGGCACCTCCAAGGCGGTGATGTTCCGCAGCGCGGACCTGCCGGCGAGCCGCGATGCCTGGGATCCGATCTTCCGCGAGGTGATGGGCTCGCCCGATCCCAACGGCCGGCAGCTCGACGGCATGGGCGGCGGCATCTCGTCGCTGTCGAAGATTTGCGTGATCGGTCCGCCGAGCCGCCCTGACGCCGACGTCGACTATACGTTCGCGCAGATCGGCGTCCGCGACAGCTTCGTCGATTACGGGGCCAATTGCGGCAACATGTCTTCGGCGGTCGGGCCGTTCGCGCTGGAGGAGGGGCTGGTGCGAGGTCCCGACAGCGGCGAGGCCACGGTCCGCATCCACAACACCAACACGTCGAAAATCATCGTCGCGCGGTTTCCGGTGCTTGGCGGAACGCTCGCCGCGGGCGGCGATATCGAGATCGACGGCGTCGCCGGTGCGGCAGCGCCGATCCGGCTGGAATTTCTCGAGCCTGGCGGGGCGCGGACCGGGAGGCTGTTGCCGACCGGCAGCGCCACCGACGAGCTCGAGGTCGAAGGGCTCGGCCGCGTGCAGGCATCCTGCGTCGACGCCGCCAACCCCTGTGTCTTCGTTGCGGCGGAGGCCGTCGGCAAGACCGGCGATGAATTGCCCGATGCGCTCGATGGCGATGCGGCCTTCCTGCAGCGCATGGAAGCGATTCGCCGCGCGGCGTCGGTCAAAATGGGGATCGCCGGCGATCTCGAAACCGCGGGGAAAATGACCGGCATTCCGAAGGTCGCGATGGTCACCGGCCCGCGCGCGGGACGCACCTTGTCCGGGCGCGAGTTGACGGCGGATGATGCCGACATCTGGGTGCGGATGATCTCGGTCGGCCAGCCGCATCGCGCGACGCCGATCACCGGCGCGATCTGCCTTGCGGTGGCGACGCGGATTCCCGGCAGCATTCCGGCGCGACTGTGCCGGGCAAAGGGGCCGATCCGGATCGCGCATCCTTCGGGCGTCACGCTGGTCGATGCCGGCGTGTCGGGAAGCGATGGCGGCCTGAAGGCCGACTACGGCGCGGTCTATCGCACCGCGCGCCGCCTGTTCGAAGGCAATGTCGTGTATCGAATGCCCGATTAGGTCGAGGCGCGATCGAAGCGCGCGAACACGGCGCTGGTCAGGCCGCCGAGCAACGACCAGAACACCAGGCTGGTCAGCGTCACCGCGACCACGAACTGATGCGACAGCGACGAGGGCACGTTGGTCTCGACATGCTCCAGCTCGGGCGCGCCGATCAGATGCGGCAGCATGATCAGGACCACGCCTGCGATCGCCGACGGCATCGAGCGCCGGAATACGATCAGTCCGAGGCCGGCCGCGGTTCCCAGCACCGCCGTCACCCACCAGATCTGGCGCGACAGCAGCGGCGCTGCCGGCACGCCGGGAAGTTCGGGCGGCAATCCCAGCCCCGGCGCGATCGTGAACACGGCGAAGCCCGCGAGCCCCCACATCAAGCCCTCGTGCCACGAGACCGGCTCGCCGGTCGCGCCGCTGCGAACGGAGAGGAAGCCGGCAAGCAACAGCGAGAATCCGATCGCGGTGAGGATGTTTGCCGCTGCCGTGTAGGCATTGCGCTCCAGGCCGTCGCGCGGCTCCCAGGCCTCCGCGCCCGCATCATGGTCGGCATGATCATGCACCAGCGTCACCTGAGGCGTCGCGATGGCAGCTCCATGCTGATGATGTTCCGCAGCCTTCTCGTAGACCTCGGCCTTGAGGATCAGGGGTACCGTGCCGACCTGCTGGACCGCGGTGACGATCAGGCCAACGATGAACCCGGCAATGACGGAGGAAAAGACGATCGAGCGAAAGGTGCCCATGCTGCAGAGGTCAGTGGCAGGGGAACGCGTTCGAATGGCGCACGTCGTGCGCGGCGTTGTGGATCACGTCGATATGGGAGAAGCCGACGACGCCGACGATGAACAGGCCCAGCGCCATAGCCATCAACGACTGCGCAAGCCGTCCCGCCTGCTGCCCGACGGCGACCGGCATATGCGTGACTTGCAGGTCCGTGACTTGCAGGTCCGTGACTTGGGACTGGCTCATGGTTGCTCTCCGCGTTCTCTTGTGTCGGCTTCTAGCAGCTTTCGGGCGATGTCGCGACTGGTAAGATGCAGATTTGTACCCGGTGCAATGCGCTTGCGCGCAATTTTGGCGCGCGCCGCGGCCCGGAATGCAGCCTCGAAGCGCGCGAAATGACCGAGGCAGGCGTCCGGCGTCGGGTCCGCACCGAGCAGGGTGCGGAAAGCGCCGCGATGAACGGCGCAGATCGCGCCGTGCGCCCCGATCGGGAAGACCAGGGACGCGATGTCATCGCGCCAACTAGCGTCGGATGGTGAACTCACCCGGACCTCGCCTTGATTCCCATTTGGCCTGCTCAAGCTCGGGCCGGTCGCACTCGGCTTCGGGATAGCCGATGCAGAGATAGCCGATGAACTTCCAGGTTTCCGGCACCTCGAGAATGTCGTGGACGCGGACTGGATTGAGGATCGAGACCCAGCCGAGCCCGACGCCGTCGGCCCGCGCAGCCAGCCACATCGAAGCGATCGCAGCCACGACGGAATATTCGGTCGTCTCCGGCATCGTGGCGCGGCCGAGGCCGGCGCCGATCGGGCCTTCCTTTTCGGCGAACACGGCAAGATGGCCCGGCGCCTCTTCGAGGCCGGCCAGCTTGAGCGACGCGTATTTCGCGGCGCGCTCGCCGGAATAGGCTTGCAGGGCATCGGCGTTGCAGGCCTTGAAGTCGTCGATCACGGCGCGGCGCCGCGCTTTATCGTCGACGATGACGAATCGCCAGGGCTGGCTCAACCCGACCGATGGCGACAGGCAGGCGATCTCGATCAGTCGCTCGATGACGCCGTCGGGCAGCGGATCGGTGCGAAAACGCCGGACGTCGCGGCGCCACACGAACAATTCGTGCAGCTGGCGGCGAAATGTATCGTCGAAGGCAACGGTCATTTCAGCTTCGTCGGCAGGCCGGCCACCACGAATTCCACTTCATCCGCGACGTCGGCAATGGCCTGGTTCATCAGGCCGGCAGCATCGCGAAATGTCCGCGCCAACGCATTGTCGGGCACGATGCCGAGGCCGACCTCGTTGGTGACAAGCACGACCGGACTGCGCTGGCGCGGCAGCGCGTCGGCAAGGCGCGTCACCTCCTGAGACCAGTCGCGCTCCGCGTGCAGCAGGTTCGACAGCCAGAGCGTCAGGCAATCGACCAGCCGCGCGCCGCCGCCATCGGTCGCGGACAGCGCCTCGACGAGATCGAGCGGCACTTCGCGTTCGATCCAGTCGTGTCCCCGTCGCGCGCGGTGGGCGGCGATGCGCGCGTCCATTTCCGCATCGAGCGCTTCGGCGGTCGCGACATAGATCGGCTGCCCCGGACAGCTCTTCGCGCGCGCTTCGGCACGCCGGCTCTTGCCCGATCGCGCCCCGCCCGTGATCAAAACCACCGCCATCATGATCTCCTGCACCGCCCGCTATAACCACCAAACGCCGTCAAAGACAAAGCCGAAATCCGCCGCCCGGGGCTTGCGCTCGGCCGATGTCTTGCCCATCAGGGGAGGCCGGGGCGGGAGAAAAGTGCGTGGGCTTTGCGGGAGCGATGGCGGTGGCGATGGCGATGGATGCCCTGATCGGCTGGCCCGACTGGCTGTTCGCCCGCATCGGTCATCCCGTGACCTGGCTCGGCCGGCTGATCCATGCCGTCGATACCGGCTGGAACCGGAGCGCCGATCCGCCCGCGCTGCGCCGCGCGGCCGGCGTCGCTGCGGCCGTTGTCGTGATTGCGCTCGCCGCTGCTCTCGCCTGGGCCGTTCAGGCGGCGCTTGGCGCGGGATGGATCGGCGTCATCCTGGTGGGAATTCTGGCTTGGCCCCTGGTTGCCTTGCGTTCGCTCCACGATCATGTCGCCGCGGTCGCTGGTCCGCTGGGCGGCAGCGACATCGCGGGGGCCCGCGCGGCCGTCGGACAGATCGTCGGGCGTGATCCCGCTGTGCTCGATGACGCCGGTATCGCGCGCGCGGCGCTGGAGAGCCTCGCCGAAAATGCATCCGACGGCATCGTGGCGCCGGTGTTCTGGGGCGCGCTGCTGGGCCTGCCCGGGATCGTCGGCTACAAGGCGATCAACACGCTGGACTCGATGATCGGCCATCGCACCGAGCGGCACGAAGCCTTTGGCTGGGCCGCCGCCCGGATCGACGACCTTGCCAATCTGATTCCGGCACGCCTGACCGGCGTGCTGTTCGTGCTGCTCGCGCCGAAGCCATCGCAGGCGTGGTCGTGCATGCTGCGCGATGCGCGCCGCCATCGTTCGCCGAATGCCGGCTGGCCGGAAGCGGCGATGGCCGGCGGGCTCGGCGTGCGGCTGAGCGGTCCGCGCACCTATCACGGCAGCATCGCCGATGAACCCTGGCTCAACGCGGGCGCGCGTGATCCTGGTGCCGCCGACATCGACGCGGGGCTAAAACTCTATCGTCGCGCCATGCTGGTGTTGGGTGGAGCGCTCGTGATCCTGGCGCTTGTGTGAAGGAGCCGGCGGATGCGTGAGCACGGTGGCAATCTCGATGTCGCGGTTGAACGCTTCGGTGGCCGGGCGGAAGACTGGATCGATCTGTCGACCGGCATCAATCGGTTGCCTTATCCTGTCCTCGACGTCGAGCCCGGACAGTGGAGCGCCTTGCCGTCGCGATCCCTGATCGAATCGCTGCATCAGGCCGCACGGCATGCCTACGCCACCGATGCGCCGATCGTGGCGATGGGCGGCGCGCAGGCCGCCATTCAGTTGCTGCCGCATCTCGCGCCGCGCGGCCGGGCGCGCGTCCTGGCACCGACTTACAATGAGTATGCCGCGGTTCTCTCGTCTGCCGGCTGGGACGTCGCGGAGGTCTCCGATCTCAAAGCGCTTGCGGGCGCCGATCTTGCGATCGTGGTCAATCCGAACAATCCGGATGGACGATGCCACGGCCGGAGCGAGTTGCTGGGGCTGCTGCCGCAGGTCGGCCGGCTCGTGATCGATGAGAGTTTTGCCGATGCCGTTCCTGACCTCTCGCTGGCAGCGGAGGCAGAGCGACCGGGATTGCTGGTGCTGCGATCGTTCGGAAAGTTTTACGGGCTGGCCGGCTTGCGGCTCGGCTTTGCGATCGGTAGCGAGCAGGACATCGCGGCCCTTGCGGCGATGGCGGGGCCATGGCCGGTATCGGGTGCGGCGATTGCGATCGGGCGGCGTGCGCTACTTGACGACGACTGGGCGAAAGCAACGTCGGCTCGCCTGGCGCGCGACAGTGTCCGCCTCGACAGGGAAGCGGAGGTACAGGGCTGGCAGCTGGTCGGCGGCACATCGCTGTTTCGGCTCTATGAGACCGGCGATGCGCTCGCCGCGCAGGAAAAGCTGGCACGCAGCCGAATCTGGTCGCGTGTGTTCCAGAAACAGCTGGGATGGCTGCGTCTTGGTTTGCCCGGGGATGACACCGAGTGGTCGCGCCTCGCCGCGGCGCTTTCGATTTGAAGCTTCAGCGGGCCAGCGCGAGCAGCCCTTCGACGTCGAGATGAGCCTCGATGTGATCGGCGAGCGCATCGAGCGCGCTCTCGACCTTCGCGCCATAGGGTTGATCGGCGGCGGGAATATCGAGCTTGGCGAGGAAGGCCTTTCGGAAATCGTCCGAGGTGAACAGGCCGTGCAGATAGCTGCCATGCACACGCCCATCGGAGGAAACAGCACCTTCCGGCGCGCCATCGACGAGCGCGAATGGCTGCGCGCGATCCGGCCCGTCGGTGTGTCCAATGTGGATTTCATAGGCTGAGATCGGCTGATCCGTGGCGGCATGCACGGCCGTGACGCGCGTCAGTGTCTTCTGTTCGGTCATCACGGTGGTGATATCGAGCAGCCCAAGACCTCGGGTCTCGCCGGCGGGACCTTCGATCCCTTGGGGATCGGTAACACTCTGCCCGAGCATCTGATATCCGCCGCACAGGCCGAGCACATGGCCGCCACGGCGATGATGCGCCAGCAGATCGATGTCCCAGCCTTGCGCGCGCAGGAAGGCGAGGTCGCCGCGGGTCGATTTCGAGCCGGGCAGGATGACGAGTTTTGCGTCGCCCGGGATCGCTTCGCCTGCACGCACCATCACGAGATCGACGCCGGGCTCGAGCTTCAGCGGATCGAGATCGTCGAAATTGGCGATCCGCGACAGCGCGAGAAAGGCGATCTTGCACTGTCCAGGCCTGCGCGCCTCGCCGAGCCCGAGCGCATCCTCCGCCGGTAAATCGCCGGCGCGGGCGAACCAGGGCAGCACGCCAAAACCACGCCACGCCGTGCGTGCCTCGATCAGCCGGTAACCGTCATCGAACAGCGTCGGGTCGCCGCGGAATTTATTGATGACAAAACCCTGGATCATCGCGGCATCATCAGGGTCGATCACCGTCTTGATGCCGACGAGTTGCGCGATCACGCCGCCGCGGTCGATGTCGCCGACCAGCACGACGGGGACACCGGCCTTGCGCGCGAAGCCCATATTGGCGATGTCGTTCTTGCGCAGATTGACCTCGGCTGGGCTGCCGGCGCCTTCGACCAGCACGAGATCGGCGCGAGCCTTGAGCCGCGCAAAGCTCTCCTCGACCGCGCCCATCAGCGACGGCTTCATTGCGGCATATTCCCGCGCGCGTGCGGTCGCGATCCGCTTGCCCTGCACGATGATCTGGGCGCCGACGTCGCTCTCCGGCTTCAGCAGCACCGGGTTCATGTCGGTGTGTGGCGCTGCGCCGGCGGCGAGCGCCTGCAGCGCCTGGGCACGTCCGATCTCGCCACCATCGACGGTGACGGCTGCATTGTTCGACATGTTCTGCGGCTTGAACGGCAGCACGCGCAGGCCGCGTCGCGCCGCAGCGCGCGCGAGGCCCGCGACGATCAGCGATTTGCCGACGTCCGAGCCTGCTCCCTGGATCATCAATGCGCGCGCCATGATGATTGTCGTCAGAACTCCACGCCCGGCTGGGCTTTGATGCCGGAGCGGAACGGATGCTTCACCAGCGTCATTTCGGTGACGAGGTCGGCGATCTCGATCAGCTCATCCTTGGCGTTGCGCCCGGTAAGCACGACATGGGTCATCGGCGGCTTCGACGCCTTCAGGAAGTCGACGATTTCTGCGACCGCCAGATAATCGTAGCGCAGTGCGATGTTGATCTCGTCGAGCACGACCATGCGCAGGCTCGGATCGGAGATCAGCTCCTTGGCCTTCTCCCAGCCGGCCCGCGCCGCGGCGATGTCGCGGGCGCGGTCCTGGGTCTCCCAGGTGAAACCTTCGCCCATCGCGTGGAATTGGCAGAGATCGCCGAAATGTTCCGTGAGCAGGCGGCGTTCGCCGGTATCCCAGGCGCCCTTGATGAATTGCACCACGGCGCAGGGGAAGCCATGCGCCACGCAGCGCACGATCATGCCGAACGCAGAGGAGGATTTTCCCTTTCCGGCGCCGGTATGAACGATGATCAGGCCCTTTTCGCCGCTTTTGGTCGCCATGATACGGTCGCGGGCAACCTTGATCCTGGCCATCTTGGCGGTATGGCGCGCACCGAGGGAATCTTCGGTATCGAGGGCCTCGTCGTGCGTCTCGTCTCCCTCAGAGATCATGGCGTTCCTTCGGCTTGACAAGTTCGAGCCACGGACGAATGGTGGGTCCGCGTTGGTTCCTGTCCTACGACAGGCGAAGAGGGAATGCGATAGGCCAAAACCGGAAGGCTAGGCCCGAAGCGCAGCCGCCCCCGCGACCGTGACCGGAGAGAGACCCAAAGCCACTGGTTCCAGCTGGAATCGGGAAGGCGGGGATCGAAGGCGAAAGCCTGCTCCGCAAGCCGGGAGACCTGCCAACGCAGACGTTGAGACCGGCGGACGGGGTGTTCCGCGACGGGGAACGGACCTGTCTCGACCGGTTCGTGTGCCTCATCGCCTCCGCTGTCAATTTAGGATGGGCGATGAGCGTTACACTTCATGTCTGCATCACGTGCAAGGCCGGCCAGACGCTGGCGGAAGGCGAGACCGCGCCCGGCGCGCGCCTGCATGCCGCGCTTGTCGAGGCCGGCATGCCCGACGACGTCGATCTGGTTCCGGTCGAATGCCTGTCCGCCTGCAACCAGGGCTGCTCGGTCGCGCTCAGCGCCCCGGGGCGGTGGTCCTATGTCTATGGACGGCTGTCGGAAGCCAATGCCAAGGACGTCATTGCTGGTGCATCCGCCTATGCCGCTGCGCCCGACGGCATCGTGCCGTGGCGCAGCCGGCCCGAGATCTTCCGCAAGCAGTCGCTTGCCCGTATTCCACCCATCGCCGTCGTGCCTGAGGCCGCTGAATGAACACGCTGACAAAAGTCCCGGTGACGGTCGTGACCGGCTTTCTCGGATCCGGCAAGACGACGCTGATCCAGCATCTGATCCGGAACGCCAACGGCAAGAAGCTCGCGGTGCTGGTCAACGAATTCGGCAGCGAAGGCGTCGATGGCGAGATCCTGAAGTCGTGCGCCGACGATAATTGTCCGACCGAAAACATCGTCGAGCTCGCCAATGGCTGCATCTGCTGCACCGTCGCCGACGATTTCATCCCGGCGATGGAGCAATTGCTGGCGCGCCGCGTGAGGCCCGATCACATCGTGATCGAGACATCCGGGCTCGCACTGCCGAAGCCGCTGTTGAAGGCGTTCGACTGGCCGGAGATCCGGTCGCGGATCACGGTCGATGGCGTGATCGCGCTGGCCGATGCGGCGGCCGTCGCGGCCGGCCGTTTCGCGCCGGATCCTGCCGCGGTGGATGCGCAGCGCGCGGCCGACGACAATATCGACCATGAGACGCCGCTGTCGGAGGTGTTCGAGGATCAGATCGCCTGCGCCGATATCGTGCTGCTGACCAAGGCCGATCTGGCTGGGGCCGACGGGCTCAAGGCTGCCAAAGCGGCGATCGCGGCCGAGATGCCGCGAGAGGTGCCAATGTTGCCCATCATCGATGGTGCGGTCGACGCGCGTGTGATCCTCGGCCTTGGAGCTGCGGCGGAGGACGATCTTGCAGCGCGTCCGTCTCACCATGACGGCGAAGAGGAACACGAGCACGACGATTTCAATTCCGTGGTGATCAATCTCCCCGAAATTGCTGATGTCGACGCGCTGATCGCGTCGATCAAGGGCCTGGCGCGCGAGCAGAACGTGCTGCGCGCCAAAGGCTACATCGCGGTCGAAGGCAAGCCGATGCGTCTGCTGGTGCAGTCGGTCGGCGAGCGGGTGCGGCATCAATTCGACATGCCCTGGGGCACGCGTCCCCGGCAGTCGAAGCTCGTCGTGATCGGCGAGCACGGCGATATCGATGAAGCCGCCATCAAGGCGCGTCTAGGGGTCTGATGCACGTCGTTTTCCGCGAGAGCCGCGGTCTCGAGGAGACCGCGACACCAAGGGACATCGGCCAGGATCCGGCCGATCTCGTGATGCTCTCGTTCTCCGACAGCGACCTGGCGGCGTTCGCGGCCGGCTGGCGGCGTGGCCGGAGCTCGCTGCCGTCGCTGCGGCTTGCCAATCTCGCGGAGCTGCGCCATCCGCTCTCGGTCGACACCTATGTCGAGCGAACCTTGTCGCCGCAGGCGCGCGGCATCCTGGTGCGGCTGATCGGCGGGGAGCCGTATTGGTCATACGGGCTTGCAGCCATGCATCGGCTGGCGAGGGAGCGCGGCATCGCGCTGGTGGTGCTGCCGGCCGACGGCCGCGACGATCCGCGGCTCGATGAATTCTCGACGCTGCCGGTCTCGACGCTGCGGCGGCTGAAGCTGCTGTGCGACAAGGGCGGACCCGTTGCGGCGCAGGCCGTGATCGCGCAACTGGCGCTGGCGTCTGGACTCTATGCCGGGCCAGTCACCGGCGAGATCGATCTCCCCGAGATTGGTTGCTACGATGCACGGCTCGGCGTTGTCGCCGCGCTGCCGGCGCCGGACACACGGCCGCGGGCGCTGGTGACCTTCTATCGCTCCTATCTCACCGCCGGCGATATGGCGCCCGTCGATGCGCTGATCGAAGCGCTGCGGCAGCAGGGCTTTGCTGCGCACGGCGTGTTCGTCACGTCGCTGAAGGCGCCGGGGGTACGGGATTGGCTGCACGAACAATTCGCGCAATGTCCGCCTGCCGCCATCGTCAATGCGACCGCGTTCTCCGCCGTCGGCGATGACGGCACCACGCCGTTCGATGCGGTAGCGTGCCCGGTGTTCCAGGTCGCGTTGTCGACGGCGAAGCGCGAAGACTGGGCGGAGTCGCTGCGCGGTCTCGCACCCGGCGATCTGGCGATGCATGTGGTGCTGCCGGAGGTCGACGGCCGGCTGTTTGCGGGTGTCGTCAGCTTCAAGTCGGCAGCCGAGCGTGATCCCGATCTGCAATTCGCGCATCTGGCACATCGGCCGGACGCCGAGCGGGTCGCCGCCGTGGCCGCGCGCGTCGCGGCCTGGCACCGGCTCGCGACTAAGCCGGCGCATGACAAGCAACTCGCGATCGTGCTGTCGAACTATCCGGGTCGCCCGCACCAGATCGCGCATGCCGTCGGTCTCGATGCGCTCGCCTCGGTCGAGGCTGTGCTCGCCGAGCTTGCCGCCGCCGGTTTCGACGTCGAGGCAGTCGAGATGCTCGGCGATGTTCTCTTGCGCGAGACATTAACATGGAGCGTCGCCGACTATCGCGTGGCGGCTTCCAGCCTGTCGCAGCAGTTGCAAGACGATCTCGCGCGCGCCTGGGGCGCGCCGAAGGATGATCCCGACTGTCGCGACGGCGCGTTTCATTTCGCGGCGATCCGGAGCGGCAAGTCGATCATCGCGGTTCAGCCCGAGCGCGGCGAGATCGGTCACCGCGATGCTGACTATCACGATCTCTCGCGCACGCCGCGCCATGCCTATGTCGCGTTCCATCTGTGGCTCCGGCAGCAGGGCATCGACGCCGTCGTGCACATGGGCGCGCATGGCACGCTCGAATGGCTGCCCGGCAAGTCGGTTGCGCTGTCGGCTTCGTGCTGGCCGGAAGCATTGATCGCCGATCTGCCTGTCATCTATCCCTTCATCGTCAACGATCCCGGCGAGGCGGCACAGGCCAAGCGGCGGATCGGCGCGGTGACGATCGGCCATCTGCCGCCGCCGTTGGCGCAGGCCGCGGTGCCGGAGGGCCTACGCCGGCTCGAACAGTTGCTCGACGAATATTCGACCGCCGACGGGCTCGATCCGGCGCGACGCCAGCGCCTGATCGCGGCGATCCGCGACGAAGCACGGCTGGCCGGGCTGGAAGACGATCTCGGCCTGGCCGCATCGGTCGCTGCGGCGGAGGCCATTCCGCAGATCGACCGCTTCGTCTGCGATCTCAAGGAGAGCCAGTTTGGCGACGGCCTGCATGTGTTCGGGCAGGGCGCTTGCGGCGAAGCCGAGACGCGCGCACTGCTTGACGCGCTCGCTGGACGGCGCGTCGCGCCGGGACCTGCGGGTTCGCCCTATCGTGGGCGGAGCGACGTGCTGCCGACCGGGCGCAATCTGTTTGCCGTCGATCCGCGCGCCGTGCCGACACCGTCGGCGCATGCGCAGGGCGTCAAGCTCGCCGAAGAGCTGCTGCGCCGCCATTTGCAGGACCACGGCGACTGGCCGAAAGGGCTCGTCGTCGACCTCTGGGGCTCCTCGACGATGCGCACGGCCGGGGAGGACTTTGCGATGGCCCTGCATCTTGCCGGTATCGCGCCGCGCTGGGATCACGGTTCGGGCCGGGTGTCGGGTTACGACATCATCGCGCCCGCGGAACTCGGCCGTCCGCGCATCGACGTCACGCTGCGCGTATCGGGCCTGTTCCGCGACGTCTTTTCGGGGCTTGCCCAGTTGTTCGAGGCGGCCGCCGAGGCGCTGTCTGCGCGCAGCGACGAAGCTGATGAGAACCCCTACATGCAGCGGATCGCGCGCGTGTTTGGTCCTCGGCCCGGACACTATGGTGCCGGCATCGCCGCGATACCCGACGAGTTCACGCAGGATTCGCGTGAGGCGGCCGGCGAAGCCTGGCTCTCGGCATCCTCCTGGTCCCTTGCGTCTGACGGCGAGATGCGGCCCGACCGCGCCGGGATTGAAGCACGGCTCGCGACGGCGGACAGTTTTGTGCATACCCAGGATTTGCCGGAGACCGACCTGCTGCTGGCAGCCGACTACGCCGCCCACGAGGCCGGTGTTGCGGCGGCAGCGGCGCGCCTCGGCACCAAGGCGCCATCGCTCTATCACCTCGATTCGACACGGCCGGATCAGCCGCATGCCCGCTCGCTGACCGAGGAGATCTCGCGGGTGGTGCGTGCCCGCGCCGCCAATCCAGCGTGGATCGCGGGCATGATGCGCCACGGCTTTCGTGGCGCCGCGGAGATCACGGCAACGCTCGAGCACATGGCGGCGTTCGCGCATCTTGCCGGCACGGTACCGCCGCATCTGTTCGACCTCTATTACGATGCGACGCTCGGCGACAGCGAGGTTCGCGCCTTCATGGCGCGCGAGAATCCGGCTGCATTGGCCGCGATCGAAACCTGCTTCACCCGGCTGCACGAGGCGTCGCTGTGGAAGACGCGGCGCAATTCGATCGCGGCGGCACTGCAGGAGGCCTCATGAGCGCGGTCGCGATCAAGGGCTGGTGTCCCGGCGCGCTGCGGCCGATGCCGTCGGGCGACGGGCTCGTGGTGCGCATCCGCCCGCGCGGCGGACGGTTGGATGCGGCGCAAGCGGCTGGGATCGCCGACCTTGCGGGACGATACGGCAACGGCCTGATCGATCTGACTAGCCGCGCCAATCTGCAGATCCGCGGTGTCACCGATCAAAGCTTCCCGCCGCTGAGCGATGGCCTCGCACTGCTCGGATTGCTCGACCCGGATGAGCGGACCGAGGCGCGCCGCAACATCCTGGTGACGCCGTTCTGGGCCGACGGCGATGACACCGCGCCGCTCGCGGCCGAACTCGAGCTTGGTCTGGCGAATTTTCCGTTCGACCTTCCGACCAAGTTCGGCTTTGCGATCGACGACGGCCGTGAGCGGGTGCTGGCGGGCAATTCCGCGGATATCAGGATCGAGCGCGACCGCGACGGAAAGCTACTGGTGCGCGCCGATGGCGCGAGGCGCGGCCGTTCAGTCACGCGCAGCGAGGCCGTGCAGGTCGCGCTTGCTTTGGCCGAATGGTTCGTCGCGTCCGACGGCGACAACGGCGAGCGGAAGCGGATGGCAGCCAGTCTGGCCGCCGGTACGCACCAGCCGAAGTCGCTGCAAGGCGATGCCGAGCCCGCGCCACAGGCCGCCGATCCGGTTCCAGGCCTGTGTGCGCTCGGCGCGATCGTTGGGGTCGCGTTCGGGCAATTGCCATACCGGACGCTCAGCCATCTCGCCGCGTCCGCGCAGGCACTGCGCGTGACGCCGTGGCGGATGCTGCTGGCCGAGGGGTTGCGCGAGATGCCCCGCGATGCCGATCTCATCACGCGCGCCGATGATCCGGCGCTCCGCGTCGTTGCCTGCAGTGGCGCGCCGCGCTGCGGTGAGGCGTTTGCCGACACGCGCGCGCTGGCGTCGCGACTGGCGCCGCTCATCCCGCAAGATGCCCGGCTTCACGTCTCCGGCTGCGGCAAAGGCTGCGCGCATGCCGGTCCGGCCGACATCACGCTGGTTGCGACGCGCGAGGGATTTGAACTGATCCGCGGCGGGTCGACCCGCGATGCGCCGGCCATGCGTGGATTGACTGCTGCCGGCCTCATCGCAGATCCTGCCGCGCTGGCGGGAGGCCGCTGATGCCGCACAGCTACGAGACCGACGGTGCGGCGATCTATCGGCAGTCCTTTGCGACCATCCGCGCGGAGGCCGATCTGGCGCGCTTCACACCCGACGAAGAGCCGGTGGTGGTGCGCATGATCCATGCCGCGGGCATGATCGGACTCGAAGCGCAGATTCGCTTTACCCCGGGCATGGCAGCCTTCGCGCGCGCGGCCTTGCAGAACGGCGCGCCGATCCTCTGCGACGCGCGGATGGTGTCGGAGGGAATTACGCGTGCGCGGCTGCCGGCCGGCAACGCCGTGATCTGCACGCTCGGCGATCCCGCGGTGCCTGTGCTTGCGCAATCGATGCGCAACACGCGCTCTGCGGCGGCGCTCGAGCTGTGGCGGCCGCATCTTGACGGTGCGATCGTCGCCGTCGGCAATGCACCGACCGCGCTGTTTCATCTGCTCAACATGCTGGAAGACCGCGACTGCCCGCGGCCGGCGGCGATCATCGGCTGTCCGGTCGGCTTCGTCGGCGCCGCCGAGTCCAAGGCCGCCTTGATGGCCGATCCGCCGGCGCCGGCGCTGACGGTCGCGGGACGTCTCGGCGGTTCGGCGATCACGGTCGCGGCGGTCAATGCGCTCGCGAGCCGGAGCGAATAGGATGGGACGCATCATCTGCTGCGGCCTCGGCCCAGGTGATTCCGACCTGATGAGCGTACGGGCCGATCGCATCGTGCGCGCCGCCAAGCACGTCGCTTATTTCCGCAAGAAGGGCCAGCCGGGACAGGCGCGCCGCATCGTCGAAGGCTTGCTCGCCGCCGATGTCAGCGAATACCCGATGGAATATCCCGTCACAACGGAGATCGCGTTCGACAGCCCCGAATATGCGCGGCTGCTCGGAAGCTTCTATGACGAATGGGCCGAGCGGCTGGCGCGGCTTGCGGGCGCGATCGACGTCATCGTGCTCTGCGAGGGCGATCCCTATTTCTACGGCTCGTTCATGCACCTGCACGCGCGCCTGCAGGGGCGCGTCGCGCTCGAGGTGGTCGCCGGCATTCCGGGCATGGTCGGCTGCTGGAATGCGGTCGGCCAGCCGATTGCGCTCGGCGACGACGTGACGACCGTGCTGATGGGCACGCTGCCGGAAGCCGAGCTCGCCCAGCGGATGCGCACGACAGACGCGCTCGTCGTCATGAAGACCGGGCGTAACCTGCCCAAGATCCGCCGCGCGCTGGCGTCCGCCGGACGGCTCGATGCTGCCTGGCTGGTCGAGCGCGGCACCATGCCGGATCAGCGCGTCGCCCGGCTTGCCGATCTCGGCGACGCCGATGCGCCGTATTTTGCGATCGTGCTGGTGCACGGGCAGGGGCGACGCAGGGAGACGGGCGAATGACGGGCACGCTGGCCATCGCAGGCCTTGGGCCGGGCGATGAGGCGTTGATCACGCCGGAGGTCTCGCGCGCGCTCGCGGCTGCGACCGACATCGTCGGCTATGCGCCCTATGTCGCGCGCGTGCCGCCGCGCGACGGGCTGACGCTGCATCCGTCTGACAATCGCGTCGAGCTGCAGCGTGCCGGCGAGGCGCTGCGGCTGGCCTCGGAAGGGCGGCACGTCGTTGTGGTCTCCTCGGGCGACCCCGGCGTGTTCGCGATGGCGTCGGCGGTGTTCGAAGCGCTTGAACAAACGCCCCAATGGTGCGACCTGCCGATTCGCGTCCTGCCCGGCGTCACGGCCATGCTGGCGGCGGCAGCGAGCGCCGGCGCGCCGCTCGGCCATGATTTCTGCGCGATCAACCTCTCCGACAACCTGAAGCCATGGCCGGTGATCGAGCAGCGGCTGCGGCTCGCAGCGCAAGCCGACTTCGCGATCGCGATGTACAATCCGCGCTCGGCCAGCCGGCCCGACGGCTTCGGTCGCGTGCTCGAGATCCTGCGCGAGGCGGGCTGCGGCGAGCGCATCGTGATCTTCGCGCGCGCGGTCTCGACACGAGAGCAGCGGATCGAGGCGGTCACGCTGCGTGACGCGACCCCCGGGATGGCCGACATGCGGACGCTCGTGATCGTGTGCAATTCGGCGACGCGGCAAGTCGGCCGCTGGGTCTATGCGCCGAGGCAGGTCCGATGACCGAGCCACGCCATCACCTCGGCGACACTCTCGACCCGCGGCCGCGCGGGCAGATGTGGTCGCGCGATGATGATGACGGGAAGGCCCAGCGCGCGGGCCGCATCGATCTTGGCGCGCGCACCCGTTCCGCCGGAATTGCGGGCGACGATCCATTGGATGCCGCGGGTTCGCATCGTCTCCAGTTCACCGGCGAGCGTGAAGGGGCCGCGCGATACGATGACGTCGGCATCCGGCAGGGGCAGCGCGTCCTCCGGCGGATCGACGAACCGCAACGTATAGGCATGCTGCGGCCTGGCGCCGAACGGCGCGAGGTGCTGACGGCCGATCGCGAGGAACACGTGCGCACGCTGATCGGGCAAGGCCGTAACGGCCGACGCGACGTCCGGGACATCGATCCAGACGTCGCCGGATGCCTTGATCCATGGCGCGCGTTCGAGGGCGAGCAGGGGCGTTCCGGTTTCGGCACATGCCGCAATCGCGTTTCGGCTCATCTCGGCGGCGAAGGGATGGGTAGCGTCGATCACATGGGTGATGCGTTCCTCGCGGAGATAGTCGGCAAGACCGCTCACGCCACCGAAGCCGCCGACACGCGTCGGCAGCTTCTGCACGGCGGGTGCGCGGGTCCGGCCGCCATAGGAATACACCGCGTCGATCCCAGCCCGCGCGATGTCTTCCGCGAGCACATTGGCATCGGCTGTTCCGCCCAGGATCAGGGCGCGCATCATGGGTAGTCCCTGGTTGACCATCATCGGCATCGGCGAAGATGGCCTTGCCGGCCTCTCGGACGCAAGCCGAAAGGCACTCCGCGAAGCCGAGACGGTGTTCGGCGGCGGGCGGCATCTTGCGCTCGCTGGCGTCACCGAGCGCGGCCGCGTCTGGCCGGTGCCGTTCGATGCCGATATCGTGCTGAGCTGCCGTGGCCGCCCGACCGTGGTGCTCGCCTCGGGCGATCCGTTTTGGCACGGCGCCGGTGGAAGCCTTGCCGAGAAGCTGCAGGCCGGCGAGTGGATCGCCCATTCCGGACTATCGACATTTTCGCTTGCAGCGGCACGCTTGGGCTGGCGGCTCGAACATGTCGTCTGCCTCGGCCTGCATGCCGCGCCGTTCGAGCGCCTGGTGCCGCATCTGGCGCGCAGTGCGCAGATCATCTGTCTGGTGCGCGATGGCCAGGCGGCCGCCGACCTCGCAAAATGGCTGACGGAGCACGGCTGGGGTGAATCATCGCTGTGGACGCTATCCGCGCTCGGCGGCCCGCGCGAAGCGATCAGCCAGCATCGCGCGGACGGCTACGCGGCCGATCCGAACGACAGGCTTGTGGCCGTTGCGCTGGAGGCGAGGGGTGCGCAGGGAATCGCGCGCAGCTCAGGCCTTCCCGATGCGCTGTTCCTCCATGACGGGCAATTGACCAAGCGACCGATCCGCGCGCTAGCGCTTTCGGCGCTCTCGCCGCGGCCCGGCGAGCGACTGTGGGATGTCGGCGCCGGCTCGGGCTCGATCTCGATCGAATGGGCCTTGTGCGGCGGCGCCGCTGTCGCCATCGAGGTGCGCGGCGATCGCGCGGCGAACATCCGCGGCAATGCCGAGAGTTTTGGGCTGACGCATCGCATCACCGTCATCGAGGGAACGGCGCCGAGAGTTCTCGCCGATCTCGCGACGCCGGATGCCGTGTTCATCGGCGGAGGTCTCGATGTTGTGCTGTTCGAAACCGTGTGGTCGCGGCTTGCGCCGGTCACGCGACTGGTCGCGCATGCGGTGACGCTGGAAACCGAGGCACTCCTCTCCGATCTGCATCGGCGCCACGGCGGCGAACTGATGCGCCTGGAGATCGCCCACGCCGATGAATTGGGCCGCTACCGGTCGTGGAAGGCGTCGCGGCCGGTCGTGCAGTGGAGTGTGGTCCGATGAAGGTCGCCGGCCTGGGGTTCCGGCGCGAGGCCAGCCTTGGCTCGCTGCGCGATGCGCTTGACGCAGCCGGTGGTCCCGACGGCCTTGCGGCGGTCGTCACGGTGAGTGACAAGGCGGATGCGGCAGTGTTGAAGTCCCTTGCGCAAGAGCTGGGATTGCCGATCAGGGGCATTCCGGCCGAGCTGTTGGCCGGGATCGAAACTGTGACGCAATCCGAATTCATCGATGCCAGCTTTGGCACCGGCTCGGTTGCCGAGGCCGCAGCGCTGGCTGCGGCGGGACGCGGGGCGCGGCTGATTGCGGCCCGGGTGGTGTCGCAGGATCGGATGGCGACCGCGGCGATCGCGGAAGGAGACGGCGAATGACGGTGCATTTCATCGGCGCGGGACCCGGCGCCGCCGATCTGCTGACCTTGCGCGGGCGCGATCTCATCGCGTCCTGTCCGGTGTGTCTCTATGCCGGCTCGCTGGTGCCCGAGGGCGTGCTGGCGCATTGCCGTGATGACGCGCGCATCGTCAACACCGCGCCGTTGTCGCTCGACGAGATCATCGCGGAGATGGCGGCTGCGCATGCCGACGGCAAGGACGTCGCGCGGCTGCACTCCGGCGATCTCTCGGTCTGGTCGGCGATGGGCGAGCAGCTGCGCCGCCTGCGCGCGTTGCAGATTCCCTATTCGGTGACACCAGGCGTGCCGGCCTTCGCGGCGGCTGCGGCGGCGCTGGAGGCCGAGCTCACGCTGCCCGGCCTTGCCCAATCGGTGGTGCTGACGCGCACGCCGGGCCGGGCCAGCGCGATGCCGGAGGGCGAGACGCTTGCGGCGTTCGCGGCGACCGGCGCGGTGCTCGCGATCCATCTCTCGATCCATATGCTCGACAAGGTCACAGCCGAGCTCACGCCGCATTACGGTGCGGAGTGTCCGGTCGCGATCGTCTGGCGCGCGAGCTGGCCGGACCAGCGCATCGTGCGCGCCACGCTTGCGACCCTCGATGCCGCCGTCGGCGCCGAGCTCGAACGCACCGCGCTGATCCTGGTCGGCAAGACACTGGGCGCAGACGAATTCGCCGACAGCCGCCTCTATGCAGCCGACTACGATCGCCGTTATCGCCCGGTCGGCGCGGAACCGCGCTTTCCGGAACCATCGCGATGACGGCGGGGCTGATGATCTCGGCGCCGGCCTCCGGTGTCGGCAAGACCACGCTGACGCTGGCGTTGGCGCGTGCCTATCGCGATCGCGGGCTCAAGGTGCAATGCTTCAAGAGTGGGCCGGATTATATCGACCCTGCCTTTCATGCGGTCGCGACGGGGCGCGCGTCCGTCAATCTCGACAGCTGGGCGATGGAACGCGATGTGATCGCGCATCTCGCAAGCCGCGCTGCCGATGCCGATCTCGTTTTGGCCGAGGGATCGATGGGCCTGTTCGACGGCGTTGCCGCGCGCGGCGTCTCCGGCACCGGCGCAACCGCCGACATCGCTGAAACGATGGGATGGCCGGTGCTGCTGGTGATCGACCCCTCCGGCCAGGCCCAGACGGCGGCGGCGATCACAGCGGGACTGCGCGATTTTCGCGCCGGCGTCGAGCTCGCAGGCGTCGTCCTCAACCGCGTTGCAAGTCCGCGGCACGAGGACCTGGTGCGCGGCGCCATGGCGGCCGCCGGCATTGCCGTGCACGGCGCGCTGCCGCGTCATGCAGGAATCAATTTGCCGAAGCGGCATCTTGGCCTGGTGCAGGCGGAAGAGCAGGCCGAGATCGACGGCTTGATCGGTGAAGCGGCGCGATTCGTGGCCGAGCATGTCGATCTCGACGCGGTGCTGCGATCGGCCCGTGCGTGGTCGCCGCATGCTGCCGCCGGTCGTGTCAGGGTGACGCCGCCCGGCCAGCGCATTGCATTGGCGCGCGACACCGCATTCTCCTTCGTCTACCCGCATATGCTGGAGGCGTGGCGCGATGTCGGCGCCGAGATCGTGACCTTCTCGCCGCTTGCCGACGAAGGTCCCGATGCCGGCGCCGATGTGTGCTGGCTGCCCGGCGGCTATCCGGAGCTGCATGCCGGCCGGCTTGCCGCCAATGCGCGGTTCCTTCGGAGCTTGCGCGGCTTCGCCGAGACGCGGCCGGTGCATGGCGAATGCGGAGGATATATGGTGCTGGGCCGCGCCCTGACCGACGCCGATGGTGCGCGCCACGAGATGGCCGGATTGCTCGGCCTCGAGACCAGCTATGCCAAGCGCCGCATGCATCTGGGTTACCGCCTCGCCGAGCTCGTTGCGGCGATGCCCGGGCACGGCCCTGGTGCACGGCTGCGCGGCCATGAATTCCACTATTCGACGATCGTTACGGAGCCCGACGTGCCGCTCGCAGTCGTCCGCGATGCGACTGGCGCGACCGTGGCCGAGACCGGCTCGCGTCGCGGCCACGCGACGGGCACCTTCTTCCATTTGATTGCGGAGGACCGGTGAGCGGTTTTGTCTCCTTTGTCTCGGCCGGCCCCGGCGATCCCGAACTGCTGACGGTGAAGGGCGCCGCGCGGTTGCGCGACGCCGACGTCGTGCTCTATGACGACCTCGCTTCGGGGGCGATCCTCGATCTTGCACGCAGCGGCGCCAATCTCGTCGCGGTCGGCAAGCGCGCCGGCCGCCTGTCGGCCGGGCAGCATCACGTCAGCCGGCTGCTGGTCGACTATGCCGCGACCGGCATGCGCGTCGTGCGGCTGAAATCGGGCGACGCCGGAATTTTCGGTCGGCTCGAGGAAGAGATCGAGGCGCTGCGCGCGGCAGGCATCGGCTACGAGATCATTCCCGGCGTGACTTCGGCCTCCGTCGCGGCCGCGCAGGCCGGCATTCCCTTGACGCGACGCCTGACGTCGCGGCGGGTCCAGTTCGTGACCGGCGCCGACGTCACCGGCGAACTGCCGGCTGATCTGAATTGGACGGCGCTGGCGGATCCGGAAGCGACCACCGTCGTCTATATGGGGAGACGAACGTTCCCGGCGCTCGCAGCGCAGCTGATTGCACACGGCCTTGCTCCCGATACGCCCGCATTGCTGGCAGAGCAGCTCGGCCACGCCGATGAACGACTGGTCCGGACGACGATCGCAGAGCTTGCCGGGCAACTCACGCAGGCGGGTGTGGCAACGGCGGCGGCGGTCATTCTGTTTGGCGCGCTGGCTCCGGGGCAGGGGTGATGCGGCCATGCTGACGCTGTCCCTGATCGGCATCGGTTGCGGCGATCCGCAGCAGCTCACGCAGGCGGCGATCGGCGCGATCAACGCCGCCGACCTGATCCTGATCCCGCGCAAGGGAAGCGCGAAATCCGATCTCGCCGAGCTGCGGCGGACGATTTGTGCTGATGTGCTGAGCAACGGGCGAACGCGTATCGCCGAGTTCGACCTGCCGGTGCGCGATGCCGGCGAGGAGGATTATCGCAAGGGTGTCGATGATTGGCATGACGCGGTCGCGGCCATCTGGTTGCAGGAAATCGCGCGCCATCTCGGCGGCGAGGGCCGCGTGGCAATGCTGATCTGGGGCGATCCGTCGCTCTATGATTCGAGCCTGCGGATTGCGCGCAGGCTTGCTCCGCTGCCGACCATCGAAGTGATCCCAGGCATCACGTCGATCCAGGCGCTGTGCGCGGCGCATGCCGTGCCGCTTAATGAGATCGGCGAGCCCTTTCTGGTAACGACGGGTCGGCGCCTGCGTGAGGATGGTTGGCCGTCGGGTGTGGACACCGTGGTGGTGATGCTCGATGGCGGCGCAGCGTTCCAGACCCTCGATCCCGACGGCGTGCGGATCTGGTGGGGTGCCTATCTCGGCATGCCCGACCAGATCATCATGGCCGGCGAGCTTCGCGACGTCGGCCCACGCATCGTCGCCGCGCGGCTTGAGGCGCGCGCCAGGCACGGCTGGATCATGGACAGCTATATTCTCAAGCGGCGCGCCTGATCGCGCTAGCCTTTGAACGCGCGGATCGAGGGCTGGATGGTCAGGCGGTAGGCGACAAGCCTGTCGCCGTCGAACAGCTCCAGCGTCGTTTCACAGACCGGACAACGATACTGGCCTTCGGTCCCAGCCTCGGAGGCGAGCTCAAGGCGTCGAAACCCAGCCCCACAGCGTGGGCACGTCACATCGTCCTTTTTCATGCGGCTCACCCCAGAACAGCACCGGCCGGCTAATCTAACGCAGCCGACACGGCGGAACTATGTTCACGGCCGCCAACGGCGATGCGGGATGGCTGCCATGTCGCTGCGCCGACGGTTCCACCCTCGCGCAATTGCCGGTGAGCTGGAGGGCTCGCCGGCAACGCATCGCCATCCGCAGCGGCCACCTATTGCCGCGTCAGGCGAACCAGGTCCTGTTTCAGCAAATAGAGCGAGACCGCGAGCAGGACGACATCCTTCATCAGGAACGGCACGTTGCCGGTCATCGCGGGAAAACCTCCGGCCGCGACATCCCAGCCATCAGGCATGAACGGGATGATGGTGACGGTCGCGATGAAGGTGCCGGTCGAGCCGAGGGCGCCGAGCACGCCGAGCCGCTTGTCCCAGAAGCCTGCGAGCAGCAGCGATCCGAAGGTCCACTCGGAGGCGCCGAGGAAATAGCTGGCGCCGGCGTGGCCGAAGGCCGGATACAGCCACCAGATCAGCGGACCGTTGCTGATGAACGGGACCAGCCGTTCGAATTCGTAGGGAAACCACTTCTGGTAACCGAAGAACAGGAACATGATCACCATCGCGGCGCGGACGACGTGATAGTCGAGATCATGCGCGAGCAGGCCGGAGCGATCGAGGGCGCCGAGAAGCGGGTTTTGCGTGGTGCTGGAAAGCGTGGTCATGGTCGTGATCCTTTCGTTCGACATCTGCGCGCTCTAGGCGACCGCGGGAAAGTCGATGTCGGTGTCGTTGATGCGGTTGAAGACGTTGGTGAACACGGTGGTCGCGAACGCCAGGCTGATTTCGACCAGCTGACCGTCGCTGTAGCCGACAGCCCTGATCGCGGCGAAGTCCGCGTCGCTGACCGTTCCGCTCGACTGCGCGAGCTTGCGGACGAAGCCGACCAGCGCGTCGCGCTTGGCGTCGCCGGTCGGCTCGTCGTCTCGGATATGCTTGAGCACGTCGGCCTTCACGCCGGCGAGCTTGGCGAGATGCGAATGCGCGGCGACACAATAATCGCAGCCGCCGGCGGCGCTGATCACGAGCTTGATGACCTCCCGATCGCTCTTGCTCAGGCTGCCGCCGGCAAGCACGGCGTCGGCGGCGAGGATCGACTTGAGCGCGGCCGGGCCATGCGCGGCGATCGCCGCATAGGTGTTCGGCACGCTGCCGACCGTCTTCTTGATCTGGGCGTAGATCTGGCCCGAGGGGCCGGTGTCGGTTTCGAGATTGGGGACTGAAAGGCGGGACATGGTGGCACTCCGTGTTGGGGGTGGTGAACGATTGCGAAGTGACGGTATGTCTGCTGAATGAGAGTTTGAATGTTACAAAAGCTCAATTATATGCTCAAATGTCTCGCGTGAGATGCTTGAGAGGTCAGCCATGGATTGGCTCAGCCGGCTGTTCGAGATGATCCCGGTGCGCGGGCGGCTCGACCTGCGCTGCAGCTATGGGGCGCCCTGGCGGATCGATCAGGGGCCGGCTGCGGCTGGCGAGATTCCCTATCACGCGGTGCTCGCGGGCTCCGCGATCCTTGACGATCCGGCAGGCGGCCGGCCGTTGCAGCTGAAGGCCGGCGACATTCTGCTGCTGCCAGGCAATCCGCGGCATGTCATGCATGACGGCGGCGGAGCCGCGCCGCTGCCGGCGCGCAACCGGCCGGCGCAGAATTTCACGATCAGCGAAAACCTCGGCTCCGATCAGCGGCTCGACCTGTTGTGCGGGCACTTCGCGATCACGCCTCCGCACGATCGTCTGCTGCGCAGCTATCTGCCGCCGCGTCTCGTCGTGCATGCCGGCGCGCAGGCCGGCGAGGGGACCGAAGCGCAGCTCGCCGGGCTGGTGTCGCTGATGCGCAGCGAGGCGGTGGACGATCGTCTCGGCGGCCGCGCCATGCTGAACGCGCTGTCGACGGCGATGTTCGCGCTGGCGCTGCGGCTTGCGAGCGAAACCGGCGCCGCACCGCGCGGCCTGCTGGCGATGGCCGGTCATCCCCGCCTGGCGCCCGCGGTCGCAGCGATGTTCAGGGAGCCCGCAAGCGCCTGGTCGCTGCCGGAGCTCGCCCAGCTCTGCAACATGTCGCGGGCAACGCTGGCCCGCCAGTTTCAGGAGAAGCTCGGGCGATCGGCGAGCGACCTGCTCACTGATATCAGGATGACGCTCGCGGCGAACGAGCTGAAAACCTCGTCGCTCGCCACGGGCGCTGTCGCTGATATGGTCGGCTACCAGTCGGAGGCCGCCTTTCAGCGCGCCTTCAAGAGCCACATGGGCGTGACCCCGGCGCAGTGGCGAAAGGGGCAGTCGCCCGGACGAGCGGCCGATGACGAGATGCCATCGGCCACCGCGAGCGACGTCACGCCCTGACGGCAGCCGCTTGCTGCAGAACCGGGATCATGTCTTCAGGCTCGGGGCGACGGGTGTAGTCGGGGTTGACTTCGGAGTAGAGGATCACGCCGTCCTGGCCGATCACGTAGCGCGCCGGCATCGGCAGCGTCCAGCTCGGATCGTCGTTGAATACGGGCAGATCGTTCTTGAACTGCTTGTAAAGCGCGACCAGATAGTCGGGCAAATGGAAGCGCAGTCCGAAGGCCTCGCTGACCTTGCCCTTCGCATCGGACAGGATCGGGAAGGACAGCTTATTCTGACGCACCGACTTGCGGCTGTTCGGCGCGGTCTGCGGCGAGATCGCGATCAGCGAAGCGCCGTATTTGTCGAACTCCGGCTTGGCGGCTTCGAGCGCCTGCAGCTCCATGTTGCAATATGGGCACCAGACGCCGCGGTAGAAGCTGAGCACCAGCGGGCCGCGCTGCAGCAGATCCGCCGAGTTGACGACGTTGCCGTCGGCATTCCCGAGCGAGAAGGACGGAGCGATGTCGCCGGCCTTTTTCGCGCGCTGCGCGGCGCCCGACGCGATCAACTCAGCGGTGGCGCGGTGCATGATCTCGATGTCCGAGCGCGGACGGCTGTAGGGCGGCTTGCCGGCTTCGAAATCGGCCTTGAAGGCATCGAGCTTGGCTTGCAGCGACATGGCGGTTCTCCTCTTGATGTCTGCGTGGAGGGGCGGCGGCGCCGTCCTCTCGTCGAACTTGCACGCAGGAAACTAAGGGAAACCGGCGTCCGAGGTAGCGGGGCCATCGGACTACTTTATATTCCCCTTGGGAATAAAGCTGGCGGCCGGCTCGGTCAGGCGCCGAAAGTCTGCTCGAAGAAATCCACGAAGGCCCGCGCCTTGGCGGTCGCGGCGCGGCCGGACGGAAGCACGGCCCAGAGGTCGAGCGCGGGCAGGCTCCATCCCGAGAGCACGGCGCGCACGGCGCCCGACCGGATCTCGGGACTGAACATCCATTCCGATGCGACAGCGAGCCCGGCATCGGCGAGTACCGCGGCGCGGACGCCTTCGGCCGCCGTGACCCGCAGCCGGCTCTGCACGGTCACGGCTACTTCGGTGCTGTCGCGCTGGAACGACCACACGCTGCCTTCCCTGAGATAGACGATCGCCTGATGCCGGCTCAGCTCGCTCGGCGTCGACGGTGTGCCGGCGCGATCGAAATAGGCCGGCGTGGCCAGCACCAGGCGCCTGCATCTGGCGACGCGGCGCGCCGTCAACGTCGAATCCTGCATCTTGCCCATCCGTAAGGCCACGTCGATGCCTTCCTGCACCAGGTCGATCTGGCGATCATCGAGCACGATTTCGAGCTCCAGCTCGGGATTGCGCGCGAGGAATTTTGGCAGCATCGGAATGAGATGGATGCGGGCGAAGGTGACGGCGGCGCAGATCCGCAGACGCCCTTTCAACCCGGCGCCGGCGCCGCGCGCGGCGAGCTCGGCCTCGGCGGCTTCCTCCAGCGCACGTCGGGCGCGCTCGAGATAGCCGAGACCGGCTTCGGTCGGCGTGAGACCGCGCGTCGAGCGGGCGAGCAGCTTGACCCCGAGATAGTCCTCGAGCTGCGCGACGGACTTGGAGATCGCGGGCTGTCCGACCCGAAGCTGTCGGGCCGCTCCGGAGAACGATCCCGTCTCGACGACCCGCACGAACGTCTCCATCGCGGCCAGACGATCCATCCTATTCTCCACAGGAATGAGCGATTTCGCTCATCCTGTCTGCCATGATCGGCGGCGCTTGGCCACCGGCTCGGGACAGGGGAGAAAGGCTGCGCGTGCCGTGATGATGCCTGACGGCAGATCGCGAGAACCCGCGGGGGTTTTTTGCTGCCGTTTCAGTCGGCCGACAGCGGATCGCCCGTCAGCGACCAGCTTTCGCCGTCGAACGTCGCAATTCGCAAGGTGCGGAACGGCGTGTAGTCGCCGGGCCTGGTGCTGATCGTGACGCCTGGGAGCATCATCGGCAGCCGCTCGCCGTTGAGCGAGGTCGCCTGCTTGACCAGATTCTCGCGCGTCAGCTGGTCGCCGCATTTGCGCAAGGCGAGCTCGACGGCGTGGACGTTCATATAGGCGACCAGCACCGAATAGTCGTCCGGGTTGGCCGCGGGCGCGTAGGTCTTCAGGAAGGTCTTGTAGGCCTTGACCTCGTCGTCATTGGCCCAGGCCGGATCGCCGGGCTGCTTGAGGAATTGCGTCGTTACCAGCCCCTTCGAGGCCTCGAGGCCCGCCGGCTTCAAAATGGTCTCGACCGAGGCCGTCGAGCCGCCGATCACGTGCAGGGGCTTCCAGCCGAGCTCGTAGACCTTGCGGATCGATTGTGCGGCGGCCTTCGATGAGGATTGCTCGATCAAGGTATCGACGCCGGCGGCCTTCAACTGGACGATTTGCGAATCGATCGTGGGATCGGTGAGTTCATAGGACGCCTCGGCGACGATCTGCGAGGCCTTGGGGCCGAGGCCCGCACGCAGGCCCTTCAGATAATCCTTGCCGTAATCGTCATTCTGGGTGAGCACGCCGATCTTGGCGTCGGGCTTGGCGCCGAGGATGTATTTGGCGACGACCCGGCCTTCGGTCTCGAAATCCGGATAGAGCGGGATCGTCCACGGGAAGGTCTTCGGATCGTTGAAGCGGCGGCCGCCCGCGGTGATGAAGAGCTGCGGCACCTGCTTGCCGTTGAGATATTTCTGGATCGCGACGTTCGGCGCGGTGCCGATGGTGCCGACCTCGGCGAGCACGCCGACATCCTCGATCAGCTTGCGCGACTGCTCGACCGCTTTCGGGGCGCTGTAGGCGTTGTCGAGCTGCGTGAAGGCGATCTTGCGGCCGTTGATGCCGCCTTGCGCGTTCAGCATCTCGAAATAGCCGACGACGGCGCGGCCCGCGCCGGCGCCGAATGCGGAAGCCGGACCGCTGAGCGGCGTGGATTGGCCGAGCTTGATCTCGGTATCGCTGGCGCCCGGACCGTAGGCCTTTTGCGCGTAGACGGGCGTCGCCAGCAGGCCGCACAGTGCGACCACCGCCAGCGCGCGGTTGGTGGTGTGGTTCAAGATCGTCTCCTCCGTGTTCAAAATTCTTTTCTTGTGAAAATCGATTTGGGTTAGCGCAGCAGCTCGCGCGCGATCACGACGCGCTGGATCTGGTTGGTGCCTTCGAAGATCTGGGTCAGCTTGGCGTCGCGCATCATGCGCTCGACGGGATAGTCCATGGTGTAGCCGTAGCCGCCGAAGATCTGCACGGCATCGGTCGTCACCTTCATCGCCATGTCGCTGCCGACGCATTTGGCCATGCTGGCGAGCACGTTGAGGCGCTTCCAGTCGCCGACGTCGCCGGCCCGCGCGCATTCATAGACCAGCGCGCGCGCCGCCTCGATCTGCATCGCCATGTCGGCGAGCATGAACTGCACGCCCTGGAATTCGGAGATCGATTTCTTGAACTGCTTGCGCTCCTTGGCGTAAGCGATGCAGGCATCGAGCGCGCCCTGCGCCAGGCCGACCGACTGGGCGCCGATGGTCGGGCGGTTGAGATCGAGCGCGCGCATCGAGGTGCGAAAGCCCTTGCCTTCCTCGCCGACCAGGTTCTCCACGGGCACCCGTACATTGTCGAAGAAGATCGGCGTGTTGGGCGCGCCGCGAAACCCCATCTTGCGTTCGTGACGGCCGAAGGTGATGCCCGGCATCGTCTTCGGCTCGACGATGAAGGCGGAAATGCCGTCGGCGCCGGCACCGTCGCTGGTCCGCGCCATCACCACGATATAGTCGGCGGCGACGCCATAGCTGCACCACTGCTTGCGGCCGTTCAGCACGTAGCAGTCGCCGTCCTTCTTGGCGCGGGTGTTGAGCGCTGCGACGTCGGAGCCGGCCTGCGGCTCGGAGATCGCGATCGCGGTGACGATGCCGCCCTGCGCAATGATCGGGAGATATTTCCTGCGCTGCTCCTCCGAGCCGAAATGCAGCAGCGGCATGATGAACATGGTGTTGAGCGCCGCGATCGAGGCGCAGGCGGGCGAGACCTTCGAGATCTCCTCGCGCGCGATGCAGGCCATCGTCAGGTTGCCGTTCGGGCCGCCATATTGCTCGGGCACCCAGAGCTGCATCAGCCCCATCTCGCCGAACAGTTTCACCAGCTCGAGCGGAAAGCGGTCGGTCTCGTCGACTTCGGCGGCGATCGGCGCCACGTGCCTGGCGACCATCCTGCGGACGTTGTCGCGGAATGCGACCTGCTCCTCGGTAAAACTCATGCGGGCTCCCCGTCGTTTTCTTTGCCGGACGCCAAAATAGGGCTTCCATTGAATGGGTGATCCATTTAATAATCCACCGCATGAGCACCAAGTCAAGCCCCCGCGCGCCGCTGCGCGCCCGCGCCGCATCTCCCACCCGGCGCGAGCGCGCCGCCGATCTCCGTGCGGCGGCGGCGACCTCGCCGGCGTTCAAGCCGATCCACACGCGGCGGACGTTCGAGGAGATCTGCGAGCGCATCCGCGAGCAGCTGGCGCTCGGCGTGCTGAAGCCGGGCGACAAACTGCCGCCGGAACGCGAGCTGGCGCAACAGCTCGGCGTCAGCCGCAACGTGCTGCGGGAGGCGCTGCGCAGCCTGGAGATGGCCGGCGTGCTGCGGCTGCAGAAGGGCGTCAAGGGCGGCGCCTTCATCCAGCAGGGCGACACCCGCCGGATGAACGAGGTGATGCGGGACATGCTGAGCCTCGGGACGATCTCGGTGCGGGAATTGTCCGAGGCGCGCGTCCACGTGCTCGACCTCGTGGTGCGGCTCGCCTGCGCCAATGCGCGGCGCGCCGATCTCGACGCGCTGGAGGCGAATATCGTGCGGACGGAGCTTGCCACCAAGGAAGGTCGCCTGCTCGATCGGGTGGAATGTTCGCGCGAGTTCTACAAGCTGCTGGCGGCGTCGACCGCCAACAAGGTGATCGCGATGATCGTGGACTCTGTCACCGAGATCCACATGCGCTTTGTCTATGCCAAGGTCGCCTCGAGCGGGGTTGCGATGGCGCGGCTGACGGAAAAGCGTCGCCAGTTCCTCGCCGCGCTCAGCGACCGGGACGTGAATTTGGCGAGCAAGCTGTTGCGCGCCCATTTGGAATCCGTGCAGCGGATGCTGGAGCAGGACCCAGGCGCGATGTCGCTGCACGTCGCGCTGGCGGACGTTCAGCCGGGAATGCGCCGCTGACAGAAATCCCGGCGCGCCGATCAACATGCAAACAGCAACAACAAGGGAGGCAAACATGTCCAACTACGCAAAGTACGAATGTCTGAAGGTCGAGGTCGCGGACAAGGTCGCGACCGTGACCTTGAACCGTCCGCAGGCGCGCAACGCCATCAATCAGAAGCTGATCCGCGAATTGCGCACGATCTGGGATGACCTTGCCGACGATCACGCCGTCAATGTCGTGGTGCTGACAGGTGCGGGCGAGTTCTTCAGCGTCGGCGGCGACGTCAAGGCGATGTCGGAACGACCCGGCGGCGACGTGCTGGAGGAGGGTGAGGTCCACGATCCCATGATCAGCCGGCGCGGCGTCACCCGCCAACTCGAGCTCGACAAGCCGATCATCGCGGCGATCAACGGCGATGCGATCGGGCTGGCGGCGACCCACGCGCTGCTCTGCGACATCACCGTGATGGCCGAGGACGCGCGGATCGGCGATACCCACGTCTCGCGGGTCGGCCTCGTCGCGGGCGACGGCGGCACGGTGATCTGGCCGCTGCTGATCGGCATCAACAAGGCCAAGGAGTATCTGATCCGCGGCACGCTGCTGAAGGGCCACGAGGCCGAACGGATCGGACTGGTCAATCACATCGCGCCGCGCGCCGACGTGCTGGCGAAGGCCCGCGAGATCGCGGTCGAGCTCGCCAACGGCCCGACCTGGGCGATCCGCTGGACCAAGCTGTCGATCAACCAGATCGTCAAGGAGCGCGTCAACATGCTGCTGGAGGCCTCGATGGCGCTGGAGCAGGTCACCTTCGAGACCGCTGACCACAAGGAAGCGACGATGTCGTTCAAGGAGAAGCGCAAGCCGAAATTCGGCCAGAGCTAGCGCCGGCGATGTCGGCGCCCGAAGTCGCAGGAGACGACGTAGCGGCGATGCTCGGGGAATCCGTGCGCGGATTCCTCGCAGAGCATTGGCGCGCAGACGCCATGAAGGACGCGGCGTCCGCTGATGCGGTCACCGCGATCTGGCAGAAGCTGGTTGGGCAGGGGATTGCGGCGCTCGGCGCCAATCCGGAGGAGGGCGGCCTTCGCGAAATCCTGGTGGTGATGGCCGAGCTCGGCCGCGCCGCCTGTCCCGCGCCGATGGGTGCCACAGCGCTCGCCAATCTTGTGCTTGCGGCCGCCACCGATGACATCGCGCTGGAGTTGCGGAAGCGGCTTCATGCCGGCGCGGCCTGCGTTGCGGTTTCGTTTGGTGGCCTCGACCCGGATCCCGGCGCGGGCACGGTCCAGCTCAGCGGCGGCGCAGCGTCGGGACTGCTTCGCTTCGTCGAGGCGGCGGGAAGTGCCACGCATCTGCTGGTGCCGGTCGATGCGTCGCGACTGGCGCTGGTCGATCTCAACGCGGCCGGCGTAAGCCGCGTGCCGACCCGAGCGATGGGCGCGTGGGGAAGTTGGGAGGTCAAGCTCGACTCGGTCCCGGTCAGGCTGATCGATTTCGAAACCCCCAGCGTGGACGATCTCCGGCTGGTGGCAAGGACAGCGCTGCTGGCCCGCGCACACGGTGCTGCCCGGCGCGCGTTCGAGCTGGTCGTGGACTACGCCAGGGAACGCCAGCAGTTCGGGCAGCCGATCGGAAAGTTTCAGGCGATCCAGCACAAGCTCGCCAACTGCCTGATCGATCTCGAAGGCGTGCGGCTCGTGCTGCATCACACCGCGCGGCTGTACGAGGCGCGGGATCCCCACTGGCGCTATTTTGCCGATTGCGCGTCGGCTTTCGCGAGCGCGGCGTTGCGGCGCGTTTCGCTGGAGACGCAGCACGCCTTCGGTGCCATCGGCTATGCCGAGGAGCATGAAGCGCCGCATCATTTCAAGCGCGTCCATCTCGATACCATTGCGCTCGGCGGCGCCGCGCACGCCAGGCGCGCGCTTGCATCGCATTTGTTCGACGATGGCGGCGCCGGGCTGCCGGAGTACGATCTCGGTCCAGCCGGCAATGCGCTGCGGGAACAAGTCAGGGAATGGCTCGCCCAGCATTGGTCCGGCGACGCAAAGTCCGCCTTTGACGGCCGGCCGTTCGCCAAGCGCGAGTTCGACGCCGCGTTCGCGCGGGAGATCGGCCAGACCGGCTGGATTGGCCTCGGCTGGCCGGAAAAATTCGGTGGCCAGGCGCGTTCGCCGCTGGAGCAGATCGCCTTCATGGAGACGATGGAGCGCGGCGAGGCGCCGCGGATCGGCGCGTCGATCCAGGCCAACGCGCTGATGATGTTCGGCACTGCCGAGCAACAGGCAAAATATCTGCCGGAGATCCTGCGTGGCGAGGCCATGCACGGCATGGGCTACAGCGAACCGCAGGCGGGATCCGACCTTGCCGCGCTACGCACCAGCGCGGAGCGGGACGGCGATCACTGGGTGATCACCGGCCAGAAGATCTGGACCACGACGTGGTGGGGCAAGTACATGTTCCTCGCCGCGCGGACCGACAAGCAGGCGAAGCCGCCGCATGCCGGCATCAGCATGTTCATCGTGCCGATGAATACGCCGGGGATCACGATCCGCCCCGCGACCACGATGTATGACGGCTCGTTCGCCAACATCTTCTACGACGACGTGCGGATCCCGCTGGAGAACCTGGTCGGCGAGGTGAATGGCGGCTGGAAGGTCTTGACCGGCGCGCTCGCCTTCGAGCGCGGCCTGGTCGGCGGCGGCATCGTGCTCAAGGTCGCGCATGCCTTCGAGCAGTTGCGTCGGCACGTGCTGAACAGCGGCGCCGGGAGCGATCCGATCATTCGCGACCGGATGGCGACGCTTGCGAGCGAGATCGAGGTCGGCCGCCAGCTCATGATGTATTGCGCCGAGCTAGCGTCCGACGGCGTCACGCCGCCCGAGTATGGCGCGATCAGCAAGGTGTTTTCCGGTGAGCTGATGGAGCGCTTCGGTGAGGCGGCGCTCGATCTGCTCGGCTCCCGCGCCGCGCTGTCCGAGCAGATGCCTGATGCGATCGACAACGGCCGGTTCGAGCAGAATTTGCGGCACTCGTTGATGTGGGTGATCAGCATCGGCACCAACGAGATCCAGCGCAGCTTGATCGCGCAGCGCGCGCTCGGCCTGCCGAGATAGGAGGAAACGGATGGACAAGAAAGCCACGGCGCCGCTCGAAGGCCTGCGCGTGCTCGATTTTTCGATCATGCTGGCGGGACCGTATTGCGCGCGGCTGCTTGCCGATGTCGGCGCCGACGTCATCAAGATCGAGCCGCCTGAGGGCGACGACATGCGGCTGCGGACCCCGCTGCGCGATGGCCACAGCACCTATTTCGGCCAGCTCAACGCCGGCAAGCGCAGCCTGGCGCTCGACCTCAAGAACGCCGACGCCATCAAGCTCGTGCATCAGCTGGTCGCGGAGACCGACATCCTGGTCGAGAATTTCCGCCCCGGCGTGATGGATCGCCTCGGGCTCGGCTATGAGGCGCTGCGCGTGATCAATCCGCGGCTGATCTATTGCTCGATCTCGGGCTACGGGCAGTCCGGCCCTGCTGCCGAGCGCGCGGCCTATGCCATGATCGTGCACGCCGAGAGCGGCCTCGATCAGTCGCTGGCGCGCTATGCCGGCGACCGGGAGCGGCCGGCGTCCGGCGCGATCTTCGTTGCCGACGTGCTTGGCGGTATCTTCGGCTATTCCGCGATCCAGACGGCCTTGGTTCAACGCACGCGCACCGGAGAGGGCCAACGGATCGACGTCGCGCTGATGGATTGCATGCTGAACCTGCTGGTCTACGAACTGCAGGAGGCGCAATTCCCGATCCGCGCGCCGCGGCCGACCTATGGCCCGGTCCGCACCCGCGACGGTGATATCCTGATCGCTCCGGTCACGCCGCGCAATTTTTCCGCGCTGTGCGAGGTGACGGGGCAGGCCGAACTGACCAGCGATCCCCGCTTTGCGACGATCCCGGCGCGCGGCGCCAACTGGACCGCCATGATGCAGGTGATCGAGAAATGGACTGAGCGGCACACGGTGCGCGAATGCATCGATGCACTCGATCGTGCCGGCGTTCCCTGCGCGGAATACCGGACACCAGGCGCGGCGCTGAGCGATCCGCATCTGGTGCAGCGCGGTGCCTTCGCGAAAGTGACGGATGGCGCCGGCGAGTTCGTCGGCGTCAATGCACCGTGGAAGATGTCGGCGGCGGATACGACAATCGGCAATGAAGTCCCGGCCATCGGCGCGCAGCGGGACGAGGTGTTGACGCGTGTGCTCGGCCTGTCCGGCGAGGCGATCGCGCGACTTGCCGAAACGGGAGCATTTGGAAGCCGCGGAGAGACGCGCCTGTAGCCGACACGGCAACTGGGTTGCCGCCGGCCGGTGCCGATCATGCGAGAGGTTGGAAGAACTGCATAAAACATAAATCATCGGGGAGGCCGGAATGCTTGACATCGCGTTGGACAATACGATTGCCGACCACAAGACCTACGGGAACGTCGACCTGCAGCATCGCATCTTTGCAGGCTTGCGGCGTGACGATCCGATCCATTGGACGCAGCCCGACGGCTACCGTCCATTCTGGACGATCGCCAGACATGCCGACATCATCGAGATCGAACGCCAGCCCGATCGCTTCATCAATGCGCCGCGCACCAAGCTGCTCAGCATCGAGTTCGAGAGCAAGGTGAGGGAAGCGATGAACGGCAGGCCCATGCTGGTCCGGGCGCTGCCGCAGATGGATAATCCTGATCACGCCAAGTATCAGAAGTTGACCCACGCCTGGTTCCAGCCGCGGCATATCCGGACCCTGGCGGAGCGCATGGAGGCGCTGGCCAAGGAAAGCGTCGACCGGCTGCTTGCGTTCGGCGGCGCATGCGACTTCTACAGCGAGATTGCGATCTACTATCCGTTGCGTGTCCTGATGACGATCCTCGGGCTGCCGCGCAGCGACGAGCAGCGTCTTCTGAAGATCACCCAGGCCTATTTCGGCGGCGGCGATCCCGAGATGCAGAAGGGATCGGATCTCATCGACGCCACCATCGCCTATGTCGACTATTTCAAGGACGTCGCACAGGAGCGCCGGCAGAATCCGAAGGACGACGTCGCGACGGTGGTGGCGACGTCGGAGATCGACGGCCGGCCGATCGAGGATTTCGAGGCGTATTCCTACTACATCGCGCTTGCGAGCGCCGGCCACGACACCACGAGTGCCACCATCGCGGGCGGATTGCTGGCGCTGATCGAGAACCCGGATTGGATCGACCGGCTACGCAACGATTCCGGCCTCGTGCCCGATGCGGCCGAGGAGATGGTGCGCTGGGTCTCGCCGGTCAAGCACTTCTTCCGGACCGCCGCCGTCGACTACGAGATTCGCGGCAAGACGATCAAGGCTGGCGACAGCCTGTTCATCAGCTATCCCTCGGGCAATCGCGACGAGGAGGCGTTCGATCGTCCCTTCGAATTCATTCCGGATCGCTCGCCCAATCGCCATCTCGGTTATGGCTACGGCATTCACGCCTGCATTGGCCGGCATCTGGCCAAGGCGGAGATCGTGGCGTTCTTCCGCGAGCTGGTCGGCCGCGTCGATCGGATCGAGCTTGCGGGCGAGCCGGCCTGGACCGAGACATCGTTCCTCGGCGGCGTGAAGCGCCTGCCGGTGCGCTGTCGCGCCAGGTAGCGTCAATCGTCCGCGGACGTGACCGGCGGCGGGGCCTTGGCGATCGCCAACAGGCATTTGAGGAAATGCGCGCGGTCTTCCTTGCGCAGCGGGGCGAGCATGACGTTCTGCAACTCGGCTGCGACCGGAACGACCGCCAGCAACGCTTCCTCGCCCTTGGCGGTGATCTGCACCTGGAGCGAGCGGCGATCGTCCGGATGGGTCTTCTTCGAGACCAGCCTGCGCTCGACCATCCGCTTCAGCATTTCGCTGAGCGTGTTGCGATCGCAACTGATACGATCTGCCAGCACGGAGGGGGTGAGGGCGCCCATCTGGTACAGCGCCATCAGCACGCCGAACTGGCGCGGCGTGATGTCGCTCTGACGCGTCATGCTCTGATAAAGCCCGTCGTAGCGGGCCTCCAGCAGCCGGATCAGAAATCCGATGCCGCCCTCGAGTTGCCAGTCGTGGGCAAGTTGCGCGGCTGCGTCTGCCTTCGTTGCCGTGTTGGCCGCCATGCCGTCGCTCGATCCCCGCGGTTGCAAGATTCGCATAGCCGTTAGCAGCTTGGATATTGGCTCTCAACCCCTTGGAAAGCCAGAAGGGCAGTAAGGTTTCAAGAACCGATGCAAACATGGCTCAGCCCTTGCCATCCGCAACGGCATATAGTACGTATACGTATCAATGACGATGCAAAGACATCGTTCCGAGGGAGGTTCGTCTTGGACCTGCGTGAGCTGTTGTCGATTCCCTATCTGCTCGAGGCGGAGGCGGTGGAAACCGCACCGGGCCAGTGGTTGATCCGTCTCGCCTATCCCGAGCTGCCGGGCTGTACCGCCGAAGCTGATGTCGTCGAGGATGCGCTGCGGAACCTCGAACGGCGCCGCATCGAGATCATCGTGGGCATGGTGGAGCAGGGCAAACAGCCTCCGATCCCGCGACAGCCGCTCACGGCATCCGACCCACTCTGGACCGCACAGGATCTCGGCCTGTCCCAGCGCATCGCCGCGCTGCTCGGCGGCGCGCGCCCAATGCCATCGAATTGAATGGAGGCACATCATGCTCTCGCACGAAGATAACGAACGCCTGGTGAGGGTCGGAAAGGGAACGCCGCTCGGCGAGCTGTTCCGCCTTTACTGGATTCCGTTCCTGCCGTCGGCTGATCTCACCAAGGACGGGCAGCCCAAACGCATCCGCCTTCTCGGCGAGGACCTTGTCGCCTTTCGCGACTCCGAGGATCGCGTCGGGCTGATCGACCAGGCCTGTCCGCACCGCGGTGCGCCGCTGGTGTTCGGGCGCAACGAGGATTGCGGCCTGCGCTGCGTCTATCACGGCTGGAAGTTCGATGTGACCGGCGCGGTGACCGACATGCCGGCGGAGCCGGCGCGCAGCCGGCTGAAGGAGCGGGTGCGGATCAAGGCCTATCCTTGTCGCGAGCGCAACGGGATGATCTGGACCTATATGGGCCCCGACCGGGCCGAGCTGCCGCCGCTGCCCAATGTCGAATGGAATCTGGTGCCGGAGGCGCAGGTGCACATCTCCGTCCGCGTTCAGGAGTGCAACTGGCTGCAGGCGGTCGAAGGCGAGATCGATTCGGCGCACGCGCCGCTGCTGCATGGCCGGCTCGACGCGCAGGGCACGACCAGCGCCTGGATCCAGAAGCGTGACCTGCGCCCGACCTTCGAATGCATCAAGCAGGATTTCGGCATGAGCATCGCGGCGCGGCGCAATTACGACGCCAACACGCTGTACTGGCGCGTCAACCAGTTCATGCTGCCGTTCTATACGCTGGTGCCGCCGCTGTCGCCGTTCCCCGATCTCAGCGGTCACGCCTGGGTGCCGATCGACGACGAGAACACGCTCTGCATCATGTTCTCCTATCATCCGTCGGAGCCGCTGTTGCCGAAGACGCGGCAGGTTTTTGCCGAAGGACACAAGGGCCGCGAGAGCGGCCACGCCAGCCGCCACGCGCTGGTGCAGCATCCGGTGACCGTGCCCTACGCGGGGTACTGGACCAAATACAATCCGCAGAACGGGTTTCAGTTCGACTACCAGGCGCAGCAGACCACCTGGTTCTCCGGCCTGCCGGGGCTCTGGGTGCAGGATGGCGCCTGCCAGAGCGGCGTCTCGCCGATCTTCGATCGCACCAGGGAGAATCTCTGTTCCAGCGACACGGGTATCGCGATGACGCGGCGCTTCATCCTGGAGGCGCTCGGCGCCTATCGCGATCACGGCACCAGGCCGAAGGGCGTGAGCGACCCCGATGTCTTCATGGTGCGGGCGGTGTCGCTGCGACTGCCGCCGGAGGATTCCTGGGTCGATGTCGGCGCCCCCTTCATGCGCGCCAGGCTCGGCGCGGATTTCGGATACGAGCTGTGAGCCATGGCTGAGCCGCTTCTCGAGCTCCGCGTCAAGCGCATCAGTTATGAGGCCGAGAGCATCAACTCCTATGAGCTGGTGTCGCCGACTGGTTCCGATCTCGCTGCCTTCACTGCCGGCAGCCATATCGATCTTCATCTAAGCGGCGGCATGATCCGCAGCTACTCGCTGGTGAACGACCAGCGCGAACGGCATCGCTACCTCATTGCGGTCAACAAGGACGCGAAGGGCCGCGGTGGCTCCCGCCTGGTCCATGACACTCTCAGGGTGGGCGATATCATCGCGGTATCGCCGCCGCGGAACAATTTTGCGCTTCACGAGGACGCCGAGCTCACGGTCCTGGTCGCGGGCGGGATCGGGATCACGCCGCTGCTCTCGATGATCCGCCGGCTCGAGACATTGGGGCGCGCATGGAAGCTGTTCTACGCCGCGCGGACGCAGGCCGCCGCGGCATTCATCGACGAGCTCAGCGCGCTGCGACCGAACGTCCACGCCAACCTGCATCTGGATTTCGACGATCAGCGCTCAGGCGGCGTGTTCGATCTTGCCGGCATCGTGAACAACACGCCGGCGCATGCGCATCTCTATTGCTGCGGGCCCGTGCCGATGCTCGCAGCCTTTGAGGCGGCAACGGCCGATCGCCCCACCGGCCACGTACATGTCGAGTATTTCCAGGCCAGGGAAGCGCCTGCGACCGACGGAGGATTCGAGGTCAGGCTGGCGCGCAGCGGCCGCACCATCGCAATTCGGCCTGGCAAGACCATCCTCGATGCGCTGCTGGAAGCCGGAATAGCCGCAAACTACGCCTGCACGGAAGGCGTCTGCGGCACCTGCGAGACCCGCGTGATCGACGGCATTCCCGACCATCGCGACCAGTTCCTGAGCAAGGACGAGCAGGCGGCGAACACCAGCATCATGATCTGCTGTTCGGGATCGAAATCGCGTTCGCTGGTGCTGGATCTCTGAAGACAAAACAACATCGATATGGGGCGGAAACACATGAAACTCCTTTCTTGCATTCTCGGAGCCTCTCTCGCCGTTGCGACGTGCTCGACGGTGCTTGCCGAGCCGCGCGCGATAAAGATCGGCGTGCTCAACGACGCCTCGGGTCCGTATTCGGACAACGCCGGCGAAGGTTCGGTGACAGCGGCCAGGATGGCGGCCGAGGACTTCATGCGACAGCATCCGGACTTCAAGGTCGAGATCATCTCGGCCGATCACCAGAACAAGGCGGATGTCGGCGCGGCGATTGCGCGGCGCTGGGTCGAGCAGGAAAAGGTCGACGCGGTGGCCGACGTGCCCAACTCGGCTGTCGGTCTCGCCGTCAACGAGGTCGTTCGCGGCGGCAAGGCGGCGCTGATCGCCTCCAGCGCGGCCTCGTCGGATCTGACCGGCAAATATTGTTCGCCCAACACGATCCAATGGACCTTCGACACCTGGGCGGCCTCGCACACGCTCGGCAGCTATCTGGTGCGTCACGGCGGCAGGAAGTGGTACTTCATCGCGACCGACAACGCGCTCGGCAAATCGATGGTGCGCGACGGCACCGCGGTGATCGGCGCGGGCGGTGGCACCGTGCTCGGCTCGGTCAATGTGCCGATCAACAATGCGGACTATGCCTCGTTCATCCTGCAAGCGGACTCCTCGGGCGCCGATGTGATCGCCTTCGCGACCGCCGGCGGCGACACGGTGAGCCTGATCAAGCAGTCCGCCGAGTTCGGGCTGAAGCAGAACGGCCGGACCTTCGCCGCGCTGCTGACCACCACCAACGACGTCGAAGCCAGCGGGCTTGCGGTCGGGCAGGGACTCGTGATCACCCAGCCGTTCTATTGGGACCTGAACGACGCCAGCCGCGCCTGGTCGGCGAAATTCACGGAGCGGCAGCACGGCCAATCGCCGACCGCGTTCCACGCCGGCGTGTATTCGTCGGTATCAGCCTATCTCAACGCGGCGCTGGCAGCGGGAACCAACGACGCCCAGCCGGTGATCGCGAAGCTGAAGGAAAAGCCGATCGATGACGCGCTGTTCGGTCCCGTCGTCGTCCGCGCCGACGGCCGTGCCATCCACAACATGTATATCCTGAAAGTTAAGGACCCGAAGTCGTCGAAGAGCAAGTGGGACATTCTGGAGAATGTCGGCGTGCTCAGCGGACCGGAGGCGTTCCGGCCGGTCGATCAGGGCGGATGCGCGCTCGTCGAGCAGTCGAAGAGCAACTGACGCGCGGTGCAGCGGAAAGACAGCCAGTAGGTAGAGACATGTTGGACAAGATCGAAACAGACTTTCCGGCGCACACGCCGCGTCCCTCCAATGCGCCGCGGGCGCTAGAAGGGATACGGGTGGTCGATTTCTCGCATTTCATCGCCGGTCCGTTTGCGACGATGATCCTGGCCGACATGGGGGCCGATGTCATCAAGGTGGAAACGCCCGGCCGCGGTGACGATCTCCGCCGCTATCCGCCACTGCATGCCGAGCTCAAGCACGGTGCGCCGTTCCTGTGGACCAACCGCAACAAGCGCAGCGTCGCGCTCGACCTCAAATCGCCCGAGGGCGTTGCGGTGGCGCGTGACCTGATCGCGACCGCCGACGTCGTGGTCGAGAATTTTTCGACCGGCGTCATGGCGCGGTTCGGGTTGGATTATGAAGCCTGTCGCAAGATCAAGCCTGATCTCGTCTACTGCTCGGTGTCGGCCTATGGCCGCGAAGGCTCGTTCGCCGACCGGCTCGGTTTCGACCCGATTGCGCAGGTCGAGAGCGGCTTCGTCTCGATGAACGGCTATGCCGACCGCGAAGGCGTGCGCGCGCTGTCGCCGGTGATGGACATCTCGACCGCGATGATGGCCTGCAACGCCATCCTCGGCGCGCTGGTCTCGCGCGAGCGGGGCGGCCCGGGCCAGCAGGTCGAGGTCTCCTTGTTCGACAACGCGGTGCTGATGACCGGCTATGCCACGATGCAGCATCTGTTCAGCGGCATGGATCCGCAGCGGCATGGCAACACCAGCCCGGACACCTGTCCGTCCGGCGTGTTCCAGGCGAAAGACTGCACCTTCTATATCAACTGCGGCAACGACAAGATCTTTCAGCGCCTGATGGCGCAGGTGATCGAACGCGCCGATCTGGCGGAGGCAGCGATCTATGCGACAGGCCCCGAGCGGATCCGCCGCCGCGACGAGCTGTTCGCAATCCTCGGCGAGGTCTTCGCGCAACAGCCATGGTCGCACTGGCAAGCGCGGATGCGCGCAGCCGGCGTTCCCTGCGGCCAGGTCCGCACCGTCGGCGAAGCGATCCGCTCGCCGGAGGCGAGGGAACGCGGGATCGTCACCCGCATTCCACACGACACCGTGGGTTGGGTGCCGAACGTGAACCTGCCGATCCGCTATTCAGCGACGCCGATCGTCGATCCCGTCGCGGCACCTGCGGTTGGCCAGCACACGGAGCGCGTGCTGCGTGAGCTGCTCGGCTATGACGAGGCGCGTCTGACACAGCTTGCGCAGGCGGGGGCGTTCGGCGATGCTGCGGCCGTTGCATCGCGACGGGAGGCCAAGGCATGAGCGCGCGGGCGAGACACGAGCGCACGCTGAGAGGCCGCGTCGCCGTCGTCGGCATCGGCGAGACCGACTATTACCGGCACGGCGGTTCGCCCGACGCGGAGTTCAAGCTTGCGCTCAAGGCGATCCTGGCGGCCTGCGAGGACGCCGGCCTCGACCCGCGCGAGATCGACGGCTTCTCGTCCTACAGCGAGGATCGCAGCGAGGCCTCGCGGCTGGCCGCCGCATTGGGGACGTACAGGTTGCGGACCGCAACGATGCAGTGGGGCGGCGGAGGCGGCGGCTGCTGCGCGGCGGTCGGCAACGCGGCGGCCGCGATCGTCGCCGGCCTTGCCGATTGCGTCGTCGTGTTCCGCTCGCTGGCGCAAGGCCAGTATGGCCGCTTCGGACAGACGACCGGGCTCAACACCGTCTCGGGCGAACGCGCTTATCTGATGCCGTACGGCGTGCTGGCGCCGCCGCAACGCTTTGCGATGCGGGTGACCCGCTATATGCACGAGCATGGCGTCCGGCAGGAGGCCCTGCGCGCGATCGCGCTGGCATCCTATCGGCACGCGCAGGCCAATCCGCGCGCGGTGATGTATGGCCGGCCGCTCGATGTTGCCAAATACGAAGCGTCGCGCTGGATCGTGGAGCCGTTCCATCTCTACGATTGCTGCATGGAGAACGACGGTGCCGCGGCGATTGTGCTCGTCGCCGAGGAGCGCGCCAAAGACTTCAAGCACAAGCCGGCCTATCTGCTCGGGGCCGCCATGGGCTCCGGCCATCGCGCGGCGGCGACCGCGCACAACTCGCCGCTTTACGCGACCTCCAGCTTCGACACGGTCGCGCCGGATCTTTATCGCATGGCCGGCGTCGGGCCGTCCGATGTCGGCGTGGTCCAGGCCTATGAGAACTTCACCGGCGGCGTCGTGATGGCGCTGGCCGAGCACGGCTTCTTCAAGCCGGAGGAGGCCAACGACTTTTTGACCGTCGAGAACCTGACCGCGCCATCCGGGCGGCTGCCGCTCAACACCAGCGGCGGCAACCTCGCCGATTGCTACATGCACGGCTTCGAGCTCGTGGTCGAAGCAGTCCGCCAGGTGCGCGGCACGTCGACCAGCCAGGCAAAACGAAGCGATGTCGCGATGGTCATCGGTGGCCCGATGGTGACGCCGGCGTCCAATCTCCTTCTCGGCTCGGAGGCTGTGCTATGAGCAAGACCGCGAGCTCGCACTATCTTCCTGCCGGGCTGCCTGGTCCGGCCGCCGAGACCGATGGCCTGTCGACGCCCTATTGGAGCGGCTTGCGTGAGAATCGTCTGCGCGTGCAGCGCTGCAACCGCTGCCAAACCTGGCAGTTCGGGCCGGAGTGGATCTGCCACCACTGCCACGCCTTCGATCCCGGATGGATCGAGGTCGAGCCGGTCGGCCGCATCTTCAGCTGGGAGCGCGTCTGGCATCCGTCGCACGCGGCGCTGAAGCAGCACGGACCCTACATCGCGGTGCTGGTCGAATTGCCGCACGCCGGCGGCGTCCGCATGGTCGGCAACCTGATCGGCGATCCCTTACAGGATGTCATCATCGGCGCCGATGTCGAAGGTGTTTTTGAGCACCATGCCGATGCGGATCCAGCATTTTCACTGCTGCAATGGCGCCTCCGCGCCAGCTGACAGGCGGGAGCGCGATCACGGGGATGCACGCTTGCGCGCGGGCTCCAGCGCACGATGCCTGCTTCGGACTTGCTATCGATGCGCGAACTGGTCGGATCGTCTACCTGAACTAGACGAATAGCGACGCGCCTGCGGTTGTCCGCGTTCCTCTAAGGTGCGTCTGCCTTCCTTTTCGCCACCGGCGCACATTGTTCAGTCCTTGTGCATCGGCAGACGCCGTGCAATTCTCCGCGGCCGGCAACCCAGTCGAGAGCAACAAGAACAACAATCACTCTCGTCCCTCCTGCGATGTTGAGGGCTTGATCATGTCGAACCTTGCAGAGACGACGTCCGCGCCATGGCGGATCGGAGTGCTGTTTTCGCGGACCGGCTTCATGTCGGTCATCGAGGAAACCCAATATCAGGGCACGCAACTCGCGATCGAGGAGGTCAACGACGCCGGCGGCGTGTGCGGCCGCGAGCTGGTTCCATTCGCCTACGATCCCGGTTCAGACTCATCGGCCTATGGCCACTACGCGAAGCGGCTGATGATCGAGGACCAGGTCAGCACGATCTTCGGCTGCTACACCTCGTCGAGCCGCAAGGCGGTGCTGCCGGTCGTCGAGCGGTTGAACGGTCTGCTCTGGTATCCGACCCTCTACGAGGGTTTCGAGGCCTCGCCCAACGTCATCTACACCGGCGCATCGCCGAACCAGAACAGCCTCGCGCTGTGCCGCTACCTGATGGATAGCTTCGGCAAGCGGTTCTATTTCGTCGGCTCCGATTACATCTATCCGCGCGAGTCGAACCGCGTGATGCGCGAATTGCTCAAGGCCAATGGCGGTTCGGTGGTCGGCGAGCGCTACGTCAACGTCTACGCCCGCTGGCAGGATTTCCTGCCGATCATCCAGGACATCAAGCGACTGCGGCCCGACGTGATCTTTTCCACCGTGGTCGGGGAGGGCACGGTGTTCCTCTATCAAGCCTATGCCAATGTCGGGCTCGATCCCAGGCAGATGCCGATCGCGAGCCTGACCACCACGGAGGCCGAGATCGCGGCGATGGGTTTCGACGTCGGCGAGGGGCACATCACGGCGGCATCCTACTTCCAGGGCATCGAAGGCAGCGCCAACGAGGCGTTCGTGCAGCGTTTCAAGAAGCGGTTCGGCGACGGTGTCTCGACCAATATGTGCGCCGAAGCGTCGTACTTCCAGTTGCGTTTATTCGCCAAGGCGCTCGAGCAGGTCAACACGCTCGACACCGAGGTGTTGCGCTCGATGGTGTTCGGCTCGAGCTTCGAGGCGCCGCAGGGCGCGGTCACCGTCAACCCGATGTCGGGCCATACCGACTTGTGGACCCGCATCGGGCGTGCCAATCATGATGGACAGTTCGATGTCGTGCGCCAGTCCAAGGAAGCGGTGCATGCGGATCCGTTCTTGATCGGCTATGGTCGCGCAACGCAAACGGGAAGCGTCCAATGAACGAGATTTCGCGTAAGCCGTCCGCCAGCCGCGAGATGGGTGGACGGAAGACCATGGTGCAGGAGCTTGCCGATCTGTCGGCGGTCGTGGTCGCCCCGGTCGACGATCAGACCGGGATGTTGCTGCGCGAGCTGCAGCGCTTCCGGATGCGGGTCCGCCAGGTGTGGCCGATGCCGGAGAGCGTGCCGGCCGATGCCGACGTGGTGTACTGCGAGTACTCGCCCGACCTGGCGCGGCGGCTGCCGTGGATTCCCGGCGACGCGCGCTCTGCGCTGGTCGTCATCCTGCCGGTCACGGAAGCCATTCACGCCGACGCGCTGTGCAACGCGACGCCGAATGCGATCCTGCCGCGGCCGTTCACGCCGAACGCGGTGCTGTCGAGCCTCGTGCTGGCGCGCAGCCAATATGGCTACGAGCGGCGGCTGCGCAGCAAGATCGAGAAGCTCGACGACAATTTGCGCTCGATGCGCACGGTGGAACGCGCCAAGGCCATCCTGATGGCGACGCGGCAGATGCCGGAGACCGAGGCCTATGGCTTCATCCGGCGGCAGGCGATGGATCGTCGCGTGTCGGCGAGCGCGGTCGCTGCGGCGATTGTTGACTCGTTCGAACTGCTTGGCTACGATCATCAACAGTAAGCCCCAATAGCGGGGCCGGCGGCGACAGCGCCGCCTTCGACACAACCGGCAACAAAGCCCTCCCAATGCTCGCGTCAGCGCGCATCGGGAGGGCTTTTTGTTTTTTCAGTCCTGAAGGGAGCGAGGGATGAGCATTACGAGGCGGAAGTTACTGAGAAATACGGCGGCGTTCGGCGCCTTCACCGGCGCCGGCTTTCCGCACATCTGGATCAAGAATGCCGATCTTGCCCAGGCGGCCGGCGGCGAGATCAAGGTCGGCGTGCTGTTCTCGCTGACGGGAACGACCGCGATCATCGAGGAATCCCTCAACAAGGCGACGTTGCTGGCGATCGAGGAGATCAACGCGGCCGGCGGCATCAAGGGCAGCAAGATCGTGCCGATCGTCGAGGATCCCGCCTCCGATCCCGCGACTTTCTCGGAGAAGGCGCGCAAGCTCGTCGTCGGCGACAAATGCGTCAGCGTGTTCGGTTCCTACACCTCGGCGAGCCGCAAGGCGGTGCTGCCGGTGTTCGAGCGGCAGAACAATCTCTATTGGTATCCGACGCTCTACGAAGGCCGCGAGTGCTCGAAAAACGTCATCTACACCGGCGCGGTGCCGAACCAGCAGCAGGATGAGTTCGTGCCCTGGCTGGTCAAGAAATTCGGCAAGAAGTTCTACCTGATCGGCTCGAACTACATCTATCCGAAGGAAGAGAACAACTACTGCAAGAAGCTGTTGGAGAAGCTCGGCGGCGAAGTCGTCGCCGAGGAGTATGTGCCGCTCGGCCACTCCGAATTCTCGTCCGTCATCAACAAGATCCGCTCGACCCAGCCGAACGTGATCTTCTCTACCGTGGTCGGCGATTCCGTCGTCGCGCTGCATCGCCAGTATCGCGCCGCCGGCCTCGATCCGGAGAAGATGCCGATGGCGAGCCTGACCACGTCCGAGAACGAGGTCGCGGCGATGGGCGGCGAGGCCGCCGCCGGCCACTTCACCTCGGCGCCGTACTTCATGGTGCACAAGTCGCCGGAGAACGAAAAATTCGTCGAGGCCTACAAGAAGCGCTGGGGCGCCGACAAGGTCACGCATTTCGTGTCGGAGGCCTGCTACTTCCAGACCTACCTGTTCAAGCAGGCGGTCGAGAAGCTCGCGACCAGCGACATCACTCCGCCGAACATCCGCGACGCCGTGAAGGGCGAGGAGACCATCGCGCCGCAGGGTAAGGTCCGGATCGAGCCGGAGAATCTTCACACCTGGCTGTGGCCGAAGATCGCGCAGGCCAAGTCGAACGGCCAGTTCGAGATCCTCGTCGAGACCAAGGAATGGCTGAAGCCGGTGCCCTACGCGGCCTATCCCGGGCAGTCCTGCACCGAAAAGGGCCTGGTCGAGAAGAGCTGACGACGGGGGCCGACGAAGGCCGTCGGCGTGCGGCGCCGGCGGCCATCGCCCAGCGATCATCGGACGAACGGATCACAAGCGGAACTTGGCGTGGACCAATTCATCGAACAGATCATCACGGGCCTCAGCATCGGCTCGATCCTGCTGTTGGTCGCGCTCGGGCTGTCGATCATCTACGGGTCGATGGGCATCATCAATCTCGCCCATGGCGAGTTCGTGATGCTCGGCGCTTACGCGGCCTGGGTGTTTCACACCTATTTCGGGCTCGGTCTGCTGGCGAGCCTGGTTCCGATCTTCCTCGTGGTCGCGGCATTCGGCTGGGTGATCGAGCGCTTCGTATTAAGCTTGCTCAACAACCGGCCGCTGGACACGATCCTCGCGACCTGGGGCGTCGGCATCATGCTGCAGCAGGGGGTGCGGCTGATGGTCGGCAGCGAATTGCGCTACGTGCAATTGCCGCCGGCGCTGTCCGGCAGCATGGACGTGCTCGGCCTGTCGGTGTCGTCCTATCGGGTGTTCCTGTTCGTCATCTCGATCGCGCTGTTCGCGGCAACCTGGTTGCTGATGAACCGCACCACGGTCGGGATGAAGCTGCGCGCCATCATTCAGGATCGTTCGGTCGCGGCGTCGTTCGGCATCAACGCCAAGCGGGTCTACGCGCTGACCTTTGCATACGGTGCCGGGCTCGCGGGCCTTGCCGGGGCGCTGGTGTCGCCGCTGAAAAGCGTGTCGCCCGACATGGGCACCGGCTATGTCGTCGACGCCTTCATGGTGGTGGTGCTCGGCGGCGTGCAGAGCCTTGCCGGCACGGTGGCGAGTGCCTTCATCCTCGGCGAGCTCTCCGGCGGCATCGCCTTCCTGCAGAACGACACGGTGGCCAAGGCGATCGTGCTGCTCGCCATCGTCGTCCTCATCCGTTTCCGCCCGGAAGGGCTGTTCACCGCACGCGTGCGGGCCTGAGATCGCCGCTTCATGTCATCGAACGTCTCCACATCAAACGGATTGCAGCGGCTGACGGTGCAGCTCGCGCCGCTGCTCGTCGTCTGCGCGCTGGTGTTTGCGCTGCCGTTGCTGCTCAACAACGATTTCCTGCTCAACAAGGTCGCGCGCTATCTGGTGCTCGGCATCCTCACGATCTCGCTCGGCCTGTCCTGGGGATTCGGCGGCATCCTCAATCTCGGCCAGGCCATGAGCTTCGGGCTCGGCTCCTACGCGATGGCGATGGCGTTGAAGCTCAAGACCGTTCCGGTGCATACGGGGGCGAGCGGGCTGCCGGACTTCATGGTCTGGAACAATGTCCCGCAGCTGCCGTGGTTCTGGGTGCCGTTCCGCTCGCTGAGCTTTGCGATCGCCGCCGGCATGATCGTGCCGGCGCTGGTCGCGGCGGCACTCGGCTGGTTCATGTTCCGCGGTCGTGTCACCGGCGTCTACGTCTCGATCATCACGCTCGCCACCATGGTGGTGCTCAACCTCGTGATCATCGACCAGCAGAGCTACACCGGCGGCTTCAACGGCATCACCGATCTCGCCCAGCTCGAGATTTTCGGCGTCGCCTTCGATGCCTATGGCCGCGCCACCTACTATCTCGTCGCTGGCTGCGTGCTGCTCAGCCTGCTGGTCGCCTTTGCCTTCACGAAGTCGCGGGCCGGCCTGATCGTGCAGGCGATCCGCGACCATGAGAGCCGGGTGCGCTATTTCGGCTACGACGTCGCGCTCTACCAGATTTTCGTGTTCGCGCTGTCGGCGGCGATCGCGGGGCTTGCCGGCATGCTCTACACGGTGGTGATGGAGTTTGCCTCGCCGACCTTCCTCGGCGTGCAGTTGTCGCTCTCGGTCGTGGTGTGGTGCGCGGTGGGCGGCCGGCAGAGCCTGGTCGGCGCTTTCCTCGGTGCTGTGCTGGTGGCGGGCATGCAGGGCGCGCTGTCGGAATCCGCCGCGTTCCTGGAGACCTGGACGCTGGTGATGGGCGCACTGTTCGTGCTCGTGGTGCTGTTCCTGCCCAAAGGATTGGCCGGCCTCGCGCAGGCCGCGCTGCGCTGGATGGTGCAGCGCCGGCAGGCCGCGGGCGCGGGCGTTGCGCAGGGCGTCGGCCAGACGGAGGGCAGCACATGACCTCCCATCTCGATCTGCGCGACGTCTCGGTGAGCTTCAACGGTTTCAAGGCGCTCAACGCGCTGAACATGAGCGTTCGCAAGGGCGAATTGCGCTGCCTGATCGGGCCGAACGGCGCCGGCAAGACGACCGCGCTCGACATCATCTGCGGCAAGGTCAAGCCGACCGCCGGCACCGTGACATTCGACGGCACCGCGCTGCAGGATCTCGAGGAATACGAGATCGCCCGCGCCGGTGTCGGCCGCAAGTTCCAGGTGCCGAGCGTGTTTCGCGAGCTCACCGTCAGCGAAAATCTCGAAGTGGCGCGGGCCCGTCACACCAGCGTGCTCGGCAATCTGCGCTGGGATGTCCGGAATTCCGGGCGTGAGCCGGTCCAGCGTCTCGCCGAGCTGGTCGGGCTGACCGAACAGCTCGACCGGCCGGCCGCCTATCTCTCGCATGGCCAGACCCAGTGGCTAGAGATCGGCATGCTGGTCGCGCAGGACGCCGAGCTGATCCTGATGGATGAACCCACCGCCGGCATGACGGCGCAGGAGACCCGCAAGACCGCCGAACTGTTCGCGCGGCTGAAGGGACGGCACACCCTGATTGTGGTCGAGCACGACATGGGTTTCGTCAAGGCGATCGGCGACATCATTTCGGTGATGCATATGGGCCAGATGCTCGCCGAGGGCACGGCGGCGGAGGTGGAGGCGCATCCCGAAGTGCGCCGCGCCTACCTCGGATCGGGAGGCATCAGCCATGCTTGAGCTGACCGATATCGACGCCTTCTACGGCAACAGCCGCGCCTTGCAGGGCATCAACCTCACGGTCGGCGGCGGCGAATTCCTCGCGGTGCTCGGCCGCAACGGTGTCGGCAAGACCACGCTGATGCGCAGCATCCTCGGGCTGATGGACCGCGTGACAGGGCGGCTGTCGCTCGACGGCAACGACATCTCTCCTCTACGGACCTATCAGCGCGCCAAGGCCGGCATCGCCTATGTGCCGCAGGGCCGCGGCATCCTGCCGCGCTTCACCGTGCGCGAGAACCTGACGCTCGGCACCTTCGCCGCGCGGTCGCCGAACGGCATCGAGGAGTGGGTGCTCGAGCTGTTTCCGGTGCTCAAGGAGTTCCTCAACCGCCACGGCGGCAATCTGTCCGGCGGCCAGCAGCAGCAGCTTGCGATCGCGCGCGCCCTGCTGGCGCAGCCGAAAGTCATCCTGCTCGACGAGCCGACCGAAGGCATTCAGCCGAATATCGTCGAGCAGATCGAGGACGTGATCGTCAAGCTCAACCGCGAGCGCGGCATCACGGTCGTTCTCGTCGAGCAGAACGTCACGTTCGCACGGCGCGCGTCACACCGCTTCGCATTGCTCGAAAAGGGTCGCGTGGTCGCCAAGGGCGCGATCGGCGAACTCACCGATGATCTCATCCAGCTGCACATGGCGGTGTAGCCAGCTTTCACTGAAGGGAGTCGAAACATGCTGCATGGTGATATTTCTTCCAGCAAGGACACGGTCGGCGTCGCCGTGGTCAATTACAAGATGCCGCGGCTGCACACCAAGGCCGAGGTGCTGGACAACGCGCGCAACATCGCCAAGATGGTCGAGGGCATGAAGCTCGGCCTGCCGGGCATGGACCTCGTGATCTTCCCGGAATATTCCACCCACGGCATCATGTACGACTCCAAGGAGATGTACGAGACCGCGTCGTCGGTGCCGGGCGAGGAAACCCGCATCTTCGCCGACGCCTGCCGCAAGGCCAACGTCTGGGGCGTGTTCTCGCTGACCGGCGAGCGCCACGAGGAGCACCCGAACAAGGCGCCCTACAACACGCTGATCCTGATGAACGACAAGGGCGAGATCGTGCAGAAGTATCGCAAGATCATGCCCTGGGTGCCGATCGAGGGCTGGTATCCCGGCGACTGCACCTACGTCTCGGACGGGCCGAAGGGGCTGAAGATCAGCCTGATCATCTGCGACGACGGCAACTATCCGGAGATCTGGCGCGATTGCGCGATGCGCGGCGCCGAGCTGATCATCCGCTGCCAGGGCTACATGTATCCGGCCAAGGAGCAGCAGATCCAGATATCGAAGTCGATGGCCTGGGCCAACAACTGCTACGTCGCGGTCGCCAACGCCTCCGGCTTCGACGGCGTCTACTCCTATTTCGGCCATTCGGCGCTGATCGGCTTCGACGGCCGCACGCTCGGCGAATGCGGCACCGAGGAGAACGGCATCCAGTATGCGCAGCTTTCGGTGTCGCTGATCCGCGATGCCCGCCGCAACATGCAGTCGCAGAACCATCTCTTCAAGCTGATGCATCGCGGCTACACCGGCCTGATCAACTCCGGCGAGGGCGACCGCGGCCACGCGGTCTGCCCCTACACGTTCTACAAGAACTGGATCACGGATCCTGAAGGCACGCGGGAGATGGTCGAGGCCATGACGCGTCCGACCGTCGGCACCGACGAATGCCCGATCGAAGGCATTCCGAACCAGAAGGTAGCGCATCGCTGACCGAAGCGAGCTGCGTCGGCGCCCGATTCCGCGCCGGCGCAGGTCGATGCGATCGTCGGAACATTTTGCACGGACATTGGGGGTATCATGAGTGGTCAATTGAATAGCGACGCGGTTCATCCGGCCGAGGGACAGATCGACGATCTTCTCGGCCATGAATTCGAGCACGAAGCCGTGCCGATGAACGCCCGGCGCAGCGCGTTCTCGGTCACGATGGTGTGGCTGGGTTTTCCGATGATCATCACCGGCGCGATGACGGGATCGCTGCTGGTTCTTGGAATGGGGTTCAAGAACGCGCTGGTGGCGATGATTCTCGGCAATCTGATCATGTTCGCCTATGTCGGCGCGCTCGGCCTGATCGGCACGCGGCGCGGCATGAACTTCGCCCTGATCGCTAGCATCGTGTTCGGGAAGAAGGGCTACGTGCTGGCATCCGGTCTGCTGTCGACCCTGCTGCTCGGCTGGTACGCCGTGCAGACCGGCATTACCGGCGCCTTGATCTCCTCGACTTACGGCCTCAATTATGTGGCGATGACTGTGGTCGCGGGCATTCTCTACATCGGGATCACCTTCGTCGGGGTGAGGGGCCTGCACTGGATCGGGCTGGCATCGGTGCCGCTGTTCGTCGTGCTCGGTCTCTTTGTCGCGACCGACGCAGCCTCGACGACGACAGCGGCGGCGATCTTCGCCTATCCCGGCAACAACGGCGCGGCCAGCATGTCGATGGGCGTCGGGCTGACGGTCGTGCTCGCGTTGTTCATCGACGCCGGTACGGTGACCGCGGACTTCAATCGCTGGGCGCCGAGTGCGCGCGCCTCGCTCGTCGCCACGTTCAGCGCGTTTCCGTTCGCCAATCTGGTGGCGATGCTGGTCGGCGGCGTGATGACCGCGGCGCTGGCCGTGCCGAACGCCAATCCGTTCGGCGTCGACAACATGTTCGGCTATATGAACGGCAAGCAGATGACCTGGCTGAGCATTCTCGCCTTCGTCTTCCTCTACACCAATCTCGGCTCGGTCTGCTCGCACTGCCTGTACAATGCGGCCACGGGGTGGTCGCGCATTCTCGGCACCAACATGCGATTGATGGCGGTGGTGCTCGGCGCGCTCGGCATCGTCGTCGCCGCAGGGAATGTCTGGGCCTTCTTCATCCAATGGCTGTCGCTGCTCGGCATCCTGGTGCCGCCGATCGGTGCGATCATCCTGGTCGATCAGTATCTGCTCCGCGCCGACGCGCAGGCCGATGTCGACTGGCGGGCCAAGCCCTTCGTTGCGTGGGGCATCGGGTCGCTCTGCGCCTTCGCGGTTGAAAATCTGATGCCGGGGTTGTCCACTGCGGTGTCCGCGGCGCTCGTCGCCGGTATCGTGTATCTGGTGATCGCGCGGGAGCCCTCCGCGCAGAAGGTCGCGCGTGCGGCCTGAGCGACGCGCCTGAGCAAGCAAGGAGCCACATCGATGAGCCTCGACTATCAGATATATGATCTCGGCAATCTGACCCTGCAGCGCGGCGCGACGCTGCGCGACTGCAAGCTCGCTTACAAGACGTTCGGGCAGCTCAATGCGGCCAAGGACAACGTGATCGTCTATCCGACCTGGTATTCCGGCCAGCACTACGACAATGAGTGGCTGGTCGGCCCCGGAATGGCGCTCGATCCCGCAAAATACTTCATCATCATCCCCAACATGCTCGGCAACGGCTTGTCGTCGTCGCCGAGCAACACGCCGGAGCCCTATAACGGGCCGCGCTTCCCGCAGGTCACGGCCTGCGACAATGTGCGGGCCCAGCACCGGCTGGTGACCGAGAAATTCGGCATCGAGCACATCCGCATGGTGGTCGGATGGTCGATGGGCGCCTTGCAGACGTTCCATTGGGGCGCGCTGTACCCCGACATGATGGATTTGCTGGCGCCATTCTGCGGCTCGGCGAAATGCTCCCGCCACAACATCGTCTTCCTTGAAGGCGTCAAGGCAGCGCTGACGGCGGACGCTGCCTGGAAGGAGGGCTGGTACACCGAGAAGCCGGCCCGCGGCCTGCGCGCCGCCGCGCGCGTCTATGCCGGCTGGGGCTTTTCGCAGGCCTTCTATCGCGAACAGCTCGATATCAAGACGTTGGGCTATTCCTCGCTGGAGGATTTTCTGGTCGCTTTCTGGGAGGGCTTCTTCCTGCCGAAGGATCCGAACAATCTGCTGACCATGCTGTGGACCTGGCAGAACGGCGATATCAGCGACAACGAGCTCTACAAGCGCGACTTCAAGGCCGCGCTCGGCGCCATCAAGGCCAGGACCTATGTGATGCCGGGGCAGACCGACCTCTATTTCCCACCCGAGGACAGCGAGTTCGAGGTCGCGAACATGCCGAACGCCAAGTTCGTGCCGGTGCCGTCGATCTGGGGCCATTTCGCGGGCGGGCCGGGAACCAATCCGGTCGACGTCGGCTTCATCGACGCCAGGCTGAAGGAGCTGCTCGCATCGTGACGCCGCTCCTTGCGACATGCCGTCAGCGCGATCATGGGGGACGTCAGCTTGTCCAACCCCGCACTGCTGCTTGATCAGTACCGCATCCCTGACGAGCCGTATTATCGGCCGCTCAGGGACGAGGTCGAATTGTTCAGCGCGGCCTATGCGAGCCGCATGCCGGTGATGCTGAAAGGGCCGACCGGCTGCGGCAAGACCCGTTTCATCGAGTACATGGCCTGGCGGCTCGGCCGTCCGCTGATCACGGTGGCCTGCCACGAGGACATGACGGCGGCCGACCTGGTCGGGCGCTGGCTGCTCGATGCGCAGGGCACCGTGTGGAGCGATGGTCCGCTCACGACCGCGGTGCGGTTGGGCGCGATCTGCTATCTCGACGAGATCGTCGAGGCGCGGCAGGACACCACGGTCGTGATCCATCCCCTGACCGACGATCGTCGGGTGCTGCCGCTGGAAAAGCGGGGAGAGTTGATCCACGCGCATTCCGATTTCCAGCTCGTGATCTCCTACAATCCCGGCTATCAGAGCGCGATCAAGGACCTCAAGGAATCCACCAAGCAACGCTTCGCCGCGCTCGATTTCGGCTACCCCGATCACGCCGCCGAGACCGAAGTGGTCTCGCGCGAAGCCGGCATCGAACGCGAGATCGCCGACCTCCTGGTGAAGATCGCCGCGCACAGCCGCAATTTGAAGGGCCAGGGCCTCGACGAGGGGGCATCGACCCGGATGCTGATCAATGCCGGTCGGCTGATCGGATGCGGCATCAACCTCGACAAGGCGTGCGAGACCACGATCGTCGTTCCCCTGACCGATGATGCGGACACCAGGAACACGTTGCGCGACGTGATCTCGGCCTGCGCCTAGGACAGAAGCGTGGCGGTCGCGCACATCAGTTCGCTCGAAAACATCCGCTCCGGCCGCAGGCTGGCGGAAGTTCTGCGCGGCCATGATGATATCGGCACAGCGGTACGGACGACGCGCGCGACGCTTGAGGGCCGGCCCGAACTGGCCAATCGCCTCGCGATTTGGGACGTGGCCGTGCGCGGCCTGTTCGAGGCCAATCTCGGCGAGGCCGTGGTCTTCAACTTTCTGCGGCTGTCGGAGCACTGGCCGGCGCAGCGTTCGGCCCACGATCTGCTCGCGATCGGCCGCGGCGCTGCCGACATCGGCCGCAGCGCCGGAAGCCGCGTCGCCCATGCGGCGTTGACCGAACTGTCAAAGGTCCTGCCTCGGCTGGCAGGAGCAGGTGAGGTCACGACTGTGCTCGCTGCGCTTTGCGAACTCGCGGATGCCGGGCCGGAATCCGTGGGACTTGCGATTGTTCGCCTGGAGCAGTTGCTTGGGCACGCCAGCGCAGAGGATTTTTCCGCCTGGGTATCCGCCGGCCTGCGCGCTAGCGGAGGTCGCGCGGCGCGGCGACGGGCTTACTTCGCGCTCGACGACGCGCTCTCGGCACGCCTGTTTGCGCTGGGTCGTACCAGTGATGATTTCGCCCGGCTGGAGAAGCGCCTCGCGGCGACGATGACGGCGCTTTGGAACCGCAAGCCGCGCTTTCGCAAGCTCGCAATTGCGCCGACGCCGGTGCCGCGACGGACCTCGCTGGCGGGCGGCCTCGTCGGCTTGCCCGAGACGTTTGCCGGATTTGACGGCGCGCGCGCCGACGCCATCTATCTTGCGGCAGTCGCGCATGCCGGTGCGCATTTCGTGCATTCCACCGCGCGATTTCCGGTCGGCCGGCTGAAGGCGCTGCAGCTTGCGCTGGTCTCGCTGATCGAGGACGCCAGGGTGGAGACGCTGGCGCTGCGCGAGATGCCCGGCCTGCGCCGGCTGTGGCTGCCGTTTCACACCGCGACGCCGTCCGGCCAGGCCACCGCGGCAGGATTGATGACGCGGCTGGCGCGAGCGTTGATCGATCCGGGCTATCAGGATTCCGACGGCTGGGTCGCGAAAGGGCGGGCGCTGTTCGTCGCCGCCTCCGACCGCTGGAGCGATCCTGCCATCAGCCGCGAGATCGGCGGGCTGCTCGGCAACGACATCGGGCAGATGCGGCTGCAGTTCAACGCCAAGAGCTATGTCGTCGAACCCGCCTATCGCGACGATAATCTCGCGCTATGGGATTTCGGCGACCAGCCGGATAGCCCGACCGAGACGATCGAGCTTGCGGTGGATTCGGTGCGGATCGAGCAGCGCGAGGACGCAACCGGGCCGTCGCGCGATGACGACGCGAAGCCGGATGAGACGCTGCGTGCTCGCGCCAGCCAGGTTACTTTGCTAGACGGGCTTCCGGTCGCGACCTACCCGGAATGGGATTATGCCGCCGACATCGATCGGATGGACTGGACGACGATCCTGGAGGCGGATGCGGCCGCTTCCGCCGGAGCCGTTGCGCCGCCCGCGGAGTCGGAGGCGATGCGCAGCATCGCGCGGCTGACCCGTGACGCGTCGATCGGCCGCAGGCTCCGCCTCAAGGGCCAGCGCGACGGCGATGCGCTCGACATCGACGCTGCGATCGCGCTCGCGATCGAGCGCCGTGCCGGCCACCTCGGTGAATCCAGGGTCTACCAGCGCGACGCGCCGGGCCCGCGCGACCTTGCCATTCTCTTGCTGATGGACCTGTCGCAATCGACCGCCGATCGCGACCGCGCCGGCCGGACCGTGCTCGACGTCGAGCGCAAGGCCGCCGCGATCATGGCCACGGCGGTCAACGCGGCCAATGATGCGATCGCCGTGCATGGCTTCAGCTCGGATGGTCGCGAGCGCGTGCGCTATCTGCGGGTCAAGGGCTTTGACGAGCCGATGGACGCGGTGGTGCATTCCCGGCTCGCAAGGCTCGCGAGCGGCCATTCGACGCGGCTCGGCACCGCGTTGCGCCACGCCGGCGGCTATCTGGCGGGCCGCCGCGCCTTCCGCAAGGTGCTGCTGGTGCTGACGGACGGCGAGCCTTCGGACATCGATGTGCCCGACCCGCAATACCTCACCGAGGATGCGCGCCGCGCGGCGCAGCAGCTGCGGCGCGGCGGCATCGACATCTTCGCCTTTGGCATCGGCGGAGGCCGGTTTCACCAGCTCGACCGCATCTTCGGCGAGCGCCGCGCGCTACGCGTGCCACGCATCGATGTGCTGCCGCAGCGGGTGATGCAGCTCTATGCGGAGTTGAAGAAATAGCTGCGTCAGGCGTGCTTGTCGAGCCGGCGCTTCAGCAAGGTCAGGTGTTGCAGCAGGTCGGATTGCGCGACCGGCGACAGCTCGCCGATCAGGGCGATCACCCATTCCTCGTGCCGGCGCGCCATCAGGCCGAATTCCCTGGCGCCGTCTTGCGACAACCGCAGGCGGAAGGTGCGGCGATCCTCGGGCGAGACCTCGCGATGGATCAACCCATCGGCTTCCAGCTTCTGCACCAGCGCGGTGATGGCGCCGTTCGAGACCATCAGGAGGTCGGACACCTCGGACATGCTCGCGCCCTCGGGATTGCGCGCGAGTTGCGCCAGCAAATCGAAGCGGGCGAGCGTGGTGTTGAACTCCTTGCGCAGCCGCGCGTTCAGCGCCTTCTCGATTCGGGTGGCGCAGGCAAGCAGCCGCAGCCAGATGCGCAGCTCGAGATGCGCACCATCGGAGTCCTGGGCGAGTTCGATAGGCCGCAGCGGAGGCGGCCGTGCGCTCTTGGGAGATCGGGCCTTTCGCTTGACCGTGGCATCCATGGCTGGCGTTCTCACACAAGCTAAATCGAAATCGACCCGATGCTGGCGCCGCCGCAGACGTAAAGCGTCTGCCCGGTGATGAAGTCGGCATCGGGTGAACTGAAGAATCTGACGGCTCGCGCAACGTCGCTGGATTTGCCGAGCCGGCCGAGCGGGATCGACTGTGCCAGCTTCCTCGCGCGCTCGGATTCCACCGACATCACGCTCTCGAACATCTCGGTGTCGCCGATCGGGCCGGGCGCCACGACATTGACCGTGATCCCGAACGGCGCGAGCTCCAGCGCCCAGGTCCGCGCCATGCCGATGATGCCGGCCTTGGTCGCGGAATAGACGGTGCGCGTGACGGCGCCGAGCGCCGCGCGGGACGACAGCAAGACGATGCGGCCGAAGCGCGCCCGTTTCATCGACGGCAGCGCAGCCTGGGCCAGCGCGATGGCGGCGCCGAAATGCAGCTGGGCGAGGGCGCCGACATCCTCGTCCTCGACCTCGTCCAGCAGCCTGGCGCGGATCGCGCCCGCATTGTGCACGACATGGGTGATCGCGACCTTCGCGGCGATCTCCGTCGCGATCTGCCGTGTTGCCGTCGCATCGAGCAGATCCACCTCATAGGCGGAGAGCTTCGGATGGCTCCAGTCCGGCTTGCGCCGCGACAGCGAGATCACGTCATAGTCCTCGGCAAGCAGGCTCTGCGCGATCGCCGCTCCGATCCCGGTATTGCCGCCGCTGACGATCGCCGTGTAATCAGCCACGCTTGTCGTCCTCCTACATGAAGAGCTGGATGTTGCCGAAGGCAGCATCGCAATTGATCAGGTCGACGCGCTTGAGCTTGATTCTGAGCCTGCCGTCCTCGACGCTGAGATGATGCGTGGCCCAGGCGGCATAGAGCGTTTGCTCGTCCATGCGGGTCTCGATGTAATGCATCGGGGTCCAGGTGACGTAGCTATTCGCCGCGGGATCGCGCGAATCCACCTGCGGCGTCTGCAGCACGTGATGGCAGCGGCTTTTCGGCTTCTGGCTGAAGGTCCGCGCGCCCTTGAGCCGTTCGACCCGGATCGAGAGCAGCAGCTTGTCCTCGTACATCAGCGAGCAGGTCAACCGCGGGTCGGTTTGATTCCATTCCAGCGGCATCCAGTAGTAGGCGTCGTCGGCGTACAGAGCGAGCCATTCGTCGAACCGCTGCTGATCGATCAGCCGCGCCTCGCGCACCACGAAGTCGATCAGTTCCTGATCGGTCGGGATTGCGTGGACGGCAGGGGATTCGGCGAGCATCGTCATCTCACATCCCCATCGTCATGAACTTGGTCCAGGCCCGGAACTGGTGACGCATCGGCCATTCGCTGGTGCCGTTGATCGCGACGTTGGTCTGGCCGGCCTCGTCGGGGCTGTATAGGCGCTGCAGATTGACCCATTCGTTGCCGTTGGAATGCAGCCCCTCCTGGGCGCGCTCGTACATTTCGAGATCGTCATGGCCGACGATCGAGGTCGGCGCGTTGATCAGGCGGTTGTACATCAACGTACGCTCGAGCAGCATGTCGGGCGCGTCGACCAGCTGGAACGTCCAGGACTCCACCAGTGTCTTGTTGGCCGCGATCGGCTTGAACAGCCGCAACAGCTGGATCGGCCCCTTGATCATGATGTTGGGGAAGTAGACCGTGTTGTGCCTGGCCTCGCCGAGGATCGCCTTGGCGCGTTCCTCACCATAGGCCGCAATCATCTTCTCGAAATAGCCCGGCACCGCCGAGTAATCGGAATGGATCGAGTGATGCACGCCGGTATGGCCGTGGCCGTTGTCCCAGATCCGGATCCCCATGTTCTCGAAGAACTCGTAGGGACTCATGAAGGGGGCGATGATCTCGACCGCCATCGGCTTCTTGGTGCCGGGTGGGGCTTTCTTCCAGACCTCGACCACGGTGCCGGCGGAAGATTCATGCGCCACCATCGGATGGCAGGTGTCGGTCTGGTTCTCGACCAGCATCTTCCAGTTGCAGTTGTGCATGTAGCGCAGCACGCCGCCGGCAACCTTGAGCCGGCCGACCGGCGAGCGGTCGATCATGTTGTCGAAGCTCGACAGGCTGTCGCCGAAAAACTCCTCGAAATCGAGGCCGCCGTCATTGATCTTGGCGAACACGAAGCCGCGGTAATTCCTGACATGGCGCACCGGCGCCATGCCACCAGCCGCACGACTCTGCTCGAAACCGGTGTTCTCGTAGCCCTTCTTCAGGGGAATCGCCAGTAGCGAGCCGTCGGTCTTGAAGCTCCAGGCGTGATAGGGACAGCGGAAGAATTTTCCGGTGTTGCCGCAGGTCTCCGACGTGATGCGCGTGCCCTTGTGCGGGCAGCGGTTGTGCAGCACATGCACCTTGCCGTCGCTGTGGCGCACCAGCAGCACCGGCTGGGTGCCGATCGTGGTGCCGTAATAGTCGCCGGGATTGGGCACCTGGCTGTCGTGGCCGACATAGACCCAGCTGTTCGGGAACAGGTGCTCCATCTCGAGCCGAAACACGTCTTCGCTGACATAGACGTCGCGATGAACCTCCTGGTCGCGGACCAAAGCGCGGATCGCTTCGGAGTTGCCGGCATAGCTGGTCATGCGTGTTCCTCCCTCACAGGTCGAGCACGAGCTTCTTGGTCTTGGCGCGCGAGACACAGATCTGCATCACCTTGTTCGACGCCTTCTCGGCGTCGCTCAGGATGTAGTCGCGATGATCGGGGATGCCGTCGATCACGGCGGTCTGGCAGATCCCGCAATCGCCGCGCTTGCAGTCGTGGATCGGATCCTCGCCGGCCTCGATCAGCACGTCGAGGATGGTCTTGCCGGCAGGAATCTCGTAGATGCGGCCGCTGCTCTTCAGCTCGACCTCGAAGCTGCCGTCGCCGGATTTCTCTTCCGGAGCGGTGAAGATCTCGAAATGCAGCCGGCCCTGTGGCCAATTCAATTGTTTCGCCAGCGCGATCGCGGATTCGATCATCGGCAGCGGGCCGCAGAGATAGAGCGGCACGCCGGGCGCGAGCCGCGCCATCAGGCCTTCGAGATCGAAGAAGCGGCCGGCCTCGTCATCGGCGTGAATCGTTGCATTGGCGCCGGCGAGCCGCTCGATCTCGCCGAGAAAGGCGAGCTCGGCCCGGCTGCGGCCGGCGTAATGGAACGAGAACGGTCGGTTCGCGCCGCTGAGCTCGCAGGCCATCGTCAGCAGCGGCGTGACACCGATGCCGCCCGCGACCAGCGCCACTTCGCCGGCGCTTGCACCCGGCGAAAAATTGTTCGCCGGCGGCGAGACCGTCAGGCGATCGCCGATCTTGAGGCTGTGCATGTAGGTCGAGCCGCCGTGGCTCCTGGCTTCCTGCAGCACGGCGATGCGGTAACTGGTCGGATGCTCGGTCGCGCGGGATGAGTGGGTCTCGATCAGCGAATAGGAACGGCGACCGACATCGGGCAGATGCACATCGATATGGGCGCCGGCGGCCCAGCCAGGCATCGGCGCACCATTGGCGCGCGCCAGCACGAATTCGCGGATGCGCGGCGTCAACAGCTCGGTGTTCGACACGACGACTTCGAAGTGGTCCATGCTTCAAGCGTCCTCGAACAGCGTCTCGACGGTGCGCAGCGCGCCGTCGAGCTCGACGCCATCGGCGTCCTTCAGTGCGACCTTGACGAGCCGCTGCACCCATTCGGCGGCATCACGCCGCCCGGCCAGGCGGTCCGCGGCGCGCATCACCTTGTCGAATTTGGTTTCGCCTCGCGAGTGGGTGTCCGAATAGCCGCCGACGAGGCGGCGCGCCTCGCAGACGGCGGTCGCGAGCGCAGCGTCGGTCGCGGCGAGTTTCTGGATGCGCCGTGCCCAATCGTCGAGGTGGCGCGTCTCGCGCGCATGCCGCAGCGTGCCGCGGCGGAAGCGGCGCAGGCCGGCGACACAGTACAGCAGCAGGAAGGAGAGCGGCGCCGTGGTGCGAAGCTTGCGCCCGCGGTCGACCAACCTGGCGAGCCGTTCGCTGCGCTCGACCCTCTCGCCGAGCCGCGGCGGCAAGAGCCCGGCCATCTCCTCGATCCGTGGATGCATGAACTCGGTGATCGCCAGCACCTGATCGTCGCCGCTCCGCGCCTCGCGGCGCACCCGGTCGAAACGCGCGGCGCGCGTCTTGAGATCGGCGACCCGGATCACGTCGTCATAGGCCATCGCGATCGCGAGATACTTTGCGAAGGCTTGCAGCAGGCCGGTGGCGTCGCGCGGCATGGCTTCCAGCCGGTCGAGATACTCAGCCCCATAGGCGACGTCCTGATAATCGACCACCCGCTGCAGGCCGGCGGCGACGATTCCGTGCAGTTCGCCGGGCAATTTCTGCGCGCGCGCGACCAGGGCGTCGTAGCCGGCGTGACCGATCGGCTCCAGCTTTGGTAACCGCTTGGCGAGCGGCGGCTTCGCGGTGGGCTTGATCGTCGGGTCCTGCTTGAGCTCGGCGATGGCGCGCTCGCGGCCGGCGGCGAACGCGCGCAGGCTGGCATCGACGCCGACACCCGCGGCGCGGATGGTTTCCTCGAAATCCTGCGTCGCGAACGGCAGGGCCGCGGAGCCTGCCAGGGCGCCGAACAACACCGCGGAGACCGCGCTGCCGGTGGCATCGGCAATCTCGGCCATGTCGAAGGCGATGAAGCGGTTGGCCGCGACATTGGCGGCGTCATAGACCTGCGAAGCGTCGGCGGTGCCGTCGCCCGGCGCCGTCTTCTCGATCACGGCGAGCGAGCGGTGCGAGGAGCCGATCAGCAGGGTGCGGTCGGGCGAGACCAGGCCGCGCAGCATGGCGCGGCCGGCTTCCATCAATTCGGCGCCGATCACGATGTCGACCTTGCCCGGCGCCGGCATCAGCGACAGCACAGGATGGCGGTCAGGTTTGCTCGCGTCAGGCGCGATCATTTCGATGTAGTAGATGGTGGCGCCGGTGCGCTGCGCGACACCGGGCACCGACGTCGATTGCGCGTACCAGCCGCGGCGTTCGGCGAGCGCCACGATCCAGTCGACCAGGACGCCGCCGCCTTGGCCGCCCATCGCCAGCACCGCGATGCTGATCGGGCGTGCCTGGCTGAGGCCGACAGAGGAGGGCGCGATGGCGACGTTCATGCCGCCTCCTGCTCGAACATGACGCGCCGGCCGGCCCGCCAGCGCTGCAACGCGCCGATCATGCGGCGCCAGAGCCGGTCGAACCACACTTCGGACGCGCTCGGATTGGACACGATGTCGGCGCGATAGAACGAGGGGCACAGCACGGCGGCGTCGGCGACCTCACCGCAGTGACCGCAGCCGACGCATGAATTGTCGACGGCGGCGACCGGATTGTCCTTCAGCGGATCGCTGGTCGGCTTCACCGACAGCGAGGGGCAGCCGGACAGGCGGATGCAGGCGTGGTCGCCGGAGCAGACGTCCTCGTCCACACCAAAACGTTCGCGCACGACCCGCTCGCCACGCTTGGCCGCGGCCGCCGCCAAAGGTTTCACGCGCCGCTGCTTGTTCAGCATGCACTCGGACGAGGCGACGATGATCTTCGGTCCCTTCTCCTCCGTGGTCAGCGCCTCGCGCAAAGTGTCGCGCATCCGTGTCACGTCGTAGGTACGGTCGATCTGGCGCACCCACTTGGCTCCGACGCCCTTCACCGCCTCGACGATCGGATGCTTGGTCGAGCGCGAACGGTTGTCGGCGCGCGAGGAGGGGATGTCCTGGCCGCCGGTCGCGGCGGAATAGTAATTGTCGACCACCACGATCACGCCGTCGTGCTGGTTGAAGACGGCGTTGCCGATGCCGCTGGTCAGCCCGTTGTGCCAGAAGCCGCCGTCGCCCATCATCGAGATCGAGCGCTTGGCCGCGGGAACGTTGAACGCCGAGGCCGAGGCGGGGCCGAGCCCGTAGCCCATCGTGGTGGCGCCGATATTGAACGGCGGCAGGATCGAGAACAGATGGCAACCGATATCGGCGGCGATGTGGTGCGGGCCGAGCTCCTTTTCCACGAGCTTCATCGCGGAGAAGATCGGCCGCTCCGGACAGCCGGTGCAGAAGCCCGGCGGCCGCGGCGGCACCACGTCGGCCAGTGCGCGGATCTTGTCGTCGACCTCGACCTGGTCGATGTTCGGCGCGCGCGCGGCATCCGGCAGCGCGTCGGAGCGCCAGCGGCGGACGAAGGCACCGATCGCCTGGCTCATGACCTGCGCGGTGTACTCGCCGGCCATCGGGAGCAGGTCCTTGCCGTGCAGCTTCGCCGGAATGTCGGCATTGCGCAGGATCTTGTGCAGCGCCTGCTCGATGAATTCGGGCTGGCCTTCCTCGACCATCAGCACCGCCTTCTTGCCGCGGCAGAACTCAATCACCTCGCGGTCGACGATCGGGTAGGTCACGTTCATCACATAGAGCGGAACGCGGGTCTCGCCCCAGATGTCGGCAAGGCCGGCTTCGCGCAGCGCCGTGACGACGCCGTTATACATGCCGCCCTGCATGATGATGCCGATATCGTCGAGATCGCCGTTGAACGTCTCGTTCATGCCGCGAGCATGGATGAACTCGACCGCCGCGGGCCAGCGTTTCTCGACCTTCTCCTTCTCGTGCAGATAGGAGGCCGGCGGCAGCACGATGCGGTTGGTGTTGCGCTGCGGCTGCTCGAGCGCGCGCGACAACGGAAAACTGGGGCGGACATTGTCGCGGGTGGCAAAGCGGCCATGGACGTGGCAGGCGCGAATCCGCACCTCCAGCATCACGGGCGTATTCGATGCCTCGGATAGCTCGAAGCAATCATGCACGGCCTTGGCGATCGAGGCGACGTCGGGCCGCGGATCGACCAGCCAGAGCTGCGACTTCATCGCGAAGGCGTGCGAGCGCTCCTGCATGATGGAGGAGCCTTCGCCGTAATCCTCGCCGATGATGATCAGGGCGCCGCCGGTCACCCCGCCCGAGGTGAGGTTGGCGAGCGCGTCGGAGGCGACGTTGATGCCGACTGGCGCCTTGAATGTGACCGCGCCGCGGATCGGATACATCACCGATGCGGCCAAGGTCGCCGCCGCGGTCGCCTCGCTGGCGCTGGTCTCGAAGTGCACGCCGAGATCGGAGAGGATATCCTGCGCGTCCGACAGCACGTCCATCAGATGCGAGATCGGCGCGCCCTGGTAGCCGCCGACATAGCTGACGCCGCATTCGAGCAGGGCCTTGGTGATGGCGAGGATGCCTTCGCCGCGGAATTCCTGGCCGGCGCCGAGCTTGAGGTCCTCCACCTCGCGCGCGAAAGAGCGTTCTGCCATGCTCGTCTCCTCGGGCCTTCCACGGTATCCCGTGCGACCGAAACTAGTTTAGACATCAAACAAAAATGAAGTCAATCGAAGTTGCGCCTTTGGCTGCGCGACGGTGCAGCAGCTCGATTTTTGCGCACAATGAGGCTTGTTTCGTAGAATTTGCACGCAGGGCTGTGGCTCCGCGAAACGAGCGGCTTGCTTGACATGATATTTTAAGAGTGAAACATTATCGCGCGCGCCGCATTCCGCAGGAACAGAACGGCAAACCACGCCAGCGTGACGATTTTGAAGCGGGAGGACGTCTTGAAGATCGCAGTGTTGGGTGGGGGAAATGGTTCGTTCGCCGCGGCCGGCGATCTCGCGCTGGCCGGGCACGAGGTCCGTTTGTGGCGGAGGAATTCCAGCGACGTCGAGGCGCAGCGTGCCCAGGGCGGCACGATCACGGTGATCGACCGGTCGGGCCGCCGCGAAGTCCGGCTCGCGGTCATCACGGCTTCGATCGCGGAGGCGATCGAATCGGCCGATCTCATCCTGTGTCTGACACCCGCCTTCGCGCAGGCCGCGATCGCAGATCTTGCCGCGCCGCATTTGCGCGATGGCCAGGTCGTGTTCCTGCCGCCGGGCACGTTCGGCTCCTACATCTTCGCCCGCGCCGCGCGCGAGGCGGGCAATCGTGCGGAGATCGCGACCGCGGAGACCGGGACGTTGCCGTGGCTTGCGCGCAAGCAGGGCCCGTATGCGGTTCGTATTTCGGGCCGGGGCGCGCGGTTGCCGACCGGCGTGTTTCCGTTGCGCTCGGCCCGTCACGCGTTGGAGGTGATCGGACGCGCGTTTCCGAATGCGATCGAGCCCTGCGGCGACGCGCTTTCCGGTGCCCTGATGAATGCCGGCCCGATCATCCATCCGCCGCTGATCACGATGAATGCCGGGCCGATCGAACATTTCGACAAATGGGACATTCACAAGGAGGGAACCCAGCCCGCGATCCGTCGCGTCACCGATGCGCTCGATGCCGAGCGCATCGCCATCCGTGAGGCGCTCGGCTATGGCGGGCCGCATTTCCCGCTCGCCGATCACTATTCGCGCGACGGCGAGCCCTGGATGTATGCGCGCGATGCACACGAGGAACTCACGGATTCCGGCGACTGGTCGGAACGCCTGGTTCTGGTCGCGCACCGCTACATGCTGGAGGATCTGCGCCTCGGCCTATCCTTCTTCGCGTCGGTAGCGGGGCTTGTCGGCGTGCCGACGCCGCTCGCGAAGGCGTTCCTCGCGATCGGCTCTGCCATCACTGGCGAGGATTTCGCGGTGACCGGACGAACCCTGTCTTCGCTCGGACTCGGGCATCTCGATCGGGCCGCGCTGCAATCCCTTCTCGTCGAGGGCTTCAGATGAAACCGCTGATCGGATGCCTCGGCGCCGGGCGCATGGGCCGTGGCATTGCCGTCGTGTTCGCGTTTGCCGGCCATCGGGTTGTCATCGTCGACTTCAAGGAGCGCGATGCGGGTGCGTTCGATGCGCTGGCCGCCGAGGCGCGGGCAGAGATCCGAGCGACGCTGGAGATCCTCTCGCGGATCGATCTCCTCCCGGCGGAACTGGTTCCGGCGATAGCCGACCGCATCACGATTTTGCCGAGGCAACAAGCGGCGAGGGTGTTGCCAGATTGCGACGTCATCTTCGAAGGCATGCCCGAAATCCTCGCGCTGAAGCAGGCGGCGCTGGCCGAGGCCTCGCGGCTGGCCGGCGAACGCCCGATCATCGCCTCGACGACATCGACGATCCTGGTCGACGATCTCGCCGGCGCGATCGAACATCCCGGCCGCTTCCTCAACGCGCACTGGCTCAATCCGGCCTATCTGGTGCCGCTGATCGAGCTATCGCCGGGCAAGCTCACCGCTTCAGAGACCACGGCGCGGATGAAAGCGCTGCTCGAAGGCATCGGCAAGGTCCCGGTGGTCTGTGCGGCGCGGCCGGGCTTCATCGTGCCGCGGATCCAGACGCTGGCGATGAACGAGGCTGCGCGCATGGTGGAGGAGGGCGTTGCATCGGCGGAGGATATCGACAAGGCCATCATCCACGGCTTCGGTTTCCGCTTCGCGGTGCTCGGCCTGCTCGAATTCATCGACTGGGGCGGCGGCGACATCCTGCACCACGCCAGCCGCTATCTGGTTGAGGCGCTCGGCGACGGCCGCTACGCCGCGCCCGACATCATCGCCGCGAACATGCGCGACGGGCGCATCGGCATGAAGACCGGTCAGGGCTTCATGAACTATGACGGCGTCGATCACGCCGCCTACCGCGAAAAACGCCTCGCAGCCTTTGCCGCGGCGCTGCGGGCGATGGGCCTCGCCCGCGATCCCGTCGCGTGACGCACGCTCGGTCTCGGCGGGCCAGAGCTGGGGCGTGTATTCCCAAATCCGCCCTGTCGGCTTTAGCCCCTAAAGCCAGACGTTGCCGGGCGACCGCGGTATGTCGGTTTTGGGCCATGAGCCGACATCGGAACGTGCGTCATGATATGAGAAAGCCACCAACCGCCCAGTCATGAGGTTCGTATGATAACCGACCGTAACGCGCTATCCGCTGATGTCGAATACATCATCGACGCAAATGGTACAAAGACCGTTCTGGTGGTCGAAACCCCCTTGCAACTGGACCCTCCCGAGATCGATTTCGATAAGGCGGCAGTGGATGCGCTTCGCTCTGATCTGGAGCAGCATCGTGCGTCGAATCCCTACATCGACGCTGTCCGGCTCGCCGGAGACGGCTCGGACAAGCGGAGCAAATAACGATAACCGGAACACTCGGCGAGCACCGAATTAGGACTATCCCCTAAGCTCGTCGAGTCATCGCATGTCCGCAACGGGCCAGAAGCGGACGTTCGCAATTTGAAGCAGGCTGCCAACTGATCGCGTAATCCAGCTCATTTGATGAGGAGCTTCCGTGCATCTTCCACCGCTCGATCCAAGCGTATGCGGCGCTTACCTTGGCCTAGTTCTTCGCGATATTGACTAAGAGAGAAAACACGAAGTTCTTTGACGGTCATCGCCCCAGCAGCGCGCGGAATCTCAAAAGTAACAACCGTCCGGTCATCGATGAGCGCAGTGTATATGTCTTCGTATTGCTCTGAAATATGGTTTAACACATGAAAGACCGTGCCACCTTCGCCATTGGCCGCCATGAGGCTTATCAAATCGGCGTCTCGACTACTTTCTTGCGGGTGCAAGGTGCGAGACTTGTATTTGTCATGGTGCCCTTGCGGTGACATCCGTCTAACCCCTCTCATCCCTTCGGACGAAAATGACAGCGTAGACCGAAGTCTGCAATGGGTCATTGGCCGACCTCATCCCGGACACTCGTAGGTCCGCTAGGGGCCAGAAGCGAAGTCGTCCTTAAGCGCCGCCGGTAACCTGAAGCCAAAGGATGTACAGCCCAAGCCCAGTCGAAAACCAAAGGACAAAACAGAAGATCAGCCTAAAAAGGTCGCTGTCACTACGCCGATAATAGGAACGATCCGGGTTGGCTATCTGCTTTTCTTCACGGATCAGCTTGCCAGCACCCCGCGCGAGGGCCAATGTTCCGATCATAATCCAGAGTTGCAGTAGGCTGAACATGCACCCATACGCTATAATCCACATGTCAACCATTCACCCGACCGAACGATAAACTTTGATTGAACAGGCGAGAAGTCGGCTTTGGGTCAAAAGCCGCCCATGGTGGCCAAACCGGCTGGCGTCCGCTCTGCCAAAATGAGCTGACGTGCTGATGGACGGGTAGACCTTCGGCTTCGGGCCAGAAACTGAGAAAAGCGGCAACGCCGATTGCCAGCACTCCTGCTTTCATGGGAAAGGATGTACTTTCCAACTTCGCAGCATCTATCGGCAAGAGCAACTGGCTCCGAGGCGCGGGCGGAGATCCGATCGACGCTGGAGATCCTCTCGCGGATCGATCTCCTCCCGACGGAACTCGTTCCGGCGATAGCCGGTTGCTCCAGATCGTCGTCTGCGGCGTCAAGGAATATCCGGGCAATCCGACGGTTGAAGCCTAAGGGGACTCGTTCTCCTTCGGAATTCAAGCCGATCGGCGGCTCCCCCAAATGCCTGGAAGCCATCGATCTTTCAAGAAATCCGAATCGCCATCAGCAGCAACGCAGCAAAGCAACCGATCGGCGCGAGATGGGAAAACTCCCGATGTCGCAGGATGGTCAAAGCTGCCGCCGCGAGAATGGCGGCGCAGAGGGTCAAACCTGCTGCACGGGTTGCCGGTAGTGCGACCAGGATTGCGGCCGATATCTCCAATCCCCCGGTGACTCGGCACCACCACGCGGGATACCCCCATCGAACAAAGTTGCTCCGCGTCGTCGATGTCGCGATCGCATTGAACAGACCTGCACAGGCGAAGGCTGCGGCGAGCAGCCAAATGAATGTCGTGTGCATGGCTTAAGCAACCGCCAGGGCATATGCGCGCAATTCGTCGATGATCGATGCCCGCCGGGGCTTCCAGCCGAGTTCGCGCTTTGCCTTCTCGCCCGAGATGATCTGATCGGAGGCGATCGCATCGGCAAAGCCCCAGAGGACCTTGCGCGCCTCGTCGAGCGGCCATGCCGCTACCCGACCCCCGGCACCGCCTAACTCGCTTGCTGCGCGTGCGATCTCGATGAGCCGCGGCGGCGAACCGTGCGCGCCATTGAAGACGGATCCCGCCGGTGCCCGTTCGAGCGCAAGCGCATAGAGCTCGGCCAGATCGTCGGCATGCACGGTCGACCAGCGATTTTGACCATCACCGACATGAAGCGCCGCGCCATGTTCCTTGGCCGCTGCGACCATCATCATCGCGGCGCCGCCCCAGTTGCCGTATACCCAGGCAGGCCGGATCACGACCGGATGGACGCCCTCGGCTGCGGCCGCCAGGATCTCGCGTTCCAGCGCCTGGCGCCAGCGGACCATCTCGACCGGGTTGAGGGAAGTGTCCTCGGTCGCCGACGTGTCGCCCGTGGAGCCGTAGACCAAGCTGCCACTGGTATAGATGAAGCGCTTACCCGTTCCGCGCTGCGCTTCGAGGATTGCGCGCGTTGCAATCTCATCGAGCGACGCAGCGTTGTGGTCGTTGGGCGAAGCGGCATGGACGACGGCGTCCACGCCCCGCACCGCCGAGGCCAGGCTCGCCGGGTCGGCAAGCTCACCTCTCTCCACCACGAAGCCCAGGTCCACTAGCTTGGCCGCACTGGCTTCCGACCGGGCAAGCCCTACGACTTCATGACCTCCCTCTTTCAATCGATGCGCTACCGCACCGCCGATCAAGCCAGTCGCGCCTGTTACCAAAACTCGCATGTCGATCACCTCTTCTATTTCGGTGAATCCAACAAAGCGGAACGGCGATGCGGATGGAAATCGCAAGTCCTGATGTGGCACTATCGATCAGACTGATGGCGTCAAGCCGACGCGGCGATCTTGGTGATGATGCCGCGCATCCAGGCGATTGCCCCATGCGTATCCGCCCGCCGGTGCCACATCAAATGGAGTGGCCAGGTGGGCAATTCGAGCGGCGGAGCATACACCGTTATTCCAGCTCCGGTATCAGCGAACCTTCGTGCAATCCGGGAGGCCAGCGTCGCGACCATGTCGGTTCCGGCGATCACGAAAGGTGCGGCCAGAAATTGCGGCAGGCTCAGCACGATGCGCCGTTCGAGGCCGAGATCGGCAAGCTTTCGATCGACGATCCCGGAACGGTCGCCTTCGGGAGAAACCAGAAGATGCGGCGCTGCTGCGAAAGCCTCGATGCTTGGACCACCTGCGAACGCCGGGTGTCCCTCTCGCACGACGCAGGCAAAACTCTCGAAAAACAGCGGGCTGCTCATGATGCGCGCTGACGTCTCGACGGGGAAACCGATCGCGAGGTTCGCCTCGCCGCTATCGAGCAGGGTGATAGCTTCATCGCGTCCGAACATCCCGCAGACCCGCACGTTGATGTGGGGGGCATCGACGCTGAGGCGGGCCATGAGTGGCGGCAACAAGACGAACGCCGCATAGTCGGTCATCGCGAGCGTGACGGTATTGTCGGCCGTCGCGGGATCGAAGCTATCGGCCTGTAGCGCGCTCCGGAGGAGCCGGAGCGCGTCCGAGACGGGACCAGCAAGGTCATGGGCGCGGGGTGTCGGCTGCATGCCTGAAGGCGTTCGCACGAATAGCTCATCCCCAAGAAGCTCTCGCAAGCGCGTGAGTGCTCCGCTCATCGCCGACTGGCTGAGGCCGATCCGCGATCCGGCGCGCGTCACGTGACGCTCCGCGTACAGCGCATCAAAGGCCTTCATCAAGTTGAGGTCGAAGCCAGCTATATCCATGTGGCCGATCATAAGGGGATGCGCTCAACGGGGATAGCGGCCATGCGTCGAGCGTACACCCCGGTTGGGCTGGATCCGATCCATCGAGGATCGCGCTCCGGCAAGTCATTCACCACTTGGCGGTCCGCGCTTACCCAACACGCGGAAGCCGCCGCTCCGCGGCCTACGACGCTGCGTCCGTTCGCAGCGCGCGCACCGCAGCTCTGATCATCGCGACGATTTCGACCCCGGCGTTGCTGTCCTCCGGCTGGCGCCACGCGCTCTGGATTGCGACGACCACCTGCTCGGTCGGATTGACGAAGATGATCTGGCCGAAGATGCCGTTCGCCGAAAAGGCACCGTTGTTGATGCCGCCGGGCAAGGGCGGTACCGCCCACCAGTGGTATGAATACCCCCTCGCTTTGTCGAGACGGCGCCAGATCGGCTGCGTGGTTGCAAAGCAAATCAAGTTGGTTTGACGTGGTCTTGTCCCGCTGACATGCTGACGGCCGACCGTAGCGGAGACATACCCCCGTCAGGGGATGTGCGTCGCTTCGCCAGTCCGTTTATTCTCCGGAAGCGGACATCGAACTGCTGGCATTTATAGCTACAAGTTCTGGTGTGTTTGGATGATGCGAGGCACCAACCCTACTTTGCATGGGGTTGTTTTGCTGCTTTTTAGTCCAGCTCTTGGTCTAATGCCCGCCGAGATAGGCCGCGATCAGTTTTGGGTCGTGGATCAGGGTGTCGGCGGGCCCTGACTGGATGATCTCGCCGGTCTCCAGCACGTAGCCGTAATCGGCGGTCTCGAGCGCGGCGCGCGCGTTCTGCTCGACCAGCAGCACCGACACGCCGAGGCTGCGCAGCGAAGCGATGGTGCGGAAGATCTCGCGGACGATCAGCGGTGCAAGCCCGAGGCTCGGTTCATCGAGCACCAGGAGCTTCGGCTTCGCCATCAGCGCGCGGCCGAGCGCCAGCATCTGCCGCTCGCCGCCCGATAGGGTGCCGGCCGCCTGCTTGCTGCGCTCCCTTAATCGCGGAAAGCGATCGAATACGTCGTCGAGGCATTTTCGCGTCGCCGAGCGGTCGCGCAGGCTGTAGGTGCCGAGCAGGAGGTTGTCGGCGACCGACATGTCGGCGAACAGTTCGCGCTTCTCGGGCACCAGACAGAGGCCGCGTTCGACGCGGCCCTCGACGTCGATCTTCGCCAGGTCGTTGCCCTGGAAGATCATCCGTCCGGTGGATCGGAGCAGGCCGATCGCCGCCATCAGCAGGGTGGTCTTGCCGGCGCCGTTCGGGCCGATCACGGTGACGATCTGTCCCTGCTCGACCGACAGCGAGACGTTGCGGACGGCCTCGACCTTGCCGTAGGCGACAGATACATTCTCGATCGAGAGCATCTGCGTCACGCGACACCTCCGAGATAGGCTTCCTGCACGCGGACGTCGCTGCGGATCGCCGCCGGGCCGCCCTCGCAGAGCTTTGAGCCGAAATCGAGCACCACGATGCGATCGACCAGCGACATCACGAACTCCATGTCGTGCTCGACCAGCAGCATGGTCAGATGATCCGCGCGCAGCGAGCGTAACAGCTCGGCGAGCTTCAGCTTCTCCTGGCGGCGCAGGCCGGCTGCCGGCTCGTCGAGCACCAGCAGCGTCGGATCGGCGGCGAGGGCGCGGGCGATTTCGAGCACGCGCTGGCTGCCGAGCGGCAGATTGCCGGCGAGCTCGAACGGCTTGTCAGCGAGACCGACCCGTTCGAGCTGCTGCAAGGCCTCGTAACGCGCGCTCGCTTCCTCCGCCTGGTTCAACCGCAGCGCGCCGGCGAGCAGGCCGGTCCCGGTGCGCGCATAGGTGCCGAGCAAGACGTTGTCGAGCAGCGTCATGCGCGGGCGCAGTTTGACATGCTGGAAGGTACGGGAGATGCCGGACCGGGCGATGCGGAACTGCCGGTCGTGGGTGATCGACCGTCCCGCGAATTTGATCTCGCCGCCGTTGGCGCGGAGCGCGCCGGTGAGCAGGTTGAACATCGTGGTCTTGCCGGCGCCGTTCGGCCCGATCAGGCCGAGGATCTCGCCGGAGCGCACCTCGAAGCTGACATTGTTGACGGCGACCAGCCCGCCAAATCGCCGTTGCGCGCCGCTGACCTTGAGCAGCAGCGTGCCTGGCGCCGGCTGCTCGCGGCGCGGCAGGGGGGCGGCCGGTTCGGGCCGGGATGATTTCAGGTCCGGCAGGAGGCCGGCGACGAACGGCACGATGCCCTGCCGCGCCCGCTGCAGAAACAGGATGAACAGCGCCGAGAACGCGACGACCTCGAGTTGGCCCGAGGCGCCCTTGGCGATCAGCGGCAGGTAGTCCTGCACGGAATTCTTCAACAGCGTGACGATCGCGGCCCCGACCACGCCGCCGAGCACGCTGCCGGCGCCGCCGACCATCGCCATCATCAGATATTCGATGCCCATGCTGGCATCGAACGGCCCCGGGCTGACGAAGCGGCCGAGATGGGCGTAGAGCCATCCGGACAGCGCGCCGAGGAAGGCGGCGATGACGAAGGTCACAAGCTTGATCTGGAACGCGCTGATGCCGAGGCTCTCGACCAGCGTATTGCCGCCGCGCAACGCCCGCATCGCGCGGCCGATGCGGGAGTCCAACAGGTTGTAGCAGACCAGAAGGACGGCGCCGACGATGGCCCAGATCAGGAAGTAGATCTGCCAGCTCTCGACCAGGGCGATCGGGCCGATCGAGATCGGCGGAAGGCCGGAAACGCCGTTGTGCTCGCCGAGCCCCTCGATGTTGCCGAACAGGAATGCGATCGCCAGTCCCCACGCCACCGTGCTCAACGACAGGAAGTGCCCCTGCAGGCGCAGCGTGATGAGGCCGAGGATCGCCGCAACGCTGCAGGTCAGGAGAACGGCGAGCACTAATCCCAACCACGGCGAATAGCCGTGCACCGCGGTGACCCACGCCGTGGCGTAGGCCGCGATGCCGACGAAGGCGGCCTGGCCGAACGACACGATGCCGCCGACCCCGGTCAACAACGCAAGCCCGATCGCCGCGAGTGCGTAGATGCCGATATAGTTCATCAGCGTGATGCTGAATGGATTCAGCACCGCCGGCGCAGCGACGAGGCAGGCGACGACCGCTGCGATGACGAGACGGATCTGCGTCGGGCTCATTCCTCGACTTCCTCTTCGGAATGCTGCGAGGCGAGCGACCGCCAGAGCAGGACGGGGATCAGCAGCGAGAACACGATGACGTCCTTCAGCGTGCTGCTCTGGAACGAGGCGAAGCTTTCGAGAATGCCGACGCCGAATGCGCCAAGCGCTGCGCCCGGATAGCTGGTCATGCCGCCGATGATGGCGCCGACGAAGGCCTTCAGCCCGATCAGGAAGCCGGAATCGTAGAAGATGGTGTTGACCGGCGCGATCAGGATGCCGGAGACGCCCGCCATCAGCGATCCCAAGAGATAGGCGATGGTGCCGGCGCGCGCCGGCCTGATCCCCATTAGCCGCGCACCGGTCCGGTTGAAGGCTGTCGCGCGCAGCGCCTTGCCGAGCAGCGTGAAATCGAAGAACACCAGCAGCAGGCCGCTGAAAACCAGTGCCGCGACGAGGATCAGCACCGTCTGCCCGGACACCTGGACGCCCGCGATCTCGATCCCGAGCGAGGTCAGCGGCTCGGTCCTGACGCCCTCCGGCCCGAAGAACAAAAGGCCAAGGCCGACCAGCGCAAAGTGGAGCGCGACGGAGACCGTGAGCAGCAGCAGCACCGAGGCATCCGCGATCGGGCGGAACACGATCCGGTCGAGCAGCGGCGCGACCGGCATGATCAGGAGCAGCGCCAGCACGATCCTGGCCGGCGCCGGCGGATTGAAGCGCATCGTCAGCCAGACGATTCCGACCACGATCAAGGGAAGCACGAGATAGCCGAGGATTGCTTTCGGTACCGAGCGTAGCTCGCCGGCGCGGGCGAGCGAACCCACCTCCATGACGCAGGCCATGCACGCCAGCACGACCACCAGTCCGACCGTTCCCGGAAGCTGCCGGGCGTCGAGCGCCGCCAGCGTCAACGCGGTGAAGGCCGCGATGTCGCCGAACGGAATGAAGATCACCCGCGTGACGGTGAAGATCAGCACGGTGCCGATCGCGACCAGCGCGTAGATCGCCCCGGTCCCGATTCCGTCGATCGCAAGGATCGCTGCGATGTCTGCCGTCATGGTCTCGGCCGTTCTTCGTTGCTCAGGGCTCGTAGGTCCAGGCGCCGTTGGTCAGGCGCACGATCACCAGCGCACGTTCGTCGACGCCGTGATAGGCACCCGCCTTGAAGTTGTAGATGGCGTGGACGCCGGCCAGTTCCCTCGTGTTGAGGATCTCGTCGCGCAGCGCCTTGTGGAATTCGGCCGTGCCGGGTTTTGCTGTCTTCAGCGCGCGCTCCGCCGCCGTGGTGAAGACCCGCCAGCCGTCAAACGAATAGGCCGAGAAGCCGTCCGTCGTTGGCATGTTGTTGGCCTTCTGATAGGCGTCGCGGAATTCGAGCGCGAGCTTCTTGGCGAAATGGTTGTCCGGCAGTTGCTCGGCGACGATGACCGGACCGGCGGAGACCTGGATGCCCTCCGCGGCCTTGCCGCCGACGCGCACGAAATCAGGATTGACCAGCGCCACCGTGCCGTAGGTCTTGCCCTTGAAGCCACGGTCGGCGAGCGCCAGCAGCGGCAGGGCGCCCTGCGTACCCGACCCGCCGTCGAGGACGGCATCGGGACGAGTCGCAAGCACCTTGAGGATCTGGCCGGTCACCGAGGTGTCGACGCGCGCATAGCGCTCGTTGGTCAGCACCTTGATGCCTTCATTGGCCTCGGCCGCCTTGGCGCCGTTGTAGACCAGATCGCCCCAGGCGTCGGAGAAGCCGATATAGCCGATGTTCTTCATCCCATCGCGCTTCATGCGGTCGGCGACGACCTTGACCAGCAGCGAGGCGGGCTGCGGAATGCAGACGCCCCATTGGTCGGCTGGGTCCGGCTGTCCGGTGATCGGGGAGACGGCGATCATCGGCACTTTCAGCTCGGTCGCGACCGCAATCATCGCGATGGTCGAGGGCGCGGTCGCGGTGCCGATTAGGAGATCGACCTTCTCCTCCTCGATCAGCTTGCGTGCGGCGCGGCTTGCGGCGGACGGGTCTGAGCCGTCATCGAGCTGGATCAGCTTGATCTTCTCGCCATTGACTTCTCCCTTGTAGGCGAGCGCGGCCTGGATACCGCGGCCATAGGGGATGCCGATCGAGGCGCCGGGGCCGCTGAGCGAGGTCACGAATCCGACCACGATGTCGGCTTGCGCGTTCGAAGCCGCAATCAGGCCTGCCAAGAGTGCAGTCAAACTCAAGATCTTGCGCATTGCATTCCCCTTGGTTGAAAACAGCCGCTACCTGAGCGAGATGTCAGTATGGATCGGGATATGACCGACGGGAGTTGTGAAATGACCGCTAGCAATCGAGGCTCCGGCGTCGAGCGCCGCTTCGTCGCGACCCGACTCGGCCGCATCCACGTCGCGATGGCGGGAACAGGATTTCCGGTTCTGCTGTTGCACCAGACGCCGCGCTCGTGGGACGAGTACCGCGACGTGCTGCCGCTGCTCGGCCGCGATTTCCGCGCGATTGCGATGGACACGCTGGGCTTTGGGGATTCCGACCGGCCGACAGGCGAGCCATCGATCGAATTGTGGGCGCAAGGTGCGCTCGCGCTGCTCGATGCGTTGGAGCTGCCGCGCGCTGCGATCGTTGGCCATCACACCGGCGCTGCGATCGCGGTGGAGATCGCCGCGGCGGCGCCGGCGCGGGTCGGTGCGCTGGTGCTCTCGGCCTGTCCTTTCGTCGATGCTGACAGGCGCGCCAGGCATGCGAACATGCGGGTGATCGACGACGTCGAGACGCGCGGTGACGGCGCCCATCTCACCGAGCTGTGGGCGCGGCGGCAGCCGTTCTATCCGGCCGACAATGCAGATCTGCTGCGGCGTTTCATGATCGACGCCCTGCGGGCTGGCGAGATGGCAGCGGAAGGCCACCGGGTGGTGAATCGCTATCGGATGGAGGATCGTCTGGGACACGTCAGGTGCCCCACGCTGGTCATCGCGCCGACCGACGATCCGCACGCTCATCCGGCGGCTCCGAAGGTTGCTGGAGCCATCGGCGGCAGTGTCCTGCACGAGCTCTCAGGAGGCATGGTGCCGCTTCCCGATCAGATGCCGGAGGTCTTTGCCGGCCTGGTGCGCGATTTCGTGGCTGTCCACGTTGCCAAATCCTGAAGGGGCGTGCGCGATCGCAGCGAACGCCGGGCCGCGCGTCGTACCTGCTGTTCCGAGCTCGATGATCTCAGCCACGGTCGAGGAACCCTAAGCAACGCAACGATCGGCGCGCGCCCGCACCAGCGTCGATGCCTGTCAATTATTTAAAGCCTAAAGTATTTTGCGACGGAACGTCAATACGTCAACTCTACGGTTCTTGGAAAAGTTTGCGTCGGCGCGGACGGCCGCGAAGGCAGGATTCGCCGGTGCAAATGCGAACGGCATCAGCTGCTCGTCGTTTCGGCAAGCCGGCGAAGTCACGCGCTGCGTGCGCGGCGGCGTCGCTGAATTGACGTCAAAATTATTTTGTGCTTGAAATATTTCCGCCGGTGAACAGGATATCCGCTGTGCGCGTCTTCTGGCAGAGCTTCGTCGACCAGACCACGAGCGCGCCCTATATGGCGCGGCTCGCAGCTTACCTGAACGAGATCGCAGCGCCCGGCACCAGCGTTCATGTCGAGGGCATCACGCCCGCCGATCGCGACTTCGGGCGGTTGAGCGAATTTCGTTGCGCGATCCAGGCCGTCGATAACGGGCTCGAAGCCGAGGGCTGCGGCTTCGACGCCTATGTCATGGGCCACTTCCAGGATCCGGGACTGTACGAATTGCGCTCGGCGCTGAGGATTCCCGTCATCGGAGTCGGCGAGGCGACGCTGCTCGCGGCATCGCAGCTTGGCCGCCGCTTCGGCCTCGTCACGATCGATTCTGCGTTCGAGGTTTGGCACTACGAGCAGGCCGAACGCTACGGTATCGGTAGTCGCGTGGTGCATGTCACCGGCATGGGCTGCCGTCCCGAGGATTTCAGCGCCGCATTCGCCGGCGATGCCGAGGCGAAAGCGCGCATGTTGCGCGACTTCGCGGCGTGCGCGCAGCCGCTGCTCGATCGCGGCGCCGATGTCGTGATTCCCGCAGGCGTGTTGCCGGGTCTTTTGATCGCGAGTGAGCATGGCTTCAAGATCGGCCATGCGCCCGTGGTCAACTGCGCGGCGGTCGCGCTGAAGAGTGCCGAGATGTGGGTGCAGCTGCAGCGGCTCAACGGCACCGAGCCGAGCCGCGGGCCGAGCTTCGCGCTCGCCAACGAGCGCGCCCGCCAGGATTTTCGTGCGCTGGTGGCGCGCACGCAAAGCACCGAACCCAAGCTCCGTTGAGGATGCAGGAACCCGGCCGTCAGATGCAGAACTCGATCCGCACACCTTATGACCGGGTGGTGATGGCCGTTCCCGTAACGATCCCCTATGTGCGCTACTCGATCGAGAGCGCGCAATGGTGGATCGGCCGCGCCCTGAAGTCGCTGGTTGATGGCGCCGGCATCGCGCCGCGCGATATCGACGGCTTCTGCGTGTCGAGCTTCACGGCCGGGCTCGACAGCGGGATCGGTCTCACCCAGCATTTCGGCCTGTGCGTGCGCTGGATCGACACCATCCCGCTTGGCGGCGCCAGCGCGATTGCCGCGCTGCGCCGGGCCGCGCGGGCGGTGCAGGCCGGTGACGCCCGCATCGTGGCCTGCGTCGCCGGTGACACCAACCACGTCGATTCGTTCCGCGCCACGCTGGAGAATTTCTCGCGCTTCAACCAGGACGCCGTCTATCCCTATGGCGCCGGTGGCGCCAATGCGAGCTTTGCGCTGATCGCGCGCAACTACATGCGGAGCTTCGGCGCGACGCGCGAAGACTTCGGCAAGATCGCGGTGGCCCAGCGCGCCAATGCGCGGCGCAATCCCAACGCGCTGATGAAGGCGCCGCTGTCCATCGAGCAATACATGGCGGCGCGGCCGATTGCCGATCCGATCCATCTGTTTGACTGCGTGATGCCCTGCGCCGGCGCGGAGGCGTTCCTGGTGATGGCCGAGGATGTCGCGGCGTCGCTCGATCTGCAGGCGGTGAAAATCCTCGCCACGATCGAGCGCCACAACGCGTTCGGCGACGATCCCGTCCAGGTGCGCGGCGGCTGGGCGATGGATGTCGACGAGCTCTACGCGATGGCCGGCGTCAAGCCCGACGATCTCGATTTCGTCGAGACCTATGACGATTATCCCGTGATCTCGATGATGCAGTTCGAGGACCTCGGCTTCTGCCGCAAGGGCGAGGGCCCGGACTTCGTGCGGCAGCATGACCTGACGATCGACGGTTCGTTTCCGCACAACACCTCCGGCGGCCAGTTGTCGGTCGGGCAGGCCGGCGCCGGCGGCGCCTATCTCGGGGTGACCGAGGCGATGCGCCAGGTGCTCGGCATCGCCGGTCCGACCCAGGTCAAGGACGCGCGCATCGGCCTGGCGTCGGGCTTTGGCATGATCAACTATGATCGTGGCCTCGCCTCGGGCGCGGCGATCCTCGCGGGACCAGGCGCATGACCGAGCCGATCGCAAAACCGCGCCGCAAGAACCCGCTGACCCGGACCCGGCTGCCGACGTCGCCGCCGCGTCCGCGCAGCCGCACGTCGCTTGGTCTGACGCGCGCGGCTGCCGAAGGCCGCTTCATGCTGCAGCGTTGCGGCGCCTGCGGCGCCTTCTGCTATCCGGCGCGCGATGCATGCCCGTCCTGCCTGTCCGCCGATCTCGCTTTCACGGATGCGCCGCGGCGCGGCACGCTGCTGAGCGAGACCACGCTGCACGTCCCGGCGGACGTGCATTTTCGCGAGCGCGCGCCATGGCGCGTCGGCCTGGTCGCGATGGATTGCGGACCGCGGCTGGTGACGCATTTGCATGCGGATTGCGAAGAGGGCCGGCCGGTCACGATGTCGTTTCAGCTCGACAAGAGCGGGCAGGCCGTGGCCTTCGCACGTCCCGAACGGGAGACCCCTGGCATGACCGACGACAGGCAGTGGCGGGAGATGACCGCCGATCCGAAATTCCGCCGCGTTCTGGTGACCAACGGACGAAGCATCGTCGGCCAGGAAGTGGTGGGGGCGCTGAGGGCGGCCGGCGCATCGATCGTGTTCGTCGGCGTCGCCGAGCCGTGGAAGCCGTTCCGCGGCGAGGAGGCGTTGCGCGCGCTCGACGGCGTCGAGATCGTGCCGCTCGATGTCGGCGACGAGAAATCGGCCAAGGACCTTGCCGCCGATATCGGCGGCAAGGTCGATATCCTCGTCAACACGTCAGAGCACATTCGCGCCGGCGGGCTGCTCGATCGGCCTGGCACCAGCGTCGTGCGTGACGAGATCGATCAGAGCTATCTCGGCTTCGTGCACTTGGCGCAGGCGTTCGGACCGGCGATGCGGATGCGCGGCGCCGACGGCGTCAACAGCGCCGCCGCCTGGGTCAACATCCTGTCGGTCTATGCGCTGGCGAACTGGCCGGCCTTCGGCGCTTATTCGGCCTCGCAGGCCGCAGCTCTCTCGCTGTCGCACAGTCTGCGCGCGGAGTTGCGGCCGGGCGGCGTCAAGGTGGTGAACCTGTTCACCGGTCCGCTCGACACCGAGTGGTTCCAGACCGTGCCGCCACCGAAGGTCGCGCCACGCGTGGTCGCGAACGCCATCGTGTCGGCGCTCAAGCGCGGGCTCGAGGACGTCTTCGTCGGCGATGTCGCCGAGGAGATCCGTCAGCGCCTGGCCGCCAATCCCAAGGCGGTCGAACGAGAGCTAGGGGCATAGCCGAATCGAGAAAGAGCGGGAGAAAGCGCAATGGACAGCAACAGTCTCATGCAATTTGCCGGCGCGGTCGCATCGGGCGCGGTGCGTGTCGTCGACCTGACCTTCACGCTCAGTCCGGACTTTCCCGTCATCGTGCTGCCGCCCGAGTTCGGCCAGGCAGCTCCGGTGCGGATCCAGAAGATATCGCAATACGATGCCGCCGGCCCCGCCTGGTACTGGAACAATTTGACCTTCGGCGAGCACACCGGCACGCATTTCGATGCGCCGATCCACTGGTTCACCGGCAAGGACCTGCCGAACAATTCGGTCGACACGTTGCCGGTGCGCGACATGATCGCACCGGCCTGCGTGATCGATTGCTCGACGGAGGCCGCAAAGGATTCCGACTTCCTGCTGACGATTCCGGTCGTCGAGGCCTGGGAAAAGACGCACGGACGAATTCCGCCGCGGCACTGGGTCTTGCTGCGCACCGACTGGTCGAAGAAGGGCTGGCGCGACTACGCCAATCTGAAGGACGACGGCGCGCATACGCCGGGGCCGGGGCCCGAGGTGATGCGGTGGCTGGTCGATGAGCGCGGCATCATCGGGCTCGGCACCGAGACGATCGGCACTGATGCGGGGCAGGCGGGGCATCTCGATCCACCCTATCCGGCGCATCATTTCCTGCACGGCGGCGGGCGCTACGGCCTGCAATGCCTGTGCAATCTCGACCAGCTGCCGCCGACCGGCGCGGTGATCTTCGCCGCGCCGCTGAAAATCCAGAACGGCTCGGGCAGCCCGCTGCGCGTGCTTGCGCTGGCGCCGGCAGGGCAGGGTTAGCGCCGTTGCGTCCACATCGAGCGAGTTCATGAACAAGAAAAAGACTTTGTTGGTCGGCGCCGCGCTGCTGCTCGCCGTCGTGGCACCGGCACACGCTGAAATCCTCGTTGGATTCGTGACCGGCTTGAGCGGTCCGGTGTCCTCGATCGGCGTGCCGAACGCCAAGGGACTGGCGGCGGGCCAGGCCTATATCGGAGATGTCGATGGCGAAAAGGTCCGCGTCATCCAGCTCGACGACGGCTCCGACCCTGCGGCATCGACGCGCAACGCGCGCAAGCTGGTCGAGCAGGAGAAGGTCGACTTCCTGATCGGAACGTCGGGCGCGCCGCAGACGCTGGCCATGGCCACGGTCGCGGTCGAGATGAAGGTGCCGATGGTGGCGATCTCGCCGATCGCGCAGGTCGCGGCAGGCGAGGGTGGGCCTTGGGTGGTGCAGACGCCGCAGCCGACATCGCTGCTGGTGCAAGGCATCGTCGACCACATGAAGGGCCGCGGCGTGAAGACCGTGGCGTTCATCGGCTTCTCCGATGCCTTCGGCGATCTCATGTATAACTCGCTGGTGCAAGGCGCCGAGAAGACCGGGATCAAGGTGGTCGCCAATGAACGCTATGCGCGTTCCGACAATTCGGTGACGGCGCAGGTGCTGCGCGCGATGTCCTCACACCCCGATGCGATCATGTTGGGCGGCACCGGTACGCCCGGCGCGCTACCCGTGATCGCGCTGTCCGAGCGCGGCTACAAGGGGCCGCTCTACGGCAATCACGGCATGATCAGCGCCGATTTCCTGCGGCTCGCCGGCAAGTCGGCGGAGGGCATCATCTGCCCGACCGGACCGGTGACGGCGGCCGAGCAGCTTCCCGAGAGCAATCCGATCCGCAAGGTCGCACTGGCGTTCCGCGCAGCCTATGAAAAGGCCAATGGCGAGCCGCCGGCCGATGCGTTCTCGCCCTATGCGTTCGATGGCTGGCTGGTGTTCATCGATGCGGCGAGGCGCGCCAAGGCGACCGGTGCGGCGCCGGGCACGCCGGCGTTCCGCAACGCGCTGCGCGAGGCGTTGTTCACGACCAAGGACGTGATCGGCACCCACGGCATCTACACCTACACGCCGGCCGATCGCTACGGCGTCGACGAGCGCGCGCGGATTCTGGTGCAGATCGAGAACGGCAAGTACAAGCTATTGCCATAGCGCACGACAGGTTTTGGGCGAGTCGCATCGCCGAGGCTTCAGTTTTACCTCTCCCCTCCGGGGAGAGGTCGGCGCGCAGCGCCGGGTGAGGGCTCTTGCTCTCTCGATAGACCGTAACCCTCACCCGATTTGCTGCGCAAATCGACCTCTCCCAAGGGAGAGGTGAACCGTCGTCGCGGTTCCAGCCGAACCCGATCTTTCCCACTCAGGCGTGGCGCAGCTTGGCTTTCAGCGCGCGCATGTCGATCGCGGTGTTGGCGGCAACCGCTGCGGCCGCCAGCGTCTTGATTTCGCCGCGGGCGAGCTTGCGCGTCGATGACAATGGCAGCTCGCCGACGATCGCGACATAGCCCGGCACCTTGTGATAGGCGAGACGCTCGGCGCAGGCCCTGACGATCGATGTCGCGAGCGCATCGGCGTCGTCGACATCAGCATTCGATACGATGAAGGCGAAAACTTCCTCGCCCCTGATATCGTCTGGAACGGGCGTGACCGCGCAACTGCCGATGCGCGTGTCCATGTAAAGCGCGCTTTCGACCTCGAGCACGCCGATGTTCTCGCCGCTGCGCCGCACGATGGTCTTCTTGCGGTCGAAGAAATACATCAGGCCGTCCGGATCGGCGAACACCAGGTCTCCGGTGTGGAACCAGCCGTCCTGCCAGGCGGCCTCGGTGGCCGCTTCATCCTTCAGGTAGCCGCTGAAGAAGCCGGCGCGCGGCGCGTCGCCTTTGGCGCGGACCAGGAGCTCGCCGGGTCTGCCGAGTGCCACATCGGCGCCCTGATCGTCGACGAGGCGATACTCCATCCCCTCGGACGGTCGGCCGACGCAGCGCGCGCCGAAGCCGGCCGGCTCTTTCGCGGTGGTCGTTGCTGCGGCCCCTCCGGTCTCGGTCATCGCCCAGGCTTCGACGATCGGGATGCGGTAGCGCTCCTCGAAAGTGGCGCGGTGGCGGACATCGACACCGGGTGCAAAGGCAAAGCGCACGCGATGCTGGCGTTCGACCTCGGTCGCCGGCAGTTGCAGCAGGATGGCCGGGATGACGCCGAGACAATGCACGACGGTTGCGCCGCTGTCGGCGACGCACTGCCACCAGCGGTTGGCGTGAAAACGGTCGAGCGGCACCACGGCGCCGCCGAGCACCATCATGCCGACCGCGCTGCAGCCCAGCGCGTTCATGTGGAACATCGGCAGCGGCGTCAGATTGATTTCGCGATCCGCCTGCAGCGTGGCGACGCCGCCTTGTGCGAGATACCAGTCGGCGACTTGCAGGAAATAGCGGTTCGAGAGCATGCAGCCCTTCGGCTTGCCGGTGCTGCCTGACGTGAACAGCAGCGCGCATTCGCCGTCGAAGTCGGGATCCTGGGTCGTGACCACGCTCGCGCATGAGGGAATGCGACCGTCGGTATCGATCAGCCTCGCGCGCCCGAGCGTCGCATCCCTGGTCACGTTGATACGATCCGGCGTCGCCACCAGCAGGTCGGCTTCCGACAGTTCGAGCTGGAACGACAGCTCGTCCGGCCGGACGTCCGGGTTGATCGGCACGATCGACACCCCGAGCGCGTTGAGCGCCAGCCAATGCAGGAAGAACACCGGGCGGTTTTCCAGCAGCAGGGCCACCCGCGCGCCGCGGCCATAGCCGGCCGCCGCGTATTCCGCACGAAGGCGATCGACCTCCGTCTCGAACGCCCCATATGCGATTTCGAATCCGTCGGGCGCGTAACTCAGTTTTGCGCTTGCCGGCGCAAGCAGGAACGGGGCGTCCGGACGCCGTGCGGCCGCCGCCATGAAGGCATCGGAGGGCGATCGATAGGGAAACTCACGGCGCATTGCGGGCAGTGCTCCTGTTGATGCCTCCGGCCCTTCACCGGATCGCGGCCGGAACCCGCACGCAGCCCTTGCCGCAGCGGTGGCTTTGGTGAATACTTTAAGTCTAAACTATCTCGCTGACCAGCCGTGATGTTGGCGTGGGTGATGCGGTGGGTGGAGGTGCGTGTGCAGGCAGGTGAGGGCAATGCCGCCGGGCAGCCGCCGGGGCAGGCAATCTGGCCGCAGGCAGCAGAGCGTTTCCCGCCGGCGGACCGGATTCTCTCGACGGTCTTGATGCGGCAGGCCGCGCGATATGGCGACCGCACGCTCTTCATCTGCGGTGCGACACGATGGAGCTACGCCGATGCGGCCAGGATTGCCGCCGTATCGGCAGCGCGGCTGATGCGAGCGGGGATCTGCGCCGGCGACCGCGTCGCGCTGATGTGCTCGAACCGGCCGGAATTTCTCGAAATCTATCTCGGCTGCGCCTGGATGGGGGCGATCAGCGTGCCGATCAACACGGCGCTGCGCGGAATTCAGCTCAGCCACATCCTGCGCAACGCGAGGCCGAAGCTGCTGGTCATCGACCTGGCTTGCAGGCTGACCCTGGCAACGCTGGAGAGCGATGTCGCGCCGCCCGACCTGATCTGGACGATGGGAGGCGGCGCCTTGCCGCCCGCGCCGGAGTTGGCTGCGCCTGCGGAGGAAGCGCCGCCGGCGCAAGTCAGGCCCGGCGACACGGTCGCGATTCTCTACACGTCAGGCACCACGGGGCCTTCCAAGGGCGTGTGCTGTCCGCAAGCGCAGATGTTCTGGTGGGGCGTCTATTCGGCGCGTGCGCTCGGCATCGTCGAGGGCGACGTCCTGTTCACGACGTTGCCGCTGTTCCACACCAATGCGCTGAACGCGTTCTACCAGGCGCTGCTGAACGGCTGCACATATGTGCTCGAGCCGAAATTCTCCGCGTCGGGCTTCTGGGCCGCGGCGCGGCGGCATCAGGCGACGGTCGGCTATCTGCTCGGCGCGATGGCGGTGATGCTGCTGGCACAACCGCCGTCCGAAGACGACAGAGCCCATCGCCTGCGCGTCGCGCTCGGTGGCGGCGTTCCCGGCCAGTTTCACGGTCCGTTTCTGACGCGCTTCGGCGTGCCGCTGCTCGACGGCTACGGTTCGACCGAGACCAATTTCGTGTTCGCGAGTAGCATTCCATCCGATCGGCCCGGCACCATGGGCCGTCTTGCCGAGGGCGTGGAAGCCTGCATCGTCGATCCCGACGACGCGGTGCTGCCGGACGGCGAAGCCGGCGAATTGCTGCTGCGCGCGCGCGAGCCGTTTGCGTTTGCGACGGGATATTTCGGCATGCCCGACAAGACCGTCGAGGCCTGGCGGAATCTCTGGTTCCACAGCGGCGATCGCGTCGTGCGCGACGCCGACGGCCATTACCGCTTTGTCGACCGAATGAAGGATTCGATCCGTCGCCGCGGCGAGAATGTTTCGTCCTGGGAGGTCGAGCAGGTGCTGCTGAGGCATCCGGCGATCGCGACATGCGCCATCTATCCGCTGCCATCCGAGCTCGGCGAGGACGAGGTTGCAGCGGCCATCCAGCTCGAACCAGGACATATGCTCGATGCCATCGACGTGGTCAGGCATTGCGAGGGGCAGATGGCTTATTTCGCGATCCCGCGCTTTGTCCGGATCGTCACCGATCTGCCGCTCACCGAGAACGGCAAGATCAAGAAGGTCGCGCTGCGCGAGGCCGGGAGGACGGCCGACACCTGGGACCGCGATGCTGCGGGATACAAACTGCGGCGCTAGGAGCTGCCAAGCATGGTCGCGGAGCGTCGTGCTGTACCAACTAATTTTTAAAGAAGCACAGCCGCGCAATTTCGCGTTGTTACCTTGAGCTGCTGCGAATAGTTGGGTTGCCGAACGATCAGCAGCCGTCAGCGCAGGTTCGCGCGGAGCTCGCGCACGCCTCGTCCCAGGCGTTCGCGCAACAGCGTTCGCAACGTTGCTCCATCGACGTAGCCGACCTCGGCGGCAATGGCGTCGAGGTCGAGGCCGCTGCCGTGGAGCAGCGATTGCGCGCGTTCGACCCGGAGATCCTGGAAGTAGGACAGCGGCGACTTGCCCAGCACCGCTTCGCAGCGGCGTTGCAAGGTGCGCGCGCTCGTCGCCAATGCGTCGGCAGCGTCCTGTAGCGAGAAGCCGTCCTTGAGATGGTCGCGTGCCCACCGCTCGAAACGCTGAATGAGCGGATCGGCCTGGGCGAGATGGTTTGGAATGATGAAGGTGGCTTGTGAGGAACGCAGGTCGGCGAGCAGATAACGCGAAACAACGGCCGCGAGTTCGGGGCTGGCGCGGCGGATCAGCCACAATGCGAGATCGAGATGTCCCATCGCGGCGCCCGCCGTGGCGCCCACATCCGACGGCACCAGCATCCGGGTCTCATCGAGCCGGACACGCGGGTAGCGTTGCCGAAACAGCGGTGCGAGCCACCACGTCGTCGTCGCGTCCTGATGATCAAGCAGGCCGGTCTCAGCCACAACGAACGAGCCGATGCAGGAAGCACCGATATGGGCGCCTCCCGCGTGCCACTTCTGCAATTCCGCCTTGGCCTGGATGACGTCCCGTCGTTCGAGCGCGGGGACCAGCTGCTCGGGCCTCGCCGTACTCAGCGCCGGCACGACGACCCAATCGGGCTTCAACTCCGGCGTGATGGCTTGCACCGGGATCGTCAGTCCCTGACCGGACCGGACCCGTCGCCGCACGCCCACGACGGAAACATCGAAGCGGAGTGTTCCGCCCATTTGCAGGGTGGAAAATTTGTGGGCGAGCGAGAACGCATCGAGCATCACGGTGAGCCCGGTGTCCCACAATCCTTCCAAAGCAAGTATCGCGATGCGCATGGCGTAAATGGCTTCAAAGTTGTCGGATACGACAATACAAGATCGGAGATGGTTAGGCTATCTCCGTTCGCGCAGCACATCGGTGCCGCTGCTCAGCGATACCGCCATATCATTGATAGTTCAATGAACTTACGGAAAGTCGAGCTTTGTCATATGGCGTGAATGACACCAAAAATGTCGTTTCCGCCCTGTCACATCAGCTCGATGGGCCACGGGCAGATGTCTGCGTCAACCAAGTCAATCCAAGGAGAATACGCATGAAAGTCTTCGCTATCGGATCGTTTGCCAAGCCGATCACCGACGAACAGAGGCAGGAGATCATGCCGAAGGAAGTCCCGAACACGCTCAGGCTCTACCTCGACGGCAAGATCGAACAGTTCTGGTTTCGCGACGACAGGCCCGGCGTGGTCTTCCTCATGAACGCCGACTCGGTCGAGCAGGCGACGGCAGCCGTCAATGCGTTGCCGCTCGCAAACGGCGGCTTCCTGAAGTTCGACATGATCCCGGTCGGCCCGCTCAAGCCGCTCGGCTTGTTGATCCAGGGCAAGTAAACGCGGGAGGCAACGTCCGTTAAACCCCCATCCTCATCGGTGGCGCCGCAGGCGCCACCGGCAGTCGTCGTTCGGCGTTGCGTCGCACCGCGCCTATCGCGCGGACCTCATCGTTATGTCGAAGATCTTGCCGTTCATAAGCAAGGCGATCTCGCTCGCGGGCAGCGGCTTCTGACATTCGGACAATGGATTGAGCCAGAAATTCGAGTTGGGCAACATTTCGAACAGACTGCGCGCGGCAGCGCCAAGGCACACCTCAGGCTCCCTTATATAGTCGTAGATGCGCTTCTTTGAGGTAAAGGCGGGGTGCCATTTCATGTTCTGGAAATCGACTGTTGCGACATTGATCTGTTCCTGAAATTTAAGCGAACGGCGGCGTCCAGGTTTCATCGGTGCTTCCGGCGTCAGAATGTAGATCTCCGTCTCGAGCAGCGCGTGATAGAACGCGGGAACGATGTTGGCGTCCTTGCCGGCGGCTTGCATCAGGGCTTCGAGGCTGTTTTCCGGTTCGAACATGCTGACACTCCTAATTCCATGCGACAAAGCCGGATCGTGCTAGTCCTGCTTGCTGCGAAGGGCGCGGTAGATCGTATTGCGCGACACGCCGAGGCGGCGCGCGGTCTTGCTGATGTTGTTGCCAGTTTCCGCATACGCGCTCAGCACATGCGAGCGCTGTAGCTCATGCAGGTTGGCCTTGAGCGCGCCCGCACCGATCGCCCTGCCAGGCAGGCGCTCGCCGCCCGAATGTGCAAGGACCGTCTCGACCGATGTCTCGTCGATCAGATCTCCCGGCTCGGCCAGGGACAATCGGGAAAGAACGTTGCGCAGCTCGCGGATGTTTCCGCCCCAATCCAGCTCCGCCAAACTATCGATCGCGCCTTCCGTCAAATCCATCAAGGGATCGATCTTGTGGATCAAATGCCGCGCAATCTCGGCAAAATCGGAACGTTCACGCAAAGGCGGCAGCGTCACCTCCAGGGTGTTCAGACGGAACAGCAGGTCGGATCGGAACCGGCCTCTTGCAATCGAGTCGTCGAGATTGGCATTGGTGGCGGAGACCAGGAGAACGTCGACCTGGCGCTTGGTGCCGCCGACCGGACGGACGGTCCAATCATCCAGAAAGCGCAGCAGCACGGCTTGCAGCGTCACCGGCATGTCGCCGATCTCGTCGAGGAAGAGCGTGCCGCCATCCGCCTCCTTGAACAGCCCCGCAGCGCCGCCCTTCTTGGCTCCCGTGAAAGCGCCCTCGGCATAGCCGAAGAGCTCCGCCTCGATCAGGCTGTCGGGAAGCGCTGCGCAATTGACCGGGACGAAGGCGCCGGCCCGTCCGCTGGCGGCATGGGCATGGCGGGCGAGTTGCTCCTTGCCGGTGCCGGTTTCGCCGCGGATCAGGATCGGCATCTTGCGGAGTGCTGCGGTTCCGACCCGCTGCACCACGGCCGCGATCGCCGGATCGGCGGAGACGAACGGTGTGGAGGCCTTCGGCGTCGGCAGCCGGGGCCGCGAGATGGCTTGCATCATCGAAAACTGCCGCGCGTTCTCGATCGTCGCAACGAACTGGCTGCCGACCTCGTCCTCAAGGCGCTGGCGCTCCTTACGCCGGCCTTCATCGACAAAGGCGCTGAATTTCGTACGGAACACATCGGCGAAGCGCCGGCCGGGCGAGGCCGGCAGGCCATGCAGCAGAACGCTTGCGGCCCTGTTGGCGGCAAGGATCCTGCCCTCATTGTCGACGGCCAGCAGGCCCGCGCTCAACGTGTGCAGATATTCGCCGCGGTTGTGGAACGCGATCAGGATGTTGCCGCGGTGATGTTCGCGGAACAGGCCGTTCTCGATCTGGGTTGCGGCCATGGCGACCAGCGCCTGGGTGTGCGCCTGCCGCGACATGCAATCCGACGACGCATCCAGGATGCCGGCCAGTTCGCCATCGGGCGCGAAGATCGGCGCCGCGATGCAGGTGAGATTGTTGTAGCGGGCGAAAAAGTGGTCACGGCCATGAACGACGATGGCCCGCTTGAGATACGCCGCGGTGCCAAGGCCGTTGGTGCCGCAAATCGCTTCGGTCCAGACGGTGCCGGGCCGAATGCTCGCGGCGTTCGAAGCATCGCTGAAGCTCGAGTCCGAGATGATGTCGAGCAGCAGGCCGTCGGCGTTCGCAAAGGCGATCATGAAATTGGAGCCGGCGATCTGCTGGTGCAACGTGTGCATCTCCGCGAGCGCAAGGCCGCGAATCAACGAACAACGTTGCTGTTCCTGGCGCAACACCGCGGCGCTCACGAACTCGGGCGACGGAGGCCGCAGAGTATCGAGGCCGAGCGAAATGCATCGCATCCAGCTATCGTAGATATCGGCAGACAGAAGTTCTGCTGGTGGCGCTCCGCGCTGCTCGAGCGTCATCCAAGCATTGTCCATGCGTCGGCCCGTGGTCAGCATCAATCGCTCCTCCCGGAGTCGCTGCTTGGCGATTTCCTCTTGGTCGTAGCCCGTTTCGGGTCGTTCTCGCGCCTGGCGCGGTTCTCACGATCATAGATCAAACAACTTAAAATCCAAATTTCCGCTCACGCGCTGTTGCTGCCGTGAAACTGTTCCGTCTCGGAACAGTCGCGCGCAAAGTCTGCTCCGAGGCGGATCGGCGCGAGCACTCGCGAGATCGCAAGAACAATAGAAAGATCAGATCGTTGTGCGCTTGGCACAGCCCTTGCTGAACTATTCTGCGGGATGGCGATCACGTCAGATCGACAAAACAAAAAATTTTGCCGGGGAGGCTGATTCAATGAAAGCGGCGGTGCTTCATGAGTTCGACGAGAAGCTGACGGCGAAGGAGTTCGTCAGATTCGAGGACGTGACCGACCCGAAGATTTCGCGCCCGATGGACGTGATCGTGCGCATCGGCGGTGCGGGCGTCTGTCGCACCGATCTGCATATTGTCGAAGGCATCTGGCGCAGCAAGGTCGACGTCAAGCTTCCCTACATCATGGGTCACGAGAACGCGGGCTGGGTCGAGGCGATCGGGCCGGGGGTTGAAGGGGTCAAGGTCGGCGATAGCGTGATCTGCCACCCGCTGGTGACCAGCGGGCATTGCCTTGCATGCCGGCGCGGCGACGACATGCACGCGCTGGACAGCGCGTTTCCCGGCATCAACGCCAATGGCGGCTATGCGCAATATCTGCTGACCGGACAGCGCTCCCTCATCAAGCTGCCGAAATCGCTCGCACCGAAGGACGTCGCCCCCTACACCGACGCCGGGCTGACGGCGTATCGCGCCGCCAAAAAGGCATCCCGTCATCTGTTGCCTGGCGAATATGTCGCGGTGATCGGCGCCGGCGGACTGGGCCATATCGGTATCCAGGTTCTCGCGGCGCTGTGCGCGGCGGAAATCATCGTGATCGATCGCGCCGAAAAGTCGCTCGAGCTCGCCAAGACGTGCGGCGCGCATCATCTCGTGAAGGCCGACGGCAACGAGGTCGAGGCCGTGCTCGGGTTGACCGGCGGCCGCGGCGCCGAAGCCGTGATCGACTTCGTCGGTGAGGGCGATGCCATCGCCAAGGGCCTGTCGATGACGGCGAACGGCGGCTCCTACTACATCGTCGGCTATGGCGGAAAGATCGATATCCCGACCATCGACATGATCACGTCGGAAAAGACCATCGTCGGCAACCTGGTTGGCACTTACGCCGAGCTGGTCGAGCTGATGGCGCTCGCGGATCGCGGCCTCGTCGAACTCCACACAAAGGAATACCGGCTCAGCGAGGCCAATGACGCGCTTCATGATCTGCATCATGGGCGCATTCACGGCCGTGCGGTCCTGGTTCCCTAGCTCATGTACCGCGAGATGTTCGCCTTCAGTCCGGATCATCGAACGAGAGTGGCGCGAGTGACAAACGACAGCCCGCGCGGGCCAGAGCTCACCGCCGAGAAAGCCGCCGAATTGCAGCGCGCTCGCGATCGGATGGTCGCCCGCGACAGGCTGATCGACGAAATGGTCGAGAACAACGAGCGGCAGATCAAGAACGAGCACGCGCGCGGTGGTGCCGAAATCGAACTGGCATGCGCCCGGCGCGATGCCGCACGCGTGGACGCGGGAACCGAAGCGCATGCCGAACTGGGTCGAGCGACCGCACGCCTGGAAATGCTTCGCGAAGAGCATCGGCGGCTCGTGGCCGAACGCGAATGGCTCAACACATCTCTGCTTGAGATCGACAATGGCCCGTCGTCCGGCGAACACCAACAGTCAGGTCACGCATGATGGGCAACAGCAAGGTGACGACCATGATGGCATCGAAAGAACAACAGCGTACGCCGTCTCCGCAATCGGACATGAGCGATGAAGAGAAGTCGAAGGACACCTTCTTCGTTCAGTTGGCCGAAATCACCGAGGCGATGACCGCCGCGCACGGCAAGGATTTCGCGATCGGTGCGCTGGTCCTCTCGGCGAAATTCGTCGCCGAAGGCAAGCCCCTGATCAAACGCGCCGACGGAGGCGACAAGACCGTCGGCGCCGAGAAGCCGAACTGACGTGAAACGACGAGCTAGTAGATCAGAAATCCATTTAACGGAATCAAAGTGAGTTCTGCGGCCGAGAATTTCAACAAGGCGATCCAGGCGTTTTTGACCTGGGACCAACGCGCGAAACGCTGAAGACAACGCAACGTTCAAAGGAGCTGGAAATGACTGCAAGTCTGACACTGAACAAGATCACCGCGCAGAAAGGGATCAGCATCGCTGAAGCGGCCAACCGCGTCGCGGACCTTGGCTGGACGCCAAGCTACGTCCAGGAGGCGATGACCTTCCCGACCGACTACAAGATCTCGAAGACGCCGCGTGACCCGATGAAGCAGGTCCTGCGGTCGTATTTCCCGATGCAGGAAGAGAAGGACAATCGCGTCTACGGTGCGCTCGATGCGGCGCTGCGCGGCGACATGTTCCGCAACGTCGAGCCGCGATGGGTCGAGTGGATGAAGCTGTTCCTGGCGATCATCCCGTTCCCGGAGATCTCGGCGGCGCGCTCGATGGCGATGGTCGGGCGGCTGGCACCCGGCGAGGAATTGCGCACCGGATTCACCATGCAGATGGTCGACGAGTTCCGTCACTCGACGATCCAGATGAACCTCAAGAAGTGGTACATGGAGAACTATATCGATCCCGCGGGGTTCGATATCACGGAAGCCGCGTTCGGCAAGTGCTATGCGACCACGATCGGCCGCCAGTTCGCCGAGGGCTTCCTGACCGGCGACGCCATCACCGCCGCCAACGTCTACCTGACCGTCGTCGCCGAGACGGCGTTCACCAATACCTTGTTCGTGGCGATGCCGTCGGAAGCGGCCCGCAACGGCGACTATGCGCTGCCGACCGTATTCCTGTCGGTGCAGTCCGACGAATCCCGTCACATCGGCAACGGCCACTCGATGCTGATGGCGATGATCAACGATCCGTCGAACCATCAGCTGCTCGAGCGCGACCTCAAATACGCCTTCTGGCAGAACCACGCGATCGTCGACGCCGCGATCGGGACGTTCATCGAGTACGGCACGACCAACCGCGACAAGAACAAGGAGTCCTATGCCGAGCTCTGGCACCGCTGGATCTACGAGGACTATTACCGGACCTACATGCTGCCGCTCGAGAAGTACGGCATCAAGATCCATCACGACGACGTCGCCGCCGCCTGGGATCGCATCGTCAAGAAGAACTACGTCCACAAGACCGCGCAATTCTTCACGGTCGGCTGGTCGGTGAACTTCTGGCGCATCGAGGCCCAGACCGAGAAGGACTTCGAGTGGTTCGAGCACAAATATCCGGGCTGGTACGCCGAATTCGGCGACTTCTGGAAGTGGCACGCCAAGCTCAGCGTGCCCGGCGAGACCAACATCCTGTTCAACAGCGAGGTCGGCTATGTCTACCCGCACCGCTGCTGGAGCTGCATGGTCCCGTGCCTGATCCGCGAAGACTTCGTCTGCGACGAGGTCGACGGCAAGATCTACACCTACTGCTCCGAAGGTTGCCGTTGGACCCACAAGGTGGCGTTCGCCGCCGAATACGAGGGTCGGGCGACGCCGGCGATGGGCCGCTTCAGCGGTCGCCGTGAATGGGAAGATTGCTATCACGGCTGGGATGTCGCCGACGCGATCAAGGATCTCGGTTTTGTCCGGCCTGACGGCAAGACCATGATCGCGCAGCCGCATCTGCGCTTCGACTCCAAGGACATGTGGACGCTCGATCACGTGCGCGGACACACGCTCGGCAGTCCGTTGCGCGGCTTCAGGGCGCTGTCGCCGATCGAGCGCGAGGTCGCGACGGCCGAATACCGCAAGGGGTTCAAGATCAATCCCTGCAACTGAGCAGCGACGACAGGAGGGGCCGCTTTCCCGCGGCCCCTCCTGCCGGACCGGCAAGAGCGTTTGCCGGATCGATCTATTCAATGGCCGTGACGACAAGGCGGGGATAATGGCGGACGTGCGGATTCACAAGGTTCGTTTCGAGCCGGTGGGCATCGAGATGGAAGTCGAAGAGGGCGAGACCGTCCTTGACGCGGCGTTCCGGCAGGGCATCTCGCTGATGCACGGCTGCAAGGAAGGCCAGTGCGGCAGCTGCAAATCGAAGCTGGTCGACGGCGATGTCGAGCTGCTGAAATATTCGACCTTCGCCTTGCCGGATTACGAGAGCGAGACCGGCCACGTCCTGCTGTGCCGGACCCATGTCTACAGCGATATCAGCGTCGAGCTGCTCAATTACGACGAAGACCTGCTCAGCCGCTCGATCGCGGTCAAGGCATTTGCCGGCCGCGTGGCGGGGATCACGGCGTTGACAGCCGACATCCGGTTGCTGGAGATCGAGATCGAAAGGCCGATGAAATTCTGGGCCGGCCAGTACGTCGATCTGACCCTCCAGGATGGCTCCATCACCCGCGCCTTCTCGATGGCGAACCCGCCAGGCGAGGGCGCCAATCTTCGCTTCATCATCAAGAAATATCCGAACGGGGCATTTTCGTCCCAGCTCGACGGGAAATTGGCCGTCGGCGATGCGGTGATCGCGAAGGGGCCGTATGGCACCTGCTTCCGGCGCGAGGAACGAGCTGGCCCGATGCTGCTGATCGGCGGCGGTTCAGGAATGTCGCCGCTGTGGTCGATCCTGGCCGATCACATCGGCAGCGGCGAGCAAAGGCCGGTGCGGTTCTTCTACGGTGCCCGAACGCGCGCCGACCTGTTCTACCTCGACGAGCTCGCAGCCATCGCCGCGCGGCTCGACGATTTCAAGTTCGTGCCGGCGCTGTCGCACGCGGAACCAAACGACAGCTGGGACGGCGAGACCGGGCTGATCCACGAGGTCGTGCTGCGCCATCTACGCGAGGAAAAACTGAGCGGCGCCATCGACGCCTACGCGTGCGGGCCGACGCCAATGATCGACGCCGTCTTGCCCGTTCTGCAAATGAACGGCGTCGAGCCGGACCACATCTACTTCGACAAGTTTACGCCGGCGGTGCGATGACGGCGTTGAAAAGTTCGTCGCAGAACAGAATGGCAAAAGGGAGTGAGCAATGAGCGCACAAACGAGCAGAGCAGCAGCGGCGACCAAGCCCGCAGCAGTTGTCAAGTCCGGAGCGGCGGGAGCCGCAGTGTTTCCGGGCTCCGACAGCCGCAAATACAACTACTTCGAACCCAAGGGCCGCAAGGCGACCCACTACGAGGACATGACGGTCGACGTTCAACCGGATCCGGAGCGCTATCTGCTGCAGGACTGGATCATCTCGTTTCCGGACGGAACGCCGACCTATTCGAAGGATTGGACGGCGGCCAAGAGCTCGAATTGGCACAAATTCCGCGCCGTCGACCAGGAATGGGAGCGCACGCACTACCAGCGCCAGTCGACGATTTGCGGCATGGTGCAAAACACCATCGAGAACGGCCGGAAGTCGGGCGCGCCGACCCGCTTCGACCCCGCCTGGGTGAAGATCCTGCAGAACCATCTCGGCGCCTACAAGCACGCCGAGTTCGGTCTCGGCACCTCGACCATGCAGGCGCAGCGTTACGGTTACACCCAGATGGTCAACAATGCGATCCTGACCAACTCGTCCTACAAGCTCCGCTTCGCGCAGGACGTCACGCTCTATCTGAGCGAAATCGGGCTCGACCTTCCCGGCTTCGACACTGCCGCCGGCAAGCAGCACTGGCTGGACGATCCGGTCTGGCAAGGCGTCCGCAAGTCGGTCGAATCGGTGATGGGTTCAAACGACTACCTCGAGCAGTATTTCGCGACCAACGTGGTGTTCGAGCCGCTGGTCGGCGAGTTGTTCCGCTCCGGCTTCCTGATGCAGGCGGCCTCTGCGCAGAACGATTTCATCACTCCGGCGGTCGTCTCCGCCGCGGAGGCCGACTATGAGCGCAACCTCGCCAACACGGTCGAGTTGTTCCACATCCTCGGCACCGATCCTACCTACGCGACGCAGAACCTTGCGCTGTTCAACAAGTGGCTGGCCAAACACGGCGACCTCGCGCTCGATGCCGCCAATCATTTGCAGCCGGTCTGGTCGCAGCCGCGCGTCAAGGTCGCGGCATTCGCCGACGCCATGGCGCACGCGAAAAACCGCATCAAGGGCATCGCCGCCGAGCTCGGCCTGACGGTTCCGGCAAATCTCGCGTCGTAATCAATATCGTTTCACCTCTTCAATCCTTCAGGAGATCGACATGCTGCACGAGACTGACAACATCTTCAAATCGATGAAAGACATCACCTTCGAGGACACGGTGTCGCATCAATGCGGTGTCACCATGAACGACAGCGTCGAGGCGCGCGCGATCGCCGAGGTCATGAGTCGGCATGACCATATCAAGGTGACCTACATGCCCGCGATGATCCGCATCGACGGCGACGGCAAGATGGAATTCAAGATGGACGAGATTTCGGAGGAACTCGGCCGGGTGATGACCCCGCATCTCTTCGAGATATCGACCTCGACGCACTACGGCCGCATGGTCATGACGGACGACAACACCGTCATGCTGTTCGGCGACATGAACGAGATGATGAAATACATCGTCTGACGGCGGCCTGCGACCTGGTCCTGGCCGGCGCGAAGCCGGCCGGGCCGATCCAACGACATCAATCACGCGCCTCATAACAGGACGCATCCAGCGGGATCCGGAGAAACGCCATGTACAGGACAGCCAAGGGTGAAGAGATTTTCGTCATCGATGGACATACGCATTTCTGGGACGGAAGCCCGGCGAACCAGAAGAATATCCACGGCAAGCAATTCATCGAATGTTTCTACGCGTATCACTCGAACCTGAGCCCGCCAGCGGAGAAATGGGAGAAGGAGAAGTTCGAGAAGTACGATGCCAAGACGATGTTCGACGATTTGTTCGTCGCCGGCTACGACGACATGGCGATCCTGCAGCCGACCTATCTCACCGATTTTTACAAGAATGGCTTCAACACCACCGAGCGGAACTCGGCGATGAAGAAGAGCCATCCAGACCGCTTCATCCTCAACGGCGCCTTTGATCCGCGGGACGGCACCAAGGGCCTCGAGGATCTGCACGCGCTGTCCGAGAAACACAAGCTCAAGGGCGTCAAGCTCTATACCGCCGAATGGCGCGGCGAGTCCAAAGGCTACAAGCTCACCGACAAGGCGTCCTATCAGTATCTCGAGGCGGCGCAGAAGCTCGGCATCAAGAATATCCACGTCCACAAGGGCCCGACGATCATCCCGCTGAACCGGGATGCGTTCGACGTCGCCGACATCGACGATGTCGCGACCTCGTTCCAGGACCTGAACTTCATCGTCGAGCATTGCGGCCTGCCGCGGCTTGACGATTTCTGCTGGATCGCGACCCAGGAAACCAACGTCTACGCCGGCCTCGCTGTTGCGTTGCCCTTCATCCATTCCCGGCCGGGGTACTTCGCCCACGTGATATCAGAACTGCTGTTCTGGGTCGGGCCGGACAAGATCCTTTACGGCAGCGACTACGGCATCTGGACCCCAAAATGGCTGATCGACAAGTTCATGGCCTTCGAAATTCCCGCCGACGTCACCAAGGAGACCGGCTCGGTGCTGTCGATGGAGGCCAAGACAAAAATTCTCGGCCTCAACGCGGCTCGTATCTATGGCATCGATGTCGAAGCGCAGAAGAAGAAGATCCGGGCCGGCGGTGGTTACGCCCATCTGCCTGAAGCCGTGCACGCGCCGCGGTGACAGCCATGAATGGTGCCGTTGACGAGGCGATGCGGCCGGAAGGCCGTTCGTGCGACGACAAGCGGGCCCAGATCTGGGCCTGCCTGCAGGGCGTGATGGATCCGGAGCTCGACGAGTCCGTTACCGAGCTGAATTTCGTGACCAGGGCCGATGTGGACTCGACGGACCGTGTCCACATCGAGTTCCGCTTGCCGACCTATTGGTGCGCGGCCAACTTCTCTTTCCTGATGGCGGATGACATGCGCCAGGCGATCAGCGCGCTGGACTGGGTCAAGGGCGTCAGGGTGGTGCTGGGCGAGCACATGTATGCCGACAAGATCAATGCCGGCCTTGCAAAAGGGTGGTCCTTTCAGGAGACGTTCGGCGCCGAGGCCGACGGCAGTCTGGATGATTTACGTCGGACGTTTCTCGTCAAGGCGTTCCAGCGCCGGCAGGTCGCGCTGCTCGCTCACCTCATTGCGCTCGGGCAATCTGCGGCGGGGATCGTAAGCCTGACGCTGACCGAGCTTGGTCGCCTGCCGCTCGACGATGCTGGTGAGAGGCTGCGGCAGCGTTATCTCGAACGACGTGCCGTCGCAGGCCCGGCGGCAGGCGATGCGCCTGCTTTTGTCGATGCGGCCGGGGCGCGGCTGAAAGCCGACGGCCTTGCGGGTTATGTGTCGGGTCTGCGGCGCGTCGGCATCAACGCCGAATTCAATGGCGCGCTGTGCCGCGGTCTGCTCGCCGCACGGTTCGACCTCGAAACGCCATTCGTCCCGAAATCGAAGACAATGCCGGCCTCGCCGGGCACATAGCAGGTGCTGTGATGCGGATGTGCAGCAAGAGAACGAGTCCAGACCAGACGACCTCAAGCCAAAGTTCGGGGACATAAAATGCCGAAGATCATGCTGCACGATGAAGCGGCGCGGGCCGCGCTGGGCAGGGGCGTTGCCAAGCTCGCCAAGGCGGTGAGGGGTACGCTTGGTCCAAAGGGCATGAACGCAATCATGGACCGGCCGATCGGCACGCCGATCGTGTCGCGCGACGGCGTCAGCATCGCCAGCGAGATCGAGCTGGAATGCCCGTTTGAGAACATGGGTGCGCAGGTGCTGCGCGAAGTCTCGGCGCGGACCAATGAGGTGGCGGGAGACGGGACCACCACGGCCACCGTGCTTGCCGATGTCCTTGTGCAGGACGGCCTGAAATGTCTTGCGGCCGGCGCCAACCCGGTCGAACTGGTCGAAGGGCTGGAACTGGCCGTCACCGAGACCATCGCCGCGCTCAGGCGTTCGGCGAGGCCGCTGCAGGGCGCTGCTGGTCTACGTGCCGTGGCGAGCATTGCCGCCAATGACGCCGCGCTTGGCGACATGGTGGCCGAAGCCTTCGAACGCGCTGGCAATCATGGGATCGTCGCGGTGGAATATGGCAGCACGGTCGAGACGACGTTGGAGATCGTTGAAGGCATGGCCTTCGATCGCGGCTATCTCTCGCATCACATGGTGACCGATGTCGAGAAGATGCAGGTGGTGCTCGACAATCCGTTCATCCTCATGACCGATATCAAGATCCAGACCGGAGAGCAGTTGGCCGGTGTGATCTCGCTGATCGAGAGGAGCGGCAGGCCGTTGCTGATCATCGCCGAAGAGGTGGCGCCGCCGGTCATCATGCAATTGCTGGCGCGCCGGGAACGAGGCGGCTTCAAGGTCGCCGCGATCCATCCGCCGGAATTCGGCCATTGGCGCAAGGCAATGCTCGAGGACATCGCGATCACGACCGGTGGCCGTGTCATCTCGGTTGATCTAGGCGGAAGGCTCGAAAAGGCCGAGCTAAACGACCTCGGGTCGGCGCGCCAGGTGCGCATTTCCGCCTCGAAGACCCTGATCACAGCGGGCGGAGGCGATCAAAAGAACATCGCCGCGCGACGCGAGCAAGTGCTGCGCCAATACGAGGCCGCGCCTGAAAATATCGAGCGGGATAAATTCCAGGAGCGAATCGCGAAGCTGTCCGGCGGGACGGCGATGATCCTCGCCGGCGGCGCCACGCCGGTTGAACAGAAGCGCCGAACCCAGCTGATCGAGGATGCGATCAATGCGACCCGCGCGGCGATCGAAGAGGGCATCGTGCCGGGCGGCGGGCTGGCCCTGCTCAGGACGGCCGGGAAACTCGATGAGCTGATCGGCCGTCTGGACGGCAGCACCAGGCAGGGCGCCGAGCTGCTGCAGGGCGCGCTCAGTCGGCCGCTGTTCTACATTGCCAGCAACGCCGGCCTGAACGGTGAGGCGGAGGTTACGAAAATTGCCAAGGCCCGGAATGGCCATGGCCTCGACGCGCGCAATGGCGCGGCAGTCGATCTTGTCGAAGCTGGCATCATCGACCCGGTCAAGGTCTGCTACAGCGCGGTTCGCAATGCGGCATCAGTGGCCGGTCTGATCCTGACGACGCAGACATTGATCGCCAAGAAGTCGGATGATTACGATCCGACCGCCGGGCCCGCGCGAGGCGGCGGTGCCGAGCTGCTTTGATCAGTGGCGCAGCTTCGGTGGTTGACGCGCTCGCGGCTCACTCAGGCTTCTTTTGCCCGAGTGCGCGATAGATCGTGTTTCTCGAGACGCCGAGACGTCGCGCCGTTTCGCTGATGTTGCCGGCGGTCTCGGCATACACCACGAGGATTCGGGCCCGATGCACGTCGTGGAGCGATCCGGCCTCTGCTTCCGGGTGTTGGGCGGCGATATCCACCCGGCGCGTCTCGCTCAGAGTGCCATCCGCAGCGCCAAGGGTGAAGCGCGCCAGCACATTGCGAAGCTCGCGGATGTTGCCAGGCCAGGGACGCGTGGCGAGCTGCGCGATCTCTGCCGGCGCGATTTCGCAGCTGGGATCGATGGCATCGAGCAGATGGCGAACGATGACGTCGAAGTCGCTGCGATCGCGGAGTCTCGGCAGCGTCACCTCGAGCGTGTTGAGCCGATAGAGGAGATCGGATCGGAACCTGCCCTCGGCGATCGCCTTGTCGAGCCGGGCGTTGGTCGCGGAGACCAGAAAGACATCGACCTTCGATCTGACGCCACCGACCGGGCGCACGGTCCAGTCGTCGAGCAGCCGCAGCAGCACGGCCTGCAACGCGACCGGCATGTCACCGATCTCGTCCAGGAACAATGTGCCTCCGTCAGCCTCCTTGACCAGTCCGATCGCGCCGCCGCGCCGCGCTCCGGTGAATGCACCCTCGGCGTAACCGAACAATTCGGTCTCGATCAGGCTCTCGGGCAAGGCTGCACAATTGACAGGAACGAATGCGCCGGTCCGCCCGCTCGCCATGTGGGCGTGGCGGGCGAGCTGTTCCTTGCCGGTCCCGGTCTCGCCTCGGATAAGGATCGGCATCTTGCGCGCTGCCGCGGTTTCGATCTGACGGACGATGGCTCGCACAGCCGGATCGCGGGCAACGAATCCGGTGGCTGTGCCCTGGGCGGCGCGTGGAAGCGACCGGGTTTCCGGCTTCGAATCGTTTCGAACGGACGATGAACTCGCGGTCTCGCGGTGTTCAAGCTCGGATTTGGACCTCTGAACGTCCCGATGCGTGACCAGCTGGCGTCGTCTTGCATGCAGCACCACGATGGCGCCGATGCCGGAGCGTTCGTTCTCGACGAAGTTGAAGCTGGCGTTTGGAAGCAGCTCCTTCAATCGGCTTGGCCACTCATCGAACGGAATGCTCTTCAAGAAGCGGGTTGGCACGTCGTCGCGAGCACCGCGGTGGTCATGCCGGATCGCGTTGAGGGCGCGCTCCGAGGCGTGAAGGATCGTGCCGCGACGGTCGAGCACGATACATTCGTCATTCGACCATTGCGCTCTCTTGGCCAGAAATCTGCACAGCAACTCTTCATGTTCCTGTCGGATCGATTGCGCCAGGACGCTCTCCACGTGATGGCCGACCGCGACCGCCAAAGCGAGGCTTTGCGGATTGAAGGTGCTTGCGGGGCCCGAGATGTCCACCACGCCAAGCAATTCGCCATCGCTGGGATCGTGAACCGGAACGGCAGCGCAGGTCCACCGCTGCACCTCCGAGCAGAAATGCTCCGCCCCGCGAATCTGGACCGGTTTCGATTCCGCGATCGCGGCGCCAATTGCGTTGGTGCCGATATCGGCCTCGCTCCAGCGTCCTCCGTGTTCGAGGTGAACCGCGCGGCCGGCGTCGATGACCCTGTCGTCGCCTTGCGTGTCGATGATCAGCCCGCTGGGATCGGTGAGGATCATGATCGAATTCGCATCGCGCAGGAACGTCTTGGAGTTCTCGAGAGCGCACCGGGCGGCGTGACGAAGCGAAGCATGCTTGGAGCGACGGCGAAACAGCTCGGCGTCGGCGACAAGCGGCGCCCGCGCCCGGTCGACTGTAACGTGGTGATTTCTGGATCTCTGCCACGACGCAGCGACCGACGATCTCAAATCGGACGACAACGCTCCGCGCTCGACGAACTTCTCCCACGCCGCGAGCACTTCTCGTTGGTCCATCCTGGCTCCTCCGAGGTCAAAGCCCACAACGCCCGCTCATAACGGGCCTTGTGATCAACCATCTGCATGTGGGGGATTACCTGTCGCGACTGCCAGTCTGATCACGCAAGGTCGCAACGACAGAACTCGCCAGGCCGCCGGATCGCTGCCCGCATCGAATTCCATGCTGCCGCACCCGCCGTGAAAACAGCCGCGCCGCCCGACCAAGCAACCCCTTCAGCGTCCCGCTTCCCTGATGTCCCGGGCATCTTTCTTGCTCGAGCCCGGTGACGAAATCACCCTATACGTTTTGAATGGTTCTAGCAAAGGTAGCGATCTAAAACCTCGCGAGGAACCGGCAGGGCCGGCTTCAACTTCCACTCCTCTGGATCGATCCTTTTGCCGAGGGGCCGCCGCGGCCCGAATTGATCGAGAATCCGCAAGCAAGGGCTCAGTGCAGCGCAGCATCCAGGAAATGCGCGCGCGATAACCACCTGGCAGCAGTTGGCCGTCGAGGCCGGCCCTGAGGCGGAGTCCTCTCCGGGCGCACCTCCGCGACCAGATTTCGAGGCAGTGGAGACGGCGTGCGCTGACGCGCAGTCTCATTGTCGAAGGTAGGACCTTCACGACTTCTTCGGACATCCGTGTAGCGTCGCACATCCGATGAAATCGAGTAGTTCTTGCGGAATGAGTTGATTGCGCATCAGCGGCTCGAACCGTGACACATGCATATTTGCAGGCGATTGACACACTGCTCATCCAGAGTTTATGTATAGACATATTTCGGGAGCGTTCGGTATGCCGCCAATCTACATCGCCTACCTCAACCGGCTCGACATCGAAGAGCTCAAGATTACCGACGAGGAGATCCTCGCTGCCATCGAAACAAGCCTCGCAGCGCAGGGCAGGGGTGATACGGTCATCGAACCGCGCGTCCACCTCGAGCCCGGCGCAGCCAACGGCCATTTCAACGTGCTGCGCGGCGCGATCAAGCCGCCGATCGACAGGGCCGGCGTCAAGATCGTCGGCGACTTCGTTGACAACTACAAGGTTGGGCTTCACTCGGAGCTGGGCATTCTCGCTCTGTTTGATCCCCGGACGGGCGCGCCGAAGGCGATCATGGACGCAAGCGGCATCACCGACATGCGGACCGGCGCGGTTACCGCCATCGGTGCGAAATACCTTGCGCGCAAGAATTCCAAGGTGCTCGGTCATATCGGGGCGCGGGGCACCGCTTATTGGAACGTCCGCCTGCTCGATCATCTCTTTGATTTCGACGAGATCCGCGTGCATTCGCGCCGCGTGGAGAGCCGCAACAGCTTTGCCGACCGGCTGAGCCGAGATCTCGGCAAGAAGGTGGTGGCGACGGATGACTGGAAATCCTGCGTCGAGGGAGCCGACATCGTGGTCGAGGCCTCCCGGCTCGACAAGCCGACGCCGATGCTGAAGACCGAATGGATCAAGCAGGGCGCGTTCGTCGTTCCCTACGGCACCATGAGCGCGATCGAGCTGTCGCTGACCGATCTGATGTCGAAGCTTGTTGTCGACGACTGGGGCCAGTGCAAGGGCGGCAAGTTCGGCAGCCTGCGCGCCCATGTCGAAGCCGGCAAGCTCTCCGAGAAGACGCTGCATGCCGAGCTTGGGCAGATCGTCGCCGGCCTCAAGCCCGGCCGTGAAAGCGACGCCGAGACCAATCTGCTCTGGCATCGCGGCCTCTCGCTGTCCGATATCGCGCTCGGACATGCGATGCTGGAGAAGGCCGAGCGGATCGGTATCGGCCAGCGCCTGCGCTTCGCCTGACCGGGAGGCCGCGGCATCAGGACATGCGCTGCGTCGCCAATGCACGGATGTACTCGGTCAATCCGCCGGCGGCCGCTGCATGGAAAGAGCTGTTCGGCTGGCTCGCGCAGGCAAGCGGCGTCGATCTCGAAATCCTCGATCACGCCTTTCCGCTTCCGCTGGCGGACCTGTGGTCGCGTCCCGATCTCGCCTGTGCTTTCATGTGCGGCTTTCCGTTCATGCTGGCGACGCAGCGGCCGCGGCCGGTCGCGGCGCCGGTGCCGGCCAAGGCGCCGATTGCCGGGCGGCCGGTCTACGCCACCTGTCTCGTGGTCCGGGCGGACGCGAATTTCCAGACCATCGAGGATACGTTCGGCGGACGCGTCGGCTACACCGTCGCGGACTCGCATTCCGGCTACAACGCATTGCGGCATCATTTGCTGCCGTATTTTCAACAAAACGGGGCAAAGCTCTATCGCGAGAGCATCGGGCCGTTGACGACGCCGCGGCGCGTCATCGAGGCGGTGCTGGCCGGCGACGTCGACGTCGGCCCGCTCGACGGCTACGCGCTCGACCTGATGCTGCGCCATCAGCCTGGTCTCGGGTCGCAGATCAGGGTGGTTGCCGTCACCAATCCGGCGCCGATCCCGTTCCTGGTCGCCTCTCCCGGTTGCCCGGACGAGATCATTGCCCGCCTGCAGGCAACTCTTGCGACGTTTGCCACTGCACCGGCGTGTGCGCATCTTCGTGAACGGCTTTGCCTCGAAGCGTTCGCTTCCGTCGTGCTTGAAGACTATGACCTGATGCTGCGGTGGGACACCGAGGCGCGCGCGGCCGGATATCCTGAGCCGGCCTGAGAGCGGCATTCGCGCAGCAGCACGAGATAGCATTTCGCAGTTGGCGTTGGCGCGATCCAGAATGCGGCGTCGCCTGTGCGCGTCAGCAGCGCGGCATCGCCTTCGGTCAGGTTCATGCTGTCTTGCAGGAAAGACAGTTCGAGCGTGCCGGAGCAGGCCACGGCGAGCGCGACGTCGCCGTCATCAAAGCCGCAACGTTGCGGCTCTCGAATACGCAACAGCCGATGCGCGAACCGGCCGCGTCGGGTCATGACATTCAGGTCGGTGATTGCACCGGCCGTGAGCCGGGCCGAAGTCGGCGTGTCACCCGCAAAGCTGATCGGACTCGAGTCGCTGTCGAGTACGATCGGCGCGGCATCTCCGATAGTGAGCGCCAATTTGCTTCCAGCGACCACTGCAAGCGTACGGTCGATGCCGGCAAATTCGGAGAAGGGGCCATCGGAGGCAACGCGTGCCATGCTGATGCGCCAGTCGAAATTGTCCAGCGACGCACCTGATGGCGCGACGGCGATCTCCGTGGTCGAGCCGCCGCCGTTCTTCCAGGCCGTGCTCCGGCAGTCGCTGGCGCGAATGATCCTCACGGCCAACTATCGTCCATCGAGGCTCGGCAGGTCGAGCTTGTTGGCCCGCGCGGATTCGATCGCGAGCTCGTAGCCGGCGTCGGCATGCCGCATCACGCCGCTGGCCGGATCGTTCCACAGCACCCGCTCGATGCGCCGCGCCGCTTCCGGCGTTCCGTCGCAGACGATGACCATGCCGGCGTGCTGCGAGTAGCCGATGCCGACGCCGCCGCCATGATGCAGCGACACCCAGGTCGCGCCGCCGGCGCAGTTCAAGAGCGCATTCAGCATCGGCCAGTCCGAGACCGCGTCCGATCCGTCGCGCATCGCTTCGGTCTCGCGGTTGGGTGAGGCGACCGATCCGGAATCGAGATGATCGCGTCCGATCACGATCGGCGCCTTCAATTCACCGCGGGCGACCATCTCGTTGAAGGCCAGTCCGAGCCGATGCCGGTCGCCGAGGCCGACCCAGCAGATCCGCGCCGGCAGGCCCTGGAACGCGATGCGCTGCCGCGCCATGTCGAGCCAGTGATGCAGCGAGGCGTCGTTCGGCATCAGCTCCTTCACCTTGGCATCGGTGCGGTAGATGTCTTCGGGGTCGCCGGACAGCGCGGCCCAGCGGAACGGGCCGATGCCGCGGCAGAACAGCGGCCTGATATAGGCCGGCACGAAGCCTGGGAAATCGAAGGCGTCCTTGACGCCTTCCTCGAGCGCCATCTGGCGAATGTTGTTGCCGTAGTCGACGACCGGGATTCCCATGCGGTGGAAGTCGAGCATGGCGCGGACATGCTCGGCCATCGAGGCGCGCGCGGCGCGGTCGACGGCCTTCGGATCGCTCTCGCGGCGCGACTGCCACTCGTTGATGGTCCAGCCCTTGGGCAGGTAGCCGTTGACCGGATCATGCGCCGAGGTCTGGTCGGTCACGGCGTCGGGCTTGATTCCGCGGCGGACCAGTTCGGGGAAGATGTCTGCTGCGTTGCCGAGCAGGCCGACCGAGACCGGCTTGCCGGTCTTGCCGGCTTCCGCGATGATCGCGAGCGCCTCGTCGAGATCCTTGGCCTGGCGATCGAGATAGCGCGTGCGCATCCGCATTTCGATGCGCGAAGGCTGGCATTCGACGGCAAGGCAGGAGGCGCCCGCCATCACGGCGGCTAGCGGTTGCGCGCCGCCCATGCCGCCCAGCCCCGCCGTGAGAATCCATTTGCCGGCAAGGCTGCCGCCATAGTGACGGCGTCCGAGCTCGGCAAAGGTCTCGTAGGTCCCTTGGACGATACCCTGACTGCCGATGTAGATCCAGGAGCCGGCCGTCATCTGGCCGTACATCATCAGGCCCTTGCGATCGAGCAGGTTGAAATGCTCCCACGTCGCCCAGTGCGGCACAAGGTTGGAGTTCGCGATCAGCACGCGGGGTGCGTCGGCATGGGTGCGGAACACGCCGACCGGCTTGCCGGACTGCACCGCGAGGGTCTCATCGCCCTCAAGGCGGCGCAGCGTCGAGACGATCCGGTCGAAACTCTCCCAGTCGCGCGCCGCGCGTCCGATGCCGCCATAGACCACGAGCTCGCCGGGCTTCTCGGCAACATCGGGGTCGAGGTTGTTCATCAGCATGCGCAACGGCGCTTCCGTCAGCCAGCTCTTCGCCGAAAGCTCCGGGCCGCGGGGCGCGCGAACAACGCGTGCATTGTCGATACGGGTCATGGCAACAGGTCCAGCGATGGTGGGAGCAGAGAGGTCATGTGGTCCGGCCTCGCCAGACCCGTGCGTGCAGCGGATTGAAGCCGATCCGGTACACCAGTTCGGCGGGGCGTTCGATATCCCAGATCGCGAGGTCGCAGCGTTTGCCGGCCTCGAGGCTGCCGATCTCATCGAACAGGCCAAGGGCGCGCGCGGCCTCGCGCGTCACCGCCGCCAGGCATTCATCCACGGTGAGGCGGAACAGCGTCGCGCCCATATTCATGGTCAGCAGCAGCGAGGTCAGCGGCGACGAGCCGGGATTGCTGTCGGTGGCGAGCGCAATCGGAACATGGTGCTTGCGCATCGATGCGATCGGGGGCGCCTGCTTCTCGCGCAGGAAATAGTAGGCGCCCGGCAGCACCACCGCGACGGTGCCGGCGACTGCCATCGCCGCGATGCCGGTCTCATCGGCATATTCGAGATGATCGGCCGACAAGGCGCCGAACCGCGCGGCCAGTGCCGCGCCGCCGAGATTCGAGAGCTGGTCGGCGTGGAGCTTGACCGGAAGATTGCAGTCGCGGGCCCGGGCGAAGACCCGCGCGGTTTCCTCGACCGAGAAGGCGATGCTCTCGCAGAATGCGTCGACGGCGTCGACCAGGCCTTCGGCGGCAAGGCGCGGGATCATGTCGCAGACGTCGGCGATGTAGCCTTTGGAATCGCCGGCGCGCTCGGGCGGCAGCGCGTGGGCGCCGAGGAAGGAGGTCCGCACCGTGATCGGATTGTTACGCGCGAGTTGCCGCGCCGCGCGGAGCTGGCGGCGCTCGGTCGCGAGCTCGAGGCCATAACCTGACTTGATCTCAAGGGTGGTCACGCCCTCTGCAATCAGCGCGTCGAGACGCCGCTGCGCGCCCGACACGAGTTCGTCCTCGCTGGCCGCGCGCGTCGCCCTGACCGTGGAGACGATTCCACCACCGCGCTGCGCGATCTCCTCATAGCTTGCGCCGGCCAGCCGCAGCTCGAATTCCTCGGCGCGATTGCCGCCATAGACGAGATGGGTATGGCAGTCGACCAGGCCCGGCGTGATCCAGCGTCCTCCGCAATCGGTCCACTCGGCCGCACCAAGCCCGGTCGGCGCGTCCGTCTTCGGACCGGCATAAACGATCACGCCGTCCTTCGCGGCGATCAAGCCGTCGTCGATGACGCCGACGCCCTCGCGCTGTGGGGCCAGGGTGGCGAGCCGACAGCTATGCCAGACATGATCGGCGACACTCATGACCAATGGAAACCCGCTATCCTTTGCGTCGGCACTTGGCACGGAAACGCCATTTGTCTATACATATTACATCGCCGACGCGCGCTGTCCAGCTTCTCGTTGACGCCGGAGACCAGATTGCCCCAGTTGCATTTCAAGCAAGCGCTGCTGCCTGACGGATGGTCACGTGACGTGCTGATATCGATCGCGGCAGGACGGATCGCAAACGTTCAGACCGGCGTCGCTGCAACCGGTGCAGACGAACGGCACGCGATCGGAGTTCCGGGCCTGCCCAATCTTCACAGCCACGGCTTTCAGCGCGGGATGGCGGGCCTGACCGAGCGACGCGGCGCTTCATCCGACAGCTTCTGGACCTGGCGCGACCTGATGTATCGCTTTGTCACCCGCATGACGCCCGAGGACGTCGAGGCGATCACGGCCCAGGCCTATGTCGAGATGCTTGAGGCCGGGTTCACGCGGGTCGGCGAATTCCACTACATCCATCACACCGCCGCGGGCGCACCCTATGCCGACATCGCGGAGCTCGCCGGACGCGTTGTCGCGGCAGCACAAGCCAGCGGCATCGGCCTGACGCTGCTGCCGGTGTTCTACGCCCATGCAGGATTTGGCGGCCGCGCACCGGACGACGGGCAGCGGCGCTTCGTCAACGACGTCGACCGGTTCGCGCAATTGATGGAGGCGTCGCGGCGCGTGGTGGCCGGATGTGACGGCGGATTGGTCGGCGTCGCGCCCCACTCGCTGCGTGCGGTCACGCCTGAGGAACTCACGGCTATCCTGCCGCTCGCGCAAGGTAGCCCCATCCACATCCATGTCGCCGAGCAGACCAGGGAGGTCGAGGACTGCCTTGCCTGGAGCGGCCAGCGGCCGGTGCAATGGCTGCTCGATCATGCGGCGGTCGACCGCCGCTGGTGTCTGGTCCATGCCACCCACATGACCGATGACGAGGGCCGCGCGATGGCGGCGACCGGCGCGGTCGCGGGGCTCTGTCCGGTGACGGAAGCCAATCTCGGCGACGGCACTTTCAATGCGCCGGTGTTCTGCGGCGCCGGCGGTCGATTCGGCGTAGGCACCGACTCAAACGTGCTGATCGCCGCGGCAGATGAGCTGCGTCAGCTGGAATATTCGCAGCGTCTCGCGCTGCGGGCGCGCAATGTCATGACGTCGGCGCGGAGCCCCTCGACCGGACGCGCGCTGTTCGATGCCGCGCTTGCTGGAGGTGCCCAGGCCCTCGGTGTCGCCGGCGGCCTCGCTGCGGGCGTTGCGGCCGACATTGTCAGCCTCGATGCCGACAGTCCGGCGCAGGCCGGTCGGTCGGATGACGCCGTTCTCGACGGCTGGATTTTCGCCAGCGCCCGTTCTGCTGTGGACTGCGTCTGGACATCCGGGCGCAAGGTTGTGACAAACGGCAGACACCATCATGGGGAATCGGTCGCGGCCGACTTCCGCCGCACCTTGCAGGGGTTGCTCGCCGGATGAAGGCCAGATCGAAACGGGACGCCGGCGGCGTCGCGCTCTATCAGCGGATCCGCAGCGACATCGAGGGCCGGATCGTGTCGGGCGAGTGGCCGCCGGGCCATCGCCTGCCGTTCGAACACGAGCTGATGGACACCTATTCCTGCGCGCGGATGACCGTGAACAAGGTGCTGTCGGGGCTTGCGGCCACCGGCTTGGTCGAACGCCGGCGCCGTGCCGGAAGTTTTGTGTCGCGGCCGAAAGTCCATTCGGCAGTGCTGCAAATTCCTGACCTGAAGGCGGAAGTCGAGAAGCGGGGGGAGCGCTACGGCTATACGCTGCTGCAACGGCACAAACGTATCGCCACGCGCGACGACAAAGCGCGGCTTGATCTCGCGCCGCGCACGCCGGTCTTGGCGCTGCGCTGCCGGCATGAAGCCGCCAAGCAGCCGTTTGCGCTCGAAGACCGCATCCTCAATCTGGACGCGGTTCCGGAAGCCGCGGAGCAGGATTTCTCGGTCGTGTCGCCGAGCACCTGGCTGGTCGACCACGTGCCGTGGACCGAGGCGGAGCATCGCATCTCGGCCGGCAATGCTGACAGCACGATGGCCGCGGAACTCAACATCGCGGAGGGCGCCGCCTGCCTGATCATCGAACGCCGCACCTGGCGGAACGGCGAGCCGATTACGTCGGTCCGCCTGGTTCATCCGGGCCCGCTCTACGATTTGATCGCCCGCTTCACGCCGAGCGGCTAGATCATTTGGCTTTCGCGGCATCGACGAACTGGTTGGTCCACAGATCATTCTCGGACGCCTTGGCGTCGAACTCCTTGCCGAAATTGGTGCCGACCTCCTTGGCGAAGGTCAGCGCATTCTGCATGCTTTCGACATCGATCTTGCCGCCCTCGGCGACGCCGCTGCTCATCGACTTGAGCGCGGCTGTGATCGCCTGCGGGTCTGCCTTGGCGAAGAATTGCTTCTGGATCGCAGCGGCGGTGTCGTCAGGCTTGCTGATCACCGCGGCGCTTGCCTGCTGCATGGCCTTTGCCGTCTTGGTGATGAGGTCGGCCGTCGCCGGGCTGATCGGCTTCTTGGCGACCAGCACGAGATAAGGCTGTTTGGCGAGCAGCGGGAATTCGTCACCGAGCGAAACCAGCACGGCGCCGGTGCCGGCCTTCTCAGCCAGGTATCCTTCCGGTGGCGACAGCATAAAGGCGTCGATCCGCTTTGCTTCGAGCGCTGCCTGGATCGCAGTCGGATTGCCGACCTGCGCGACCTTGAGGTCGTTCTTCGGATCGAGGCCACCCTTGCCGGCAAGCCAGCGCGCTGCGATTTCCTGCGCGCCGGCCAGCGCGGTGGCGCCGACCAGAGTGCCTTTCATGACCGCAAGCCGCTTCGCGAGCGGATCATTCGTCTTCACGCCAGTGCGTTCCAGCAGTGCAGTCGAGACGACGAGCTGCACCGTGACCTTCGACATCAACGAATAGACGATCTCGAACGGCTGGCCCTTCGCCGCGGCGCGCAGCATCGAATCGGGGCCGACCGCCGCGAGATCAATGTCGCCGGCATCGAGCGCGGCCAGCGCCGAAGGATCACCACCGGGCAGCGCGACGATGTTCGCGGTCAGTCCCTGCGGCTTGAATGTGTCCAGCGCCCGCGCCGACCAGATCGGCAGGAAACTCAGGGTCGGCGCGCCAAGCCCGATCCGCACCGTTTGCTGGGCCTTGGCCACGCCCGGCAGCACCAGAAGTGCCGCTCCGACGACAACGATCCTTGCCAGCACCATCACCGCACGCATGACTGTCTCCGTCTGTTCAGATGTCGATCGGACCGGCGCCCGACAACGAGCGCCAGCGCAACAGCCGGCGTTCGAGCCGTCCAGCAAGGAAGTTGGCAACGCCGACGAAGGCGAGCAGGATGACGATGCCTGCGAAGACGCCGGCAGGGTCATAGGTCGACGACGCTTCATGAATGAACAGGCCGAGCCCCTGCGCCGACGAGGTGAATTCGCCGACGATCACGCCGATCACGCTGTAGGGGATCGCAAGCCGCATGCCCAGCATCACGAACGGAGCGGCCGCCGGCAGGAAGACGTGATAGGTCAGCTGACGCTGGTTTGCGCCCATGATCCGCGTCAGATTGACCAGCTCGCGATCGACGCTGCGCACGCCGGCGAACACGTTGTAGAATACCAGGAAGAACACCATGATCGACGCCAGCGCGATCTTCGATCCGATGCCGATCCCGAACCAGATGATGAACAGCGGCGCCAGCGCAATCTTCGGGATGCCGTAGAACGCCATCACATAGGGCTCGAAAATCCGGGCCAGCTGCGGCGAGCGGCCGAGCGCGTAGCCGCCCAACACGCCACCGGCGACGCCGATCACATAGCCCAGCACCAGCTCCTGGCCGGTGGTCCACAGATGCGGATAGATTTCGCCCGATGCGAACAGCTCGTAAAGCCGCTCCACGACGGCCGTCGGCTTGCTGACATAGATCTCCTTGATCAGCCGGCCGGAGGCCCATTGCCAGAACAGCAGCAAGGCAAGCCCCGGCAGCAGCTTCAGAAGCCATTGCAGCGGTTTTGCTGCGCGCGCGGCGAGGGAGCGACGCGACACCGCGCTGCCGGAGGCGTCATAGGTCATCTCGGTCATCGGCTTGCTCTCGGTCAATGAACGCGCCCGATATCGATCTGCGAACGGAACTCGGTCCAGACCGCGTCATAGGCCGCCTCGAAGCCCGGATTGCGGAACGGCTCGAACATGTTGCGCGGTCGCGGCAGGTCGATCGGGATGTTGGCGAGCAGCCGCGATGGCCGTTGGCTCAGCACCACGACATGGTCGGCGAGCAGGACGGCCTCGGTTATGTCGTGGGTGACGAAGACGACGGTGGCGCCGGCTTCCATCGACAGGGTCTGCAGATCGCTCTGCATCACCATGCGGGTTTGGGCGTCGAGGGCGCCGAACGGCTCATCCATCAGGATGATGTCGGGCCGGTAGACCAGCGTGCGTGCGATCGAGCCGCGCTTCTGCATGCCGCCGGATAGCTGGTTTGGGAAATGCTGCTCGAAACCGTTCAGGCCGACGGCGTCCAGCGCGTTCGCGACCCGCTGTTTTCGTTCGTCGGCCCCAACGCCGCGAAGCAGCAGCGGAAGCTCGACGTTCTCGGCCAGCGTCTTCCAGGGAAACAGCTGCGCCTGCTGCGGCACGAAGCCGACTTCGGTGTTGATGGTCGTGACCTTCCGTCCGCGGTGATGAACCGCGCCGCGGGTCGGCAGCAACAGACCCGCCGCCATCTGCAGCAGCGTGCTCTTGCCGCATCCGCTCGGGCCGATCACCGCGACGAACTTGCCGCGGTCGACCTCGAAGCTGATGCCGTCGAGCACACGGATATTGGCCTTGGTACCGGGCGCAGGAAAATCCTGGCCGATCCCGTCGAAGGCAAGTAGGCGGTCGTTCATGCCGGCACTCCTCGTCCGAACATGTCTATACATAATCGAAGCCGCCGGAACGGGCAAGCCGGGATCGCTGCAGAGATTTTAGCCGTTGTTGCCCAACGCCTGATCAAGCCTTGCCGGGCGAGGACGTGGAATAAATCACCGCCCTTTGGGTGCGACCCATTTGGTTTTTCCTATCGGCAGCTTCAGCCGATCCGGATTGGGCGCGTCAGCGACCTTCGTCTAACGTTGCCTCACCTCACAGCAGCGTCTCGGCCACGACCGCAGACAATCAATGAAGAGAAACGATGGCTGACCAGGTTTTTGCAGGCACGATTGTTCTTCCCGACCGCGTGATCGACAATGGCTACGTCCTTATCGGCGACGGCAAGGTTCAGGCGGTCGGCGCGGGTGCTGCGCCGTCCGGCGAGAAGCACGGCGGTGCCGGTTTCCTCGTGCTGCCCGGCGCCATCGATGCGCAGGTGCACAGCCGCAGCCAACTCGGGCAGGAAGATTTCATCTGGTCGACGCGCAGCGCCGCGGCCGGCGGCGTCACCACGATCGTCGACATGCCCTATGACGACAATTGCCTGATCGCGACTGCAGAGCGGTTTCGCACCAAAGTGAAGGAAGCCGGCGCACAGGCGCGCGTCGACTTCGCGCTCTATGCCACGATCGATCCGACCGAGGGCGCGGCGCGAGTGGACGAACTGGTCGATGCCGGCGCCGCGGCCTTCAAGTTCTCGACGTTCGGGACGCATCCGACGCGTTTTCCACGGATTTCGCCGCAATTGCTTTATGCGTGCTTCGGCAAGGTCGGAAAGCGCGGCCTGATCGCCGGCATCCATAATGAGAACGACGAGATGGTGCGGGCATTCATGGCCGAGGTCGAGGCCAGCGGGGTCACCGACTACACCGCGCATGGCCTGTCGCGGCCTCCGGTGACGGAGGCGCTCGCGACCGCGGAGGTCTACGAGCTCGGCGCCGCGGCCGGCTGTCCCGTGCACATCGTGCATTGCTCGATCGGGCGCGGCTATGAGCTCGCTGCGGCCTACCGCGCGCAAGGACATGGTGCGACGATCGAGGCCTGCGTGCACTATCTCACGCTCGACGAGGAGAACGATGTCCGCCGGCTCGGCGGCAAGGCCAAGATCAATCCACCGCTGCGTCCCCGCAAGGAGGTCGAAGCGCTCTGGCATCATCTGGCCGCCGGCAATGTCACGATCGTCTCGACCGATCACGTCAGTTGGTCGGAAGACCGCAAGACCGATCCGAACATGCTGAAGAATGCGTCGGGGATTCCCGGGCTCGAGGCGCTCTACGGCCTGCTGCTGAAGGGGCTCGACCAGCGCGGCCTGCCGCTGACCCATGCCGCGCGGCTGCTCGCACTCAATCCCGCGGCCTTGTTCCGGATCACGCATGTCAAGGGCGCGCTCGAGATCGGCCGCGATGCGGACATCGTGCTGATGCGGCGCGATCCCCATCGTTACAGCGCAGCCGCCAGCGGCAACAATTTCGTGTCGTGGAGCCCCTATGAGGGGATCGAGCTGCCATTCCGCGTCATCGAGAGCTATGTTCGCGGTGAATGTGTCGCGGCTGATGGGGAGGTGCTTGCCAAGCCCGGCAGCGGCCGCTTTGTCAGTCCATTGCGTGCGCACTGACGGACAGGATCGGTGACGAAATCCAATCTTCCGCTCGATGCCGGCCGCCTGTGGTCCGACATCATGGCGCTGGCTGACATCACCGATCCGGCGCGCCCCTATACGCGCCGCTCGTTCACGCAGCGATTCCTGGATGGTCGCGCCTGGCTTACGCAGCGTTTCGCCGAAGCCGGCCTGACGACCCGGATCGATACTGCCGGCAATCTGATCGGGCGGATCGAGGGGCGCAATCCCGCGCTCGGCGTGATCGCGGTGGGTTCGCACAGCGATACCGTGCCGTCAGGCGGTCGCTTCGACGGCATTGCGGGCGTGGCGACCGGCCTGGAAATCGCTCGTGCGCTGCGCGAGTCCGGCACGCGATTGGATCACACGCTCGAGATCATCGATTTTCTCGCCGAGGAGCCTAGCGAATACGGCCTGTCCTGCGTCGGCAGCCGCGGTATGACGGGCTCGCTCGACGACAAGATGCTCGATCTGGCCGAGCCTGGCGGCGAGAAGCTGCGGGACGCGCTGCGGCGGGTCGGCGGCGATCCGGATCGGTTGCCGGAGGCGCGGCGCAGCGACATCAGCGCCTTCCTCGAGCTGCATATCGAGCAGGGCATTGTGCTCGAATCGCAATCGCTCGACATCGGTGTGGTGTCGTCGATCGTCGGCATCCGCCGTCTCGAGATCATCTTCGAGGGCGAGGCGGACCATGCCGGAACCACGCCGCTGCACTTGCGCCACGACGCGCTGGTGGCGGCTGCCGCCACGGTCGGCATCGTGTGCCGGGTCGCAGAGCAGCTCGACGGCGAAGGCGCGGACTATTTCGTCGCGACGGTCGGCATCCTTGGGGTCGAACCATCGGCATCGAACATCGTGCCTGGCCGCTGCCGTCTCGTCATCGATGCGCGCACCACCAATTCTGCACTAACGACACGTTTCATCACGGCCCTCGATCGCGAAAGCGAAGCGGCCGCGAGCGCGGCGCGGGTTCGGCGTAGCGCGTTCACCACGCTCTCCGACGGACCGCCGGTCGCTTGCGATCCGGCCTTGCAGGCCTTGCTGCGCGACGCTGCGCGCGATCTTGGCCTCAGCCAGACCGACCTTCCGAGCGGTGCGGGCCATGATGCCGCCTTCATGAGCCGCATCTGCCGCTCGACGATGGTGTTCGTGCCGTGCCGGGCCGGCAAAAGCCATGCGCCGGAGGAGTGGGCGGAACAGGACGCGGTCGCGGCGGGCGCCGCGGTGATCCTTCAGGCGGTGAAGGCGCTCGATCAGTCGCTGCAACCAGGCCGGTAGGTTGCCGGCGGCCTAATCGGCGCCGCCCGACTCGGACAATTTTCGTCGCAGGATATTGACGAGGCCGCGTTCCGGCTCGCTCAGGGTCCGCTCTCCGGAATAGATCACGTAGAGCCGCCGTGCGATCGTCGGCTCGATGATCGGATGCGCGACGAGGTCGCCACCTTCGATCTCCCGCGCCACCGCGGAGGCGGGAAGCACCGTGCAGAGAGGCAGGCGCGCCAGCAGCGACACCGCCATCGGCAGCGCGTCGATCTCCATGACGGGCTGGATCTTCAGGTCTCGCTCGGAGGCGGCGTTCTCCAGCAACTGGCGCAGGCCAAAGCGGTTGGTCGGCAGCGCGAGTTTGAGCTGGGCCAGATCGGCAAGGCGCACGGGGCCGCTGGGCAGCAGCCGGTGCGATCGGTGCGCGATGGCGGCGAGGCCTTCCGACGAGCCGAGCGGTAGCCGCGGCATGTGCGGCAGCGTCGTCTCGACGATCGCGACGCCGACGAGGCCGCGGATCACCCAGTCTTGCAGGGTGCCGTTGGGTGCCTCCTGAAACACCAGCTTCAGCGCCGGATAGCGCGCGCGGATTTCGATGGTGGCATCGGCAATGCGATTGACCAGGAAGCCGTGCTGGTTAACCGACGGCAGGATGCCGACCACGATTCGCCGCCCCTGCGACAGCGTCGCGCCGTCGTCGTTCGCCGACAGCCGGCGAAAGCCCGCTTCGATCAGAGCAGCGAAGCGCGCAAAGCGATTGCCCTTGATGGTGGGAACGACGCCGTCGCCCTTGCGTTCGAACAGCGCGCCGCCGAGCGAGTTTTCGAGCTTGTGCAGCTGTTCGCTCAGTGCAGGCTGGCTGATATTGGCGCCCCGCGCGGCGGCGGAGACGCGGCGGACGCGGTGGATCAGATTGAAATAATGCATCTGGCGCAGGCTGACGACCGGCCGTTCAGGGCGCCCCGGCCGCTCAGTGGCGAGCGCGGCCTTCAGGTGCCGCACGAACAGGTTGGTCGCAGCATTTGGCTCGGAAGACCGTGCCACCAGCTCCATGGTCAAGCCATGCTCCGGATTGACCAGCACGACGTTGGAAAGCCCGAGCCGGGGTGACATCAGGCTGCGCGGTACAAAGATGGCGGCATCGGCGTAGTCGTCGAGGGTGCGCGGCAGGTCGCCCGGATGATCGTTGAGAAAGCGCACGCCGGTCATCTTGTGCCGGCTGAAATAGCGATCGGCCTGCTCGACAAGAGGCGCCGCGAGCATCGGCACGACGATCCGGCCGGACAGCAATTCTGCGGCATCGGGAGGTTTGCGTGTGGTGGCGGGCAGGCGGAGTGCAAAGACCCAGGGGTCGGAGAGAAGCACCGTTTCCTGCCTCGATTTGCGGTAGCCGGCCTCGCCGAGGCCTATCGTGACGTGGCTCCGGTCGACCCCGCCCCAGTCGTCGGCGAGCGTCGTGACGTGCGGAAAATCCCTCTCGTCCTTCCATTGCGGGTCGACGAACACGTCCGGCCGCTCGGCCGCAATCTTGTCGATGGCCTGGCGGAGCGCCCGGCTGACGCCGCCGATCGTGAAGGTCAGGTTGATGTCGACGATGAGATGCCGCAGCCTGGCTTCGGCCGACGTCGCGACGTGGCGGCGCGCGAACATTTCGGCGACCAGCAGCGGCTCGGCGGCGCGCATCAGGGCCCGGGCCGCCTCGGTCGGATAGAGTGTGTTGTTGGAGCGTCTGAACAGGCTGACGCCGAGATCCTCGCCAAGCGCCTTCAAGGTCGTGCTCAGCGTTGAAACGGCGATGTCGAGTTCGTCGGCCGCGCGCGCCAAGCTCGTGGCCCTGCAGGTCGTCACGAAATAGGCGAGGGTGCGCAGTTCAACCATCGGACCTCTTGTCGCGGCAGCATAGCCACTCGACCGGTCGGCGTCATCCGGCTTTCGATTTTCCCTATGTGCTGGTTTAGTCGATAGACCGATGGACCGCACGGTTCCGGCCGATATGATCGATCTCGGGATGTCGTCCACTATGGACGCGGGAGCGAGATGGATTTGCGCGCGCAGGACACCGTGAAGCCCGAGGAAGCCGCTTCCAGGCAGTCGATGCGCGCGTTCTTGTCCGTGCTTGCCGATGCTGGCGACCTCGTCAGCATACCGGACGCGGTCAATCTCGATTACGACCTCGCCGCATGCCTCGCCGAAGCCGATAGCGGTCCAGCCCTGCGGTTTGTAGATGTCAAAGGCTCGGGCACCTCGACGCTGCCGATCGTCGGCAATCTGCTCAATTCGCTGCCACGCTTTGCCCTTGCAATGGGCAGTACCACGCGTGACATGCAGGCCGCACTGATCGCCGCGATCGAGAAGCCGCTGCCGCATCGACTCGTCTCTTCGGCCCCCAGCCAGGAGCGAATTATCTCCACGCCGTCCTTGCTGGACGAATTGCCCATTCCACGATTCTTCGAGAAGGAAGGCGGTCCTTACATCACCGCTGGCGCGATCGTTGCCAAGGATCGGGCGAGCGGGCAGACCAATCTCTCGATCGCGCGGCTGATGCCGCTCGGCGGCAACCGCGCCTTCGTCGGCATCGCACCCAATCATCACCTCGCGATCCTGGCGCGCGCGGCGCATGCACGCGGTGAGACGCTCGACATCGCGGTGTGCATCGGCAATCACCCGGCGGTGCTGATCGCGGCGTGCCTCTACCTCGGTCTCGGCGACGATGAACTGCCGATCGCAGGTGCCCTGCTCGGTGAGCCGCTCGAGGTGATCAGCTGCACGCAGTCCGATCTCTTGGTGCCCGCGCACAGCGAATGCGTGCTGGAGGGGAAGCTGGATGCCGGCGAGCCCTTCGTCGAAGGCCCCGTCAGCGAATTTCACGGTATGTACGAGACCTACGGCGCCGGCATCGTCGCGACGTTTTCGCGACTGACGCGGCGGCACGACGCGACCTTCCAGGTCATCCTGCCCGGTTATCACCCGGAGCACTGCCTGCTTGGCGGTGTCGCGATCGCGGCCGGGTTGCGCCGCGTGGTGCGCAATGCGGTACCGTCGGTATACGAAGTCGCGGTCGGCGTTGGCGGCGCCGGGCGGCTGCATGCCGTGGTAGCGCTGAGCACACCGCGCCCGGGCGAAGCCCGCAAGGCCATGTTCGCCATCTGGGCGGCCGTCAATTTGATCAAGCAGGTGATCATCGTCGACGACGACATCGATCCCTGGAATCCGATCGAGGTCGAACGGGCCTGCGCGACGCGCTCGCAGCCGGATCGCGATCATGTGGTGATACCGGGCGTTCGCGCCGACCGTTCCGAGCCGCTCGAACAAGGCGGCACCATTACCAAGCTCGGCATCGACGCAACGCGCAGAGCAGGCGACCGTGAGGACTGGGATCTGGCACGGCCGCCGGCGGCGGCGCTTGCACGCGCCCGAGATATCCTCAGCAGGCACAAGCTCATCTAGGGATGGCAACGATCAACTCTCACTTCGCGGAGAAAGTCATGTTGATACTGAACCTCAGGCCGTCGGCGCTCGGTGCAAAGAGCGTGTCGCGCCTGGCTTGCCTGATCTTCCTCGCCACCATCGCCGCGGCACCAGCCGCCCACGCCGATATCAAGATCGGATTCCAGGTGCCGTTGACCGGACCTGCGGCAACCGATGGCAAATCCGCCCAGATCGCCGGCGAGATGGCGGTCGAGGACATCAACGCGGCCGGTGGCGTGCTCGGACAGAAATTGCAACTCGTCACCTATGACGACCAGGCCAAGTCGGATCAGGCCATCTTCACCGCGAACAAGCTGATCGGCGAAGACGGCGTCAAGCTCGTGGTCAACGGCAGTTATTCGGCGTCGGGCCGCGCCGCGGCGCCGGTGTTCCAGAAGGCCGGAGTCGTGATGATCTCGGCCTATGGCGTGCATCCCGATATCACGCGCGCGGGCGACTACATGTTCCGCCTGGTGCATCTTGGGCCGCCGCAGGGTGCGGCCACCGCGCTCTATATCGGCAAGACGCTCGGGCTGAAGAAGGTCTCGACCATCACCATGGACAACGACTATGGCCAGGCGACGATGGACGGCTTCCTCGAGGCGGCGCCGAAATACAGCGTCGAGGTCGTCAACAAATACAGCTACTCTTTGAAGGACCGCCAGTTCGGTTCGATCGTGGCGAGCGTCAAGCGCGATAACCCCGACGGGATCTACGCAACAGGCTATTTCTTCACCGGAGGCCCGCTGGTGGCCCAGCTTCGCGCCGCCGGCATCACCGTGCCGATCGTCGGCTCGCAGGCCTTCGATTCCGAGAAATTCATCGAGATCGCGGGGCCTGCGGCGGAAGGCACCTACATCATCGACAGCTTCGATCGCGACCGTAAGGACGAGGCGCTGCAGAAGTTCTTCGCCGGGTTCAAGCAGCGTGCCGGCTACGCGCCCGAGGGCGTCGCCGCCATCACCTATTCGGCGGTGATGCTGATGGCCGACGGCATCAAGCGCGCCAACAGCGCCGAGCCCGACAAGGTGCGCGCCGCGCTGGCCGCCACCAAGGATTTTCCGCTGCTCGAAGGCAACATGAACGGCTTCAACAGCCTGCACGAGATGATCATGCCGATCCAGGTCAATGCGATCAAGGACGGCAAGTTCAAGCCTGCCGGCAGCATCACCGATCTGAACGCATTCGCGCCACCCGAGAAGTGATGGTGGCGGGGCGCGCGGGCCGGGGGTTCGCGCTCCCACCAGGAGGACAAATCCGGTGTATTACATCGATCTGGCCGTGACCGGCGTCAGCTTCGGCTGCATGTACGCCATGATGTCGGTCGGCCTGACCTTGGTGTACGGCCTGCTGCGGATTCTGCATGTGGCGCATGCCGCGGTGTTCGCACTGGGCGCCTACATCACCGTCCTCGCGGCCAACGCGACCGGCAGCATCGCGCTCGGCTTCGTCGCCGCTGTTCTCCTCACGCCATTGTTCGGAATGGCGATCTATCGTCTGCTGTATGAGCCGCTGCTGAAATATCGGCCGGACGTGCCGATGATCGCCTCGGTCGGGCTGCTGGTGCTGACGCAGGACGCCTTCCGCATCCTGTTCGGGGAGCAGGGGGTGACCTTTCGTCAGAATGCGCTCTCGTTCACGACGTTCGATATCCACGGCGTCACCATCAGCGCGGTGCAGATCGCGCTCATTGTGACCGCGGCGGTGGTGTTTGTCGGATTGCACGTCTTCACGACCCGGACCCGGATCGGTCTCGGCTGGCGCGCGACGGTGTCGAAGCCGAACATAGCGGCGAGCTTCGGCATCGATCCGATCAAGGTTCGCTATCTCAATTTCGCGATCGGCTCGGCGCTTGCCGCCGTCGCCGGTGGACTGGTCGCGCTGCTCAATAATCTCGTCGATCCCGCCATCGGCTTCGTCGTCAGCTACAAGGCGCTCGCCATCATCGTGCTGGGCGGGCTCGGCAGCGTGCGCGGCACGCTGGTGGCAAGCCTCGTGCTCGGCCTTGTCGAAGCTTACGGCACGATCTTCATCGGTGCCTGGCTCGACCGCGATGCGATCGCTTTCCTCGCGCTCATCATCCTGCTGATGATCCGGCCGCAGGGCTTTACGGGGGCGCGTGCGGCATGAGCGCCTATACGATCAGCATCGTCTCGATCATCGGCATCAACGTGATCCTGGCCACCAGCCTCAACATGATCTCAGGCTTTTGCGGTCAGATCAGCCTCGGTCACGGCGCATTCTTTGGTGCCGGCGCCTACGCGGCAGCGTTGGCCATGGTCGCGACCGCGAGTGTTCCGCTAGCGCTGCTGGCGGGCGCGGTCGCCGGCAGTGCGCTCGGCATCCTGGTCGGCTTCGCCTCGCTGCGGGTGCGCAGCGATTTCCTCGCCGTCTCGACCATCGGCGTCAACTTCCTGTTCGTCGGCTTTGTGCGCAAGCAGTCGTGGCTCGGCGGTGAGATGGGCATCAGCGGCATTCCTGCGACCGGGTTTGGCGCGTACGGCAACATGATCATGATCCTGGCGCTGGCTTGCGCCACCGTTGCCTTCAGCCTCTATGTCAGCCGTTCCTGGATGGGATTCGCATTCCGCGCCGTTGGAGAGGACGAGCACGCGGCGGCGACGCTCGGGATCAGCGCTGGCGCCTACAAGCTTGCGGCGTTCGGGATCGGGACGGCGCTCGCGGGTCTCGCCGGCGCGCTCTACACTTTCTTCACCCAGTTCATCACGGTCGACGCATTCGACTTCATCCTGTCGGTGATGCTGATGGCCATGGTCGTGATCGGCGGCATCGGTTCGACCTGGGGCGTCGTCGCTGCCGCGATCGGGCTGACGCTACTGCCGGAGGCGATTCGGTTCGTCAACGACTACCGGCTGCTGGTGTTCGGCGGGATGCTGGTGCTGGTAATTCGCCTCGCGCCCGGCGGCCTCGCCGCGGTGGTCCACAGTCTCTTTGCTCGGGTGAGGAAGGCATGAGCGCGGTCCTCGAGCTCGCTGACGTGGCGGTCCGGTTCGGCGGCGTGCAGGCCGTTGGCGGCGTGACGTGCGCGGTGGCTACCGGCGATTTCGTCGGTCTGATCGGACCGAACGGCGCCGGCAAGACCACGCTGATCCGCATCATCGCCGGGCTGCTGCGGCCGGATCGCGGCAAGGTGATGCTTGCCGGTTCCGACGTGACAAGCGATCCGACATCGACGCGGGTTCGGGCCGGCCTGGCGCTGACCCATCAGATCGTCCGTCCGTTCCGCGAGATGACCGTGCTCGACAACGTCATCCTGGCCGCGGGGATCGGCTATACCTCGGGACCACTGCGCGCGTTGTTGCATGTCAGCCGGCAACGCGAGGCCGAGCGTGCTGCGGAGATTCTCGGCGCGGTCGGGTTGGCGGGCACCGAGCGCAGGCTGGCCGGCGAGCTTCCGCTCGGACAGCTCAAGCGGCTCGAACTGGCGCGGGCGCTTGCCGTCGATCCCAAGGTGGTGCTGCTCGACGAGCCGCTTGCGGGCCTCAACCATACGGAGGCGTCAAAACAGGTCGAGACCATATCCGAGGTGCATCGGCGCGGTGTTACCGTCGTCCTCGTCGAGCACAATCTCGAGGAAGTCATGCGGGTGTGCCGCCGCCTCATCGTGCTGAACAATGGGATGGTGATCGGCGACGGTGAGCCACGCGAAGTGATGGTCGATCCTGCGGTCCAGGACGCCTATGTCGGAAGCGGAATGGTGACGCATGCTGACGCTTGATCATTTGAGCTGCGGCTACGGCGCCGTGGAAGCGGTGCGCGACGTCAGCCTCGACGTCCCCGCCGGCTCGATCTTTGCGCTGCTCGGACCGAATGGTGCGGGCAAGAGTTCGACGATCATGGCGATCATGGGCCATGTCGACATCCACGCCGGCCGCATCCACTTTGACGGCAACGACATCACGCGCCGCCGGGCGGTCAACCGGGTCGATCTCGGCATAGCCGTGGTGCCCGAAGGCCGGCAACTGTTTTCGGACCTGACGGTCGACGAAAATCTGACGATCGGCGGCTATGCGCATCCTTATGCGCGTGATGCGGCGAAGCGCGAGCGCGTGTTCTCTTATTTCCCGCGGCTTGCCGAGCGGCGTTCGCAATTGTCGGGATCGCTGTCGGGCGGCGAGCAGCAGATGCTCGCGATCGGCCGGGCCCTGATGGCCGAGCCGCGTCTGCTGTTGGTCGACGAGCTCTCGCTCGGCCTGATGCCGAAGATGGTCGATCTCTGCCTTGGCGCGCTGACGCAGCTCAAACGGGACGGCATGACCGTGGTGCTGGTCGAGCAAAACACCGCGCGAGCGCTCGATATCGCCGACAATGTCTGCGTGATGTCGTCGGGGGTGCAGATCTATCAGGGCACCGGGACTGAAGCGAAGGCAGCCGGTTCGCTGTTTGCCACGTTCCTCGGGATGAAAGAGCCGGGCCGGCCATAAGCAATCAACGCGCACAATAAGAAGGAAGAAGACATGGCACGAATGCTGACAGCGGACGATGTGGAGGCCGGGCTCGTCGGCGGGTTGTTCCTGTCGGCGGGCGGCAGCGGTCGCAACGCCGTTGCCAAGAACCGCGGGCTTGGCCAGATGGCGCTTGACTATGGCGGCGTGCGGCTGGTCGGCATCGACGAGCTCGATCCGGATGCGCCTGTGATCACGGCCACCGCGGTCGGCGCACCCGGCTTTGCCAATTGGGCGATCCGCCCGCGCGACAGCATCAACGCGGCACGGCGCCTGATCGAGCGATTCGAACGGCCGCCGGTCGGCGTGATCTGCGGTCATGTGCCGGGGTTCAACGCCTGGCTGGTCGCCGCCGCACTCGGGCTCGATTATGTCGATGCCGCCTCCAATGGGCGCGGTCATCCGACGGTGAAGATGGGCGGCATGGGGCTGGCGTCGCGGCTGGATCTTTCGATCACGCAGGTCGGCTGCAGCGGCAGCAGAGCGGAGAACAATGAATTTGCCGTCGTCGTCGACGGAGACATCGTCCGCACCTCGAACATGATGCGGCAGGCGGCGGTGATCAACGGCGGGCTGATCTACGCCGCGCGTGGACCGTTGAGTGCCGGCTACATCAAGGAGAATGGCGCACCGGGCGCCATCACGTTCCAGCTCGACCTCGGCCGCGCCATGCTGGCAGCGAGTGGCGCCGATCGTATCCGCGCCACCGTCGAGTTCCTCGGTGGCGAGCTGCTGGTCGAAGGCGAGGTCACCGAGAACACCGTTGCCTATGGCGGCGGTTTCGATCTCGGCCAGATGAGGGTGCGCGGCAGCGGCGGCGAAGCCGTGCTCGGCGTCTACAACGAGTTCATGACCGCCGATTTCGGTGGCAAGCGGGTCGCGACCTTCCCGGACATGATCGGGACGCTCGATCCGAACACCGGCGAGGTGATCTCGATCTCGGAATCGAAGCCGGGCGCGCATGTCGCCGTCATTGTCGCCCATCGGTCCAAATTCCCGGTCGGCAAGGGTGCGCTCGATCCCGCGGTATTCCCGGAAGTCGAGAAGGCCATGGGTGTCGATATGCGTTCATATCTCTGAGTAGGGGGACGATCATGCTGCGTCTGTACGACAGCCGGCTATCGGGAAATGCCTGGAAGGTCCGCATCCTGCTCACGCAGCTCGGTCTGCCGTTCGAGCGCGTCACGCTCGATCTCGCCAAGGGCGCGACATCAGATCCGGCGTTCCGCGCCAAGAGCCGCTTCGCGCGCGTGCCGGTGCTCGAGCTCGAGGATGGCCGCACCATCGTCGAGTCCGCTGCCATCATGCTGTATCTCGCCGAAGGAACGCGGTTTCTGCCGGATGATCGCTTCCTCCGTGCGGAGGTCGCGAGCTGGCTGACCTTCGAACAGGCCGATCTGTTGCGCGCACTGGCATTGCCGCGCTTCTATCGCATGCGTGGCATTGCCGATCAGATGGCCAGCCGCATCGCCGATTTTCAGGAAGGCGCTTATCCGGCGCTGGCGAAAGCCGATGTCTGGCTGTCATCACATGATTGGCTGGTGGACGGCCGCTACACCATCGCGGATATCGGCCTGTTCGGTTACGTCTCGATGGCGCATCAGGGCGGCTACGAGATGGAACGATTTCCGGCGATCGCGGCATGGCTCGCGCGGGTGAAGGCGCAGCCCGGCTGGGTCCCGTTGGTGGAGGAGACAGACGCATGAACATTCCCGTACGCCGTGGCAGGGACGTCAAGGCCGGGCGCGGCACCGAGCTACGCTGCAAGGGCTGGCGGCAGGAAGCGATCCTGCGCATGCTGGAGAACAATCTGGAGAATGGCGAAGCGCCCGACGATCTCGTGATCTACATGTCGGTGGCGCGCGCGGCGCGCGACTGGAAGAGTTTTGATCGCATCGTGGCGGCGCTCACCAGCATGCGCGAGGATCAGACCCTCGTCATGCAGTCGGGCAAGCCGATCGGTGTGTTTCCCGGGCAGGCGACGACACCGCTCGTGATCATGGCGAACGGCAACCTCGTCGGCGGCTGGAGCGACGAGGAGCACGTGCGCAAGTTCCACGATATGGGCTTGACCATCTACCCGGGCATGACGGCCGCCGCCTGGCAGTACATCGGCAGCCAGGGCATCTTGCAGGGCACCTACGAGACCTTCATGGCAGTTGCGCGCCAGCATTTCGGCGGCACGCTGGCCGGCCGGCTGCTGCTGACCTCGGGCTGCGGCGGAATGAGCGGTGCCCAGCCGCTGGCGGGAAAGCTCGCCGGTGCGTCGACGCTGGTGGTGGAGGTCGATGCGGCGCGGATCGACCGCCGCATCGCCAGCGGCTATTGCGATGCGACGACTGACAATCTCGACGAGGCGGTCGCGCGCTGGCTTGCCGCGCGGGATGCGCAGCAGCCATTGGCGCTGGCGCTCTGCGCGAACTCGGCGGTCGTGCTGCCGGAACTGGCCCGGCGCGGCATCGTGCCCGACATCGTGACGGACCAGACCTACCCGGATCCTTTGAAGGGATACGTGCCCGCTGAATTGTCGGTCGAGCAGGCGCGCGCGATGCGGCAGGATGATCCCGAGAAATTGATGGCGCTGGCACGGCAGTCGGTCGCCGGCCATCTTCGCGCGATCCTTGGCTTCATGGATCGCGGCGCGATCGCTTTCGAATACGGCAACAGCTTGCGCGCCGAGGCCCATTCGGCCGGCGTGGAGGATGCGTTCCGGATGGGTTCGTTCGTCGATCTCTACATTCGACCGCTGTTCTGCCAGGGAATGGGACCGTTCCGCTGGATCGCGCTGTCGGGCGACCCGCAGGACATCTATACGATCGACGAGATGATCCTCGAGACCTTCTCGTCGAACCACCCGATCTCGTCCTGGATCAGGCTGGCGCGCGAGCACGTCAAGTTCACCGGCTTGCCTGCCCGCATCGGCTGGCTCGGCTATGGCGAGCGCAGCCGGCTTGCACTGCTGGTCAACGACGCCGTTGCCAGCGGCAGGATCTCGGCGCCGATCGCCTTCACCCGCGATCACCTCGATTCCGGCTCTGCGGCGCTTCCCTACCGGGAGACCGAGAACATGAAAGACGGCTCGGATGCGATCTCGGATTGGCCGCTTCTCAACGCGCTCCTGAACTGCTCCAATGGCGCCGATCTCGTTGCCATCCACGGTCTGGGCGGCCGCGGTGTCAGCGCCGGCGTCACGATCGTCGCCGACGGAAATCCGGCCACGGCGGAAAGACTGAAACGCGTGCTCGACGGCGATCCCGGCATCGGTGTGTTGCGTCTTGTCGACGCCGGCTATGACATCGCAATCGAGCAGGCGGACCGGTTCGGCCTCTCGGCGACGGTGCCGCCGGGCTTGTCGGAGTAAAGGAGGGCCGCGCCGATGAATGCTAGTGCGCAGCGACGGCTGATCGTCGGCATTTCCGGGGCGTCCGGCGTCGTCTACGGGCTGCGCACGCTGCAACTGCTCCGCAACTCCGGGATCGAAACCCATCTGGTGATGTCGAAGACTGCGGAGGTGACCTTCGCCCACGAGACCTCAGTCAAGGTCGCCGAGGTCAAGGCGGCCGCCCACACCGCCTACCGCATCGATGACATGGCCGCGGCGATTGCCAGCGGCGGGTTTCGCACCGCTGGCATGATTGTCGCGCCATGCTCGATCCGGTCGATGTCGGAAATCGCGACCGGCGTGACCTCGACCTTGCTGACGCGGGCAGCGGATGTCACGCTCAAGGAACGACGGCGGCTGGTGCTGATGGTCCGCGAAACGCCGCTGCATGCTGGCCATCTCAGGACGATGGCCGCGCTGTCGGAGATGGGTGCGATCGTCGCGCCGCCGGTGCCGGCGTTCTATACCAAGCCGCGGTCGCTCGAGGAGATGGTTGACCATACGGTGGGGCGGATGCTGGACCTCTTCGACATAGACATCGGCGGGGTGCCCCGATGGGGCGAAGATCGGTAATCTCATGGATCGCTTCAACCTCGGCAGCCACTCGCGAAAAGTATCGACGGCGTCGCCGGACGCGCAGCGCTGGTTCGACGCCGGATTGAACTGGTGCTTCGCCTTCAACAAGGCGGAAGGCGTCAAATGCTTCAGGAGGGCGCTCGAGTTCGACCCGGACTGCGTCATGGCGCATTGGGGCGTCGCCTATGGCAGCGGGCCGTTCTACAATCTGACCTGGCGGGATCTCGGCGAGCCGGAGGCGGTTGCGGCGACTGGCACGGCCTACGCCCATATCCAAAGAGCTCGCGAACTGGCGCATGGTGCAACCGAGCTCGAGAATCGCCTGGTTGAGGCGCAGGCCAGCCGCGTGCAACGACCGCATCCGGTTGCGCCCGAGGAGTACGATCGCTGGGACGATGCCTATGCGGCGGAGATGCGTAGCGTCTATCAGCAGCATCCCCACGACAGTGACGTCGTCGCTTTGTACGTCGAGGCCTTGATCACGCGCACCCCGCGGCGTCTCTGGGATGTTCGTACCGGCGCGCCGGCATCGAACTCTGATGTCGTCGAAGCGCTCGATGCCTGCGAGCGCGGCATCGCACGTGCTCCGAAGCATGCTGCGCTGCTGCACCTGCATATCCACATCCTCGAAATGTCCGACGAACCCGAGCGTGCGCTGGCGTCGGCGCAGGCGCTTGGCCCGCTATGCCCGGATGCCGGTCATCTCAATCATATGCCCGCGCACGTCTACATGCTGATCGGGGATTACGAGAGCGCGAGGCTCACCAGCGAGAAAGCGATCGTGGCCAATGACAAGTTCCTGGCCTATGCGGGACCGCTGACCCCGTACACGACAGCCTGCGCGCACGATCTCCTGCTCATGATGCACGCCTCCATGTTCATGGGCCGGTACGGCGATGCGACCACCGCCGCGGACAAGCTGCGCAGCATGATCACGACGGACGTTCTGCGCGTTGCAGGCCGACCGAAGTTCTCGACGAGCCTCGAGGGCTATTACTCGATGACAGCGCACGTGATGGTCCGGTTCGGGCGCTGGCAGGACATCATCGACGCGCCGCTGCCCGGCGATCCAGGCCTCTATCCCGTCTCGACGGCCATGCTTCACTACGCCAAGGCGGTCGCGCATGCGACACTGAACCAGTTCCCCGAAGCCGAGGCCGAACGTACGCACTTTCATCAGTCGCTCGCGCGCATCCCGCCGCAGCGGAAGGTCTTCAACAACAGCGCACGCAGCATCCTGGGCGTGGCTGAGAAGATGCTGGACGGTGAGTTGAACTATCACCAGGGGAACTATACGCGCGCCTTTGAGTGCCTTCGTGAGGCCGTCGTTCGCGACGACAATCTGGAATATGTCGAGCCCTGGGCGTGGATGCATCCACCGCGGCATGCGCTTGCGGCGCTGTTGGCGGAGCAGGGCCATTTCGCCGAAGCCGAGCAGGTCTATCGCGACGATCTGGGGCTGAGCGGGAAAATCCAACGCTGCGCGCAGCACCCCGACAATGTCTGGGCGCTGCGTGGTCTGGCTGAATGCCTCGAACACCGCAACGAGACGGTCGAGCTGGCTTCGGTTTCGAGGAAACTGGAAGCCGCGACGGCGTTGGCAGACGTTCCGATCAATTCGTCCTGCATGTGCCGCACGACCGCCAGCTCGCTGAAGGCGAACCACTGCTGCCATTGAGCCGCGCCCAAAGGCTTGCGTGCAGGCGGGATTACGAGAAGATCGCCGGCAGCGGGACCGCCGCACTGGCTGCGATCGTGCCGCTACGCACCATCGCGATAGCCTGCTGAAGATCCGGGTAGAAGTACCTGTCGTTATCGAGATGGGGAACGTCCTTGCGTACCGTTGCGCGCACCCGCTCGAGCGCCGGGCTGGACGCAAGCGGCGCGTGGAAATCGCAGCCCTGGGCTGCCGCTAGCAACTCGATGCCGATCACCGCGACTGCATTCTCGACCATTGGCAGAAGACGCCGCGCACCGTGTGCCGCCATCGAGACATGATCTTCCTGATTGGCTGACGTGGGGATGGAATCTATGCTGGCCGGAAAGGCGCGCTGCTTGTTTTCCGAGACGAGCGCGGCGGCCGTCACCTGAGGAATCATGAAGCCGGAATTAAGCCCCGGCTTCGGGGTCAGGAATGCGGGCAGGCCCGATAGAGCGGGGTCAATCAGCATGGCGAGACGGCGCTCGGCGATCGAGCCAATTTCGCAGATCGCCAATGCGATCATATCTGCGGCGAACGCCACGGGTTCGGCGTGGAAGTTACCTCCCGAAAGCGCCGCGCCATCGTCGGGGAAGATCACCGGATTGTCGGTGACGGCGTTCGCCTCGGTTGCAAGGGTCAAGGCGGCTTGCCGCAGCAAGTCGAGGACTGCGCCCATCACCTGAGGCTGGCACCGGAGGCAATACGGATCCTGGACCCGCTCGTCGCCGACAAGATGCGACGCGCGAATCGCGGATCCCGCCATGAGTGCGCGCAGCGCATTCGCGGTCTCGATTTGGCCGACGTGTCGGCGCAGCAGATGGATGCGCGGGTCGAAGGGGGTGTCCGAACCCTTGGCAGCGTCGGTCGAAAGTGCGCCGGTAACAAGTGCGCTACGAAATAGGTTCTCGGTTTCGACCAATGCGGCAAGCGCGACGGCCGTCGAGAATTGCGTGCCGTTCAGCAGCGCCAACCCTTCTTTTGGACCGAACTCCAGTGGGGTAAGCCCGGCGTTGGCCAGGGCCGTCGCCGCCGGAACACGGGCGTCCGCTACGAAGATTTCCCCGATGCCGATCATTGCGGTGGCCAGATGCGCCAGGGGCGCAAGATCGCCTGAAGCGCCAACGGAACCCTGCGACGGGATCACTGGCGTCAATCCGCGTGCGAGAAGCGCCTCCAGCATAGCCAGGCTCGTAGGCCTCACTCCCGAGGCGCCCTGAGCAAGGCTGGCGAGCTTGAGTGCCATCATCAAGCGGGTCGTCTCGACCGGAAGGGGCTCGCCGACTCCAGCTGCGTGTGAAAGGACGAGGTTCTGCTGGAGCTTCTCCAGGTCACCGGCATCGATCCGTTCTCGGGCGAGCTTTCCGAACCCCGTATTGATCCCGTAGACAGGAGCGCCCTTCGCGACAATGGCTGCGACCGCAGCCGCGCTACGTTCAACGACAGGCAAACAGGCGGGATCGAGGCGAACGCCCGCCCCACGATAGATGCTGCTCCATTCGCTGGGGAGGACTTGTCCTGGCCGCAGAAGGATGTCGTTCACTTGCAACTCCGTGCCAGCGCAACTGTGCCCGGCCGTGCTCTCCGCCCGATTCTACCTCGCGATCATCTATGCGACCATAGCGCCGCAAAAGAATGGTGGCTCTTGCGGCTATCGGGAATTCGCGTCGTTGCCGGGCGAGCAAGTTCCGATACGCGCTGGCGTTGCGCATCGGTCTTTCCCGGAGACATCGTTCTATTGAACGTTCAGTAAAGTGTTTTGCTAAACATCCCCAAGGGCTCGGCTTCCGCCTCTTACTTCAATCTAGCGGTACGAAAAATCCGCCGAGTGCCGGATCGATGATCAAGCTGGTGGCTAATTCAGAAGGGTTTTCGCTGCACCACGGCGCTGCGTTGGCAGATGCGAAATTCCCTCCTGGGCTCGTGCGAAAGCTGCTTGACGGCCGCCGAAATTTAGTAATACGTTTAGTCAATAAGAAAAACTAAACATCGCATCGAGCTGATGTGTGGGAGGAGCCCGTCCCGTCCGAACAAAGGTTTCGGAGGGAGCTGTCTCGTCTTTCGCCCATCGCTCCTCAACTCGGCTTCAGGTTCTTGGCGTCGCTCCGGCAGGGAGGACGCAGCGTGGGTTAGATGCATCAACGAGAGAGGAAACGGACATGCGAAGATTCAAATGGCTAGGCAGCTCTGCGGCGACGGCAGTCCTTGGGGCCGCGCTGCTGGGGATATTCGGAGGAGGCGAGGCTGCCGCGCAGGGCAAGCAGCTTACGCTGTGCTGGGCGGCATGGGACCCCGCCAACGCGCTGGTCGAGCTGGGCAAGGACTTTACCAAGCAATCCGGCATCGAGATGAAATACGAGTTCGTTCCGTGGACGAGCTACGCCGACCGCTTTCTCAACGAGCTCAACTCCCATGGCAAGCTCTGCGACCTGATCATCGGCGACAGCCAATGGATCGGCGGCGCCGCCGAGAACAAGTGGTACGTCAAGCTCAACGACTTCTTCGACAAAGAGAAGATCTCGATGGAAGATTTCGTCCCGGCGACGGTGGTCGGCTATTCGCAATGGCCGAAGAACACGCCGAACTACTGGGCGCTGCCGGCGATGGCCGACGCGGTGGGCTGGACCTACCGCAAGGACTGGTTCGCGCGTCCCGAGATCCAGTCGGCGTTCAAGGCCAAGTACGGCCGCGACCTGGCGCCGCCGAAGACCTATGACGAGCTGAAGCAAATCGCCGAATTCTTCCAGGGCCGCGAGATCGACGGCAAGAAGGTCTATGGCGCCTATATCTTCACCGAGCGCGGCTCGGAAGGCATCACCATGGGCGTGACCAACGTGCTCTACAATTACGGCTTCAACTATGAGAATCCGAAGAAGCCGTACCAGATGCAGGGCATCGTCAATTCGCCCGAGGCGGCCAAGGGGCTCGAATTCTACAAGGAGCTCTACAAGTGCTGCACCGCGCCGGGCATGACCAATGCCTACATGCAGGAAGGGCTTGATGCCTTCAAGTCCGGCCAGGTCGCGATGCAGATGAACTGGTTCGCCTTCTTCCCCGGCCTCTACAAGGATCCGAATGTCGGCGGCGACAAGATCGGCTTCTTCGTCAATCCGGCCGGCCCGAAGGGGCACTTCACTCAGCTCGGCGGACAGGGCATCTCGGTGGTCGCGAGCTCCGACCACAAGGACGACGCGCTCGCTTACATCAAATGGTTCGCGCAGCCCGCCGTGCAGCAGAAATGGTGGCAGATCGGCGGCTATTCGGCGCTGAAGGCGGTGGTCGATGCGCCTGACTTCCCGAAGAGCGCGCCGTTCGCGCCGCAATTCCTGGAGTCGATGGGCATCGTCAAGGACTTCTGGGCCGAGCCGTCCTATGCGCAGTTGCTGCTCGACATGCAGAAGCGGGTGCATGACTACGTCGTCGCCGACAAGGGCACGTCGCAGCAGGCGCTCGATCTCCTGGTCAAGGACTGGACCAAGGTGTTCAAGGAGCAGGGCAAGGAAGTCGCCTCGCAATAGACCTGCGCCTTCGCAAACCAACTGAACCGGCTTCCCGGAGGGCCCCTCGGGGAAGCCGACCCAGCCCAGCCGATGGACAAGATGACGACGATCCTGCAACCCGATCATGCTATGATCCCGGGCGTGAGCGAGCCCGCCAAATCCCGCGCCGCGCGGCGCGTCCGCGGCCTCTCGGACCGCGCCATTGCGTGGCTGTTCGTGACGCCGACGATCGCGCTGCTGCTCGCGATCAACATCTTCCCGCTGATCTGGATGATCCGGCTGTCCTTCACCAGCCTCAACCTAAGCATGTCCTATCTGCCGCTGCGGTTCGTCGGAACAGATAATTTCAGCGACATCCTCTCCGATGAGGACGTCTGGTTCCGGCTGCAGACCACCGCCCAATTCGTGATCTCTTCGGTGGCATTGCAGGTCGTGGTCGGGTTCGGCCTTGCGCTCCTGATCAACCGCCAGTTCCGCGGCCACAGCTTCTGGACCACGATCATCCTCCTGCCGATGATGCTTTCGCCGGCGGTGGTCGGCAACTTCTGGACGCTGCTGCTGCAGCCCCAGATCGGCCCGTTCAACTATCTGATCAGCCTGTTCACCGGCGTGCCGCCGAGCTCGTTCAGCATGACTGGGCAGGTCTCGCTTGCACCATGGACCATCGTGCTGGTCGATACCTGGATGTGGGCGCCCTACGTGATGCTGATCTGCCTCGCCGGCCTGCGCTCGATCCCCGACTACATCTATGAAGCTGCCGAAGTCGACCGCGCCTCGCCCTGGCGGCAGTTCTGGTCGATCACGCTGCCGATGACGGTGCCGTTCCTCATGCTTGCGGTTCTGTTCCGTGCGATCGAGAATTTCAAGATGTTCGACATGGTCAATCTCCTGACCTCGGGAGGGCCGGGGTCGACCACCGAGCTCGTCTCGATCACGCTGAAGCGCGCGGCGTTCGAGAAATGGCGCACCGGCTACTCCTCTGCGCTCGCCATCATCCTGTTCGTGACCGTGTTCGGTGCCGCCAACATCTATGTCAAAACGCTCAACAAGGTGAAGCAACGATGACCGCTGCTGTTGCCAGATCCACCGCCCACTCCATCGTCGAGGCCTCTCCGCGCGCCAAGAGGTTCGCCGGCGCGCTGGTCATCCTCTATGCCGTCATCACGATCCTGCCGCTGCTCTGGATCGTCGCCACTGCATTCAAGTCGCAGAGCGACGCCATCGCCTATCCGCCCAAGGTGATCTTCGAGCCGACGCTGGAAGGCTATGTCAATTTGTTCACCGTGCGCACCCGGCAGACGCCTGACTTCATCGCCAAGCTGCCGCCGCCGGAGACCTGGTACGACAAGCTGGTCCGTAAGCACGACATGGTGATCGCGGGTCCCTCCAAGGTCGTGCCGCGCTTCGTCAACTCGCTGATCATCGGCTTCGGCTCGACCTTCCTCGCTGTGTTCCTCGGCACGCTGGCGGCCTACGCGTTCTCGCGCTTTCGCATTCCGCTAGCGGACGATCTCCTGTTCTTCATCCTCTCGACGCGGATGATGCCGCCGGTCGCCGTCGCGATCCCGATCTACCTGATGTACCGGCAGCTCAACCTGACCGACACGCGGCTCGGCATGATCCTGCTCTACACCGCCGTGAACGTCTCGCTCGCGGTCTGGCTGCTCAAGGGCTTCATCGACGAAATCCCGCGGGAGTACGAGGAGGCGGCGCTGGTCGACGGCTACACGCGGCTGCAGGCGCTGCGCAAGGTGGTGCTGCCACAGGCCGTGACCGGTATTGCGGCGACCGCGATCTTCTGCCTGATCTTCTCGTGGAACGAATACGCTTTCGCGGTGCTGCTGACGAGTGGCGAGGCGCAGACCATGCCGCCCTTCATCCCCTTCATCATCGGCGAGGGTGGTCAGGACTGGCCGGCGGTGGCGGCCGCGACCACGCTGTTCGTCGTGCCGATCGTCATGTTCACCGTGCTGTTGCGCAAGCATCTGTTGCGCGGCATCACCTTTGGAGCGGTGCGCAAATGAGCGGCTCTGTGGTTGCCAGAGGGGCCTTGCATCGCTTGTTCCAGCGCTCCCGCTGGGAGGCCGTCGCGATGACCCTGATCGGGGGCGGCATCGTCATGCTGGTGCAGCCCTGGTCGATCGATCTGTACGGCTACTCCTTCGTGACGATCCTCGCCGGCACGGTCGGCTACGTCATCGTCAGCCATTTTCCGGAATAGCGCCATGGCACAGATCCGCATCGAAAATCTGCGCAAATCGTTCGATCAGTTCACGGCGGTGGAAGGCTCGACCTTTACCATCGACGACGGCACCTTCTTCGCGCTGCTCGGGCCCTCCGGCTGCGGCAAGACCACGACCTTGCGCATGATTGCCGGCCTCGAGCTGCCAACCGAGGGCAAGATCCTGCTCGATGGCGAGGACGTCACCTTCCACCGCGCCGCCGCCCGCGACATTGCGTTCGTGTTTCAGCTGTTCGCGCTTTATCCGCACATGAATGTCGGCGAGAACATCGGTTTCCCCCTGAAGTGCCAGGGCATGGGGCGGCGCGAGATCCGCGTGCAAGTGCAGGAGACGGCGCGGCTGCTGCGGATCGAGCATCTGCTGTCGAGCAAGACCTCGAAGCTGTCGGGTGGCGACCGGCAGCGTGTCGCGCTCGGACGGGCCATGGTGCGGCGGCCGAAAGCCTTCCTGATGGACGAGCCGCTGGGCGCGCTCGACGCCGAGTTTCGTCATCTGATGTGCGGCGAGCTGCGCGACCTGCACGATCGTATCAAGGCGACCACGGTCTACGTCACCCACGACCAGCTCGAAGCGATGTCGATGGCCGACCAGATCGCGATCATGAACAAGGGGCGCGTCGAGCAGATCGGCACGCCGCAGCAGGTGTATGACCGGCCTGCGAGCATGTTCGTCGCCGACTTCATCGGCTCGCCGCCGATGAATTTTCTGCGCTTCGAGGGCGGGCTGCAATCCGGCGACTGCGCGATCAGCTTCCACAACACAAGGATCGCGGTGCCGGAGATCCGCGAGGATCGCGCCAGCGCGCCGCTGGCGCTCGGTATCCGTCCGGAGCACATCCGCTTCGCCGACGCCGGCGCCGTCCGCGGCGAGGTGTTCGGCGCGGAATATCTCGGCACCACGCAGATCGTCACCGTCGACACGGCGTATGGGCGGGTCGCGGCGCGGCTGCCGTCCAGCGCGTCGGTGCAGATCGGCGAGACCATCGGTCTCGAATTCCGACCCGAGCGGCTGGCGCTGTTCGATGTCGGCAGCGGGCTTGCGATCCGGACTGCCGGCGAGGAGGGCGTTCGCCATGGCTGACGTCACCCTGCGCAACATCAGCAAGCGCTTCGGTGCGGTAGAGGCGGTGCGGGACCTCTCGCTCAGCGTGAGCGACGGCGAGTTCGTGGTCCTGCTCGGGCCGAGCGGTGCCGGCAAGACCACGACCTTGCGGCTGATCACCGGGCTCGAGAGCCCCGACGCCGGCTCGGTCATGATCGACGGCCGCGACGTGACGCATGACCCGCCGGGCGCGCGCGATATCGCGTTCGTGTTCCAGCAATACTCGCTGTATCCGCATCTGTCGGTCTACGACAATCTGGCGTTTCCGCTACGCTCGCCTGCGCGGCGGGTGCCTGAGCCGCTGATCCGCAAGCGCGTCGAGCAGACCGCGGAGCTGTTGCATATCGCCAGCAAGCTGAACAACCGCGCCACAAGGCTGTCCGGCGGCGAGATGCAACGGGTTGCGATCGGCCGCGCGCTGGTGCGCGATCCCTCGATCTATCTGATGGACGAGCCGCTGTCCTCGCTCGACGCAAAACTCCGCGCCGAGCTGCGGCTCGAGCTGAAGCGGATTCAGCTCGAGCTTGGTGCGACCATCCTCTACGTCACCCACGATCAGGTCGAGGCGATGACGATGGCCTCGCGAATCGGTGTGATCAAGGACGGCCAGTTGCTTCAGCTCGGCACGCCCCGGGAGATCTACGAAAACCCGTCCAGCAGTTACGTCGCCTCGCGGCTCGGGACGCCGCAGATCAATTTCCTACCCGCGCGCCTGCTCTCGGACGTGGCGATACCGCAGGGGACCGAGACGGTCGGTATCCGCACCGAGCACCTTCAAATCGCCGCGCGCAATGGCGGGCAGATGGTCGGCCGGGTGCATCGTGTCGAGCACCTCGGCGAGCAGAATCACGTTCACCTGGACTATAAGGGCGAGACGCTGGTCACGCTCGCGGACCCGCATCAACCGTTGCGGGCCGGCCAGGAGGTCGAATTGCAGCTGGTGCATCCGCTGTGTTTCGACTGTGCCGGGCGGCGCATCGGCGCTGCGGTTCATTAAAGGAGCGAGAGGTTCGAATCGATGTCGGTGCAACCGGAAACACTTAAGTCGCTGCTCAAGACGGCCGCGGAGCAGGTCATCGCCAGCGCGCCGGAGCTCACGCGCCTGGACCAGGCGATCGGCGACGGCGACCATGGCACCAACATGAAGCGCGGCTTCGAGGCCGTGCTGGGCAAGCTCGATGCCATCTCGGCGCAGCCGCTCGACGAAGCCTTCAAGATGATCGGCAAGACCCTGGTGATGACGGTCGGCGGCGCATCGGGGCCGCTCTATGGCAGCTTCTTCCTCGCCGCCGGCGAGGCGCTCTCGCATGACAAAGACTTGCCCGACGATCTCGCCGAGGTCTTTGGCAGCGGCGTGAACGCGGTCAGCGCGCGCGGCCGCTCGCAGATCGGCGAGAAGACCATGCTCGATGTGCTCGTCCCGGTGCTGGAGACGCTGAAGACTGGCGCCGGCCAGCCGGATCTGATTGCGCGGGTGCGCACCACCGCGTCGGAAGCGGTCGAGCGGACCGCGCCGATGCAGGCCACCAAGGGGCGGGCGTCATTCCTTGGCGCGCGCAGCGTCGGCCACGTCGATCCGGGCGCGCGGTCGAGCTGCGTGCTGCTGGACGCGGTGTGTTCCGGCCTGGAGGCGCAGCGATGACCGACACCGTGGGCATTGTGATCGTCTCGCATTCCCTGGATATCGCCAGGGGCACCGCTGACATGGTGCGGCAGATGGTCGGCAGCGAGGTCAGGGTGGCTTTCTGCGGCGGCAATCCCGACGGTGGCCTTGGCACCAGCGTGCCGCTGATCATCGACGCCATCAACGACGCCTGGTCGTCGAAGGGCGTCGCGGTGCTCGTCGATCTCGGCGGCGCCGAGACCAACAGCGAAATGGCGGTCGAGATGCTGGAGCCGGCGCGGCGTGAGCTCGTCGTCGTCTGCAACGCGCCGATCGTAGAAGGCGCCGTGATGGCGGCAACCGAAGCGGCCGGCGGCAGCTCGCTGGCCCAGGTGAAGGCCGTGGCCGAGGAACTCTCTGCCGACTGAAGCGTCGGCGAAGCGATGATGGATGATGAGCATGCTTGATAAAGCGGACGGACAGATCTTCACCGGCAACGTGCGGCTGGTGCATGCGGTGGGCATGCATGCGCGCCCAGCGGTCAAGCTCACCAAGCTCGCCAAGAAGTTCGAGGCGCAGATTTCCGTGCGGGTCGAAGGTGCGCCGGATTGGATCAACGCCAAAAGCGTGGCCAAGATCATGGCGATGCGCGCGGCGCATGGCAGCACGATCGAGATCAAGGCCTCCGGCAGCGACGCCGAAGCGGCCGTCGCGGCGCTGGTCGATCTGGTCGCAACCGATTTTCCGGATGGAGCGCCGTAGCATGCAGGCAGGCGCTGCAACGCTGGCTTACCGCGGCAGGACCGCCTCGATCGGCTTTGCCCATGGCCCGTTCGTGCGCGTCGATGCGGGATCGGGCGGCGAGCGGGTGGCCGGCACGCTGGTCGAGGAGGCGCTGGCCCTGCGCAACGCGATCGACACCGCGAGCGGGCAGATCGCAGACCTTGCCGCCAGCGCCGGCGGCGAGGCCGCACAGATCCTCGAATTCCAGGTCGCGCTGCTGGAGGATGAGGATCTGATCGAGGCGATCTTCGCTTCGATCGGCGAGGGCAGCCCGGCCGACGTCGCGTGGCGTTCGACGCTCGACGCGCAGATCGCGGATTATAATTCCGCACCAGACGACTATCTGAAGGCGCGCTCGTCCGACCTTGAGGATTTGCGCGACCGCGTGATCCACATTTTGCGCGGCGACCAGGGCCAGCCGCTGAAAATCCCGAGCGGCGGCGTGGTCTGTGCCGACGATTTGCCGCCGTCGCGGTTCCTCGAGATCGACTGGTCCGGTGGTGGCGGCCTGGCGCTGTTGCGCGGCAGCCCGACCAGCCATGTCGCGATGCTGGCGCGGGCGCGCGGCATTCCGATGGTGGTGCAGCTTGGCACCATGCCAGATAGCGGCACGACCGCGCTGCTCGACGGCGAAGGCGGAACGCTGGAGCTCGATCCCAGCGCGGAGCAGGTTCGCCTGTTCGAGAAGCGGCGCGACAGCCATCGCAAGAGCCGGGCATCGGCGCGCGCGATCCTGCGGCGCCCGACCGCCTCATGGCGCGGCGAGCACATCAAGCTCCTTATCAACATCCAGCGCGTCGAGGATCTCGATCATGCGGACGCGCAGTATGCCGATGGCATCGGCCTGATGCGCACCGAATTCCTGCTCGCCGATCGGGCCGCCATGCCGGACGAGGAGGCGCAGTTCCAGGCCTATGATTCGGTGTTGCGCTGGGCCGGACCGCGGCCCGTCACCATCCGTACTTTCGATGCCGGCGGCGACAAGCCGGTACCGGGCTTCACGCTGGACGGCGAGGCAAATCCGTTCCTTGGGGTGCGCGGCTTGAGGCTGTGCCTGGCCAAGCCCGAAATCTTTGCGGTTCAGCTCCGGGCGCTGGCGCGGGCGGCGATGCGCGGCAATCTCAAGGTCATGTTCCCGATGGTCACGTCGGCGGATGAGCTCGAGGCGGGACGGACGCTGTTCGCCGACATCGTGCAGCGCTTGCAGGCAGACGGCATTGCCGCGATGCTGCCCGAGCTCGGAATCATGGTCGAGGTTCCGGCGGCGGCCCTGTCGGTTGCGAGCTTCAAGGCCTCCTTCCTCTCGATCGGCTCGAACGACCTCGCGCAATATGTGCTGGCCTGCGATCGTTCCAACGGAGCTCTCGCACCCCTGATGGACCCCTTGCATCCGGCTGTGCTCGAACTGATCACGCGGACCGCCGAGCATGGCCGGCGCGCCGGCATCAGCGTCAGCCTGTGCGGCGACATGGCGGGCGATCCGCGCTGCCTGCCCGCGCTGCTGAATTGCGGCTTGCGTGAATTGTCGGTGAATGCATCGGCGCTGGCGCAGATCAAGCACACGATCGACCGGCTCAGCAGCGGAGGCGGCGTTGGCTGACGCGGCGGGCGATGACGCGCCTGAAGCCGGCGCGGTTGCGGTCTACAAGCGCATCTTCAAGGAGGTGCTGGAGAGCCGCCCCTCCGGCATGCGGCTACGGCTGGCCCACGCCATGGGCAAGAACCGCAGCTTCGTCAGCCAGATCAGCAATCCGGCCTATCCGGTGCCGATTCCGGTGCAGCATCTCAACACGATCTTCGATGTCTGCCACTTCCCGCCGCAGGCGAAGACGGCCTTCCTCCGCGCCTATGCCCGCGCGCATCCGCGCCGCGTCGGGCGCTTGAGCGAAGGATCGCATGAGCGGACCTTGACCTTGCATTTGCCTGACCTCGGCAGCGCCAAGCGCAATGCCGAGCTCGATGCGCTGCTGCAGGAATTCACGCGGCGCCTGATTGCGATCATGCGGGAAAAATAGGCCGATAACGCCGACCAAAAAGGAGGGGAGGACATCATGAAGAAGTTCATCAATGCGGTCGACAATGTGCTCGCAGAGAGCCTCGACGGCTTTGTGGCCGCGCATGCCGATCTCGTCACGCTCGGCGCCGAGCGGAAATTCGTTCGCCGCCGCGAGCTGAACCCGAAGAAGGTCGCGCTGGTGTCGGGCGGCGGCAGCGGGCACGAGCCGCTGCATGCAGGCTTCGTCGGCACCGGCATGCTGGATGCCGCCTGTCCCGGCCAGGTTTTCACCTCGCCGACGCCGGACCAGATCGTCGAGGCGGCGCAGGCGGTCGCGGGCGACGCCGGCGTGCTGTTCATCGTGAAGAACTATGCCGGCGATCGCATGAATTTCGAGATGGCGGCCGAGATCGCCGAAGGCCGGACTGCGACCATCGTGACCGACGATGACGTTGCGGTCGAGAAGTCGACCTACAGCATTGGCCGCCGCGGCGTCGCCGGCACCCTGATCGTCGAGAAGATCGTCGGCGCGGCCGCCGAGAAGGGCGCCGATCTCAAAGCCTGCGTTGCGCTCGGCGAACGCGTCAACGCGCAGACGCGCTCGATGGGGGTGGCGTTGACCAGTTGCACCGTCCCGGCCGCGGGCACGCCGACTTTTGCACTGGCTGAGGACGAGATGGAGATGGGCGTCGGCATCCACGGCGAGCCGGGCCGCCGCCGCGTCAAGCTCGAACGGGCCGATGCGATCGCCCAGGAGATGACGACCGCCATCGCTGATGACCTCGGCGCGCGGCCCGGGACCGAGGCGCTGCTGCTGGTCAATGGCTTCGGCGGCACGCCGACGATCGAGCTCTATCTGATGTACAACGCGGCGCGCCGGATGCTCGAAGGGCGCGGCCTGCGCATCGCCCGCTCGCTGGTCGGCAGCTATGTCACGTCGCTCGACATGGCCGGCTGCTCGCTCACCGTGAGCCTGCTCGATGCTAAGACGATAGCGCTTTGGGACGAGCCAGTGCGCACAGCTGCGTTGAAATGGTGACCGTGGTCGCAACTTGACGAACGGCCGGCTCCGGGTCGGGCGGAAGCCAGGCTCGACGCGATCGAATTAGCGAGGCAGCTCGCTAGAAGACGGCAGGGTAGCGGCCGCCATCCAACATGACATTCTGGCCGGTCAGGTAACCGGCATGGACGCTGCAGTAAAAGGCACACACGGCGCCGAATTCTTCGACGCGTCCCATGCGCTTGGCGGGGCTGCTGGCGGCTGCCGCGGCGACTTCCTCATCGAGCGTCCGACCGCTCTTGGCGGTCAACTTCTGGATGTTGGAGCGCAGCCGATCGGTCTCGAACTGCTCGGGCAACAGGCTGTTGATCGTCACGTTCGCCCCCACATATTGGGCCGCGATAGCCTTGGTGAACCCTGTCAGCCCGATGCGCGCCGCGACCGACAGGCTCAAAGCAGCGTGCGGCTGCTTCACCATCGCGGACGTGATATTGATGACCCGCCCGAACTTGCGTTCGGCCATGCCGTCGATCACTGCGCGTATGAGCATGATCGCTGCGACCATGTTGCCGTCGGCTGCGGCCAACCATTGATCGCGCTCGAAGCTGCGCCAGTCGCCGACCGGCGGTCCGCCGGCGTTATTGATCAAGATATCGGGAACCGGACAGGCGGCCAGGGCGGCTGCGCGGCCGCCTTCAGTGGTGACGTCACCGGCGGCGGTGACAACCGTGACGGAAAATCGTTGACGGATCTCCGTCGCCGTCTGTTCCAAGAGTTCCGGACTGCGCGCCGTGATCACGAGGTTGACGCCTTCGGCGGCCAACGCTTCTGCACACGCGCGACCTAGCCCCTTGCTCGCGGCGCAAACCAGCGCGGTGCGCCCCTTGATTCCGAGATCCATTGTATTCCGATCCTGATGAAAGCGGTGGAAGCTCTTGCTCGCGTCGACCGTGGCGAAGATTCTGTCTGCCGTCCGTCCACGACCAAATCGATCATTCGAGCGGCTAGATCTGAATCACGCCGCCTTGGCCAACCCATTTCTCGCCATCGAACTGGATCAGTTCCATGGCATGGAAAGCGGCGTAGTCGGTCGAAGAATTCGACACCTTGATTCCATTCAGAAGCATCGGCAAGGCAAGGTCCTTGAGCGAGGTCGCCTGCTTCAGGAGATTGTCCCGTGTCAGCTCGTCGCCGCAACGTTTCAGCACCTCGGCGATCGCACAGGCGCAGTTGTAGCCGGGGATCGCATTGAGATCGTCCAGACTGTATCGCGGCATGTATTGGCTCGCGAATCGCTTGAATTCTTGGACGCCCGGGTCGCCGGCGAATGCCGGATCGCTTGGCGCCTTTTCCCAGCGCGCGGAAACGATGCCCTTGCAGTTCTCGACGCCCGCCGGGACCAATGTTTGTCCGATGCTCGCCGCATTGGAGCAGATGATTTGCAGCGGCTTCCAGCCTGAAGCTGCCGCCTTGCGGATACCTTGCGCGGCATAGCGTTGGTTGGTGAATTGCAGGAATGTGTCCGCACCCGCCGCCTGGATTGAAATGACGGCGCTGTCGATCGTCGGATCGGTGGTCTCATGAGACTTCTCGGCAACGATCATTGTCGACGCCTTGTCGCCAAGTCCCTGTTTCAAGCCACGCAGATAATCCCGCCCAAGATCGTCGTTCTCGTACAGCACGCCGACCTTCGCGTTCGGCTTGGTCGCAAGCAGGAAGCGCGCATATATCGCGCCTTGCGCGACATAGGAGGGATAGAGCGGAACGATCCAGGGATAGTTGGTCGGATCGTTGAAACGCTCGGAGCCCGACGTGAAGAACAGGTTCGGGACCTTCTTGGAATTGAGATACTTCTGGACCGCGGCGTTGGTCGGCGTGCCGAGCGCGCCGGCGACCGCGAACACGCCGTCGGACTCGACCAGCCGTCGGGTTTGCTCGATTGTCTTGGGCGGAGAGAAGGCGTTGTCGAGCGAGATGAAGTTGATCTTGCGGCCGTTGATGCCGCCGCGATCGTTGATCATCTTGAAATAAGCCACCTGCGCTTCGCCATAGGAGGCGATCGCCGAGACGGGTCCGCTATAGGTCGCCGTCGATCCGAGCTTGATTTCGATATCGGTGATGCCCTCGTCATTGGCGCTTCGCGCCTGGCGCGACAAGAGGAATGGTGTTGCGAGTGCCGAAGCGGTGACCGCAAGCGCGCGGCGTCGGGTGATGCTCAATCGCATGTTTCTCCCCATGTGTGGCGCCCTGACGCGCAATTATTATTCAAGCCACGCGTTGCTCCGCGTCGCCTTTTCACAGACTTGAACTAGGCAACTCGGTCTATTCGAGACGTATCGTCACCTCGCCCCGCACGGACGGAAGCAAGGCGCTATCGATGTCCTGGAAATCTGCGTCGTTGAGTTCGATGCCGGCCGAAAAGCTGAGTGGATCCATATGGCCGTCGAGAACCGTCGGGTAGGACCATTCCGCCTTGGCGACGGCGCGGGCGCCGACGCGAAACTCGATCGCCAGCGGCTGTGGCGCGCTCGATCCGCGCCCGCTCTGATAACCGTCGCCGATGCAGTAGATTTCGAACTGAAACGATCTGGGGCCGCGACGCTGGATTGAAATCTCGATGTCCAGAAGTCCGAAGGCAGGATCGGCTTTCGCGTCCTTCTGATAGAAATAGATAAAGGGTATCCGGCCGTACTTGCTTTCGCCGCGGTTGGAGTCCGATGGCACCTGAGCGTCGCTCCGACCCGGCGTACGCGGAGGGATCGGGCCGAGCAGGCACATCTGCGGCAGCGACCGGCACTCAACCACGGCGGCTCCCCTGCTTCGATCCGGTATCCCTTGCCATCGAACCCGTAAGCTCCTTCGCGTCGTGATCTCGGCCGAGAAAGGCGAAGGCATTTTCCGTGAGTGTCGCTTCGCTCAGGGTGCTCGCTGCAAATGCGCCGGGCTGCTTCTGCATGATGGTGAAGGGATAATCCGACCCGACAACGATGTGATCGCTTCCGACCGCACCGGCGAGATACGACAACGCAGAGGCGTCATAGAGGATCGTGTCGTACCAGAACTGACGGGCGGTCTTCGAAGGCGGCTGCTTCATCTGGCCCTTCAGGCCTAGCGACCATCCGACCTCGAGTCTCGGCAATATCCAGGACAGAGCCCCGCCGCCGTGGCTGAGCAATATTCTCAAGCGCGGGAAACGCTCGGGAATTCCAGCGGCGAGCAGCGACACCGACGCTAGCGCGGTTTCAAGCGGAAATGCCGCTATCGCCGCAAATTCTGGACCAGATCCGATCCTGTCCACGCCGGCCGGGTGCAGCGGATGCACAAAAAGTGCGAGATCCATCGCTTCTGCAGCCTCGTAAAGCGGAAGCAATGTATCGCTGCCAAGCGCGACCCCATTGATGTGCGTTCCGATTTCAATTCCGGAGAAGCCAAGCGCCTTGACTTTTTGCAATTGGCTGATGGCGCGGGGAACGTCCTGCGCGCAAACCATTCCGATGCCCGCAAAGTGGCGGGGAGCGCGCGAGACCATTGCGGCGATCTGTTCGTTCATGAGGTCCGCGAGGTATTCGGCATCACCGGCGGGCAGCCAATGCGACAGCAGTTCCGGCATAGGTGACAGCACCTGCATGTCGATGCCGTCCTCGCGCATGTCCGAGAGCCGCCGGTCGACGTCCCAGGACCGCGCATCGATCTTCCGGAAGACTTTGCCTGCGATCATCACCGCGGCCTGATCGCCGCCCGACAGCGCGATGCTGGGCCATCGCGCATCCCGGCCGGAATCGGCAGGAAGCCGCGAAGGCACGACATGGGTATGGACATCGATCACCGGGCCCACTGCGTCGCTCCCTGTTGCTGCTCGAAACTCTTTGCGTCGACCGGACCTGGAAAGGGTGGGCCGGTCGCGAGCAGCGTTTTTACTTTACAAACAGGATTGATTGTTTCTAATCTGGAGTCAAGACGTGTTTAAAGCGTCAGAAGGACTGCCGGATTGGCAAAGGGAATGAAACGCCGACGCTGTCGAACACGAGCGTCGGGATAGCCAGAGGGACAACGCCATGAGCGCGCATAACGCCCAGCCAGCTTTGCTCGTCGATCCGGCGCAACGGATTTTCAAGGTCGCGCGCCGCAACTTCGTCGACCATGAGATCTTCGAGGCGGAGAAGGAAAAAATCTTCGACCGCTGCTGGCTGTATCTCGGCCATTCCTCGGAATTGCCGAAGCCCGGCGACTTCCTCGTCCGCCCGGTTGCGGGCCGCAACATCCTGTTTACGCGCGATTCGAAGGGGCGGCTTCGCGCTTTGCTGAACACCTGTCCGCATCGTGGCGCGCAGGTCTGCCGCGAGCGCAAGGGCAACGCCAAGTCGTTCCAGTGCTTCTATCACGGCTGGACCTTCAGCGCCGACGGAAAGCTGCGGGGGCAGCCGGGCGAGGACTCCTATCCGGAGGACTTCAAAGGCCGCAGCACGTCGAACATGCAGCCGGTGCCCCGCTACGAAAGCTATCGCGACTTCAATTTCGTTTCCTTCGATCCTGATATCGTGCCGCTCGAGCAGTATCTCGGCAACGCCAAGGAATATCTCGATGTCATCTGCGACCAGACCGAGGCCGGCATGTCGATCGTGGCCGGCAGTCAGGAATATTCGATCCGCGCCAACTGGAAGCTGCTGACCGAAAACAGCATCGACGGCTATCATGCGGTCACGACGCATGCGAGCTACTTCGATATTCTGATGACTAGCACCGACAATATGAGCTCCGGTACCGGCGGCGGCTTCGGTTACGATCTGGGCGGCGGGCACGCGGTTCTGGAATATGGCGCGCCGTGGGGCCGGCCGGTCGCACAGTGGATCCCGGGCTGGGGCGAGGCCGGCAAAACGGAAATCGCCCGGCAATACGACAGGCTGGTCGCCCTCTATGGCAAGGACCGCGCCGACCGGATCGCGCTCAAGAACCGCAACCTGTTCATTTTCCCCAATCTCGTGGTCAACGACATCATGGCCCTGACCGTCAGAACCTATTTTCCGATGGCGCCCGACTACATGGTCATCAACGCCTGGGCGCTGGCACCGAACGAGGAAACGGCTTGGGCGCGCAAATACCGACTTAACAACTTCCTCGAATTCCTTGGCCCCGGCGGGTTTGCGACCCCTGACGATGCCGAAGCGCTCGAACATTGCCAGCGCGGGTTCAAGAATTCGAAGGAGGCGCTGTGGAACGACATCTCGAAGGGCATGGGCAAGGACAAGCCATCCCACAATGACGAGCTTCAGATGCGGGCGTTCTGGACCCAGTGGAACCGGCAGATGTTCCCGACGCCCGTTCCCAGCGTCAAAGACGTTGCCGCTTAAGGAGGCCGACATGGATTCGGTGAGCCGTGCTGACGTCGAGGATTTTCTGTTTGCCGAGGCCGATTTGCTGGATCAGTGGCGGCTGCCGGAATGGCTGACCCTGTTCACGGACGACGCCAAATATGAGGTGCCCTGCACCGACCTGCCGGCGGATGCTTCGCCTGATACCAATCTGTTCTACATCGCCGACGACCGCATCAGGCTCGGCGAGCGGGTCAAGCGGCTGATGAAGCGCACCGCGCATGCAGAGTTTCCGCATTCGAAGACCAGCCGAATGGTCGGCAATGTCCGGATCCGCAGCCGAACCGATCACGAGATCGAGGTCAGCTGCGTCTTCCAGACCCTGCGGACCAAGGACGGCACCACCGACCTGTATTTCGGGACCAGCAACTACCGCCTGGCGACCGACGGCGAAGGCCTGAAGATCCGGGAGAAGCGCTGCTTGCTCGGCAGCGAAGGGCTGCGGCCGGCCGGCCGCATCAGTATCGTGCTTTAGCCAAGGACGGGTGGCGGATGACTTCTCGTTTTGACAGCCAGGTGGTGATCGTCACCGGCGCGGCCAGCGGAATTGGCGCCGTCATCGCCAGGCATTTCGCCGAAGATGGCGCGCGCCTGATGCTGTCGGACGTCAACGAAGCGCAACTCACGGCCGTTGCCGAGGATATCGCCGTAAGCGGATACGAGATGCCGAAGGTCAAGGTCGGCGATCTCTCCAAGGAAGAGATCGCCGGCGATGTCGTCAAGTCGGCCATCGATGCCTACGGAACTCTGGATGTGCTCGTGAACAATGCCGGCGGCGGCATCATCAAGCCGTTCCTCGAACATACCCCGGCCACCTTGCGCACCACGGTCGATCGCAATCTGTGGACGACGGTGTGGTGCACATGGCACGCGGTGCCGATCATGAAGGCCAAGGGCTACGGCCGGGTGGTGAATATCGGTGCCGACTCGGTTCGCAACGGCCTCTGGGATCATGCGGCCTACAATGCCGCCAAGGGCGGCGTGCATGCCATGGTGACCGGTTTGGCCCGGGAGTTCGCCAAGGACGGCATCACCTTCAATGTCGTGGCGCCGTGCATCGTCAACACGCCCCAGGTCCAGAAGGCCACGTTGATGTCGGCGCAAGCCCTGCAAAGGTTTGTCGACGTGGTTCCGATGGGGCGGGCGGGCGACATGGACGAAATCGCATCCATGGTCTGCTATCTCGCTTCAAAGGAGGCATCGTTCGTGACCGGGCAGGTCATCAGCGTCAACGGCGGCAGCACGATGTTATGATGCGTGCGGCGGCGGAGGCCGTCTCGGTTCAAATCATCGCAGAAAGTGTCTATGTCCAACACCAAAGATCCGAAACCGATCGGCCAGCCCGGTTCTCGAACGCTGCAAGCCCCGGCTCCGCGGCAAAAACTCCGATCGCGGCGAGAGAGCTCTGCCGAACCCAAATATGCACTGCGTCGGACACAGGCGGAGCGCACCGAGGCCACGCGCAAGCTCTTGCTCGAAGCTGCGACCAAGCTCATTCGGAAAAATGGCTTCGGCGGTTTGCGGACGATGGAAGTCGCCAAACTGGCCGGCGTCTCGCGCGGCGCCTTGCTGCACCATTTCCCGAGCAAGCATGCGCTGGTGGTGGAATTGTTGACTTACGTCAATGAGATGACTTTCGCGCAGAGCACGCGTCGGGCGCGGTTGGCGCGAAGCAGTGGCGATCCGATCGGAGACATCATCGAGGACGCCAAGGATTACTTCCTTGGCGATCACTTCTTCATCGGCCTTGCGATAGCGATGAGCGATGAGAGCACGCGGCGTCTCAGGCGCGAGACCTCCGAGCTCACGCGCCAGACCCGGTTTTCGATCGAAGCTGCATGGCTCGATACCCTGATATCCTCGGGAATTCCCAAGCAGCTTGCGAGCGACATCCTCGCGCTGACCTTGAGCGTGGTCCGCGGATTTTCGGTCAGAACCCTGCTCGAAAACGATCCCGAGCAATTTGCCCGCCTGATGAACACCTGGCGTACGATCGTCGGGCAGCACATCGCGGCATCGACGTCCAGGCCGTCGAGGAAACGGACATGACCACATGAAAGCGCCAGGCATATCTCCGCTGAAACAACTGCGCTATGTCCGACTTCCGGTTCAGGCGATGCAGCCCGCGGCGGCATTCGCAACCGACATTCTCGGCCTGCAACACGTTCCGAACGATCTGGAGCCACATCTGTATCGTTCCGATGATCGTTACTACACGCTTTGTTTCGCGGCCGGCGCCGAGAGGCCGAGCATTGGTATCGAAGTATCGGACGAACATGAGTTCGATCGCATCGCCGAAGCCTTGGCGAAGGAGCAATTTCGTGCGCAGGAAGCCACGAAGGATCAGTGCGCTCAGCGTTTCGTTCGCCGAGCGCTCATCATTGAGGATGCCACCGGCAACGAAATCGATCTGGTGCTGCGGCCCTACCAAAGTGGCCGCCGGTATTTCCCGAGCCGCGATGGCGGCGTCACCGGATTGCAGGGCGCAGGCCTTCGCAGCCGCGCGATGAAAGACGATCTCAGGCTATGGTCGACGATCCTGGGTGCGAAGATCACCGACCGGGTCGGCGAGATCACCTATCTCGGTATCGACCAAATGCATCATCGCCTGGTGCTCTATCCGTCGGACAGAGCCGGTCTCGTCTATGTCTCGTACGGCGTCGAGAGCATGGATGCCTTGATGCAAAATCACTATTTCGTCGAAGAGCGTCAGATCAAGATCCTGCACGGGCCGGGACGGGAGCCGGCATCCGGCCAGATGTTCGTCAGGTTTGCCGGGCCGGAAGGTTACGTCTTCTCCTATGGCTACGGTCTTGGCGGCATCGCGCCGGATCATCGCCCGCGACAATTCACCCTGGAGGCGTCCTCACTCTGTGAATGGGGAAGCCGATGCACCGATATCATCGAACTACAGCCGGCATGACCGGCCAATCTGGCGCCGCACTCGGGAGAGACACATGATCGAGCTCAAGGACCTCTCATACGTCCGGTTTGGCACATCCAATCTCGAAGATGCGGAAAGCTTTGCGACGAAATGCCTGGGCCTGCAGGTCGGCGAAGAGACCGGCAAGGCGCTCTATCTTCGCTCGGACGATCGGGCTCACACGCTCTGCTATTTCGAAGGCGACCCCGCCGAGCAGACTGTCGGCTTCGAAGTGGAAGACGAAAGCACGCTGAGCGCTGCCGCCGCGACGCTGGACCAATTGGGCCACCCGGTTCACGCGGGAACGCCGAGCGAGTGCGCCTTGCGCAAGGTCAAGGCATTCATCGGCTTCAAGGACCCGACCGGCAACCACATCGAACTGGTGGTTCGACCGGAACGCAGCGGCAAGCGTTACTTCGCGTCCCGGGACGCAGGCATCACGGGATTCAGCCATGTCGGTCTTTTCACGACCGATCCCGTGCGGGACGAACGGTTCTGGACCCAGGTTTGCAACGCGCGCGTCAGTGACCGGATCGGTGACATTGCGCTGATGAGGGTCAACGCCATCCATCACACGATCGCGCTTGCGCCAGGACCCAAGGCGGGCGTGCACCACGTCAACCATCAGGTCGAGAGCAACGACGACGTGTTGCGGTCCTACTATCATTTGTCGGGTCAGCGTGTGCCGATCGTATTCGGCCCCGGTCGTCACCCGACATCGGGCGCAAGGTTCCTCTACTTCAAGGGCCCGGACGGAATGGTGTTCGAATATTCCGTCGGCGTGGACGAAATCGAGGACGAGGACACGCACCGGCCGCGTCAGTTTGGTTTCGAGCCATCGAGCCTTTGCATGTGGGGTTCCAAACGCAGCTGGTGAACCGACCGGAAGGCGTGAAGGGAAGGAAGCAATGCCTGCCAGCACCGAACAGTTTGACGTCATCGTAGCGGGGGCGGGGCCTGCCGGATTCTGTACGGCAATCGATCTTGGCCGGCGTGGCGTGAAGTGTCTGCTGCTGGAGCGCCGCCCCGCCACGGCACCATGGCCGAAGATGGATCGAACCAACGCCCGATCGATGGAGTTCTTTCGCCGTATCGGCATCGCCGATCGCATCCGCGAGCTCGGCTTTCCATCTGATATGCCGATGGACGTCTTCCTCATGACGCGTCTCAGCGATCCGCCAGTCGCGGTGTTGCCGTTCCCGTCGGTTGCCGAGTCGCGGAAGCGGATTGCGCGCACCCATGATGGATCGTTGCCGCTCGAGCCCTACCAACTGGTTGCGCAGAACAAGGTCGAACCGTTGTTGAAGGAGGTGGCCGAGAGCACGCCCAACGTGACGGTACGCCATGGATGCGAGGTGACTGATTTCGTGCAGGACGAGACCGGCGTGACCGTCACGGCGCGCCGCATCGATGGTGACGAAATCGAGGCGCGCGCTTCCTATCTGGTCGGCTGCGACGGCGGCGTCAGCACCGTTCGCAAACGCCTGGACATCAAGCTCGAAGGCGAGGGGTCTATTCGCGAACTTCGTCAGGTGATCTTCTATTCGCCGGATCTCTTCGACAAGATTCCCTACGGTAAGGGACGTCACTACTCGTTCCTCGATCCGGAAGGCAGCTTCACGATCGTCGTCCAGGGCGATCGCAAGGAATTCACCCTTCACACGTCGCTACCGGAAGACGCTGACTTCAAGGCCGTCATTGCAAGGCTCGTCGGCTACCCTTGCGATATCAAGATTTTGCACGTCCTGACGTGGCGCTACCACCTTCTGCTCGCGGACCGATACCGGGATCGTCGGGTGTTTCTGGCCGGCGATTCCGCGCATCTCGTCATTCCAACCGGCGGGTTGGGGATGAACACGGCGCTCGGCGATGCCTTCGACCTGTCCTGGAAGCTGGCCGGCGTGATCAAGGGCTGGGGAGGGGCGGCGCTGCTGGATTCCTATGAGCTGGAGCGGCGTCCGGTTGGCGTGCACAACGTCGCATGTTCCGGCTGGGCGGCGTCTGGCGTCCCGATCTGGCAATCCCTTGTGAAGCCTAATGTCCTCGACGATACGCCTGAGGGCGCCGATCTGCGCCACGAGATCGCGAAGTCCTTCAGGATCAATCACGCGCGCATGCATGGCATGCGCGGCGCCGAATTTGGCTACACCTATGCGGGTTCAGCCATCCTGGACGAGGAGTCCGGATCCGAGACCTGGGACGCTAATGTCTACACGCCACATACGCGGCCCGGCGCGCGCGCGCCGCATATGTGGCTGAGCGATGGGAGACCGCTGCAAGACGTGGTCGGCACCTGGTACACCCTGCTGCATTTCAATGACGGGCGCGACATCAGCGAATTCGAGGCTGCATTCCGCGCTATCGGTGCGCCATTGACTGTGGTGAAGCTGGATGAGCCTCACATGCGCAAACTGTACGATAAGTCGCTATTCCTGCTGCGACCCGACATGCACATCGCCTGGCGCGGTGACAAGGCGCCGGCAAATGTGGGCAAGCTCGCAGGCCGGGTGACCGGTCGCGCAAATTGCTAGTCGTTCCGCCCCCGTCTGCGCGTATGATGACGCCGGCGGGCAGCCGACCCGCGGCTGCGGCAACTGGCTGTTTCAGGCGGCCACGCGCCGCTTTCTCCTGGGCTTGGAACGCTGCCCCTCCTCTTCCTCGCCCTCTTTGCTGACGGCAACCGTACCGTCCGACATGGCGAGAAGGTTGTGCTTCATGGCGAGCAGCGCCTCCGAAGCCGCTTCCAATTGCTTGCGGTCGATCCCGTTGACGATCCTGGTGTTGAACTTGTCGGTTTCCTTTCGGAGTTTCTCCAGGAAGCCACGCGCTTGTTTGGTGACATAGACCCGCTTGACCCGTCGGTCGACTGGATCGGCCTGCCGGATCACGAAGCCGGAGGACTCCAGCCGGTCGATCAGGGCGCCGACGGCGACCTTGCCGACGTCGAGCTCATTGGCGAGCTGGGTCTGGGGCAGGCCGTCCTTGCGCGAGATGAACGCCAGCACCCACCATTGCGAACGCGTGATGCCGAGCGGCGACAGCGCGCGGTCAAACATCATCCTGCGGAGCCGCGACACGTCGTGGATGAGATATCCAAGCCGCAGATCCCAGTCGGGCTGATCAACCATTGATGTTTCCCATGCGGCGAGTCGGAGATTGGACGTCAACCAATACCATACACCAGCGTATTTTAAAGGGAAGACCACGGACGCCGGGACGAGGTCACCCATCGTTCGCAACGGATCGATTTACAAAATAAGTACGCTAGTGTATTAGTTGTGGAGAGCGAACGATGGTTCGGCAGGTCGCGGAAGCGGCCGGCCGCGCCGGGAATTCGGCCGCAGGGGAGGAGGTTGCCCATGTTCGACACTGCCGTCCTGAAAGGGAAGCGCATTCTGGTGACGGGCGGGGGAACCGGGCTCGGCAAGGAGATGTCGGTCGGATTCGCCGCCCACGGCGCGCATGTCTACATCTGCGGGCGGCGCAAGGAGGTGCTCGAACAGGCCGCGCAAGACATCCGTGCGCGATCGGGAGGACAGGCGACCGCGCTGCTCGCCAACGTGCGCGATCCCGACAGTATCGATGCTATGCTGACCAGCATCTGGACCGAGGGGCCGCTCACCGGCCTCGTCAACAACGCCGCCGCAAATTTCCTGGCGCCGACCGAAAGCCTGTCGCCACGCGGCTACGAGGCGGTGCGGGCGACGGTGATGGATGGCTCATTCTATGCTTCGCTTGCCTGCGGCAAGCGGTGGATCGCAGCCGGCTTGCCCGGTGTGATTATCTCCAATCTCGTTACCTGGGTCTGGACCGGCTCGGCCTATGTGGTGCCGGCGGCGATGGCGAAGGCGGCCGTGCACGCCATGACGATGTCGCTCGCGGTCGAGTGGGGCCCCAGGAACATTCGCGTCAATGCGATCGCGCCCGGGCCGTTCCCGACCGAGGGGGCCTGGGACAAGCTCAATCCGCTGGCGGAGACCGGCGTCGGCGCGACGCAAGCGGACGAGGTGCCGCTGCGCCGTTTCGGCAAGATGGACGAACTGCGCAATCTCCTGATCTTCCTGATGTCGGATGGCTGCAGCTACATCACCGGCGACACGATCAGCATCGATGGCGGTCATCATTTGGCGGCGCCCAGCACGTTCGCGGGGCTCGCGAAGCTGTCGCCGGCCGATTGGCAGCGCGCGCGCGAGGCCATGCAGGCCTCGGTGCAAAAGGAAAAGCAGGCACGGTCGATCTGACCACCGACGCCAGCGGCCCGGCTTGATGTTCAGGAACGGAGAAACGCCGATGGGATTGGCGATATCGACGACGAGCTTCGACTGCGCCATCGATGACGGCCTGGCGCATATTGGGCTCAATCGACCCGACCGCGGCAATCCCATCGATGGCGAGTTTTGCCGCGAATTCAGCCTGGCGATCGCAGAGCTCAGCGAACGCGCCGACGTCCGCGCGGTGCTGCTCTCCGCGCGTGGACGGCTGTTCGGCGTCGGCGGCGACCTGATGTCGCTGGTGAACGAGGGTGACGCCCTGCCGCGGACGATCAAGGCATGGACGGCCGACCTTCATGCGGCAATCGCCAGGATGGTCCGGATGCGTGCGCCGGTCGTCGCTGCCGTTCACGGCAATGTCGCGGGCGGGAGCGTTTCGCTGATGGCGGCCGCCGACCTCATCGTGATGGCGGAATCGGCCCGGATCTCGGCGGCGTTTTCCAGGATCGGCTTCAGCCCGGACAGCGGATCGACCACCACGGTCACGCGCCGGATCGGCGTCGCGCGCGCCAGGCGCTTCTTCCTGCTCGGTGAGACGCTCGATGCGGGGACGGCGCTGTCGCTCGGGCTGGTCGACTTCGTGGTCCCGGACGATGCGGTGCAGGGCGAGGCGGAGCGCATGGCACGCGAACTCGCCGCTGGGCCGACCGAGGCCTATGGCGCAATCAAGCGCCTGTTTTCGGAGACGCTGGAGCGATCGCTGGAAAGCCAGCTGGAGGAGGAGGCGCGGACGCTGGCTGCGATCTCGCGAACCGAAGACGCCCGCGAGGGCGTCAAGGCCTTCGTCGAGAAACGCAAGCCGGTCTTCGCCGGCAAGTGACCGCGCCGGCGGCTGGAGACGACAATGCTGCCCATTTGCAGAATATTGTAATATGAAATAAGGTACGCTAGTGAACGATAATCCGGGATTCCAAACCGGAAGGGAGCGATCAGAGGAGGGACACATGACCGTGGTCGCCGCCAAGCGCGATGCGTCTCACACCGGGTTTCGCCGGGCCGGATATTGGCTGGACAAGACCGTCGATCAGCTTCTGTCCGAAGCGGCCGCCAAGGCGCCCGACAAGGTCGCAATCGTCGCCGACCGGGCGGATCGCGACCAGAAGCGTCGACTGAGTTACGCCGAATTGGAAAGGCTCGCCGACCGCGCCGCGAGCTCGCTGCTCCGGCTCGGGGTCGGGCGCGGCGATATCGTCACCGTGCAGCTGCCCAACTGGTGGGAATTCGTGGTCACCGCGTTTGCCTGCAGCAAGATCGGCGCGGTGATGAATCCCGTGATGCCGATCCTGCGGGAACGCGAGCTGCTCTACATTCTGAACTTCTGCGAGGCGAAGGTCTTCATCGTGCCGAAGGCCTATCGTGGCTTCGACTATGTGGCGATGGCGCAGGGCATGCGCAGCGAGCTGCCGCACCTGAAGCAGGTGGTCGTGGTCGACGGCGAGGGCGAGGCGGGCTTTGATCGGATGCTGCTGTCGTCCGAAGCGGGCAAGCTTCCCGCCGGCTTGCGCCCGGACGATATGGCCGTGCTGATGTTCACGTCGGGCACCACGGGCGAGCCCAAGGGTGTCATGCACACGTCGAACTCGTTGATTGCCTGCTGCAAGGCGCTGTCGGGACGGTTCGGGCTCGATTCGAGCGACGTGCTGCTCGTGGCCTCCCCGGTGGGGCACATGACGGGCTATGCCGCGATTGTGCTGCTCTCGGTCTATCTCGGCGGCACCATGATCCTGCAGGATGTCTGGGAGGCCAAGCGTGGCGTCGGCCTGATGGCGCGCGAGGACGTCACCTACACGGCAGCGTCCACGCCGTTCCTCGGCGACATCTGTGAGGCCGTGAAGGGCGGCGCGCCGCAACCGCGGAGCCTCCGTTCATTCTTGTGCGGCGGTGCGCCGATCCCGTCCGTCCTGATCGAGAGGGCAGCCGACGAACTCGGCCTCAAGGTCTGCTCGCTCTGGGGCATGACCGAGGTTCTGTCCGGCACGCTCACCGAGCCTGCGCGCGCGGCGGAGAAGTCGGCGAGCACCGACGGCCGCTCGCTGGAGGGAATGGAGGTCAGGATCGTCGATAGCGAGGGACGGCCGGCGCCGACCGGAGAGCCAGGACGCCTGCTGGTTCGCGGCGCCCAGATGTTCAAGGGCTACTACAAGCGGCCAGAACTACTGACCTTCGACGGCGATGGCTGGTTCGATTCCGGCGATCTCGCCCATATGGACAAGGACGGCTATATCCGCATCTCCGGCCGCGTGAAGGACATCCTGATCAGGGGCGGAGAGAACGTGCCCGTCGTCGAGATCGAGAACCTGCTCTACAAGCACCCGGCGGTCGCTGCCGTGGCCGTGGTCGGCTTTCCGGATGCCCGGCTCGGCGAACGCGGCTGCGCGTTCATCGTGCCGCGCACCGGAAGCGCGATCGATCTGCTGGCGGTGCAGGCCTATCTCGGTGAGGCCAGGATGGCGAAGCAGTTTTGGCCGGAACGTGTCGAGGTTCTCGCTGAACTTCCGCGCACTGCCAGCGGCAAGATCCAGAAGTTCAAGCTTCGGGAGATCGCCGCCGCGTTTGCCGACGCAAAATAGGTCACTGGTCGGAATAACCCGGATCCCGTCGCTCGCGAAACGCGGCGACGGCCTCCGCGTGATCATCCGTCTCCAGCAGGATGACCTGCTGCCGGTCTTCCATCATCAGCGCCGCATCGAGGCTCGGCGCGTCGATCAGCATGTTGAGCGCCTGCTTCGTCATCCGCAATCCCATGGGTGAGACGCGCAGCATTTCTGCGGCGAACTCCAGGCCCTTCGCGAGCAGCTGCTCCACAGGCACGATGTCGCCGACGAGGCCGATCGCCTTCGCCCGATCGGCCTTGATGAAGCGCCCTGTCAGCAGAAACTCGGAGGCCACGGACAATCCGACAAGTCGCGGCAACAGGTAGCCCGAGCCCATATCGCAGCCGCCGACGCCGATCCGGATATAGGCGGCGTTCATCCGCGCGTCCGGCGCAGCGAAGCGCACGTCGCAGGCGAGCAGGAAGGAAAAGCCCGCGCCGCAGGCCGCGCCATGGACCAGCCCGATGATCGGCTGCGGACATGACCGCATCAGGCGGATGACACCGGAGTAGTTCTGCTGCATCTTGAGCTGGCGCTGCGGCCGGCCCTTGCCACCGGCGGCAAAGGCGTCCGATCCAAGCTCGGCGCCTGCAGAGAACTCAGGCCCGTTGCCATGAAAGATCACGACGCGCGTCGCCGGTCGGTCGTTGAGCCCGGAGAAATAGGCCGTCAGGTCCGCGATCATCTCGGGTGAGACCGCGTTAAGCTGGGCGGGGCGGTTCAAGGTCAGGATATCGATCGCGCCGCACGTCTCTATCGTGATGGTGTTCGGCCGGGTCACGGGGCGCTCCCATCGTGATTGTCGTTGATCGTATATCGTAATATAGCGTACTATCATGAGACGCAACAGCCAGAAGACCTTCAGGGAGGTGAGGAGATGCCGTATCAGTCCGTGTTCAGGCCTGAGCTGTTCAAGGGGCAGACCGTCATCGTGACCGGCGGCGGCAGCGGCATCGGACGCTGCACCGCGCACGAACTCGCCGCGCTCGGCGCCAATGTGGTGATCCTCGGCAGGACAGTGGAGAAGCTCACCGAGGTGCAGCGGGAGATCGAAGAGGATGGCGGGCAGGCGATGGGCCGTGCCTGCGACATCCGTGACGAGAGCATGGTGGCTGCTGCGATCGATGCGGTGCTGGCGAAATATGGCCGCATCGATGGTCTGGTCAACAATGCCGGTGGCCAGTACCGCGCGCCGCTGAAGGCGATCTCGACCAAGGGCTTCGAGGCGGTCGTGCGCAACAATCTGACCGGCGGCTTCATCTTCATGCGCGAGGTCTATAACCGCTGGATGGAAGCCAATGGCGGAGCGATCGTGAACATCATCGCCGACATCTGGCATGGCTGGCCGGAGTTCGGCCATTCGGCGGCCGCGCGCGGCGGCATGCTGACCTTGACCGAGACGGCAGCCTGCGAATGGTCGTCGTCGGGGGTGCGGGTAAATGCCGTCGCGCCCGGCGGCATTGTGTCGAGCGGCTTTGATACCTACACGCCCGAAATGCAGAAGAAGCTGCATGACTTCACCGAACGTGTGCCGCTGCAGCGCTTTGGCACCGAGGCGGAGATATCGGCCACCATCACCTACCTGCTGTCGCCCGCAGCCGCCTACATCACCGGCTCGTGCCTGCGCGTCGATGGCGGAACGCCAAATGCCCGCACCACCTGGAAGCTCGAGCCGCATGACAGGAGCGCGCCGTTCGAAGGCTTCCATCGCGCGAAACTGCCCGAGGCGATGCAGCGCAAGGCGAGCGCATAAGCCGGGCAATCGCTCAGTCCACGGCGATCATCAGCTTGCCGTGGTTCTCGCCTCGGTAAAGCCGGGCAATGGCGCCGGGCGCGTGATCCAGGCCCGGCAGGATCTCCTCGTCGTGGACGATCTTGCCGGCAAGCGTGAGTTCGGCCAGCCGTTCTGCCGCGGTTTCGAATTCGGCGATGTGGTCGAAGATGATGAAACCTGACCATCGCAGGCGCCGCGTCAGGATTTCCCGTTCGGGGCGCAGGCCGGTGGGGACAGGTGTCCATGACGGGTTCGCGGCCGTGCCGCACTGGATCACGCGTCCGCGCAGCCGCATGGTTCGAATGGCGGCATCGGCGATCGGGCCGCCGGTGTTGTCGAAGAAGATATCGTTTCCTTCAGGACACGCGGCGCGGATCGCCGCGCCGAGGTCGCCCGCCTCGCGGTAGTTGATCATGTCCTGATAGCCGTAGCGAGATTTGGCCAGCGCGACCTTGTCGGCGGAGCCGGTCAGCCCGACAGCCCGACACCCTGCGATCTGCGCGAGCTGGCCGACGAAGCTTCCAACGCTGCCTGCCGCGGTCGAGACAAGCACCTGTTCGCCCGGCTTGGGATCGCCCAGGCCATGAAGGGCGAGGTAAGCTGTGATACCGTTCATGCCGAGCACGCTGAGATTGGCGCTCAGCGGCAGGCTCGAACGGGTGACTCGGCGCAGCACCGCTTCCGGCTTGGTGACACAATATCGCTGCCAGCCGAACCATCCGTAGACGTGCTCGCCGGCAGGATAGTCCGGCACATTGCTCTCGATGATCTCGCCGACCGCGAGCGCGCGCATCGGGGTGTCGAGCGGCACGGGCGCACTGTAGTTTCCCTCGTCGTTGGCCCATCCACGTTGCGCCGGATCGACGGAGAGATAGCGATTCGCAATCAGGATCTCGCCCGTGCCGGGCGCGGCGACCGGTTCCGTCACCAGCGAAAAATGTTCCGACTGCGGTATCCCACGCGGCCGCGCCACGAGCCGCACCTGCCGGTTCTCACGCAGGGTCATGAGTGTTCCCCATAGTTAGTACGCTTGTGTACAATATGACGATACGGTAGAAAACAGGCGGGAGACAAGGACGTTCCGGCGGCGTCGGCCGCAGCGCAAACCCTGCAACGCAAGAGGCAAACCCATGGCGGGGCTCTACTTCGAGCAATTTTCGGTCGGGCAGACCTTTGTCCATGAAATCCGGCGCACCGTGACTGACATGGACAACATCCTGTTCTCGTCGCTGACCTACAATCCGGCGGCGGTGCATATCGACCACGAATATGCCAAGGGTACCGAGTTCGGAAAGCCCTTGATGAACTCGATCTTCACGCTCGGCCTGATCATCGGTCTGTCGGTCCAGGACACCACGCTCGGAACCACCGTCGGCAACCTCGGCATGGAGGACACGCGGTTCCCGCGCCCGGTGTTCGCTGGTGATACGCTGCGCGCCGAGACCAAGGTGGTGGCCGTGCGCGAGAGTAAATCGAGGCCGACCCAGGGCATTGTGACCTTCGAGCATCGCGGCTTCAATCAGCATGGCGAGGAGGTGGTGTATTGCCGCAGGAACGGGCTGATGATGCGGAGGCCAGCATGAAGCTACGTTCGCTGCTCTTTGTGCCGGCCGACAGCGAGCGAAAGTTCGCCAAGGCCGACGGCATCGGTGCCGATGCGCTGATCCTCGATCTCGAGGATTCAGTGGCGCCGGGGCGAAAGACGTTCGCGCGTGGTGCCGTCAAGGATCTGTTGGGCGGCGGTCCGAGGAGCTGGTCGTTCCTGGTACGGATTAATCCGTTCGGCACCGGTCTGACCTTGGAGGATTTGGCGGCGGTGGTCCGTCCGGGTCTCGACGGCATCCTGATCCCCAAGGTCAACGGCATCGAGGACGTCGACCTGGTCTCGCACTATGTCGATGTGCTCGAGGTCGCGAACGGCATCTCCCCCGGTCACGTCAAGCTGCTGACTGTCGCGACCGAAACACCTGCTGCCATGATCGGCTTTGCCGGCTATGTGCGCAAGAACAAGCGACTGGCGGCAATGACTTGGGGCGGCGAAGATCTGAGCGCTGCACTCGGCGCGCTCACGCCGCGGGAAGCCGATGGAAGCTGGACCTTTCCCTATCAGGTGGCACGCGCGCAATGTCTGTTTGCTGCCGGTGCCGCCCATGCCGCGGCGCTCGAAACTCTCTATGTGGACTTCAAGGATCAGCAGGGGCTCGCCGAAAGCTGCAGGATCGCGCGTCGCGACGGTTTTGTCGGTCGGATCGCGATCCACCCAGATCAGGTCGCAACCATCAACACCTGCTTCACGCCGTCGGACGCTGATCTGGCGCATGCGCGCCGCGTCGTTGCGGCGTTTGCGGCCGCGCCTGACGTCGGCACGATCGGGATCGACGGCAAGATGTACGACATTCCGCATCTGGTCGCGGCGCGGCGCACCCTGGCATCGGTCGGGGAAGGCAATGCGAATGGATAGATCGTTCTTCAACCAGCTCGACGTTCCCGAGGATCATGCCGCGATCCGCGAGGGCGTGCGCGCTGTCGTCACACGCTTCGACGATGAATACTGGCTCGCGCGCGACGATGACGGCGAGTTTCCGCGTGAATTCCATCGCGCCATGGCGGATGCCGGCTGGCTCGGCATCACCATGCCGGAGCAATATGGCGGCTCGGGTCTCGGCGTCACCGAAGCCGCGATCATGATGCATGAGGTGGCAAGCCATGGCGGCGGCATGACCTCGGCGTCCGCGGTCCATATCAATTTGTTCGGGCCGCACCCGATCGTGGTGAAGGGCACGGACGAGCAGAAGCGGCGCTGGGTGCCGCGGCTGGTCTCCGGCGAAGACCAGTGCTGCTTCGGCTTCACCGAGCCCGATGCCGGGCTGAACACCACGCGCATCAAGACCTTTGCGGAGAAGGTGCCGGGCGGCTATCTCGTCCGCGGCCAGAAGGTCTGGACCTCGACGGCGCAGATCGCCAACAAGATCATGTTGCTGACGCGGACCACGAAGTTCGAGGATTGCAAGCGGCCGACTGACGGCATCACCATCTTCTACACCGATCTCGATCGCTCCAAGATCGAGGTGCGCCGCATCCCGAAAATGGGACGCAAGGCGGTGGATTCCAACGCCATCTTCATCGACGGCCTGTTCATTCCGGAAGCCGACCGGATCGGCGAGGAAGGCAAGGGCTTCTCCTACATCCTGCACAGCCTCAATCCCGAACGCATCCTGATCGCGGTCGAGGCCATCGGCATCGGGCAAGATGCGCTGCGCCGGGCGACGCGCTATGCCCGGGAGCGCGTGGTGTTCGATCGCCCGATCGGACAGAACCAGGCGATCCAGCATCCGCTCGCCGAGAAGTGGATGTATCTGGAATCGGCCTGGCTGATGGCGATGCGCGCCGCCTGGCTTTACGACGCCGGCAAGCCATGCGGCGCCGAGGCCAACAGCGCCAAATTGCTCGGCGCGCGCGCCGGGCACGACGCAGCATGGCAGGCGATCATGACCCATGGTGGCTTCGGTTATGCCAAGGAGTATCACGTCGAGCGGCTATTCCGCGAGGTCTCGATCACCAGGCTTGCGCCGATCACCGAGCAGCTCATCCTGAGCTTCATCGCCGAAAAGGTACTCGATCTGCCGAAGAGCTACTGAGCGACGGTCGCTGTCAAAGGTTGCGCGAGATCAACTCGCGCATGATCTCCGAGGTGCCGCCATAGATGCGCAGCACCCGCGCATCCGCAAACAGCCGACAGATCTCGTATTCGCGCATGAAGCCGTAGCCGCCGAAGAACTGCAGGCACTGATCGACGAGGCGTCCGTGCATCTCCGTGACCCATAATTTTGCGGTCGATGCGGCATAGGTTGTGAGCTCACCGCGGATATGCTGGGCCAGGCATTGGTCGACATAGGCCCAACCAACCTGAAGGTCCGATTTCAGGTCGGCCAGCTTGAAACGTGTATTCTGGAACGTCCCGACCGTCTGTCCAAAAGCCCTGCGCTCCTGGACATAGGCCTTGGTGATGTCGAAGGCCTTCTGTGCCGACGCAATCGAATGGAGCGCGATTGTCAGCCGCTCCTGCGGCAATTCGCTCATCAGCGCCGCCATGGCTCCGCCTTCAGAGCCTAGGAGATTGCTGGCGGGCACCCGAACCTGGTCGAAGAACAGCTCCGAGGTGTCGGAGGAGAGATGACCGAGTTTGTCGAGGTTGCGACCGTGCTGGAAACCGGGACGGTCGGTCTCGACCAGGATCAGGCTCATGCCGCGTGAGCCGCCGTCCGGATTGGTGCGGACGACCACAATGACAAGGTCGCACATCTGGCCGTTCGAAATGAAGGTCTTCTGACCGGAGATGACGTAGTCGTCGCCGTCGCGCACCGCACGCGTACGGATGCCCTGCAGATCACTGCCGGTGCCGGGCTCGGTCATCGCAATCGCGCAGACGGTCTTGCCGGCGATCATGCGCGGCAGCCACGTCTTCTTCTGCTCCTCCGTCCCGTAGCTCAGCAGATAACCACAGCAAACGTCGTTGTGGACCGAGAAGTCGGTGGCAGGACCCGCGAAACCGGAATAGGCGAGCTCCTCGATGACGACGGCGTTGTGACGAAAATCACCGCCGATGCCGCCATAGAGCTCCGGCACCTGCGGACAGAGCAGGCCGGCCTCGCCGGCCGCCGGCCATAGCGCGCGGTCGATGATCCCGGCCTTCTCCCATTCCTGGAAATGCGGCGCGATGTTCGCCACGGCGAAGCGGCGGACGCTATCGCGCAGCAGCGCGTGCTCTTCGTCGTAGACCGGGCGATTTGCAAGCATGTCGGTCGAACCGTCTCTTGAAACTGGAAGGCGACCCCGTCACTTCGCGAATTTGTGGAAGTCCGGGTCGCGCTTCTCGTTGAACGCTGCGACGCCTTCTTTCGACTCAGCCGTGTCGTAGAACATCTTCACGGCGTGCAGCGCGAAATTGCTGATGCCGCGGATGTTGTCGGAATCGGCGTTGAAGGAGCGCTTGGCGAGCGCGATGGCGGTCGGCGACCGCTGCGCGAGCTTGTCGGTCCAGTCCTTCACTGCGGCATCGAGCTGCGCTATGGGGACGACCTTGTTGACCAGGCCCATCTCGCGCGCCTGCTCGGCGGTGTAGCGTTCGTTGAGGAACCAGATCTCGCGCGCCTTCTTGTCGCCGACGTGGCGCGCCAGGAAGGCCGTGCCCCAGCCGGCGTCGACCGAGCCGACCTTGGGGCCGACTTGGCCGAACTGGGCGTGTTCGGCCGCGATTGTCAGATCGCAGAGCGTGGCGAGCACGTTGCCGCCGCCGATCGCAAAGCCGTTGACCCGGGCAATCACCGGTTTCGGCACATCGCGGATCAAGCTCTGAATCTCATCGATCGGCAACCCGACGACGCCGCGGCCATCATACTGGCCTTCATGCGCGGACTGGTCGCCGCCGGTGCAGAACGCCTTCTCGCCGGCGCCGGTCAGCACGATGCTGGCGACGTTGCGATCGTTGCCGGCGAGCTGGAAGGCCTGGATCAGCTCTTCCAGCGTCTGCCCGCGGAAGGCGTTATAGACCTTGGGCCGGTTGATGATGATCCACGCGGCGCGGTCGCGCACTTCATAGATGACGTCGGTGAACTGCTTGGGGTCGGTCATGATGTTTTCCTTCAGCGCTTAGATCATGTTCATCCCGCCGGAGACGGAGATGGTTTGCCCGGTGATGAATTTACCGTCGTCGGACGCAAGCATCGCGACGATGCCGCCGTAATCGTCCGGCTCGCCCATCCGCTTCAGCGGAATGCCTCGGACCATGGCGTCCTTCCATTTCACGGCATGCTCGCCCTCACCAAGGACTGCGGCCATCATCGGCGTATTGGTGGGGCCGGGGCAAACCGCGTTGACCAGGACGTTCTTGCGCGCGAGCTCGCGCGCCAGCGATTTCGTGAAGGAGATCAGCCCGCCCTTGCAGGCAGAGTAGACCGCCTCGTCGCTGGTACCGACCCGTGCGGCATCGGAGGCGATATTGACGATGCGGCCGCCGCCGCGCTCGGCCATCAACGGAGCAACGGCCTTATGGGTGTTGAGCGGCCCATAGAGGTTGATGCGGATGATCTTGTCCCACAGCTCCTTGTCGGTCTTCAGGAACGGCATCGGCCGGTCCCAGCCGGCATTGTTGACCAGCAGCCAGATCGGGCCGAGCTCGGCTTCGACCCTGGCCACCGCGGCATCGACTGAGGCGGCATCTCCGACATCGACCGCATAGGTCTTGATCACGGCCTGCGGCGCGAGCCTCGCCGTCTCCTCGCCACCTTGCGGGTTGATGTCGAAGATCGCGACCTTGCAGCCTTCTTCGGCGAGCCGCAGCGTCAATCCTCGTCCGATGCCCTGTCCGCCGCCGGTTACGACGGCGATTGTTCCCGATAGGCCCTTCAACGCTGATCTCCCTTGTTGTTGTTTTGTGGCTTGCAGCCGTCGCTCGAAGCAGGTGGCAGGGCTTATGAGCCCGACCCGTTCTTCTGAATGTCGAACCCGCGCTGCGAATACATTTGCCGGGCAATGATCGTCTTCATGATCTCAATCGAGCCGCCCGCGATCTTGACGATCCTCGCATCCGCATAGGCCCGTGCGATCGGATATTCCCACATGTAGCCCCAGCCGCCGAACAATTGCAGGCACTCGTCGACCGTTTCGCAGTGTAGCTCCGAGGTGAACATCTTGGCCATTGCCGCGTCGACGGGATCGAGCTTGCCGTCCATGAACAGCGAGATGCACTTGTCGGTGAAGACGCGCGCGACGGCCGCCTTGGTCTTCAGCTCCGCCAGCTTGAACTGGGTATTCTGGAAGTCGGCAAGCTTCTGGCCGAACGCGCTGCGCTCGGAGGTATATTGCAGCGTCCAGTCGATGACCGTCTCGGTGACCGTCGCGGAGCGGATCGCCTGCGCCAGCCGCTCCTGTGAGAGCTTGGTCATCATCTGGGCAAAGCCTTTGCCCTCCTTGCCGAGCAGATTGTCGGCGGGGATCCGGACATTGTCGAAGAACAGCTCCGAAGTGTCCTGCGCCTTCATGCCGAGCTTTTCCAGATTCCGGCCGCGTTTGAAGCCGGGCCGGTCGCTCTCGACAATGAACAGGGTGACGCCTTTGGCGCCGGCATGGCTGTCGGTCTTGGTCGCGAGGACGACGAAGTCGCAGAGCTGGCCGTTGGAGATGAACACCTTCTGGCCGTTGATGACGTAATCGTCGCCGTCGCGGGTTGCGCGCGTCCTGATCGCCTTCAGGTCGCTTCCGGCGTGCGGCTCGGTCATGCCGAGCGAGCCGATCGCTTCGCCTGAGACCATTTTGGGCAGCCACTGGCGCTTCTGCGCCTCGGTGCCGAAGGACAGGATATAGGTCGCGACCAGGTCGGTATGGATCAGGAAGCCCGGTCCGCTGGCGCCGGAGCGCCAAAGCTCTTCGAACACGACGACGTCAAAGAGATAATCAAGCCCCATGCCGCCATACTCTTCCGGAACGGTGCAGCAGAGCAGGCCGGCGGCGCCGGCTTTCAGCCACAGGTCCCGCGGGACGATGCCGTCGTCTTCCCATTTGGCATGGAAGGGTACGATCTCGCGGTCGACGAAACGGCGGACCGTTTCCCGGAAGATTTCGTGTTCTTCGCGAAAGATCGTGCGCGCGATCATTGTCAAAAGGCATCCCGTCTGATTTAGTTCGCTAGTGTACAGTATTCGGATTGGGCATACAACCTGAAACAGCGCAGCCAAGCGTAATCGTACACCAATGAACGATAACGGGAATGAGAGAGGGAATGATGCCGGTCGGACCGGAACTGAAGCAGTTTCGATGCGAATTGTCGCCGAATGGCGTTCTGCATCTCGTCTTCGACATGCCGGGCCGCTCGATGAACGTGTTCTCGAACGCAGCGATCGAAGAGCTTGGCCTGTTCGCGGACTGGCTCGAGCAGAGCGACACAGCCGGCGTCGTGATCCGCTCCGGCAAGGCGTCGGCGTTCTGCGCGGGCGCCGACCTCGCTGAACTCGAGACGGCCTACGACATGATCATGGCGGCGCCATCCGTGGAGCGTGACCGTCTCGCCTTCGATCATTTCTTTCGGCTGAGCCATGGCCTGCGGAGGCTCGAGACGGCCGGCAAGCCGGTTGCGGTCGCGATCTCGGGCCTCGCTTTGGGCGGCGGCTGCGAATTCGCGCTCGCGGCGCATCACAGGGTGATTGCGGATCAGCCGCAAGCCACGTTCGGTCTGCCGGAGTCGCTTGTTGGATTGCTGCCGGGCGGCGGCGGAACACAGCGGCTGCCGCGCCTGATCGGAATTGCGGCGGCGCTTCCGGTGCTGCTTGAGGGTGCGCGGATCGGCGGGCAGGCCGCCATCGCGGCCGGCCTCGCGCATGAACTCGTGGCCCCGGGCGAAGAGGTCGCTGCCGCCGAGCGCTGGGTGCTGTCCCGACCGCAGGCAATTCAGCCCTGGGATCGGCCGGACTGGCGTGCCGAAGACATCCCGCGCGCCCCGGCCATCATCGGCGAGAGCCGGGCAAAGGTCCTGACCGAGACGCTCGGGCACTATCCGGCGCCACTCGCCATTCTCGATTGTGTCGAACAGGGGTTTCCGCAGGCCTTCGATACCGCAATCCGGACCGAGATGCAGATCTTTGCAAAGCTGATCCAGCGGCGTGAGCCGCGCAACATGATCAGGACGCTGTTTCTGGGTCGGCTCGATCATGATCGGCTGAAGAAGAATGGACTGAGTCCGAAGGTTACGCAGGCGGTTGCCGCCGTCTTGAGCGTGCTGGATGCGCGGTCGGAGCGCGACCAGGAACTCTCGGACGCGTTTGCGCGCGCCGGATTCCGCGTCGAGCCGCGGCAGAAGGCAGTCTTCGATGGCCGGATCGCCGAGGCGAATTTCTGGTTCGACGATGAACCGAAATCCCGCGGCAAGGAGCTGCTACGTGCGCGGCTGGCCGAAGCCGGAACGGTGGCCGCGTGCTGGCGCCCGGAGCTCGATGAGGCCGAACGCCGTGCCGCCGACTATCTCCTGGTCACGCAAGGCGGGTTCCCCGGCTATCTCGGCGGGCTGTTTGCCGTCGGTCTGGACTAATTGGCGCTCCTGGGAAGGACAGACATCATGTCACGACCGCTCGACGGCATCAGGGTTCTCGATCTCTCGAAGGTGCTCGCCGGTCCGCTGTGCGCGCAATATCTCGGCGATCTCGGCGCCGAGGTCATCAAGGTCGAAGCGCTGGGGCAGGGTGATGAGACGCGGGGATGGCCGCCGTTTCCCGCGCCCGGCCTCGGCACGGTGTTTCTCAGCGCCAATCGCAACAAGCGAAGCATCGCGATCGACATGAAGTCCGGCGAGGGTCGGCAGCTTGTGCACGAACTTGCGAAATCGTCCGACGTCGCCATCGAGAGCTTCGGCACCGGTGTCGCCGAGCGGCTCGGGATCGATGCGGCTAGCCTACGCGCGCTCAACGACCGGCTGGTCCATTGCAGCATCTCCGGTTTCGGCCGGACCGGACCGCTCAAGAATTCGCCCGGTTACGACGTGATCCTGCAGGCCTTCAGCGGCATCATGTCGATGACCGGAGACGAGGGCGGCGGATATATCCGCAGTCCGATCTCCCCGATCGATCAGATGACCGGTGTGCACGCCTTCAGCGGCATCCTGGCCTGCCTGTTCGCGCGCGAGAAATCCGGCAAGGGCGCGGCGATCCAGGTGTCGCTGTTCGACACCGCGCTTGGCCTGCTCGGTTACAATCTGCAGACCTTCTGGGAACGCGGAACGCAGCCCGCCAAATGCGGCTCCAGCCATGAATCGCTTTGCCCTTACCAGGCGTTCGAGGCGGCCGACGGGCCGATCATGATCGGGGTGGCGAACGACAATCTCTGGCGCAAATTCTGCGCGGTCGCAGGCCTGGGCGCGATCGTGGACGACCCGAAGTTTCGCACCAACGCGGACCGGGTCAGGCACCGCACCGAAACGCTGCATCATGTGCGGAACGTGATCGCGAGCAACACGGTCGCGCATTGGAACGCGGCGCTCAATGAGGTCGGCATCCCCTGTTCGCCGATCAACACGCTGGCGCAGCTGCTCGAGCATCCGCATACCAAGGCCAACAGGCTCATCATGCAATACGACCACGCGGCCGCCGGTCGGCTCAATGCCGTCGGTTACCCCGTGACCTTCGTCGATCAGGAGCAAAGCCCGGGCCTGCCGCCGCCGATGCTGGGGCAGCACACCGACGATGTCTTGAGCGAGCTCGGCCTGTCCGCCGCGGCCATCGAAGCGTTGCGCCGCGGGGGCATCGTGGGGTGAGCGAACAGCCAGACCGGGGTGGCGAGACGATCGCGCGCCGCGTCCGTTGTTTCGACCTGACTATTCCTCCAGCAGCTTCCAGGAGGTCTTCTCGAAGATCGCCATGCGCAGCGACCGGTAGGGCGCATAATTGTCCTTCGAGTTGGTGAGCTCGATACCCGGCAGCAGCATGCCGACGCGCTCCTTGCTGAAGCTTGTCGCCTGGGCCAGCAGGTTCTCGCGCGTCAGATTGTCGCCGCAGCGCTGGATGCCCTTGGCGATCGCCTGCGCATTGATGTAGCCGGACAGTGCGACGGAATCGTTCGGACTGTCGTTCGGCGCCCATTTCTTCATGAAGGCGACGTATTGCTTCACGTCGGCGTCGTCGGCCCAGGCCGGATCGCCGGCCTGCTTAGTGAACTGGGTGGTATAGGCGCCCTGAACGTTCTCCAGCCCCGCGGGCGCGAGCACGCCCTGGATGGAGTTGACCGGGCTCGCCAGGAATTGTGTCGGCTTCCAGTTCAGCTCACCGCTCTTCTTGATTCCCTGGGCTGCGAACTTCGGCGTCGCGAAATAGACGATCGTGTCGGCGCCCGATGCCTTGAGTTTGAGGACTTCGGAGTCCACCGTCGGATAGCTCAGCTCATAGGATGCTTCCGCCACGATCTTCGCTGTGCCATCGGCGCCGAGCGCCGCCTTGAAGCCGGCGAGGTAGTCCTTGCCGTAATCGTCGTTCTGATAGAGCACCGCGATCTTGGCGTTGGGCATGTGCTTGAGGATGAACTTGCCGAACGTGGCGCCCTCCATTTCGAAGGGCGGATAGAATGGAACGGTCCAGGGGAAATTCTGCGGATCATTGAAGCGGCGGCCGCCTGCCGAGATGAACACCTGTGGCACCTTGTTCTGGTTGAGATATTTTTGAACGGCCACGTTGGGGACGGTGCCGACTGTGCCGACTTCGGCGAGCACGCCGTCGTCGTCGACCAGCTTGCGGGTCTGCTCGATGGCTTTCGGCGGGCTGTAAGCGTTGTCGAGCGAGATCAGGTTCACCTTTCGGCCGTTGATGCCTCCGGCTTCGTTCAGCATCTGGAAATAGCCGGTCATGACGCGGCCGTAGCTCGAAAACGCCGATGCCGGACCGCTATACGGCACAGTCTGGCCGATCTTGATTTCGGTGTCCGTGACGCCTGGTCCGTATTGCTTTTCGGCCGCGCTGGCATCGCCGGCACATGCACCCAACAGGGCCGAGACAGCGACCAGTGTCGAAATCCTCATGCTCCCCTCCGACGTTTTTTGTTCGTCACCGATCGCGAACAATCAGTACGCATATGTACGATATACTATAAAACGGTGGTTGAGAACGGAAAATGTGTTTCGGCGTTGTTGCGATGCGAAGACGCTGTAATACCGATCGTGCGGCGGCAAGGGGAAGCTCCTTGAACCGAGGTCGCTTTGTGATACTACTCGTAATAAAGCGTACTAATTGATCTCGGACCGCCGGTGCACGTCGCCCGCAGTCCCTCGATCGTCAAGACCGCGGGGAGAGAACATGGGTGCCTCAAGCGCGACGGCCCTGGCCGCATTGAAGATCGGGGGTCGCGTCGCCTTCGAACGGCTGGTGCGCCCGAAGGCGCGGAGGCGCGACGACGTGCCGTGCTCGCCGGGCGCGATCACTCCGGAGTGGCTGACAGCGGTGCTGTGCGACAAGGTGCCGGGAGCCGTCGTGACCGGGGTCGAGGTCAAGCCCGCCAGCGCCGGAACGCATGAGCGGCACCGCCTGGTCGTCACCTACAACGAACAGGGTAGGCGCGCCGGCCTGCCGACCTCGATGTTCACGAAGTCGCTGCCGAGCGTCGTCACAAGGATGATCGGCGGGTTCAATGGCACGGCGCGCGCGGAAGGCAGCTTCTACATGCAGCTCCGGCCGCAGCTCGAGATCGAGGCGCCGGTCGGCTATCATGCCGCATTCGACACGCGAACCCTGGCCTCGATCCTGCTGCTCGAGGATCTCGTAGCCGCGAAGTCGGCGACGTTCTGCAACCACACGACATACGTCACGCGCAGCATGGCCGAAGACATGGTCGATCTTCTCGCCGTGCTGCACGCCCGCTTCCATGGCGATACGGCGCTTGCGACCAAGTACCGCTGGGTTGCGCCTTATCCGCGCTGGTTCACCATCGGCGCGCAGAAGATGGATCTTCAGCATTACACGACGAAGGCGTTTGACGTGGGGGCGCATGTCATTCCGCAGAGCGTGCTGGCCCGGCGCGACGAGGTCTGGCCGGCTGCGATGCGTGCGCTCGCAGTCCACGACAATGGGCCGCAGGGCCTACTTCATTCCGACGTGCATATCGGCAACTGGTATCAGACGGGCGCGGGCAACATGGGCCTGTGCGATTGGCAATGCTTGGCGCGGGGGCACTGGTCTCGGGACGTCGCCTATGCCGTGGCGGCGGCGCTGACACCGGAGGATCGGCGGGCGTGGGAGCGGGATCTGCTGACCCGCTATCTGGAGCGCTTTGCGGCGCTGACCGGAACCCGGCCGGATTTTGACGAGAGCTTCAACAATTATCGGCGACAGATCGTGCACGCACTCCTGATGTGGACGATCACGCTCTGTCACTCGCCGCTGCTGCCCAATATGCAGTCGAAAGAGACCACCCTGACGATGATTGAGAGAATTTCAACGGCGATGGCCGATCTGGATACGCTCAAGAGCTGACATTGTGTTCAGAGCGGACGGGTGCGCACGAGTCTGTTGCTCGCGCAAATCGAACCCCATCATGAGGTCGGTCAAGGTCACGCGGCGACCGAGAACCGAAGGCGCGATTTCTACTTCCAATTCATGCATATATGGTCCTAGAACAGCCAGGTTGCGGACGTCCCGCCAGACTGGATTTCTCAATCGGTCCAATTGCACAAAGGGTCGTTGGAATCTGAAAATATCAGCAAAATGAATAGTTTGGACCGAAAATTCTCTATTGCGCCGATGATGGATTGGACCGACCGGCATTGCCGCGTGTTCCATCGCCTGATGTCGCGGCAGGCGCGGCTTTATACGGAGATGCTGACGACCGGCGCGGTGATCCATGGCGACCGGGCGCGGCTGCTCGGCTTCGATGTGAGCGAGCATCCGCTGGCGCTGCAGCTCGGCGGTTCCGATCCAGGCGAGCTCGCTGCGGCGGCCAGGATCGGCGAGGATTTTGGCTACGACGAGATCAATCTCAATGTCGGTTGCCCGTCCGACCGCGTGAAGGACGGCCGCTTCGGCGCCTGCCTGATGGCGGAGCCTGCGCTGGTTGCCGAGGGTGTCGCGGCGATGAAGCGCGCGGTGAACATCCCGGCGACGGTGAAGTGCCGGATCGGCATCGACGACCAGGACCCGGAAGTGGCGCTCGATGTGCTGGCGCGCGGCGTGATCGCGGCCGGTGCGGATGCGCTGATCGTGCACGCCCGCAAGGCCTGGCTCAACGGGCTGTCGCCGAAGGAGAACCGCGACATCCCGCCGCTCGACTATGATCGTGTCTACCGCCTGAAGGCGGCGTTGCCGAACGTGCCGGTCATCATCAATGGCGGCATCGCCGGCGTCGCGGAGGCGAAGCAACACCTCGCTCATGTCGACGGCGTGATGCTCGGCCGTGCCGCATATCAGGAGCCGTGGCGATTGCTTGCGGTCGATCCCGAACTGTTCGGCGAGGCCGCGCCGCACGCGACGATGAAGGATGTGTTCGCGGCGATGACGCCCTATATCGAGGCGCAACTCGCACAAGGCACGCGGCTGCACGCCATCACGCGGCATTTCGTCGGTGCATTCCATGGCGTCCCCGGCGCGCGCGCGTTCCGCCGCCACCTCGCGGAGAACGGCGTCAAGCCGGGTGCAGGCCTCGAGGTGCTGCGCGATGCGATCGCGCGCGTCGACGACCGCGCCCCGGCGCCGATCGCGGCTTAGGGACTCTTCATCCCCTCCAGCAGGCGGAGCGGACTGATCGGGCCCACGGGGATCAGCTCGAAGCTCATCAGATGGGCCTGGCCGAGCGGCAGCTTCTCGAGCATGTCATGGGCGGCGGCGGGATCGGTGACGTTGAGCAGGAACACCACCCCGCGACGGTCTTGCCTCGAATACCACTGGTCGATCTTGCCGGTCAGATAAAGCTCGACGGTTTCCCGCGCCTCGTTCGGCAGGATCGCAAGTGCCTTTGCCTGATCGACACCGGGATTGAGGGTGCCGATGGCGAGGATCTTGGTGGTCGGCGTCGGAGCTGGCTGGGCAACGCCGGCGCCTGCGCCGATCATCCCAACAAGCAGCGCCAGGCCGGTGGCAAGGGCGTATCTCATTTTCCGTCTCCCATTTCCTCGGGTGCAAAGTCAACGCGTGAGCGGTGGATCGATCGCTGGAGCTGTCAGTCGTCGGATGATTTCGCGGCCATGTCGTCCACGGCCATCCGGCTCAATCCCTGCCGCAGCGCCGCTACGTCTTTCCTGCCGTTGAGCTGCTCGAATTGCCGCTGCGCCTCGTGCCAGAGCGGAGAAGCCTCGTCGTGCAGGCGACGGCCCTTGTCGGTGAGCTCGATCAGCCGGCTTCGTCCGTCGCTCGGCGAGGGACGGAGCCTGATCAGGCCGTCACGCTCCAGGAAGCCGAGCATTTTCCCCATCGCCGTCCGTTCGATGTCGAGGCGCTCGGCAAGCGGATGGATCGCGGCGCGGCCCAGCTCCTTCAGGGCGGCCAGCGTCAGGAATTGCGTGACGCGCAGGCCCGCCGGCTCGAGATGGGCATCATAGAAGCGTGTGATCTGCCGGCTCGCTTTTCGCATCGCGTTGCAGTGGCACGCGTCGACCCGAAGCGGCTGGTTGAGCGGCGACATCTCGTTCAATCCCTGTTGACGGCCGGCATCTCGATCAGGACGCGATGAGCAACTGAAAGCATATGCTCTTATCGGTCAAGCCGTCTGGAATGTCCGGCCGTACGATGCCGCTGATGTGATCGCGGATGTTTGCGTGCTCCGCGAGGAGCAAAATGCTGCGTGGCAGCAAGCCGCCCGACGCCGCCTGTGTTCAGCGCAGCATGTCTGCGCACGGTTAGACCAATTGCGAATTTGTGCTGCATTGAAGAGTGGGGCAGTCTGTCGCACCTGAGCGCCGCGGCAAGCGCCTCCTGCGATGCAGGAAGAATAGAGAGCCGCTCCACGCGCCCAATTCCAAACTGCGATGTCAAATCGCCCTCTCTCTCCGAGACCGTGATCTCTTCGAGATCATCGAGGGCAACAGGAACGAGTTTGTCTTGATGAAATAACGTCTGCAGAAAACGACAAAAGCCGGGAGGTCTGGAATGGGTACGGTTCGATTTTCGATCAATCGTCGCACGCTCATCAAGTCCGGAATTGCTCTGGCCGGTAGCCAGGCGATTGGTGCGCCCTTCATCGTCAAGTCGCTCGCGGACGAGCCGATCAAGATCGGAATGGTCAACCCACTGACCGGGGTGCTTTCCGCGCTGGCGCAAAGCGAGGTCGACGGCGCCAGATATGCCGAGGCCGAGATCAACAAAAAGGGCGGCATTCTGGGCCGCCAGATCCAGCTCCTGGTCGAGGATTCTGCGAACGACGTCGGCACCGGGGTGCAGAAGACCCGAAAGCTGATCGATCGCGACAACGTCGCCGTCATTCTTGGCGACGTGAATTCCGGCATCGCCTACGCGATGTCGCAAGTCACCAACGAGAAGAAGGTCTTCCACATCGTTCCCGGCGGTCACACCGATCCGATCACCGGCGTGAACTGCAAGTGGAACGTGTTCCGCATCTGCAACACTACGACCATGGACGCCAACGCGATCACCCCCCAGCTGGTGCAGAAGTTCGGCAAGAAATGGTTCTTCATCACGCCCGACTATGCCTACGGTCACACCTTGCAGGACGCCTTCGTCAAGGCGCTCAAGAAGGCGGGCGGCACGTTCGAGGGCGACATGCTCCCGATCAACAACACCGATTTCTCCGCGACCTTGATCAAGGCCAAGTCCTACAAGCCGAACGTTCTGCTCAACAACATGGGCGGCCTGACGCAGATCAATTGCATGAAGCAGTTCACCCAGTTCGGGATGCAGAAGGAAATGGCGCTCGGCGGCGCGTTGTTCGAGCTGGAAAGCGTCAAGGGATGTCCGCCCGACGCGCAGACCGGCTGGTGGACTATGGAGTGGTGGTGGAACCAGCCCAACGTGCCGGAGGTCGTCAAGTTCGTGAGTGATTTCCGCGCAGCAACCAAGAAGACGCCGTCGGCGCGCGACTGGTTCGGGTACGTGGCGATGCATACGGTCCGGCTTGCGGCAGGGAAGGCGAAGTCGCTCGAGGGTCCGAAAATGGCGAAGGCGCTGGAGGACTTTGAACTGCCGCCGGACGTCGCCTTGCAGCCCGGAAAGGTGCGCTACCGGGCCGGAGACCATGAGCTGATGCCAAATATTTTCGTCGGCGAAGTGCATCCGCCCAAGTCGGCGCCGGATGACGTCTTCACCACCTCGGCGCTCGTGCCCGGCGACGAGGCCGCGGGCTCGGTGGCGGACACCGGCTGCAAGATGGCGGAGCCGGCCTGATCGAGCCCGAGTGTTTTCGAGCGAAGTGGGGCTGAACAACCGGCAATGCCGAGGGCGGGATGATCCAGGTCATATTGTTCAACGTCACCAATGGTCTCATCATCGGTGCGTTCTATGTGCTGATGGCGCTGGGCCTCTCCCTGATCCTCAATCTCAGCAACGTCATCAACTTCGCGCACGGCAACTTCCTTGCGCTTGGCGGCTATATTGCCTTTACCCTGTCGCCGGCGCTGGGGTACTGGGGCGCGCTGCTGGTCTCGCCGTTCATCACCGCGCTGATCGGACTTGCGGTCGAGCGCTTGATGATCCGGCGGGTCTATAACCGGGATCCGGTCTATAGCCTGCTGCTCACGTTCGGCTTCGCCTTCGTGATGCAGGATGCCGCCCGCTACATTTGGGGACCCAACGGGCTGCCGCTCGGATTGCCCGACTTCCTGGCGCAGCCGATCAGCCCCACGCTGTTCTTCATCACCTGGTATCGCGTCTTCATGGTCGGCGTCGTGATCGTCGCGGTGCTCGGGCTGTTCGCGTTCCTGCGCTACACGCAAGTGGGGGTGCGCATCCGGGCAGGTACGCTCGATCTCGAGACGGTGGCTTCCCTCGGGGTCAACATCAGCCTGTTGCGAACGCTCAATTTCGCGCTCGGCTGCCTGCTGGCCGGCCTAAGCGGCGTGCTTGCCGCCGGGCAGATCGGCCTCAATCCCAACATGGGCGACGATTTGCTGATGCCGAGCTTCATCGCGATCATCGTCGGTGGTGTCGGCAGTCTGATCGGCACGCTGTGCGGCGGACTGCTGATCGGGGTGGCGGCGGCGCTCACGACGGTCTTCTTTCCGGCTGCGAGCGAAGCCGTCATCTATGCCATCATGATGATCGTCCTTCTCGTTCGTCCCCGTGGGCTGATGGGCGAGGAGGGGATGATGGCATGAGCACCGATGTCGGCACGCGCGTGGGCGGCGCAGCAGTCGGAGCGGGACGAACGCCGGGCGTTCCGCGATGGGTCATGCTCGTCGCGGTATGGGCCGTTCTGATCGCGGTTCCCTATTGGCTTCCATTGCTCGGCGGTTACACGGCGCTGGCAGGGCGGGTGCTGGTGTTCGGGCTGGCTGCGATGGGGCTGAACCTGTTGCTGGGATTCACCGGCGTCCTCAGCTTCGGTCATGCCGCCTATTTCGGCCTTGGTGCCTATGGCGCCGGCCTCACCTTGCGATATCTCGCCCACAGCACGCCGCTTGCCATGCTGCTCGGAACGCTGCTGGGCGGCCTGGCTGGCACCCTGTTCGGCCTTCTGATCGTGCGCCGCCGGGGCGTCTATTTTGCCATGTGCACGATCGCGTTCGGGCAGCTCTGGTACTACCTCGCCTACAGCTGGAACGACTTCACCGGCGGCTTCGACGGCTTGCGCGATTTTCACCGCGAGCCGATCGGATTGGGGCGCTTGACGCTCGACATCTCCGATGGCGGCAACAGATTCTATTTTTTCCTGCTCGCCGTGTTCGCCATTGCCGTGGCGCTGCTCGGCCTGCTGGTCCGCTCGCCGTTCGGCCACACCTTGCGCGCGATCCGGGAGAACGAGCGTCGCGCGCGCTTTCTGGCGATCCCGGTCGAGCGTCAGATCTGGCTGTCGTTCTCGATTTCCTGCTTCTTCACGGCACTCGCGGGTACCCTCTATGCCTTGCTGAACAACTTTGCCGATCCGCTGACCCTGCATTACTCGCTGTCCGGCTATTTCGTGGTGATGTGCGTCATGGGCGGCATGCGAACCTTCTGGGGGCCGCTGGTCGGTGCCGCCGTGTTTGTGGTGCTGCAGGACTACATCTCGTCGATGACCGTGAACTGGATGTCGTTCGTCGGCGCGATCTTCGTGCTGGTCGTGCTGTTCTTCCCGCGCGGCCTGCTCGGCATGCGGCGCAGGCGCGGGTCGGTGTGACATGCTCGAGGTTCGCAACATCACCAAGCGGTTCGGCAATCTGGTTGCGGTCAGGGACGTGTCGATGCACGTCAAGACCGGCGAATTGCGCGCCATCATCGGCCCGAACGGGGCGGGCAAGACGACCTTCTTCAACATGATCAGCGGCTACTTTCCCCCGACCGGAGGATCGATCCTGTTTGAAGGCCGGGATGTGACGCGCGTACCGGCACACCAGCGGGTCGGGCTCGGCATGGGACGCACGTTCCAGATCACCGAGGTGTTTCCGGAACTGACGGTCCACGAGAACGTGCTGACCGCGGCCGAGGTCGCGGCCGGACAGACGCTGCAACTGTTGCCGAATCGGGCGGGCGCCAAGCTTGCCAACGACGTCGCGGCCGAAACCCTGGCGCTGGTGGGGCTCGCCGCCAAGGCCGACCGGCTGGTCGGCGAACTCTCGCACGGCGACCAGCGGACCACCGAGATCGCGATGGCGCTGGCGCAGCTTCCTCGCCTGTTGCTGCTCGACGAACCGACGGCCGGGATGGGTGACCAGGAGACGTATGAGATCACGGCACTCATTCGTCGCCTGCACAAGGAGAGGAATTACACGATCGTGCTGATCGAGCACGATATGCGGGTGGTGTTCCATCTGGCGGATTACATCACGGTACTCGATCAGGGTGGCTTGCTTGCCGAGGGCAGGCCCGAAGAGATCGCGGCGTCCGAGGCGGTGCAGGCGGCCTATCTGGGAGAGAGCCAATGACACCGCTCGAGGTCGCGGGATTGCAGACGTTCTACGGCAAGAGCCACATCCTCCACGGTGTCGGCCTGACGGTGAACGAAGGCGAGATCGTCGTGCTTCTCGGCCGCAACGGCGCCGGCAAGACGACGACGCTCCGCAGCATCATGGGGCTCACTCCGCCGCGCGGTGGCCAGGTGAAGCTGTTCGGGGCGGACGCGACCCGCATGTCGCCTTATCAGGTTGCGGGACTTGGTGTCGGCTATGTGCCGGAAGGCCGCAAGATCTTCGCCAATCTGACCGTCGCGGACAATTTGCGGGTCCCTGTCGCGCGTCCCGGTCCGTGGAACACCAAGCGCGTGTTCGAGACCTTCCCGCGCCTTGCGGAGCGGCGCGACAATCGCGGCCGCCAGCTCTCCGGCGGCGAGCAGGAGATGCTTTCAATCGCCCGGGCCCTGCTGCTCAATCCGAAGCTTCTGCTGCTCGACGAGCCAAGCCAGGGACTGGCGCCGCTGATCGTGAAGGAGGTCTTTCAGATCATTCAGACGATGCGCAAGGAGGGGATCTCCGTGCTGCTGGTCGAGCAGAACGTTCGCGTCAGCCTCGCCATCGCGGATCGCGCCTATGTGCTGGACGACGGCGCCATCATCTACAGCGGCAGCGCCGCCGAACTCGCCAACGACGAGGAGCGCGTCCGCTCGATGGCTGGCGCCAGCGCGAAGGAATGGGTTACGAGTGATCATTAAAGCGCGATGAGATCGGGTTGAACCATCATCGCGCTTCAGCGTCTTGTCTGAGCATGGTCTTTCGGAAAACCGCGTCGCAACTTTCCGGATCATGCTCTAAGCATGAGGCGAATCGCGATCTTCAGAGCCAGGAGGGAAAAGATGCTGACGTTCGTCGAAGGACATCCCAACACCGATGCCATGATGCTCTACGTGATCGCCGCAATCACGATGGGCATCCTGCTCTATCGCTTCCATCAAAGGCGGATCTGACGAAGCCGATCTGTTCAAGGCGATGTGCTCTAACGCCGCGTGAATTTTTGCGCGATCTTGAGGAAGTTGAAGAGCTGCGGCATTCGATTGTCGCGCCGGTAGTTCAGCGAAAGCGCCGTACCGGGATTATGTCCTTCATAGGCACGGTAGGTGACACCGGGCCGTTCCGACTGCGACACCGATTGCGGCACCAGCGCAATGCCGACGCCGACGGACACCAGGCTGATCGCGGTCTGATAATCCTGGGCCAGGATCTGTGACTTGGGGATGAAGCCTTCCTCGAGGCAGATCCTGAGGATGTGGTCGGCGAAGCTCGGGCGCGGCTTGCGGGGATAGAGAATGAAAGTCTCGGTCTTGAGCGCCGACAGTCGCGTGACGTGCTGGTCGAGCAGGGGCGAGGTGTCGGGCACCGCGATGATCAGCGGCTCGTGCAGCAGCGGCTCAGACTTCAGTTCCTCATCCTCGAGCGAGGGGCGGGCGATGGCGATATCGATCTCGCGCTGGATCACGGCGCGCTTCAGCTCGGCATTGTTCATCGCCGATAGCGCGAGCTCCACATCGGGATAGGCCGAACGAAACGCCTTGATCACGTTGGGCAGGACGCCGTAGGTCGCGGAGCCGACGAAGGCGACGCGCAGGTGACCCGAAAAGCCTTCTCCGATCCGCTTGATCTCGCGCTGCGTCCGGTCGAGTCGCTCGAGGACATCGCGCGCACGCTCCAGAAGAACATTGCCCGCCTGGGTCAACCGGATCTGGCTTCGGCTGCGATCAATCAGCATGACGCCCAGATCGCTCTCCAGCTGGGCGATCTGCCGGCTGAGCGGCGGTTGAGCGATCGCGAGCCGCGATGCAGCCCGTCCGAAATGCAATTCCTCGGCAACGGCAACAAAATAAGCTAGTCGCCTGAGGTCCATGACATCGTCGCGACCGGTCACGGGCTAACCGGACGTTTGTTCACGCGCTTCCAGGGAAGCTTGTCGGGTTTCGGACCTGGCGGGCATCGGGGCAGCATCGAGACGATGGTTCCGGGCCAAAGACTGGGCGTGGGTCGCTGGTTTGTCAATTGTCCGCTGGCGTGGCGCCATTCGGCTACTCCTTCCGAGCGAAGGCTTGAATCTTGTCCTCGTCGATCTCCACGCCGAGACCGGTGCCATCAGGGACGCAGATCTCGAATTCATCGAATCTGACCGGGTTGGTGACGAGGTCCTCGACGAGAATCCGCGGACCGAAATGTTCGGTGCCCCATTCGAGCTTGGGCAAGGTGGCGAAGGCGGCGAGATGCGCTGCTGCGCCGATGCTGCTCTCCAGCAGGCAACCGCCATAGAGCTCGAGACCATGCGCCGCCGCGACCGCTGCTGCTCGCTTCATTTCGAACAGGCCGCCGCTTTTGACGAGCTTCAGGGAATAGACACTGCCGCATCCCATCCTGGCCGCGCGGGCGATTTCTTCCTTGGCGAAAGCCGCTTCGTCGACGAGCAGGGGGATCGAGGTGCGCGCCGCAACACGGGCCATCACTTCGAGTTGCAGCGCCGAGACCGGCTGCTCGACGAGGGCAACGCCGAGCTCCTCCAGCGCTGGCATGAAACGGATGCATTCCGCCTCGCTCCAGCCCTGGTTGACATCGACGATCAGGCGCACGTCGTCGCCGAGACCGGTGCGCAGCGCCTGTAGCCGTTTCAGATCGGCTTGCGGCTGGTTGAAGCCGAACTTGATCTTGAACTGCCGGTGTTCGCGGCGCCGCAGCTTTTCCCTGGCTTCCTCCAGCTCCTGGCAGCTGTCGCCGGACGCCAGCGCCCAGATCACCTCCATGCGCTCGCGAACCGCGCCGCCCAGCAGTGCGCTGGCGGGCAGGCCGAGCGTCTTGCCGGTCGCGTCCAGCAGGGCGGACTCGACGGCGCCCTTGGCCGCAAAATTGCGGCTCGCGGCCTTGCCCATGCGGATCGCGTTGGCCTCGAAGGCGAGGGCAGATTGGCCATGGAGCGCCGGCGCCAGATAGTTCATGACTGCGGCCTGGATCGATTCCACACTCTCCTCGGCCCAGCGCGGACCGCCGAGCGTCGACGCTTCACCGACACCCGACACGCCGTTGTCGAGCAGGATCCGCACCAGCACGTAGCCCTGATGCGTGACCTCGGTGTTCGAGAGCTTGTGCCGCCGGCGCGTCGGGGCCTCCACGATGGTGGCCCGGACGCTGCGAATCGCCGTGTCCTTGGCGAGAGCCCGTGGCGGCACCACCGGCTCGGTGATTTCGATGATGGGACGACCCATGGTTCCTCGCATGTCCGATCGGGGTAAGCCCCGCCAGGGGTGTGCCTGGCAGGGCGCAACGTGTATCACTCGGCCGCAACCAGTCGCTCGACCGTGGCCTTCTTGAGTTTGAAGTCGAACTCGAGAACGAGATCGGTATCGGCGCCGGCCGGGGCCTTCCTGAACTGGCCGATCAGGCTTTGCTTGACGGCGAAGACCGAGTCGTTGTCGAGATACTTGGTCTCGGAATCGTAGATCTGCGAGATCAGCGACTGATAGCCGTCTTTCGAGAGCATGAAGTGGATGTGCCCGGGACGCCAGGGATGGTGACCCATGTACTTGAGGAGTTCGCCGCCGGCGCCGTCATAGGGGATCGGGTACGGCTCGGGACGGAGTGCCACGAACGCATATTCGCCGTTGGCGTCGGTCGTGAGGCGGCCGCGCAGATTGTAGGCCGGCTGCTCCGGATCTTGCAGATCATAGAGGCCGTTCGGCGCGTCTTCCCAGACGTCGATGGTGACGCCCTCGATCGGCCGTCCCATGGTATCGGTGATCCGGCCGCTGACCTTGACGGTCTGCGCATTGTCGAAGGTCTTCTTGATGATCGAGGCCCCCTTGGGCAGGACCGGCGGATTCTCCCGGTAGAACGGTCCGAGTACCGTGGATTCACTCTCGCCGTCGGTGACCCGGTGGTCGAGCATATCGACCAGCACTTCGATGCCGAGAATGTCGGCGATCAGGATGAACTCGTTGCGCTTCTCGTCCGAGATATCGCCGGCGCGCCGCAGGAACTCGCAGGCGGCGAACCATTCGGCGAAACTCAGATCGACCTCTCGGCAGAAGTCGTGCAAGTGGCGGATCAGGCTCGTCAGGATTTTGCGGTTGCGCGGCGGAATATCCTTGTCGAGAGCAGCGATCACCAGATCGGTAATGCTGTCCTTGTTGACGTTCAGCATGGTCGTTTCCTCCTTTTGTTGCAGTTGAACCAGTTTGGCTTCTCGTTTCCGGGAAGATCGAGGCACCTGCGCTCACCAGATGAACTCGTAGCCGGCATTCTCCAGCAGCGCGGGGGCAGGATGCGGGTCGGCGAGACCGCCGAAGCGGCCGCGGAAAAACAGCAGCGGCTTCTTGTCGTGCTCGAGCGACATCTGGCGGACATGGCCGAGGAAGATGGTGTGGTCCCCTGCGACGATCTCACTGGCGAGATCGGTCACGAAATACGCCGCCGCATTGGCGATGACAGGCAGATCGTCGCGCCGTTCGAAGACGTCACAGAGGTCGAGCTTCGGCTTGCCCGCGAAATGCCAGGCGAGGTCCTCCATGCCCTCGGCGAGGACGCTGACGGCGAAGCGGCTGGTCCTCTGGATGTTGGAAAGCATTTTCGCGCTTCTGGCGATCGAAATCGCCACCAGCGGTGGATCGAGCGACACCGACATGAACGCATTGGCGGTCATTCCGTGATCCCGTCCCTCATGGTGCGTTGTGATGATCGTGACACCGGTGCCGAACTGGCCGCAAGCGTCGCGCAGCTCTCGCGGATCGATGGTGGTCATTGGTTGGCTGTCCGGAATTGGGTTGGACGGGGCAGATTGACCGGCGGCGCGGTCAGGACGTCCTTCCAGTTCTCCAGCGTCGCCGCGGCGGCCGCCAGACCTGATCGCCGCAGCGCCCGGATGCGGGTGCTCGACACGATCTCGCCATTGCCGCATCGCACCGGCGGCAGAACACGCGTGTTGAAGCGTTGGCGCAGCATCAGGGCGCTTCCGCCCTTGCAGGACCCGAAACGAAAATCCTCGCCGATGATGATCTCATGAGGACGCAGCCGTTGTAGCTCAGCGATGAAGTCGAGCGCGGTGCGCTGGACGTACGCCTGGTTGAAATCTGCAACGATCACGTGGTCGGGAGAAAATGTTGCGATGCGCTCGAGCTTTTCGGTCAGTGAGCTTAACGCCTCGGCCCGACCGAAATAAACCTTCGGCGGAGGATCGAAAGTGTAGACCACGGCGGGAACACCGCGACGTTGCGCCGCCGCAGTCGTCTGCCGAAGCAGCTCCTGATGACCGCGGTGCACGCCATCAAATGCGCCGATCGTCACGACGCTCGCACCGAGATCAAGTTCGTTGGCATGGTGTAAAGCAACAGCCGAGCTGCCTAGACCCTTGCCCATGGTTCCGCTCCCTTGCCGTGTTAGCAAACGCTTTGTCCGCTGCGGCGTTGCGTCGGCCGGAAGGTCGCTGCCGTCAGGTCCGCGCCACCTAGTCATAGCGCGACCGTGGCGGTCCGCACGGTATCGTGTGATACCTTTCGCCTGCTCCGGTGGAGCGCGTAGTTCTTCGTCCGATGTCACGCCGACCAAGAGCGTGGCGAATGTTTTCGGGCGGTGCGGCAATCGTCGCCCGTCCGACGACGCAGCGGAGGAGAAGCGACCATGACTACTGCAGCGCTGCGGGCCGATGCGCCCGCGTCGACGACCAGCGTCTATACCGGCGGCGAATTCCTGGACAGCATCCAGGACGGGCGCGAAATCTATATCTACGGCGAGCGCGTCAAGAACGTCGTCACGCATCCGGCCTTTCGCAATTCGGCACGGATGGTCGCGCGGTGGTACGACCGCTTTCACGAGAAGAAGGATGAAATTGGTGTCCTGACCGATACAGGCTCGGGACAAATGACCCATCCGTTCTTCCTGGGGTCGCGGACGGCCGAGGATCTGATCAAAGGCCGCGATGCAATCGCCGAATTGCAGAAAGTTGCCTTCGGCTGGATGGGCCGCTCACCGGACTACAAGGCGGCATTTCTTGGAACGCTCGGCGCGAATTCAGCCTTCTACGGCGAGTATGCCGGCAATGCCCGAAAGTGGTATGCGCGGACCCAGGAACGGCTCGACTTCTGGAACCACGCGATCGTCAATCCGCCGATCGACCGCGACCGGGCGATCGAGGACGTGCGCGACGTCTTCATGCATGTCGAGAAGGAGACCGATGCGGGCCTGATCGTCTCAGGCGCCAAGGTGGTCGCGACCGGGTCGGCGCTGACGCACTACAACTTCATCGCCCACTACGGCATCCCGATCAAGGACAAGTCGTTCGCGCTGATCTTCACGGCGCCGATGGATGCGAAGGGCGTCAAGCTGATCGCCCGCTCGTCCTACGAGTTCACGGCGGCGGCGACCGGCTCACCGTTCGACTATCCGCTGTCCAGCCGTTTTGACGAGAACGACTCCATCCTCGTCTTCGACAAGGTGCTGGTGCCCTGGGAGAACGTCTTCATCTATGGCGACGTCGACAAGATCAACCAGTTCTTCCCGGCGTCGGGCTTCGTGCCACGGTTCACGCTGCATGGCGTGACGCGCTTTGCCGTCAAGCTCGACTTCATCGCCGGCCTGTTCTCGATGGCGGTGGAGGCGACGGGATCGAAGGATTTCCGCGGCGTCCAGACCGCGGTAGGTGAGGTGATCGCATGGCGCAATCTGTTCCACGGGATTGCGGATGCGATGGTGAAGTCGCCGATCACCTGGCAGGGCACGGAGGGCTACAACCTGCCCAATCTGAACTACGGGCTCGCCTACCGCGTGTTTGCACCGATGGCCTATCCGCGGATCAAGGAACTGATCGAGCGCCACGTGGCGAGCGGCCTGATCTATCTGCCGTCGAGCTCGGCGGATCTCGAGAGCGAGGCCATCAGGCCGTATCTGGACCGGTTTGTCCGCGGCTCGAACGGCTATGCCGCAATCGATCGGATCAAGCTGCTGAAGCTGCTCTGGGATGCGGTAGGCTCGGAGTTCGGCGGACGCCACGAGCTCTATGAGCGCAACTATGCGGGCAACTACGAGAACCTGCGCGTCGAGACGCTGACGGCCGCGGCCGCGACCGGCGACCTCGGCGCCATGCAGGATTTTGTGCGCAACTGCATGGGCGACTACGATGTGTCGGGCTGGACTGCGAAGGATCTCGTCAATCCCGACGATATCAATCTTGTCAGCCGTGGTTTGGTGCAGGGCTGATCTCGCCGACCAAGACAGGTAATTGCCGGGGCCGCCGCGATCGCGTGGCGGCTCCGGTCCGTTTTCCCCGCCGCGGTTTGTTCGGCTCGTCCGACGGTTTGAAGGAGCTCATCGTCATGCTGTTCCACGTCGAAATGGATGTGCGGATTCCACACGATCTCCCCGTCGAACGGGCCGACGCGCTGAAGCAGGCGGAACGTGCCCGCGCCACGGAGTTGCAACGTGCGGGCGTCTGGCGTCACTTGTGGCGCGTCGCTGGACGCTATGCCAATGTCAGCATATTCGATGTATCTGGCGCGCAGGAATTGCACGACATCCTGTCCAACCTACCGCTCTTTCCGTTCATGGAGATACGGGTCACCCCGTTATGCCGGCATCCGTCATCGATCCACGACGATGACCGATAGGCGCTGCGCCATGCGATCCGGCTAGTTGACCACCGTGTGTGGACGCCGGTGGCGGCTGGCGCTGCCGATGCTGCCAGTGACATCGGGGTAGCCGTTCAGCATCAGCGTGTCGGCGCGCACGCCCCAGCTTTCGAGCCGGTCGAGGAAGCTCATGCCGAGCAGATTGGTCTTCATCTGGCCGCGCTGCACCACCAGCGCCGGCACCGATTTCTCGACCAGTCTGCCGACCGCAAGGCGATCGAGCGTCAGCCGCGCCGCCTTGGTATGGCCGCCGGCGGTTTCGAGATCGACATTGTATTCGAGCATCTCGATCGGCAGCCCGATCGCCTTCGCGGTTTCCCAGGTCAGCACCACCGAGGTCGCGCCGGTGTCGATCACCATCGGCGCGCTGATGCCGTTGATCTTGGCGCGGAATGCGAACTCGCCGCTCTGGCTGCGCGCGATCTGCACCCCAGGCGCGGGAGCAGGCGAGGCCGCCGCCGGTGCCGCGCTGCGGCCGAACAGCTGCGTGAGATTTTCCCTCGCGCGCGCGATCTGATCGGGATCGCCATAGGCGACGACGGCGCCGGCGGTTGCCATCAAGAGCAGGATGACGAGGAGGATGCGGCTCACAGCGCGCCTCCACCGATCGCATCGATCAGGCGCGTTTCGGACGCGGCTCCAGCCGTTCGAGCCCGGCGGCATCCATCCGCGCCGGCAATGTCGCCATAACCGCCAGCCGCTCCGCGCGGTCCATCTTGTGCCAGCGCGCGATCTCCGGAAGCGTGCGCCCGCATCCGAAGCAGAGCTTGGTCTTGGGATCCATCATGCAGACTGCGATACACGGCGTCTCGGTGCTCATTGTCAGGTGTTTGAACGGTTTTGGCCGCTCACGCAAGCCGGCGGAAGCGCGATGGTCGCCATCGCGCGTCCGCTCTTTGTTTTGAGCATGACCTCTCGGAAAACCGCGTCACACTTTTCCGGGCCATGCTCTAGAGTCCGGTACCTGCACTCATGATCGACTTGCGCCGCACGCGTTTGCGGTCGGCGTTCGGCGCGGTCTCCACGGGCTCCGGCTGCACCGGCGGGGCCTCTTCGGCCATCGGCGCCAGCGCGCTCATGACGCGCTCCGGCGGCAAGGTGACGATCACCTCGGTGCCGATGCGCAGCTTCGATTTCAGCGTGAAGGTGCCGCCATGCATATCGATCAGGCTTTTCGCGATCGGCAGCCCGAGGCCCGCGCCCTGTTCCGCCGACTTGATCGAGTTGGAGCCCTGACCGAACGAGGCAAGCACGACCGGGATCTCGTCCTCGGCGATGCCGCTTCCGGTGTCCTTGACGCTCAGATATTGCCCGCCGGATGCGGTCCAGCCGACCTTGAGCCAGATCTCGCCGCCCTGCGGGGTGAACTTGATCGAGTTGGAGAGCAGGTTCAGCACGACCTGGCGGATGGCGCGCTCGTCGCCCCAGATCCTGGGCATGCCGTGCTCGAACACCTCATGGATGGTGATGCCGCGGCTGGAGGCGCGCAGCTTCAACAGATGATGGCAGTCGGCGACGACATGCACCAGCGCCACCGCTTCCTCGTTCAATTCGTAGCGGCCGGCCTCGATCCGCGACAGGTCGAGGATCTCGTTGATGAGATTGAGCAGGTGCACGCCGGAATTATGGATGTCGGCGGAATACTCCTTGTACACCGCGACCGCATGCGCGCCGAAGATCTCGCTCTTCATCACCTCGGAAAAGCCGAGGATCGCGTTCAGCGGCGTGCGCAGCTCGTGGCTCATCTGGGCGAGGAAGCGCGACTTGGCGACGTTGGCGGATTCGGCACGGTGGCGCGCCTCGTCGGAGATCGCCTTGGCCTGCTCGAGCTCGCCGATCAGCGCGTCCTTCTCGGCGCGTGCCTCGAGCGTCGCCAGCGTCGTCGAATGCAGGCGGTGGGCGAGCAGCGCGAAGTAGCCTTCGGCAGCCAGCGCGAGCAGCGCCAGCACGTAATTGTCGAACGAGCCGCTCAGCACGAGATCGAGCGCAATCGCCACCGTCACCGGTGCGGTTGCCGCGAGGGCCGCGATCGGCAGGCTTGCCGCCAGCATGCTGGAGACCGCGATCACCAGCAGCATCAGGAACATCATCAGCGTGTTGGACGATAGATCCCGGCCGGCGGGATGGATCAGGATCACGGTCCAGCACAGGCCGTAGAGCAGGTCGAGCAGCACGAAGCGGGTCCGCCATTTGCGGGTCATCGCAAGCGAGGGCGGCTCGGCGAGGAAGCGGGAACAACTGCGGATGATGGCGGCATGGACGCAGAGCATGCCGACAGTCCAGGCCCCGGCCACCATCGACTGCATCCACAGGGCAAACAGCATGCCGGTCGCAACCACCAGCAGCATGACGACGTAGGACGCCGACATCCTGGTCTGGGCGTATTGCCGGAGCAGTTCGGCGTCGAACGCCGGGCGGGTTCCGCTGGTCGACGTTAACCGATCGCGCGCCTCGCGCACCCGCTGCGCGGCAGCGCGCCGGCTGTTCACCGGCGCCGCCACCTGAGGTCCGGCCGGAAGCGCGACAACTTCAGGCTTTTCTGCGGGATCACTCATAAACAACACAAATCCTGCCCGCAAACGCACGGGCGTTTTGCATCGTCTATCTGTGCTCTCAAATTCTTAAGCGATGCCTTAAAGAGCTAAAGAAACTCCTTAACGGGGAGTTAAATTAACTCTTTCGATGACCTCGCCCCGCTTGCGGGCGAGGTCATCGCATGTTGCCTTTGCGGCCTCTCGAGCCGACATTTCCTCGTATCGTCATGGCCGGGCTTGACCCGGCCATCCACGTCTTTTTTCAAGTCGAAGACGTGGATGCCCGGGTCAAGCCCGGGCATGACGAGTTGCGCAGAACGACTGACCGAACCCCGAGGGCGAGAATCTAGCGCTGCAGCCGCGCCAGCAGGCTCGACGTATCCCAGCGCTTGCCGCCCATCTTCTCGACCTCGGCGTAGAACTGGTCGACCAGCGCGGTGGCGGGTAGCGTAGCGCCGTTGCGGCGGGCTTCGGCCAGCGCGATCGACAGGTCCTTGCGCATCCATTCGACCGCGAAGCCGAAATCGTACTTGCCTTCGTTCATGGTCTTGTAGCGGTTTTCCATCTGCCAGGACTGCGCGGCGCCCTTCGAAATGGTCTCGATCACGTCTGCGACGTCGAGGCCCGATTTCTTGGCGAAGTGGATGCCCTCGGAGAGACCCTGCACCAGGCCGGCGATGCAGATCTGGTTGACCATTTTCGTCAGCTGGCCGGCGCCTGCCGGTCCGAGCAATTTGCACATCCGCGCATAGGCGCCGGTGATGATCGGCTCGGCCCCGGCATAGGCATCCGCAGCGCCGCCGCACATCACGGTCAGCACGCCGTTCTCGGCACCGGCCTGGCCACCGGAGACGGGGGCGTCGACGAATTTGAAACCGGCCTTGGTGGCGGCGGCATCGAGCTCGCGGGCGACCTCGGCGGAGGCGGTGGTGTGGTCGACGAAGGTCGCGCCCTTCGTCATGCCGGCAAACGCGCCGTCGGCGCCGATCGTGACCGCGCGCAGATCGTTGTCATTGCCGACGCAGCACATCACGAAGTCCTGGCCTTCGGCAGCGGCCTTCGGGGTTGCCGCGGTCTTGCCGCCGAACTTGTCGGCCCATTCCTTCGCCTTCGCCGCGGTCCGGTTGTACACGGTGACCTGATGGCCGCCCTTTTTCACGAGGTGTCCCGCCATCGGGAAACCCATCACGCCGAGACCGAGAAAAGCGACTTTAGCCATGTCTGCTACCTTGTAATTTGCCTTGGTGATCGCCCCAGAGGCCTGCCGGCAAGGCCGGGCGGGCAGGGCATTCCGTCCATGGAGGGAGCCGCACCATACCCCCTGTGCAGCGGAGGGCAACGGCTTCGTGGGATGCCAGCTCCCGGTTTTGTGCTAGGATCGCCTCACCAAAACAACTTCACAAAAACGGGAGTGTTTCGCATGGGCATGAGCGTCGGTGTGCTCGATCATTTCAACATCCGGACCCGGAATCTCGCCGATACGGTCCACTTCTACGAGGACATTCTGGGGCTGGAGAAGGGCCCGCGGCCGAACTTCGCATTCGCTGGCGCGTGGATGTACAGCGAGGGCAAGGCGGTGGTGCATCTGGTCGATATTTCCAAGACCGACGAGGCACAAAAGCCGGATTCCGGCGTCGTCCATCACGTCGCCTTCGCCAGTCAGGGTTTTGCCGGGATGAAGAAGCGGCTGGAGACCAAGGGCGTGGCGTACGACTCGCGCCAGGTTCCGGGCGGCGATCTCTGGCAGATCTTCGTCAACGACCCCAACGGGGTCATGATCGAGCTGAATTACGAAGCTGCCAAGGAAGACGGTGGCGCCGCGCCGGTCGAGCGGCGGGACGACGTCGGAGCGAGGTAGCCTTTTGCGCCGCAACGCTCTAATGCGTGGTCTCTTGAACCTTCCAGGAGACGTGCCGTGAGCGTGACGCAGCAACAGGTTTTGGATGCCTTGGCCAAGGTGATGTCGCCGCGCGGCGTCCCCTTGACCAATGCCAATGTGCTGTCGGCGATCACGGTCACCGACGGCAAGGTATTCTTCTCGATCAACGTCGATGCCGCCGAGGCGCGCGCCTGGGAGAGCGTGCGTGCGCAGGCCGAGAATGCGGTACGCGCCATTCCCGGCGTCAGCGTCGCGATGATCGCGCTGACCGCCGAACGCAAGGCCGGCGGCGCGGCTCCGCCGCCGCGGCCGGCCGGCGGCGTACAGCCGGCCTCGACCCATCGGCACCCGCATCCGCCCGGCGCCGCCTCGCCGATGGCGCGGCAGGCCGAGATCCCCGGCATCTCCGCGATCATCGCGGTCGCCTCCGGCAAGGGCGGGGTCGGCAAATCGACCACGGCGCTCAACCTTGCGCTCGGCCTGCGCGACCTCGGCCTCCGGATCGGGCTGCTCGATGCCGACATCTACGGCCCCTCGGTGCCGCGGCTGACCGGCATCCGCGAGAAGCCGCAGCTCAACGACGACAAGAAGATGATTCCGCTCGAGCGCTTCGGCCTCTCGATCATGTCGATCGGCTTTTTGGTCGAGGAAGACACCGCGATGATCTGGCGCGGGCCGATGGTGATGTCGGCGATCACCCAGATGCTGCGCGACGTCGCCTGGGGCACGCTCGACGTGCTGGTCGTCGACATGCCGCCCGGCACCGGCGATGCCCAGCTCACGCTGGCGCAGAACGTTCCGCTCAAGGGCGCCGTGATCGTCTCGACGCCGCAGGACCTCTCGCTGATCGACGCGCGGCGCGGACTTGCCATGTTCACGAAGGTCAACGTGCCCGTGCTCGGCATCGTCGAGAACATGAGCTACTTCCAGTGCCCGCATTGCGGCACGCGCTCGGACATCTTCGGCCATGGCGGCGCGCGCCACGAGGCCGAGCGGCTCGGCGTGCCGTTCCTCGGCGAAATCCCGCTGCATATGGCGATCCGCACCACCTCCGACTCAGGCAATCCGGTGGTGGCGAGCGAGCCTGACGGCCCGCATGCGGCGATCTACCGCGCCATCGGCGCCAAGGTTCGCGAGCAGCTCAAGGGTGCGATCACCGCAGCTTGACGGCTGCCGGCCTCGAGGCCGGCACGGTCGTTCTTCACAGGACGGGTGCGCTGGACGATTGCCGGATCGCCGGCAGCCTGTATGTTTGTCCGGATATTGGCGAATCGTGCGACCCGGTCCGACCGTTTGACGGAGACCGTGGAGAGGCCGAAATCGCCGGAGGGGCCGCAAGGCTGCGATCGACATGGCAGCGTCACGCGAAGTCAAGCGCCGCAAGCATCTCACGCGCGAGAAGCGCGCAGAGGCGTCCCGTATGGCGTTCAACATGGCGAAGAAATCCGACTCGCTGGGAGAGGCTGCGGCCGTGGTCGCCAAGACCTATGGTGTCAGCTTCACGACGGCGCAAAGCTGGATCCGGCGCGGGCGTCATCTCGCCGATAAAGCCAAGAAGGCAAGGCAAGCGGCGAAGCGCTGACTGGCGCGGAGGCGTTTCGAGAAGCAACTTCAGGTCGCAATCGCTGTAGTCCCCGCGGCGCATCTTCCAGGACATCGCTGCACCATCAGACTTTCGTTTAATGGGCGCAGTCATGCCATTGTCGCGTTTCCGACAGGCCGCTTCCGTGTTAAAGGGCCGAGCCAGAGCGTCCCGGCATCCCCTCGGAATCGCCGGAGGAAATGCTTGCGGTCACTGGGAAAACGCCCTCAAGGAGAAGGCTTACGATGAAGCGTCGTGATTTTTTGAAAGTTTCTGCGGCCGGTGCTGCCGCGACCGCCGTCGCCTCGCCGGCGATCGCGCAGTCTTCGCCTGAAATCAAGTGGCGCCTGACCTCGAGCTTCCCGAAGTCCCTTGACACCATCTATGGCGGCGCCGACCAGCTGGCGAAGTACGTCGCCGAAATGACCGACAACAAGTTCCAGATCCAGGTGTTCGCGGCCGGTGAAATCGTGCCCGGCCTGCAGGCGCTGGATGCGACCTCGAACGGCACCGTCGAGATGTCGCACACGGTCTCCTACTACTATGTCGGCAAGGACCCGACCTTTGCGATCTACTCGTCGGTCCCGTTCGGTCTCAACGCGCGGATGCAGAACTCCTGGTGGTACCAGGGCGGCGGTGAGGCACTCGGCAACGAGTTCTTCAAGAAGTTCGGCGTGATCGGCTTCCCCTGCGGCAACACCGGCACCCAGATGGGCGGCTGGTTCCGCAAGGAGATCAAGACCGTCGCCGACATGTCGGGCTTGAAGATGCGGATCGGCGGCATCGCCGGTCAGGTGCTGCAGAAGGTCGGCGTGGTGCCGCAGCAGCTCGCCGGCGGCGACATCTATCCGGCGCTGGAGAAGGGCACCATCGACGCTGCCGAGTGGGTCGGTCCTTATGACGACGAGAAGCTCGGCTTCCAGAAGGTCGCCAAGTACTACTACTATCCGGGCTTCTGGGAAGGCGGCCCGACCGTGCACGCCTACGCCAATCTGGAAAAGTGGAACGCGCTGCCGAAGAACTACCAGGCCATCCTGACCAACGCCTGCGCCAACGCCAACAGCTGGATGGCCGCGCGCTACGACATGCAGAACCCCTCGGCGCTGAAGCGGCTGGTCGCCGGCGGCACGCAGCTCCGTCCGTTCACCAACGAGGTGCTCGAGGCCTGCCTCAAGGCGACCAACGAGCTGTGGGGCGAAATCTCCGCCAAGAACGCCGACTTCAAGAAGTCGATCGATGCCATGCAGGCCTACCGCTCCGACCAGTATCTCTGGTGGCAGGTCGCCGAATACACTTTCGACAGCTTCATGATCCGCTCGCGCACCCGCGGCTGATCGGCGCAGCGTTCTCCTCAGGAGAATGCTGCAAGACAACGGGCGCGGGCTTCAGGTCCAGGACTTGAGCCCGCAACACCTCGACTTAAGTAGCCCGGCCGTCGCGAGACGGCCGGGCTTTTTGCGTCTGGCGTTCGGTGAGGGGATGTTCCATGCTCTCGCCCAAGCCTCTGCACGAAGGCGGCGCGCGACCAGCGATGGATCGCGACGGCCAAGAAAAGCGAGCGCGGCGCCGCATTGCGCGCATCGACGCTCCTGCAACACAAACACAAAGGGCAGGATTCAAATGAAGCGAAGAGATTTCATCAAGGTCACAGGTTTAGGCGTCGCGGGCGCCGCAGCAGTTGCAGCCCCCGCGATCGCGCAGTCGATGCCCGAGATCAAATGGCGGATGACGACGAGCTGGCCGAAGTCGCTCGACACGCTGCACGGCGCCGCCGAGCAGATGGCCAAGGTGGTCGGCGAGGCGACCGACAACAAATTCCAGATCCAGACTTTTGCGGCCGGCGAAATCGTGCCCGGCCTCCAGGTGCTCGACGCCGTGCAGAACGGCACGGTCGAGATGGGTCACACCGCGTCCTACTATTATTTCGGCAAGGACCCGACCTTCACCTTCGGCTCGTCGATCCCGTTCGGTCCGAACGCGCGCCTCAACCAGGCCTGGTACATGCTGGGCGGCGGCAAGGAGCTGCTCAACGAGTTCTACAAAGGTTACAACGTCACCTCGCTGCTCGCCGGCAACACCACCTGTCAGATGGGCGGCTGGTTCCGCAAGGAGATCAACACCGTCGACGATCTCAAGGGCCTGAAATTCCGCATCGGCGGCTTTGCCGGGCGCGTGATGCAGAAGCTCGGCTGCGTGCCGCAGCAGCTCGCCGGCGGCGACATCTATCCGGCGCTCGAGAAGGGCACCATCGATGCCGCGGAATGGGTCGGCCCCTATGACGACGAGAAGCTCGGCCTGCAAAAGGTCGCGCCGCATTACTACTATCCCGGCTGGTGGGAAGGCGGCCCGATGCTGCTGGCGATGATCAATCTCGACAAGTGGAACGCGCTGCCGAAGTACTATCAGAACATCCTCGAGCAGGCCGGCCACTACGCCAACAACTGGATGATGGCGAAATACGACACCGTGAATCCGATCGCATTGAAGAAGCTGCTCGCCGGCGGCGCCAAGCTGCACGGCTTCTCGCCGCCGATCATGGAGGCGAGCTTCAAGGCGGCGCGCGAGCTGCATGCCGAAGTCGCGGCCGGCAACGCCAACTTCAAGAAGCTGCTGGACTCGCTGACATCCTATTCGAGCACCGGCTACCAATGGTTTCAGGTCGCCGAGGTCGGCTACGACAACTTCATGGCCCGCCACGCGCAGACCTGATGTCTTTGCGCAACTGACCTATCCACGTCATCATGCCCGGACGAACCCGGGCATGACGAACGATGGACCCTGGGGCTGACAGCCCGATGCGATCGCCTGCCGTCGTGGGGGGGCACTGCCAAAACATCGAAAACAACCCCATGCAAAGGAGCCGGGCTGCCGGCGTTCGGCACGGCCACGTTCGGCACGGCCACTTGACATGTCGGGCAACTCAGCGGTATTATTCCATTATTCCGAAATCGTGCGGGCTTCCATCGCCCCGAGGCTACCGCATGTGGCAGGACGAGCTTACGACTTCGCTGCAACCCGCGTCTCGAACACGCAACTGCGCCAATCGCTGGTCGGGCAATCGGTCGGCCAGCCGCCGCCGAGCGCCATGAACAGCGCTGCGGTGTCGGACAGCCGCGTCGCCACCGCCTGCACGCGGGTGATCGCGGCGTTGAGGTAGACCTGCTGCGCGTTCAGCACGTTGACCTGATTGACCTGCCCGAGCACGAGCTGCTTCTGCACGATGTCGAGGCTGGCCTTCGCGGCGTTCTCCGCCCTGATCGCGGCCTGCACGGCGCGGGCATCGGCCTGCAGGCTGCGGATCGCGTCGGCGACGTTCTGCAACGCCGTGACGACCGCCTGGCGGTACTGCGCGTTGGCCTGGTCGAGCGCGGCCTCCGCGGCCTTCTGCTTGTGGTACAGCGTGTAGCCGTCGAACAGCGTCTGCGTCGCGCTGCCCGCGACCGTGTAGAACAGCGTGCCGGGCGTGAACAGTTGGCCGATGTTGAAGGCGGTGCTGCCGGGATTGGCCGAGATGACGAAGTTCGGAAGCCGGGCGGCGATCGCGACGCCGACCAGCGCGCTGGCCGAATGCAGGCTCGCTTCGGCGGCCCGCACGTCGGGGCGCTGCGCCACCATCGTGCTCGGCAGGGTCACCGGCAGATTGGCGGGCAGCGTCAAGCGCTCGAGGTCGAACTTCTGCAAGATCTCGTCGGCGGAGAACTGTCCGGCCAGCGCGGTGAGGAGGTCGCGCTGGATCGCGAGCTGCTTCTGTAAGGGCGGCAAGGTCTGTTCGGACTGCGCCAGCGCGGCCTCCTGCGCCAACACGTCGACCTGCGCCGCCTGACCCGCATTGAACTGGTTCTTGAGGATGCCGAGGATGTCGCGTTCGATCTTGATGATGCGCTCGGTGGCGGCGATCTGGCCGCGCAGCGAGCCCTCCTGGATCGCCGCCGTCACGACATTGGCGGTCAATGTCAGATAGGCGGCCTCGAGCTGGAACTGGGCCTGCTCGGTGACGGCGTCGAGGTTCTCGACGTTACGCATGTTCTCGCCCCAGACGTCGGGCACGAAGCTGATATTGAGCTGGGCGGTGTGCAGCGCATAGGAGTCCTGCGCGGTATTGCCGGGGCCCGAGGACGCATTGGAGATCAGCTGCTGCGAGGCGGTATAGTTCGCCCCGACCTGCGGGAAGAACAGGCCGCGCTGCGCCAGCGCGTTGAAGTTCGCGACCTTGATCGCCGCCTCCGCCGATTGCAGCGATGGATTGTGCTCGACCGACAGGCGGATCAGCGCGTTGAGCGGCGCGGAGCGGAACGCTGCCCACCACAGCGTCGGCATGTCTGCGCCACTGACGAAGCGCTGCGTCGTCACGCGCGGGCCGGAGGCGTCGGTGCCGGGCGATTGCAGCTTCTCGGGCGTGTAGCCGGCGACGTCGGGCGCCGGCGGTGACGAGAAATTGGGGCCGACCGCGCAGCTTGCAAGCATCAGCGCGCCGGCCGCCGTGGCCAGCCCGCGCATCGCTGAGGCGGCATGATGAGAGGTTCTTGTCCTGAGGTCGTGCATGACAGGCGCCTAATGTGCCGCTTCGGGCGGCGCCGAAGCCGGCGTCTCGTCGACGGCCGGCACCCGCTCGCGCGACAGGAAGATCTTGCGCAGCGCCGGCGCCACGACCAGCAGCAACAGCGGCCCGATGAACATGCCGCCGACCGCGACGGTCGCGAGCGGCCGCTGGACCTGGCTGCCGATGCCGTGCGACAGCGCCGCCGGAAACAGGCCGACGCCGGCGGAGAGCGCCGTCATCAGCATCGGCCGCATGCGCTGCTCGGCGCCGTTGAACACCGCCTCCGCGATGCTCATGCCGGAGGCGCGCAATTCGCGGAAATAGGTGATGTTGAGGATGCCGTCCATCACGGCGACGCCGAACAGCGAGATGAAGCCGATCGCGGCCGAGATCGAGAAATCGAGCCCTGCGAAATACAGCGCGATCAGGCCGCCGCCGACCGCGAACGGGATGCCGGCCAGCGCCAACAGGCTGTCGCGCAGCGAATTGAACAGGCTGTAGAGCAGGACGAAGATCAAGAGCAGCGTCACCGGCACCACGATCATCAGCCGCGCCTTGGCGGCCTCGAGATTGTCGAACTCGCCGGACCAGATGATCCGGTAGCCGGTCGGCAGCGGCACCGCCTCGGCGATCTTGGCCTGCGCCTCCGACACCGTGCTGCTGAGGTCGCGGCCGCGCACGCTGAACTTGATCGGGATGTAGCGCTGGCTGCGCTCGCGATAGATGAACAGCGCGCCGGTATCGAGCGAGATGTCGGCGAGCTCGCTCAACGGGATATAGGCGTTGCTGCCGGACGGGTTGGCATAGGCGACCTTGATGTCGCGCACCGCATCGATGCTCTCGCGGAATTTCGGATCGAGCCGCACCACCACGGCGAACTGCCGGTCGCCTTCCAGCACCGTCGTGGCGTTGGCGCCGCCGAGCGCCGCCTGCACCACGGTGGTGACGTCGCCAGTGTTGAGGCCGTAGCGCGCCGCCTTCTCCCTGTTGACGCGGATGTTGAGGTTGGGCTGCCCGACCAGATGGAAGATGCCGAGATCCTCGACGCCGCGGATCTTGGCCATCTCCTGCGCCACCTTGGTCGCGAGCCCTTCGAGCACGTCGAGATTGGGCCCGATGATCTTGATCGAGTTGGCGCCCTTGACGCCCGACAGCGCCTCCTCGACGTTGTCCTGGATGTATTGCGAGAAGTTGAGGGTGACGCCGGGCAGCTCGTCGTCGAATTCCTTCTGCAACTCCTCGGTGAGCTTCTCCTTGGTGAGGCCCGGCGGCCACTGGTCGAACGGCTTGATCGGCGCGAACAATTCGACATTGGAGAACGGCGAGGCGTCGCTGCCATTGTCGGGGCGGCCGTGCTGCGACACCACGGTGATGACTTCGGGATGACGCAGCAGGATCTCGCGCATCTTGCGGGTCGGCTCGGTGCCGGCATCGAGCGAGATGGTCGGCGGCAGCGAGGCGCGGATCCAGAAATTGCCTTCCTCCAGCGCCGGCAGGAACTCGCTGCCGAGCCGGCTTGCCGCAAGCCCGCTGAGGCCGAGGAAGATGAGGCCGGCCACGACCGCGACCTTCACGTTCGACAGCGACCAGCGCAGCAGCGGCGTGTAGCTCTTGCGCAGCCAGCGCACGATGACGGTTTCGGTCTCCTCGATGTGCCGCGGCAGCAGCAACGAGGCCAGCACCGGCGTCACGGTGAAGGTCGCGAGCAACGCGCCGGCCAGCGCATAGCCATAGGTGCGGGCCATCGGCCCGAAGATCTGGCCTTCGACGCCCTGCATGGTGAACAGCGGCACGAAGGCGGTGACGGTGATCGCCGCGGTGAAGAACACCGCCTTGTCGACCTGCAGCGCGCTGACGAAGATCATGCGCAGGCGCTCGGTCCAGCCCGGCGCAGGCTGGCCGTTCGGCGCGGCGGTCGGATCGCCGCCCCAATAGCCCTGCGCCAGCTGCTGCAGCACCCGCAGCCGGTTCTCCGGCGCGGACTGGAAGTTGCGGAAGATGTTCTCCATCATGATGACGGCGGAATCGACGATGATGCCGAAATCGACCGCGCCGAGCGACAGCAGATTGGCGTCTTCGCCCTGCAGCACCAGGATGATGATGGCAAAGAACAGCGCGAACGGAATATTGGCGCTGACGATCAGCGCGCTACGGAGGTCGCCGAGGAACACCCATTGGATGATGAACACCAGGACGCAGCCGAACACCAGATTGTGCAACACCGTGTGCGTCGTGACGCTGACCAGCGACGTGCGATCGTAATAGGGGACGATCCGGACGCCGGGAGGCAGCGTACCGTCGCTGTTCATCCTGGCGACTTCCTCCTCGACCTTCGGAATGATGTCGTTGGTGTGCTGGGTGCGCCCCATCACCACGATCGCCGCCGCGACGTCGTCGTCCCGGTCCTTGCCGGCAATGCCGAGCCGCGGCACGTAGCCGACCGAGACCTTGGCGACGTCCTTGATCTGGATCGGCAGCCCGTTGGACTGGGTCAGGACGATGTTCTCGATGTCCTGGACCTTGGTGCCCTTGGTGACGTCGTCGTCGCCGCCGGAATTGATCAGGCCGATGCCGCGGATGTTGACGGATTGCTGGCCGATCGCGATCTCGCGGCCGCCGACATTGACGTTGGCGTTGCCGAGCGCGCTGATCAGCTGCGGCACCGTGATGTTGTAGGATTCGAGCTTGGCGAGGTCGGCGTCGACGTTGAACTGCTTGGTGGTGCCGCCCCAGGAATTGATCTGCACCACGCCCGGTATCGTCATCAGCCGGCGGGTGACGACGTAGTCCTGCAGGGTCCGAAGATTGGTCAGGCCGAAATTCGGCGGCCCGACCATCTGGTAGCGGTAGATCTCGCCGACCAGGCTCGACTGCTGGATTTGCGGGATCTGGTTGGCGGGAAGCTGGACGTTCTGGGTGAGGCTGTTGGTGGCCTGCGTCAGCGCGAAATAGTAGTCGACGCCGTATTTGAACGTGACCCGCACGAACGACAGGCCATAGAACGAGGTCGAGCGGATGCTGACGACGCCGGGCGTCGGATAGAGCCCGACTTCCATCGGGATCGTGTAGTACTTCTCCATCTCCTCGGCGGAGAGGCCGGCGGCCTGCGCGGTGATCTCGAGAATGACCGGTGCCGGGTTCGGGTAGGCCTCGATGTTCAGCCTGGCGAATGCGGCGAAGCCTGCGGCGCAGAACACCGCAAGGCCGAGCACGATGACGGCGCTTCGGGTCAGGCCGAATTGGAGGAGGCTCTTGATCACGGTGCTGCTTCTTCTCCCTCTCCCCGTTCTTACGGGGCCGCGACGAGCGGAGCTCGCGCTGAGAGGATTGGGGTGAGGGGCTGTTGCGGCAAATACGGCTGAGCGATGAGTTCGCGGAGGCTCTCCCTCACCCGGAATTCAAGCGGTGCTTGAATTCCGGCCTCTCCCCGCGAGCGGGGAGGGGCGAAAGTGGAGCCGTCGTCATGCCCCGCCCGTGGTCGCGTTGGCGAACTTGTTGCTGAGGAAAATCGCGCCGGTGGAGGCGACTTTCTCGCCGGCGCCAAGGCCGGCCAGGATCTGGCGCCAGCCGTTCTGCTCCGGCCCGATCGTCACCGAGCGCCGATCGAACCTGCGGCTGTCGCTCGTGACCCACACCGTCATCGTGCCGTCGCCCTCGCGCACGATGGCGTCGGCGGGGACGCTGACCGACATCTCCGGCGGCTCGGTCTCGATGGTGAAGCTTGCCAGCATGCCGGCGCGCAGCTTGTGCTGGGGATCCTCGATCACCGAGCGCACCAGCTGGCGATGCGAGTTCGGATCGATGTTGAGCCCGAGCGTCGTCACCCGTCCGCGAAACACCTCGCCGGGATAGGCCGGCACCCGCACCTCGACCGGCTGGCCGATCCGGTAGGCGGGCGCATCGGTCTCGATCACATAGGCGAGCATCCACATCGTCGAGATGTCGGCCAGCGAATACGGCGCCGGTGCGTTGCCGGGCTGCACGTAGAGGCCGGGCGCGGCATTGCGCGCGATGATCCGCCCCGAGATCGGGCTCGGCACCACCAGGATGGAATCGACCTTGCGATCGGCCACGATGCGATCGATCTCGGCGTCGGTCTTGCCGAAGATGCGCACCGCGTCGCGCGCCGCCTTGAAGTTGCCTTCGGCGGTCTGCTGGTCCGAGATGGCCTGGTCGACGTCCTTCTGGGCGCCGCCGCCGGTCTTCAACAGCTGCTTGACCCGGGCGAGCGTGCGGGTCTGCAGCTCGAGCACGCCGGCCGCGGCCAGCAGCGCGGATTCCGCCTGCAGCAAATCGGGGCTGTCGATCGTGAACAGCGTGTCGCCCTTCTTCACCTCGTCGCCGACATTGAGAAGCGTGTCGACGATGCGGCCCGGATTCGGGGTGAAGGACTGCACCAGCATGTTCTGATTGAAATCGATCGAGCCGACCGCATTCTTCAGGGTCCGGAAGGAGCGCTGCGCCGCCGCTTCGACCTTGAGGGTCGCGGCTTGCTTGTCGGTCAGCACGACGTATTGCTGTTCGATGTTGACGTCCTGGGGGGCTTTGTCCGCAGCCCTCGCGCTCTGCACGCCGTCGGCGCGCATCGTCAGCCACGCGCCGGCGAGAACCGCCGCGAGCACGGGCATCGCCGCATAGCCTGCATATCTGACCCGAAATGACATCGCCCGCCCGATCATCGCCACATTGGAGCGAGCACGTGTTATCAGGGCCAGCTGACGCCAGCCTTACGCTGCTTCGCGCAATTGCGTGCGCGCCGTGCGAATTTTGATTGCAGCGCCGGCGCGATTATCTATTTTCCATAAGGGGCCGGCGATGTCGGCCATCGCGAAAACATAGCGTATGTCGCGCGCGCACCGCGGTGTGCAAACGGAGCACGGATCGAATGAAGGCGGGATCGTTGCCATGCGACTTCTGATCGTCGAGGACAATGCAGAGCTGTCGCGCCTGCTCGCCAACGGGCTGATGGCGGCCGGCTATGCGGCCGATATCGTCAGCAGCGTTGCCGAGGCGCGCGACGCATTGCGCAGCGTCAGCTATGCGGCGATGATCCTCGATCTCGGCCTGCCCGACGGCGACGGCCTGTCGGTGCTGTCGGAGCTTCGCCGCAAGACCGACCCGCTTCCGGTCCTGGTGCTGACCGCGCGCAACGGCTTGCAGGATCGCGTCTCGGGCTTGCGCACCGGTGCCGACGACTACCTGGCGAAGCCGTTCGCGCTGGAGGAGCTGGTGGCGCGGCTTGAAGCCATCCTGCGCCGGCCCGGCCAGTTGCTCGGCTCCTCGCTCAACCTCGCCAATCTGATCTACGACACCGAAAGCCGCCAGGTCTTCATCGACGGCGCGCCGCACGTGTTCTCGGCGCGCGAGACCTCGGTGCTGGAGATCCTGCTGCGGCGGCAGGGGCGGGTGGTGCCGAAGAAGAATGTCGAGGACCACATTTTCGGGCTGGCCGGCGAGGTCGCCTCGAACGCCGTCGAGGTCTACGTCTCGCGGCTGCGCAAGCTGTTGGCCGAGCACCGTGCCAGGATCGTCATCCACACCATCAGGGGCGTCGGCTACCTGATGGCGGAGGAGAAGTAGCGTGTTCCGCTTCAAGTCGCTGACCTCGCGGATCGTGTTCCTGCACATCGTAGCGGTCGCGGTCGCGGCGATCTTCCTGCCGCTTCTGCTGCTGTGGCTGCTGAATTCGGAGATCGACCAGCTGCATCGCGAGGCGATGCGGGACCAGGCCGATGTGCTCGGCGAGAAGCTCGCGACCGGCCCGGACGGCAAGCTGACCCTCAATCTTCCCGAGAGCCTCAAGGACCTCTATTCCGAAGCCTATGGCCGCTATCGCTACGACATCTACGCCGCCGACGGGCGGGTGCTGTTTTCGTCGCATCACGGCAGCCCGGCGAAGCAGGCATCGTCGGATACGATTGCGGGTGCGAGCGTGATGCGCGACATCGACGGCGACAGCCTGCGCATCCACGTCGCCGAGGACCTGTCGCATCGCGACGTCATCACCGACGACATCGTGGCGAATTTCTTCCGGCGCGTCGGCTGGATCACGATCCCGATCCTGCTGATCCTGCTCGCCGCCGACATCCTGATTTTCCGCCGTGCCGTGATTCCGCTGTTGCAGGCCTCGGAGACGGCGCGCAGCATCGGACCGGCGCGAACCGACATTCGGCTGCCGGCGGACGGAATTCCGAGCGAGATCCTGCCGCTGGTGACCGCGGTCAACCAGGCCTTCGATCGCCTCGAGCATGGCTTTCGGGTGCAGCGCCAGTTCACGGCGGATGCCGCGCATCAGTTGCGCACGCCGCTCGCGATCCTGCGGACCCGGATCGAGACGCTGCAGGCTGGCGAGGGCATCACGGAGCTGCACGCCGACATCGAAAGCATGAGCCGGATCGTCAGCCAGCTGCTCGAGATCGCCGAGCTCGACACCCAGATCGTCGATCCCGACGAGACGGCGGATCTGCGCGCGGTGTGTGCCGAGGTGGTGGGCTCGATCGCGCCGTTTGCACTGGCGCAGCAGAAGGACATCGCGCTGCGCGGCACCGACGAGCCGGTGCAGGTCAGGGGCAATGCGGAGATGCTGCAGCGCGCGATCTTCAACCTGGCGGAGAACGCCATCAAATACACCGCCGATGCCACCGCCGTGGACGTCGAGGTGCGCGAGGACGGCTCGGTGCGGGTGCGCGACTGCGGGCCCGGTATTCCGCCCGCCGAGCAGGGCCTGATCTTCCAGCGCTTCTGGCGCGGCGACCGCCGGCGCACCGACGGCGCAGGCCTCGGGCTTTCGATCGTGCGCAGCGTCGTCGACGATCATTCTGCCGCGGTCGAGGTGGAGAATTTACCGGAGGGCGGCGCGCAGTTCACGCTGAGTTTTCGGCTGGCGGAGGCGGGATCGTGAAGCAGCAGCTCCAACCTCACCGTCATTGCGAGCAGCGATTGTTCGCCGGTCGTTCGTCAACAGCAACTGTCGTCCCTGCGAAAGCAGGGACCCATACTCCGCGGCTCGCAATGTGAACGGGACTCGTCGTTCCGGCGTAAAGAAACAATCAATATTTGTGGTTATGGGTCCCTGCTTTCGCAGGGACGACACCGAGTTTGTGGTGCAGGCCAAAGCTCCGTCATTGCGCGGAACGCCCGCTACTGCTTCGGCTGCCCGAAATCGAGCGGTGGCAGGTCGATCTGCGGCACGTCGATCTTGACCTTGTCGAGGTCGACATTGGCCGGCTTGTCGAGCAGGCCGGTCACCACGACCGGGAACGCGATCACCAGGATCACCATGATCGCCTGCAGGCCGATCCAGGGCATTGCGCCCCAGTAGATGTCGGAGCTCTTCACTTCCTTCGGCGCCACGCCGCGCAGATAGAACAGCGCGAAGCCGAACGGCGGATGCAGGAACGAGGTCTGCATGTTGACGCAGAGCATGACGCCGAACCAGATCAGCGCGGCGTCGGGGCCGACCACCGGCGCCAGCACCTTCTGCGCGATCGGCGCGATCATCGGCAGGATGATGAAGGCGATCTCGAAGAAATCGAGGAAGAACGCCAGGAAGAAGATGAACAGGTTGATGAAGATCAGGAAGCCCCAGACGCCGCCGGGCAGCGAGGTCAGCAGGTTCTCCAGCCAGACGCCGCCGGAGACGCCGAGAAACACCACCGAGAAGCAGGTCGAGCCGATCAGGATGAAGGTGACCATGCAGGTGATGCGCATGGTGGTTTCGTAGCCCTGCTTGATCAGGTCGCGCAGGTCCGGAATCTTGACCGCCTCGATGCAGATCCAGGCGACCGCGAGATAGGTGATCGCAAAGGCGAGCTTGAAGATCAAGTTCTCGGTGAAGAGCATCGCGATGATGGTGCCGATGCCGCCGGCAATCACGCCGATGATCAGTATTTTCTTGCCGGTCGCGCTGAAATCCTTGTGGTGGATCGCGGCGAGCACGATGGCGCCGACCGCGCCCATCGCGCCGGCTTCGGTCGGGGTCGCAAGCCCCATCATCATGGTGCCGAGCACGACGAAGATCAGCACCGCCGACGGGATGATGCCGAGCAGGCACTTCTTCCACAGCGCCCAGCCGGTCAGCGTGCGGGCTTCCTTCGGCACCGCGGGCAAATGGCTCGGCTTGATGATGCTGAGCAGGAAGGTGTAGCCGGCGAACAGCAGGATCTGGAATACCGACGGGCCCCAGGCGCCGAGATACATGTCGCCGACCGACTTGCCGAGTTGGTCGGCCAGCACGATCAGGACGAGAGAGGGAGGAACGAGTTGCGTGATGGTGCCGGAGGCGGCGAGCACGCCGGTGACGTAGCGGATGTTGTAGCCGTAGCGGATCATCACCGGCATAGAGATCAGCGCCATCGCGATCACCTGCGCCGCCACCGTGCCGGTGATGGCGCCGAGGATGAAGCCGACGATGATCACGGAATAGCCGAGGCCGCCCCTGATCGGACCGAACAGCTGGCCCATCGAGTCCAGCATGTCCTCGGCGAGCCCGCATCTCTCCAATATCGCGCCCATGAAGGTGAAGAACGGGATCGCGAGCAGCAGCTCGTTGGACAGCACGCTGCCGAAGATGCGGCCCGGGATCGCCTGCAGGAAGTTGAGGTCGAAGAAGCCGAGGTGGATGGCGAGGAAGCCGAACGACAGGCCGACCGCGGCCAGCGTGAACGCCACCGGATAGCCGATCAGCATCGCCATGATCAGGCCGCCGAACATCAGCGGCGGCATCATCTCCAGCGTAATCGTCATTGCGTCGGCCTCTCGTACTTCGCGTCGATCGTCACGTAGCCCTGCAGCGCGGCGATCCGCTTGATCACCTCGGAGACGCCTTGCAACGCGAGCATCACGAAGCCGGACGGGATAACGAACTTGATCGGCCAGCGGATCAGGCCACCGGCATTGCCGCTCATCTCACCGACCGAATAGGACTGGTAGAAGAACGGCCAGGACAGATAGGCGAGCAGCAGGCAGGCCGGGATCAGGAAGAGCAGCGTGCAGATCAGGTCGAGCCAGAGCTGGCCGCGCTCGGACAGCATCAGATAGAGGATCTCGACCCGGACATGCTCGTTGCGCTTGAAGGTGTAGGACGAGCCGAACATCACCAGGATCGCGAACATGTACCACTGCGCCTCGAGCCAGCCGTTCGAGGAGGAACTGAAGGCGTAGCGGATCATGGCGTTGCCGGCGCTGACCAGGCAGGCGAGCAGGACCAGCAGGTTGCAGATGGTTCCGATCTTTTCGTTGAGCTTGTCGATGGCCTGACTCAGTGCCAACAATGGGCGCATCACGATCTCCGCGGCCGCGCCGTCCGCGCGCCGAATATCTTTTCAAGCATCATCTGGCCGCCGCGCGCACGCGCGCGGAGCCGCGGCTCACTTTCAGGAGCATTTGCAAACCGTCGTCCTCCCCCGAAAACGCTTTCCCCGTTCTTGGCTGCGCCCGTCGGGGCAGCGGCCTGTCCGACCGGCCGGCATGAAAGCCGCCGCACCAAATCAGCGCGGCGAAACGCCGTCAATTGGAAAATGGGCAAATTGACGATGTGGCAAGCCGTTGTCCCCGCTTGGTAAATCGGGGACGGGAGGGGACGATGGGGCAGGTGGTATCAGGTTTGTCCGTCACGGCGGGGCGCCGGAACCCGCCCCGGCGGACGATACGCCTTAACCGCCGGTGACGCTCATGTGGCGGCTGACGCTCGGGCGGTTGTGGCGGCGGTCGATGATGAAATCATGGCCCTTCGGCTTCAGCCCGATGGCGCGGTCGATCGCGGCCGAGAGCAGGCCGTTGTCGTCAGAGGCGCGCAACGGACGGCGCAGGTCGGAGGCGTCCTCATGGCCGAGGCAGGTGTGCAGCGTGCCGGTGCAGGTGATCCGCACCCGGTTGCAGGCTTCGCAGAAATTGTGGGTCATCGGCGTGATGAAGCCGAGCTTGCCGCCGGTCTCGGCGACACGGACGTAGCGGGCCGGACCGCCGGTGTTGTCGTCGAGATCGGTCAGCGTGTAGTGCTTCTCGAGCCGCGCGCGGAGCAGCGACAGCGGCACATACTGATCGATGCGGCCTTCGCCGATGTCGCCCATCGGCATCACCTCGATCAGGGTCAGGCCCATGCCCTTGCCATGCGCCCACTCCATCAGGGCCGGGATCTCGTCCTCGTTCATGTTCTTCAGCGCGACCGCGTTGATCTTGACCGCAAGACCCGCGGCGCGTGCCGCCTCGATCCCCGACAACACCTTGTCGAGATCGCCCCAGCGGGTGATAGCGCGGAACTTGGCCGCATCGAGCGTGTCGAGCGAGACGTTGACGCGGCGCACGCCGCAATCGGCGAGCTCGCTTGCGAAGCGCGCGAGCTGCGAGCCGTTGGTGGTCAGCGTCAACTCATCGAGCGCGCCGCTCGAGAGGTGCCGCGACAGCGCGCGCACCAGGCCCATCACATTGCGGCGGACCAGCGGTTCGCCGCCGGTGAGACGGATCTTGCGCACGCCCTTGTCGATGAACGCCGAGCAGAGCCGGTCGAGCTCTTCCAGGGTCAGCAGATCGGCCTTCGGCAGGAACGTCATGTCTTCCGACATGCAATAGAAGCAGCGCAGATCGCAGCGGTCGGTGACGGAGACGCGCAGGTAACGGATCGTCCGGCCGAACGGATCGGTCATCGGACGAAACAGCGTATCGGAAAGCGCCTCTGTGGATGCGTTCATTCAACCCGGGCCCTGCAACTTGTTCCCTGCCTGCCGCGCCGCGCGCGGCGCCGACACCGACAATGTATGCATGTTGGCACGTTGTCACAATGCGTTCCAAGGGAGGATCGAGCGCGGATCAAGCAACGATCCGCGACATGCAAAATGGATTTCGCGCGATAGGCGAGCCATATCGCGCGATGCGTGATCGCAATCGCCGGGACTTCACGACAGAAACGGAAGAACCCGGCGCTGGCCGGGCTCTTGTGCGGTGCAATTGAATGCGGTGCGCCTTAGCGCGTCGGCGCGGCAGGAGCCGCCGGCGGCGGTGGCGCTGCGCTCGGATCGGCGGGGGCCGCGCCGGCAGGGGCTGCGGCGGCCGGCCTCGGCCGCTTCTTCTTCGGCCGCATCGGCTTGCGCGTCGCGCGGGGCGGCGGCCCGGCCGGCTGTAGCGCGGCGAACACCGGGCTCGGATCGAGCGTGGTCGTGGCCGGGGTGGTGAAGTCGCCTGGCACGCGGGTGACCGTCACCGGCACCGTCGCAGGCTGGAATTTCGGCGCGTTGAAGGTGACGGAGAAATTGGTCTCCGGCGTCGGGATCGACACCGAGCAGGGCGTCTTGCAGCCCGGCCCGAGCGAGGTCACGGCGTCTGCGCCCTGCGGCGCCGAATCTAGCTGCACCTGCATCGGCGGCGGCGCCGACTTGAAGTAGTCCATTGAGAATGACGAGCAGCCGCCCAGACTCAGTCCGGCGACGGCAATCGCGATGACACGACGCATGATCCACACTCACCTGCGGCTATCAGCCACAATCCCCGCGGGCGACCATAGGGGCGTCGGAACAGGGGCGCAACAGCGCGGGGCCTGTTCGTTAAAGGATGGTTAACAGCAAAATCGCATGGAAAAATATTTCCACGCGATATCAATATGTTACATAAAAACTATGATGCCGCCAGGCTGGCGACGGCCTCCGGCAGATCGCGCATATGACTGATCAGCCGGTCCGGTTTGAGCTCCGCCATCGGCACGTCGGTATAGCCGAAATCGACGCCGATCACCGGGACCTGGGCCCGCCGCGCCACGCCGACATCGGTGCCGGCATCGCCGACCATGATCGCGCCCGGCAGCCGGCCGCCGGCGCGCGCCACCGTCTCGCGCAGGAACGCCGGATCGGGTTTGGCGACCCCGAAGGTGTCGGCGCCGCAGATCGCGGCAAAGCGCGGCGTCAGTTCGAGCCGGTCGAGCAACAGCTTCGACAGCCATTCCAGCTTGTTGGTGCAGACCGCGAGGCGATGCCCCTTCGACGCAAGGACGTCGAGCGCGACTTCCAATCCGTCGAACGGGTGCGAGCCGTCGGCGATGTGGTCCGCGTAATAAGCGACGAAGTCGCTGGTCATGCGGTCGAGTTCGGCGACCGTGACCGCGCGCCCTTCCACCTCGAGCCCGCGCTCGATCAGCTTGCGCGCGCCGGCGCCGATCATGTTGCGCGCGGCGGCCAGCGGAACCGGCTGCAAGCCTTCGCGGTCGAGCACGTAATTCAGCGCGGCGATCAGATCGGGCGCAGTCTCGACCAGCGTGCCGTCGAGATCGAACACGATGATGGGGGGAGAGGAGGTGGACATGATGCATTTGGCTATCGGGTGTCGGGCCACGATGCAAGGGAAGATGCCGATCCTCATCGTCCGCAGTGGAATTGGCCCCGTTTCGCTGCAAATCGACCCCGAAATCCCTCATTAAATCGGTCCGGGACGCCTTTGTTGGTGCTATTCCTGCCCGCCAAACGACGCTAGATATGCGCCCGCCGGTCGGGGCGGATTCCAGGCCCCGGGCGCAGCAGAACAGGGGCTCGGTCGGCACGTGGACATGGATGCACTGAAACGCCAGGCGGCGGCGCGCGCGCTCGACGAGGTGCGCGACGGCATGAAGCTCGGGCTCGGCACAGGCTCCACGGCGAAGCATTTCGTCGAACTGCTCGGCGAGAAGGTCAGGTCCGGCCTGAAGGTGGTGGGCGTGCCGACCTCGGAGGTGACCCGCGCGGATGCGATCCGCTGCGGCGTTCCCCTGACCACGCTGGACGAGATCGACCATCTCGACCTCACCGTCGACGGCGCCGACGAGATCGATCCCGCGCTCAATCTGATCAAGGGCGGCGGCGGCGCGCTGCTGCGCGAGAAGATCGTGGCCGCGGCCAGCGCTCGCATGATCGTGATCGCCGACGACAGCAAATGGGTCGATGCGCTCGGCCGCTTTCCGCTGCCCGTGGAGGTGATCCCGTTCGGGCTCGCGGCGACGCAGGCGGCGATCACGCGCGCCTTTGCCAGGGCCGGCGTGTCCGGCCAGATGGTGATCCGCAAGGCCAAGGACGGTCACGTTTTCGTCACCGATGGCGGCCACTGGATCGTCGACGCTCACCTTGGCCGGATCGGCGATCCGCCGCATCTCGCCGGCCTGCTCAGCGCAATTCCTGGTGTCGTCGAGCATGGCCTGTTCATTGGGCTCGCGAGCCGCGCCGTGCTGGCCGGCGCGCAGGGAATTCGGGTTGTTGAACGGCGATGACGCCGCAAGCAAGGAGACTTGGAATGAAGCGTTTCTCGGGACTTTTGTCGGCTGCGACCGTGGCCGTCGGACTGGCGCTTGCGGCCGCGCCGGCGATGGCGCAGCAGCAGGCGCCGGCCGCGGGCGGCGCGCCCGCCGCGCCTGCCGTCAAGCAGTCGTCGCCCGCGGCGATCGGCTACGCCAAGGAGATCCTGGCGATGAAGAACGTCGCCGCCATGTATGCCGGCGCCGTTCCGGGCATCATCGAGAAGACCAAGACCGGCCTGCTGCAGCAATATCTGAACTATCAGAAGGACCTCAACGAGGTCGCGGTGATCATCGCGAAGGCCCAGGCCGGGCGCGAGAAGGAGATCGGCGAGGGCATGGCGCAGATCTACGCCAGCGAGTTCACCGAGCAGGAACTGAAGGACCTGGTCGTGTTCTACAAGTCGCCGCTCGGTCAGAAGCTTTTGACCTCCGAGCCCAAGGCAATCAATGAATCGCTGAACTATATGCAGCAGTGGGCGCAGCAGTTTGGCGTCCTCGTCGCCGGCCAGTTCAAGACCGAGATGAAGAAGCGCGGCAAGGATATCTAAAGTTACCTCGCCCCACTTGCGGGGAGAGGTCGATCGCGGAGCGATCGGGTGAGGGGACCCTCCACGACCTGAGATAGTGGAGGTAGCCCTCACCCCGACCCTCTCCCGCAAGAACGGGGAGAGCGGGAAGAAAGGTGGTTGCCATGGCCGAGTATGATGTCGACCTGTTTGTCATCGGAGGCGGTTCGGGCGGGGTTCGCGCCGCCCGCATCGCCGCCGGCTATGGCGCCAAGGTCATGGTCGCCGAAGAGTACCGGATGGGCGGCACCTGCGTGATCCGCGGCTGCGTGCCGAAGAAGCTGTTCGTCATGGGCAGCCACGTTCACGACGAGATCGCGGATGCCGCCGGCTTCGGCTGGAGCATCGGCAACGTCTCGTTCGACTGGGCGACGCTGGTCGCCAACAAGGACAAGGAGATCGACCGGCTCGAGCGCGCCTACACTACGAATGTCGAGAAGTCCGGCGCCAGGATCGTGAAGACCCGCGCCGTGCTGGAGGATGCTCACACCCTGCGCCTGGCCACCGGCGAGAAGGTCACCGCAAAATACATCCTGATCGCGACCGGCGGCGCGCCCAATCACGGCACCGAGATCCCCGGCATCGAGCACGTGATCTCCTCCAACGAGGCATTCCATCTGAAGCAGCTGCCGAAGCGCATCGTGATCCAGGGCGGCGGCTATATCGCGCTGGAGTTCGCCGGCATCTTCAACGGTTACGGCTCCGACGTCACCGTGGTCTATCGCGGCGACAACATCCTGCGCGGCTTCGACGAGGACGTACGCAAGCATGTGCGCACCGAGATGGAGAAGCGCGGCATCACCATCATCACCGGCTGCACGGTGACCAAGGTCGAGAAGCACGGCAGCGAATTCACGTCACACCTGTCCGGCGGCTCCAGCATTGCCTCCGAGCAGGTGATGTTCGCGATCGGCCGCCACCCCAGCGTCGCCAATCTCGGGCTCGAGACCGCCGGCGTCGCCATCAATCCGAAGAACGGCGGCATCCAGGTCGATCACTGGTCGAAGACCTCGGCCGACAACATCTATGCGATCGGCGACGTCACCCATCGCCACAATCTGACGCCGGTCGCGATCCGCGAGGGCCACGCCTTTGCCGACACCGTGTTCGGCAAGCGCCCCGTGCAGGTCGATCACGCCACGATCCCGACCGCGGTGTTCTCGCAGCCCGAGGTCGGTACCGTGGGTCTGACCGAGGAGGAGGCGCGGGCGCAGTTTGCCCATGTCGACATCTACAAGACCGATTTCCGCCCGATCAAGGCGACGATGTCCGGCCGCGACACCCGCGTGCTGATGAAGGTCGTGGTCGACGGCGCGAGCGACCGCGTGCTCGGCTGCCATATCGTCGGCGATAGCGCCGCCGAAGTCACCCAGGTGGTTGCGATCGCGATCAAGATGAAAGCGACGAAAGCGGATTTCGACGCCACCATCGCGCTGCATCCAACGGCCGCCGAAGAGCTGGTGACCATGCGCACCCCGACCGCGCGCCACGTGCGGCAGGCGGCGGAGTAGGGGCACGGTTCGCCGCCTTACCTCCCCCGTCGGGGAGAGGTCGATTTGCGCAGCAAATCGGGTGAGGGGCCGCAGCTCAACGAGGGACCCGTCAACCCTCACCCGGGGCTGCGCCATAACCGAGGCTTCGCTTCGGCGTTCTCCGAAAGAACGGCCGCCAAAGGCGGTCTGCGCCTCTCCCAAGGGAGAGGTGAGCCTCCGACGACGTGCCAGCCTGACCTGATCTCATCACGCCTTCGATCGCGGCGGCCTCTAATCAGCGGAACCAGCCGCCCCGGTTGCGCGTATACGCTCCAAGCCCCGCTCTGATTGTTGCTTCGCAGCACGCGCGCCGAAAGTGCGTTTCTCCAAAATAGAACTTGCGTCGGTGTCGGGTGAGGAGAATCATTCGGAGACCGGGATCCAGGCTCGTAATCTTGATGGCAGGCCGCATTGGCCGCGATCGAAGGAGATGTCGCCATGACTGATCTGGGTTTGATGACGCGAAAGTCGGTCGCCACCATCATCGCCGAAGCGGGGGAGCACACGCTCGGCAAGACGCTCGGGGCGCTCAGCATCACCGCACTCGGCATCGGCTGCATCATCGGCGCCGGCATCTTCGTCCTCACCGGCACCGCGGCGGCGCATTATGCAGGCCCCGGCATCATGCTCTCCTTCATCGTCGGCGGCATCGCCTGTGCCTTCGTCGGCCTGTGCTACGCCGAACTCGCTGCGCTGTTGCCGGTGTCCGGCAGCACCTACACCTACACCTATGCGACGCTGGGCGAACTCGTCGCCTGGGTCATCGGCTGGGACCTGATCCTCGAATACGCGATGGGCGCCTCCACCGTCGCGGTCGGCTGGTCGGGCTACATCGTCTCGCTGCTGCATAATTTCGGCATCAACATTCCCCCGCAATTTGCCGCCGCGCCGTGGACCGAGACCAAGCTGCCTGACGGCACGACCGTGGCCGGGGTCATCAATCTGCCCGCCGCGCTCATCGTGCTGGCCCTCACGGCCATGCTGATCGGCGGCACCAAGGAATCGGCCCGGCTCAACAACATCATGGTCGGCATCAAGCTCGTCGTCGTGTGCGCCTTCATCCTGCTCGGCGTCGGCTACGTCACGCCGGCGAACTGGCACCCGTTCGTCCCCGACAATACCGGCACCTTCGGTCAGTTCGGCTGGAGCGGCGTGATGCGCGGCGCGTCGGTCGTGTTCTTTGCGTTCATCGGCTTCGACGCCGTCTCGACCGCGGCACAGGAGGCCAAGAATCCGCAGACCGACATGCCGATCGGCATCCTCGGCTCGCTGTTGATCTGCACCATCCTTTATGTCGCGGTCGCCGGCGTGCTCACCGGCCTCGTGCCCTACACCGAGCTCGGCGTGCCCGATCCGATCGCCAAGGGCGTCGACGTCATCGGGCTGACCTGGTTCTCGGTGCTGATCAAGATCGGCGCGCTTGCCGGCCTCACCACGGTGATCCTGGTGCTGCTCTATGGCCAGAGCCGGATCTTCTTCCAGATCGCCAAGGACGGCCTGCTGCCCAAGATGTTCTCCGACGTGCATCCCTCGCTCGGGACGCCGCACAAGAGCCAGCTGCTGATCGGGATCGTGGTGGCCGTGGTCGCGGCGCTGACCCCGATCGACATATTGGGCGAGATGGTCTCGATCGGCACGTTGTTCGCGTTCGTGCTGGTCTGCGGCGCGGTGATCTATCTGCGCAAGAGCGATGCGGATATCGCCCGTCCGTTCAAGACGCCCGGCGTTCCGGTGGTGCCGGTGCTCGGCATGGCGTTCTCGCTGATGCTGATGGTGTTCCTGCCTTTGGCGACGTGGCTGCGTTTGATCGTGTGGCTGGTGATCGGCCTTGCCTTGTATTTCGCCTATGGCCGCAGTCACTCGGTGCTGCTCAATGGTGAGGCATCGCGCTAGACTAGCCGCGCGCCGCTGCTGCCCGCGGTGCCGCTTCAGTGAGGTGCCATGATGCCGGTGTGCAGCGGCGTCATGGTGCGCATTTTGGAACCTTGTGCAGCGTCGGATGTTCCAACTCTCAAATACTTAGTTGTCACAGATATTGAGGGAGCCGCCCATGACAGGTCCCACCGAACAAGAGATCCGGACCCGCGCCTACGAATTGTGGAAAGACGCCGGCGAACCCCAGGGCACCATGGATCAGCTCTGGTACCAGGCCGAACGCGAGCTGTTGGAGCGCAAGGCCGCCAACGGCAACGGCAAGGCGGCAAACGGCAAGCCGAACGGCGAAATGAACGGTCATCACAAGCCGGCAACGTACCAGTAGGGCGAATGAGCGAAGCGTAATCCGCCGTTTGGCGTATGACACGACAGCAGTGGCGGGTTACGCTACGCTAACCCGCCCTACGCACGATAGGCGGGCTACCTCGAGGCCCGATGAGCGACCCGATCGATCTCGCCGAAAAACTCTCGACCTTCTCCGAGCACTGGTCGCCGCGCACGGTGGCGCAATTCAATGCCTGCGACGTCATGGTCGTGAAGGTGCAGGGCGAATTCGTCTGGCACAAGCATGACGACACCGACGATTTCTTCCTGGTGCTGAAAGGCGTGCTCGACATCGAGCTGCGCGACCGCATCGTCACGCTGCGTGCCGGCCAGATGTTCGTCGTGCCGAAGGGCGTCGAGCATCGCCCGGTCGCGCGGGAGGAAGTGCACCTGATGCTGATCGAGCCGACGGGGACGCCGAACACGGGAAATGAAGAAACAGCGGCGCCGCGAAAGTTGGCGTGAGGGCAGCCGACGTCGCGGCTACTTGATGCAAACGCCCTGGATCGAACCTCGCTTGAAGCAACGACTGCCAGGACCGCAATCGGTGTCGCACGAACAGGTGTCGCCGTAGGTCCCGTTGATATCGAGGGGAAATTGCGCCCGTTGCTGATCGTTGGCGTTACCCGGCGACAGGCCGCCGGCGCAGACGCCGTAAATGCTCGTTGACGCCTTCAGGCACTCGCTGCCCGGCCGGCAATCGGTATCAAACTGGCATGCCATCGCGGGCGTCGCCGCGAGCAGAACGGCCAGAACAAGGTATCTCATCGAAACAGCCTGCCGCCGGTGGGATGCCCGATCGCAGACGCCGAGGCGGGTGCGATCTCTTCCACGCTACTTTGCATTGCGCGACCGGATAATCAATCGCATTGATTCTCGTCGTTCCGGGCTCTCGCTTCGCGATCCCCGGAATGACGAAGGATGGGTTATCCGCAGACAACGGAGCGTGCTGCGCTACCCCTCCGCCTCGAGCCACTCCGCCGCACCGCGCCACAGCGCGTCGCGGTGCTCGCTGCGGAAGAAGCCGAGATGACCGATCTTGATCGCACCCACGTCGGCCGGGCGGATCGAGATGATCTCCGGCGTCGTCGAGGTGAATGCGGAGCACAGCAGTTCGACGGCGGGCCGCGTCGCCCAGGTGTCGTCGGTCATCGCCAGCGCGCGGAGCCCGCCCTTGAATTTTGCAAAATTCTCGCGCGCGGTGAGGGTGGAGTCGTCGAGCAGGTAGCGGTCCGACATCACCCAGCGGGTCCATTGCTCGAACACGCCCTTCGGCAGGTCCATGCCGAGGCCGGCCCAACCCGGCGCGTAGCCGAGCACGCGGGTCAGGGGCAGGCCGACGCCGTTCATGAAGGCGACCACGCGGTAGCGCTCGGGCGAGGCCATCAGCTTCCAGGTGGCGGCCTGCGCCGCGACCAGCAGCGCGCGCGGGATCTCCGCATTGTTGGCGAGCAGCCCGAGTGCCTGGCCGCCGAAGGAATGGCCGACATAGGCGAAGGGCAGGTCGCGGTAGCGCTCGCGCATCCACCTCACCGTCGCGGTGACGTCGAGCGCGGCCCAGTCGGTCATCGTGGCCTTGAATCCGACCAGCGACTTCGGCTGGTTGAGGCCGGTCATCGCCTGTTGCCTGGAATCGCCGGTGCCGCGGTAATCGTAGGTCAGCACCGCCGAGCCGCGGCGGGCGAGGTAGCCGGCAAAGCCGCGATAGAGCTTTCGGGGGACTGCAGTCGCCGAACTGATCAGCACGGCGTGGCGTTTGGTGCCGCGGGGCAGGAACAGGGTCGCGCCGAGCGGATAGCCGTCGGCGGCGGGCACCACGATGTCGTCGCTAAAAACGTCGTCCAGCGCGGCCTCGGCCACGGCACTTCCCCCGGCATTCATGCTATGGTGTAACAAATGCGAATTCGGCTTTCCCCGCAAGAGCTTGACGGAATTGCGGGAATTCGCGTCTAGCGGGGAAGGGGGCGGCTGTGTATATAGCGGACCTTTCCTCCCCGTCACGTAAGTTGCGGTTTTTGCTCAGGAGTTGACCTCATGTCCGAGCGGTGGACACCCGATAGCTGGCGCGCCAAGAAGGTGCTGCAGGTGCCCGACTATCCCGATGCCAAGGCATTGGCCGATGTCGAGGCGCAGCTCGCGACCTTCCCGCCGCTGGTGTTCGCGGGTGAGGCGCGCAATCTGAGGAAGGCGCTGGCGCGGGTGGCCGCGGGCGAAGCCTTCCTGCTGCAGGGCGGCGACTGCGCCGAGAGCTTTGCCGAGCACGGCGCCAACAACATCCGCGACTTCTTCCGTGTGCTGCTGCAGATGGCTGTGGTCATGACCTATGCCGGCGCGCTGCCGGTGGTGAAGGTCGGCCGCATCGCAGGCCAGTTCGCCAAGCCGCGCTCGTCGCCGACCGAGAAGCAGGACGGCGTCGAGCTGCCGAGTTATCGCGGCGACATCGTCAACGACATCGCCTTCACGCCGGAAGCGCGCATCCCCGATCCGCAGCGCCAGCTGATGGCCTATCGGCAGTCGGCGGCGACGCTGAACCTGCTGCGCGCATTCGCGACCGGCGGCTTCGCCAATCTCGGCAGCGTGCATCAATGGATGCTCGGCTTCCTGAAGGACTCGCCGCAGTCCCGCCGCTACCGGGAGCTCGCCGACCGCATCTCGGATGCGCTGAACTTCATGCGCGCCTGCGGCCTCGATCTCGAGAGCCATCCCGAACTGCGCGCCACCGATTTCTACACCAGCCACGAGGCGCTGCTGCTCGGCTACGAGCAGGCGATGACGCGGATCGATTCCACCACCGGGGACTGGTACGCGACCTCGGGCCACATGATCTGGATCGGCGACCGCACCCGCCAGCTCGACCACGGCCATGTCGAATATTTCCGCGGCATCAAGAACCCGATCGGCCTGAAATGCGGCCCGTCGCTCAAACCCGACGAGCTGTTGAAGCTGATCGACGTGCTCAGCCCCGACAACGAGCCGGGGCGGCTGACCCTGATCAACCGTTTCGGCGCCGACAAGGTCGCCGATCATCTGCCCGGCCTGATCCGCGCGGTGCAGCGGGAAGGGCGTCAGGTGGTGTGGTCGTGCGATCCGATGCACGGCAACACCATCACCTCGACCTCGGGCTACAAGACCCGGCCGTTCGACCGCGTGCTGTCCGAGGTGAAGTCGTTCTTCCAGGTCCATGCCGCCGAGGGCACGCATGCCGGCGGCGTGCATCTGGAGATGACGGGACAGGACGTCACCGAATGCATCGGCGGCGCGCGCGCCATCACCGACGAGGATCTCAACGACCGCTATCACACGGTCTGCGATCCCAGATTGAACGCCGAACAGTCGATCGACATGGCCTTCCTGATCGCCGAGCTCCTCAAGCAGGAGCGCGCCGGCAAGGTCAAACCGATGCCGGCCGCCGCGGGACTTTGATTTGGGGCAATGACCTTGAAGGTTGTGACTTTGGGGGTTGTGACTTGCTGAGGTTCTGGCGAGCCACCATCAACTCGCGCAACGGGTTGGCCTTCGCCATCCGCTCGGAGCAGGCGATCCGCGAGGAGGTGGTGGCGCTGGTGCTGTCGCTGCCGCTGGCTTGGCTGGTCGGCGCCACCGTGATGCGGCGGGTCGAGCTGGTCGCCACCGTCGTGCTGGTGCTGGTGATCGAGCTGCTCAACACCGCGATCGAGAAGCTCGCCGATCGCCTCACCACGGACCACGATCCGCAGATCGGGCGGGTCAAGGACATGGGCTCGGCCGCCGTCGGCGTCGCGCTGGTCATGGCCGGGCTGTTCTGGCTGTTCGCCCTTGCTGAGCGCATGGGCGCGTTCTGATCCCGCCGATTGAAAGTCGCTCTTGCGAGGAACAACATAAAGATATGAGCGAACAACAGATCAAGATCACGCTGGCGCAACTCAATCCGATGGTCGGCGACGTCACCGGCAACGCCGCCAAGGCGCGCGCCGCGCGCGACAAGGCGAAGGCCGATGGCGCCGACCTCGTGGTGCTCTCGGAATTGTTCATCGCCGGCTATCCGCCGGAGGATCTGGTGCTGAAGCCGGCGTTCCAGTCGGCCTGCCGGGCCGAGATCGAGCAGCTGGCGCGCGAGACCGCCGATGGCGGACCGGCTGTGCTGATCGGCACGCCCTGGGTCGAGGACGGCAAGCTCTACAATGCCTGCGCGCTGCTCGACGGCGGCCGTATCGCGGCGTTGCGCTTCAAGGCCAATCTGCCGAACTATGGCGTGTTCGACGAGAAGCGGCTGTTCGCGCGGGGCCCGGCGCCGGGTCCGGTGACGGTGCGCGGCGTCCGCATCGGGGTGCCGATCTGCGAGGACATCTGGCTCGAGGAATCCGAGGACTACGAGAACGTCGTCGAGTGCCTGGCCGAGACCGGCGCCGAGATTTTGGTGGTGCCGAACGGCTCGCCCTACGCACGCGACAAGGGCGATCTCCGGCTGTCGATCGTGGTGGCGCGCGTCACGGAGAGCGGGCTGCCGCTCGCCTATCTCAACGAGGTCGGCGGCCAGGACGAGCTGATCTTCGACGGTGCCTCGTTCGTGCTGAATGCCGATCTCTCGGTCGCGGCGCAGCTTCCGGCGTTCGAGGAGAACATCACGACGCTGGTGTGGCGCAAGACCGCCGACGGCTGGCGCTGCAACGGGCCGATCACGCCGCTGCTCGAGGGCGACAAGGCGGATTACGCCGCCTGCGTGCTCGGCCTGCGTGACTATGTCCGCAAGAACGGTTTTCCCGGCGTGCTGCTCGGCATCTCCGGCGGCATCGACTCGGCGCTGTGCGCGGCGATCGCGGTCGATGCGCTCGGCGCCGACAAGGTGCGCGGCGTGATGCTGCCGTTCCGTTACACCGCGCAGGTCTCGCTCGACGACGCCGCCAAGCTCGCGGCCGAGCTCGGCATCCGTTACGAGGTGCTGCCGATTGCCGATGCCGTGAACGGGTTCGAGAAGATCCTGGCGCCGGTATTCGCCGGGCTCGAGCGCGACATCACGGAAGAGAATTTGCAGGCGCGCGCCCGCGGCACGCTCTTGATGGCGATCTCCAACAAGACCGGCGCGATGGTCGTGACCACGGGCAACAAGTCGGAAATGTCGGTCGGCTACGCCACGCTCTACGGCGACATGAATGGCGGCTTCAACCCGATCAAGGACATCTACAAGACCGAGGTGTTCCGCCTGTCGAGCTTGCGCAACGCGTGGAAGCCGGATGGCGCGCTCGGGCCGTCGGGCGAGGTGATTCCATCAAACATCATCACCCGGCCGCCGACCGCGGAATTGCGCGAGAACCAGACCGACCAGGATTCGCTGCCGCCCTATGAGGTGCTGGATGCGATCCTCGAACGTCTGGTCGAGCGCGAGGAGCCGCTCGCCGGCATCATTGCCGCCGGCTTCGACCGCGACGTCGTGGCCCGCATCGACCGCCTGCTCAACATCGCCGAATACAAGCGCCGGCAGGCCGCGCCGGGAGTGAAGGTCACGCGCAAGAATTTCGGCCGCGACCGCCGCTACCCGATCACCAACCGCTTTCGCGATTTCGGCAAGGCGCTGCCGGCGCCCGACGACGCACTGCTGGCGCGCAGCTCGCGCGCATCGGCGGAGGCGTTCGAGGGGTGAACCCTCAAGGGGTGAACCCTATTGCGGCGGCGGCTGCTTCGGTGGAATGAAGGTCGGGCCGACCGTGCGGATGCCGTCGCCGTGCGGCGCGGCCGGGTCGGCAGGAGCGGGCTGCTGGGCCGCCGCAGCCGGCGCGCCCTTCTTGCCGGCGGCGGATTTGGTCGCCTGCTGCTGGGCGCGCTGCTGCATCTTCTTGGCGCTCTCCTCGGTGACGATGATGTCGCCCTGTTGCGCGGCGGATGCCTGATCGTCCACCGCCTTCAGCGCTTCCGCCCAGGTCTGGCCGGCCGGCTTGCAGGAGCAGGACGGATTGAACTCGGTGCGGTATTTGAACGCGGTCGGCAGCGAGGTGTAGGGCTGGCCGCCGATCGACACCGCCTGGTTGATGTCCTCGCCGGGATTGCGATAGGTGAACAGCGAGGCCTCGGCGCCGGGGCACTGCGCCTTGCAGACCTGCTCGTCGGCGCCGAAGCGCGCCTGCGAGGTTGCGAACGAGACCGGGAAATAGGCGCCGTCGCAGGTGCGGACGCAGACGGTGCGGAAGGTGCCGGACGGCGCGCCATACTCGGCGCCGGGTGGCGGCAATTGCTGGTCGGGCGAGCCGTTACCACCGCCACCGAACAGGTTCTCGATGAAATTGCCGGGACCGCGCGGGGGCTGGGCCGCGGCGGCGTATTGCGGGCCGCAATTGTTCTGCGCCAGTGCGGTCAGCACCGAGCGGCGCTGGCCCTCGCGGTCGGCGCCGCCGAGCCCGCCCGAGCGCAACCGCTCCAGATTGGCGGTCATCTGGTCGAGATTGGCGCGCATCTGCTGGATCTGGTTGTTGACCGGACCGCACTGTGCCGAATTGTTGTTGAACAGCGAGAAGAAGCCGGAACTGTCGCAGCCCATGCGCCGCGCCTGCGAAATGACGCGGTCGAGTTCGGCCTGCTGCCTCGAGGCGGAATCCTGATAGCGGCGGATCTGATCGTCGCGGGCGGGATCGCCGGTGCCGCCGCCGCGATCGATCACCGCCAATTGTCCCTCGAGCCGGCTGCAGACCGGATTGGCCTGCGCCTGCGGCGGCGGGCCGGGCGGGCCCGGGGGCATCTGCGCGGATGCTTCAGATGCCGTCAGGGCCGCGCCGGCAACCACGGCGCAGGTCAGAAACCAGCGGGCAAAACCAAGATCGGGGGTACGGGGCATATCCAGCCATCAAAACGACGCCGCGCAGCGATCAACGCCGAATGCGCGCGGCCAAGGCTGCCTGCAATAGCCGGTTCTCAGGGCAGCGTCACGTCGTTTCCGGGGCACCGATGTGGCAAAAATCCCCGGTGCGGCCAGCGGTTTGGCGCGATTTCAGCGCTGGCAGGTGATGGCGACGTATTCGCCGCAGCCGTTCCCGCTGCATTTCTCGTGCGCCGCGCGCGGAACCGCGCCGGTGATCTCGTCGGGATCGACGCGGCGGTAATTGCTGGCCTGCGCAAAATCGCGTGACTGGCAATAGGCACGGGCGGCGGAGGCGCCGCATTTGTCGCCGCGCGCCAGGCACTGGTCGATGCCGTAGCCATCGGCCTGGTTGGCGATGATGAAGACCCGGCTGTCGGCGAACGCGGCCGACGGAGCGAGGAGGATCGTGCAGGCAATCAATGCTGAAATGGACCGCATGGGGCACCGATGAAAATTGCGGGAATCTGCAAGCACACCGGATACGCCCAAATCCTTAATAATGATTAACCATGAGGGATTTGATGCGAATTTTGCCGTCGATCGCGTGGAAACGCCCGCCAAACGGGCTCTTGACGCAATGGAGGTGCCGTGAGAGAGGTGGAACCATGAACGGCCACCTCGCCATCTGCAGCATTTGCCGCGAGATTATGAGCTAGCGATTCGCTGGCTGAGGCCGTCTTTTCTCAATCGCACTGAGATCATCGGACGCCCAGCCGGCAGGGATGGATGATCCATGGATTTGCGCCTTTACGATACGTTGACCCGGGAGAAGCGGCCGTTCGCGCCGCTCGATGCCGACAATGTCCGCATGTATGCCTGCGGACCGACGGTCTACGACTTCGCCCATATCGGCAACGGCCGCGCCGCCGTCGTGTTCGACGTGCTGTTCCGCGTGCTGCGCCATCGCTATGGCGAGGGTCACGTGACCTATGTCCGCAACATCACCGACGTCGACGACAAGATCAACGTCCGTGCCGCGCGCGACTATCCCGGCATGCCGCTGAACGAGGCGATCCGCAAGGTCACCGAGCTGACCTACCAGCAATACCAGGACGACGTCACCGCGCTGGGCTGCTTGCCGCCCACGATACAGCCGCGCGCGACCGAGCATATCCCGGAGATGCGTGCGATCATCGAGAGGCTGGTTGCCGGCGGCTTCGCCTATGTCGCCGAGGACCACGTGCTGTTCTCGCCGCAGGCGATGAACGCGGCCAATTCGGCGCTGCCGCGCTACGGCGCGCTGTCGAAGCGTTCGCTCGACGAGATGATCGCCGGTGCCCGCGTCGATGTCGCGCCCTACAAGCGCGACAATACCGACTTCGTGCTGTGGAAGCCGTCGAAGCCCGGCGAGCCATCATGGCCGTCGCCGGCGGGCATCACCGTCGAGGGCCGGCCCGGCTGGCACATCGAGTGCTCGGCGATGGCCTGGAAGCATCTCGGCGAAAAATTCGACATCCATGGTGGCGGCATCGATCTCGTGTTCCCGCATCACGAGAACGAACTCGCACAGACCTGCTGCGCGTTCGATTCCGACCGCATGGCGAACGTGTGGATGCATAACGGCTTCCTGCAGATCGAGAGCGAGAAGATGTCGAAGTCGCTCGGCAACTTCTTCACGATCCGCGATCTGCTGGCCGAGTGGCCGGGCGAGGTGCTGCGGCTTGCGATGTTGAAGACGCATTATCGCTCGCCGCTGGACTGGACTGAGCGAAGCGCGGAGGAAAGCGCCAAGACGCTCGACGACTGGTACGCCGTCGCGGCCGATGCTGAATCTGGTCCGCCATCGCTGGCGATGGTCGAGGCGCTATACGACGACCTCAACACTGCGCAGGCGATGGCCGTCCTGCATGGCTTGCGCAATTCGGCCGCGAGCAGCGAGCAGAGCCGCAAGGAGTTTGCCGGCTCGTTGCGGCTGCTCGGCTTGCTGTCGGAAAGCGCCACCGCGTGGAAAGGCCGCAAGCAGCAGGCGAGCGGCGTCGATGCCGGCGCGGTCGACGCGTTGATCGCCGAACGCACCGCGGCCCGCGGGCGCAAGGACTTCAAGGAATCCGATCGCATCCGCGACCAGCTTGCTGCGATGGGCGTCGTGATCAAGGACTCCAAGGAAGGCACCAGCTGGGAGGTCGCGCGATGAGCCGCTCCGCCCCCGCACTGCGTCCGTACCTCGCAGAAGACGCGCCGCTGCTGGCCGCGATCTTCGCGGCGTCGATCATGGACCTGACCGGTGACGACTACAGCGAGGCGCAGCAGGAAGCCTGGGCGATGGCCGCCGAGGATGAGGCCGCGTTCGGCAAGAAGCTCGCCGGCCAGCTGACACTGATCGCCACCTTGCAGGGCGCCCCTGTTGGATTCGCCTCGCTGAAGGGCACCGATCACATCGACATGCTCTATGTGCATCCGAGCGCGGTTGGGCAGGGCGCAGGCAGCGCGCTGTGCGATGCGCTGGAGAAGATCGCGGGCGCCCGCGGCGCCAAGGCGCTCAAGGTCGATGCCAGCGACTCCGCGCTCGAGTTCTTCCGCAAGCGCGGCTATGTCGCGCAACAGCGGAACACGGTCACGGTTGGCGACGAATGGCTCGCCAACACCACGATGCAGAAGACCCTCAACGGCGCAGCGACGCCAGGAGGCCACGCATGAGCCGCGAACGCCTCTATCTGTTCGACACCACGCTGCGCGACGGCGCGCAGACCAACGGCGTGGACTTCACGCTGCAGGACAAGCAGGTGATCGCCAGGATGCTGGACGAGCTCGGCATCGACTATGTCGAGGGCGGCTATCCCGGCGCCAATCCGACCGACAGCGAGTTCTTCTCTGAGAAGCCCGCGTTCGACCACGCGCGCTTCACCGCCTTCGGCATGACGCGGCGGCCCGGCCGTTCGGCGTCGAACGATCCCGGCCTTGCCGGCATCCTGGAAGCCAAGGCGGACGCGATCTGCTTCGTCGCAAAATCGTCCGCCTACCAGGTCCGCGTCGCACTCGAGACCACCAACGAGGAAAACCTCGCCTCGATCCGCGACAGCGTCGTGGCCGCGAAGGCGCTGGGCCGCGAGGTGATGGTCGACTGCGAGCATTTCTTCGACGGCTACAAGGAGGACCGCGACTACGCGCTGGCCTGCGCGAAGGCGGCCTACGAGTCGGGCGCGCGCTGGGTGGTGCTGTGCGACACCAATGGCGGCACCATGCCGCATGAGGTCGAGACCATCGTCGGCGATGTCGTCACGCATGTGCCGGGCCCCAATGTCGGGATCCACGCCCATAACGACACCGAGCAGGCGGTGGCCAATTCGCTGGCCGCCGTTCGCGCCGGTGCGCGGCAGATCCAGGGCACGCTCAATGGCCTCGGCGAACGCTGCGGCAACGCCAATCTCTGCTCGCTGATCCCGACCTTGCGGCTGAAGGGCGAATTCTCCGAGAAGTTCGAGATCGGCGTCACTGCGGAGAAGATGGCGACCCTGATGAAGGTGTCGCGCACGCTCGACGACATGCTCAACCGCGCGCCCAATCGGCATGCGGCTTATGTCGGCGAAAGCGCCTTCGTCACCAAGACCGGCATCCATGCCTCCGCTGTCATGAAGGACCCGCACACTTACGAGCATGTGTTGCCGGAGATGGTCGGCAACCACCGCAAGGTGCTGGTGTCCGACCAGGCCGGCCGCTCCAACGTGATGGCCGAGCTCGACCGTGCCGGCATCGCCTACGAGAAAAGCGATCCCAGGCTGACGCGTCTGGTCGAGGAATTGAAGGAGCGCGAGGCCATGGGCTTCGCCTATGAATCCGCCAACGCCTCGTTCGAGCTCTTGGCGCGGCGTACGCTCGGCAAGGTGCCGGAATATTTCAAGGTCGAGCAGTTCGACGTCAATGTCGAGCAGCGCTACAACGCCAACGGCCAGCGCGTCACGGTCGCGCTCGCGGTGGTGAAGGTCGACGTCGCCGGCGAGCGGCTGATCTCTGCCGCCGAGGGCAACGGCCCGGTCAATGCGCTCGACGTCGCGCTGCGCAAGGATCTCGGCAAGTACCAGAAATACATCGACGGCCTGAAGCTGATCGACTACCGCGTGCGTATCCTCAATGGCGGCTCCGAAGCGGTGACGCGCGTGCTGATCGAGAGCGAGGACGAGACCGGTGAGAGCTGGACCACGGTCGGCGTCTCGCCCAACATCATCGACGCCTCGTTCCAGGCGCTGATGGATTCGCTGATCTACAAGCTGGTGAAATCGGGCGCGCCGGTTTGAGTTAAGTTTGTCATTCCGGGGCGGTCCGTAGGACCGAACCCGGAATCTCGAGATTCCGGGTTCGATGCTTCGCATCGCCCCGGAATGACAGCTTGGGGGAGCCATGATCGACCACGTCTCCATCGGCGTCCGCGATCTCGACCGCGCCGCGCGCTTCTACGAGCCGGTGCTGGCTGCGCTCGGCCTGACCCGCGTCGTCACGCGTCCGGCGACGATCGGTTTCGGCAAGGCCTATCCCGAATTCTGGCTCAATCTGCGCGCCGCGATGCCGCCCGTGCCGCATCAGAGCGGCAGCCACGTCTGCCTGCGCGCCAGGACCACCGCCGAGGTCGATGCCTTCCATGCCGCGGCGCTCACCGCAGGTGGCCGCTCCGACGGCGCCCCCGGCCTGCGCCCGCACGACCGCGTGCGCTACTATGCGGCGTTCATCCTCGATCTCGACGGCAACCGGATCGAGGCCGTGACGTTTCCAAGCGAGTGATGCCGACGTGATCCGCCACCCTGAGGCTGTTGTGAGAGGCTTGTCCTGATCCACCGCTGTCATCGCCCGGCCTGTGCGCAATTGCGCACATGGACCAGGCGACCAGTACGCCGCGGCCTATCGGCTCTAGCACTGGCGCCTCTGGAATACTGGATCACCCGCATGCGCGGGTGATGACACCGAGCAAGGTGGAGCTGTCAGCGCGCGTGAGACGTCACAGCCGCCGCGCGACTTCCGGCGCGAGCTCCTTGGCGGCGTCCGGCGTGCGTGCCACCGCGGAGCGCAGCCGCGGCAGGATGTCCTCGACGCGGTCGGCCATCAGCACGTTGATCGGAAGCGTCGGGCGGATGAATTCGGTTGCGCGCATGTGGTTCAACAGCGAGAGCAGGGGCTCCCAGAAGTTGTCGATGTTGGCGAGCAGGATCGGCTTGTGGTGACGGCCGAGCTGCTGCCAGGTCAATTGCTCGACCAGCTCTTCCAGCGTGCCGATGCCGCCGGGCAGCGCCACGAAGGCATCCGAACGCTCGAACATCAGCCGCTTGCGCTCGTGCATGTCGGGCGTGACGATCATCTCCTGCACCGAGGTCAGCGCGTTCTCGCGCGCCCGCAGGAATTCCGGGATGATGCCGGTGACGGAGCCACCATGGTCGAGCGTGGATTTGGCCACCGCGCCCATCAGGCCGATCGAGCCGCCGCCATAGACCAGGCGCACGTTGTTCTCGGCAAAGCTCTTGCCCAGCGCGATGGCAGCCTCAACGAAGCGTGGATTGTTACCGGGGCCGGAGCCGCAATAGACACAGACGGTTTTGATTTGGTTCATGCGATCCTTGTGGCACTGCAGCGTAAACAGCGTCAAGACTCCGATATGGGGATGGAAAGTCAAAAAATCCCGTAAATTCCCCCGAATCGCGAACAATTTTCGTCACAAGCCTGTACGCCGCAATCAAACGATCTATATGACGGGCAATATGGCAAACCGTGGAAAAGATGTGACGGCGGGCCCGCGCGCCGCCCCGGCAGGAGCAGGCTCCTGATGGCGCCGCCGCAGCAGGACGCATCAGCGGTGAAGCCGCCCAAGCCCACCATATCCGCCGCCGAGAAGGCGACGCTGTTCGGCACGCTGGTCCATCTCTGGCCCTACATCTGGCCGGGTGATCGCGCCGACCTGAAGATGCGCGTGGTCTGGTCGGTGGTGCTGCTGCTGTTCGCGAAGCTTGCGACGCTGTCGGTGCCATTCACCTTCAAATGGGCCGTCGATGCGCTGAACGGCACGGGCTCGGCGCCGGTCGCATCCTCGAACTGGATGGTGTGGCTGATTGCATCGCCGGTGCTGATGACGATCAGCTACGGCGCGGTGCGCGTCCTGATGGCGGTGCTGACGCAATGGCGCGACGGCATCTTCGCCCGCGTCGCCATGCACGCGGTGCGGCGGCTCGCCACCATCACCTTCGTGCACATGCACGAATTGTCGCTGCGCTTCCATCTCGAGCGCAAGACCGGCGGTCTGACCCGCGTCCTCGAACGCGGCCGCACCGGGATCGAGACCATCGTGCGGATGGTGATCCTGCAGCTGATGCCGACCATCGTCGAGGTGACGTTGCTGGCCGGCGTGCTGCTCTGGCAATTCGACTGGCGCTACGTGCTGGCGGTGCTGACGACCGTCGTCGTCTTCATGTACTTCACCTATATCGCGACCCAGTGGCGGATCGAGATCCGCCGCAAGATGAACGATTCCGACACCGAGGCGAACACCAAGGCGATCGACTCGCTGCTCAACTACGAGACGGTGAAATATTTCAGCGCCGAGGCGCGCGAGGCGAAGCGCTATGACCGCTCGATGGAGCGTTACGAGCAGGCCAGCGTCAACACTTACACTTCGCTGGCGCTGCTCAATACCGGGCAGGCGGTGATCTTCACCGCGGGATTGACCGCGACCATGCTGATGTGCGCGTTCGGCATCCGCAACGGCAGCCACACCGTCGGCGATTTCGTGCTGATCAACTCGATGATGATTCAGCTCTACCAGCCGCTGAATTTCATGGGCATGGTCTATCGCGAGATCAAGCAGGCGATCATCGACATCGAGAAGATGTTCGAGGTGCTGGAGCGCGATGCCGAGGTGAAGGACAGTCCAGGCGCAAGACCGCTGGTGGTGTCCGCGGGCAGCGTGCGCTTCGAGGATGTCCGCTTCGCCTACGAGCCGGATAGGCCGATCCTCAAGGGCCTCAGCTTCGAGGTGCCGGCCGGCAAGACGGTCGCGATCGTCGGTCCCTCCGGCGCCGGCAAGTCGACGATCTCGCGGCTGCTGTTCCGGCTCTACGACGTCTCCAGCGGCAGCATTCTCATCGACGGCCAGGACATCAAGGCGGTGACGCAGGACTCGCTGCGCGCGGCGATCGGCATGGTGCCGCAGGACACCGTGCTGTTCAACGACACCATCCGCTACAACATCCGCTATGGCCGCTGGGATGCCGACGACGACGAGGTCGAGGAGGCGGCGCGGCTGGCCCAGATCGACGGCTTCATCCGGATGTCGCCGCAAGGCTATGGGACCCAGGTCGGCGAGCGCGGCCTGAAACTCTCCGGCGGCGAGAAGCAGCGCGTCGCGATCGCGCGCACCGTGCTGAAGGCGCCGCCGATCCTGGTGCTGGACGAGGCAACCTCGGCGCTCGACAGCCACACCGAGGCCGAGATCCAGGATGCGCTGGAGCGGGTCTCGCGCAACCGCACCTCGCTGGTGATCGCGCATCGGCTCTCGACCATCGTCGGCGCCGACGAGATCATCGTGCTGGACCAGGGCAGGATTGTCGAGCGCGGCACCCATGCCCGGCTGCTGGCCGCCGACGGCCTCTATGCCAGCATGTGGAACCGGCAGCGCGAGGCCGAGGCTGCGCGCGAAAAGCTCGCGCAGGTCGGCGACAAGGACACGGCGCCGAATCGCCTGCCGCCAGCGGTCGCGGAGGCCGCCGAGGATTCCGACCCCGTTGCGGACGAGAAGCCCTTGCCGACCGCCGCGGAATAGTCGATTGAGGGCGTCTTCCGCCCGAGGGGCGGGGAAACGCAAGCGAGCCTTGATGTCGATCGCGAATTCCATCCGTGCGCAGATCCCGCCGATCCACCCGGAGGGCTATCCCTTCATCGGCGGCTTTGCGCTGGCGAGCCTGATCCTGTTCTGGATCTGGACCCCGCTGGGCTGGCTCGGCACCATCCTCACCGTCTGGTGCGCCCTGTTCTTCCGCGATCCGGTGCGGGTGACGCCGGTGCGCGACGGCATCGTGGTGTCGCCGGCCGACGGCCGCGTCTCGATGGTGGTGCAGGCGCTGCCGCCCGCCGAACTCGGCCTCGGCGACCGGCCGCTGCCGCGGATCTCGGTGTTCATGAGCGTGTTCAACTGCCACGTGAACCGCGCTCCCGTCGCCGGCCGCATCGACCGCATCGCCTATCGGCCCGGCGCGTTCATCAATGCCGAGCTCGACAAGGCGAGCGAGGACAATGAGCGCAACTCGCTGGTGATCTCGAATCCGAACGGCCGCATCGGCGTGGTGCAGATCGCGGGCCTGGTGGCGCGGCGCATCGTCTGCTTCGTCAAGGAAGGGCAGTCGATCGGCGCCGGCGAACGCTTCGGCCTGATCCGCTTCGGCTCGCGGCTCGACGTCTATCTCCCTGAAGGCACCAAGGCGATGGTCTCCGAAGGCCAGACCGCGGTTGCCGGCGAGACGATTCTTGCCGACTTCCGCGAGGTCGATCCCGGCCGCACCTACCGCGCCGATTAAGAGCTGGCCCAGTTTTCCGTCATGGCCGGGCTTGTCCCGGCCATCCACGGCTTGTTTGCGCAACTGACGCGAAGACGTGGATGCCCGGCACAAGGCCGGGCATGACGAGTCGGGGATAACGCCTGCGACACGGTTAACTCTGTTTCGCCAGCCCGATCAGCCGGTTCCGGCCATGATGGCGGAGCAGGGCGGCGCTTGCTATATTAGCGGGCCATGATGCCATCAGATCACGACGCGCCCGAGTATCGCCTCTCGACCGAGTATCGCCGCCGTCGGTTCCGCCCGATCCCGGTGCGCATGCTCGTGCCGAACATGATCACCCTGCTGGCGATCTGCGCCGGCCTGACCGCGATCCGGCTGTCGACCGAAAACCGGATGGAGCTTGCGGTCGCCGCGATCGTGTTCGCCGCGATCCTCGACGGCATCGACGGTCGCGTCGCGCGCATGATCAAGGGCCAGTCGAAATTCGGCGCCGAGCTCGACAGCCTCGCCGATTTCGTCAACTTCGGCGTTGCGCCGGGCCTGATCCTGTATTTCTGGCAACTGCACGAATTGAACAATGGCGGCTGGATCGCCGCGATGGTGTTCGCGATCTCAGGCGGGTTGCGCCTTGCGCGCTTCAACGCCTCGATCGACGACCCGAACAAGCCGCCCTTCGCCGCCAACTATTTCACCGGCGTGCCGGCGCCGGCCGGCGCCATCACGGTGCTGCTGCCGGTCTATCTGGCTTTCCTGGGCGTGCCGATGCCGCCGGCGACGCTGACCGCGTTCTACACGCTCCTGATCGCCTTCCTGATGGTGTCGCGGCTGCCGGTGTTTTCCGGCAAGACCGTGAAGATGCGCGTGCCGCCGGAGATGGTGCTGCCGGTGTTCGTCGCGGTGGTGTTCTTTGTCGCGCTCCTGATCGGCTATCCCTGGCATATCCTCTCGGCCGGCTCGGTGCTCTATCTGATCAGCCTGCCCTGGGGCTGGAAGACCTATCGCGACCAGCAGCGTAACCTCACCGCGCAGACGGCAGCTACGGAGACACCTGCGCCGGCGCCAAGCTTCACGCCGCCGGCCGCGAGCCCTGACGAGGATGATCGTCCGACGCATTTGCACTGACGCAGCCTGACCCGCAATCCCGAGAGGACGAGGCCATATCCTCATCCACCGCTGTCATCGCCCGCGTATGCGGGCGATCCAGTATTCCAGAGGCCGTTGTGCTTGAGCCGATGGTCCGCGGCGTACTGGGTCGCCCGGTCAAGCCGGGCGATGACAGCGGTGGATAAGGAATCGCCTCACATCCTCTCTGGCGGACGGTGATAGAGTTGCGTTCACACCTCCCCCAAATATCAGCCATGAGCGTGCCTTGGTTGGGTTCGCCCCCGATCTCGGCTATAGCGTGAAGCCGGCCCGCGAAACGCCAAGAACCAGGAGAGAAACGCCGTGACGACTTCAGCTTCCGCCCCGCTGCCTGCATCCGTCCTCGAAGCGTTGGCGCGCTATGACACGCCGACGATCTGCAATGCGATGGAGGTCGTGGCGCCGGAGCGCCGGCTGATCGGCTACACCGTGAAGCCGCTGGTGTGCCCGTTCCCGACGCTGCCGCCGATCGTCGGCTATGCCCGCACGGTCGCGATCCGCTCGGTGCTGAAGTCCGGCCTGTCGGCCGAGGAGCAGTCGAAGCGCCGCATCGAATACTACGAATATGTCGGCACCGGCTTCGGCCCGCGCATCTCCGTCATCCAGGACATCGACGGCCCCGACGTCGGCTACGGCGCGTTCTGGGGCGAGGTGCAGAGCAACGTGCACAAGGCGCTCGGCTGCCTCGGCGTCATCACCGACGGCTCGATCCGCGACATCCCGCAATGGGCGCCGGGCTTCCAGGCGCTGGCCGGCTCGATCGGCCCGTCGCACGCCTGGGTGCATGCCGAAAGCTTCGGCGGCGAAGTCCGCGTCGCCGGCATGACGGTTCGCTCCGACGACCTGATCCATGCCGATAGCCACGGCGCGATCGTGATCCCTTACGACATCGCGCCCAAGCTTCCTGAAGCGGCCGAGCTCTGCGGCCGTCGCGAGACGCCGATCCTGGAGATCGCGCGCTCGAAGGATTTCTCGCTCGAGAAGCTGAAGGAGGCGCTGAAGCGCTCGGCGGAGATCCACTGAGGCTTGCTCGACATACCTCTCCCCGTTGGGGAGAGGTCGATTTGCGCAGCAAATCGGGTGAGGGGCCGCAACTCCACCGGCAGACCGTAATCCCTCACCCGGCGCTACGCGCCGACCTCTCCCAAGGGAGAGGTGAAGATCAACCCGGCGCGACCTTGGCGATTTCGGCGGCGCCGCGCGCCGTCATGTCGATGGCAACATAGAGGATCACGGCGAGGCCGAGATAGGCGATCCAGCGCTGGGTCTGCAGCAGCCGTGCGAGGAAGCTGGCGGCTGCGCCCATCATCGCGATCGAGAGCGCGAGCCCGAACACCAGCACGATCGGCTGCTCGCGCGCCGCGCCGGCCACCGCCAGCACATTGTCGAGCGACATCGAGACGTCGGCGACGACGATCTGGCTGGTGGCCTGCCACAGCGTCTTGCGCGGCGCCGTCGCGCCATCTGCTGCGCCGGGTTCGCCCGCCGCCTCACGTGCCGAGGCGCGCAGCTCGCGCCACATCTTCCAGCAGACCCAGAACAGCAGGATGCCACCGGCCAGAAGCAGGCCGACAATCTGCATCAACTGTGTCGTGAGAACCGCGAACAGGATACGCAGCAAGGTCGCCGCGCCAATGCCGATCAGGATCGCCTTGCCGCGTTGGTGCTTTGGCAGCCCTGCGGCGGCAAGGCCGATCACCACGGCGTTGTCGCCAGCCAGCACGAGATCGATGACGACAACCTGCAGCAAAGCGCTGAGAGCGTCGAGCGAGAACAATTCGGACACGGAAGGCTCCCCTTGCGCTGTGGGGAGTGGGGTCCCGTTCGACGACGCTGGCTGCCGCGGTCTGGCAGAAGCGGTTTCGTCATGGCGCGCACATCCGCGCCGCGGGTCGAAGCAGGGCCACTCCAACTTGAGTTCCAGTCCGACATCGCAGCCGCATGGCTGCCAGAGGGGCCCGGCCTGGGGATTTACGTCGTGCAGGATATCAGACGCCGTCCACGGTGACGCGCGACGCGGCGCCGCGCGACTGCAAGCCGCGCGACGAGGCGCGCACTTGCCGGTTCAATCGGCGGCGTCGCGCAGCCGGTCGATCCGCTGCATCGCCTCGATCGCGAGATAGCCACCGTCGCGGTAGCGATCGCCGATCTGCCGCGCATCGCCGCTGCAATGCGGACAGACGGCAGTGCCTTCGAACACATAACGAAGGCACTGGCGGCACAGCACCAGCGGCGGCGCGGCCTTGCTCTTCGCAGTCACGTGCAGCTGTCTCCAGCCGGGATCGGTTCTTCGATCAGCGCGAAACGCCCCGTGGCGAACGAGGTGGCCGGCGCATCCTCGACCTTGACGATGCGCTCGCGCAGGCCGCGTTCGGCCAGCGTCAGCACGCGGTGATGGCAATAGGGATTGTTGCCGCGCCGGCCGAGCAGGGAATCCGCCGTCCAGGTGCAGCCGCCGCGGCAGGCTTCGGCGTAATAGCAGTCGCGGCAGAAACCCCAGAGATCGTCGGTGCCACGGCCGCGGTTGAACTGCAGCGCCGGATGCGTTGCCCACAATTCGGCGATCGAGCTGGTCCTGATGTCGCCGGCGCCGTAGCGGTCGGTGGCGAGCGACGGGCATCCCTTCACCGTGCCGTCGGCCTCCAGCCCGATCACGTTCTGCCCGGCGGGGCAGCCGCTGTAATAGCCACGGTCCGGACCGCGCCACAGCACCTCGTCGGGGCCGAAATAGCCGACATTGTTGCCGGGCAACAGCACCAGATCGCGCTCGCGCCCCCTCCGATGCAAGTCCGCCAGCAGCGGCATCAGGGTGGCGAGATCATAAGGCTGCAAAAGGATGTCGTCGTGATCGACGGCGTTGCCCATCGCGACCGTGAGCTGCACCTGCCAGTATTTGGCGCCGGCATCGATGATGACGTCCATCACGTCGGGCAGATCGGGCATCGCGGCCGAGGTGATCTGGGTGTTGACGCTTGCGGTCAATCCGATGCGGCGGCAATCGTCGAGCACGCGCAGCGCCTCGCGATACGATCCGCGCACGCCGCGCAGCCGGTCGTGCAGCGGCTCGAGCCCGTCGATGGAGACGCCGAGGCCGAGCAGGCCGGCATCGGCCGCCGCGCTGATCATGTCGTACGAGAATTTATAGCCGCCGCTCTGCATCGTGCAGTCGATGCCGTGGTCGCGGATCGCGCGGATGATTGTTAGCCAGTCCTTGCGGATAAAAGCCTCGCCGCCGATGATCGAGATCTCGCGGGTGCCGAGCTCGGCGAGCTGGCGGATGACGTCGATGCACTCGTCGGTGCTCAATTCACCGGCGCGCTTGTGCCCGGCGCGCGAGCCGCAATGGATGCATTTCAGGTTGCAGGCCAGCGTCAGCTCCCACACCACATACACCGGTATGCAGTCGAGCTGGTCGCTGAGCGACAGCCGCCGTCGCGGCCCATCGTCGGAGGTCTGGTCCATGGTTCGCCTGTGCTGCATCGCCATCAGCGCCGCGCGCATGATGGAGCGTCGAGGCGCAACGACGACGCGCCTCGACGGTTACCTTGGGTCGCCTTGTGAGTGCGATGGCGCTAGCCGCCCTTCGCCGCGATCGCACTGTCGAGCTCCTTCAGCGCGGCCTTGAGATCGTCGGCGTCGGAGCCGTGATGATCCTTCAGCATATCATGGCCCACGGCCTTGTAGGCCTTCATCAGGTTGACGTCGTGATGCTTGCACTTGTCGCGAATGATGACGCCGTAGAGCGGACGAATTGTGCCGGAAGAGGCTGCCATTGCATGTCTCCAAATCAGTTGGTTTTCAATTGGCGGAGGTGATCGCAAACGGGCGGTCACCGGCTTTGGTTCGTCCCCGTCGGCGATCCTGCGACCGGGTATCTGGGATTGCAACTTAAAAGTTAGTGATGGAACATTGCAGTCTGTGCGGTCGTCACGCCGCGGCCGGCCGGTGGCAATCGCTGTGTGACGTATTATGTTTGGCGACGGCGCAGCGAGAACGAGGACACTTGCGATGAACATGGCGGGCAAGACGGTGCTGATCACCGGTTCCACCGATGGCGTCGGCCGCTATGTCGCGCTCAAGCTCGCGTCCGCCGGCGCGCGGGTGCTGATCCACGGCCGCGACACCAAGCGGGCGCAGGCGCTGGCCGACGAGATCAAGCGGACGTCCGGGCGCGAGCCGATGTTCTACCAGGCCGATCTCGCCTCGCTTGCCGAGGTACGCGAGTTCGCGCAATTGGTGCTCGACGATCAGGAGCGGCTCGACGTCTTCGTCAGCAACGCCGGCATCGGCTCGCAGAACGAGGGCCCGGCGCGGCAGGCGAGCCCGGATGGCCATGAGCTGCGCTTTGCGGTGAACTATCTCGCCGGCTTCCTGCTGGCGCACCTGCTGCTGCCGCGGCTGAAGGCGAGCCGGCCGGCGCGCATCGTCAATGTCGCCTCGATCGGCCAGCATCCGATCGATTTTGACGACGTGATGATCACGAAGAACTACAGCGGCGGCCGCGCCTATGGGCAGAGCAAGCTGTCGCAGATCATGTTCACGATCGATCTCGCCGAACAGCTCGCGGGCTCCGGCGTCACCGTCAACGCGCTGCACCCGGCGACCTACATGAACACCACGATGGTGCGCGCCAGCGGCGCGACGCCGATGTCGACGGTGGAGCAGGGCGGTGACGCGATCCTGCGGCTGGTGCAGGGCGACGATGTTGCCGACAGCAGCGGGCGGTTCTTCGACGGCAAGCGCGAAACCCGCGCCCATCCGCAGGCCTACGATGATGGGGCAAGGAAGAAGCTGCGCGCGTTGAGCATGAAGCTGGCGGGATTGTCGGGTTAGATCGTAGGGTGGGCAAAGGAGCGTAGCGACGTGCCCACCATCAAGTGAGGTGCTTGCGATGGTGGGCACGCTTTCGCTTTGCCCACCCTACGAAGCTTCGACGCTACGTGTCCTGCTTTTCGACCGGCTTCGCGAACTGCGGAAACATCTCCGCCACAACCGGCCCATCCAGTCGCCACGAATAGCAGCCGCCGACGAAGAACGGCGGCTCCTTGGCCTCGCGCTGCCGATCCAGCGAGCCGCGGCCCTGCGGGTCCTTGCCGGACGAGACGGTCTGGAACAGCGTCGTCACCGCCGGGCCGAGCAGCTCGGCGAGATGCGTGCAGGTCTCGAGCTTGCCGATCTTGCGCCTCACTGTCTCGCGCCAGCCTTTGCCGATGCGCTCACCGACCAGCCGCTGCAAGATGCCTTCGACGTCGAGGCAGGACGGGTAGGGCGTCGACGCCATGGTGGTGCCGGTCTCGCGGATCGTAAAGCTGTCGTCGACGGCAAGCCGCAGGCGGATGTCGTGCACGGGATCATCGGGCTGCTGCAGGCCGCGATGGCGGTCCTGCCGCGCATAGGGTTTGGTGTCGACGAGGCGTGCCTCGACCTCCCAGAGACCGTCGTCACGGAGATAGCCCAGGCATTCGACGGAGCGGCGGTGCATCAGGCGGCGCGGTTTGCCATCGGCATTGGTATCGGGTGCGGGCATCGGGACTCGCTGGATTGGATTTTGAAACGATCCAATCGGCCGCGTGCTTCGATGTCAACGCCCGCTGCTGGGATCGCGCCATGCCGTGCACGCCTCAGCTCACCCGCCGCTCCCGGTTCTCCCAATACGGCCGGCGCAATTCGCGCTTGAGGATCTTGCCGGCGCCGGAGAGCGGCAGCGGCGTGGCCGATATGTCGACGCTGCGCGGGCATTTGTAACCGGCGATCAACGTCCTGCAGTGGTCCATCAGCTCTTCCGGCGCGGCGCTGGCGCCGCTCTTCATCACCACGACGGCGTGAACCTGCTCGCCCCAGCGATCGCTCGGAATCCCAATCACGGCGCATTGCGCCACCGCCGGATGCTGCGCCAGCGCGTTCTCGACCTCGGCCGAATAGACGTTCTCGCCACCGGAGATGATCATGTCCTTGACGCGGTCGACGACATAGACGAAGCCGTCTTCGTCCATGTAGCCGCCGTCACCGGTGTGCATCCAGCCGTCGATCACGGCGCGCGCGGTTTCCTCCGGTCGCTCCCAATAGCCCATCATCACCATGTCGCCGCGTACCGCGATCTCGCCGACGGTGCCTGATGGCACCAATTTGTCCTCCGCATCGACGATTTTCACCTCGCTGCCGAGCGCGGCGCGGCCGGCGCCGCGATGCCGCCCCTTGGCACGGCCGTCGCCGATATGCTCCTTCCAGTGCAGGATCGTCGCGATCGGCGACAGCTCAGTCATGCCGTAAGCTTGGGTGAACTCGATGTGCGGCAGTGCCTTCATGCCGCGCGTCAGCACGGCGTCAGAGATGACGGACGCGCCGTAGGTGATCCGCTTCAACGACGACAGGTCGTATTGGCCGAGCGTCGGATGATCGACGAACATCTGGATCATGGTCGGCACCAGCAGCACGTCGGTGACGCGCTCCTTTTGCATCGCGGCCGCGACGCCATCGGGCGTGAAGCTCTGGATCACGACGTTGGCGCCGCCCGACAGCAGCACCGAATACATCGCCGCGCCGTTGGCGAGGTGGAACATCGGCGCTGCGTGCAGATAGATCGTGCTCGCCGGCCACAGCCCTTCGCCCAGCGCGGTCAGCGCATTGGCCATCAGATTGCCGTGGCTCAGCATCACGCCCTTGGAGCGCCCGGTGGTGCCGCCGGTATAGAAGATGCCGGCGAGATCGTCGCGGCCACGCATCGCGTCCGCAACCGGCGCGTTGCGTGCGATCAGCGCCTCGTAATTCTCCATCTGCTCCGGCGTTGCGCCCTCGTCGGCATAGACCAGTTTCAGGTCGGGAATGGCTTTTGCGAGATCGGCGCCAACCGACGCAAACGCCCTGTCGACGAACAGGATGTTGGCGCGGCAATCGCGCATCGCGTCCTCGTTCTCGATCGGAGACCAGCGGATGTTGAGCGGCACGATCACCGTGCCGGCCCAGCCGACTGCGAGATAGAGCTCGAGATAGCGGTCGGAGTTCAGTGACAGCACCGCGACGCGGTCACCATCTCCGGCGCCCAGGCCCCGGATTGCGGCGGCGAGGCGAGCGACGCGGTCGCCGACCTCGCCCCAGTTGCGCCGCCGCTCACCGCAGACGACCGCGAGCCCGTTTGGATTGACCTGCAGCGCGCGCCGCAGTCCGTGCGTGATGTTCACTCCCGTCCTCCCTTGGTGCGTTTCCCGTGCGAGGCGGTTTGTCCACCTTCTTGCGCGTTGTTGACTTGTCCATCGAAGTCCTGGCGATGCCTTCGGTGAGGCGGATCGCGAATTCCTCCGCCACGGCCTTGCCGGTCATGGCCCCGCCGGGCTGGAACCAGTGCCCGATCCAGTTCAGCGAGCCCGCGATCGCAAACGCCGACAGCTTCGGGTCGCACGGCTTGATTGAACCGTCCGCGATCCCTTGCGCGATATAGTCGCGGAAGGCGCGGTCGATCCGCCGCTTCGCGCTCTGCACGATCTTGCGGTTGTCGTCGCTGAGATCGCGGAGGTCGAAGCGCACCAGGCTCTTGCCGTAGTCCTCGGTCATCAGCTCGGCATAGCGAATGGTGAGCTTGCGGAGCTTGTCCAGCCCGGTGCCGCCGCTGCCCGAGGTCTCGGCAATGCATTCGTCGACCAGCTCGTTGCCGATCGCCCAGCATTCGAACAGGATTTCGTCCTTGCCGCGGAAATAGTTGTAGAGCGCCGGCTTGGTGATGTTCAGCCGTTTTGCCACCTCGTTCAGCGTGGCCCGGTGGTAGCCCTGTTCCAGGAACAACGCGACCGCCGTGCGCAGTACCGCCTCGCGCTTCTCGTCGCGGGCGCGGCGCCGGCTTTCGAACGGCAGCCAGGGCGAAAGGCCGGAGGAAGAGGGGATGTGTCCGTCGTCCATGTCGTGAAGCCGGTGCCGCATTGACTCAGCGCGAAGGCCCGTATATTACCCATGGGTAATAAATAGTCCAGTGGGTAATTTTCGGGAGGACACGCGATGACGTCACGCGCCTATGTTGCCGGGGTCGGCATGATCCCGTTCGTCAAGCCCGGCGCCAATGCGCCGTATCACGTGATGGGCGCCGAGGCCGCCAAGCTCGCGCTGACTGACGCCGGCGTCGACTACGGCCGTGTGCAGCAGGCCTATGTCGGCTACGTCTACGGCGATTCCACCTGCGGCCAGCGCGCGCTCTATGCCGTCGGCATGACCGGCATCCCGATCGTCAACGTCAACAACAACTGCTCGACCGGCTCGACCGCGCTGTTCCTGGCGCGGCAGGCGATCGAGTCCGGTGCCGCCGATTGCGTGATGGCGCTCGGCTTCGAGCAGATGAAGCCCGGCGCATTAGGGGCCGTGTTCACCGATCGCCCCAGCGCGTTCGACGATTTCGACGCCGCTGCCGACAAACTCGTCGACGCGCCCGGCGTGCCGCTGGCGCTGCGCTATTTCGGCGGCGCGGGTCTCAGCCACATGAAGAAGTACGGCACGCCGCTGTCGGCCTTCGCCAAGGTCCGCGCGAAGGCGAGCCGCCATGCCAGGAACAATCCGCTGGCGCTGTTCCGGGAAGAGGTCAGCGCCGACGACGTCCTGAACGACCAGGTGATCTGGCCCGGCGTGATGACGCGGCTGATGGCGTGTCCGCCGACCTGCGGCGGCGCCGCCGCGATCCTGGTCTCGGAGAAGTTCGCCGAGCAGCACGGGCTCAACAAGCAGGTCCGCATCGCCGCGCAGGCGATGACGACGGATACGCCGTCGACCTTCGGCGCGAACGACATGATGCAGGTGGTCGGCTACGACATGGGCCGCGATGCCGCGAAGAAGGTGTATGAGGCGGCCGGCATCGGCCCGGAGGATCTCGACGTCGTCGAGTTGCACGACTGCTTTGCCCAGAACGAGCTGATCACTTATGAGGGGCTCGGCCTGTGCGCCCAGGGTGAGGCTGCGCGCTTCATCGACGATGGCGACAACACCTATGGTGGCAAGGTCGTCACCAATCCCTCCGGTGGACTGCTCTCGAAGGGCCATCCGCTCGGCGCCACCGGGCTGGCGCAATGCTACGAGCTGACGCGGCAGTTGCGCGGCTCGGCGGCGGCAACCCAGGTGGAGGGCGCGCGGCTCGGCTTGCAGCACAATCTCGGCCTCGGCGGCGCCTGCGTCGTCACGCTTTACGAACGCGCCTGAGGCCGGGCCATGGTCGATCAATCCGCCGTCGGGCGCGCGTTCACGCCCGTGACCGCGCGCGTCGAGCCGGGGAGGCTGCGGTTCTTCCTCGACACGCTGGGCGAAAAGAATCCGGTCTATCGCGACGACGCGGCGGCGCCGGTGCCGCCGACCTATCTGTTCTGCCTTGAGATGATGGACGCCGCCGAACCGTTCGAATTCCTCAACGCGCTCGGCATCGATCTGGCCCGCGTGCTGCATGGCGAGCAGCGCTTCGACTATCACGCGCCTGTCGTCGTCGGCGACGTCCTGACTTTCAAGCCGCGCGTCTCCGGCGTGACCGACAAGAAGGGCGGCGCGATGACGCTGGTCGTCATCGAGACTGCGGTCACGAACCAGAACGGCGTTCACGTCGCCGACACCTCGCGCACGGTGGTGGTGCGCAATGGGGGTTCATCATGAGTGTGGGCAATCCATCGGTCGGCGATCGCCTGGTGCACAAGGAGTTCCCGCCGATCACCCGCCATCGCCTCGCGCTGTATTGCGGCGCCTCCGGCGATCACAATCCGATCCATGTCGACATCGATTTTGCCAAAGCGGCCGGCTTTCCCGACGTGTTTTCTCACGGCATGCTTGTCATGGGCTATCTCGGCCAGGCGCTGACCGATGCCATCGCGCCGTCGCGCATCCGGTCGTTCTCGACGCGTTTCGCGGCGATCACGCAACTGGGCGCGAAGCTGACCTGCGAGGGCACGGTGACGGAGCTGCTGGAGCAGGGCGGTGAGAGGCGCGCCAAGCTCGCGCTGACGACGAGTGATCAGAACGGCGAGGTGAAACTCGCCCGCGAGGCGATCATCGCGCTTTAAGGAGAGAACATGTCGAAACTGCAGGGCAAAGTCGCGCTCGTCTCCGGTTCGGGCCGCGGCATCGGGCGGGCGATTGCGCTGAAGCTGGCGAGCGAAGGCGCCAGGGTCGTGATCAACGATCTCGACGCCGAGCCTGGCAACTCCGTCGCGGCCGAGATCAAGGCCGCCGGCGGCGAGGCAATCGCGGTCAATGGCAGTGTCAGTGATCCCGGCTTCGCCGATGGCTTCGTCGGTGCCGCCATCGAGCGGTTCGGCGGCCTCGACATCATCGTCAACAATGCCGGCTATACGTGGGATTCCACGATCCAGAAGATGACCGACGAGCAGTTCCAGGCGATGCTTGACGTCCATCTCGTGGCTCCCTTCCGCATCCTGCGGGCCGCGTCGGAGCCGATCCGGGTGATGGCGAAGAAGGAAGCAGAGGCGGGGCGCGAGGTGTTCCGAAAAGTCGTCAACATCTCCTCGATCGCCGGCCTCTACGGCAACGCCGGACAGGCGAGCTATTCCTCGGCAAAAGCATCGCTGATCGGACTGACGCGGACGATGTGCAAGGAGTGGGGCCGCTACAAGGTCAACGTCAATTGCGTCGCCTTCGGCCTGATCAACACCCGCCTGACCCAGCCGATCGAGGCGCAGCAGACCACCATCGACGTCGCCGGCCGCGACATCAAGGTCGGCGTGCAGCCGCAGATGCTGGAGGCGATGGGCCGGATGATCCCGCTCGGACGCGGCGGCACGCCGGAGGAGGCGGCGGATGCGGTCTATCTGTTCTGCAGCCCGGAATCGAACTACATCAGCGGGCAGGTGATCGTCGCTGGCGGCGGTCTACTCATCTAATCTTGAGGGCAAGATGCAATACCGATCGTCCTGGATGACCGAGGAGCTCGACACCTTCCGCGACCAGTTCCGCAAATTCCTCGCCAAGGACCTTGGGCCGCACGCGGAAAAATGGCGCGAGCAGAAGCTGGTCGATCGCTCGGCCTGGCGCGCGCTCGGCGAGATGGGCGCGCTGCTGCCGAGCGTGCCCGAGGCCTATGGCGGTCTCGGTACCACGTTCGCGTATGACGCTGCCGTGCTCGACGACCTCGAGAGCACGGTGCCGGAATTGACCACCGGCGTCTCCGTGCACAGCGCGATCGTCGCGCACTACATCCTCAACTACGGCTCGGAGGAGCAGAAGAAGCGCTGGCTGCCGAAGATGGCCTCAGGCGAGATGGTCGGCGCGATCGCGATGACCGAGCCCGGCACCGGCTCCGATCTGCAAGCCATCAAGACCAAGGCGAAGAAGCAGGGCAATTCCTACGTCATCAACGGCCAGAAGACGTTTATCACCAACGGTCAAGCCGCCGACCTCGTCATCGTGGTGGCCCGCACAGGCGCGGTCGGCGCCAAGGGCATCTCGTTGATCGTGGTAGAGACCGACGGCGCCGAGGGCTATCGGCGCGGCCGCAACCTCGACAAGATCGGGCTGCACGCGTCGGACACGTCGGAACTGTTCTTCGACAATGTCACGGTGCCGCCGGAAAACCTGCTCGGGCAGGAGGAGGGCAACGGCTTCGCGCAGTTGATGCAGCAACTGCCGCAGGAGCGGCTAGCGCTTGCGATCGGCGCGGTCGCCTCGATGGAGCGCGCGGTAAAGATCACCGCCGACTATACCAAGGAGCGCACCGCGTTCGGCAAGCCGCTGCTCGAATTCCAGAACACCGCGTTCAAGCTCGCCGAGCGCAAGACCGAAGCAATGATCGCCCGCGTGTTCGTCGACTGGTGCGTCGAACGCCTCGTTGCGGGCGACCTCGACACCGTCACGGCGTCGATGGCGAAATGGTGGTGCTCGCAGAAGCAGGTCGAAACCGCCGACGAATGCCTGCAGCTTTTCGGCGGCTACGGCTACATGCAGGAATATCCGATCTCGCGGATGTTCATCGATGCAAGGATCCAGAAGATCTACGGCGGGACCAACGAGATCATGAAGCTCTTGATCGCGCGGTCGTTGTAGCTGTCGTCGTTCCGGGGCGATGCGCAGCATCGAACCCGGAACCTCGAGATTCCGGGTTCACGCTTCGCGTGCCCCGGGATGACGACAACGTTCACCCCGTCCCGTGAAACCGGCTGAGAAACGCCTTCAGCCGCTCGCTCTTCGGCGCGCGGATGATCTCTTCCGCGGTGCCGGTCTCGGCCATGATGCCGTCGTTCATGAAGCCGACCCGGCTCGAAACGTCGGCGGCGAAGGCCATTTCGTGCGTCACCAGCACCATGGTCATGCCTTCGGCCGCGAGGCTGCGGATCACGGCGAGGACTTCGCCGACCAGCTCCGGATCGAGCGCCGAGGTCGGCTCGTCGAACAGCATCACGTCGGGCTTCATGGCGAGCGCACGCGCGATTGCGACGCGCTGCTTCTGGCCGCCGGACAGCCGGCTCGGATAGGCATCCGCCTTGTCGGCGAGGCCGACCTTGGCGAGCAGATCGCGGCCGAGTGCTTCGGCCTCCGCTTTCGCCATGCCCTTCACCTGCACCGGGCCTTCGGTGAGGTTGCCAAGCACGGTTTTGTGCGGAAACAGGTTGAAGTGCTGGAACACCATGCCGACGTTCTGGCGCAGCGCCGCGAGTTTTGCATCGTCGGGCGCGCGCAGGCCGCTGCCGAACGTGAAGCGATGCGTGCCGATCGCGAGCTCGCCCTGCTGCGGCATCTCCAGCAAATTGAGGCAGCGCAGGAAGGTCGACTTGCCGCTTCCGCTGGCGCCGATCAAGGTCACCACCTCGCCGCGGGCAACCGACAGCGCGGCGCCCTTCAGCACGTGGTTGTCGCCGAATGATTTGTGGATGTTCTGCGCTACCAGCATCGCGCTATCAGAGCTCATCGATGCGCTCCGAGCTTGAGCTCGACCTGATCGGCGATCAAGGTGAGCGGGAACAGCACGACGAAATACATCACGGCAATCGTGGTGTAGACCTCGAGCGGCCGATAGCTCGCCGCCGTGATCACGGTGCCCTGATAGAGCAGGTCGCCGACCGCGACCACCGAGACCAGCGAGGTGTTCTTCAACTGCATGATGGTCTGGTTGATGAAGGAGGGGATCATCACCTGGATCGCCTGCGGCAGCACGATGCGGCGAAAGATCTTGCCGCGCCGCATGCCGATGGCGCGGCCGGCTTCCCACTGGCCTTTATCGACCGCCTCGATGCCGCCGCGAAAGATTTCCGCATAGAACGAGCCGGCATAGAGCGACAGTGCGATGAAGCAGGCCATCGCCGGCGACATGTCGACGCCGATCAGCACGGGCAGGGCGTAATAGACCCAGACCAGCTGCACCAGCAGCGGCGTGCAGCGGAACACCTCGATGTAGAAGCGCAGCGGCATCGAGATCCAGCGCGGCGAATTGGTGCGCAGGATGCCGACCGTGAGCCCGATCAGGAGGCCCGCGGCGACCGTGACCACCGTGTAGATCACTGTGACCAGCAGCCCCTGCCAGATCAGGGGCCAATAGGGCTTGAGCGCCGCGAAATCCCAGACGTACATCGGCTGAAACGTCAGAACTGCACTTCGGCCGGGATGTCGTCCGGCGCCAGCCCGACGGCCTCGAATCCCTTCAACATCCATTCGCGGGTCTGGCCGAGCGAGCGGTTGTAATCGGCCCAGGCGCTGAGGAAGTCCCTGTAGCGGCGGTCGGCCTCGGCGCGGATGCCCATGTTGGTCGGCAAGGTCAGCAGCGGCTTCGGGATCGCGAGTTCGCCGAGATTGGGATTCTTCTTCAAGGTCGAGACCGCGAGCACGGCGAGCGAGACGTTGCAGTCGGCGCGGCCGGTCGCGACCGCAAGGATCGCCTCGTCGCGGTTCTTGAAGCCGAGGATGTTGGCCTTCGGGCAGTAGCGGCGCGCGATCGTCTCGTGCGTCGAGCCGATATCGACCGCGATCTTGACCTCGGGCTTGTTGAGGTCGGACCAGTTCTGCGGCTTGGCAAAGCCCTTCTTGGTGATGACGGTGAAGGAGTGCACCAGGATGGGGGTCGAGAAGTCGATCACCAGCGCGCGCTCCGGCGTCGGGTTCACGGCAAAGGCGAGGTCGACCTTGCCGCCTTGCAGATCGAGGATCTGGTTGCCCCAGGTGGATTCCAGCGTCTCGACCTTGGCGCTGAGTTTTGAGGCGATGTCGTTGGCCATGTCGATGCAGGCGCCCGACCATTGGCCCGAGGCGAGGTCCTTATGGAAGTAGGGCTCCTGGCCGACGATGACGGCGACGCGCAGCACGCCGCTCTTCTTGATGCGCTCGAGCGTGGACTCCGGCGCGGTGTCGGCCCTGGCCGAGGCGGACGTTGCGATCGCGGCGGCGCCCGCCAGTGCAACGGTGGTCAGTGCGTCCCTGCGATTCATCGTCGTTCCTTCTCTTCGTGAGGTCGGTTGCGCTGGACTATTTCTGTATTCAGGATAAAATGCAAGTTAGTATTTTGGATTGCTGGTCATTTGTGCGGCAGAGGCACAAGATGCTCGATCTGGCGGCAGTCCACTGGCTCGGGCTCGCGAAAATGTCCACCTGAAGGGGTTGCCAACCGTGTTCAATCCTGAATACAATACTGAACGCAGTCAAGGGGCGCGCCTTCGGGGCAATCCGTCGCGCCGCCGGCGCCGCTTGCGGTCGCCGTCCGCTGCCCGGTTCACCATTGGAAGGAGAGGCCTGTGCGCGCTTTATTCGTCGATGCCAACGATACGCTGGCGGAGGTCACCGACAGACTGCTGCGCGCGCAAAACCTGCCGGTCGGCATCAACCGCAACGCGGGCATCAAGCCGGACGACCTGCCCGGCCTGCTCGGCGATGCCGAGATCATGATCGTCGACCACACGGCGGTGCCGACTGCGATCGCGGCCCAATGCAAAGGCCTCAAGCACGTCGTGTTCCTCGGCACCGGCGCGCGCAGCTACATGAATCCCGACGAACTCGGCCAGCACAGCATCACCGTGCACACCATCAAGGGCTATGGCGACACGGCGGTGGCCGAATGTGCGTTCGGCCTGATGTGGGCTTCCGCCAAGAGCTTCGGCGAGATGGATCGCGGCATGCGCGACGGCCAATGGCTGCGCCGCGATGCGCTGCAGCTCACCGGCAAGACGCTCGGCCTGATCGGGTTCGGCGGCATCGCCGCGGAGGCGGCGCGGCTTGCGCTCGGCTGCGGCATGAAGGTGCTGGCCTGGAACAGGACCGCGAAGACCCATCCGGGCGTCGAGTTCGTCTCGCTGGAGCGGCTGCTCGCAGACAGCCATGTCGTCTCGCTGCATCTGCTGCTCAACGACGACACCAAGGGTTTTCTCTCTCGTGAGCGGATCGCGGCGATGCGGCCCGGCGCGATCCTGATCAACACCGCGCGCGGCGCGCTGGTCGACGAGGCCGCGATGGTCGAGGCGCTGCGCTCCGGTCATCTCGCGCATGCCGGCCTCGATGTCTTCACCGTCGAGCCGTTGCCGGCCGGCCATGTGCTGTCGACGCTGCCCAACGTGACCCTGTCGGCGCATTCGGCGTTCCGCACCCCGGAGGCGAGCGACAATCTGATCGGCGCGGCCCTCGATCATTGCGCCCGCATCATCGCGACCGGCCGCTGACAGTTTTGAAATTGGAAGGACGACACCATGTCTGACATCACCCGTATCGACCAGAACGCCCGCCGCAGCCGCGCCAGTGTGTTCGGTGATCTCGTCTTCCTCGCCGGCCAGGTCGCCGATACCAAGACCGCCGACATCACCCAGCAGACCAAGGAAGCGCTCGCCAAGGTCGACGACATGCTGGCGCAGGCCGGCACCGACAAGTCGCGGCTGCTCAGCGTCCAGGTCTGGCTCAAGACCATGGACGATTTCAACGCGATGAATGCGGTCTATGATTCCTGGGTCGTGCCGGGCAATGCGCCGACGCGGGCCTGCGGCAAGGTCGAACTCGCCGATCCCGGCTATCGCATCGAGGTGATCGCGATCGCCGCGCGCGCGTAGCCCTTGCATCGGAGCGCGCCGTGACCGTCCACGACAACAGCTTTCGTCCCGCCCGGCGCATCGGCGCGATCGGCGTCTCCGAAATCCTCAAGATCGGTGCTGTCGCGCAGCGGCTGAAGCAGGAAGGGCGCCCGGTGATCGTGCTCGGCGCCGGCGAGCCCGATTTCGATACGCCTGACCATGTCAAGGCCGCCGCGGAACAGGCGATCCGCGGCGGCCAGACCAAATACACCATCCTCGACGGCACCATGGAGCTGAAGGCTGCGATCGCGGCAAAATTCCGCCGCGAGAACGGCCTCGACTATGCGAGCGATGAGATTACCGCCGGTGCCGGCGCCAAGCAGGTGATCCACAACGCGTTCATGGCGACGCTTAGCCCCGGCGACGAGGTGATCCTCGCCGCGCCGTATTGGACGAGCTACGCCGACATGGTGAAGATCGCCGACGGCGTGCCGGTCGACGTGCCGTGCCGCGAGGAGAACGGTTTTCGGCTCGATGCCGCCGACCTCGAAGCCGCGATCACGCCGCGCACCCGCTGGCTGTTGCTGAACTCGCCGTCGAATCCAACCGGCGCGGCCTATTCGGCGGCGCAGCTCAGGCCGATCCTAGACGTCTTGATGCGCCATCCGCATGTCTGGCTGATGGCCGACGATATCTATGAACACCTCACCTATGACGGCATGCCCTTCGTCACGGCGGCGGCGCTCGAACCCGGCCTGAAGTCGCGCACCCTCACGGTCAATGGCGTCTCGAAAGCTTATGCGATGACCGGCTGGCGCGTCGGCTATGGCGGCGGTCCGCGCGAGCTGATCGCGGCGATGGCGGTGGTGCAGAGCCAGAGCACGACCAATCCGTCCTCGGTGAGCCAGGCGGCTGCGATCGCCGCGCTCACAGGGCCGCAGGAGGTTCTGATCGAGCGCCGCGACGCCTTCCAGCGCCGCCGCGACCTTGTCGTCGACAAGCTCAATGCGATCGATGACGTGAGTTGCCGCCGGCCGGAAGGCGCGTTCTATACCTTTGCCAATTGTGCGGGTCTGATCGGGCGCCGCGCGCATGACGGCATGCAAATCGACAGTGACAGCGCGTTCTGCCGCTATTTGCTGGAGCGCCATGACGTCGCCGTGGTCCCCGGTAGCTGCTTCGGCCTTGCGCCCTATTTCCGTCTATCCTACGCAACCTCGGACCAAAATCTGCGCGACGCGCTCGGACGCATCGCCAAAGCCTGCAGGGAGCTGTCATGACCAAATCCAACGCCCGCACCGGAGGCCAGATCCTGATCGACCAGCTGGTCGCGCAGGGGGTGGAACGCGTCACCTGCGTCCCGGGCGAGAGCTATCTTGCCGCGCTCGACGCGCTGCATGACAGCCCGATCGACGTCGTGATCTGCCGCGCCGAGGGCGGCGCGGCGATGATGGCGGAGGCCTATGGCAAGCTCACCGGGCGTCCCGGCATCTGCTTCGTGACCCGCGGCCCGGGCTCGACCAATGCCGCGCATGGTGTCCACATCGCAATGCAGGACTCGACGCCGATGATCCTGTTCGTCGGCCAGGTCGATACCGGCATGCGCGAGCGCGAGGCGTTCCAGGAGCTCGACTACAAGGCGGTGTTCGGCACCATGGCGAAATGGGCGGTCGAGATCGACCGTCCCGACCGCATTCCGGAACTGGTCGCGCGCGCCTTCCGCGTCGCGTTGCAGGGCCGCCCAGGGCCGGTGGTGATTTCGCTGCCCGAGAACATGCTGACGGAAACCGCAGCGGTCGCCGACGCGCCGAAGGTCGAGCCCGCGGCGAGCTGGCCAGCGCCATCGGATCTCGAACGCCTCGGCGCGATGCTGGCGAGCGCCAAGGCGCCGATCGTCGTGCTCGGCGGCTCCGCCTGGACCGCTGACGCTGCCAAGGGCATCGCGCGCTTTGCCGAGCGCTTCGATCTGCCGGTCACCACCTCGTTCCGCCGCGCCTCGCTGTTCGACGCGGACCACTCGCATTATGCCGGCGACCTCGGCATCGGGCCGAGCCCGAAATTGAAGGACCGCATCACCGGTGCCGACGTGATCCTGTTGATCGGCGGTCGCATGTCGGAAATGCCGTCGGGGTCCTACACGCTGCTCGACATTCCCACACCGCAGCAGAAGCTGATCCACGTGCATCCGGGCTCCGAAGAGCTCGGCCGCGTCTACCAGCCGGCGCTGGCGATCCAGGCGACACCCGCGGCGTTCGCTGCCGCGGTCGAGACCATGAAGCCGGCGAGCACGCCGGCCTGGAAGGGCGAGGCGGCGAAGGCGCATGCGGATTATCTCGCCTGGACCGAGAAGCCGCGCGAGCTGCCGGGCAATGTCCAGTACGGCCAGATCGTCACCTGGCTGCGCGATCGGCTGCCGAAGGACGCCATCGTCTGCAACGGCGCCGGCAATTATGCCGGCTGGATTCACCGCCACCACCGCTTCCACACGTTCGCCGCCCAGCTGGCACCGACCTCGGGCTCGATGGGCTATGGCGTGCCGGCGGCTGTCATGGCCAAGCGGCAGCATCCCGACCGCGTCGTCGTCGCGTTCGCCGGCGACGGCTGCTTCCTGATGAACGGGCAGGAGTTCGCCACCGCCGTGCAGTATGACGCGCCGCTGATCGTCGTCGTGGTCGACAATGCGCAATACGGCACCATCCGCATGCATCAGGAGCGCGACTATCCCGGCCGCGTCGTCGGCACCCAGCTCAAGAATCCGGATTTTGCGCTGTACGCAAAAGCCTTCGGCGGCCATGGCGAACGGATCGAGCGCACCGAAGATTTCGCGCCGGCCTTCGAACGTGCGCTTGCCTCCGGCAAGCCGTCGATCCTGCACTGCCTGCTCGACCAGCGCGCGCTGTCGGTTGGCAAGGACTTTGTGCCCGAGGAGGCCAAGCGCTGATGTCTGCCACGGGCCGCCATGTTGCGATCATCGGCGCCGGCGCGGTCGGCGTGATCTCGGCCATCGAGGCGCTGCGCGCTGGCCATCGCGTCACGCTGATCGATCCCGGCGCGCCCGGTGGCGAGCAGGCGGCGAGCTACGGCAATGCCGGCTGGCTGTCGTCGCATTCGGTGATCCCGCCGGCCGAGCCCGGCACCTGGAAGAAGGTGCCCGGCTATCTCCTGGACCCACTCGGACCGCTGGCGATCCGCTGGTCCTATCTGCCGAAGGCGCTGCCCTGGCTGGTCAAGTATCTGCTGGCGAGCTGGACCGAGCCGCAGGTCGAGGCGACCGCACGTGCACTGCGCGATCTCCTCAAGGACGCACCGCTGTTGCACAAGCAACTCGCGGAGGAGGCCGGCGTCCCCGAACTGATCGAACGCCGCGGCGTGATGCATGTGTTTCCCTCGCGCGCGCCGTTCGACGGCGATCTCGGCTGGCGCATCCGCAAGCGCGTCGGCATCGAGTGGCTGGAGCTCGACGAGGACGAGATGCGCCAGCGCGAGCCTGATCTGCACCCGCGCTACAAGTTCGGCGTCGTGGTGGAAGAGGCCGGTCGCTGCCGTGATCCCGGCAGCTATGTCGCCGCACTCGCCGCGCATGCGGTCGCCAATGGCGCCGAGCGCGTCGCGGCCAAGGCCATCGGCCTCAAGCTCCAGGGCAACAAGCTCACGGCCGTCATCACCGAGAGCGGCGAGATCGCCTGTGATGCCGCGGTCGTCGCCGCCGGCGCGCGGTCAAAACAGCTCACGGCCTCGATCGGCGATCCGCTGCCGCTGGAGACCGAGCGCGGCTATCACGTCATGATCGAGAACCCGGAATGCGGTCCGCGCAACTCGATGATGGCCTCCGACGCCAAGATGGTGGTGAACTGGACCGACAAGGGCCTGCGCGCCGCCGGCACCGTCGAGATCGCAGGCCTGGACGCCGAGCCGAACTGGAAGCGCGCCGAGATCCTGCGCAACAATCTGCTCAGCATGTTCCCGAAGCTGCCGAAGAACATCCCGGCGTCGCGCATCAAGACGTGGTTCGGCCATCGCCCGAGCATGCCCGACGGCCGCCCGTGCATCGGCTATGCGCGCGCCACCAACGACGTCGTCTATGCGTTCGGCCACGGCCATATCGGCCTGGTCGGCTCGGCCCGCACCGGCCGGCTGGTCGCACAGCTCCTGAGCGGCAAGACGCCGGAAATCCCGCTTGCGCCTTTCGCACCGTCCCGTTTCCTCTGAGACCTCACGCATGACCTATCCTGCAAACTCCTCCTCCCGTATCGCCCGCGGCGGCAAGGCGCTCTATGGCGCGCCGCTCGGCATTTTGATGCTGGAGGCACGCTTCCCGCGCATTCCCGGCGACATGGGCAACGGCACCACCTGGCCGTTCCCGGTGCTGTATCGCGTCGTCAGCGGCGCGTCGCCGGAGAAGGTGGTGCTCAACGGCGCGGCCGGCCTGCTGCCCGACTTCATCGAGGCCGCCAAGGATCTGGTGCGGCTCGGCGCCGAGGCGATCACCACCAATTGCGGCTTCCTCGCGCTGTTCCAGAAGGAGCTGGCGGCCGCGGTCGGCGTGCCGGTTGCGACCTCATCGCTGATGCAGGTGCCGTGGGTGCAGGCGACGTTGCCGCCGGGCAAGCGCGTCGGCCTCGTCACGGTGTCGGGCTCGACATTGTCGCCGGCGCATCTGGAAGGCGCCGGCGTGCCGCTCGATACACCGCTGGTCGGCACCGAGAACGGCAAGGAATTCTTCCGCGTCCTGATCAAGGCCGAGAAGGACGACATGGACGTGGCGCAGGCCGAACGCGACGTGGTCGAGGCCGGCAAACAGCTGGTCGCGCGCCATCCTGATGTCGGCGCCATCGTGCTCGAATGCACCAACATGCCGCCCTATGCGGCAGCCTTGCAGGCCGAGGTCGGGCTGCCGGTCTACGACATCTACTCGATGATCACCTGGTTTCACGCGGGGCTCAGGCCGCGCGCCTTTGGGTGATAGTATCGGGGTGTGATCGCGATTCCCTTCAACCGTAGTGACCCAAGCGGGTAGCAACTTGGACATCAGCTCAGACAGCATCGTCGACCGGGTCTATGAGCAGCTCAAGGCGATGGCGATCAGCTACGAGTTCAAGCCAGGCGAGCGGCTGAACGAGGGCGAGCTGGCGAAGCGCCTCGGCGTCAGCCGCACGCCGCTGCGCGAGGCGCTGAACCGGCTGAACACCGAGGGCTTCCTGCGCTTCACACCCGGCAAGGGCTTCTTCTGCCGCGAGCTCGACGCGCACGAGATCTTCGATCTCTACGAGCTGCGCAAGTCGCTCGAGATCGCCTCGGTGCGGCTTGCGATCACCCGCGCGCGCGACGAAGACATCGATGCGCTGCTGGCCTTTCTGCACGCGACGGGTCCCGATCCCGGCGAGCGCTCCTCGGTCGAGCTGGTCGAGCTCGACGAGACCTTCCACGAGCGGCTGATGGGGATGTCCGGCAATGCCGAGATGCTGCGCGTGCTGCGCAACGTCAATGCGCGCATCCGTTTCGTACGCTGGATCGACATGGACCGGATCAACCGCTCCAACACCCAGGCCGAGCATCGCGCCGTGGTCGAGGGCCTGAAGGCGCGCGACGAGGAACGCTGCGTGTCGGTACTGGAGAAGCATATCGACCGCCGGCTCGATCGCATCACCTCGGCGATCAAGGAAGGCTACGCCCAGATCTACATGCCGGCGGCGCGCGCCGGCAACGATTGATGCGGATGGCTAGAGCTCCGTTCCGATGGAATCGGAACGGAGCTCTAGGTTTTTTGTTTTGACGCGTTTTCTTTACGCGAACCGGTATCCACTTCGCTCGAAAACGCTCTAGTCATCACCGGCCCAGGCGCTGATCGCGGCCGGTGCGATCACGCGGCGGGGCGTGTGCGGGTTGATGGTTCCGGCGCTTACGTCTTGGGTCCGCTCGAGCAAGGTGCGCGCGAACGTCTTGGCGTCCGCCTCGCTCGTGAAGGTGCGGGTCTGGCGTGCGAAGCGGTGGTGTCCGACGTCGGGATCCCTCAGGGCGAACGAGACGTACCAGATGGCGCTCTCGTTCTTCATCGCGTCGTCTCCGGCGGGGGACCGCCGGCGCGATCTGACGATTGTCGAGCAAGCGGATATGCAACAGGGACCAAGATGAAACGCCTTGAGATGCAACAGATGCCTGCAACATGCGGCATGCAGTATCCCACTGATGGAGAACGACACGACGAGTCCGGCACGATTCACCGGAGCTGTAGCATGTTATCGCTCAACCGGCAGGTGCAACGACAATGCGCCGGCGCTGCTCAGGTTCCATCCAAAAAGATCGCTCGAACAAAGAGGTAAAGCACGATGAATCTCATCGCGCTTCAGGTGGCCTGGCCTTCCTTGCCCGCGGCGGCGATGGCTTTCTCGACTTCGGCCGCGAGCCCTGCGAGGTGTTCGGCGAGCTTGGTGAACAGCTCGCGCTTTTTGAGGTCGGTGGCGAGATCGCGGATCAATGCGCACTCCGCGGCATCGGTGCGGAGCTTCTCGAGATGCGACAACATGTCCTGCATTTTTGCCACCCCCAGCGCCCTTTCCCGGAACGGTAGGCGGCGCGGAACCCGGCAACAATAACCTATGATAACTCTTGGCCCAGCCGGCGGAGCCGCCAGGCCCTGGCAGCGCCGAATGCCGGCCACCTGATTTCACTCCCCGGTCAGGTGGTTGGCCGACAGCAGGCCGAACATCCGCTCGGCGACGAATTTCTGGCCCGCCGGTGTCCAGTGGTTGCCGACATGGGCACCGGGATAGGCCTCCGCGCCGTCAAAGGTCACGAAGGGAATGTGCTGATCCTGGAGATGGCGAACCAGCGCGGGATCGGTGTTCTGCAAGCCGACCAGGAATTTGGCCCCGTTCGCCTCGACGAATTCCCTGATCTTGTCGATCAGCTGCTCCGTCGGGTCCGGCACGAACAGCACCGGATGCATCAGCTTCAGGTAGGCGGCATCGGCGAGCCGGACCAGCCAGACGTGGCGCACCCACCAGTCTTCCTTGATGGCCTGTAGCCGCGACTTCGGCACCGGCACGCCCTGCAGCACTAGCGCGCCATCGGGCGTAGTCGCGAAATACGGCTTCTGATAATCCTCGTAGCGGATGTTGGTGCTGTTGTCCTTGCGGTCGTTGTCGGTGCAGAAGATCAGCACGATGGCGGCCGGCTTCACCTGCGGCCACAGCCGCCTCAACAGCAGGTATTCCTGGTCGGTGCCGTAGCCCGAGACGCCGGCGGCGAGGATCTTATAGGCCGGGATGCGCGGCTTGAGCAGGTCGGTGAAGCGTTGGTCGGCCTCGACATCGAGGCCCCAGACGAAGGAATCTCCGAGGAACATGATGGTCGGCTTGCTGTCGAGGACGAATTCCTCGTCGCGCAGGCCGAGGCCGTTGTGGCGGACATGGATGGTGCGGGCGTTGGTGACGTCGGGGCTCGGCCCCGGCACCGGCACCCAGCCGAGCTCGGAATCGTAACGGTAGCTCAGCGAGCGTTCGGTAATGCCCTCGCGCAGCTCGCGGAAGTCGGCGACCCGCAGGATGATCTCCAGCGCTGCCAAGGTGACGATGGTCACGATCGCGATGGCGCCAAGCGAGTGCCAGACGCTGGTCGGTTTGACGGGACCATGATCGTCGGCGGGCACCATCAGTCGAGCTCGAAGGCGTTCTTGTAGTCGAGCTTCAGCGCGGCCGGCTGGTCCTCTTTGTCGAGAAAACAATTGCCGACGACGAGCGTCTCGATGTCCGATCCCATGAAGCAGCGGAACGCATCCTCCGGCGTGCAGACGATCGGCTCGCCGCGGACGTTGAAGCTGGTGTTGACCAGCACCGGGCAGCCGGTCGCGGCCTTGAAGGCCGTCAGCAGCTCGTGAAACCGCGCGTTGGTGTCGGGATGGACGGTCTGGATCCGCGCCGAATAGTCGACATGGGTGACGGCCGGAATCTGCGAGCGCGGGATGTTGAGGCGGTCGATGCCGAACAGCGCGCGGTCTTCGGGCCTGACCGGCAGGCGGCGCCGCTCCAGCACGTCGGCGACGAGCTGCATGTAGGGGCTGTCGCGGTCGAGCGCGAACCAGTCGGCGACGTCCTCGCGCAGCACCGCCGGTGCGAAGGGACGAAAACTCTCGCGAAACTTGACGCGGAGATTGAGCGAGCTCTGCATGGTCGGCGAGCGCGGATCGCCGAGGATCGAACGGGCGCCGAGCGCGCGCGGCCCGAACTCCATCCGGCCCTGAAACCAGCCGACCGCCTTCTCTGCGACCAGCGCCTTGACCGTGCGCTGGATCAGCGCCGTGTCGTCGAGCTCGGTGAACACGGCGCCGGCGGCGCGCAGGCGGTCCCTGATCTCGGATGGCGCAAAAGACGGTCCGAGATAGCCGCCTTGCATCGCATCGTGGTTGGCCGCGACCCGCGGTCGGCCGGCAAATTGATGATAGGCCGCAAGAGCTGCGCCGACCGCGCCGCCGGCATCGCCCGCGGCCGGCTGCACCCAGAGCTGCTTGAACGCGCCATCGCGCAGGATCTTGCCGTTGGCGACGCAGTTGAGCGCGACGCCGCCGGCGAGGCAGAGATTGTCCGAGCGTTGCTCGCGGGCCAGGCTGCGCGTCAGCCGCAGCACGATTTCCTCGGTGACGTGCTGAAGCGAGGCCGCGAGATCCATATGTCGCTGCTCCAGCAGTTCCGTGGATGGATCGCGTGGCTTGCCGCCGAACAGCGCATCGAACCGGCCATTGGTCATGGTCAGCCCGGTGCAATAGTCGAAATAGGAGAGGTCGAGCCGGAACGTGCCGTCGTCCTTGAGATCGATCAGATGGTCGAGGATCACCCGTGCGTATTTCGGCTCGCCATAGGGCGCGAGCCCCATCACCTTGTACTCGCCTGAATTGACCTTGAAGCCGAGGTGATAGGTGAAGGCGGAGTAGAGCAATCCGATCGAATGCGGGAAGTTGATCTCGCGCCCGAGCTCGAGCGTGTTGTCGCGGCCGTAGCCGGCCGATGTCGTGGTCCATTCGCCGACGCCGTCGAGCGTCAGGATCGCGGCCTCCGTGAACGGCGAGGCGAAGAAGGCCGACGCCGCGTGGCTCTGGTGGTGATCGGCGAACAAGAGCTTCGCCTCCCAGTCGACCGTGCCGTCGATGTCGCGCAGTGCGTCGCGCAGCACACCCTTCTGAAACAGCTTCTGCTTGAGCCAGACCGGCATCGCCTTGCGGAACGACTGGAAGCCGCGCGGCGCGAAGGCGAGGTAGGTTTCCAGCAGCCGTTCGAACTTCAGGAACGGCTTTTCGTAGAACACGACGTGGTCGATGTCGCCGGCTGCGATCTTCGCCTCGGCCAGGCAGTAGTGGATGGCGTTCGCCGGAAAGGCGGGGTCATGCTTGCGCCGCGTGAAACGCTCCTCCTGCGCCGCGGCCACGATCCTGCCGTCGACCAGCAGCGCCGCCGCGCTGTCGTGATAGAACGCCGAGATGCCGAGGATGTGCAACGCCGGTCCCCTAAACCGCGATGAGATTGGGTTGAAACGTCATCGCGCTTTAGCTCCTTGTTTTGAGCATGATCTTTTCGGAAAACCGCGTCACACTTTTCCGGATCATGCTCTAGAACAGCGTGTAGACGAACGGCGCCAGCGCCGATCCCTTGGTCAGCACCAACAGTCCGCCGAGCATGAGCATCACGGCAAAGATCGGGATCAGCCAGAACTTACGGCGGGCTCGAATGAACGCAAATAATTCGCGCAGGAATGACATCGTGCCTCTGAAATTGACGGAACTTCAAAACTGCTGACGCATGGACTCCGACGGTGGCCGCGGATCGGACCGCGGCAGCCAATAGGTTCGCAACGAAACGTCGCGGGCAAGACAAAGGAAATCCTTGCCGAACAGGCGCATGACGAGCCCGATCGGCAGGATCGCGCCGAAGAAAAGAATGGCCATGACCACGGGATTGACCACGCGGTACATCAGGAGGCCGAGCTTCAGCCAGGCGCGGTTGGCGAGTGAAAGCGATTGCGGCCGCCACAGCGTGAGCCCGGCGAACACGGCCGCGACGCCGATCCAGATCGGCGCGTGCGAAGAACCCTTGTACCATCCGAGGAGGCCGATCACGGCACAGACCGCCGCCATCGTGCCCCCGAAATTGCGGTTGCTCGGCCCGACCACGATCTCGTCGTCACGTACCGGTTCCAATAGCTGCATCGGCCTGTCTTGGTCGGTTGGGCTTGGGCGGTTTGGACTAGGGCGGTTTGGATTTGGACGGTTTGGACTTGGGCGTTGGATTTCGGCGTTCGGACTAGGTTTGAACGATTTCTACTAAGCGCATTCGCCATTCGCCAGCAATATCTGGCAGTGGGGTCTCGCGCCTTCCCGGCGTGCCGTCTGCCGGCGGCGATGCGCCGGGCGGGTTATCGGGAAACTGGCGCAGAATCATTTAACGTGTTAATATTCGCGCGCTCAACCCAACTGGCAACCGCGCTCGAAGCGCGTAAGACAAAAGCCTGCTGAACGGAGCCTCCGATGCTCGCACGGCCGTCTGACGAGGAAGCGTTGAAGCTCGCTGTTGCATTCTTCTGCATCCTGGATCCCGACAAACGCGCTCAGGTCCTGGCGTTGGCAGAGAAGCTGGCCAAGGAGGAAAAGGTCGTCGACGATCACGTGCATTTCGCCCTGATCGACCCGACGCTTTCCTAGAGCGTTTCGAGCGAAGTGGATACCGGTTCGCGTGAAGAAAGCGCCTCAAAACAAGAATCCAGAACACGCGCCAGCCGGCTGCCCGTGAACGCTACTCGGAATGCCGTCGGACGATGATCGGCCGCGCGGACGGGCGGGCAAAACCGACGTCCGCAATCCAGGCGCTGCCTGGCGCCGCAATGCGCTCGCCGGACTGCATCGCCTGCTGAGCGCGCGGCTCGTGCCGATCTGCGCGGAGATTGACGGCTCCAGGACCAGTCTGACGAACGGTCTGGTCCGGCCTGTGCAGGAAGGCGAGGCGAAGCATGATGGCTGTCTCGGACCGGCCCAACACCTGTGCGATCTGGCGGGTGTGAAATCTGGCCCCGCGCATCCTCAATAATTGCTTGTCGTCATCCTCGGACCAACGCGCATTCTTTCGGCTCTGCAAAGTTGTCCTCCATTGCCAACAGGGGGAGGGTTGTCGATTCGGGCCGCTTCCCGAATTGGCTTTTTTGTCGCAGCGCGGAGGAGGGATGGTGCATCATCCTATCAGCCGCTGAGACTCATGGTCGACGAGTTCCATGCGCGCGGAGGATCGGATGAACCATTCGTGACGGCTTGTTCCGCGACGTCGCCGATGCTGTCGGCACAGACCGGTTGACAGGCGAAGCACCAGGGCTTTAATTCGGAGCCACGGGGATGTGCGATCTCCCCGCGAGGCGACATGCCCAAGAATCGCGTCCTTTACTCACCAAGGGCGCAGCATGTCATCATATACCTCGATCTCACCTGAAAAATTGTCTCGGCTGATCGGCACGGCGACCCCGCCGACCCTCATCGATGTGCGCATCGAGGAGGATTTTTCCGCCGATCCGCGCTTGATCCCGGGCGCGATGCGCCGTTCGCATCTCGCTATCCATGACTGGGCCTCGGGCATGACCGGCAAGTCCGTGGTCGTGATCTGCCAAAAGGGCCAGAAACTCAGTGAAGGCACCGCGGCGTGGCTGCGCTGCGGCAATGTCGCGGCGGAGGTCTTGGAGGGTGGTCACCTCGGCTGGACCGAGGCAAAGCTCCCAACCGTTCCGGCTGACAAAATCCCCAAGCGCGACGGGCGCGGCCGCACCGTCTGGGTGACGCGCGCGCGGCCGAAGATCGACCGCATAGCCTGCCCATGGCTGATCCGCCGTTTTGTTGATCCCACCGCGGTCTTTTTGTTTGTCTCACCATCCGAGGTCGAAGCGGTCGCCGAGCGATTTCAGGCGACTTCGTTCGATATCGAGAACGTATTCTGGAGCCATCGCGGCGAACTCTGCACTTTCGATGTGATGGTCAAGGAGTTCGGCCTGTCGACGCCAGCACTCGAGCGGCTTGCGACCATGGTGCGGGCCGCCGACACCGCACGGCTCGATTTGTCCCCGGAGGCGCCCGGGCTGCTCGCGGCTTCGCTCGGTCTTTCGCGGATGTTTGACGATGACCTCGAGCAGTTGAGCGCCGGGCTGCTGCTTTATGACGCCTTCTATCGCTGGTGCCGCGACGCGACCAGGGAAACCCACAACTGGCCGACCAACAAGGTGAAGCCATGACCGATCTTGCGGAGAGCGGTCGGGCCGGCGCGCAAGCGCCGGCTCATGGCATCACCTTTAACGAGGCGCTGCTGGTCTGGATGCGTGTCGCCATCCTGAGCTTCGGCGGACCCGCCGGCCAGATCGCGGTGATGCATCGCATCCTCGTCGAGGAGAAGAACTGGATCTCCGAAGGGCGCTTCCTGCACGCGCTCAATTACTGCATGCTGCTGCCGGGACCCGAGGCCCAGCAGCTCGCCACCTATATCGGCTGGCTGCTGCACCGTACGGCAGGCGGCATCGTGGCGGGAGGATTGTTCATCCTGCCCGGTATCTTCGCCATTATGGGGCTGAGCTACATCTATGCGGCCTATGGCAATGTCGGCTTCGTCGAGGCCCTGTTCTTCGGCCTGAAGGCGGCGGTTCTCGCCATCGTGATCCAGGCGGTGGTCCGGGTCGGAAAGCGCGCACTCCGCAATCCCGTCATGATCGCGCTGGCGGCGACAGCCTTTGTCGCGATCTTCTTCTTCGGCGCGCCATTTCCGCTCATCATCATTGTTGCAGGCGTGTTCGGTTTCGTCGGGGCTCGGCTGGGCAGGCCCGAGTTCGCGGCGGTCGAACACGGAGGAAAGAGTTCGGCGGCGATCGATAGCCTGCTGGGCGAGGCCGTGCCTGATCACGTCAAGCCGAGCAGCTCACGTACCGTTCGTGTCGCCGCCGTCTGGCTCGCGCTCTGGCTCGTCCCTGTCCTGGCACTCCTCCTTGCTCTGGGGCCGAATGATGTCTTCAGCCAAATCGCGATCTTCTTCTCCAAAATGGCGATGGTGACGTTCGGCGGCGCCTACGCCGTGCTGGCGTATGTCGCGCAGCAGGCCGCCGAATATTATCGCTGGGTGAGTCCGCGGGAGATGCTCGATGGGCTCGGCATGGCGGAGACCACGCCCGGACCCCTGATCATGGTGGTCCAGTTTGTGGGCTTCATGGCCGCGTTCCGCGAGGCAAGCGGATTGCCGCCGATGCTCGCCGCTACGCTGGGCGGCTTGCTCGCGACCTGGGTCACCTTCACGCCATGCTTTCTTTGGATCTTCGTCGGCGCGCCCTACATCGAGGCGCTGCGCGGCAACAAGGCGTTGGCAGGGGCACTCACCGCCATCACCGCCGCAGTCGTCGGCGTGATCCTCAATCTGTCGATCTGGTTCGCGCTGCACACGTTGTTCAGGCAGACCTTTCCGGTCCACGGCGCAGGCCTATCGTTCGATGCGCCCGTGATGAGCAGCATCGATCCATTTGCGTTCACGCTATCGCTCGCGGCGGCCGTGGCGATCTTCCGGTTCAACATCGCGATGCTCGTGGTGCTCGCTGCGTCCTGCATCGCGGGCGTCCTGCTGCGTCTGGCAGGCATCATCTAGGGAGACAGCAACCATGGCGAGAATGATCTTGGCTGCCGCGACAGCCTATCTGCTATCGGGTTTCGCGGTGGCTGCGCCAGCGGATCGGGGCGAGGATGCTACTGCGGCAGGCACAGCGGTCTTGCTGGCTCCAGCCCCCGTGCGTCCGCCCGCGACCCAGATGCTGCGTGGCGTTGTCGACAGCGTCGATCAAGGCAGCGACACCATCAACATCCGGCTGTCATCGGATGCGATCGAGCGGTTCAAGGTTCAAGACGGCTTGATTTTCAATGCCGTCCGTTTCGGAGACCTCGTCGAAATTTCGGTGCGGAGCATTGCGGGCATCAAGACCATCGTCGAACTCTCGAAGGAATAAGTCGGCGCAAGAGCGGCAAAAGTCCAGACCTCTAGGTTTTAGTGGAGCGGTTCAATGCGAAAAGTGATCCCAGTCCTCGCCGGCATCGGTGCCTGCCTTCTCGCCACCGGCGGAAGCGCGCAGAAGATCGACTGGCAAATCTTCGCCGAGCCTTTCGTGACGTCAGCCCATGCGCAGGACGTCGACTGGCAGAAGGTCGATGACACCTTGGGCCGCAAGGCCGCGGTCGCAGGCGACGTGCACCGCTACGGATTTCCGCGGACCGATCTCGCCGTGACGCTCGACGGGGTGACCATCAAACCGGCCCTGGCGCTCGGCGGCTGGGTCGCATTCAAGCCGATGCATGGCGGCATCATGGCGATGGGCGATCTGGTGCTCCTGGAATCAGAGATCAACCCGGTCATGGCGAAAATGATCGCCAACGGACTGGAGATCACCGCGGTTCACAACCATCTCCTCGGCGCAACGCCGGCGACGTTCTACATGCACGTGGCCGGTCACGGCGACCCGGTTCGGATCGCGTCCGCGATCCGCGACGCGCTCGCCGAAAGCAAGACGCCTCTTGCGGTCGCGGCATCGACGGCGTCCCCGCCAGCTGTCGATCTCGACACCGTCCAGCTTGACCAGATCATTGGCGTCAAGGGGCAGGCCAATGGCGGCGTCTATCAGTTCAACGTTCCGCGCCGCGATCCGATCACCGAGGGCGGCATGCCGCTGACCCCGGTCGGGCCGATGGGCGTTGCCATCGGCATCAATTTCCAGCCCACGGGTGGCGGCAAGGCGGCGATCACCGGCGACTTCGTGCTGACCGGCGAGGAGGTCAACCCGGTGATCATGGCACTGCGGACCCATGGCATCGCGGTGACCGCGCTGCACAGCCACATGCTGGACGAGCAGCCGCGGCTGTTCTTCATGCATTTCTGGGCCAACGATGATGCCGTGATGCTCGCCAAAGGCTTGCGCGCTGCGCTCGACAAGACGGCAAGCACGAAAGGCTGACGTTTCGTAAGAGGTGGGACTAGGGCTCAGCAGGTTATTTGGCGAGCGGTGCAGCAAAACTCACTGCCGTCCCTGCGCGCACACCGAGGGTGACGTGACGGCAGCGCCACAAACCCTACACGATCCGCACCACCATCTTGCCGAGCGCGGCGCGCGTTTGCATGGTCTTGAACGCCGCGCGGAAATCCTCGAAGGCGAACACCTTGCCGACGACAGGCGAAAGCCTGCCGTCATTCAGCCACGCCGACAATTGCGCCGTCACGCGCGCCAGCGCCTCCGGCTCGCGGCGGGCGATCTGGGCGGCGTCGACGCCGATCAGGAGGCCGCCCTTGAGCAGCGGCAGGTTGAACGGCAGAGCGGGGATGGTGCCAGCGGCAAAGCCGACCACGAGATGACGGCCATTCCACGCGATCGAGCGGAACGCCTGCAACGACACCTCGCCGCCGACCGGATCGAAGATCACGTCGGCGCCATGGCCGTCGGTCGATTGCTTCAGCGCGTCGCGCCAATCGGGCTCGGTGTAGTCGATCACGGCGTCGGCGCCGAAGCTTGCGGCGTAGTCGCGCTTCGCCTCGGTCGAGGCGGCGGCGATGACGCGGGCGCCGAGCAGCTTGCCGACCTGGATCGCGGCAATCCCGGTGCCGCCGGCAGCGCCCAGCACCAGCAGCTGCTCGCCGGCGCGGAGCGCGCCGCGTTCGCCGAGCGCGTACAGCGCGGTGAGGTAGTTGGTGCGGAAGGCGGCGGCCGCCTCCATCGACAGCCGGTCCGGCATGAGCTCGACGGCTGCCGCCGGCACGGTGACATACTCCGCGAGCCCGCCCGAGCGCGCCGCGCCCATCACCCGCGTTCCCGGCGCGATGCCGACGACATCATTGCCCACCGCGTCGACCACGCCGGCAAACTCAGCGCCTGGCGTGAAGGGGAGGGGATCCTTGGTCTGGTAGCGGCCCTCGACCTTCAGCCCATCGACAAAGCCGATGCTTGCCGCGTGCACCCGTATCCGGACCTCGCCGGGCGCGGGTTCGGGCATCGCGATGTCCTTCAGCCCGATCTGATCGATGGACGCATATTGCTCGACGACAACCGCCTTCATCCTGCTCTGCTCGCTGGTTCGTTTCCCCTCAATCAAGCTATCCCACGTCCGGTGTTCTACGGGGAGGCCTTTTGCGCATTCGGCGGCGGCGGTCGCAGTGGAAAGCCAGCATCTTCAACGACATCGCGAGGAACGGGGCGTTTACCCATTGTTATCCCTACCAAATTCGGTAACGCGTCCTTAATCGCATTAACGTTAGGGTTTTGCCACGCGGTCCGCCTTGGGCCGCGCGCCGTCCAGGACGGACCGGTGTTGCGTACGCGTTGGAGTCTCCCATGGATATCATGACGGGCGCTGGGCTGGTTGCCGGCTTCGCCGTTATCGCGGTGATGATGCTGTTGGGCGGCGACCTGCACATGTTCATTTCCGAACATGCCATGATCATCATCTTCGGCGGTTCGATCGCGGCGACCATGATCCGCTTTCCGCTCGGCGTGATGCTGCACGGCCTGCCGCTCGGCGCCAAGTTCGCCTTCACGATGAGCCGGCTGTCGGCGCGGGATCTCGTCGACGAGCTCGCCCGCATCGCCGAGATCGCCCGCAAGCAGGGTCCGGTCGGGCTGGAAAAGGTCGAGACCACCGAGCCGTTCCTCGCCAAGGGCATCCGCTACGTCGCCGACGGCTACGACCTCGAATTCATCCGCGACAATCTCGAGCGCGACCGCGACAATTTCCTGATGCATCTCGACGAGGGCAGCAAGATCTACCGCGCGATCGGCGACTGCGCGCCGGCGTTCGGCATGATCGGCACGCTGATCGGCATGGTGCAGATGTTCGCCAACATGACCGATCCCTCCAAGCTCGGCCCGTTCATGGCGACCGCGCTGCTGGCGACGCTGTACGGCGCGCTGGTCGCCAATCTGTTCTGCCTGCCGATCGCCGACAAGCTGCACGGCAAGCTGCTCGACGAGGAAACCAACCGCACGCTGATCATCGACGGCATTCTGATGATCCGCGACTCCAAGAGCCCGGCGCTGGTACGCGAGATGTTGCTGGCCTACCTGCCGGAGAAGCATCGCCACGAGGAAGGCGAGCCGGTCCCGGCCTGACGGCTCGGATCAGGCGCTCCCGGGAAAGCAGCGATGGCCAAGAAAAAGCGCGGCGATGCACATGGCGGCGGTCACGGCTGGTTCGTGACCTTCGCCGACCTGATGGGCCTGATGATGAGCTTCTTCGTGATGCTCGTCGCGTTCTCCACCATGGACAACAACAAGCTGAAGATCGTCGCAGGCTCGATGCGCGATGCCTTCGGCGTGCAGACCAATGTACGCTATTCCGGCATCGTCGAATCCGACGGCCTGCCGACCCGGCCGAAGCTGAAGAATGTCGACCACATCTCGCCGGAGGAATCCTCGGCCAATCCGACGCCGGACGAGAAGGAGCGCAGCCAGATCAACGGCGCGCGGCTGAAGATCGACCGCGAATTCGCGCTCGCCTCCGCCTCGTTGCGGCAGGCGCTGCAGGACATGCCGGAGCTGACGGAAATCTCCAAGAACATCATGTTCGAGGAGACCAAGGAGGGCTTGAACCTTGAGATCGTCGACCAGGACGGCCGCTCGATGTTCGCCGACGGCTCCAAGGAGCCGTATGACCGCACCCGCCGGCTGATCCAGAAGCTTGCGGCGCCCTTGAAGGCGACGCCGCTGCGGGTCGCGATCGTGGGGCATACCGCCGCAGGCTTCGTGCCGGCGCGCAGCGATTATGATGCCTTCGACCTCTCCGCCGACCGCGCCAATGCGGTCCGGCAGATCCTGGAGCGGGAAGGGCTGCCGTCCTCGCACATCTTCGCGGTCTCAGGCAAAGCCGACGGCCAGCCGCTGTTTCCGGACGATCCGACCTTGCCGGCGAATCGTCGCGTGACCATCACGTTGATGCGGGAAAATCCGCCATTGCCGCCGGATCTGAAGCCGTAGCAATGGGTTACTGGACCACGGTGGGAGTGACCTTGTGCTCGGTTGACAGGTGAGGCGGAAGCGTCGATCACCGCGCGGATCAAAATCAACCGATCGAGCGTTCCACCCTCGCCATGGCTGCCAGCGTCACAACCAGCGAAGCCCAGGAGGGACAGGGCCAGGGGCAAGCGACCTCGGGCTTCTGGGCCCTGATGCTTGGCAGCATCGGCGTGGTGTTCGGCGACATCGGAACCTCGCCGCTCTACGCCTTCCGCGAGGCGGTCGGCGGCGCCGCGCACGGCCAGCCGGTCACACGGATCATGGTGCTGGGCGTGCTCAGCCTGATCCTGTGGGCGCTGTTCACCGTCGTCACCGCGAAATACGTGCTGCTGCTGCTCCGTGCCGACAACAATGGCGAGGGCGGCACGCTCTCGCTGATGGCGCTCGGCCAGCGCGCGATCGGCCGCCGCAGCTGGCCGCTGTTGGTGCTCGGCGTGGTCGGCGCCTCGATGTTCATCGGCGATTCCATGATCACGCCGGCGATCTCGGTGTTGTCGGCGGTCGAAGGCCTCAAGCTCGCCACGCCGCATCTCGAGCATTATGTCGTGCCGCTGACGATCCTGATCCTCGTGATCCTGTTCTCGGTGCAGAGCCACGGCACGGCCCGCGTCGCCTCTGCCTTCGGGCCGGTGATGGTGCTGTGGTTCGGCACCCTGGCGGCGATGGGGATCGTCCACATCAAGGATGATCCGTCGGTGCTGGCGGCGATCAACCCCTATTACGCGCTCCAGTTCCTGCTGACTCACGGCACCATCGGCCTGGTGACGCTCGGCGCCGTATTCCTTGCCGTGACCGGGGGCGAGGCGCTTTACGCCGATCTCGGGCATTTCGGCCGCAAGCCGATCCAGTCCGGCTGGCTGTTCTTCGTGCTGCCTTCGCTGCTGCTGAACTATTTCGGCCAGGGTGCGCTGGTGCTGTCCGATCCGTCCGCGATCGAGAATTCGTTCTACCGCATGGTGCCCGAGGTGCTGCTGCTGCCGCTGGTCGGGCTTGCCACGCTGGCGACCGTGATCGCAAGCCAGGCCGTGATCACCGGCGCCTATTCGCTGATCCGCCAGGCGGTGCAGCTCGGGCTGTTGCCCCGCTTCGAGGTCCGCTACACCTCCGAGAGCCACGCCGGCCAGGTCTATCTGCCGCGGGTCAACCGGCTGCTGCTGATCGGCGTGCTGCTGCTGGTGCTGCTCTTCCGTACCTCGAGCGGGCTCGCCTCGGCCTACGGCATCGCGGTCTCCACCACCATGGTCGCCGATGGCATCATGGGCTTCATCGTGATCTGGAAACTATGGAATTGGCGCGCGGCCTCCGCGGCAGCCCTGATCCTGCCCTTCGTGATCATCGACACCACCTTCTTCAGCGCCAATCTGCTGAAATTGTTCGAGGGCGCCTGGGTGCCGCTGTTGTTCGGTGCCGTGGTCGCGATCATGATCTGGACCTGGCGGCGCGGCGCGGCGATCCTGATCGCCAAGACCCGGCGCATCGAGGTGCCGCTGCGCGATCTGATCCAGAGCCTCGAGAAGCGGCCGCCGCACATCGTCAAGGGCACTGCGGTGTTCCTGACCAGCGACCCCAGCTTCGTGCCGACTGCGCTCTTGCACAATCTCAAGCACAACAAGGTGTTGCACGAGCACAACGTGATCCTGACCATCGAGACCGCGCCGACGCCGCGGGTCGATCTGTCCGAGCGCGTCTCGATCGAGAAGATCAGCGACAAGTTCACCGCGGTGCGGCTGCGCTTCGGCTACATGGAATCGCCGAACGTGCCAAAGGCGCTCGCGGTCGCGCGGAAGCTCGGCTGGCAGTTCGACATCATGGCGACCTCGTTCTTCGTGTCGCGTCGCTCGCTGAAGCCGTCGGCCCAGTCCGGGATGCCGCAATGGCAGGACCATCTATTCATCGCGATGAGCCGGTCCGCCAACGACGCCACCGACTATTTCCAGATCCCGACCGGCCGGGTGGTTGAAGTGGGTACCCAGGTAACTATCTGACGGAACGCAGGATTCTGGAGTTGAAAAACTGTGACCTATGCGTGATATGCATAGCCGGGACCTGAATCCATGCTAACCTATGCATTCCTGCCGGGAGTATAGGCCTGCAACCCGGCATTGTGCGATGCGGTAGAAGGCAGAGGCGCAACTTTCCATGTCATCCGAGAGTGCGATCACCGCGGCGGAAACGCCCGCGGCCAACGGGCATGGCGAAGCGCATTCGACCGCCGGCTTCAAGGCGCTGATGCTCGGCAGCATCGGTGTCGTCTATGGCGACATCGGCACCAGCCCGCTCTACGCGTTGCGCGAGGCCGTCGTTGCCGCGAGCGGCGGCGAGGCGGGGGTCACCACGCATGCGGTGCTCGGCGTGCTCTCGCTGATCCTGTGGGCGCTGATCATCGTCGTGACGCTGAAATACGTCGTGATCCTCTTGCGTGCCGACAACAACGGCGAGGGCGGCACGCTGGCGCTGATGGCGCTGGCGCAGCGCGCGGCGGCCAAGGGCGCCGGCGCGATCGTGATGCTCGGCATCGTCAGCGGCGCGCTGTTCTACGGCGACGCCGTAATCACACCGGCGCTCTCGGTGCTGTCGGCGGTCGAGGGCATCAAGCTCGTCACCGCGACCTTCGATCCCTATGTCGTGCCGCTCACGGTGGTGATCCTGGTGATCCTGTTCTCGGTGCAGTCGCGCGGCACCGCCAGCGTCGCCACCTTCTTCGGCCCCGTGATGTGCGTCTGGTTCGCGGTGATCGCGATCGCCGCGTTGCCGCAGATCGCGCGGCATCCCGAGGTGCTGTACGCGCTGAACCCGATCCATGCGGTGCTGTTCATGCTCAATCACGGCGTGGTCGGCTTCATCACCCTCGGCGCGGTGTTTCTCGCGGTCACTGGCGCGGAGGCGCTCTATGCCGATCTCGGCCATTTCGGCAAGCGCCCGATCCAGACCGCCTGGCTGTTCATCGTGCTGCCGTCGCTGGCGCTGAACTATCTCGGGCAGGGGGCGCTCGTCATCGGCAATCCCAAGGGCATCGAGAACCCGTTCTTCCTGATGTTCCCGGATTGGGCGCTGATCCCGATGGTCGCGCTGGCGACGGTCGCGACCGTGATCGCGAGCCAGGCCGTGATCACCGGGGCCTATTCGCTGACGCGCCAGGCGATCCAGCTCGGCCTGCTGCCGCGGTTCGAGATCCGCCATACGTCGGAAGCGCATTCCGGCCAGATCTACATGCCGCGCATCAACCGCTTCCTGTTCATCGCGGTCATCGTGCTGGTCTTGATGTTCCGCTCGTCGAGCGCGCTGGCTTCGGCCTACGGCATTTCCGTGACCGGCACCATGGTGGTGACGGCGATGATGGGCTTTGTGGTGATCTGGCGGGTCTGGCGCTGGTCGCCGCTCGCGGCCGGCGCGCTGATCGCGCCGTTCCTGTTCCTTGATCTCACCTTCCTGACGGCCAACCTGCTCAAGGTGTTCGAGGGCGGCTGGGTGCCGCTCGCGCTCGGCGCTGCCATGATCGTCGTGATGTACACTTGGCGGCACGGCAGCCGGCTATTGTTCGAGAAGTCGCGCAAGCTGGAATTCCCGCTCGACGATCTCGTGCGGATGCTGGAGAAGCGGCCGCCGCAGCGGGTCTCCGGCACCGCGGTGTTCCTGACCAGCGATCCCGTCAGCGCGCCGACTGCGCTGATGCACAGCCTCAAGCACTACAAGGTGCTGCACGAGAAGAACGTCATCCTCACCATCGAGACCGCGCCGACGCCGCGCATCGACCCGTCCGAGCGGGTGCGGATGGAGCAGTTGAGCGAGACCTTCTCCAAGGTGACGCTGAAGTTCGGCTTCATGGAGCAGCCGAACGTGCCGAAGACGCTGGCGATCGCCCGCAAGCTCGGCTGGCAGTTCGATATCATGTCGACCTCGTTCTTCCTGTCCCGCCGGGCGCTGAAGCCGGCGGCGCATTCCGGCATGCCGCGCTGGCAGGACCATCTGTTCATCGCGCTGAGTCGGTCGTCGAACGACGCCACCGATTATTTCCAGATTCCGACCGGGCGGGTGGTCGAGGTCGGCACGCAGGTGACGATCTAAAGCTTTCGCGCAGGGCCGTAACCCGTTTCGGAGCCTTGATTTTCTCCGCGCGAGAGGCGACTTTGCGGCCAGACCGGGCGAGGCGCGAAGCCTGCCAAGCTGATGTCGGGAGGATTTTTCCGTGGCGGACCACCAGGTGCAAGATTTGTTTCCGGACGAGGTGTCGAAGGGAATAGCCGACGGCCGCTATCTCCTGGTCGACGTGCGCGAACCCAATGAAGTCGCCGTCGAGGCTTATCCCGATAGCGTCGTGGTGCCGCTGTCGACCTTCGATCCATCGGCGATCCCCGATCCGCAGGGCAAGCAGGTGGTGTTCGCCTGCCGCTCCGGCAAGCGTTCGGTGACGGCCTCGCTGGCCGCGCAGGCCGCGGGCCTGCCCTACGACAAGCACCTCGCCGGCGGCATCATCGGCTGGAAGGCGGCGGGACTGCCGACCAAGACGGGCGGCTGATCCCTGCCATGATCTCGATGAACAAGGTCTTCGCGGACCTGCCCGTCACCATCTTCGAGGCGATGTCGCAGGCCGCGCGCGACAACGACGCCATCAATCTCGGACAGGGTTTTCCCGACGATCCCGGACCGGAGGACATCCGCCGCGCCGCCGCGGACGCCTCGGTCAACGGCTACAACCAGTATCCGTCGATGATGGGCATCCCGGAACTGCGCCAGGCGATCGCCGCGCATTACGGCCGCTGGCACGGGCTCAAGCTCGATCCGATGACCGAGGTGATGGTGACCTCCGGCGGCACCGAGGCGTTGACCTCGGCGATCCTTGCCGTGGTCGAGCCCGGCGACGAAGTGATCGTGTTCCAGCCGGTCTATGATTCCTATCTGCCGATCATCCGCCAGGCCGGCGGCATTCCGCGCCTGCTGCGGCTCGAGCCGCCGCACTGGCGGCTCAACGAGGACATGCTGCGCAGCGCCTTCAATCACAAGACCAAGGCGGTGCTGTTCAACAACCCGCTCAATCCGGCGGCGGTGGTCTATCCGCGCGAAGACCTCGAACTGCTGGCGCGGTTCTGCCAGGAATTCGACAGCATCGCGATCTGCGACGAGGTCTGGGAGCACGTCACCTTCGACGGCCGCGAGCACATCCCGCTGATCACGATCCCCGGCATGCGCGACCGCACCATCAAGGTCGGCAGCGCCGGCAAGATCTTCTCGCTCACGGGATGGAAGATCGGCTTCGTCTGCGCCGCCCCGCCGCTGCTGCGCGTCGCCGCCAAGGTGCATCAATTCCTCACCTTCACGACGGCGCCGAACCTGCAGGCCGCCGTCGCCTACGGCCTCAACAAGCCGGACGACTACTTCCTGACCATGCGCACGGAAATGGCGCGCAGCCGCGACCGCCTGACCAGGGGGCTCGAGAGCCTCGGCTTCCCGGTGCTGAAGTCGCAGGGCACCTACTTCCTCACGGTGGACCTGTCGCCGCTCGGGCTCAACGAGACCGACGCCGAGTTCTGCTGGAGAATTGTAAGGGATTACAAGGTCGCGGCTATTCCCGTGTCGGCGTTCTACGAGCAGGATGCGGTGACGTCGGTCGTCCGCTTCTGTTTCGCCAAGAAGGACGCGACGCTCGATCGTGCGCTGGAGCGCCTGTCGGACGCCGTCCACCGCCGCAAGAGGTAAGCCGGAATGGGAAAGCAGGGCCGCCGTCTCGTCGACTTCGTCGGCACGCTCGCTGCGGTCCTGCTGTTCTCCACGTCCAGCCGCGCGCAGGAGCGCACGGTCAATTTCTACAACTGGTCGAACTACATGGCGCCGGGAGTCCTGGAGGACTTCACCAAGGAGACCGGCATCAAGGTGGTCTACGACACGTTCGACGCCAACGAGACGCTGGAGACGCGGCTGCTCGCCGGCAAGTCGGGCTACGACGTCGTGGTGCCCACGGGCTATTTCCTGCAGCGCCAGATCACAGCGAAGGTGTTCCTGAAGCTCGACAAGGCGAAGCTGCCGAACCTTGCCAATGCCTGGCCGGTGGTGACGAAGGAGCTTGCGACCTACGACCCCGGCAACACCTACGGGGCCAACTACATGTGGGGCACCACCGGCATCGGCTACAACGTCAAGATGGCGCAGCAGATCCTGGGGCCCGATGCGAAGATCGACAGCTGGGACATGGTGTTCAAGCCGGAGAACCTCGCCAAGTTCAAGGATTGCGGCATCCATATGCTGGATTCCGCCGACGACATCCTGCCGGCGGCGCTGAGCTATCTCGGGCTCGACCCGAACTCGACCAAGCAGGCCGATTTGGAGAAGGCCGCCGATCTCGTCATCAAGATCCGGCCCTATGTGCGCAAATTCCATTCGTCCGAATATCTCAGCGCGCTGGCCACAGGCGAGATTTGCTTCGTGGTCGGCTGGTCCGGCGACATCATGCAGGCGCGCAGCCGTGCGGCGGAGGCCAAGACCGGGGTCGATATCGGCTACACCATCCCGAAAGAGGGCGCGCAGATGTTCTTCGACAATCTCGCGATCCCCGCGGATGCCAAGAACGTCAATGAGGCGTACGAGCTGATCAACTACCTCTACCGCCCCGACGTCGCGGCGAAGAACTCGAACTTCCTGTCCTACGCCAACGGCAATCTGGCGAGCCAGAAGCTCGTCGATCCGAAGATCCTCGACGACAAGAACATCTATCCCGACGAAGCCATGCAGAAGAAGCTGTTCGTGATCACCGCGCGCGACCCCGCCACGCAGCGGATCATCAACCGGCTATGGACGCGGGTGAAGACGGGGAAGTGACGCGAAGCGTCGCCACCGTCATTGCGAGCGCAGCGAAGCAATCCATCCCACCACACATGCTCAAGCATGGATTGCTTCGTCGCTTCGCTCCTCGCAATGACGCAGGCAGAACGTCCTTGATCAGCGCCAGCGCCGGTGCAGCCAGAGCCATTGATCCGGATATTCGCGGATCCAGCCTTCGACGACATCGGTCACGGCCTGCATGGTGCCTTGGACGTCGATCTGGCCGGAGGCATCGAACACCGGCTTCACTTCCTCGGAGACTTCGCCGCGGAAACGGCCGTCGGGCAGGCGGATGATTCTTGTGCCGTGGATCGGGCAGTCGATCTGCCGGCGCAGCCGCGCCAGCGTCGGGTTGGCGGTGGTCTTGCGGCCGAAGAAGGTGACGGGAACGCCGTTGGTCAGATACTGGTCGACCAGCATCGCGACATGCTGGCCGTTCTGCAGCGCCTGCGCCAGCTTGAGCGGGGCGTCGCGGCCGGCCGGGACCATGGTGCCCATCTTGACCGCACGGATCCGTTCGATGGCGCGGTCGGCGGCTTCGATGTTGGGCCGGCGGAACAGGATCGCAGCATCGAGCCCGTGCGCCACGGCGGCGAGCGCGGGCAGCTCCCAATTGCCGAGATGCGCCGCGAAGAACAGCGCCGGCTTGCCGTCGTCGCGCAACTGGTCGAACAGCTGCTTGCTGCGGCCGGAGAATTCGACACGGCTGGGCTTGTCCGGATCGGCGGGATCATGGTCCCAAATGCGGTCGAGATGGGCAAACTCGGCGCCGAGCCGCCCGAGATTGTGCCAGACCCCGCTGAGGATCTGCTCGATCTCCTGCGGTGATTTCTCAGGGAAAGCCGCGGTGAGATTTTCGCGGCCGATGCGGTCTTCGCGCAACCGACGGCCGATGAAATGCGCGGCGCGGCCGAAGAACCTTGCGGTCTTGTCCGGATCGAAATAGCGCGTGGCCCGCAACATGCCGATCGTCGCAGCGCCGGTGGCTGCATCGAGCAGGGGTTTCGCGGTATCTCGCAGGCCGGCGCGGGTACGAAGGAGCAGGCGTTTCATCGCATGAAGCGAGCGCTGGCTCAGGCCGGTTCGCGCGTCAGGATCAGCGAGGCATTCTGCCCGCCGAAACCGAACGAGTTCGACATCACGGCGGTGACCTTGGCATCGCGCGCCTTGTTGCCGACCACGTCGAACGGGATCGCCGGATCCGGCAGCTCGTAATTGATGGTCGGCGGAATCCTTTGATGCTCGAGGGTGAGCAGCGAGAAGATCGCCTCGACCGCGCCGGCCGCCGAGATCGTGTGGCCGACCATCGATTTGTTCGACGACACCGGAATGTTCGCCGTGTGCTCGCCGAACACGGCCGAGGTCGCAAGATATTCCATCTTGTCGTTTTCCGGGGTCGAGGTGCCGTGCGCGTTGATGTGGTCGATCTGGTTCGGCTCCATGCCGGCGTCCGCGAGCGTCTTGCGCACGCAGCCGATCGCCGGCTTGCCGTCGGGGCTGGAGCGGGTGCGGTGGAAGGAATCGGTGAGCTCGCCGCAGCCGGCGACGACGCCGAGGATGTTTGCGCCGCGCGCCATCGCGGCGTCGTAGCTCTCCAGCACCAGCGCGCCGGCGCCCTCGGCCATCACGAAGCCGTCGCGGTTCTTCGAGAATGGCTTTGAGGCGCCCTGCGGCGGATCGTTCTGGGTGGAGAGGGCCGAGAGCAGCGAGAAGCGCACCATGGCTTCCGGGTTCACCGAGCCGTCGGTCGCGATGCACAGCGTCGCATCGGTCTCGCCGCGGCGGATCGCCTCGACGCCGAGCTGGATCGCGGTGGCACCGGAGGCGCAGGCGGTCGACAGCGAGATCGGCGAGCCCTTGGTGCCGAAGGCCTCGGCGAGGTTGAGGGCGACCGATCCGAACGTGAAGCGGCGATGATAATGCGTGAACCTGCCGCCTTCGCTGCAGGCCGCCAGATAGTCGATGATGTCGAAGTCCTTCTTCGGGATGGCGCGCGCGACTTCGAGCCGTTGCGGCCACTCGGCCTCGATCGGGGCGACCGCCAGGAACAGCGGGCCGGGGAAGTCGCCCTTGTTGCCGATGCCGGACTGCGCGAGGGCTTCTTCGGTCGCCATTGTCGCCAGGCGCTCGGACAGGCTGACCGAGGAGAAAGGCTCGACCGGGACGAAATCGACCGCGCCGGCCATCGTCGTCTTCAAGCCATCGATCGGGAAACGGGTCACCGTCTTGATGCCGGACTCGCCCGCGGTCAGGCGTTTCCAATTGTCGGCCTTGCCGGCGCCGAGCGAGGTGACGATCCCCATGCCGGTCACGACAACGATCGGACGGCCGAATTTATCGCGTGGTGCTGCCATGGTATCCCCGTCGCTGCCGGATCAAGCTCCCGGCCAGATTTACTTGACGGCCTCGACAAGTGCCATGCCTTCGCCCTGCCAATGACCGACCCCCAGAACCACAATCTGGGTTGGCGCGTCGGCCTTTTCAACCTCGAACCCGGCCGGATCGTTGCCCGGGTAGAGCGCGCCGCGCGAGATCGACAATGCCGCCAGGGCGAGCCCGAGCGGAAACTGCGCCTCCATGGTGTGGCCGAAGGTGGTCCCGCTGGCGCGCACGGCAAGCCCCGGGTGCTCGCCGAGGAAAGCGCGTTCTTCAGCCGTCGCGGGCTCGGCGCCGGTCATGCCCGTGATCACCACCGCGTTGTCGTCGTTCACGCCAAGCTTGGGCCACATCGCCCGCAGCGACCGCGTCACCGCGCCGGGCTGCTTGCGATGGCCGAGATCGGCGACCACCTTGGTCAGCTTGGCAAACGGCTTTGCGCCGCGGGCTTCGGCGTGCTCGCGCGACTCCATCACCAGGAAGGCGCCGGCAGACCCGACGGCAAAACCCGGATTGACGTCGCGGGCCCAGATCGAGCTGTGCTGGCCCTTGAGTGCGAAGTTACCGAACGCATACAGGATCAGGAGATCGCCGCGATCGCCATTATGCGCGGCGCCGACCAGCGCGATGTCGCTCTGGCCGGCCCCGATGCGGGCGGCCGCGATGCGCGCCGCATCGATGCTCGAGGCTTCCTCGCCCATGAAGGTGCGCGAGGTTCCGCACACGCCGTGAACGATCGCGATATTGCCGGCGAGCAGGTTGGAGAGCTGCGCCAGGAACAGCGTCGGCCGCAGCTCGTTCATCAGCTTCTCGTTGAGAAGCGCCGGCGGCAGATTGCCCTGCGCGCTCGCGTTCTTGATCGCCATGTCGACATTGAGGTCACGCTCGCCGCCACCGGCTGCGATGATCATGTCCATCCGCGACAGGATTTCCTGATTGCCTTTGACGCCGGCGGAATCGAGCGCCAGCCCCGCGGCATAGGTGCCGATGCGCTGCCAGGTCTCCATCTGGCGCTGATCGCCCTTCTTGGGGATCTGGGCGTCGAAGCTGACCGGCGCGATCGGATGGATCACGTAAGGCGCAAGACGCTGCTCGTCGGCATTGACGCGCTTGGCGGCGAGCGCCTCCCAATGCGCGTCCAGCCCCTCGCCAAGCGAGGAGAGCAGGCCGACGCCGGTGATCCAGACTTCCTTCTCAGCCATTACTCATTGCCTGCTGCGGAAATCCGATCTTGCAGGCCATCGCATCCATATGCACACGCAAGTCCGGACTCGGGAATGGGATATGCCGGAAGGTCAGCTCGGCATTGCACTTGAGCTCCTTGCCGACACGCACCTTGGCCGAGGTCACGGCGAAGCCCGAGCCTTCATGCTCGATCTTGGCCTCGATCGTCAGCACCGAGCCGGGGCTGACGAAGCCGCGCATCTTGGCTTCCCTGACCATGGCGAGGAAGGGCATGCGCTCGAACTTGGTCAGGCCGAGGATCAGCCAGCCGGAGCTCTGTGCCATCGCTTCGGTGAGCAGCACGCCAGGCATGATCGGGTAGCCCGGAAAGTGTCCCGCGAACACGCTGTGGCTGGGCGGCGGCACGTCGGCCTCGACAACAACCGTCTTCGCCTCGAGGTCGAGCTCGATGATCCGGTCGATCAGCTGGAAAGTTTCGAGCTGCATGGCGGGCGCGATTACGAGCCCGTGCCCGCGCCCGCGTTCTTGGCCGCGACGAGTTCGTCGATCCGGTCGGCGAGATTCTTCAGCACGAAATACTGCTCCGTCGTCGCCTTGCCGTCGTTGACCTCTTGAGTCCATTTTTCGAGCGGCATCTTGATCCCAAACGCTTTGTCGATAGCAAAAGCTATGTCGAGGAAGTCGAGGCTGTCGATCCCCAAATCGTCGATAGCGTGGCTCTCCGGCTTGATCGTGTCGCGCGGGATATCGCACGTCTCGGCGATAATGTTGGCGATCTGCTCGAATGTGGAAGACATCATTAAGCCTTTGATATATTGAAGGTAATTCTGGGTCGGCTCAGGAGGGGGCGGGCGCGTCGACCCGGAATGCCCGATTTCTGGTGCCGGAGTCGTGTGCCCGTATATCGGAGCGGGGCCGTTAGTTCAATGGAGCTTGGCCGGCCGGAGCGGGATGGTTTGCCGGCTTTGCAGGCAGGGTTCCGGCCAGCCTAGCTTCGAGGCAGCACCGTCATCTTCACGCAATCCCGGCGCCCCATCAGCACGCAGTCCTGGGTCTTGCGCAAATCCGCGATGCTCATGGCGAGCCAGATGCCGATCGCGGTGAGCGCCACGGTGAAGGCGAAGGCGGCGATGTTGGCCAGCATGCGCTGGCGGAAATCGTCCGGCTCCTCGCGCGGCTTTTCATAGCGGGAGAGGTCAGCGGCGACCTGAATCCGGTTCTCAGCGGCGCGGACTTGGGAAGGGCGGAGGCGAGCAGCGCCGGCTTGAGCGGAGTTGACTTGAGCGGAGTTGACTTGCGCAGAATGGGCTTGAGCAGAATGGCTTTGGGCGGAATGAATTTGGACGGGCTGAACCGACCGGGTCGCCTCCTCGCGCTTGCCGGGTGGCTGCGCCGAGGTACGCGGCCGGAACTTGAGCACCACGTGCTCGTCATCCGAAGAGATTGGCCGCTGCGTTTTCACTGCTGTCAGTCCGGTCGCGTCGCGCATTATATGTAGCATGTTCGCCGCGCTTCACACCTAAAATGTTGGTGCGCGCAGAGGTGGTATTCAGCCTTCGATCGTCTCGTGGAACCGGCTGTAGTCGATCCACAGACGGCCGTCGTCCGTCGCGCGGAGAATCTCCGCGTAGCGATGCCCGAAACGGACGTCGGCGTGCTCGTACGATTTTCGCGCATGCACAGTTTGCGCTGCAATGTCGTCATAGCCTGATACGACGAGGCCGAGCCCGGCATTGATGGCTTCCAGCGCCGCGGCGTCGAGGTCGTGCAGCGGGCTGCTTTCGTCGATGACATGAAACAGGGTCCAGCTCAGCGCCAGCGCCGGGCTGTCGCTGCTGACCAGCGCCAACTCCTGAAAGCGGCGATAGGTCATGCCTTCCTTGCTGACACTTCGCCTGAACAGCCAAAGCCGTGCCGAGGCATTGGCGATGATGTTGTGCCGCTCGTTGGCGAGACGGATCATCAATGTCCGTTGCCCCTCATGGTCCGAGATCACCGGATTGTCGGCGAACAGAAGGCGCGCGCTCGGTCGCGAGAAGCGGGCAAAGATCAGCCCGGTCATCAGCGACATCGAGAAGATGCCGGTGAACAGCTCGACGGCCGCGATGAAGTGCCCGTAATGCGTCTGCGGGTGCATGTCGCCGTAGCCAGCGGTCGAGAGTGTTTCGATGCTGAAATAAAGGTAGTCGATGTACTGGCCGCCGGGCACGTTGGCGATCGGCTGATCGCCGAGCCAGTAGAGCAGGGCGAAGCAGCCGTTGAAGACGACGAACACCAATGCTGCACCGCCGATAAAGGCCGGCCACGACGCCGTCATGCAGCGATGGCTGATGTCCGCCCAGAAGCCGAGCTCCAATCCCTCGGTCATGACCTCGCGGTTGCCGAGGCGGAAGCTGCGAGTCCTTGTCCGGTTGGTTGCTGGTCCAGCCATTGTCTAGAGCCTATCGGCCTCTTTCACCCGCCGGTGACATCATGTCATAATGGAACTTATTCCGGAGCGCCGGTCAAACGGGAGCACAGATCATGGCCCATACACGCGAGCCCTATGTCAAACCGGTGCCGATCCTGTCGCTGCGGCCGACGCAGATGACGGTCGGCATGCACGAAGTGAAGGAGAAGCGGAAGCGCTGGCGCGAGCACAAGTCGGACAAGAAGCGCGCCGAGCTGCTCGGCAAGCACATGATTCCCGTGGTCCATGGTCCCGACGATCGCTACTACGTGGTCGATCATCATCACATGGCCCGCGCGCTGCACGAGGAAGGCGTCAAGGACATCCTGGTCACCGTGATCGGCGACCTCACGATGGTCGAGCGCGACGTGTTCTGGGGCGTGATGGACAACAAGCGCTGGGTCTATCCCTACGACTCCAAGGGCGAGCGCCGTCATTTCCGGGAGATTCCGAAGTCGATCAAGGATCTCAAGGACGATCCGTTCCGCAGCCTCGCCGGCGAGATGCGCCGCGCCGGCGGCTTCGCCAAGGACACCACGCCGTTCAGCGAATTCCTCTGGGCGGATTTCCTGCGCCGGCATATCCCGCGCAAGACGGTGGAGAACAACTTCGCCAAGGCGCTCGAGAAGGGACTGGCGATCGGCCGCAGCCAGGGCGCGACCTATCTGCCCGGCTGGTGCGGCCCGGCGTCGGACGACTGATCGGCCTCGCCCGGTGGCGATGGATCATTCTTGCCGCCGAGCGTGCGGTGCAGCCAGGTCTCCGCACGCTTGCCGAAGGTGAGCAGCAGGAACGCCAGCACCAGCGCGGTGATCACGATCGGCCAATGTCCGGCGCCGCAAACGACCCCGACGCAGGCGGCCAGGAAAGCGCAGGCGGCGCTGGTCAGGCCGTGGACATGGAAGCGATCGCCGCGGCGGACGATCACGCCGGCGCCGAGAAATCCGATGCCGGTCAGCACGCCCTGGATCACACGGCTGGCCGCATCGGTGAACTTGCCGGGTTCGACGGTCTGCAATGCCAGCAGCACGACCATGGCCGTGGAGAGGCTGACGAGGCCGAGCGTCTTCAGGCCGATCGGCTTGCCGCGCAGGTCGCGGTCGAGGCCGATCGCGCCGCCGGCAAGCGTAGCTGCGCCAAGGCGCAGGATGATCTCGCTCCAGTCGCTCAATTCCGCCTCTACTTCGACTGTCGCCCGAGCATGTAGAACTCGTCGTTCGGCCGCATCCCGGTGACGTTGGCAAGTCGGTTCGAGAGCGCGAAGAAGGCCGCGACCGCGGCGATGTCCCAGACGTCGTCGTCGCTGAAGCCGTGCGCGGCGAGCGCTGCGAAATCCGCCTCGGAGACTTCCTCGGCCGCGCGGCTCACCTTCATCGCGAAGTCGAGCATCGCGCGCTGCCGCGGCGTGATGTCGGCCTTGCGGTAGTTGACCGCGATCTGGTCGGCGATCAGCGGGTTCTTGGCACGGATGCGCAGGATCGCGCCATGGGCGATCACGCAATACTGGCACTGGTTGGCGGCGCTGGTCGCGACCACGATCATCTCGCGCTCGGCCTTGGAGAGGCCGCTGTCCTTTTCCATCACCGCGTCGTGATAGGCGAAGAAGGCGCGAAACTCGTCGGGACGGTAGGCCAAGGTCAGGAACACGTTCGGCACGAAGCCGGACTTCTCCTGCACCGCGAGGATACGGGTGCGGATATCCTCGGGGAGATCTTTGAGAGCGGGCGTCGGGAAGCGTGCTGCGGTCGGCTGCGTCATGGGCTGGTTCCAGCATGCCGCAGGGAATGCGGCGTCATGCCGAACCATAGTTAGCGCAGCGGCTTCTTCAAGAGCGAGAAGCGATCCGGATCGAGGCCCAATGACGGCTGCAGCATCGGAGCTTCTGCCGGCGCCATGGTGCGCGGCGGCGCGGGTGCGCTGATGCCGGGGTCGTTGGCCGAGGTGTCGCGATGCGAAGTAGCGCCGCGCCAGCGCTCCAGCACGGCGCTGACGAAATGCATGTCGTGGCCGGCGGTCACCGACGGGACGGTTGCGATGGTGGCCTCGCCGCGCGGCAATTGGTGCGGCGGCACCTCCTTGAAGCGCAGCCGCGTCGGCAGCGCCACGCCTTCGCCGAACGCCAGCACCTCGCGGGTGCCGAGCGAGGGCACGAAGGACAGCAGATTGGCGGCCGCATCCGACACCGCGGAACGCAGCAGCGCCTGGTCGCGGTCGTTGGCAAGCCGCATCGTAAACAGCGTGTTGCACTGGGAGATGATGGTGGCGTCGAGCTCGGCCGGACGCTGGGTGATGAGGCCGAGATAGACGCCGTATTTGCGGCCTTCCTTGGCGATGCGCGACACCGCCTTGCGGGTCGGGCCGAAGCCGATGTTGCGGTCGGCGGAAGCGTAGCGGTGCGCCTCCTCGCAGACGAACAGCATCGGCGAGACGCCGTCGCTCCACAGCCCGAAATCGAACGCCATGCGGCACAAGACCGACACCACGGAATCGACGACTTCGGCGGGGAAGCCGGCGAGCTGCATGATGGTCATCGGCCTGCCGTTGGCGGGCAGGCGGAACAGATGGCTGATCACTTCCGCCATGGTGTCGCCGCCGACATTGGCGTTGTCGAACATGAAGGCATAGCGCGGATCGTTGCGCACCGCGTCGATGCGCGAGATCAGCTTGTGATAGATGATGCGCGACGAGCGGTTCTCCAGCTTGCCCATGCGCTCGTCGATCAGCGAGATCAGGTCGACCAGGCGATACGGCACCGGCGTGTCGACGGTGTAGCCGATCTGCTTGGGATCGATGCGCTTCAGCCCGAGCCCGACCCGATCGGAGTTCTGGTACTGGGTGTAGATGCCCTTGGCCATCGGAATGACCTCGGCGAGGATGTCGAGCTCCTCGGGCACGCCGGGACGGCCGCCGAACAAGACGTCGACGATCTCTTCGAAATTGAACAGCCAGAACGGCAGCTTCAGGTTTCGCGGGTTGAGCACCTGGGCGCGGTCGCCGAAGCAGCGGCCATATTCATTGTGCACGTCGAGCAGGAAGATGCGCAGGTTCGGCCGCGACTTCAGGATCTCGTTGAGCAGGAGCGACACGCCGGTGGATTTGCCGACGCCGGTCGAGCCGAGCACCGCGAAATGCTTGGAGAGCATTTCCTCGACGTCGACATAGGCAATGATCGAGCGGTCCTGCTGCAGCGTGCCGACGTTGATCTGGTCCGAACCGCTCGGCGCATAGACCGTGCGCAGCTCCTGGCTCGTGATCAGCTCGACGGCATCGCCGATGGTCGGATAATGGGTGACGCCGCGCTGGAATTTCGGGCGCTCGCCGCCGAGGATCTCGCCGAGCAGGTCGACCGAGGCGGTCGCGATATAGGTGTCGGCCGCCGGCAGGTTCTCGCAGGAGACTTCGGTGATCATGGCGACGATGATCGATGAAGCGCAGCGGATACTGACGAACCGGCCGACGGTCGCTCGCATTTCCGAAAGCGGCATCTGGCCGCCGGGCAACAGCCCGACCCGGGCCTGCGAGCCGCGCACAGAGATCACACGTCCGAAGGATGTCACAGTTATGGCCTGGTTCGCTCTGATCGAATGAAAATGTCCGGACCAATATGCCAAGGCGGGGCTGGAAAAACCGTTAAGTCGCCATGGTTCCGGATCGGCTAAATCTACACCATTCCGGTCAGGATTTGTTTCTGTCACATGGCGCGCCGCGCCGCTTCGGCGCAGTTCGGCGTCGAAATCGTCGCTTTCCGACACGTGTCGCGATCGTTTCGCGGTTTTTCTGTTAACGCCGGGTTCACCATATCTGCGAGAGCCCAGGGCGTTCCGTACGTATACGGATGCTGCGGCGCGACGCGCCGCGCCGAGTCTCGTGTTATCGCGTAACCGATTGCTAACTGCGACTTGTAACGCCCTTTCCACTTGTCCTGCGTAACGATTGCTGCGCCCGGGGGAGATCAGCGTGAGCGTCGACGACCGCAATCCATCGTTTGGGAATGCCGACACAGGCTCGACCAAGGGGCTGGCCTTCTGCGCCGGCCTGTTGGTGGGAAGTTTGCTCGGCAGCGCTTCCCTGAACATGGGCCTGCGCGAAAGCCTGCTGATCGCCGCCGTCGTGGTGATGGCCGCCATCATCCTGGTGTTGCTGAAGCGGCACCAGGCCTCGGACGAACGGCTCGCCGCCGAGCGCCGCAATCTCTCGACCGCAGTGAACAACATTCCGCAGGGGCTCGTGCTCTACGATGCGTCGGCGCGCATCATCATCTGCAATCGCCCCTATATCGAGATGTTCGGGCTCTCGCCCGATATCGCCAAGCCGGGCTGCACGATGCAGCGGCTGATCGAGCACCGCAAGGAGACCGGCTCGTTCGACGGCGACGTCGACGAGTTCTGCAATGCCATCATCCGCAACGTTCAGCTCGGCAAGGGAACGCGTCAACTGACGGAAGCACCGGGCGGGCGCGCGATCGAGATCGTCAACACGCCGCTCAGGGAAGGCGGATGGGTGGCGACGATCGAGGACATCACCGAGCGCACCCGGGCCGACGAGAAGATCGCCCACATGGCGCATTACGACGCGCTGACCGATCTGCCCAACCGGGTCTTGTTCCGCGAGCGGCTGGAGCAGGCGCTGAAGGCGATCCGCCCCGGCGAGCAGCTCGCCGTGATGTATATCGACGTCGACGAGTTCAAGAGCGTCAACGACGCGCTCGGTCATCAGATCGGTGACGAGCTGCTCAAGGCGCTCGCCGATCGCCTGCGCTCCTGCCTTGCGGATACCGACGTCGCGGCGCGGCTCGGCGGCGACGAGTTCGCGGTGATCCAGACCGCGGTCAAGAGCCAGACCCAGACCATGCAGTTGCTCGCCGCGATCTATCAGGCGATCCGCCAGCCGGTCGACTGCACCGGACATCTGATCACCACCGATGCCAGCATCGGCATCGCGCTGGCGCCCGGCGACGGGCTCGACCTCGACCAGTTGCTGCGCAACGCCGACCTCGCGCTCTATGGCGCGAAGAGCGACGGGCGCCGCACCTACCGCTTCTTCGAGACCGGCATGGACGCGCGCGCCAAGGCGCGGCACAGCCTCGAACTGGAGCTGCGGCAGGCGATCGCCGACGATGGCTTCGAGCTGCATTATCAGCCGCTGCTGCATCTCGAGCAGGAGCGGGTCACCTGTTGCGAGGCGCTGCTGCGCTGGCGGCATCCGGAACGCGGCATGATCTCGCCGGCGGATTTCATCCCGGTCGCGGAAGAGACCGGGCTGATCAACGAGCTCGGGCACTGGGTGCTCAACACCGCCTGCCGTGAAGCCGTGAACTGGCCCGATCACATTCACGTCGCGGTCAACGTCTCCCCGATCCAGTTCAAGAGCCCCGCGCTGGCGCTCAATGTCGCGGCCGCACTCGTATCGTCGGGACTAGCGGCCTCGCGGCTCGAGCTCGAGATCACCGAGGCCGTGCTGATCCGCGACGACGAGGCCGCGCTCGATACCCTGCATCAGTTGCGCGAGCTCGGCGTGCGCATCGCGCTCGACGATTTCGGCACCGGCTATTCCTCGCTGAGCTATTTGCAGCGTTTCCCGTTCGACAAGATCAAGATCGACCGCGCCTTCATCAAGGATCTCGCCGGCACCGGCGCGTCCTCGACCATCGTCCAGGCCGTCGTCAACATTGCCGCCGCCAGCGACATGACCACTACCGCCGAAGGCGTCGAGACCGAGCAGCAGCGCAACATGCTTCGGATTCTCGGCTGCACCGAAATGCAGGGCTATCTGTTCAGCCGGCCGGTGGCGGCCGCTGACATCCGCAAGCTCCTGTCGGTGCACCGCGAGAAGACCGCCTCGGTCGCCTGACGGCGGGCGCGCGCCGCCGCATCCCGATATGTGATATCCGCCACGGAATATCACCTGGCAGCCGGCCATCTTGGATCTCAGCAACAAGAGGGCTCCGCCATGTATTACCTCGTCAACGCACTGCTCGTTCTGGCGATGGCGTTCTTCTTTTTTCTGCCGATGACCGATCGCCGGACGGCCTGGATGAAGCTCTGCATGGTCTGCACGCTCGCCGTCGTCTTGACGGTGTCGGCCACCGCGTCGTTCCGGCCGCACGTGCCGGCGGCGGTGATGATGTCGAAGGGCTGAGATTTCCGGAATTAACCGGGCACGCTCGGCCGCCGACGCGGCCAATAATTTGTTGACGAGACCTAATCCTTTGTACACTAGTACAAATGGAGTTGCCGCCGTTCGTCCGGCTGGGTGAACCGACGCCGGTTCGGCGCCGCCGCGGAAGGAGACCGCCTTATGCAGCCGGAACCGATCTTCGATCTCGCTCATCTCGGACATATGGAGCTCTTGACGCCGAAGCCGGACGAGAGCCTGGCCTTCTTCGTCGAAATCATGGGCATGACGATCAGCGGCCGCAAGGCTGAGTCGGTCTATCTGCGCGGCTGGGACGATTACGAGCGCTATTCGCTCAAGCTCACGGCATCGAACACCTCCGGCATGGAGCACATGGCGTTGCGCGCGCGCAGCCCGCAGGCGCTGGAGCGCCGCGTCGCCGCGCTGAAGGGTTCTGGCTTCGACATCGGCTGGGTCGAGGGTGACATGGGGCAGGGACCGGCGTTCCGCTGCCGCGATCCTGACGGCCACGTCGTCGAGCTCTATTACGAGACCGAATGGTACGAGGCGCCGCATGAGTTGAAGCCGGCGCTGAAGAACCAGGCCCAGCGCTTTCCGGCGCGCGGCGTCAATGTCCGCCGGCTCGACCATCTCAACTGCCTCGCGGTCGACATCAAGGCCAACCGGCTGTTCTTCGAGAATTACCTCGGATGCCGCACCACCGAGCAGATCGTGCTCAACGACGGCACCGAAGCCGCGATGTGGATGACGATGTCGAACAAGAGTTACGACTTCGCCTATACGCGCGATCATTACGGCAAGACAGGCCGCTTCCATCACGTCACCTACGCGCTCGACAGCCGCGAGGAAATCCTGCGCGCCGCCGACATCTTCCTCGAGCACGGCGTCCACATCGAGACCGGACCGCACAAGCACGCGATCCAGCAGACCTTCTTCCTCTATGTCTACGAGCCCGGCGGCAACCGTGTCGAGGTCGCCAATGCCGGCGCCCGCCTGATCCTGGCGCCGGACTGGAAGCCGATCGTGTGGACCGAGGAGGAGCGCAAGAAGGGACAGGCCTGGGGCTTGAAGACGATCGAGTCGTTCCACACCCACGGCACGCCGCCGGTGAAGGGCTGAACGGTCCCGATATAGCCGCGGCATAAGTGCCGGCGATTTGATGTCGTCGGCCGCTCTTGCGCGTGCGGCTTTCCGCACCATGTTCCGCAGGCGTGAACGGCGGCATGGAGTGGCGCCATGGCATCGCAGCCGGACTTTTCCAGCGAAACATTCAACCGAGATCCTGCCGCCGGCATTGCAGCCTTGCGGGCCCGCGGGCAACTCGTCGCGGTCAAGTTTCCGATCGTTGGCCGGGTCTGGCTGACCACCACCTACGACACGACCTCGGCGATGCTGAAGGACAGCGCGACGTTCACGCTGCGCAGGGAGGACGGCGAGGTTGCCGGCTTGCGCTGGTGGATGCCGAAATCGATCGCGGTCGTCGCCAACAACATGCTGACGATGGATGAGCCTGACCACACGCGGCTGCGCAGCATCGTCGATGAGGCGTTCCGCCGCCGCGCCGTGCTCGAGATGGAGCCGCATATCCGCGCCATCGCCGACGGCCTGGCCGATCAATTGTTCGCAGCCGGAAGCCCGGCCGATCTGATCGAGCGCTATGCGCGTGTGCTCCCGGTCTCGGTGATCTGCGAGCTGCTCGGCCTGCCGCCGGCCGACCGGCCGACATTCATCGCCTGGGCCAATGCGATGACACAGTTGAGGGGACCGATCAGCTTCCTGCGCATGATGGGCTCGCTGTCGAAGATGCGCCGATACCTCGCGCAGCAATTGCAGTCGGCGCGCGACCGGTGCGGTGAGGGACTGATCGCCGAACTGGTGCAAGTCGAAAAGGAAGGCGGCCGCATCGCGCCGGACGAAATGGTCTCGATGGTGTTCCTGCTGCTCGGCGCCGGCTCGGAGACCACGACGCATCTGATCAGCGGATCGGTGTTCGAGCTGCTCAGGGATCCCGCGCGACGCGATTGGCTCGTGGCCGACTGGAGCCGCCTCGGCCTCGCGGTCGAGGAATTCCTGCGCTTCGTCTCGCCGGTGCAGTTCACCAAGCCGCGCTATGTCAGGCACGACGTCGAGCTCGGTGGCGTCAGGCTGAAGAAGGGCGACCGCGTGATGGCGATGATCGCGGCCGCCAACATCGATCCCGCGGCTCACGAGCATGCTGCAAGGATGGACCTCGAACGCAAGCCGAACCGGCACGTTTCGTTCGGCACAGGCATCCATTTCTGCCTCGGCCATCAGCTCGCGCGGATCGAGGCGGCCTGCGCGTTGCAGGCACTGTTGACGCGCTGGCCGCGCCTGCAGCTTGCGGTCAAGCCCGAGCAGATCCGCTGGCGCGGACGGCCCGGCATCCGTTCGATCGACAGACTGCCGGTCGTCGCGGGCAGTTGATCGCGCGCGGTGCGCTGGATCGTTGCTTGGCCTCGGGCGTTTGGTGTTAGGCTGCACCGGTAACGTCAGAGGAAAACGTCGATGAGCGAACAGACGACGGACAAGCGCGTGCGGGAGGCGTCTCGCAGGCATTTCCTTCGGGCGGGTGCAGCATTGGCCGGTGGCTCCGCAATGGCTGGAGTTGCCGGTTCTCGCGTGCTCGCCGAATCGGAAAATAACCTTCCGCCCAATGTGCCGGAATGGATGAAAGCGCCCGGCGATTCGATGGGCAGCCAGCCCTACGGCGCGCCATCGGTCCATGAGAAGGGCGTCATCAAGAACATCTCGAAGACGCTGCCGCAATACATCTCCGCCTCCGGCCGTACGCCGCTGCAGGAGCTCGACGGCATCATCACGCCGAACGGGCTGTTCTACGAGCGGCACCACGGCGGTGTGCCGACCATCGATCCGGCCGAGCACCGGCTGATGCTGCACGGCATGGTGGACCGCCCGATGCTGTTCACGATGGAAGACATCCGCCGCTTTCCGTCGCAGTCGCGCATCCACTTCCTCGAATGCTCCGGCAACCCGGTCTACACAAAACCGTATGGCAAGACGGCCTCCGACCTGGTCGGCCTGCTCAGCTGCGCCGAATGGACCGGCGTGCCGCTGAAGACCGTGCTCGATGAGGCGGGCCTGCAGGCCGGCGCCAAATGGATCGTGGCCGAGGGCGCCGATGCCGCGGCGCTGACGCGCTCGATCCCGATCGAGAAATGCCTCGACGACGCCATGCTGGTCTACAGCCAGAACGGCGAGCGGCTGCGCCCGCAGCAGGGCTATCCGCTGCGGCTGCTGCTGCCGGGCTTCGAGGGCAACATGAACGTGAAATGGTTGCGCCGGCTCAAGGTGGTCGCCGAGCCGGTCTATTCGCGCGAGGAGACCTCGAAATATACCGACCCGATGCCCGACGGCACGTCGCGCGAGTTCACCTTCTATATGGAAGCGAAGTCGATCATCACCCGGCCCTCCGGCGGGCAGAAGCTGACGACAAAAGGCTTTCACGAGATCACCGGGATTGCCTGGAGCGGCCACGGCAAGATCAAGCAGGTCGAGGTCTCGGTCGATGACGGCAAGAGCTGGCAGGCTGCCGCGCTGCAAGAGCCGGTGTTGACACGGGCGCTGACGCGCTTCCGCTTGCCCTGGCATTGGGATGGAACGCCGGCGGTGATCCAGAGCCGCGCCATCGACGAGACCGGCTATGTGCAGCCGACGCTCGCTGAGCTCGTCGCGGTGCGCGGGGTCAACTCGTTCTATCATAACAACGCGATCTGGCCGTGGCGGATCGATGCTGAGGGAGAGGTGAGCAATGCGCAGGCTTGAGACGAAGGCTGCATTGCTGGCCGGGGTCATCGCGTTGCTCGGCGGTACGGTTCATGCCGAGGAGCGCTACGGCATCGGGCGGGCGGCGACGGCCGCCGAGATCGCCGGCTGGAACATCGACATCGGCCGCGACGGCGCCAACCTGCCACCGGGCAGCGGCAACGTCGAGCGCGGCCGCACGGTGTTCAGCGAGCAATGTGTGGCCTGCCACGGTGACAAGGGGCAGGGCGGAGTCGGCGACCGTCTGGTCGGTGGACAGGGCACGCTGGCGACCGCAAAACCGATCCGCACCGTCGGCAGCTACTGGCCATACGCCCCGACGCTGTTCGACTACATCCGCCGCGCTATGCCGCAGAACGCGCCGCAATCGCTCAGCAATGAGGACGTCTACGCGGTGTCCGCCTATGTCCTCAGCCTGAACGGCATCGTGGCCGACAACGCCGTGCTCGACGCGAAGTCGCTCGCCGCGATCAAGATGCCGAACCGCGAGGGCTTCGTCAGCGATCCCAGGCCCGACGTGCATAATCACTGAGGGATGCTGCGTGGGTTGACGGTGTCGGGCGCAGACATCCTTTAGTCGTCTTGTCGAAAGCCGGGATGACACTGAATGTGTTGCGCGGTCGTGCCGCGTTGTCCCGTCCGGGCAGCTCTGCGGCGATCGCGGGTCTCACTTCGGCGTAAGTCTCACGTTCTCGCGACGTCGACCGTCTCACCTTTCGCAGTCGCGTGATTGCGTATGACGATCGATGCGAAAGCAGGCGCCGTCGCGCGCGAACCAGCGTCTCCACGCCTGAAAATGAATGGCCGTCGTCGCGTGCATGGCAGCCCAACACGACGCGGACTAATCCTGCGCGAATGCGCGTGGCATGTCGCGCGCGGGGCAGGAAACAAAAACGACAATAAGGAAAACAACAATGAAGAACCGCAAAGAACTGATCGTGGCGTCGCTGGCATTTGCCGCAGCGTCGCTCGCCTTCGCATCGCCGGCGTCCGCGCAGTGTTCGGAATGCGCGCTCTATCCGAGCCGCGACCCCTTTACGCAGGGCCTGGCGATCACGCCCGCGGCGCCGGCGAACGACGTCGCGTCGCCGGCGGTACCGCGCTCCGCCAGGAACGCGCATGCCCAGCTCCGCCAGCATCATGCGCATCATGTCGCGAGCTCGGCTCGTCGGCAGAATTGATCGCGACGTCGCTGAACCAGTCCAGAGCGCGATGCGATCGGATCGTCATCGCGCTCAGGTCATGTTCTAGTCGATGGCATTGAGCGCGCGGCGGATCGTGGTGAAGATCGCCGCGATCTGCTCCTCGGTGACGATCAGAGGGGGCGAGATCATCAGCGTATCGGCGGCGGCGCGGATCAGGATGCCGTCATCATAGCTGCGGGCGGCGCATTCCGGGCCGCGGGTGCCCGGCGCCCCGTCGCGCGGCTTGAGATCGATCGCCGCCAACAGGCCGATGTTCCTGATATCGGTGACGTAGGGCGCGTCGCGCAGCGCATGCGCCGCCGCCTCCCAGATCGGGGCGATATTCTGCGCGCGCTCGAACAGGCCGAGGTCCTGATAGACGTCGAGTGCGGCGAGGCCTGCTGCGCAGGCCAGCGGATGCGCCGAATAGGTGTAGCCGTGGAACAGCTCGACGCTGTTCTCCGGGCCGTTCATCAGCGCGGAATACACCTTGCCGCTGGTGATGACGCCGCCCATCGGCACCGCCGCGTTGGTCATGCCCTTGGCGCAGGTCATGAGATCGGGCGTGACGCCGAGCGCATTCGCCGCGAACGGCGCGCCGAGCCGGCCGAAGCCGGTGATGACCTCGTCGAAGATCAGGAGGATGCCGTGCTGGTCGCAGATCTTGCGCAGCTTCTCGAGATAGCCGACCGGCGGCGGATAGACGCCGCCCGAGCCGGTGACGGGCTCGACGATGACCGCCGCGATCGTCGATGGATCGTGGATCAGCAAGAGCTTGTCCAGCTCATCGGCGAAATGCGCGCCCCATTGCGGCTGGCCGCGCGAGAACGCCGCATTTTCAGGGTCGTGGGTGTGCGGCAGATGGTCGACCTCGGGCAACAGCGGGCCGAAATCGCGGCGGTGGCGGAACAGGCCGCTCACCGACAAGCCGCCCCAGCCCATGCCATGATAGGCTTTTGCGCGCGAGATGAAGCGGATGCGGTTGGCTTCACCGCGGGCGCGGTGATAGCCGCGCGCGATCTTGAGCGCGGTGTCGACCGATTCCGAGCCGGAATTGGTGAAGAACACGTGGTCGAGACCCTCAGGTGTAATCTCGGTGATGCGTCCGGCGAGCTCGAACGCGGCCGGATGGCTCATCTGGAACGAGGACACGAAATCGAGCTTCGCCGCCTGTGCCTGGATCGCCTCGACGATGCGCTTCTGGCCGTGCCCGGCGTTGACGCACCACAGCCCCGCCATGCCGTCGAGAATCTGCTTCCCGTCGTGCGTGGTGTAGTGCATGCCCTCGGCGCCGACGAACAGCCGCGGATTGGCCTTGAACTGACGGTTCGGCGTCATCGGCATCCAGAACGGCTCCAGCGCCTCGCGGGTGAGGGGCGTGTTGGTCGCTGTGTGCGGTGAGCGCATGGAGGCCTCCTGTCACTTGCTGCTGTTGTTGCGGCTGTCCGCGATTTCGATGGTTTTCAACCTGGCTGCGCGTTCGAGGTGACGACGCAGCAGCTGCGCCGCAGTCGCGCGCGCGCCGGCCTCGAGCCGGTCGAGGATCGCAAGATGCTCGCGGCAGTTCACCACCACGCGCTCATAGCCGAACACCCAGTCGTAATTGGCGAAGCGGCGCAGCCGGTTCTGCTGCTGGACCGCGACCAGCAGGAAGCGATTGCCGGACGCCGCCGCCAGTCCTTCGTGGAAAGCGGCATTCATTTCGTAGAGCGCGACGCTCGCCGTCTCCTTCCACGGCTCGCGCAACGTCGTCTCGTGGCGCCGGCGCATGTCGGCAGCCCAGGCGGGGTCGAGCTTGAAGTCCGGCTCCAGCAGGCCGGCGGGCTCGATCAGGATCCGGTAGCGGTAGCTTTCCGCGCGCGCCTCGACGTCCGCGATGATCGGCTGGAAGCGCCAGCCGTGGCCCGGCTTGCGCTGCACCGCCGCGACCTCTTCGAGCTTGGTCAGCACGCGCTGCACCACGGGCCGGGTCGCGTCGTAACGCTGCATCAGGTCGCGCTCGGAAACGTCGACGGGGAGGCGGCCGCCGCGCCGGTCGCGCGCGATCGCGACGAACAGGCGGTCGGTATCCGCGGGTGCAGGCTTGCCCTGCGTCGTCGGCACGGAGGGAACCGCATCGGTGACGAAATAGCCGCGGCTGTCGCCGGCGCGAACCATGCGGCGGCGTGCCAATAATTTCAGCGCCGCGCGCACCGGCGTGCGCGAGACCTGCAGCCGTTCCGCCAGCGCCACTTCCGCAAGTCGCGTGCCGGGCGCGAGTTTTTCCGCCCGGATCAGCTCCAGGATGCCCGCGGACAGTTCGCGCTGCAGCCGGCTCGGGGCTGCCTTCGGCGTGGCTGAAGATTTTTGTTTCATGTCACTACAAAATACATTAGCCTTCGAGCGAATGCAAAAGGAACTTGGCGCAAACGACGCTGCTGCAGAGGACGTTGGTAATGGTCGAGCCGTTTCCCCTGATCGAAATCTCCGGTCCGCCGCGTGAGCGCGGCAAGCAGTACGGCCAGAAGGCCGCCGATCGCATCCGCAAGGGCACTTCGCATTATTTCGCGCAGCTCAAGGAGCTGTCGCTCGACGCCGCAGGGGTCGCCGAGCTGGTGCGCGATTATCTTCCCGTCATCGAAGCGTTCGAGCCGACCTACATCGAGGAGATGCACGGCATTGCCGACGGCGCCGGCGTTCCGTTCGAGGATATCGTGCTGCTCAATGCCCGCACCGAGATCCTCAAGCTCGCCGAGCCTTCGGTCCGGGCGCGGCTGAAGACGCCGGATGAGCCGGACGGCTGCACCGGTCTCGTCGTCTTGCCGCAGGCCAGTGCATCGGGACGGCTGATCCACGCCCAGAACTGGGACTGGAAGCGCGAATGCGCCGAGACCGCCGTGGTGCTGAAAGTGCGGCGCGACGACGGCCCCGATCTCATGACCTTCACCGAAGCCGGCGCGCTCGGCCGCTGCGGCTTCAATGCGATCGGGACGGCGATCACCGCGAATTATCTGCAATGCGACCGCGACTATCGTCAGGTCGGCGTGCCGCTGGCGCTGATCCGGCGCAAGGTGCTGGAGTGCGAGAACGTCGCGCTGGCGATGCGTACGGTCTATTGCACCAGCAAGTCCGCGGCCAACAACATGATCGTCAGCCATCGCGATGGCGTTGCGATCGATTTCGAATGCGCGCCCGACGAGACCTTCCAGGTGCATCCGAACCAGGGGCTTCTGGTGCACGCCAACCATTTCGTCAGCCCGGTGGCGCTCGGCAAGCTCAAGGATACCGGAATTGCCAGCACGCCTGACAGCCTTTACCGCGACATTCGCGTGCGCGACCTTTTGCAGCCGCATCTCGGCGCCATCGGTTTCGACACGGTGAAGACGGCGCTGTTCGACGACTTCGCCTATCCGTGGTCGGTTTGCCGCCCGCCGCGCAAGAATCTCAGCAACAATCTCAGCGCCACCGTGGCGATGATCCTGATGGAGCCGGCCAGCGGGCTGATGGAGGTGGCGCCGCTGCCGGCGCTGAATCGGCAGTTCACCAGCTATCGGCTCGAGGTGGCGGCGAGCGCGAAGAACGAGCTCGCACAGGCCGCGATGGCGAGGGCGTCCTGATGCAGGCGCGTCGGCCATCACGCGCGCTGATGGTCGGCCTGTTGGCGCTGGCGATGCTCGCGCCGCTGCGCGCCGGCGCCGAGACGCTGCTGCGGACGCGGCTCAACGCCGACATCCGCTCCACCGATCCCGGCACCAACCGCGACGCCAACACCGACGGCGTGGTGGCGCATATCGTCGAGGGGCTGGTCGCGTTCCGCGACGATACCTCGATCGGGCCGATGCTGGCGGACAGCTGGGATATCGCGAACGACGGCAAGACTTACACGTTCCATCTGCGCCAGGGCGTCAAATTCCACAACGGCGCCGAGATGACGTCCGATGATGTGGTGTGGTCGCTGAAGCGCTGGCTCGATCCGGCGACGCAGTGGCGCTGCCTGTCCGAGTTCGGTCCGAACGGCATCGTCCGGATCGAGAAGATCGAGGCGCCGGATCCGCACACAGTGGCCATCACGCTCGACCAGCCGACCGCGCTGTTCCTGTCGACACTGGCGCGACCGGATTGCGGGCAGACCGCCATCATCCATCGCGACTCCGTCGGCGCCGATGGCAAGTGGATCGCGCCTATTGGCACAGGCCCGTTCAAGCTCGGCGAATGGAAGCGCGGCCAGTACATCGATCTGGTGCGCTTCGACGGCTACGCCGCGCGCAGCGAGCCGCGCAGCGGCCTGACCGGCGCCAAGCTCGCCGAGGTCGACCGTGTCAGGTACAACATCATCCCGGACTCTTCGGCAGCCAAGGCAGGGTTGCTGTCGGGCTCGCTCGATGCGATCAGCAATCTCTCGATTCCCGATCTCGAGGACCTCAAGACCCGCACCGACGTGCAGCTCAGCGTCACGCCGGCGCTCGGCCTCACCGCGATCCTGTTCCAGACCCGCGATCCCCTTTTGAAGGACGTCCGCATCCGCCGCGCCATCGCGCTGTCGCTCGACACCCCGCAGATCGTCGATGCCGTCATGGCCGGCACCGCGCGGGCGAACAATTCGGCGTTGCCGATCGGAAGCCCGTTCTACGGCGAGGTAGAGGCGCACGGCTACGCGCAGAACATCGCGGAGGCCAAGAAGCTGCTGGCGCAGGCCGGCTATCACGGCCAGCCGATCAGGATGATCGCCAACAAGCGCTACAGTTATGTGTTCGATGCGGCGGTGCTGGTGCAGGCGATGGCCCAGGCGGTCGGCATCAATATCGAGCTCGAGGTGCTCGACTGGGCCGCCCAGCTCGATCGCTACAACCGCGGCGACTACCAGTCGATGGCGTTCACTTACTCGGCGCGGCTCGATCCCTCGCTGTCTTTCGAGATGCTGGCCGGGCCGAAGGCGACCCAGCCGCGCAAGGTGTGGGACAATCCGCAGGCGCTGCAACTGTTGCAGCAATCGATGATGATCGACGACAAGGCTAAACGCCAGGCGCTGTTCGACGAGCTGCACCGCCGCTTCATCGACGACGTGCCGATGGTCGTGCTGTTCAACGGCTCGGAGATCGCCGCACTCCGTAACAACGTCAAGGGCTACGCCGGCTGGCTGTTCGCGCAGCCGCGCTTCTGGGGCGTGAGCATCCAGTAGGGAGGGACCGCGGCGATGCTGGGCTATCTCGCCCGACGGCTCATGATGACGATCCCGACGCTGCTGCTGGTGGCGGTCGCGGTGTTCGTGCTGGTGCGGCTGATCCCCGGCGACCCCGTCCAGGTGATGCTCGGCGACAACGCCGACGCCGCGCAGGCCGCGGCGCTCCGCGCGCAGCTCGGGCTTGACCAGCCGATGCCGCTGCAATTCCTGTACTGGCTCGGCAGTGTCGCGACCGGCGATTTCGGCCACTCCATCACCAACAATCTGCCGGTGCTGCCCTTGATCCTGGAGCGCTTCCAGGTCTCGGCCGTCATCGTGCTGGTGGCGGTCGGGCTCGCGGCCTGCATCGCCGTCGTGGCCGGGTTGATCGCGGCCTGGAAGCAGAACAGCGCGATCGATCTCGGCATCGTCGGCGGCGCCACGCTCCTGCTGTCGATTCCAAGCTTCTGGCTCGGGCTGCTGCTGCTCCTGCTGTTCGGGCTGAAGCTGAAATGGCTGCCGGTGATCGGCTACGTGCCGTTCTCCGAGAATTTCTGGCAGGCATCGACCTTCATGCTGCTGCCGATCGCAACCCTGACCATCGTCGAGATCGGCGTGCTGACCCGGATGGCGCGTGCCGCGTCGATCGAGGTGCTGCGGCTGGAATATGTCACGCATGCGCGCGCCAAGGGCGTGCCGGAATGGCTGGTGCTCGGCCGCCACGTGCTGCCGAACGCGTTCGCGCCGACCTGGACGCTGATCGGCCTCGTGCTCGGGCATCTCTTGGGTGGGATTGCCGTGATCGAGACCGTGTTCACGCTGCCGGGCCTCGGCCGTCTGCTGGTCGATTCGATCTTCGCGCGCGACTATCCGGTGGTGCAGGGCTGCCTGCTGTTCACCGCGGTGATCTACGTCGTCGTCAATCTGATGGTCGATCTCTGTTATCCTTTGTTCGACCCGAGGGTGGCCGTCGCATGAGGGCCCGCGCCAACACCGTCATCGGCGGCACGCTGATTGCGCTCGTGCTGGGCATGGCTGTCACAGCGGTGTTCTGGACACCATTCGATCCGCTGCGCATCAATCTGAAGGCGCGATTGCAGGCGCCGTCGGCGCTGCATTGGCTCGGTACCGACGAGTTCGGCCGCGACGTGTTGAGCCGGCTTATGGCGGGCGCGGCCGCGAGCGTCGTGGTGGCGCTCGCGACCGTGCTGATCGCGGTCTTGATCGGCGTGCTGGTCGGCGGCGTCGCCGGCTATCTTCGCGGCTGGACCGACCGCGTCATCATGGCGGTCAATGACGCGCTCCTGGCTTTTCCCGGCATCCTGCTGGCGCTGGCGGTGATGATCGTGATCGGCGCCAACAAGTCCAGCCTCGTGCTGGCGCTCGGGCTCGCCTACATCCCCTCGGTCGCGCGCGTGGTGCGTGGCACCGTGCTGTCGATCCGCGAGCGGGAATATATCGAGGCCTCGCGGGTGATCGGCAACTCCGAGTTCTATTCGATGGTCCGCCATGTGTTGCCGAATGCGGTAGCGCCGGTCGCAGTCCTCGCCACCAGCATGTTCGGCTGGGTGCTGCTCGCCGAGAGCGCGCTGAGCTTCCTCGGCCTCGGCGTGCCGCCGCCGGCGCCGACCTGGGGCAACATGCTGGCCGCAAGCCGTCCCTACATGGAGACCGCGGCCTGGCTCAGCATCGCGCCGGGACTTTGTATCGCGCTGGCCTTGCTCGGCATCAATCTGCTCGGCGATTCCCTGCGCGACCGCCTCGATCCCAGGATGGCGCACGGATGACGACACCGCTGCTGTCCGTCGATCGCCTGCGCATCGAGGCTGCGCGAACCGGGACGGTCGTCGTCGACGATGTGTCATTCGCGATCGAGCGCGGTGAATTCCTTGCCGTGGTCGGCGAGTCCGGCAGCGGCAAGACCGCGGCGGCGCGCGCCATTCTCGGCCTGCTGCCGCCGGGCCTGCGCCACGTCGCCGGCCAGATCCGGCTCGACGGTGTGGATCTGGCTGATCTCGCACCGCGCCGCATGCGGGCGTTGCGCGGCCGCTCGGTCGGCATGGTGTTCCAGGAGCCGATGGTCTCGCTCAACCCGGCGATCAGCGTCGGCCGGCAGATGGCCGAAGGCCTCGCGATGCACGAGCGGCTTGCCAAGGTCGAGATCAAGCGCCGCTGCCTCGAGATGCTGGCGCGGGTGCAGATCCGCGATCCCGAGCATACCTACGAGGCCTATCCGCACGAATTCTCCGGCGGCATGCGCCAGCGCATCATGCTGGCCTCGGTCATGCTCTTGAAGCCGAAGCTGCTGCTCGCCGATGAGCCGACCACCGCGCTCGACACGCTGAGCCAGCGCGAGGTGCTCGACCTGATGGTCGAGCTGGCGCGCGACCACGGCACCGCTGTCATGCTGATCACCCACAATCTCGGCCTGGTCTCGCGCTACGCGCAGCGTGCGGTGGTGCTGCGCCAGGGCAGACTGGTCGAGACCGGCAGCGTCCGCCAGATATTGTCGGCGCCGCGCGAGGCCTATACCCGCCAGCTGGTCGACGCGTTGCCGCGGCGTCGGGCGGCGACCCCGCGCCGCGCGCCCGGCGAGCCGCTGATCAGCGTGCGCGGCCTGAAAGTGTCGTTCGGCGGCCGGCAGCGCCTGTTCCGGCGCGATGCCGATGTCGCCGCGGTCAACGGCGTCGACCTCGATGTCGGCGCCGGCGAGACCGTGGCGGTGGTCGGCGGCAGCGGCTCGGGCAAGACCACGCTCGGCCGCGCGATGCTGCGGCTGATCCCGTCGGCCGCTGGCGAAATTCGATTCCAGGGCAGGCACGTGATCGAGACGGCCGATCGCGCGTTCCGTCTCGCCGCGCAGCTCGTGTTCCAGGATCCATACTCGTCGCTCGATCCGCGCATGCGCGTCGGCGAGATCGTCGCCGAGCCGCTGCGCCATCTGCCGGAGCTTTCGGCCGGCGAACGCGAGCGGCGCGTCACTGCGATGCTCGACGAGGTCGGGCTTGCCGGCTTCGCGCAGCGCTGGCCGCATGAGCTCTCCGGCGGCCAGCGCCAGCGCATCGCGATCGCACGCGCCATCGTCCGGCATCCGGCCTTCGTGGTGGCCGACGAGCCGGTCTCGGCGCTCGACATGACGATCCAGGCGCAGGTGCTGAAGCTGTTCGAACGGTTGCAGGCGCAATACGGCTTTGCGTGTCTGTTCATCAGCCACGACCTCGCCGCGGTCGAGCAGGTCGCCGATCGTGTCGTGGTGATGCAGGGCGGTCGCATCGTCGAGCAGGGCTCGCGCGACGACGTGTTCGATCGCCCGCAGCATGACTACACCAAGGCATTGCTCGCGGCGGCGCCGGTGCTGGATTTTGCAGGACCTGCCAGCGCGGCGGCGTCGGGCTGACGCGATGTCAAGGGGCGGAACTTGCGCCTCCGCCATAGTGCGCGAGCACGCGGCCTGCTAGCCTTGCTCCCTCAATAACACAATGCGCCGCAGCAGACGGCGTTTCCGGGGAGGCCTCAATGCAAAAGCCAAATATGGGCGCGCGGTGGATTGCCGCCACGCTTGTCTCGATCGGCGTCACGACCTTTGCACCTGGCCACGCGGCATCGGTTGCGCCGGTCGCTGCCGAAAACGGCATGGTGGTGGCGGCGCAGCACCTTGCCACGCAGGTCGGCGTCGAGGTGCTGAAGCGCGGCGGCAACGCCGTCGATGCGGCGGCTGCGGTCGGCTATGCGCTCGCCGTGGTCTATCCGGCGGCCGGCAATCTCGGCGGCGGCGGCTTCATGACCATCGAGCTCGCCGACGGCCGCAAGACCTTCCTCGATTTCCGCGAGATGGCGCCGAAGGGCGCCACCGCCAACATGTATCTCGACAAGGACGGCAACGTCATCAAGGGTCTGTCGACCAAGGGCCATCTCGCGGTCGGCGTACCCGGTTCGGTCGCAGGCCTGGAATATGCGCGCGAAAAATACGGCACCATGAAGCGCGCGGACGTGATCGCACCGGCGCTGCAACTCGCCGAGGATGGCTTCGTGCTGGACCAGGGCGACATCACGATGCTGCTGACGACGACCGATGATTTCCGCGAGGATCCGGCCTCGGCCGCGATCTTCCTCAACAACGGCAAGCCGTACCAGGTCGGCGAAAAGCTGGTGCAGCACGAGCTCGCCGAAACGCTGCGAGAGATCTCGAAGCGCGGCACCGACGGCTTCTACAAGGGTTGGGTGGGAGCCGCGATCGTGGCCTCGAGCCAGGCCGGCAAAGGCTTGCTGACGCAGGAGGACCTCGACAGTTACAAGGTGCGCGAGCTGGCGCCGGTCGAATGCGACTACCGCGGCTATCACGTGATCTCGGCGCCGCCGCCGAGCTCGGGCGGCGTGGTGATCTGCGAGATCCTCAACATTCTGGAGGGCTACCCGCTCAAGGAGCTCGGCTACCACTCCGCGCAGGCCACGCATTACCAGATCGAGGCGATGCGGCACGCCTATGTCGATCGCAACAGCTATCTCGGCGATCCCGACTTCGTGAAGAACCCGCTCGACCGTCTGCTCGACAAGAAATACGCCGAGAAGATCCGCGCCGTGATCGACCCCAACAAGGCCGGCGTGTCCAAGGATATCAAGCCGGGCGTGGCGCCGCATGAAGGCAGCAACACCACGCATTTCTCGATCGCCGACAAGGACGGCAATGCGGTGTCGGTGACCTACACGCTGAACGACTGGTTCGGTGCCAAGGTGACCGCGGCCAAGACCGGCGTGCTCCTGAACGACGAGATGGACGATTTCACCGCCAAGGTCGGCGTGCCGAACCTCTATGGCCTGGTGCAGGGCGAGGCCAATTCGATTGCACCCGGCAAGCGCCCGCTGTCCTCGATGAGCCCGACCATCGTGACCAAGGACGGCAAGACGGTGATGGTGGTGGGCACGCCCGGCGGCAGCCGCATCATCACGGCCGTGCTGCTGACCATGATCAACGCCATCGACTACGGCATGAACGCGCAGGAGGCCGTCGATATGCCGCGCTTCCACCAGCAATGGCTGCCGGACCTCACCAATGTCGAGGATTACGCGCTGTCGCCGGACACGAGGAAGATACTGGAAGGGATGGGCCAAAAGTTCGGTCCGCCGCAGCCGGCCAATCATTTGGCGGTCATCATCATCGGCGCGCCATCGCTTGACGGCAAGCCGGTCGGTAACAATCGCTTCTACGGGGCGAACGATCCGCGGCGCGGCTCGGGGCTGGCTGCGGGATACTGAGCGACGGCCGCCTCAGGCGACGGCGGCTGACCCGCCGTGATCCGGCTCGACCGCCAGCAGCAGCCGCCGGCGTATCGCGTCCTCGACCAGTGCGAGGCTTTGCCTGGCATCGCGCGCGTCGGCTTCGGCGGCCTGGGCGCGGAATTCGATCGCCTCGATCTGCTCCTGCTGGGTCTCGATGCGCTGCCGGGCTTCTTCAAGGGCGCGCGATGCGTCGCGGAGCTTGCGCTCGGTGGCGGCGATGATGTCCATCTGCGCCCGCTCGGCGGCCTCGGCGCGAGCCTCGCTGGCGCGGGCCCGGTCCTCGATGCCGCGGAACAGTTCCGCCGCCTGATAGACCATATCGAGCGCCTGAGCCCCGGTGTTGGGAGCAGGGACTTGCGGAAATCCGAGGATATTCTCGGTGGTGGCAAAGGGCCGTCTGAAACCGCGCAGTGGCATAGGGTTTGGCCTGTCGCGAGTCGTTTAAATACCAACAACTTGCGGTGGTTATAGTTAATCAGCAGTTAATTGTGCTATCCACTCAAGGCTTTCCACCGAATTCCGATAGTGATTGTGCAGGTTTACGTGCATAGCGGAGGCGCGCCGGTAGCATGGTCCGTCGGCGCGGTCGGCGAGGCGATTCGACCGCGCGCAGGCCCGGACTGTCGGAACCCGGCTGATTTGGCGGCGGCCGCCACCGCCCTCTATGGCATTAGTTTGACGTCGCGACTCCTTTAATTCTCGCCCGCCGAATTGCGGGCGCGGGGAGCGACCGATATACCCACGACCCTATGTGGCAGCGCAGCGGGCTCAGAATGAACCACGTATTCGCCACCGGACTTGGTCGATGAGATTTCTATTACGGTTCTTCGGATTTCTGTTCACGGCAGGGTCGATTCTGTTCCTGGCTGGCCTCGCCGCGGTGGCGGGTTTGTTCTGGCACTTCTCCAAGGATCTGCCCGACTATTCGCAGCTTCAGAACTATGAGCCGCCGGTGATGACGCGGGTGCATGCGGCCGACGGCTCGCTGCTCGCCGAATACGCCAAGGAACGCCGGCTCTATCTGCCGATCCAGGCGGTGCCGAAGCTCGTGATCAACAGCTTCCTGGCCGCCGAGGACAAGAATTTCTACGAGCATGGCGGCGTCGATTACACCGGCATGGCGCGCGCGGGTGTCGCCTATGTCCAGAACCTCGGCTCCAACCGCCGTCCGCAGGGTGCCTCCACCATCACCCAGCAGGTCGCCAAGAACTTCCTTTTGACCAACGAGGTCTCGTTCGCGCGCAAGATCAAGGAAGCCCTGCTGGCGATGAAGATCGAGCGGGCCTATTCCAAGGACAAGATCCTCGAGCTCTATCTCAACGAAATCTATCTCGGCCTCGGCGCCTACGGCATCGCGGCGGCCTCGCTGGTGTATTTCGACAAGTCGGTCAACGAGCTGACCATCGCGGAAGCCGCCTATCTCGCGGCACTGCCGAAGATGCCGGCGAGCCTGCATCCGGTGCGCAACCACGCCCGCGCCGTCGAGCGCCGCAACTACGTGATCGACCGCCTGCAGGAGAACGGCTGGATCACCGCGGCCGATGCCGACAAGGCGCGCAAGGAGCCGTTGACGGTGACCAACCGCTCCAGCGGCGCCCACACCTTCGCCGGCGAGTATTTCTCCGAGGAGGTCCGCCGCGACATCTTCGAGCGCTATGGCGAGAAGAAGCTGTATGAGGGTGGCCTGTCGGTGCGCACCACGCTCGATCCCAAGGTCCAGGTGATGGCGCGCAAGGCCATGGTGACCGGGCTCGTGAACTATGACGAGCAGCAGGGCTATCGCGGCGCGATCCAGAAGATCGACATCTCCGGCGACTGGGGCATCCCGCTTGCCGAGATCAAGTCACTGTCGGACGTCTCGCCGTGGCGGATGGCGGTGGTGCTGGAGAGCAACGACCAGTCGGCGCGGATTGGCTTCCAGCCCGGCCGCGAGCTCGGTGGCGCCGTCAGCAAGCAGCGCGAGACCGGCATCGTCACGGTCGAGGGCGTGCGCTGGGCCAAGCCGACCGCGAGGGGCAAGGCAACCGGTTCGGTGGCGGCGGTGCTGCAGCCCGGCGACGTGATCTATGCCGACCCGCTCTTCGGCAAGGATGGCCAGCGCGTCGAGGGCCAGTATCGGCTGCGCCAGATTCCCGAGATATCAGGCGCGATGGTGGCGATGGACCCGCATACCGGCCGCGTGCTCGCCATGGTCGGCGGCTTCTCGTTCGACCAGAGCCAGTTCAACCGCGCGACCCAAGCCTATCGGCAGCCCGGCTCGACCTTCAAGCCGATCGTCTATTCGTCGGCGCTCGACAATGGCTACACCGGCTCGACCATGATGATCGACGCGCCGATCGAGATCGACATGGGGCAGGGCAATGTCTGGCGGCCCGAAAACTTCTCGACCGGCCGCTATCAGGGCCAGGTCACGCTGCGCAATGCGCTCAGGCTGTCGCTCAACACCGTGACGGTGCGGCTTGCGCAGGAGATCGGCATGCCGCTGATCGGCGACTATGCAAAACGCTTCGGCGTCTATGACGATTTGCCGAACTATCTGTCCTATGCGCTCGGCGCCGGCGAGACCACGGTCATGCGCATGGTCACGGCGTATTCGATGATCGACAATGGCGGCCGCCGCGTGAAGCCGACGCTGATCGACCGCATCCAGGACCGCTACGGCCACACCATCTTCAAGCATGACCAGCGCGAATGCCGCGGCTGCGACGCGCCGGAGGGATGGAAGAACCAGCCGGAGCCGCAGCTCGTCGATCACCGCGAACAGGTGCTCGATTCGCTGACGGCCTACCAGATCACCTCGCTGATGGAAGGCGTGGTGCAGGCCGGTACCGGCACCGCGCTGAAGGAGGTCGGCAAGCCGATCGCCGGCAAGACCGGCACCTCCAACGAGGCCAAGGACCTCTGGTTCGTCGGCTTCTCGCACGACCTCGTGGTCGGCCTCTATGTCGGCTACGACAAGCCGCGCTCGCTCGGCCGCAACGCGCAGGCGGGCCATACGGCGGCTCCCATCGCCCGCGACTTCATGAAGCTCGCGCTCGCCGACAAGCCGGCGACCCCGTTCGACAAGCCGGTCGGCATCCGCCTGGTGCTGGTCGACGCCAAGTCCGGCCAGCGCGCAGCGCCCGGCCAGAACAAGGGCGTGGTGCTGGAAGCCTTCAAGCCGGGCCAGGCCCCGCCGGTCAACGACCTGGTCGCGGGCACCGACGTGATCGACGGCACCCAGCAGGGCATCTCGCCGGACGCGGATCGTGCGGTGATGCGCTCGGGGACGGGCGGGCTGTACTAGTATTTGTTGACGACGCTCCGCAGCGAGATCCAGAGCGCGACCGAGAGCAGGCCGAAACCCGCGAGCACCAGGAATGCGACCTGGTAGCCGACCCATTGCGCGATCCAGCCGCCGAGCGCGGGGCTGAGCGAGGCGCCGATGCCCTGGATGGTGATCACCGCGCCCTGGCCGAGATTGATGCGGCCGGTGCCGTTGAGTGTCCGCGCGACGATGCCGGGGACCGCGACGCTCTGCAGGCCGGCGCCGATGCCGTCGAGAATCTGCACGGGAAACACGCCCCACCAGCCGGACAGGAAATAGGCCAGCACGCCGCGCACCGGCAGCGCGAGAAACGAGGCCAGCAGGACCGGCCAGAAGTTGCGGCGCTCGGCGGCGTGCATGCCGATCACCGACATCAGCACCATGACGCCCTGGGCCACCACGATCGTGGTCGCGACGACACCTGGACCATCGTTGAGACCGCCGGCGACCGCGGCGAGCCCGTACAGCGGAACGATCGCGGCGTTGCCGAGATGAAAGAGCGCCAGCGCCACGGCCAGCACCAGGAGCGGCTTGTGCTTGACGAGGACGGAGAGGCCGCTCGACTGGCTCTCCGGATCGTCTTCCTTGCCGCGCGCGGCGTGATGGTCGATCGCCTTGGCCGGGATCAGCATCACGCTCGCGATCGTGAGCAGGCCGAATCCTGCGGCGAGCAGGAACACGGCGACATAGCCGTAGCGCCATCCGAGATAGCCGGAAGCTGCCGCGCCCAGCATGTTGCCGGCGTGGTTGAAGGCCTGGTTGCGGCCATTCTGGCGATTGAAGCCGCGCTGCCTGACCATGCCGAGCGTGATGCCGGTCACCGCCGGCACGATGGCCGCGCCCGCAACCGAGGTTGCGATCTGCGACAGCGCGACGGCCCAGAACTGCTGCGACACGAGGATGATCGCCGAGCCGACGACAACCGCGATGCCCGGCACGATGACCCAGCCGCGCTTGTAGTCCGTGGTGTCGATCAAGCCGCCGATCGGTGTCGTGATCAGCATCCCCGCGACGTTGCCGATCGTCAGCGCTGTTCCGATCAGCCCACTGGTCCAGCCGTGGCCGAGCAGGAACACGCCGACGAACGGCCCGATGCCGGACTGCATGTCCGCCATGAAGAAATTCAGGGCGAGCAGCGCCCACAGCGGTCCGGTGTCGTGCTTCTCGGCTTTGCGGCTGTTCATGGTCTGACGCGCGTGGCGATCGCGCGCGGAACTCCCCTGTCATACCGGTTTTGCCGATCTTGCGATGGGCAAGGTTGATGCGGTGCAAAGGAACAAACGCCACAAGGCGGCCTTCGGTTCGATGATGCACGCGCGATCGGGACAGCATCGCCGCGTCGATGACAGACCCGTGCTTGCCGGCTTAGGAACATCGACTCGCACGAACCGTTGACGGTCGATGCCGCAAGCGCAAATGCGAGACGCCAGAGTGACCAGCACCGATCTCACCAACCCGGTTTCGACGGCGCGGATCGCGATGCACCCGATCCATCCGATGCTGGTGCCATTCCCGATCGTGTGCTTCGTCGGCGCATTTCTCACCGATATCGCCTATTGGCGGACGGCCGAGATGATGTGGGCGGATTTCTCGGCCTGGCTGCTGTTCGCCGGCGTTTTGCTGGGCGTGCTTGCGGCGATCGCCGGCCTGATCGATTTCCTCGGCAGCCGCCGCATCCGCCGAATCGCGCCGGCCTGGTTTCACATGGCCGGCAATGTCGTGGTCATGCTGCTCGCGCTGTTCAATTGCTTCGTGCACAGCCGCGATGCCTGGACCTCGGTCGTGCCATTCGGGTTGCTGCTGTCGGCGCTGACCGTGCTGGTGATGCTGTTCACGGGCTGGATGGGCTGGGAGATGGTCTATCGCCACCGGGTCGGAGTTGCAGGGTGATGCCGGTCTTCAATAACCAGATCGTGCGACGGCGCCTGCGGCTTGCGGCCGGTCTGTCGGCTGCGCTGTGCCTCGCCGGATGCTACGAGGCCGCGCCGGATCCGAAGACCCAGATCGGCGCGAATCCCGATCTGCCGGCGCAGCAGCAATATCTGATGCCGCCGATGCATGTCGCTTCCGTGGTCGGATGGCAGCAGGGCGAGAAACCGGACGTTCCCAGCGGGCTCGAGATCACCGCGCTGGCCACCGGCTTGCAGCATCCGCGCTCGCTCTATGTGCTCCCCGATGGCGACGTCCTCGTCGTCGAATCCAAGGCGCCCGGCACCGAGCCGATCAAGCGGCCCAAGGACTTCATCATGAAATGGGTGGAGTCATGGGCGACCTCCGGCGGCGATACCGGCGAAAGCAACCGCATCACGCTGCTGCGCGGCGGCGGTGACGGCAAGCCTGCGACGCAGAGCGTGTTCCTCGATCATCTGACATCGCCATTCGGCGTGGCACTGGTCGGCGACGAGCTCTACGTCGCGAACACCGACGCCATCGTGCGCTATCCCTATCACACCGGCGATACCAGGATCACGGCGCCCGGCGAGACGCTGACGCCGCTGCCGGGCGGGCCGATCGATCATCACTGGACCAAGAGCCTGGTCGCGAGCCCCGACGGCAAGCTGCTCTATGTCGGCGTCGGCTCCAACAGCAACATCACCGAAAACGGCATCGAGGCGGAAAAGAACCGCGCCGCGATCTGGGAGGTCGAACGCGCCACCGGCCGCTGGCGGATCTTTGCCAGCGGACTGCGCAATCCGAACGGGCTGAGCTTCGAGCCGCAAAGTCACGCGCTGTGGACCGTCGTCAACGAGCGCGATGAGCTCGGCCCCAATCTGGTCCCGGATTACCTGACGTCGGTCAAGGATGGCGCCTTCTACGGCTGGCCCTACAGCTATTACGGCCAGCATGTCGATCCGCGGGTGCAGCCGCAGCGTCCCGATCTCGTGGCCAAGGCGATCGCGCCGGACTACGCGCTGAGCTCGCACGTCGCGCCGCTCGGACTTGCTTTCAACAATGGCGATGCACTGACCGCGGCCTATCGCGGCGGCGCCTTCATCGGCGAGCACGGCAGCTGGAACCGGCCGCAGCTCAACGGCTACAAGGTCGTGTACGTGCCGTTCGCCGACGGACATCCGAACGGTGTGGCGCAGGATGTCGTAACCGGCTTCCTGAGCAAGGACGAGAAATCGCGCGGCCGTCCGGTCGGCCTGGCGATCGACAAGTCGGGCAGCCTGCTGATCGCGGATGATGTCGGCAACACCGTCTGGCGCGTCACGAGCGCCAACCGGCAGCCGACGCAGGCCTCGAACGGGCACTGACGGAGGAGAGAGCTATGGGACTGGCGCAATATTCGGTGATCCCCGTTCAGGACGAATGGGGTGTGCTGCACGACGGCAATCTGAACGGCGGCTATGCCACCAAGGAGGCGGCGTTCGAATCCGCGGCCGCCGCGGCCTCGCTGGCGATCCGCGAGGGGCACGAGGTTCACGTCAGCGTGCCGGCGCGGGAGGAAGGCGAGGGCGCGCTGACCCGGCGCGCCAAATGAGAGGCCACCTAGCCAAAGTCGGGGCTTTGACATGAAAGCCAAGCTGGTCGCCCACAAAGCCGGTGAACGTATCCATGTCGTGGTTCTGAATTCAGGCGAGGAAGCGTTCGCAACCCTCGCCGATGTCGCGAGAAATCTGCACATCACGGCCGCGTCCCTGACCGCGATCGGCGCGTTCGCGCAGGCCACGGTCGGATGGTTCGACTTCGAGCGCAAGACCTACAGGAAGATCGAGGTCGCCGAGCAATGCGAGGTGCTGAGCGCGATCGGCGACATCGCGGTCGGCGATGATGGCAAGCCGGGCCTGCATGTGCACGTCGTGCTCGGGCTGGCCGACGGGACGACCCGCGGCGGCCATCTGCTCGCGGCGACGGTCCGGCCAACTCTCGAAGTCGTGATGACGGAGACGCCGGCGGTGTTGCGCCGGACCCGGCGGCCGGAGCTGGGGATTGCGCTGATAGACCTCGGAAAAGACAGCTAACCGAATTGGCAGGCGGCCAAAGCCGGCTCCGGCAATTTTTGTGGGAACCGGGAGGTTCCCAAGGCGTTGAGTGCGCTGCAGGCGTTTCGGGGCAGCGTCACCCGCAATGAACATCCTTGATCCCCAAGGCCCAATTGCTGCGGCGGAGCGAACGATCCTGGTGGATTCGGTCGCCATCATGCTTGCGATCGTGCTGCCCACGATCGCCGCCATCCTCGGTTTCGCTTGGTGGTACCGCAGCTCCAACTCACGGGCGCAGTACCTGCCGGACTGGGCCTATTCCGGCCGGCTCGAGCTGGTGGTCTGGGCGATCCCGGCGCTCACCATCATCCTGCTCGGCGGCGTCGCCTGGATCGGCGCGCATCAGCTCGATCCGGCGCGTCCGGTCGAGGGCACCGGGCAGCCGCTGCGGATCCAGGTCGTCTCGCTCGATTGGAAATGGCTGTTCATCTATCCCGATCAGCGGGTTGCCAGCCTGAACACGCTGACGGTGCCGGTCGGCGCTCCGCTGCAATTCGAGCTGACGTCGGCGAGCGTGATGAACGCCTTCTTCATCCCGCAGCTCGGCAGCATGATCTACACCATGAACGGCATGGTGACGCGGCTGCAGCTGCGCGCGGATGCCGAGGGCACCTATCAGGGACTGTCGTCGCATTTCAGCGGCGACGGCTTTCCCGGCATGATGTTCGACGTCAACGTCGTCTCCCAGCTCGCCTTCGCGGATTGGGCGAAGCAGGCGGCCGGCAGCAATCAGGTGCTGAACGCCGAGAGCTACGGCAAGCTGGCGCGCCAGTCGATCGGCGATCCGAAGTCCACCTATCGGCTGGACGATCCGCTGTTGTTCCAGGCGATCGCCACCCAGCACATCCCGGCCGCGCCCGGTCCATCGCTGGACCGGGAAGCCGAAGTCTCACCACGGAGCCACTGATGTTCGGCAAGCTGAGCTGGTCGGCGATCCCGTTCGACCAGCCGATCCCGTTGGCCACCGGCGCAGTGGTGCTGGTGGTGATCCTGGCCGTGCTGCTCTGGGTCGTCCTCGCCGGTCACCTGCCATATCTCTGGCGCGAATGGATCACCAGCGTCGACCACAAGCGGATCGGCGTGATGTACACCTTCCTCGCGATGGTGATGCTGCTGCGCGGCTTCGCCGACGCGCTGATGATGCGGGGGCAGCAGGCGCTGGCGCTGCATGCGCAGGGCTTTCTGCCGCCCGAGCATTACAACCAGATCTTCTCGGCGCACGGCACGATCATGATCTTCTTCGTCGCGATGCCGTTCGTGATCGGCCTGATGAACCTGGTCGTGCCGCTGCAACTCGGCGTCCGCGACGTCGCATTCCCGACGCTCAACTCGGTCGGCTTCTGGCTCACCGCGACCGGCGCGCTGCTGGTCAACGTCTCGCTCGTCGTCGGCGAGTTCGCGCGCACCGGATGGCTGCCTTATCCGCCGCTGTCGGAGCTGACCTATTCGCCGGGCGTCGGCGTCGACTACTATCTGTGGTCGCTGGAGATCTCCGGTGTCGGAACGCTGGTCGCCGGCATCAACCTGGTCACGACGGTGCTGAAGCTGCGCACCAGGGGCATGACCTATCTGCGCATGCCGATGTTCTGCTGGACCACGCTGGCCTCGAACCTGTTGATCGTTGCGGCATTCCCGATCCTGACCGCGACGCTCGCGATGCTGATCCTCGACCGCTATCTCGGCTTCCATTTCTTCACCAACGAGGCCGGCGGCAACGTCATGATGTTCATGAACCTGATCTGGGCCTGGGGCCATCCCGAGGTCTACATCCTGGTGCTGCCGGCGTTCGGCATCTTCTCCGAGGTGGTCTCCACCTTCTCCGGCAAGCCGCTGTTCGGCTACCGCTCGATGGTGCTCGCGACCATGGCGATCTGCGTGATCTCGTTCATGGTCTGGCTGCACCATTTCTTCACGATGGGCGCGGGCCCCAACGTCAACGCGATCTTCGGCATTGCCAGCATGATCATCGCGGTGCCCACGGGAGTGAAGATCTACAACTGGCTGTTCACGATGTATGGCGGGCGGGTCCGCTTCACGACGCCGATGCTGTGGTCGATCGGCTTCATGGTAACGTTCCTGATCGGCGGCTTGACCGGCGTGCTGGTGGCGGTGCCGCCGGCGGACTTCCTGCTGCACAACAGCCTGTTCCTGGTGGCGCACTTCCACAACGTCATCATCGGCGGCGTGCTGTTCGGCGCCTTCGCCGGCTACACCTACTGGTTTCCCAAGGCGTTCGGCTTCCGCCTGCATGAGGGGCTCGGCAAAGCCGCGTTCTGGTGCTGGCTGATCGGCTTCTATGTCGCCTTCATGCCGCTCTATGCCGTCGGCCTGCTCGGCATGACCCGCCGGATGCAGCATTACGACGTGCCGGAATGGCGGCCGTGGCTGCTGCTCGCCTCGCTCGGCGCGATCATCATCCTGGCCGGGATTGTCTGCCAGATCGCGCAGCTCGTGGTCAGCATCCGCGATCGCGCCGCGCTGCGCGATCGCACCGGCGATCCCTGGGACGGCCGCTCGCTGGAATGGGCCACCGCATCGCCGCCGCCGGTGTTCAACTTCGCGATCGAGCCTGACGTCAACGGGGAGGATGCCTATTGGGCGATGAAGCAGCGGGCGAGGCGTCAGGACGCCAATAACGAGAGTCCCGACTACCGGGATATCGAGATGCCGCGCAATTCGCCGACCGGCTTTATCTGCGCGTTCTTCGCAACCGTGATGGGGTTCGCGCTGATCTGGCACATCTGGTGGATGGTCGCGGCCGGCGCGGTCGGCGCCTTCGCGACGTTCGTCGCCTTTGCCTGGCGCGACCACGATGAATACGTCATTGCGGCCGACGATGTCGCGCGGATCGACCAGGCCAATCTCGCTGAGCGGCGCGCCATGATGAGTGGAGCAGCATGATGGCGACAGCTGCAATTGCACAGGCCGACCCGCATCGACTGCGCGGCCTCGACACTGCGGCCGAGCATGCCGGACCAGCGCCCAAGCGCATCGTCACCGCCTACGGCTTCTGGATCTTCCTGCTCAGCGACATCGTGATGTTCTCGTGCTTCTTCGCGGCCTATGCGGTTCTGTCGGGACAGACCGACGGTGGGCCGAAGGGGTCCGAGCTGTTCGATCTCCGCTCGGTCGCGGCCGAGACGGGCTGCCTGCTGCTGTCGAGCTTCACCTGCGGAATGGCCAGCATCGCGGCCGACGAGCGCGAGACGACGCTGTTCCAACTCGCCATGGCGCTGACTTGCGCGCTGGGACTGGCGTTCCTGTCACTCGAGTTTCGGGAATTCGCCAGCCTGGTCGCCCGCGGTGCCGGACCGTCGCGCAGCGCCTTCCTCTCGGCGTTCTTCACCCTCGTCGGATGCCACGGGTTGCATGTGTCGGCGGGCGTGCTCTGGCTGCTGACGATGATGGCGCAGGTCACGGCCAAGGGGTTTCGCGCCGACATCCGGCGCCGCATCGTGTGCTTTGCGCTGTTCTGGCACGCGCTCGACATCATCTGGGTGGCGGTGTTCTCGGTGGTCTATCTGCTCGGAGCCGGTCAATGAGCGATCAGTCCCTGGAATCCCATGCCACCGACGTGGCGCCCGGCGATGAAGGCGAGGGGCACGTTCGCACCCGGATCCTCGGCTACGTGGTCGGCCTTGGCCTTGCGATCCTGCTGACCATCACCTCGTTCTTCATCGCCGGCACCGACCTGGTCTGGCAGCCCAGCATTCCCGTCGCGATCATCGTGCTCGCGATCGCCCAGATGGGCGTGCACCTGGTGTTCTTCCTGCACATCACGACCGGACCTGATAACACCAACAACGTGTTGGCGCTGGCGTTCGGCGTCCTGATCGTGGTGCTGGTGATCGGCGGCTCGCTCTGGATCATGGCCAATCTGAACGCCAACATGATGCCGATGGATCAGATCATGCAGATGCAGCGGTAGGGTTGGGCAGGTTGCCGCGGCACCGGCCGCGATTTTCGCGCCCATGGCTCGCCATCAATGCTTGCCAAGCCCGGGATCAAGCAGGTAGAAGGTCGCACTCGCGCGGGCGCCGATTTGGCAGGCGAACCCGTTGCGCCGAGATATCAGGATATCCAGTTAAGCGATTGATATCCTGAGTGATTCTTGGGGAATGGTGTAACGGTAGCACAACAGACTCTGACTCTGTTTGTCTTGGTTCGAATCCAGGTTCCCCAGCCAGCCAGTTCAATATCCCGCTTGCCGCGCTCTTTCGCCTACGGCGGTCGTACGCGGTGGATGCGGCGCTGCGTGCTTTTCAGGCTCCCTGCTTATGAGTCCGTCTTGAAGTTGCCTAGCAGCAGCACGTCGCCGGGGGCGGCAATGTCCTGCATATCGATGTAGTTTTTCGTGGGAAACAACAGGTTTTTCAGCGCAAAGATCGAGATCGGCGCAAATCCCACGTTCAACTTCGCCTTGACCTGAGGCGGGAGCTGCTCGTTTACGTTTCGATTGAAGATGGCCTGGATGTTGTCGCAATTGCTCGGGCCGCCTCCGGACATATGCCCGCTGACCTCGACCGAGACATTCTTGACGTCGATGTGAATGTCCTGTTCGCGCCCGGACTTCGTAATGGTGAGCGGAACGATGCTGTCGATGTTGATGTTGTATTCGGTTGTGAAAGCCTTTTCTTGATATTGGATAATCTCGGTCCAGGTCGGATGAGGTTTGTATGTGCCGCCGGACGACAGGAAATCCTGTTTCGCTTGATGGAAAAACGTGAGCCGCATGCGGCCATCCTGGCCTGGAACGATGGTCATTCCGACAATGCTCCAATCGAGGTCGTAGATGAATGCGGCCGGACCTCCGGAAGGAGGGAGTCGGGGGATCGGGGGGACCTGGAGCGGCCAGTTATGGATGTTCAACCAAACCCAGTTTTCTCGTCTCATCTGACGGTTCAGTGGATAATTCTCATGCAACGGGTTGAGATCCAAACGACCGCGCACGGCGCCGGACGTGTACTTCCCGTACCATGAGTCTCTGACGTTCTCGGAGTTACCGCCCTTGGCGAAGCCTTCGATCCTCCACCCGGCCAGGTTCAGGCTGCTGGTGAGGACCGCGCCATAGAACAGACGGCTGCCGATCATCATCGAAGACTGATAGCCGTACGGCAGCGGTTCGTCGCAGTTGTTGAGATGTGCCCGGCCGGAGTCCAACGCAGGCCGGTTCGCCGTCGTGATGTAGAGCTGCAGGATGTTCACGTTCGCAGGCGTGGTCAGGGTTCTGAACAGGAATGCGTTCGGGCGCATCGCGTCGAGGGTGGAGATCTCAGACAGATCGAGCGTGTTGATGATGTAGGTCACCGGATTGCTGGTGAAATACAATTTGACCTGTTTGCTGAATTCCAGCTTCTGCTCGGGGCTCAGGTCGATCTGGGCGACATCGAAGCTGCCCTGGGAGAAGTCGAGCACGACGCTGAAGGTCTGGGCTCCCACCTTGTCCGGCTTGACGAGGCCCTCGATCTGGCCGATGGGGACGTACGCGGTGAAAGTGACGTTTTCGACCTGCGCGGGCGGATCGCATTGCGGTTCGCCGGTCTGGCCGATCACGACGCATTTCTGCACCGATCCGGAACTGATCAGCATCTCCAGCTTAACTTGCCTGTCGTTGTTCTGCAAAAACGAGATTTCTGGATAGCCGTAATTCAGGCGGAAGCGCACCAGCGAGTAAACGTTACCGGCGACATGACTGAAGGTGTCTACCTCGATTTTGCCGCCATAGGGATGTGCGCGTTTGTTCTCTTCATATTGAGCCGCCATGGTCGCATTGATCTGCTCCAGCGCCATGTTGTAGACGACGTCCCAGCCGTTCACGACCGAGCCCTGCGCGTACATTGCGCGGATCAATTCTTCCTTGGTAGGCACCGCCTGCGCTCTGAGCTGCAGCGTGTGAATGTCCTTGATGCGTGCCTTGAGCACGAAGCTCAGGGAGAGCCGGACGGTCGTGTCCTTGAACACCATGCCCTTGTTGGTCATGGTGTCCGGGATGCTGATCTGCCAGCTCGAAAACGGCGTTACCGGACTGACGCCTTCCGACCAGGAAAAACCGCGGTCCGTGAATTTCGGCGTGTTGTCGGGGAGCTGGTATTCGTAGGTCCGTTGCCGCTGCGGGGTCCGAAACGCCATCGGCTCCCGCGTCGTGTCGCGATCGAAATACGGGTCGCCGTCGAACGCGAGGTTGACCAGATAGTCGCCGCTGTCGGTGGAAACGATGCCGTCGACCTCGACCACGACCGCCAAGACCCGGGCGTGGACGTATTTCAAGAACTCCTGGTTGTCCAGGCGAATGGCGAAGGTGAACGTATTGCCGCGGATCAGCGAGTCGACTTCAACGCCGTCGATCGCGAACTCGATCGGCGTCGTCGTGGCCGGCTGGAGCCTCGCCAGCTCGGCCTTGGCGGTCACCGTCGCCGACTCCTGCCGAGCCACCGCCCCGCTGAAGGTCAGCAGGCTGAACGATCCAATCGCCGTCGCGGGCTGCAGGAACTCGTATTGCCGCGCCCGATCCTGCAACATGAAGGCGGTACTGAGCATCAGCAGCGCCTCGTTGCGCATGAAGGACAAGCTTCCGGTAAGCCCGATCAGGTCGATCTTGTCGCGATCGATCGGTTGGCCCTTGGGCGGATCAAGGTCTTTTTGCAGCGCCGCCAGGCGTTTCGCCTGGTCGCGATTCATGTCGCGTTGGCGCTGGTTGAAATAGATTTCACGCGATAATCTCTGGGTCTCGCCAAACGTGCTGAGCCAGGCCTTGCCGCGGCGCGACAGGATGGTGAATTCCTTGGAAAGCCGGGCCTTCGCCTCCTTGACGTCAGGCCCCAGAGCCAGCACCTCCTTCAGATTATCGTCCATCTCGTCCCAGGCCAGATCCCCGGGGAGCGCATCGTCGAGCTTGTCGAGCGCGTTCTGGGCGTCTTCCATGGATTGCTTGGTCTTGGTGGCTTCGTTGTACAGCTTGTTGGTCGCCGTCAGCACGTTCAGCATCTTCTGCACCCGCTGCCCGATCAGCCCGAGGGAAGCGACAGCGCCGATTGCATTCGCGGGCACCGCAAAGCTCAGCCCGAGTTGCAGCAGGCCGGCGGCTACCTCCAGCCCGAACCTGATCCACTCCAATTTCTGCCAGTTCTCGACCGCCTGCTTGTAATGCTCGACCGCGTCGGCCACATTCACACGCTGCTCATTGACGGCCTGTTCGAGCGCGTCGGCTTTCGCCTGCTGCAGCTCCTGCTCCTGCTTCTGCCGTCCGATGATTTCATCGTAGAACTCGGCCATCTGCAGCTGCCGAGCCGCGCTGCTTTCAATGATGCCGACGAGCAGCTCTCCTGATTCGACGATGGCCTGGTTCAGATCCTTGTGCACATTGATGATCAGCTCCTGCTGTTTGCGGTAATCGATTTGCCGCCGAAACTCGAGAATGTCGGCGTCGATTGCGGCGATAAACGCGAGCAGCTTTTCAGCTTCCTTTTCGTAGTCGCGAAAAGGCAGAATCGGCACGAAACTTCCGGCGTTCGGATCGTCAACGAGCTTGGCAAGGTCCAGACAGCGGATTCGCTGATCCAGCAACGCGCCGCCCGCTTCCGTCGCGGTGGCCTCGGGAATGACGTCTTTCGTCATCCAACCCAGAAATTCATGGATGAGGACCTGGAGGCCGCTGGCATCGTTGACCCGGCGGTCGCTGGCGACCGCCTGCGCGAAAGTGAACGCGAACTCGAAAGCGGGACTGAGCCTCGGCAGCAGATCCGCCGGCGGCGGGGCAAACAGATCGAGGTCGACGCGGACGTCGTAACGGTCATGCGGCCCGTCGGTCAGCACGTAGCGGAACCCGTCGACCAGCGTGTGTCGGCCGTCGTCGGAATCGTTGACGATCAGCAGCGCACCCAGACATTCGCGACAGCGCAGCACGTATTTCTGAAAGGCCGCGCCGATCAACTGCAGCCGCTTGGGCCTGCCGTCCCGAGAGCGGAAGTCGAGGATCTGCGAAACCAACACGACGTCGATGCCCGGCAACTCCGCCTTGCCCGCGCCGGCATGCGACAGCACGTTGGTGAAAAAGGTCACATCCTTGACCCCGTCTCCCGCGATCATCGGAATCTCGGAAAGGTCGATCCGCTTCTTGTACGTGTTGATGTGAGGGGTGGCGATGGTCGAAACGAATCCAATCGAGTCCTCGGGCAGCAGCGTCTCGAAGTCGCGACCGTCTTCGCTGACGAAGTTCGGCTGGATGCCATCCATGTACTTTTGGTACAGAGCAGCCTTCAAGACGCGTCGCCAGCGGCGGCGGCGTTCGAACTCGGCGCACAGATCGAGCGAGTGCAATTCAAATGCGTAGGGAGCGTTCTCGCGAAAATGTTCGTCGAGATCGCTGAACGTGATCTCGGCGCCCGACTGAAACGGCGCGAAGATGCTGGTCTGCCTGGCCCAAACCTTGTCGAGCCATTTCCCTTCCGTGATGCTGGCTTCGACCTTCTTGTCGCCGCTCGCGACCAGCAATTTGCCGTATCCGGCGACGTAACCGAAATGCCCGCGACTGACGTCGGTGGTGAACTGGGCGAAGGCTTCAGCACCAGGTCCCGAGAGCACGTTGCCGGGGATGGCATATGCCGTCTTGATCTTGGCGAAGCGGTCCCTCGGATGCGCGAACATCTGGAAGATGCGATCACCGACGTGCACGCGCGAAAGGAAGTGCGTGCCCCAGTCGCGGAAAGACTCGAGATACGCGTTCGCGTTGATCTCGCCGAACGAAGGCTCGTCCAGTCCGTCTCCAGTTGTCTTACCGTGCCGCAGGCGGATGAGGGCCTTGCGGAAATCTTCCGTGACGCCGGCACCCGGGTCGGGATTCAACGGGTTGGGATTTACGTAGATGCCATCCTTGAACAGGTAGTGACTTGCCTCGCCGCTTTTTCGTTCGAGGACGACCAGCGAGAAGCCGAAGTCCGGATTGGATAGGTCGACGCCCAGCGATTCGGAGAGCTTCTTGATCGCCGCCGCGCTGTCTTTATCGCGGATCAGCAACGGGCCGGGTGGAATGTCAGGGGACGCGGGATCGTCCGCGCACTTGCCGACCCGATAAGGGAATAGTTCGCTGAGCAGACTGTCGGCGTCGTCGTGGAGGCTGATGCGCGGGAAGGCCCATGGCGTCTCGCTCAACTCGACGCTGACCTTTTCGATCTTCAGCGGCAGCCTTTTGGCGTCGAACAGCGGAATCGAAGCCGGGTCGGACGGATTCCAGTCTGGTCTGAACCCGCTCAACAGGTTCGTCGCTCTTCCAAGGTTGACGTCATACGTAGCCATAACCGCTTCCCCCCGTCCGGCTGCGCCAACTCCGCCAGCGAATGCGATCTTGTGAATCCAGGACACACGCCGGCAACGGCCGGTATACACGCTATGATTGCATATCGATCCGATCTGCGCCAGTCATTCGCGCCAGGCGGGTGCTTTGCAGGCGGGCGTTTTCTCGAAATCCCTCGCGCATGCGTCCAGGGCATCGCGGTAGCGCTTGTCGGCGTAGTGCGCGCGTGCGGCCATCGGCGTCTGACGCGATGGGGTTTCTACGAGGCGATCGGCGTGCCGCAGCCGGACAACGTGTTCCTCTGCGAGCGCGAGCAGGCGATTGGTTGGCTCCGAGTGAAGGCGTGGGCGATAGCGGTGGCTATCGAGGGGCATTCGCACTAATTCGGAATAATGGAATATTATCCCTGAGTTGCCCGACGTGTCAAGTGGCCGTGTCGAACGTCGGCAGCCCGCCGGCTCCTTTGCATGGGGTTGTTTTTCGATATTTTGGCGGAGCGCCCTGTGACAGCCTGAGTGAGGGGAAAGCCGCTTTCGCAGCAGCGATGATCCCATAGGGACGGAATATCCGTCATCCGGCGGCGCTAACATGCCGCATGGGGTTTATTCATTGCATTGATCTCGGCGACATTGCCCGTCGCTTCCGCGCGGTGCGGGCGGGGCTTTGCTCGCTCATTGTTGTCATCCTCGCCGGCACCGCGATGGCGGCAGAGCCGGTGCCGACGGCGCCGCTGCGCGTCGCGGTCTATGACATCGAGCCTTATGGCGGGCAGGGGCATGACGGATTGTTCAACGGCGCCAGCGTCGACCTCTGGCGCCGCGTCGCGGAGGATCGTCACTGGCAGTACCAGCTGATCCTGGTCGCGCATCTGGACGACGTGCTGTCCGGGCTCGAGGGGCACAGCTACGACGTCGGGATCGGCGCCATCACGATCACGCCGGAGCGACTGGCGCGGGTGGATTTTTCCTATCCGACCCATCGCTCCGGCGTCGCCGCCGTATTTGCGAAGAAGACCGGCGCGGCTTCGGCGTTCTACGACTACATCGCGGCGGTCGGCGATCTCGGTCTTTGGGTTGTCGGGATCTTCGCGCTGCTCACCGTGATCGGCGTCCTGATGTGGTGGTTCGAACGCCCCAACGAGAAAAGGGATGGCCCGGCGGGGACCGAGTCGGCCGTGCTCTCGTGGCATGAGGGCGTGTACTGGGCCGTGGTGACGATGACCACGGTCGGCTACGGCGACAAGACGCCGAAGACCCATCTTGGCCGCGGGCTTGCCGTGATCTGGATGGTCGGAAGCCTGGTGCTGGTCTCGCTGCTCACCACCAATCTGATCGCGCGCATGACCGTCAGCCGGGTCGAGGGCATCGTCGCCAACCGCACCAGCGATCTCGCCGGCAAGCGGCTCGGCGCCGTGACCGGTTCGTCGGGCGCCGAATTTCTCGACAGCCAGCAGCTCGCCTATCGGAGGTACGAGGATCTTGCCGGCGCGCTCGATGCCGTTGCATCCGGAAAGATCGATGCCGCCGTCAACAGCATCGGCGCCCTGCAATATCTCGTGAGCACGCGCTTCACCGACAGGATCGACCCGCCGCACGGGGTGCTGGCACCGGCCTATATGGCGTTTGCGCTGCCGATGAACTCGGCGCTGAAGCGGCCGCTCGACCGTGCGTTGACGATCGTCTCGGCGAGCCCGGAATGGCGCTCGGTCGAGGACACCTATTTCGGCCGGTGATGTCGAGCTACTTGATCTTCTCGTAGACCGCCGCGAAGTCGGCGAGCGGCATCGGGATCGTGATGGTTTCCTTGGCGAGGTTCAGGAACGATACTTTCAGCTGCTTGCCGGATTTGAGCTGCGCCAGCACGTCGGCGCCGACGGGGGCGTTGATGTAGCAGCCGCGCGCCTCGCAGGTCTGGATCGGCACGTCGACCGTCTTGCCGTCGTCGACCTGCAGCTTGGCGCCGCTGGGCAGGTTCAGCCCGAGCGGCAGCTGGATCAGCGCGACCGGCGTGCGGGTGTCGCCGGGGACGCGGATGTTCACCAGCACGACGAGCTGGCCGGTCTTGCTGAGCACGGCGGTCTGCTCCATCGCGCATTCGAGCGGCGCGTCGCGGCTCGCCGAGGTGCAGCGCGCGACCCAGCCGGCGTTGTTGCCGGCGGGCGCCGCTGCATCGGCATGGGGCGCGGGAGGAGAGGACGCCGGCGGCGGCGCGGTCTTGCCCTTGGGCGCCTGGGAATGGCCAACGCCTGGGGTCGCGAGCGCGGCGAGCAGAACGACGAGCGACCTTGCGGCAATCTTCACGGCATCGGCTCCGACATGAACGTCCTTCGGATGTGCCGCGAGGCCGGCAAAGTCAAGTCACTCGGCGGCCTGCTTGACCGACCCGTCCTCGCCGTGACCGGCGTCGTCGTCCGCGCGCGGCGAGCGGCCCCAGTTCGCAAAGGCGTTGGAGAGCCGGTCGAGATAGAGATAGACGACGGGCGTCGTGAACAGCGTCAGCGCCTGGCTGACGATCAGGCCGCCGACCATGGCGTAGCCGAGCGGCTGGCGGATTTCGGAGCCGGTGCCGGTGCCGAGCATCAGCGGCACGCCGCCCAGCATCGCGGCCATCGTCGTCATCATGATCGGGCGGAAGCGCAGCAGCGCGGCCTGCCGGATCGCCGCCACCGGCTCCATGTGCTGGTCGCGTTCGGCCGCGATCGCGAAGTCGACCATCATGATGCCGTTCTTCTTCACGATGCCGATCAGGAGGATGATGCCGATCAGCGCGATCAGCGAGAAGTCGAAGCCGGCCGCCATCAGGATCGCCAGCGCGCCGACGCCGGCCGATGGCAATGTCGACAGAATCGTGATCGGGTGGATGTAGCTCTCGTAGAGAATACCGAGGATCAGATAGACCACCACGAGCGCGGCCAGGATCAGCAGCGGCACCGTCGAGAGCGACTGCTGGAACGCCTGCGCGGTGCCCTGGAAGCTCGAGCTCAGGGTCGGCGGCGCGCCGAGCTCGACCATCGACTTCTGCACCGCATCCGTCGCCTGTCCGAGCGCCACGCCCTGCGCCAGGTTGAACGAGATGGTGATCGCCGGGAACTGGCCCTGGTGGCTGATCGAGAGCGGACGCACCGGTACGGTGGTCCATTTCGCGAACGTCGAGATCGGCACCTGTTCGCCGGTCAGCGGCGACTTGATGTAGATATTGTTCAGCGTGTCGACCGAGCCTTGCAGCTCCGGCAGCACCTCGAGGATGACGTGGTAGCTGTTGAGCTGGGTGAAGTACTGCGTCACCTGGCGCTGGCCGAACGCGTCATAGAGCGTGTCGTCGATCAGCTGCGGCTGGATGCCGTAGCGCGAGGCGGTGTCGCGGTTGATCTTCAGTTCCAGCGTGGTGCCGTTGGTCTGCTGGTCGGTCGCGACGTCGCGCAGCTGCGGCAGCGTCTGCATCTTGTTGAGGATCTTGGGCGCCCACTCGTTCAGCTCGGTGAGGTTGGCGTCCTGCAACGTGAATTCGAACTGGGTGCGGGTGGGGCGGCCGCCGAGGCGAACGTCCTGCGCGGCCTGCATATAGAGCCGTGCACCCAGCACCTTCTCCAGCTTCGGCCGCAGCCGGGCAATGATCTGCTGGGCGTTGGCGTCGCGCTCGCTCAGCGGCTTCAGCGTGATGAACATGTTGCCGTTGTTGCCGGCACGGCCGCTGCCGCCGATCGCCATCGCGACCGTCGCCACGGCCGGATCGGCCATCACGATCTTGCTGAGCTCCTCCTGCTTGCCCTTCATGTCGGCGAAGGAGATGTCCTGGTTGGCTTCCGAGGTCGCCGAGATCAGGCCGACGTCCTGCTGCGGGAAGAAGCCCTTCGGGATAATGACGAACATGTAGACCGACAACGCCAGCGTGGCGAAGAACACCATCAGCGTCGTGAACTTCCAGCGCAGCGCGAGGTCGAGGCCGCTCTGATAGCCGCGCAGCATCGCATCGAAGCCGCGCTCGCTGAGCTTGTACAGCCGGCCGTGCCGCTCCTCGTTGTGGGCGCGCAGGAAGCGCGAGGCCATCATCGGGGTCAACGTCAGTGACACGAACATCGAGACGAAGATCGTCATCGCCAGCACCACCGCGAATTCGCGGAACAGGCGGCCGATGATGCCGCCCATCAAGAGCAGCGGGATCAACACGGCGACCAGCGAAATACTGATCGAGACGATGGTGAAGCCGATCTCGCTGGAACCCTTGAAGGCCGCGGCGAGCGGCTTCTCGCCCTCCTCGATGTAGCGGCTGATGTTCTCCAGCATCACGATGGCATCGTCGACCACGAAGCCGACTGCAATGGTCAGCGCCATCAGCGACAGATTGTCGAGGGTGTAGCCGAAGATCCACATCAGCGCGCAAGCGCCGAGCAACGCCAGCGGCACCGTCACGGCGGGGATGACGGTGGCCCAGAAGCTGCGCAGGAAGGCAAAGATCACCATCACGACCAGGAAGATGGTCAACAGCAGGGTGAACTGGACGTCCTCCACCGCGGCGCGGATCGTGGTGGTGCGGTCGGAGATGACCTCGATCTTGACCGCCGGCGGGATGGCGGCGACCAGCCGCGGCAGCGTCGCCTTGATCTTGTCGACGGTGTCGATGACGTTGGCGCCGGGCTGCTTGTAGACGACGAGGAACACGCCGCGTTTGCCGTTGGCCCAGGCGGCCTGCTTGGCATCTTCCGGCCCGGTGACGGCCTTGCCGATATCGCGGATCCGTAACGGACCGCCGTTGCGGTAGGCGATAATGACGTCGTTCCAGGGATCCGCCGTGAGCAACTGGTCGTTGGCATAGATGGTGTAGGCGCGGGTGGCGCCGTCGATATTGCCCTTGGGGCTGTCGACGGTCGCGATATTGATCGCGGCGCGAACGTCCTCCAGCGACAGGCCCTTGGCGACGAGCTTGGCCGGGTCGATCTGGACGCGGACCGACGGCTTCTGCTGGCCGCCGATGATGACCTGCGCGACGCCGGAGATCTGGCTGATCTGCTGGGCGAGCTGGGCGTCGACGGAGTCACTGACCGTGGTCAGCGGCAGCGTGTCGGAAGTGGCCGACAGCAGCATGATCGGCGCGTCCGCCGGGTTGACCTTGCGATAGGTCGGCGGCGAGGGCAGGCTCTTCGGCAACTGGCCGCTGGCGGCGTTGATGGCGGCCTGCACGTCGTTGGCGGCGCCGTCGATGGAGCGGTTGAGGTCAAACTGGATCGTGACCGAGGCGGTGCCGAGATAGCTCGTCGAGGTCATCTGGGCGATGCCGGGGATCTGCGCGAACTGGCGCTCCAGCGGCTGGGCGACCGAGGTTGCCATGGTCTCCGGGCTGCCGCCCGGCAGCGTCGCGGTGATCTGGATGGTCGGGAAGTCGACCTGCGGCAGCGGCGCCACCGGCAGCAGCGGATAGGCGACGAGACCGACAAACAGAATGCCGGCCATCAGCAGCGAGGTGCCGATGGGAAACCGAATGAATGGTGCGGAAATTCCGTCGCTCATTCCTGCTTGACCTTCGACTGTGCCTGGTCCGAGCTCGCCACCGCCGTCGTCACCAGGGTTCCCGGCGAGACCTTGTACTGTCCCGCGGTGATCACCTGCTGTCCCGGCGACAGGCCCTCGTCGATCACCGACTTGCCGTCGATCGACGAACTGACCTTGATCTTGCGCAGCTCGGCCTTGTTCTCCTGGTTGACCGAATAGGCATAGAGGCCGTCAACGCCATGCTGGACCGCATCATCGGGGACGACGGTGGCGTCCTTCAGGGTTCGGACCAGGAGCCGGGTCGAGACCGACTGGCCCGGCCACAGCGCATGGTCCTTGTTATCAAACACCGCCTTGAGCCGAACAGTCCCGCTGGTGGTGTCGACCTGGTTGTTGATCAGCGCCAGCGTGCCGGTGGACAGCACCTTCTTGCCGTCGGTGGTCAGCGCGATGGTCTTCGGCGGCGCTACCGCAAGCGCGGCCTTGATATCGGGCAACTGTTCTTCCGGCGCGGTGAAGATCACCGTGATCGGTTCGATCTGGGTGATCGTCACCATGCCGGTCGCGGCCGAGGCGTTGACGATGTTGCCGACATCGACCAGGCGCAGCCCGACGATGCCGTCGATCGGAGATTTGACGGTGGCGTAGTCGAACTGGGTCTGCGCGTTGGAGATGGCGGCCTCGTCAGCGGCGATCTGGGCGGTCAGCTGGGCCACGGTGGAGCGCTGGGTGTCGAGCTGCTGGCGCGTGGCGAACTCGCCGAGCTTGGTGTAGCGCTGCAAATCGAGATTGGCGTTGGCGAGATTGGCCTCGTCCTGGGCCTTCTTGGCCGTAGCCTGATCCAGCGCGGCCTTGTAGGGGCGAGGATCGATCTCGACCAGGGTATCGCCGGCCTTGACGAACTGGCCTTCCTTGAAGGCGATCCTGGTGATCTGGCCGTCAACCCGGGTGCGGACCTGGACAGTGTTGAACGCCTGCACGGTGCCGAGGCCGGTCAGGAAAACCGGGAAGTCGGCCTTTTCGACCGGCGCGATCTTGACGGGAACGGCGGGACGCTGGGCGGCGCGCTTCTGCGCGGTGATCTCCGCCTGCTTGTTCGCCTGATATTTCCCCCAGCCATAATAGCCCCCCGCGCCGATCGCCGCGATCAGCAGGACCCAACCGATGGTACGTGACTTCGACATGCGGGCTCTTGGGTTGGACGAAACAATAAAGGGTGATGGAAACAGTTCCCGGAGCTTGCGGATATAATATGCGTGCACTTAATGTGTAAACACACTACGACTTGAGAATCCTAAACATTTGGAAAGATTTAGGTCAGAAACGCACGGAAACATACCTCCCGGGAACGCTCCCAAGGACTTCCTATGTCGCTCGATCTCAGACGCCAGTTCATTGCCCAGCTTGTCGAGAGCTCGCGGCTGCTGCGCAATTATATCGACCATCGCGCCAAGGCGCGAGGGACCACGCGCGCCCAGTGGATCGTCCTGTTCCGGCTGCGCGAGCAGGGCGAGGGACTATCCCAGGTCGACCTCGCCGACGTGCTCGAGATGCAGCCGATCTCGCTGGTCCGGCTGCTCGACCGCCTCGTCGAGCACGGCCTGCTCGAACGGCGACCCGACCCGAGGGATCGCCGCGCCAACCGTCTGTTCCTGACCAGGGCGGGGCGCCAGCTGGTCGACGATCTCGACAGCCTGCGCGATGCGATCGCAACCGACGTGCTGCGCGACGTGTCGAGCGCGCATGTCGAAACCGGCTTGGCCACGCTGCGCGAGGTCAAGGATCGCATCAAGACCCTCGGCGAGGGACCGGAGAGCATCGCTGCGAAATAGCGCAGCACGCTGCGCGGCCTTTCATGGTGCCGCATTCACGCACTACAGTTGAAACGCGAACGGATGTCGTTCATATCGCGCCTCGTTGCTGCGAGACGAGGAGGGCCGCGATGGATGAACTGAACGGACGCATGATGGCGTGTCAGATCCTGATCACCGGGTTGATCGCGCGCGTCGCCAACGAGCAGCGCGATCCGCTGCGCTTCCTCACCGACTTCCGCGACGAGATCAAAGCCGTCGTCAGCGGTGTCAACATCGCGGGCATGGAGAACTCCGACCGCGTGCGGCAGGTGGCGCAGCGAACCGTCGACGAGCTGTTTTCGCTGATGAAGCCACCGAGCCAGGAGTGATCGCGCAGCGCGCAATGCGCTATCGCCAACGGCGTCTCGCGCAGTTTAGAACGATTATTAGAATCGTTTTTAGAACTCTTAAAAATTGAAGCGCGGAGTTTTGAGCTCGCAGATTAGAATCGCTTTCAATTGGGGCGATTCAAGCGGACTGTTGCTGCGATTACATTGCTAAAAAAAATCACGCTCGATAACCGATAGAGACAGTTCGTCGCACTTTCGACTCCGCGCGGACTTGATCTTTCTGGGGGCGTGTCAATGAGCAAGGTAAAGGCGCCGAAATCGCTGCGCTTCGACGCAGCGATAGGTTCGGCCAACAATACGAACTATTCCGGGGCCAAGGTTTCCGCGGTCGCAAGTCTGATCGCGGCGGCATCCTTTTCGGGTGCCGAGGCGCAGACGGCCAATCCCAACCTCCCGCCGGTGACGGTCGATGCCCCGATCGCGCGCCCGCGTCCTGCCGTCTCCAAACCGACGCCGGCCCAGGTCCGCGCCCGCACGGCGCTGCGCCGCGCCGCGCGCCGCACCCAGCAGGCCAAGCCGGTCGCGCCGGTTCCATACCCCAACGCCGGCGGCCTGGCCGCCGATCGTGATCCCTATGCCGATCCGGCTGCGCCCTACAAAGGCGACCGTCTGCAGGCCTCGGGGAAATTTCCGGAGCCCATCCTGAACACGCCGAAGTCGGTGACTGTGCTGACCAAGGACATCCTCGAGGACAAGAACGCGACGTCGCTGAAGTCTGCAATCCTCAGCACGGCCGGCGTCACGCTCGGCACGGGCGAGGGCGGTAACGCCTTCGGCGACCGCTTCTTCATCCGTGGCTTCGACGCCCGCAACGACATCTTCATCGATGGCGTCCGCGATTCCGGCGTCAGCGTCCGCGAGAACTTCTTCACCGAGCAGGTGGAGATCCTGCGCGGTCCGGGCTCGTCGTTCGCCGGCCGCGGCACCACGGGCGGCGCGATCAACATCGTCACCAAGCAGGCGACGACGGACAAGAGCTTCTACAACATGGACACCACGTTCGGTACCGATCGCACCAAGCGGGTGACGCTCGATGTCAACCAGGTGATCAGCCCGACGCTCGCGATCCGTGCCGGCGGTCTGTTCCAGGATGCCGGCGTCGCCGGCCGCGACTACGTCACCGATAATCGCGACGGCGGCTTCGTCGCCGCGACCTGGAAGCCGGTCGATGCGGTCAAGATCACCGGCAACTACATCCATACCGAGCTCACCGGCATACCGGATTTCGGCGTGCCGTATTATCGCCCTGGCGCCCCGGCCACCGGCAACATCTTCACAACCACGGCGGGAGGGCCGTACACCGATTTCGGCGTCAACCGAAACAACTTCTACGGCTTCGTCAACCGCGACTTCTACCGCACCGGACAGGATATCGGCACGATCAACGCCGAGGTGCAGATCACGCCTGACCTGACGATCTCCAACAAGATTCGAGACTCAAGCTCGAGCCAGAACTACATTGGAACGCTGCCTGAATCGGCGACGGCGCCCACTCCGCTCTCAACGGCAACCCTGACCGCCAACCCACAGAGCCGCTTCCAGGTCACCGACGTGTTCGCCAACCAGACCGAGGCGACCTACAAATTCAACGATGATGTTGGCTTCAAGCATACCGTGCTTGCCGGTGTCGAATACGACCGCGAACGGTCTTCCATCGACAGCTACAGCGGGCTCAGTTCCGAGCTCACGACTGGCACGTCAACCTTCACCGGCACCGGATCCTTGCCCGGCGTCAGCGTTTTCAATCCGCAGTATACCAACATACCGTTTCCTGGCAGTCCCTCGCTGTCCGGAAAACCGACCAAAATCGGGATCGACACCACGAGCGGATATCTCATGGATACTGCCAATTACCGCGACCTTGTGATCCTCAACGGTGGTGTCCGATACGATGATTACAAGGTCAACACGTCGGGATATGCCACGATTGGCGGAACGTCCACGTTCGGTACGCAGAGCGCCGATTTTGGTCTGCCGAACTTCAACCTCGGTTTGACACTCAAGCCGCTGCCGAACGGCAGTGTCTATGCAGCCTACGCGACATCGTCGAATCCGGTGGGTGCCGAATTCGACGGTACGAGCAGCGCTTATGGCGGCATCGCCCCAGTCCTTGCGGGCGGTAACACTCAGATTTTCGGGCCGGAGAAGAACAAGGCGATCGAAGTCGGCACCAAATGGGAGGTGTTTGATCGTCATTTGCTGATCACGGCGGCGCTGTTCCAGACCGAGAAGGAGAATGCACGCGAAGCACAGAACATTACCGCTTCGACGCTTCCGGCAAACATACCGGTCGGCTGTTCGTATTCGCCACCGGCTGGAGTGACGACCGTTTCGTGCATCACCGCCGGTGCTGCCTATCGCATCCGCGGCATCGATCTCGGCGTCGGTGGCAAGATCACCGACAAATGGAGCGTGTTTGGCGGCCTTGTGCTGATGCAGTCGGAGGTAACAAAGTCGCTGGCGCCGTCGCCGCAGCCGATGCTGTACACGACGAATGTCGGCTTGCCGCTCGCCAATGTCGCGCATCAGTCGTTCAGCATGCTGTCGAAGTACCAAGTCACCGACCGGATCGAGGTCGGCGGGCAGGCGGTCTATCGTTCGAAGATCTATGGCGGCACACTGCTCGCCGCGAACCAGGGCACGTCGATCCCTGGCTATTGGCGCTTCGACACCTTCGTCGAAGGGAAGATCGACAAGAACTGGACGGCGAAGCTGTTCGTCAACAACATCTTCGACAAGCGCTACTACGACGCGCTGTACCAGAGTGCCACGCCGTTCGTGCTCGAAGCGCCGGGACGTGCTGCGTATCTGGTCATTTCTGCACGTTACTGACGGAGGCTGCGAAGCGGCGCGATGCTGGTCTGTGTTCCTAACGTCCTGAGCAAGGAAGATGTGGCGGATTTCCGCCGCATCATGGATCAAGCCGAATGGGAAGACGGCCGCTCGACCGCAGGTGCTGCCTCCGCGCTGGTCAAACGCAACGAGCAGCTGCCGCCCGACAGCGATGTCGCGCGGCAGCTCGGCAACCGCATCCTGACGGCGCTCTCGGCGAGCCCGCGGTTCATCTCGGCCGCGATCCCGCTTAGAATCTTTCCACCCTTGTTCAACCGCTATGCCGCTGACGACGGACACCATTTCGGTCTGCACGTCGATAATGCGGTGCGCGGCGACCACCTGACGGGCCTGCGGATCCGCACGGACCTCTCGGTCACGTTGTTTTTATCCGAGCCGGAACAATACGATGGCGGCGAGCTGGTGATCGAGGACCTCTACGGATCCCACGAAATCAAGCTGCCGGCGGGCGATCTGGTGGTGTATCCTGCGTCGAGCCTGCACCTGGTCACGCCGGTCACCAGGGGCACCCGGGTGGCGTCTTTTTTCTGGCTGCAGAGCATGGTACGGGATGCTCATGCGCGCAGCCTGATCTTCGATCTCGACACCGCCATACAGGCTCTGGTGGAACGGCTGGGGCGCGATGACCCCGAAACGGTCAAATTGACCGGGATTTATCACAACCTGATCCGCCACTGGGCTGAAGTGTAAGTTAATGAAGGCATCCATGTTCCGCGCTGCATCCGCCATGATCGCCTCATTGGCGATCCTCACGCTGGCCGCGCCGTCCTCGGCGCAGCAGCCGGCGGCGCCTGCCGCACAATCTGCGCCCGTGGCCCGCCCGCAGGCACCGTCCCAGGCCGCGCCAACGTCACAGGCCAAGCCCGCGCCGGCGGCCGAGACATCTCCCGCTGCGTCGCAATCGCAAGCTGCTCCGGCGGAGAGCACCGCAGCGCCGGCGACCGATGCATCATCGGCTGCGCCTGCGCCCGGCGACAGCAAGCTGTTGAAGTCGACCACCACCGGCATGCATGAGCTGTCGCCGTGGACCATGTTCATGAACGCCGACATCATCGTGAAAGCCGTGATGCTCGGTCTCGCCTTTGCCTCGCTCGTCACCTGGACGATCTTCATCGCCAAGATGATCGAGCTCACGGTGGTGCAAGGCAAGCTGCGCGGCGCGCTCAACAAGATCGCTGAAGCGCGTTCTTTGGCGGAAGCGCAGTTCGCGCTCGGCGCCAAGGGCAGCGTGCTGTCGTCCTTCATTGCCGCTGCGATGCAGGAGGGACGGCTGTCGGCCGGGATTTCCAGCGACGAGGGCATCAAGGAGCGCGCGGCGTCGAGCTTTGCCGAGATCGTGCGCGCCGAGGGCCGCCGTATCCGGCTCGGCATGGGCCTGCTCGCGACCATCGGCGCGACGTCGCCCTTCGTCGGCCTGTTCGGCACCGTCTGGGGCATCATGAACAGCTTCATCGGCATTTCGAAGTCGCAGACCACGAACCTCGCCGTGGTGGCGCCGGGCATCGCCGAAGCGCTGCTGGCGACCGCGATCGGCCTGGTCGCGGCGATCCCCGCGGTCATCATCTACAACCACTTCTCGCGCGTCACGAAGGGCTATCTCGAGCTCGTCAGCCGCGCCTCGGGCGCCGCCGCGCGGCTATTGTCGCGCGATCTCGACCGCACCCATGGCGTTTCCCCGCACGCGCGCGCGGCCGCAGCGGAGTAGGCGATGGCGTTCTCAGTCGCCGAAAACGACAGCGACGACGATTTCGCGGAATCGCACGAGATCAACGTCACACCGTTCATCGACGTGATGCTGGTGCTGCTCATCATCTTCATGGTGGCGGCGCCGCTCTCGACCGTGGACCTGCCGATCGACCTGCCGACCTCGACGGCAACGCCGACCAAGAAGCCGGACAAGCCGACCTATATCAGCATCAAGCCGGACCTCTCGCTTGCGATCGGCGAGAATTTCGTCAAGCGGGTCGATCTGGTGAGCGCGCTCGATGCGATGCCCGACATGGGCAAGGACAAGTACATCTTCCTGCGCGCCGACCGATCGGTTCCCTATGGCGAGCTGATGGATGTGCTGGAGTTCCTGCGCAAGGGCGGCTATTCCAAGATCAAGCTGGTGGCGCTGGAAGGGGTTCCGGATGCCGCGGCGGCGCCGCAAGGCGCGCCGGCGGCGGCGAACCCATGACGAAGGCCTGACGCCGATGTCCGATCTCGAAACCAAACCGTCTCGGGCGCTGTGGGTCACGGCCGCGGTAGTCGCGCTCGCGCTGCATATCGGAGGCGCCGCGCTCGCACTCACCAATCTACAGGACGAAGACCCAGAGGACGTCTCGGGCGCAACGGCGATCGAGGTCGGGGTCGAACTCGCGGCGCCGCAGCGCGAGGTTACCGACTTGCCCGCCGGGCCCGACCAGGATGCGTCGGTGGCATCGCCGCAGATCGCCGAGCAAAAGGCCGAGGTGAAGGAAACCGACCTGCCAAAGGACACGCCGACCGAGACCGACGAGGCTGATCGGACGGTGACCGAAAACGACAACAAGAAACCGGTCGAGGAAGAGCAGAAGGTCGCCGCCGTGCAGACCTCCGCCTCCCAGGAATCGGTCGCGGCCGAGGCGACCGCGATGCCCTCCTTGCCCGCCCCCGATGCGCCGAAGTCGGCGGCGCCGATCATCGACAACGGCAGCTCTGTCAAGCGCGCGCGGGAAACCTGGCAGAAGGTCCTGATGGCGCATCTCGACAAGCACAAGAAATATCCGACCGATCGCGCGCTGAAATCGGCCGAGATCTATGTCCGCTTCACGCTCGACCGGCTCGGCCACGTGCTCGACATGGCGATCGAGAAGGGCTCCGGCGACGCCGCGTTCGACCAAGCCGCGCTCGCGATGGTCAAACGCTCGGATCCCGTTCCGGCACCGCCGCCGCTCGTCGCCGACGAGGGCCTGAGCTTCACGCTGCCGGTGATCTTCCGCGTCAAGGGCAAGGGCTGAGGCGACGCCTCGTTCTCTTTCGTCATTCCGGGGCGCGACGAAGTCGCGAGCCCGGAATCCATTGTACCGCATGCTCCGTGGATCGATGGATTCCGGGCTCTCGCTCCGCGAGCCCCGGAATGACGAGCGTCAGCTCTTCTTCACCAGCGGGCAGGCGCTCTTCTCGAGCGGGATGAAGGCCTCGTCCGCGGGGATGGTAGCAACCAGCTTGTAATAGTCCCACGGATACTTTGACTCCGACGGCTTCTTCACCTCGAACAGATAGGCCGGGTGGATCTTGCGGCCGTCGGCGCGGATCGAACCCTTGCCGAACAAGGGATCGTCGGTCGGCAGCTCCTTCATCTTGGCGACGACGGCGCGGCCGTCATGCGGATTGCCGCCGAGCGCTTCCAGCGCCTTGAAGTAATGGATCAGCGACGCGTAGACGCCGGCCTGCACCATGGTGGGCGGGTTCTTCTTGAACCGCTCCATGAAGCGTTTCGAGAAGGCGCGGGTCTGGTCGTTCATGTCCCAGTAGAAGCTCTCGGTGAAGTTGAGGCCCTGCGCGATGTTGAGGCCGAGCGCATTCACGTCGGTGATGAACATCAGCATGCCCGCAAGCTTCTGGCCGCCGGAGACGATGCCGAACTCGGCCGCCTGCTTGATCGCGTTGGTGGTGTCGCCGCCGGCATTGGCGAGGCCGATCACCTTGGCCTTGGAGCTCTGCGCCTGCAGCAGGAAGGAGGAGAAGTCGGCGGTGTTGAGCGGATGCTTGACGCTGCCGAGCACCTTGCCGCCGCTCGATGTGACGGCCGCGGTGGTGTCGCGCTCGAGCGCCTGGCCGAACGCATAGTCTGCCGAAATGAAGAACCAGCTGTCGCCGCCGGACTTCACCAGCGCCCGGCCGGTGCCGTTGGCCAGCATGTAGGTGTCGTAAGCCCAATGCACCGTGTTCGGCGTGCACTGCGAACCGGTGAGGTCGGAGGAGCCCGAGCCGGAGTTCAAATTGACGACGTTCTTCTCCTTGGCGAGGTTGGCGATCGCGAGCCCGACATTGGAGGCGGCGAGATCGACGAACACGTCGACCTTCTCGACGTCGATCCACTGCTTGCCGATGTTGACCGCGACGTCGGGCTTGTTCTGGTGATCGGCTGCGATCAGGTCGATCTTCCAGCCCTTCGCGAGCAGCCCGGAATCCTCGATCGCCATCTGCGCCGCGACCGTCGAGCCCGGTCCGCCGATGTCCTGGTAGAGCCCGGACTGGTCGCCGAGGGAGCCGACCCTGACGACCTTGTCCATGGTCTGCGCCGACGCGTGGCCGGCAAACGCCAGGCTCGTGGTGATGACAAGGGCTGCAATGCGGTGCTTCATGTCCCCTCCAAATGCTCTTGTTGGCAATTCGATTTGTGCCGGCATTATGCCGGGCAAGGGGAGTGTCGCCTAGGCGGCCGCGAGCGGTCGTCCGAAGGTCTCATATTCCGGGGCACGGGGAATCCGGCTCTTCAATCCGCTCTTGCCGCGACGAGGCCGCTACCTCCAGTAGTAGCGGATCGCGACGTAGACCACGACGAGGCAGGCGAAGATCAGCGCCACCGGCAGCGGACGCTTGGCGTTCGGATCGGTCGGCTTGGCCTTGGCAGGCAGACGGCGGAACGCGGTGACGTTGCCGTGGTCGGCCACCGGTTCGCGGGAGCGCGCCGGAACCTCCGGCGGTTTGCCGGCTCCGCCCATCTCGGCATAGTAGCTGCGATACATCTGCTGGATGGTGGCTTCGCCGGCCTGGGCCTCGTCCATCTGCCCCAGCAGCTGCCTGTAGCCGGCCAGGAATTGCTGTGCCTCCGGCGGCAGCGCGGACGCGCCGTTCAGCTTGGCCATCATCTTCCAGGTTGCAAAGTCCGCCCGCGCACGGGTGTCGGCGCGTCGCGCAATCAGCATGTCGGCAGCTTTGATCACCATGGCCTCGAAACGTTCCTGCCCGCATGATCCGGGCCGGTGGGTCCCGGTTCTCCGATCTCGATCATCTCCGGAACCTATGTGTTTCCGGTGATGACGAGAAGGGCTTTCATTACATAGCCGATCAGTGTCCGCAGTATCGCGGAGATAACATCAAGATTGAGGCCGAGCTGGGCGCCGATGGCGGGCAGCACGATCAAGAGCCCGATCAGGATCAGCATCCCGTAGGGCTCCAGCCGGGCCAGCGCCATGGCGAGCGGCCGCGGCAACAGCCCGACCGCGACCCGGCCGCCGTCCAGCGGCGGGATCGGCATCATGTTGAAGATCGCGAGCACGATATTGATCAGGAACGCATTTTTCAGATTGTCGAAGGTCCATTGCGCGGCACTGGCCGGCGCCAATGGCAGCGCGTGGAATGCCAGGGCGGCTGCAGTCGCCAGGATGATATTGGTCACCGGGCCCGCCAGCGCCACCCACACCATGTCGAGCCTGGGATGGTTGAGGTTGCGGAAGTTGACCGGCACCGGCTTGGCGTAGCCGAACAGGAATGGGGAGTGCGCGAGCAGCAGCATCCCGGGCAGGATGATGGTGCCGAAGGGATCGATATGCTTGAGCGGATTGAAGCTGACGCGGCCGAGCTTCCAGGCGGTGTCATCGCCGAGCCGGTGCGCGACGAAACCATGCGCCGCCTCATGGAAGGTGATGGCGATGATCAGCGGCAGCACCCAGACGGAGAGGCCGTAGAGGGAGATATTCAATGCGTGCCGCCTTCGGTTCGCTTCAGGGCCGGGTGGAGCAGGCTAGCACGGATTTACTAACGTCCTTGCCGGCAGCTAGCGGCGTTCGGCCGCTCCCGCTCAGCGCCGATCCTGCGCCATGGCGGCCGCGCCGGTGCGCATGGCCCGCGGTTGCGTGGTGGCGATCCAGATGCCGGCGAATACGGTGACGATACCGGCCACCAGATTCCAGCTCAGCGGCTCGCCGAGCAGCGTCGCCCCGACCAGCGACGCCGCGATCGGATTGACGGTGACTGAGATCGCGACCCGGGTCGGCGTCGTGCGTTGCAGGGCGAAGGCCCAGAGATAGAACGTCAGCGCCGCGCCGAAGGCGCCGAGATAGATCGCGCCGAACCATTGCGGCGCGCCGAAGCTCGCAACCGGCGCGAAGCTGCCGCGGATCAGCGAGGCGATGACGAGGACCGCGCCGCCGGCCGCCATTGCCAGCGTGGTGAACGGGATCGGGCCGGAGCGGCGGATATAGGGCTTCGACCAGATGCTGTAGAGCGCCATGCACAGCGCAGCCGCCACCATCAGCAAGTCGCCGCGCCAGGCGCCCGGCGGCGCCGTGGCGAGGCCGGAGAGCAGCGCCATGGCAACGCCGAGGATCGTGACCAGGACGCCGGTGGTCTTTCGCGCCGTCAGCGGCTCGACGCCGATGATGGCGCCGACCAGCATGGTCAATAGCGGCAGCGTCGACAGCGCCAACGCCCCGCGCGCCGCGGTGGTGAAGATCAGCGAGGCGTTGAACAGGATCGGAAACGCCGCGAAGAACAGCAGGCCGAGGCCGGCTGTGCCAGGCCAATCACGCCGCGGCGGCCAGGCCGTACGCTGCAACAGGGCGAGCGGCAGCAACAGCAGCACGCCGATTCCAAACCGGAACGAACCGATCGCCAGCGGATCGATGGTGCCGACCAGGAAGCGGGTCGCCGCGATCGAGGTTCCGCCGAGTGCACTCGACAGCACCGCCGCCAGCACGCCCCATAACTCGCCCATCGCTTCGATCCTCTCGTTCCGCTTGCGCAATCTAGGGCAGGGGCGGTAATCAGGAAATTGAATAGATTTGATCGATTAAATCACGGTTCGTTATGAACGCGCCCATCCTGGACCCGGATCTCCTGCAGGCCTTTGTCGCGGTGGCGGAGCATCGCTCCTTCACCCGCGCCGCCTCGGCGCTGAACCGCACCCAATCGGCCGTCAGCATGCAGGTGAAGCGGCTGGAGGAGAGGCTGCAGGCCGAGCTGTTCCACCGCAGCAAGGCCAATGTCGATCTCAGCGCCGCCGGCGAGGGGCTGCTCGGCTATGCCCGCCGCATCCTCAGCCTCAATGAGGAGGCAATCGGGCGGGTGCGCGAGCATGGCATGGACGGCCAGGTTCGCCTCGGCGTGATGGACGATTATGGCACCCTGATCGTGCCGCCGCTGCTGGCGGGCTTTGTCGCCAATTATCCGCTGGTCCATGTCGAGATGGAGACCGGGCTGACCTCGACGATGACCGATCGCCTCGGCGAGGCGTTTGACCTCGTGATCGCGATGCATCCGGAGGGACGCGGCGAGGGCGAGCTGCTGCGCACCGAGCAGGCGGTCTGGGCCGCGAGCTCGACGCATCGCGTCGAACAGATCGACCCGCTGCCGGTTGCGCTCTATCCGCAGGGCTGCCTGTTCCGGAGCTGGGCGATGCAGGCACTGGACGAGGCGTCGCGGCCGTGGCGGCTCGCCTTCGTCAGCCACAGCCTCGCGGCCGTCGAAGCGATCGCGGCGCAAGGCCTTGCCGTCACCGTGGTGAAGTCGGGCACGTTTCCGTCGACGCTGCGGCGCCTCAGCGCGCGCGAAGGGTTGCCGGCGCTGCCGCGCGCCGACATCCGCCTGCACCGCGCGCCGAACCTGCCGCGTGCGGCGGCGCTGCTGGCGGATCATCTGGTGGCGGCCTTGCGACAGCCGACCAGGCGAGGGCGTCAGTAAGTCGCGCGGCCGCCGGAGATGTCGAACACCGCGCCGGTGGAGAAGGCGCAGTCCTGCGACGCCAGCCACGACACCAGCGAAGCGAGCTCCTCGACCAGCACGAAGCGGGCCTTTGGAATCTTCGACAGCATGAAGTCGATATGCGCTTGCGTCATCTGGTCGAAGATCGCGGTCTTCGCCGCCGCCGGCGTCACCGCATTGACCAGGACGTCGTGTTGCGCGAGCTCCTTGCCGAGCGACTTGGTCAGCGCGATCAGGCCTGCCTTCGACGCCGAGTAGTGCGCGGCGTTCGGGTTGCCTTCCTTGCCGGCGATCGAGGCGATGTTGACGATGCGGCCGTATTTCTGGCCGATCATGGTGGGTACGATCGCCCTGCAGCAGATGAAGGGGCCTTCGAGATTGATCCGCATCACCCTGCGCCAGTCGTCGAGATCGGTTTCCCAGACCGGCTTGTTGGCGCCGGTGATGCCGGCATTGTTGACGAGGATGTCGATCCTGCCGAACGCCCGCAGCGTCTGATCGCGCGCGGCCTCCACCGCGTCGGGATCGGCGATGTCGGTCTTGATCGCGATCACGTTCTCGCCGATCGCGCGCGCGGTCTTCTCCGCCAGCGGCTGGTCGAAATCCCAGATCGCGACCTTGGCGCCGGAGGCGACGAAGCGCTCGGTGATGGCGCGGCCGAAGCCCTGCGCGCCGCCGGTGACGACGGCACAGCGGCCGTCGAGATCGATCTTGTTCATTTTGATGCCTTTGCTCGCGTCGATATCAGAGCATGAAGCCGCCATCGACGACCATGTCGACGCCGGTGGTGAATGCGGCCTCGTCGCTCGCGAGATAGACCGCCATGGAAGCGATCTCCTCCGCGGTGCCGAGCCGGCCCATCTTCTGGCGGGCGACGAATTTCTCGCGCCCGTCGGGGCCGGCGGCGGCCGCGCGATCGAGCATCGAGGGCGTCTCCACGGTGCCGGGGCAGATCGAATTGCAGCGGATGCCCTGGGTGATGAAGTCGAGCGCGACCGCGCGGGTCAGCAGCGAAACCGCCGCCTTCGACGCGCTGTAGACATAGCGGTTGGCCGGCGGGCGCAGCGCTGCGCCGGACGAGATGTTGACGATGGAGCCGCCGCCGCCGGCCAGCATCGCCGGCAGGAATGCCTTGATGGTCCGGTGCATCGACTTGACGTTGAGGTCGAAGGTGAAGTCGAAGTCCTCTTCCGAGCACTCGAGGATGGTGCCGTGATGCACGAAGCCTGCCGCGTTGAGCAGCACGTCGATTTTGCCGACCCGCTTGGCAAAGGCGTCGACGTCGGCGGTGCTGCGGACGTCGAGTTTCGCCGTCTCGGCGATACCGTCCTTGCCGAGGTTCGCGATGCCGCTCTCGTTGATGTCGGTCGCGATCACCGTGGCGCCTTCGCGCGCGAACGCGATGGCGCAGGCGCGCCCGATGCCCGCCGCCGCGGCGGTGACGACGGCGCGCTTTCCCTTCAGTCGGTCTGACATGCGTTGCTTCCTTCAGCTCTTGTCGTGTTATCCAGTGTCATGCGCGGGCTTGACCCGCGCATCCATCTTGCGAAGAGCGATGGATTGCCGGGTCAAGCCCGGCAATGACGGTGATGGATCAGTGATTGTCCCGCGCCACGCCGACGGTGCCGGCGATGTTCTGGTAGCGCGTCGCGAGTTCGAGGCAGGCGCCGGTGGCGTGCTGGCCGACGGTCTGCCGGTAGAGCTCCTGCCACGGCGTCTGGTTGGCCGGGTGCGGGAAGCCGCCCTTGGCCTTCAACTCCGCGCGGCGCGTTCGCAGTTCGTCCTCCGAGATCAGGATGTTGGCAGAGCCCTTGTTGAGGTCGATGCGCACTCTGTCGCCGGTCTTGAGGATCGCGAGCCCGCCGTCGGCCGCGGCTTCCGGCGAGGCGTTGAGGATCGACGGTGACCCTGAGGTGCCGGACTGCCTGCCGTCGCCGATGCAGGGCAGGGACAGGATGCCGCGTTTGATCAGCGCCGCCGGCGGCTGCATGTTCACCACCTCGGCGCCGCCGGGATAGCCGATCGGGCCGGTGCCGCGGATGAACAGCACGCAGTGCTCGTCGATGCCGATCGCGGGATCCTCGATCCGCGCGTGATAGTCCTCCGGGCCCTCGAACACGATGGCGCGGCCTTCGAAGGCGTTGAGGTCCTTCGGGTTGGAGAGATAGCGGTCGCGGAATTCCCTGGAGATCACGCTGGTCTTCATGATCGCGGAATCGAACAGATTGCCGCGCAGGACGAGGAAGCCGGCGTCCTTCACCAGCGGCTTGTCGAAGCTCCAGATCACATCGCCATCGGGCTTTGGCGCTTCCTTGCAGTTCTCGCCCATGGTGCGGCCGTTGACGGTCCACGCACCTTCATGGATCCGCTTGTGCTTGATCAGCTCACGCACCACCGCGGGCACGCCGCCGGCGCGGTGATATTCCTCGCCGAGATAGAAGCCGGCCGGCTGCATGTTGACGAGCAGCGGCACGTCGTGGCCGTATTTCTGCCAGTCGTCGATCGACAGCTCGACGCCGACATGGCGCGCCAGCGCATTGATGTGGATCGGTGCATTGGTCGAGCCGCCGATCGCGGAGTTGACCACGATGCAGTTCTCGAACGCCTCGCGGGTCAGGAAGTCCGACGGCTTGAGGTCCTCCCAGACCATGTCGACGATGCGCTTGCCGGTCTCGTAGGCGATCTGGCCGCGCTCGCGATACGGCGCCGGGATCGCCGCACAGCCCGGCAGCGAGAAGCCGAGCGCTTCGGCGAGCGAATTCATGGTCGAGGCGGTGCCCATCGTGTTGCAATGGCCGACCGACGGCGCCGAGGAGGCCACGATCTCGATGAACTGCTCGTAGTCGATTTCGCCGGCGGCGAGCCGCTCGCGCGCTTTCCACACCACGGTGCCGGAGCCGGTGCGCTGGCCTTCGTGCCAACCATTCAGCATCGGGCCGCCCGACAGCACGATCGCGGGCAAATTGACGGTCGCGGCCGCCATCATGCAGGCGGGCGTGGTCTTGTCGCAGCCGGTGGTGAGCACGACGCCGTCGAGCGGATAGCCGAACAGGATCTCGACCAGGCCGAGATAGGCGAGGTTGCGGTCGAGTGCCGCGGTGGGGCGCTTGCCGGTCTCCTGGATCGGATGGGTCGGAAACTCCATCGCGATGCCGCCGGCGGCGCGGATGCCCTCGCGCACGCGATGCGCGAGCTCGAGGTGGTGCCGGTTGCAGGGCGACAAATCGTTGCCGGTCTGAGCGATGCCGATGATCGGCTTGCCCGACTGCAGTTCCTCGCGCGTCAGTCCGTAATTGAGGTAGCGCTCGAGATAGAGTGCGGTCATGCCCGGATTGTGCGGATTGTTGAACCATTCCTGGGAACGGAGCTTGCGGCCCTTGCCCTTGTTGGTCTCGCCTGCGGCGTCGTGCCCGTTGGTGTGGGGTTTTGTCATTTGTTTCTCCCGCAATGCAAACTCTTGATGGGCCCGTTCATGGGCTCTGGTTCATGGCTGTGGTTCAACGTTCGTTTCTACCTTGCGCAAATCGTCACGCATTACAAACTTGATCGATCACGCACAGGTGTATCGGCTGATGGATTGGACCTTAGTTGAAGCATCTTGGTTGCGCTATCATTTTGTCGCCTTCGCAGTCTTTTGTGACGGGCGCTTGTCGGTTGGATGTCAGCCGCGTCGCCCCGAGCTTTGCCGCTCCATGACACTGAAGCCGAGATCGACGATCGATTCGGCCGGCCGGCGGCCCTCCAGCGTCTCGAGCACCATCATGGCAGCGTTTCTGCCCATTTCGTAGCGGTTGGTGCGCACGCTGCTTAGCGTCGGCTCGCTCGAGGCCATGAATTCGAGGTCGTTGAAGCCGACGATCGCGATCTGGTCCGGCACCACCATATGCCGGCGCTTGCATTCGAACAGCGCGCCGAGCGCGAGGTCGTCATTGACGCAGAACACGGCATCGATCTCGGGCGCCTTGGCGAGCAAATCGGCAAACAGCGTGCCGCCGAGCGTGACGGAGGTCGGTATGGCGGTCGTGAGGATCAGCCCCTCATCGAACAGTCCGGCTTCGGTCATGGCCGCGCGATAACCGTCGAGCCGCCGCTGCACGCGAGGGTCCATACGGGCTCCAAGCAGGCCTATTCTGCGATAGCCTTGCGCGAGCAGATGCAAGATGGCGGCTTTCCCCGCATCAAAATGCGAGAATCCGATCATCATGTCGATCGGAGCGGGGCCGATCTCCATGATCTGGACGATCGGGCAATCGACCGTCTCCATGATGGCGCGGGAGTCCGCGGTCTGATTGATGCCGGTGACGATGAGGCCGGCCGGCTTCTGTGCCAGAAACAGACGCAGCAGGCGTTCTTCCTGCAGGATGCTGTAGCGGGTGTTGGCGAGCTGAATCGAGTAACGGCTGCCCTCGAGCGCGTCATAGATGCCGCGCAGCACGTCGGCGAACACATTGTTGGTCAGCGACGGGATCAGGACACCGATCACTTCGGTCCGCTGCGAGGCGAGTGCGCGGGCGGCCAGATTCGGCACATAGCCGAGTTCTTTTGCCGCACTTTCGACCCGCGCGCGCTTGCCGACGGAGAGAGCTTCCGGGTTCCTGAAGAAGCGCGAGGCGGTGATCGGGCTGACGCCGGCGAGTTTTGCGACTTCGGTGAGCCGGATCTTGCCTGGCATGATGGGCTTGCGGGGCATTTGTCGCTCATATCACAGGCACTGCGCCGGACAAAGAAATATTGACAGCGCTACCAAGCCGTTGCTAATCGAACGATTGCCAAAACCGTCTAAACTGCGGACAATAACATCAGTCCAAACGAGCCGCGCGCCCAGTGCGGCCGGAACAAATCAGAGCGGTCACGGCACTCGTCGTACGCCGCCGGGAACTTGAGGGAGGGAAGTGGATGTCGTCGGTCCAGATTCGCGACGTGCGCAAATCGTTCGGTAATTTTGAGGTCCTGCACGGCGTGACGATCCCGATCGAGGACGGCGAATTCGTCGTTCTGGTCGGTCCCTCCGGGTGCGGCAAGTCGACCCTGCTGCGCATGCTGGCGGGGCTGGAGAACATCACCGCGGGCACGATCTCGATCGGCGACCGCGTCGTCAACAATGTCCAGCCCAAAGAGCGCGACATTGCGATGGTGTTCCAGAACTACGCGCTCTATCCGCATATGACGGTCGCCGACAATATGGGCTTCTCGCTCAAGCTGCGCGGCGCCAAGGCCGAGGAGATCTCGACCGGCGTCAAGCGCGCCGCGGAAATCCTCGCGCTCACCCCGCTGCTCGACCGCTATCCGCGGCAACTTTCCGGCGGCCAGCGCCAGCGCGTGGCGATGGGCCGCGCCATCGTGCGCGATCCCCAGGTCTTCCTGTTCGACGAGCCGCTCTCGAATCTCGACGCCAAGCTGCGCGTGGCGATGCGCACCGAGATCAAGGAACTGCATCAGCGGCTGCGCACCACCACCGTCTACGTGACCCACGACCAGATCGAGGCCATGACGATGGCCGACAAGATCGTGGTGATGCATGACGGCATCGTCGAGCAGATGGGCTCGCCGCTCGAGCTGTACGACACGCCGGCGAACCAGTTCGTCGCCGGCTTTATCGGCTCGCCCGCGATGAATTTCCTCAAAGGCAACGTCAAGGTCAACGGCGCCGCCTATTTCGAGGGACCGAACGGCGTCAAGCTGCCGCTGAAGTCGGCACCGGGCAATTCCGACGGCAAGCCCGCGGTCTACGGCGTGCGTCCGGAGCATTTCACCATCGCCGATGACGGCGCCGAGGCCGAGATCGTCGTGGTCGAGCCGACCGGCTCGGAGACCCAGGTGTTCGCCAAGCTTGGCGGCGAGCAGGTCGTTGCGGTGTTCCGCGAACGGCATCTGTTCAATCCGGGCGACAAGGTCCGGCTCAAGCCCGATCCGGGGCTGGTTCATCTGTTCGATGATGCGACCGGCAAACGTATGCAGTGACGTCAAAACCAACCAATACAAACAAAGAAATTAGGGAGAGACTGATGAGCGGTTTCAACAGACGTGATGTGATCAAGGCCGGGCTTGGCGCAACGGCCGTTCTGGCGGGCCCGGGAATCGTCCCGGTGCGCGCCGCGACCTGGACCAATACGCCGGAGCCCAACGCCTCGATCCGCGTGCTGCGCTGGAAGCAGTTCATCCAGGCCGAGTTCGACAAGTTCGCCGAGCTCACCAAGAAGTTCTCCGAGACCACCGGCGTCAAGGTCAAGCTCGAAGCCGAGAGCTGGGAAGACATCCGGCCGAAGGCCGCGGTCGCCGCCAATGTCGGCGCCGGTCCGGACCTGATCATCGGCACGCTCGACGATCCGCACAAATTCCCGGACAAGCTGATCGACGTCACCGACGTCGCCGAATATCTCGGGGCCAGCTATGGCGGCTGGTATCCGGTCGCGGAGAAGTACGGCAAGAAGGGCAATGGCTGGATCGCGATCCCGCAAGGCGCGACCGGCGGCTGCCTGAACTACCGCGTCAGCCACATGAAGGCGGCTGGCTTCGAGGAATTCCCCAAGGACACCGCGGGCTTCCTCAAGCTCTGCCAGGCCCTGAAGAAGAACAACACCCCGGCCGGCTTCGCGCTCGGTCATGCCACCGGCGACGCCAATGGCTGGTGCCAGTGGGCGCTGTGGGCGTTCGGCGGCAAGGTCGTCAACGAGAAGAACGAGGTCGTGATCGACTCGCCGGAGACGGTCGCAGCGCTCGAATACGTCAAGCAGCTCTACGACACCTTCATCCCCGGCGTACTGTCGTGGAACGACTCGAACAACAACAAGGCGTTCCTGAACGGCGAGCTCAGCCTGACGCTGAACGGCATCTCGATCTGGACCGTCGGCAAGACCTCACCCGATCCGAAGCAGCAGGAAATCGCCAAGGACATGGATCACGCGCCGATGCCGATCGGTCCGGTCGGCAAGCCGACCGAGCAGCAGAACGTGCTGGTCGCCTACGGTTACAAATATTCCAAGTACCCGAAGGCGGTGAAGGAATACATCAAGTTCATGTGGGACAAGACGAACTACGACGCCTGGGAGGTCGCTTCCAACGGCTATGTCTCGCCGCCGCTGCCGGCCTACAACGACAACCCGGTCTGGACGTCCGACCCCAAGATCACGCCGTACCGCGACTGCCTGAAGCGCTGCCTCGACAACGGCTACGCCGGCGATCTCGGCTACGCTTCGGCCGCCGTGATGGGCGACTTCGTCGTCGTCGACATGTTCGCCGAAGCGGCGTCCGGATCGGCGACGCCGAAGCAGGCGGCGGCGCGCGCGGCCGAGCGCGCCAAACGCTACTACCAGAGCTGATCGACCCACATCCGCGCGGCGTCCCGTCACGGGACGCCGCGCTCATTCTTTCAAGGAACCTCCGAGATGGCAGTTCTGGCCGAGCCCGTCGCCGCGCAAGTCAAGCGCAGCAGCATGTGGTCGAGGGCATTCGAAAGCCGCCACTTTCTGGGTGCGATGTTCATGGTGCCGGCAGTCACCATTCTCGTGCTGTTTCTGGCCTATCCGCTCGCGCTCGGCTTCTGGCTCGGCATGACCGACACCAAGATCGGCGGCGTCGGGCGTTTCATCGGCTTCCAGAATTTCGTCTCGCTCTCGAAGGACTCGGTGTTCTGGCTGTCGGTGTTCAACACCATCTTCTACACGGTCACCGCCAGCATCGTGAAATTCGCCATCGGGCTCTATCTGGCGCTGCTGCTCAATGAGAACTTGCCGTTCAAGTCGATGGTCCGGGCCATCGTGCTGCTGCCGTTCGTGGTGCCCACCGTGCTGTCGGCGATCGCGTTCTGGTGGATCTATGACAGCCAGTTCTCGATCATCTCCTGGGTGCTGGTGAAGGCCGGCCTTTTGACCCGCTACATCGAATTCCTCGGCGATCCCTGGAACGCGCGCTGGTCGGTCGTGGTCGCCAATATCTGGCGCGGCGTGCCCTTTGTGGCGATCACGCTGCTCGCGGGCCTGCAGACCATCTCGCCCTCGCTCTACGAGGCGGCCAATCTCGACGGCGCCACCAACTGGCAGCGCTTCCGTCACATCACGCTGCCGATGCTGTCGCCGATCATCGCGGTGGTGATGACGTTCTCGGTGCTGATGACCTTCACCGATTTCCAGCTCATCTACACCATCACGCGCGGCGGCCCGATCAACGCCACGCATCTGATGGCGACGCTGTCGTTCCAGCGCGCGATCACCGGCGGCAATCTCGGCGAGGGCGCGGCGATCTCGAATGCGATGATCCCGTTCCTGGTTGCCGCGATCCTGCTGAGCTTCTTTGGCCTTCAGCGTACCCGCTGGCAGCAAGGCGGGAGGGACTGACCATGACCACCGTGGACGACCAAAGCGTCGGCATGTCCTATCTGGAGAGCTTCCCGAAGAAGTTTCTCCGGGTCTATCTTCCGCTCGGCCTGATCATGGTCTTCCTGCTGTTTCCGTTCTACTGGATGGCGGTGACGACCTTCAAGCCGGACGCGGAGATGTACGACTATGAGAAGTACAATCCATTCCTGATCGCGCATCCGACGCTGGAGCACATCAAGAAGCTGTTCTTCGACACCGACTATCCGCTCTGGATGTGGAACACGGTGATCGTCTCGGTGTCCTCGACCTTCATCTCGCTGTTCGCCAGCGTCTGCGCGGCCTATGCGATCGAACGTCTCCGCTACAAGGGCTCGCGCTATGTCGGGCTCGCGATCTTTCTGGGCTACCTGGTTCCGCCGTCGATCCTGTTCATTCCGCTCGCCGCGATCGTGTTCCAGCTCGGGCTGTTCGACGGCAATCTGGCGCTGATCCTGACCTACCCGACCTTCCTGATCCCGTTCTGCACCTGGCTCTTGATGGGATATTTCCGCACCATCCCGTACGAACTGGAAGAATGTGCGCTGATTGACGGCGCGACACGGCTGCAGATCCTGACCAAGATCACGCTGCCATTGTCGCTTCCAGGCGTGATCTCGGCCGGCATTTTCGCCTTCACGCTGTCGTGGAACGAGTTCATCTACGCCCTGACCTTCATCTCCTCGTCCGAGAACAAGACGATTCCGGTCGGCGCCATCACCGAGCTCGTCAACGGCGACGTCTACCATTGGGGCGCGCTGATGGCGGCGGCGCTGACCGGCTCGGTCCCCGTCGTGATCCTTTATTCCTTCTTCGTGGAGTACTATGTGTCGGCCATGACCGGCGCCGTGAAGGAGTGATGGCGGCCCGCCATGATGACGCGCCCGAGGCGGCGCGTCCTGGCCAAGAAGCATCCGGCCGCCCGAGCCGACCAATAAGTCTGGCTGCCAAGCCGGCAAATAAGAAGGAGTAGGTCTTGCACATTCTGATTCTCGGCGCCGCCGGCATGGTCGGCCGCAAACTGGTGGAGCGCTTGCTGCACGAGGGCCGGCTCGGTAATCGCGACATCGCCCGCATGACGCTGCATGACGTGGTCGAGCCGGCCAAGCCGGCCAATGCCAAGATTCCGGTCAAGGTCATCGCCTCCGATTTCGCCGCGCCCGGCGCGTCTGCGCCTTTGATCGCCGAGCGGCCCGACGTGATCTTCCTTCTCGCCTCCATCGTCTCGGGCGAGGCCGAGGCCGATTTCGACAAGGGCTACCGGATCAATCTCGACGGCACGCGCTATATGATCGACGCGATCCGCGCGGTGGGCGGCGGCTACAAGCCGCGCCTGGTCTTCACGTCCTCGATCGCGGTGTTCGGCGCGCCATTCCCCGAGAAGATCGGCGACGAGTTCTTCCACACCCCGCTGACGAGCTACGGCACCCAGAAGTCGATCTGCGAGCTTCTGATCAATGACTACACGCGCAGGGGCTTCTTCGACGGCATCAGCATTCGTCTGCCGACGATCTGCGTGCGGCCGGGCAAGCCGAACAAGGCGGCGTCCGGCTTCTTCTCCAACATCATCCGCGAGCCGCTCGCCGGCGAGGAGGCGATCCTGCCGGTCTCCGAGGACGTGCGGCACTGGCATGCCTCGCCGAAATCGGCGGTCGGATTCCTGATCCATGCCGGCACCATGGACCTCAATGCGATGGGTTCGCGGCGCAATCTCAGCATGCCCGGCATGTCGGTGACCGTCGGCGAGCAGATCGCGGCGCTGGAACGCGTCGCCGGCAAGAACGTTGTCGCGCGCATCAAGCGGGTGCCGGATCCGACCATCATCAGCATCGTCTCGGGCTGGCCGCGCGATTTCGCGACCGATCGGGCGCTGAAGCTCGGCTTCACCACCGCCGAGAAGACCTTCGACGACATCATCCGCATCCATATCGAGGACGAGCTCGGCGGCAAGTTCGCGGCCTAGCTCCGTTTGCGGCACTTGAGATGACCAGGGTTGCCTGCATCGGCGAATGCATGATCGAGCTGCGTCAGGGGCCGGGCAGCCAGCCCGGCGGTCTGTACTCGCGCGGCTATGGCGGCGACACGCTCAATACCGCGGTCTACCTGTCGCGGCTCGGCACCGACGTCGATTACGTCACCGCGCTCGGCGATGATGCGCTGAGCGACGAGATGATCGCGGGCTGGACCGCGGAAGGCATCGGCACCAAGCGCGTGGCGCGGCTGCCCGGCAAGCTGCCCGGCCTCTATCTGATCCAGACCGACGACAAGGGCGAGCGGCGCTTTTTCCATTGGCGCGACAGTGCGGCAGCGCGCGAGTTGATGGATCTGCCCGAGACCAATGACATCCTCAACTCGCTGGCGAGCTATGACGTCGTCTATCTCTCGGCGATCACGCTCTCGATCCTGCGCGAGGAAGGCCGGGATCGATTGATGACGGCTCTGAAGCGCGCGCGGCTGCTCGGCACCCGCTTTGCGTTCGACACCAATTTCCGCGCCCGCGGCTGGCTCGACCTCGCCGTCGCGCGCAACGTGTTCAGCGGCGCGTTCGAGGCGGCGGATATCGTGCTTGCCTCGACCGAGGATCTGGCGCCGCTCTATCCCGGCGAAAGCCACACGGCCTTGCTCGCCGGCATCACGAGCCCCGAGGTGGTGCTGAAGCTCACCGAGCCCGCCTGCATCGTGCGCTTTGCCGGCGCGACTGTCGAGGTGAGGGCCGAGCCGTTGACCAAGCCGGTGGTCGACACCACGGCGGCGGGCGACAGCTTTGCCGCGGCCTATCTTGCCGCCCGGCTCGGCGGCACCGTGCCGGAGGAGGCGGCCCGCGCCGGCCATCGGCTGGCCGGCGTCGTCGTGTGCTATCCCGGCGCCATCATTCCCCGCTACGCCATGCCGCCGAAGAAGACGGCGCGGCCCTCAACCTCCCGCAAGGCCTCCCAATGAGCGCGACATCGAAGCAGCAGCAGATCGCCGAACTGATCCGCCAGGCCACCGTGATCCCGGTGCTCACCATCGACCGGCTGGAGGACGCGGTGCCGCTCGCGCGCGCGCTGGTCGCCGGCGGCGTCCGCACGCTCGAGGTGACGCTGCGCACCCCGGTGGCCGCCGATGCGGCCAAGGCGATCATTGCGGAGGTGCCCGACGCGATCGTCGGGATCGGCACCATCCTCAATGGCGACGATCTCGCGCGCGCCGAGGCGCTCGGCGCCAAATTCGGCATCAGCCCGGGCGCCACGCCCGAACTGCTGAAAGCGGTCGCCGCGAGCCGGCTGCCGTTCGCGCCGGGCATTGCCACTGCCTCCGAACTGATGCAGGCGCTGGCGCATGGGTTCGACGTGGTCAAATTCTTCCCGGCCGAGCAGGCTGGCGGTATCAAGGCACTGCGGGCGCTGGCCGGCCCGTTCCCCCATGTGAGGGTGTGTCCGACCGGCGGGATCGGCGAGGCCAATGCCGCGACCTGGCTCGCGGAGCCGAATGTGCTGGCAGTCGGCGGTTCCTGGCTATGCCCGGCGTCCGAGATCCGCGCCGGCAATTGGGCCGGCATAACCGCCATGTGCGCGAAGGCCATGAAAACGCTGAAAGCGCTCTAAAGATACGCTACATAACTCCTTGAACAGGAACAGGGAGATACGGCCATGACTGCAGCCAGCATCGTAGGTTGGGCGCACACGCCATTCGGCAAGTTCGACGCGGAGACCGTCGAAGGGCTCGTCGTCAAGGTCGCCAACGAGGCGCTGGCCGACGCCGGCATTGCCGCTGGCGACGTCGACGAGATCATGCTCGGCCATTTCAACGCCGGCTTCTCGCCGCAGGATTTCACGGCCTCGCTGGTGTTGCAGGCCAATCCGGCGCTGCGCTTCAAGCCGACGACGCGCGTGGAAAATGCCTGCGCCACCGGCTCCGCCGCCGTGCACCAGGGCATCCGCGCCATCGAGGCGGGCGCCGCGAAGATCGTGCTGGTGGTCGGCGTCGAGCAGATGACGCGGACGCCCGGGCCGGAGATCGGCAAGAACCTGCTCAAGGCATCGTACCTGCCTGAGGACGGCGACACGGTCGGCGGCTTTGCCGGCGTGTTCGGCAAGATCGCGCAGGCCTATTTCCAGAAATACGGCGACCAGTCGGACGCACTGGCGATGATCGCCGCCAAGAACCACAAGAACGGCGTCGCCAATCCCTACGCCCAGATGCGCAAGGATTTCGGCTTCGAGTTCTGCCGCGCCGAGAGCGAGAAGAATCCGTTCGTCGCGGGCCCCTTGAAGCGCACCGACTGCTCGCTGGTGTCGGATGGCGCCGCCGCGCTGGTGCTGACCGATGCCGAGACCGCCAAGACCATGGGCAAGGCGGTCAACATCCGTGCCACCGCGCATGCGCAGGATTTCCTGCCGATGTCGAAGCGCGACATCCTGCAGTTCGAAGGCTGCACCACGGCCTGGCAGCGCGCGCTGCAGAAGGGCGGCCTGGAACTCTCGGATCTGTCGTTTGTCGAGACTCATGACTGCTTCACGGTCGCCGAGCTGATCGAATATGAGGCGATGGGCCTGACGCCGAAGGGGCAGGGCGCGCGCGCGATTCTGGAAGGCTGGACCCAGAAGGACGGCAAGCTGCCGGTCAATCCGTCGGGCGGCCTCAAGGCAAAAGGCCATCCGATCGGCGCCACCGGCGTCTCCATGCACGTGATGAGCGCGATGCAGCTCACGGGGCAAGCGCCGGAGGGCATGCAGCTCAAGAACGCCCAGCTCGGCGGCATCTTCAACATGGGCGGCGCCGCGGTCGCCAACTACGTCTCGATCCTCGAGCCGGCCAAATAAGCACGGCGTTCGGCGATGAACATTGCCGAATGGCTGGCGGCGACGGCGCGGGCGCGACCTGACGCGCCGGCGCTATTGACCGGCTTCGACCTCGACGCCGACTACGCGACCTTCGCGCGCCGCGCCGCCTCGATCGGGGCGGCGCTGGCGCGTGATCACGGCATCGTCGCCGGCGATCGTGTCGCGCTGTTTGCCAGCAATTGCACGCAATATCTCGAATGCCTCTACTGCATCTGGTGGATCGGCGCGGTCGCGATCCCGATCAACGCCAAACTGCACGGCCGCGAGGCAGCATGGATCTGCGGCAATGGCGGCGCCAAGCTCGCATTCGTCTCCGATGACACGATCGACGCACTGAACGAGGCGAAGGACGATTGCCCTGCCGGCATGACCATGCTGTCGGTCGACAGCAACGCTTATCGCACGATGCGAGGCGGCGAGGGACCACCGGCGCCGCTGCCGCGCGAGAGCAACGATCTGGCCTGGCTGTTCTACACCTCGGGCACCACCGGCCGGCCCAAGGGCGTGATGCTGAGCCACGGCAATCTCGTGGCGATGTCGCTGTGCTATCTCGCCGACGTCGATGCGGCGACGCCGAACGATGCCTCGCTCTACGCCGCGCCGATCTCGCATGGCGCCGGTCTCTACAACTTCCCGCATGTCCGGATGGGCGGTCGCCACGTCGTCCCCGAGTCCGGCGGCTTCGATCCCGACGAGGTGCTCAATCTCGGCCGCCAGCTCGACAATGTCGTGATGTTCGCGGCGCCCACCATGGTGCGACGTCTGGTCGATGCCGCGAAAAAACGCGGCGAGAACGGCGAGGGGCTGCGCACCATCATCTATGGCGGAGGGCCGATGTACATGGCCGACATTCGCGATGCGATCGCGACCATGGGCCAGCGCTTCGTGCAGATCTACGGCCAGGGCGAGACGCCGATGACGATCACGGCGCTGTCGCGTGACTGGCACCGGCAAAGCAATCACCCGCGCTATCTCGAACGGCTGGCTTCCGTCGGCACCGCGCAGAGCGCAGTCAGCGTGCGTATCACCGACAAGGACGGCCATCCGTTGCCCGCAGGCGAGACCGGCGAGATCGAGGTCAAAGGCTTGACCGTGATGCTCGGCTACTGGAACAATCCGAAGGCCAATGCCGAGACGCTGAAGCACGGCTGGCTGCGTACCGGCGACGTCGGCCGGCTCGACGCGGACGGCTTCCTCACGCTGTCGGACCGCTCCAAGGACGTCATCATCTCCGGCGGCACCAACATCTATCCGCGCGAGGTCGAGGAAGCGCTGCTGACCCATCCGGATGTCCGCGAAGTCTCGGCCATCGGCGTGCCGGACGCGGAATGGGGCGAGATCGTCGTCGCGTGCGTCGTGCTGGCGGACGGCGCCTCAGCCGACGACGGCAAGCTCGACGCGCATTGCCTGGCCTCGATCGCGCGCTTCAAGCGGCCGAAGCGCTATGTCTATCTCGAAGCCCTGCCGAAGAACAATTATGGCAAGGTACTGAAGACCTCGCTGCGCGAGATGATGGCGAAGGGGTAGGCCGCAGCTCGCGGCCGCGCTAGTCTCGCCGCAGCCTGTCACCCGGAGAATGGACCATGGGAATCGAAACCTCGCTGTCGCTGGCGGAAGTGAACGATCGCATCGCGATCCTGCGGGACAATATCAGGCAGTTGATCGAGCAAGCTGCCGGTGCTTCGGGCGCGGAAGTCGAGGAACGGATCGCCGAGCGCCTCGAGCAGCAGAACGCGGAACTGGAGAAGCTCGAGAAAGCACGCGACGCGATGACCGGTGGCCAATAGTGCCGTCGTAGGGTGGGCAAAGCCAACGGGTCGCGCGTACGGGCGCCCGATGACAGGCTCCGCGCGCCCATCATCGCGAGCACGCCGGATCGGGTGGGCACGTCGCTGCGCTCCTTTGCCCACCCTACGGAACGCGGCGAGCGGCCCGACGCATACGCCCATACGCCCGGCGCAGCTTGATCTCGGCGAAAACCTCCCGTTACTAGGTTTCATAACCAGAACATCCGGGAGCGCACAGCACGATGGGACCATTGCAGGGCATCAAGATCGTCGACATGACGACCGTGCTGATGGGCCCCTACGCGACCCAGATGCTCGGCGACTACGGCGCCGATGTCATCAAGGTGGAATCGCCCGATGGCGACGTGACGCGGCAGATCGGGCCGACGCGGCATCCCGGCATGGGTCCGGTGTTCCTCAACACCAACCGCAGCAAGCGCTCGATCTGCCTCGACCTGAAGAAGCCCGCGGGCCGCGAGGCCGTGCTGCGGCTGATCGCGCAGGCCGACGTGCTGGTCTATAATGTGCGCCCGCAGGCGATGGCGCGGCTGAACCTCGGCTACGACGTGGTCTCCGAGATCAATCCGCGGCTGATCTATGCCGGCGTGTTCGGCTTCGGCCAGGACGGGCCGTATGCCGCGAAGCCCGCCTATGACGATCTGATCCAGGGCGCCACCGCGCTGCCGGCGCTGATGGCGCAGACCTCGGATGGCGTGCCGCGCTACGTGCCGAACGCGCTGGTCGACCGCATCGTCGGCCTCACTGCCGTCGGCGCGATCTGCGCCAGCCTGGTGCATCGCGACCGCACCGGAAAAGGCCAGCGCGTCGACATTCCGATGTTCGAGACCATGGCCGGCTTCGTGATGGGCGACCACATGGGCGGCCTGACCTACGATCCACCGCTCGACAAGGGCGGCTACGCGCGGCATCTGTCGCCCGACCGGCGTCCCTACAAGACGCTGGACGGCTACATCTGCGTGATCGTCTACAACGACAAGCAGTGGGAGAACTTCTTCGCCGCCACCGGCCGCGACGATCTCCGCAGCAACCCGAAATTCGCGACGTTTGCCGGCCGCGCCACCAATATCGATGTCGTCTATGCCGAGCTCGCGCGCATCCTTTTGACCAAGACCACCGCGGAGTGGAACGCGATCCTCGAAAAGGCCGACGTGCCGGTCATGCCGATGCACGATCTCGAGAGCCTGCTGCAGGACCCGCATATGGTCGCGACCGGCGTGTTTCCGGTGACCGAGCATCCGACCGAAGGCCGCATCCGCAGCATGAAGCCATCGCCGCGCTGGTCGGAGACGGCGGTCGAGCCCAGCCGGCTGGCGCCACGGCTCGGCGAGCACAGCGAGGAGATCTTGCGCGAGGCAGGTTTCTCCGCCGACGAGATCGCGGCGATGGTGCGCGACGGCGCTGCCAAAGCGGTGAGGGCATAGGAGCACGACAGATGGATTTCGCACTCTCCACCAACCAGGAATCGATCCGCGATGCCGTCGCCAAAATCTGTTCGCGCTTCGACGACGCCTACTGGCTGAAGAAGGACAAGGAGGGCGGCTATCCCGCCGACTTCCATCGTGCGCTGGCCGATGCCGGCTGGCTCGGCATCTGCATCCCCGAGGAGTATGGCGGCTCCGGCCTCGGCATCACCGACGCCGCGATCATGATGCGCACGATCTCCGAATCCGGCGCCGGCATGTCCGGCGCCTCGGCCGTGCACATGAACGTGTTCGGGCTCAATCCCGTCGTGGTGTTCGGCACCAAGGAGCAGTGCCGGCGCATGCTGCCGCCGATCATCGACGGCCGTGACAAGTCGTGCTTTGCGGTGACCGAACCCAACACCGGCCTCAACACCACCCAGCTCAAGACCCGCGCGGTGCGGCAGGGCGACAAATACATCGTCAACGGCCAGAAGGTGTGGATCTCGACCGCGCAGGTCGCCAACAAGATCCTGCTCTTGGCGCGCACCACGCCGCTGGAAGAGGTGCGCAGCCCGACCCACGGCCTCAGCCTGTTCTACACCGATTTCGATAAACAGCGCGTCACCGTGCATGAGATCGAGAAGATGGGCCGCAAGCCCGTCGACTCCAACGAGCTGTTCTTCGAGAACTTCGAGATTCCGGTCGAGGACCGGATCGGCGAGGAAGGCCGCGGCTTCGAATACATCCTGCACGGCATGAATCCCGAGCGCATCCTGATCGCGGCCGAAGCCGTCGGTCTCGGTCAGGTCGCGCTGAAGCGGGCCTCCGAATACGCCAAGGGCCGCGTCGTGTTCAACCGCCCGATCGGCATGAACCAGGCGATCCAGCATCCGCTGGCGAAGTGCTGGATGGAGCTGGAGGCCGCCTGGCTGATGGTGCTGCGGGCAGGCTGGCAATACGACCAGAACCTGCCGTGCGGCCCGGCTGCGAATGCGGCCAAATACCTCGCGGCCGAGGCCGGCTTCCACGCCTGCGAGCAGGCGGTGATGACCCATGGCGGCTTCGGCTATGCCAAGGAATATCATGTCGAGCGCTACTTGCGGGAATCACTGATCCCGCGCATCGCGCCGATCAGCCCGCAATTGATCCTGAGCTTCATCGGCGAGAAGGTGCTCGGCCTTCCGAAGTCGTATTGATGTTTCCACTTGTCATTCCGGGCTGGCGCCCGCGCGCCCCGGAATGACGAACAAAGGAAGACACGATGAGCTTCGTCACCGGCGTCGGCCTCACATCCTTTGGCAGGCACGAAGGCTCTTCCTCGCTCGACCTGATGAGCAAGGCGGCCGAGCTCGCCGTCGCCGATGCCGGCCTCAAGCGCTCCGAGATCGACGGCATCCTCTGCGGCTATTCCACGGTCTCGCCGCACATCATGCTGGCGACCGTGTTTGCCGAGCATTTCGGCATTCGTCCGTCTTATGCCCATGCCGTGCAGGTCGGCGGCGCGACCGGGCTCGCCATGACCATGCTGGCGCATCATCTGGTCGAGGCCGGCGTCGCAAAACATGTGCTTGTCGTCGGTGGCGAGAACCGCCTGACCGGGCAGAGCCGCGATGCTTCGATCCAGGCGTTGGCCCAGGTCGGACATCCCGATTATGAGGTGACGTTGGGGCCGACGATCCCGGCCTATTACGGCCTGGTCGCGACGCGTTACATGCATGAGCACGGCGTCACGCAAGAGGACCTTGCCGAATTCGCCGTGCTGATGCGCAAGCACGCCGTGATGCATCCCGGCGCCCAGTTCCATGACCCGATCACGGTAGCCGACGTGATGGCGTCGAAGCCGGTGGCGATGCCGCTGAAACTGCTGGATTGCTGCCCGGTCTCCGACGGCGGCGCGGCCTGTGTGATCAGCCGCGAGCCGACCGGAGACAGGCAAATCCGCGTGCGCGGCTGCGCGCAGGCACATACCCATCAGCATGTCACGGCAGCGCCTGCGCTGAGCGAGCTCGGTGCGGAGATTTCGATCGCAAAGGCGAAACAGGCCTCGGGTCTTGCGATCCCGGATGTGCGCTACGCTGCGGTCTACGACAGCTTCACCATCACGCTGGCGATGCTGCTGGAAGATCTCGGTCTTGCCAAACGCGGCGAGGCGGCTGCGCGGGTGCGCGCGGGGTACTTCAACCAGGATGGCGAGATGCCGCTCAATACCCATGGCGGGCTGCTCAGCTATGGCCATTGCGGCGTCGGCGGTGCGATGGCGCATCTGGTCGAAACCCATTTGCAGATGACCGGCCGCGCCGACAAACGTCAGGTCCGCGACGCCTCGGTCGCGCTGCTGCACGGCGACGGCGGCGTGCTGTCGTCGCATGTCAGCATGTTCCTGGAGCGCGTGCGATGAGCGAACCGATCGCTGACTGGACCAAGGGCGCGGAGGCCATCGTCTACCAGGCCTGCAGCGCCTGCGCCGCGCGGCAATATTTCCGCCGCAGCTTTTGCGCGGCGTGCGGCTCGCCTGATCTTGCCGAGCATCGCGCGAGCGGGGCCGGGACGGTCTATGCGACCTCGCTGGTCTGCCGCGCCGCGACGCCGGAGACCAGGGCGCATGTGCCCTACAACATCGTGCTGGTCGATACCGAAGAGGGCTTTCGCGTGATGGCTCATGGCGACAACGACCTCGCCATCGGCGACAAGGTTGTCGCGCGCTTCACGCAATTTGCCGGACGGCTGGTGCCGTATTTCGCAAGGACGAAATAGCACCCTTCATTGCGAGCGAAGCGAAGCAATCCATGGCTGGACGGGGGAGCATGGATTGCTTCGTCGCTGCGCTCTTCGCAATGACAACCGTTACTCGTTACCAGACGGCAGTCACCGCCAGTAGAACACAACGCTGGCGATGACGAGCATTGCCGTCACCGCCAGGACTTGCGCAAGCGCCTCCGAGGCCGCCCTCTTGGTGGCTTCCTTCATGCGTTTCCCCTAGACCCGGGCGTGACTCGTCGTTGCACAAATCGCGCGCAAGACGGCCTGATTTTTGAACTCGGAACACCCCGCGACGAGTATTCGCTTTTGATTGAGTCCCCACTCAGCGAATATCGACGGTAGCAGGGTCGTCTGCGATTGAGGCGGCAATTTGACTCGCGTGTGTTGCTCCGGCGACGCGCGGCGGATAGTGTCCCGGATGCAAAGAAACGACAGCAAGATCAAGGTTAGGAAATGGCCCGCATCGACTACTCCGATCCCGCCAAGGCAAACCCGCGTACCCGCGAGATCCTCGACAAGAACCGCAACGCCAATATCTTCCGCATGATGGCGCACTCGCCTGCTTATTTTGAGCAGTACTGCCGGCTCGGTGGTGCGATCCGCCACAAGGGCGAGCTCGACCCTGTCGTGCGCGAGCTTGCGATCACACGCACCGGCATCCTCTGCGAATCGCCCTACGAGATCGTCGCGCACAAGCGCATCGGCAAGAATGTCGGCGTTACCGACGAGCAGAACGAAGCGCTGGAGAACTGGCAGCAAGCTGCCTGCTTCAACGAGGTGCAGCGCGCCGCGCTCGCCTTCACCGACGAGATCGTCAAGCTGAAGAAGCCGACCGACGCGACCTTCAAGGCGATCGCCGCGATGTTGACGCCGGCCGCACTGATCGAGCTGCAGCTTTCGGTGGGCTTCTACATCATGACCTCGAAGTTTCTCGAAACCTTCGAGATCGACTTGCAGCCGGTCACTGAAGTGGTGAGCTAGAATTCGGTATTGTCCACGGGGCTCTTCGCCTCGCCCCGCCTGCGGGGAGAGGCCGGATCGCATGCAATGCGATCCGGGTGAGGGGGAGTCTCCGCGAGTCCGGCTTCGAAACGTTATGCCGAGACGGCCCCTCACCCCAACCCTCTCCCCGCGAAGAGCGGGGGAGGGGAGGAGACATCTAGCCAGACGTCAGCAGGTCGACCTTCGCATTCGCCACGATCAGCCGCTCGGCGAGCAACTGCGCCAGATTGCGCATGATCCGTTCGCATGCGCCCGGATGCTGGGCGCGAAACCGCTCGAACTCGGCAATCGTCACCTCATACGCAGTCGCCGACATGTCGGCCAGCACGTCCGCCGAGCGCTGCGGTTCCAGCAGCGCCATCTCGCCGAACGCCATGCCGGCGGTGAGTGTCGCCAGCCTGACGCCGTCGGGCAGAGTGACGTGGACCACGCCGCTGCGCAGGAAGAACAGCGAGGCCGCGGCATCACCTGCGGCGATGATCTTCTGGTTCGGCTGATAGCTCCGCACCGTGCAGAGCGCGGCAAGGTCAGCCAGTTCATCCGCGTTCAATCCGCCGAGCAGCGGCTGCTCGGAAAGCTCGGTGGTCTCGAGGAAGTCGATCGAGCCGCCGTAGCGGTAGACGATCTGGTCCTCGGCCCATTCGATGGCGGCGTCGAGCAGGTAGAAGTCTCTGATGTTGCCGAGCCGGCTGGTCCATTCGCCGATCGTGGCCCATTCCCGCGAGGTCCGCTTGACACCGGACAGGATCACGGTGACGCCGAGCTCGGCGAGCGCCTGGAAGGCCTCCGCCACCAGCCGCGCGCCGGCGCGCGTCGTGGCGGTGACGCGGCGCAGATCGAAGATCACGAATTCCGGCCGCGGCCCGCCGCCGAGGCGGCGCGAGACATAGTCGACATTGGAGAGCGACAGCGTGCCGACCAGCTCGATCACGCGGACCTCCTGGAAGTGTTTCGCCAGGATCTCCTGCTCCTGCGGCCGGCGCACCCGGCGGGACGGGTTCTTGCCGATATTGTAGTCGGCGATGATGCTATGGCGGGCGTCGTCGCTGCGGTTGAGCATATGCAGGTCGTAATGCGCCGACAGCGCCTCGCAGACCTTGATGCCGCGCACGCTGTTGCCGTGCTTGTCGAGTTTCGGCGAATAGCTGCCGAGCCCGAGCCGTGCCGGCAGCGCCGCCAGGATGCCGCCGCCGACGCCGCTCTTGGCGGGGATGCCGACCCGGTAGATCCATTCGCCGGCGTAGTCGTACATGCCCGACGACGTCATCACCGAGAGCGTGCGCGCGATCGCGTAGGGCGTCACCACCTGCTCTTCGGTCAATGGATTGACGCCGCGGTTGGCCAGCGTCGCCGCCATCACCGCGGTGTCGCGCGCGGTGACGAGGATGGCGCATTGCCGGAAATAGACGTCGAGCACCGCAGGCACGTTCTCGGTGATCACGCCATTGGTGCGCAAGAGGTAGCCGATCGCGCGGTTGCGGTCGCCGGTTGCGCTCTCGGAGGCGTAGACGGCGTCGTCGACGTCGAGCTCGCGGCCGGCGAAGCGGCCGAGCGCCTGCCTGATATAGTCGAACGCGCCGTCGCCCTTGGCGGCGTGCAGCAGGCCGGAGCAGGCGATCGCGCCGGCGTTGACCATCGCGTTGAACGGATGATTGTCCGCGTTGAGCCGGATCGAGTTGAAGGGGTCGCCGGACGGCTCGACGCCGATCACGCCCTCGACCCGCTCGGCGCCCAGCGTGTCCAGTGCCAGCGCAAATGTGAACGGTTTCGACATCGACTGGATGGTGAAGGGCACCCTGGTGTCGCCGACCTCATAGACATGGCCGTCGAGGGTCGCGAGGCTGACGCCGAAATGGGCAGGGTCGGCCTTGCCGAGCTCGGGGATGTAGTCGGCGACGGCGCCGCCGACTTCAGGCAGGAAGTCTGCGTAACAGGTGTGCAGAAACCGCAGCAGCGGCGGCTGCGCGCGAGTCCAGTTGACGGTGCTGGCGGTGACGGGCGGAGGCGATCGTTTCATCGCCTCCTGTTGTGCAACGCAATCAGGGCGCGCGCAACCGAACGGACGGCGGTGGACCAGTGCAACGAGGCCCAGTCGCCGCTGATTGATCGCGCGGGGAAGACCCTTGGATTCGGAGATCGGAGACAACGATCGAATTGTTTCGCGACACGAAACTTTAGCTGCGAACTTGTTTCTAGACGCTAAACTTGGCGATTGCGCTACGACTGCGGCCCGGTGCCTTATCGACGCAGCGATGGCCGGGCGATAACAGCCAGGTGCGATGCTCGGCGGCTGGCTCAGGTCTCGATGATCGCGACCGCCTGACCCTCGGCGATGACATCGTCGATCCTGACCAGAATCGACTTGATTTTGCCTGCGATTGTCGATGTGACCGGTATTTCCATCTTCATCGCCTCGACGAAAGCGATTTCGTCACCATCGCCGATGCTGCTGCCGGCTTCGACGGGAAGCGCGCAGACGCGCCCGGCAACTTCGGTGACAACCTTGATCTCAGGCATTCCACTCTCCGATACCGTCCTGCGGAAATTTCGTCCGGCGAACGGCTTTTTGTTTGTGATGCAGGATTGCCTGAGGTAGCGTCTTCTTCAAGTGGAATTTTATTCCGCATGGCGGAATGGAGAGAAACAAGATGGGACGGCGCTCGGAACGGCTTAGCCGACAGGGAATGCTCGCCAGCGAAACCGGCGATGGCGATGTGATCCAGGTGGTGTCGCGCGCCTTCGACGTGTTGCGATGCTTCGAGGGGCATGAGGCGCGGCTCGGCAATCTCGAGATATCGAACCGCTGCGGGCTGCCGCGCTCGACGGTGTCACGCCTGACTCACACGCTGACGCGGATGGGACAGCTGGTCTATCTGCCGCGCGACCAGAAGTATCGGATCGGGCCGAGCGCGGTGGCGATGAGCACCACGATGATGAAGGGGTTGCAGTTGCGCAATCTGATCCGGCTGCGGCTGCAGGATGTCGCCGATCAGCTGCCGGGCACGGTGGGCTTCGTCATCCCCGACCGCTTTCATATGGTCTATCTGGAATTTGCTCGTGCGGCGAACGCGCTCGGCCTGCACGAGGCCACCGGCAGCCGCATCTCGATGGCGACGACCGCCGCCGGCCACGCCTACACCGCAGCGCTCGATCCCGCGGTCGGCGATGCGCTGATTGCCGAGATGGAGCGCGAGCTGCCCGACGGCGCCAAGATGCTGACGCCGCGCATCGAGGCCAACCGGAATCATCTGCGCGAGCACGGTTATGTCGTCGCCTGCGGGCTGTGGAGCCCGCACATCAACGGCGTCGCGGTCCCGGTGTGGTCGCCGCAATACCAGACCTATGTCGTGACCACGATCGGCCTGCTCTCGGCGATGTATGACGAGGCGCGGCTGCATCGCGAAGTCGCGCCGCAGATGATCGAGCTCGGCGCCGCGATCGGCAGCTTGCTCGAAGGCGCCGACGGCGACATCTTCGCCAATCGGATCGAGCGCAAGACGCTTCCGGTGACCGCCCATAACAACAAGATCATCAAGAGGGAGGCCCTGAATGAACTGGAAGCCGGAGCTCGACGACCTCGCCCGGCGCGAAGCGTTCGCGCGGGAGATGGGAGGCGTTGACAAGGTCAAGCGGCAACGCGACCAGGGCCGGCTCACCGTCCGCGAGCGCATCGACGGGCTGGTCGATCGCGAGAGTTTTCACGAGATCGGCGCCATCTCCGGCATCGCCGAATACGACGAGAACAACGAGCTCAAGCATCTGACGCCGGCGAACTGCGTGTTCGGCCGTGCTCGCGTCGATGGCCGCACCGTGGTGGTGGTCGGCGACGATTTCACCGTGCGCGGCGGCTCGGCCGACGCGTCGATTTCCGCGAAGCCGCTGATGGCGGAGGAGATGGCGCATGACTTCCGCCTGCCGATCATCCGGGTGATCGAAGGTTCCGGCGGTGGCGGTTCGGTGAAGACGATCGAGACCAAGGGCGCGGCGAACCTGCCGGGCGGCGTCGGCGGCACGCGCTGGTACTGGTACACGACGGCCAATCTGGCGCGCGTGCCCGTGGTTGGGCTCGGCCTGGGCTCGGTCGCCGGCCTCGGCGCCGCGCGGCTCGCGGCAACGCATTACTCCGTGATGACGAAGGCGTCCGCGATGTTCGTCGCCGGCCCACCGGTGGTGAAGCGGCTCGGCCAGGACCTGACCAAGCAGGAGCTCGGCGGCGCCGACATCCAGACCCGCGCCGGCGCGATCGACCAGGCTGTCGAGACCGAAGAACAGGCGTTCGACTGCGCCAGGCGTTTCCTGTCCTATCTGCCGTCGTCGGTCTACGAGTTGCCGCCGACCATTCCCTGCACCGACGATCCCGCGCGCGCCGAGGAGGCGCTGCTCACGGCGGTGCCGCGCAATCGCCGGCAGGTCTACAAGATGCGGCCGATCATCGAGGCCGTCGTCGACAAGGGCTCGTTCTTCGAGGTATCGGCCAATTTCGGCCGGCCGATCATCACGGGCCTGGCGCGGATCGAGGGCAGGTCGGTTCTGCTGCTCGCGAGCGATCCCTTCCACTATGGCGGCTCCTGGACCGCGGATGCCTGCGCCAAGGTGGTGCGCTGGGTCGACTTCGCCGAGACCTTCCATCTGCCGGTGGTCTATCTGATGGATTGCCCTGGCTTCATGATCGGGCTGGAAGCCGAGAAGTCCGCCACCATCCGCCACGGCGTGCGCGCGATGGCGGCGGTCAACCAAAGCACGGTGCCCTGGTGCACCATCATCATCCGCAATGCATTCGGCGTCGCCGGCGTGGTGCATCAGCCGGCCAACCGCTTCTCGATGCGCTACGCCTGGCCGTCGGCCTATTGGGGCTCGCTGCCGCTGGAAGGCGGCATCGAGGCGGCCTATCGCGCCGAGATCGACGCGGCTGCCGATCCGGCGGCGAAGCTGCGCGAGATCGAGGATCGCCTCAACAAGCTGCGCTCGCCATTCCGCTCGGCCGAGAAGTTCTGGGTCGAGGAGGTGATCGATCCGCGCAAGACGCGTTCGCTGCTTTGCGAATTCGTGCGTCTCGCCGAGCCGATCCGCAGCGTCGGACCGCCGAGCAACATGTCGACGCGGCCGTAGCGCTTACCACTGTCATTCCGGGGCGGTCCGCAGGACCGAACCCGGAATCTCGAGGTTCCGGGTTCGATGCTACGCATCGCCCCGGAACGACATTCTCAATCACTCTCCCGATGCACGTCGTGGATCACGATGCCCATGCCGTTCTCGGGCATCTTGATCCAGTCGCGGCGCTTCAATGAGCGCTTGGTGTCCTCGTGGCCGCTGACCCAGTGCTCGCGCATCGAGGTGCCCGAGAATTCGTGGTCCTTGGCGTCGCCCTCATAGGCCTTCTGCTGGTAGATCAGTTGCAGCAGCGTGATGCCGGGCAGCTTGCTGTTGGTCTGCTTGAGCTTCTTCTCCTGCTCCGAGAGCTGATCGTCGGGGATCTTGCCCAGCGCGTTGTGCAGGGCGGTGCGCAGGCCATAGGTCTTGCGATAGACGTCGGTGTTGTAGCGGGTGCGCGAGGAATACATGATGTCCTTGTGGCGGGCCATCACGTCCTGGATGTCGCGCGGCAGCGCGCCGCGGGCCGAGAACAGGTCGACCTGGAACACCAGCGAGTTGGCGTTGTCTTCCTGGTCGAGCAGGTGCTGCAGCGGCGTGTTGGAGACGATGCCGCCGTCCCAGAAATGATCGGTGCCGATCTTCACCATCGGCAGCGCCGGCGGTAGCGCGCCGCTCGCCATGATGTGCTCGGGGATGATCTCGTCATAAGCATTGTCGAAATAGATGAAGTTGCCGGACAGCACGTTCACCGCGCCGACCGCGAAGCGGATCTTCTTGGAATTGATGCGGTCGAAATCGACCAGCTCGAGCAGCGACTCCTTCAGCGGGGAGGTGTCGTAATAGCTCGTCGCGGTGCGCGCGCCGGCCGGGCTGAACCATGGATTGGTCTGATGCGGGGTGAAGAAGCCGGGCTGGCCCATCGTGGTCGTCATCCACGAACTGGTCAGATTGCGTGCCTTGCGAAAGACGTCGCCGTCCGGCGTGTAGTGCCAGATCTTGCGGCTGGTGATGCGGTCCCAGAAAATATGCAGCCGCTCCAGCCGCTTCTCCGGCGGGTTGCCGGCGATGATCGCCGAATTGATCGCGCCGATCGAAACGCCGCAGACCCAGTCCGGCTCGATGTTGGATTCATGCAGCGCCTGGTAGACGCCGGCCTGATAGGCGCCAAGCGCGCCGCCGCCCTGCAGCACCAACGCGACTCGATCGCAGCCTTCGGGCCGCCAGCCGGGCGTTGCGTGCTCGATGTCCTGGAAATGAGGGGATCGCGCGTCCATATCACACACTCCAAATTTTGCGGCGAGAATTCAGCGCGGCCATGACGCCATGATGACAAGCGCTGTTCGCTTGCGCGGCGCATCCGGCATGGCTGCCTGCATGGTTAGCATTGGCCTCCGCACGGAAGCGCTGGTCATGCGACTGACGGAAATCCCTCATATCGCTGTCAATCTCGGCCGCTAGCGTTCTGCGCAATATTGCAAACAGGGGGTTATTGCGATGCGCAGGGAAGATCTGCTGAAGCTTCCGTCGATGCCGGCTGCCGGCCCGAGCTATCCCGCCGGTCCCTATCGTTTCGTCGATCGCGAGTTTCTCGTCATCACCTACGAGACCGATCCGATGCTGATCCGTGCCGGCCTGCCTGAGCCGCTGGAGCCGATCGCAGACCCGATCGTGCACTATGAATGGATCAGGATGCCCGACTCGTCGGGCTTCGGCAGCTACACCGAGTCCGGTCTCGTGATCCCCGCGCGCCTGCACGGCGAAGAGGTCAACTTCGTTTGCCAGATGTATCTCGACGACGATCCGCCGATCGCGGCCGGCCGCGAGATCTGGGGCTTTCCGAAGAAGTACGCCCATCCCAAGCTCGAGATCGTCAAGGACACGCTGACCGGCACTTTGGAGTATGCCGGCCAGCTCGTGGCCATGGGCACCATGGGCTACAAGCATGAGAGCATGGCGGGCAATGGCGATGCGACGCGCGCCACGCTGTCGAAGACGCAGATCAATTTGAAGATGATCCCCGGCGTCGACGGCCATCTCGAGATCTGCCAGCTGGTCGCGATCAACCTCATCGACATCAACGTCAAAGGCTCGTGGATCGGGCCCGGCCGGCTGCATCTGGTGCCGCACGTCAACGCGCCGGTGGCGGACTTCCCGGTCAAGCGCGTGATCGGCGCGCATCATTATATCGCCGACCTGACGCTGCCGTTCGGCCGCGTGGTGCATGATTACAACAAGGTTGCCGAAGAGGTCGCGCCGACCGGCCTTGCGGCAGAATAGCGCAGGTCGCTGACATCAAACTGTAACGCGCGCGCTCTCCTATCCGTGGGACTCCGCGACGATAGGACGCGCGCGTCCGCTTTTGTGTTGGCAGGAATATTGAATATGCGCCGTCGAATTATGCGCCGAGCATTTGCCTGGGAGGCCCGCCGTGCAGGCTGATACGCCTCCCACCAATCTCGTGGAGATCCGGCCCGGCCAGGGTCAGGAGATCATTCCCGGACTGGTCTGGGCCTTCCGCCTGCACCACGACGGCGCCGCCGAGGCGCTGCCGGTCGATGCGCCGATCGAGCCGAGCCGTGACGGGCGGCTTTGGCTGCACGTCAACCTGGCCGATGCGCGCGCCCGGGCGTGGCTCGCCACCGTCCATATCCCGCAGCTCGCGCGCGACCTGCTGCTGTCGGGTGATCGGTTCCAGCAGATCCACACCATCGAGAACTGCGTCTACGGCGTGTTCTCGGACCTGGTGCGCAGCATCGATGCGCCGACCGAGGAGACCGACTTCCTGCGCTTCGCGATGACCGAGCGGCTCCTGATCAGCGGCCGCCATCAGGCGCTGTGCGCGGCCGATGCGACCCGCCGCGTGCTCGAGGGCGGCTATCGCGTCGAGACCGTGGCGGCGCTGCTTGAGAAGATCGTCCATGAGGTCGCCGACACCATGGACCGCATCGCCGACAAGATGGGCACCGAGCTCGACACCATCGAGGAGCAGGTGGTCTCGGGCGACTCGACGTCCGAAACCCGCAGCACGCTGGCCCGGATGCGCCGCACCAGCGTCGGGCTGCATCGCCAGCTGATGGGCCTGCGCGTCGTGTTCCACCGGCTCGAGCTGAAGAACATGGACGATCTCAGCCCGGCGCTGCGGCTGCAGGCCGGCAAGCTGGCGCAGCGGCTCGACGGCCTCGACCACGACATCGTCGAGCTGCGCGAGCGCAGCCGCCTTCTCGAAGAGGAGCTGCGCTTCAAGCTGGAGGAGGAGAGCAACAAGCATCTGCACGCGCTCGCCGTCGTCACCATGATGCTGCTGCCGCCGACGCTGGTGACCGGCATCTTCGGCATGAACACCAAGGGGCTGCCGCTGACCGACAACGAGAGCGGCTTTTTCATCGCGGCCGGTCTCCTGGTCGGCTCGGCGTTGCTGGCCTATCTGATCATGCGGCGGCTCGGCATCGTCAGATAGAACGGTCGCGCCGCGGTCCCCGCCATGTCCAGACCTCTCTTCCGCGCAACGATGGTGGCCGCGGCCCTCGCGTTCGCGACGCCCGCGCTGGCGGACGACAAGCCGGTCGCGGACCGCATCGCCGACACCCGCGCGGCGCTGGAGCAGGCCGGCTACCAGTTCAGCTTCACCTATATCGGCGAGAGCTTTGCCAACGTCTCGGGAGGCATGGCGACCGGCGCGATCTATACCGGCCGCCTCGATCTCGGCACCACCATCGACCTCGAGAAGGTGTTCGGCTGGACCGGCGCGACGTTCCACGCCAACATGTACCAGATCCATGGCGACGGCCTGTCGCGGAGCTATGTCGGCAATCTGATGCTGGTGTCCGGTGTGGAGGCGCTGCCCGCGACCCGGCTCTATGAACTCTGGATCGAGCAGAAGCTGCTCGACGGCAGGCTTGCGATCCGTTTCGGCCAGATCGGCGCCGATGTCGAGTTCATCGACAGTCAGTACGACGACATCTTCATCAATTCGGCGCTGGGGTGGCCCGGCATTACCGGCGTCAATTTGCCGTCAGGCGGCCCGTCGCCGGCACTCGCGGTGCCGGGCATCCGCGTCAAGGCCAATCTGTCCGATCGCATCACCGCCTACCTTGCGGTGTTCGACGGTTCGGCCGCGCCGCAAGGCGACCTCGATCCGCAGATCCTCAATCCCAACGGCATCGCGTTCCGCGTCAACGATCCGCCGTGGTGGATCGGGCAGCTCAAATACAAGTTCGAGATCGGCGAGAGCAAGCTGCCGGCAACGATCACCGGCGGCGCCTGGTATCACCAGATGTCGTTTGCCGACCAGCGCTACTCGGCCGACGGGCTGTCGCTGGCCGACCCGAACAGCTCCGGCGATACGCTCTGGCACCGCGGCAACAACGGCGTGTTCATGGTCTATGAGCAGCAGCTGACGCGCACCGCCAAGGATCCGGACAAGGGCGTCGCATTCTTCATGCGCGCTTCCGTCAGCCCGTCCGACCGCAATCTGGTCAGCGCCTATGTCGACGGCGGCCTCCTGTTCACGGGCTTCAGCGACAAGTACCCGAACGACAGGTTCGGCGTCGCTGCCACCTACGCGAAAATCTCGGATGCCGCCCGCGCGCTCGACCGTGATACGCAGATCTTCACGGGCACGCCGTATCCGATCCGCGATTACGAGGCGGTGCTCGAGGTCACCTACCAGCACGTCGTGAACGACAATTTCACGGTTCAGCCGGTGTTCGAGTACATCGCCCATCCCGGCGGCGGCGCCGTCGATCCCTATGATCCGACGCAGACGCATCGGATCAGGGACAGCGTGGTGGTCGGTGTGCGCACTATCCTCTCATACTAAGCCGCCGCCGCCTTCGGTTCCGCCGCGGGCTTCGGTTGCGGCCGCGCGATCGCGAGCGCGATGGCGGAGGCGAAGATGCAGAGCAGGCCGGCGATGAAGAAAGCCGGCAGATAGCTCGCATAGATCGTGCGGGACAGCCCGGCGCCGAACGCCGCCGCGCCGGCGCCGATCTGATGGCCCGCAAAAATCCAGCCGAACACCAGACTGGCGCGCTCGGCGCCGAAACGCTGCGCGGTCAGCCGCACCGTCGGCGGCACGGTTGCGATCCAGTCCAGCCCATAGAACATCGCAAACACCGACAGGCCGTAGAACGTGAAGTCGGAAAACGGCAGCCAGAGCAGCGACAGCCCGCGCAGGCCGTAATACCAGAACAGCAGATAGCGGTTGTCGTAGCGGTCCGACAGCCAGCCCGAGATGATGGTGCCGAAGAAATCGAAGATGCCCATCGCCGCGAGCAGGCTCGCGGCCTGCACCTGCGGAATGCCGTAGTCGAGGCACATCGGGATCAGGTGCACCTGCACAAGGCCGTTGGTCGAGGCGCCGCAGACGAAGAAGGTGGCAAACAGGATCCAGAACACCGACGACTTCGCGGCGTCGCGCAGCGTGCCGAGCGCCGCCGCCACGATCGGCGCGTTGGCCGGAGGCGGGGCAGGGACCGGCGCGGTGCCCTCGTCGCCGAACGGGCGCAGGCCGACATCGCTCGGCCGGTCGCGCATCACCATCAGCACGGCAAAGGCGGCAAGGCCGAGTGCGACACAGATCACGCCGAGCGCGACGCGCCAGCCGTAACGTTCGGTCAGCGTCGCGATCAGCGGCAGGAAGGCGAGCTGCCCGGTGGCGACGCTCGCGGTCATGATGCCGATCACCAGGCCGCGCCGCGCCACGAACCAGCGCGAGGCGATGGTCGCGCCCAGCACCAGCGCCGTCATGCCGGTGCCAATCCCGATCACCACGCCCCACAGCGCGACCAGCTGCCAGACCTGCGTCATGCCGAGCGAGGCGAGCAGGCCGGAGACCACGATGAGCTGTGCCGCCAGCGTCACGTTGCGCAGGCCGTAGCGGTTCATCAGCGCGGCGGCGAACGGCGCCATCAGCCCGAACAGGATGAAGCGGATCGACAGCGCGGACGAGATCTCGGCGGTCGACCAGCCGAACTCCTTCTGCAACGGCACGATGAAGACGCCGGGCGCGCCGACGGTGCCGGCCGAGATCAGCGCAGCAAGGAAGGTGACGGCGACCATCACCCAGCCGTAATGGATGTTGCGGCGGGCGAGGGTGGAAGCAAGCCAGTTCGAGATCATTGTGGTCCAGAAAATTATTGTGAGGGTCTATTTGCTGATGCTTAATATGCCACGGGAGAGCCATGGCTAAAATGCCATAGTTCCCTCGTTTTCGGACATAGTGCAGCGGCGTCAAAAACGCCTTTTGTCCCGACGGGTCGTCGTTGCAAGGAGCCAACGCGTCGCGCAAACGCGCGCCCGATGACAGGCTCCGCGACAAAGCAATCCATCGCTCCGCAGATGCGGTGACATGGATTGCTTCGCGAAGCCTGTCATCGGGCGGCGCTTCGCGCCGACCCGCTGGCTTGCAATGACGGTGGATAGTTCAGTTCGTCACCCGCTCCACGGCGATCGCGGTGGCCTCGCCGCCGCCGATGCACAATGCGGCGACGCCGCGCTTCAGATTCTGCGCTTCGAGTGCGTGCAGCAGCGTCACGATCAGCCGCGCGCCGGTGGCGCCGATCGGATGGCCGAGCGCGCAGGCGCCGCCGTTGATGTTGAGCCGGTCACGCGGGATCGCGAGGTCGCGCTGCGCCGCCATCGCGACCACCGCGAAGGCTTCGTTGATCTCGAACAGGTCGACATCGCCGACGCTCCAGCCGACCTTGTCGAGCAGCTTCCGGATCGCCGGGATCGGCGCCGTGGTGAACCATTGCGGCTCCTGGCTGTGGGTGGCGTGGCCCTTGATCTCGGCAATCACAGGCAGGCCGTCGCGATCGGCGAGCGAACGCCGTGCCAAAATCAGCGCGGCGGCGCCGTCGGCATTGGCGGAGGAGGCGGCCGGCGTGATGGTGCCGCCGGCGCGGAATGCGGGCTTCAAGCCGGGGATCTTTGCCGGGTCGACCTTCAGCGGATGCTCGTCATTGCCGATGACGCGCGGGCCGGTCTTTTCCTTGACCGTGATGGGCGCGATCTCGGCCTTGAAGGCGCCGCCCTCGACCGCCTTGCGGGCGCGGCTCAGCGTCTCCATCGCGTAGCTGTCCTGGTCGGCGCGGGTGAACTGGTAGGCTTCCGCAGTTGCCTCGCCGAAATCACCCATCGAGCGGCCGGTCTCGTAGGCATCTTCCAGCCCGTCCATCATCATGTGGTCGATGATGCGGTCGTGCCCGGCGCGATAGCCGCCGCGGGCCTTTTGCAACAGATACGGCGCGTTGCTCATGCTCTCCATGCCGCCCGACACCACGATCTCGGCCGAGCCGGCCTTGATGATGTCGTGGCCGAGCATGGTCGCCTTCATGCCGGACCCGCAAACCTTGTTGACGGTGGTGGCGCCGGTGGCGTCAGGCAGCTTTGCGCCGCGCGCGGCCTGACGGGCCGGCGCCTGGCCCTGGCCGGCCGGCAGCACGTTGCCCATGAACACCTCGTCGACCCGCTCAGGCGCGAGCTTGGCGCGCTCCAGCGCCGCGCCGATCACATGCGAGCCGAGCTGATGCGCCGAAAACGGCGTGAGTTCCCCGAGGTAGCGGCCGAGCGGGGTGCGGACGGCGGACAGGATGACGACGGGATCGGATGCCATGGCGGGACTCCCTTGAGGACCGGAGATTCTATTGAATTATATACATCATATGATGCGGTGCGAAAAAGGGCAACGGGCATGACAAATTGTCGTGTTCGGATGAGTTGGATGGGGACGCCCATCCGTCGTCCGGGCGAAGGCCAGGACGACGTTGGGGTTTTGGCGCACACCTCTCTCCACGCCGTCGTCCCGGCGAAGGCCGGGACCCATACTCCGTGGCGGATGTTGCTGAAGGGACTCGTCGTTCCAGCGTCGCGCGCCAACTAGCATTCGTGGCTATGGGTCCCGGCCTTCGCCGGGACGACACTGAATTTGTGGCGCCGCGGGCGCAGGGAAAGCCGGGCGCCGATTGCACCCATGGATCCGGTGCAACAGAAAGCACCGAGGTAGGACCACAGGTGTAACCGGAAACAACCCGGCTTTCCCTGCGCGAGCGTCATTCCGGGGCTCGCGCTGCGCGCGCCCCGGAACGACGTTGCTCAGCGACCGACCATCTGTTGCAGATGCTCCGGATAGCGCGCGCCTTGCACCTCGATGGCGGCAAGCGCGGTGTCGATCTCGGCGAGATCGGCCGGCGTCAGCGTGACGTTGGCGGCGCCGATATTTTCCTCCAGGCGATGCAGCTTGGTGGTGCCGGGGATCGGCACGATCCACGGTTTCTGCGCCAGCAGCCAGGCCAGCGCGATCTGCGCCGAGGTTGCGCCCTTGCCGGCTGCGATCCGGCCGAGCCGATCGACCAGCGCCTGGTTGGCTGCGCGTGCCTCGGCCGAGAATCGCGGTACGAGGTTGCGGAAATCGTCGCTTGCAAACGTCGTGCTGGCGCTGATCGCGCCGGTGAGAAAGCCGCGGCCGAGCGGGCTGTAGGGCACGAAGCCGATGCCGAGCTCCTCGAGCACGGGGAGGATCTCTCGCTCCGGCTCGCGCTCCCACAGCGAATATTCGCTTTGCAGCGCCGTCACCTTCTGCACCGCATGCGCCCGGCGGATGGTCTGCGCACCGGCCTCCGAGAGGCCGAAATGCCGGACCTTGCCGGCACCGATCAACTCTTTCACCGTGCCGGCGACGTCCTCGATCGGCACCGCCGGATCGACGCGGTGCTGGTAGAGCAGATCGATGACATCGATCTTCAGCCGCTGCAGCGAAGCATCCACGACCTCGCGGATGTGGTCGGGCCGGCTGTTCAGGCTGCGATGCCGCTCGGCCATGGAGCCGATATCGAAACCGAACTTGGTGGCGATCACGACATGGTCGCGAACCGGCGCCAGCGCTTCGCCGACCAGTTCCTCATTGACGAACGGGCCGTAGACTTCGGCGGTGTCGAACAGGGTGACGCCGTGCTCGACGGCGGCGCGGATCAGCGCGATGCCGTCCTTCTTCGCGATGGCCGGGCCATAGGCGAAGCTCAGGCCCATGCAGCCGAGGCCGATCGCCGAAACTTCGAGGTTGCTGTTGCCGAGTTTCCGTTTCTGCATGTTGGCTCTCCACGTCGATGACAGGGATCTGTCGCGACACCATCTAGGGCGTGGTCCGGCAAGCGATTAGACGCTAGGATCGGGATGGACTTATGAATAGGATTCATGAATGCCGCGGCACGACGTCAACGACCTGATCGCCTTCCTCGCGGTGGCACGGGAGCGCAGCTTCACCCGCGCCGCCGCCCGGCTCGGCGTGTCGCAATCCGCGCTCAGCCATACCATGCGGGCGCTGGAGGAGCGGCTGGGGCTGCGGCTGTTGACCCGCACCACGCGCAGCGTGGCGCCGACGGCGGCGGGCGAACGGCTGTTGCAGAGCATCGGCCCGCGCTTCGAGGAGATCGAGGCCGAGCTCGCCGCGCTCAGTGCCCTGCGCGAGCGGCCGGCGGGATCGATCCGCATCAACGCGGGCGCGCACGCGGCCGAGACGATCCTGTGGCCGGCCTTGGCTTCCTTGCTGCCGCGCTATCCCGACATCAAGGTCGAGCTCTCGATCGACGACAGCCTCGCCGACATCGTCGCGGGACGCTTCGATGCCGGCGTCCGGCTCGGCGAGCAGGTGGCCAGGGACATGATCGCGGTGCGGATCGGGCCGGACTTCCGCATGGTCGTGGTCGGGGCGCCCGCTTATTTCAAGCAGCGCGAGCCTCCGAAACGGCCGCAGGACCTGACCCGGCACGACTGCATCAACATCCGCCTGCCGACCCATGGCAGCATCTACGCCTGGGAGTTCGAGAAGCGCGGGCGGCCGTTGAAGGCGCGTGTCGACGGGCAATTGACCTTCAACAGCACCCCGCTGCGGATCAAGGCGGCGATGGCAGGCCTCGGGCTCGCCTACGTCTCGGAGGATCAAGTGCGCCCACAACTCGCCAAGGGGCAACTGCTCCAGGTGCTTGACGACTGGTGCGCGCCGTTTCCCGGCTATCACCTCTATTACCCGAGCCGCCGGCAATCCTCGCCGGCCTTTGCGTTGCTGGTCGATGCGCTGCGCTATCGCGGCCGCGAGGGATGAAAGCGTCGTCATGCATGGCGGCATGCGGCGGTATCAATTGACAGCGGTCACCCCGCGACTAGGCTGCCCGAATGGGGACGATTTCCCAGAAGAATCAAGAACAAGGGCAGGGAACGCCGTGACCAGCGTCATTGCGCCGTGAGCGCAGCCACGCGGACCTCCGCGCTCGCGCCTTTTCGCATCAAGAGCTATCGCTTCCAGTGGCCGTCCGACCTGCTCACCTCCTGGGCGTTCGAGGTCGAGACGCTGGTGCTCGGCTGGTACATCATGGTCGAGACCGGCTCGGTGCTGCTGCTCACCGTGCTTGCCTCGCTGCAATATGTCGGCACGCTGATCGCGCCCGTGGTCGGCATGATCGGCGACCGCATGGGACACCGCGACCTGCTCGCGGTGATGCGCTTTGCCTATACGGCGCTGTCGGGGACCATCATGACGATGGCGCTGACCGGCCATCTGGCGCCGCTCAATGTGATGATCATCGTCACCCTGATGGGGCTGATCCGGCCGTCCGATCTCGGCGTGCGCGGCGCGCTGCTTGCCGACATCATGCCGCCCGAGCGGCTGGTCGGCGCCATCAGCCTCGCCCGCACCACGCAGGATTCGGCGCGCATCGCCGGCGCCTTGACCGGCGCCAGCCTGTTCGCCGCGCTGGGCATCGGCTACGTCTATGTCGGGATCGCCTGCTTCTATTTCACCGCCGCGGTGCTGATGCTGTGCATGACCCGACCGGCGATCGCGCACGCCACCAGCGATCATGCCGCGAGCGGCACGTTCGCCACGACGCTGCTGCGCGACCTCAAGGAAGGCATCGTCTATGCCTGGAACGGCCCGGGCATGCGCGCCGCGCTCTGCGTCGCGTTTCTCGCCAACCTCACGGCGTTTCCGCTGACCAACGGCCTGTTGCCCTATGTCGCGCGCGATATTTTCCACACCGACCAGACCGGGCTCGGCTATCTCTCGGCGAGCTTCGCCGTGGGATCGCTGACCGGCTCGATCACGCTCAGCATGGCCGGCGGCGTGCGCATCGCGCGGCTCTTGATCGGCGCGACGCTCGCCTGGTACGCGATGCTGCTGGTGTTCGTCGAGCTCCGCACCATGCCGGTGGCGATGGCCTGCCTGGTGCTCGCCGGCATCGCACAGAGCATGTCGATGATCGCAGCCGCGGTGATGCTGATGCGCAACGCCAGCGCGCACCTGCGCGGCCGCGTGATGGGCGTGCGCATGATGGTGATCTACGGCCTGCCGCTCGGCCTGCTCGCCGCCGGCAGCCTGATCGACCTGATCGGCTATTCCGCCACGGGGACGCTGCTCGCGGCAGCGGGGTTCATCGCGATGCTCGGCATCGCACTGCATTGGCGAGCCGATCTCTGGCCGGTGCACGCGCCGGCGAATGCGAGGTGAGGGGACTACGCCCCAATTTGCACTTCCGGGTTGTCAATGTCTTTACGAAGAACGCGAGAACCTCTTGGCTGGGGCACCCGGCTGATCTGAATATCAGCCGACATCCCGGACATGGTGCCGAATGACCGCGTCGGAATTCCTGCATATGATTCTCGCGACCTTGCTGACGCTGGTGGCGAGCTTCGCGGGCCAGAGCACGCTGTTCGTCCCTGTTCCTGCCGCGTTTGCTCCGGTGACGGACTTTTCCTGTCCGGAGCCCGGCACGGTCTTCACCTACGACGTCAAGGCGTCGAATACCAACCGTCCCAACCGGATGACCGCGATCGAGCAGGATAATTTCAACTGCCGGATCAGGTCCGACGCGTGGGGCCTCTACGACTGGTTCGGCGGCCTTGGTCCGCGTCTCGATGATACGGACGCTGCCGAGAAGAGATTGATCACCGATCTTTGGCCGCTGCGTGCCGGCAAAGCGGGGACCATCAGCAAGTACGACATTCCCTCGAAATACAGCGGACTTGAGTACTCTGTGGTCGCGTATGGATTGGCTCGCGTTCCCGCCGGCGTCTTTTGGGCCTACAAGGTCAGGAAGGAATATTACTGGCAGGGCAGGCTGTATCACACGACGACCCTTTGGTGGGCGCCTTCGTTGCGATGGGTAATCTTGCAATGGCCCGAGGAGCCCGGAAAGATAGCACGACCCGGCGGGTTGAATTGGGCGCTGCTGTCGGTCAGCGCCGGGCAAAGCCAGCAGTGAGCGTAACCCGGATGAAACCAACGGGGTCGCGCGAACGCGCGCGCAATCCGCTTCGGCTCAAGAGCAGCTCGCGGTCCCAAACGGCACGTTCGGGAATGACCACTCGAACTTCTCGCCACTCAGGGTCGTGCAGTGCCGCGTCGCAGGCTGGGCCGGTGCGGCCGGAGCCGGGGTCGCGGCGGCATCGGGACGGTCGTCCTGTTTTGGGGCGTCGCTGGCTTGCGGCGCGGGAGATGCTGCGGGCTGCTCGGTGGCGGAGGCGAGCGTCACGCCGCACAAGCCGGTTGCGTGGGCCGCCAGAACCAGGACGGAAGTGAGAAGCAGCTTGTTCATGAGTGCCTCCTCTTTTCGACGGAGCCGCGGTTCGTTCCGAATGCCATCCTAGACCAGAGAAGAGGATTTTCCGTGATCACGATCACGCCTGCACCGCGGAAACGCGCATGCGCGCGGCCCGTAGCCCGGATTTCGCTGCGCTCCATCCGGGCTACAAAGGTCGTCTACCGCTTCCTGTCCAGAAAACCTTGCAACAGGCGCTGCGGCTCGCCGGTCAGGAAGGACTGCCCGAACACGCCGACGCTGAGATTGACGGACTCGGTCAGCGGCAGCTCTTCCCATTGCCGCAGCAGATCCTTCTGGATGCGCAGCGCTTCGGGGCCGCATTCCAGCAGCGCCTTCACGGTGTGCTCGACGGCCTCGTCGAGGCCGCCGGGTTTTGCCACCTTGTCGACCAGCCCCCACGCGAGTGCAGTGGGCGCGTCGATGTTCTCCGCGGTCATCATCAGGAAGCGGGCGCGGCCCCAGCCGATCAGGCGCGGCAACAGCGCCGCGTGAATCACCGAGGGGATGCCGACGCGGACCTCCGGCATGCCGAACATCGCATCATGCGCGGCGATGCGGACGTCGCAGGCGGCCGCGACCTCGAGCCCGCCGCCGAGGCACCAGCCGGGCAGGCGGGCAATGACGGGCGCCGGGAATTTCCGCACGGCCTCGCAGAGGTCGCGCAGGCGGCTGATGAAATCCTCGGCGGAACGCTGGTCGAGCCGCGCCATCTCGCGGATGTCGGCGCCGCCGATCATGCTGCGCTCGCTCTCACCACGCAGGATCACGGCGCGGATCTCGCCGTTGGAGGCGAGGTGCTCAAGACCCTCGCGCACGCCGTCGGTGACGTCGGAGCTCAGGATGTTGAGCTTGCCCGCGTTGCAGATCACGAGCCGCACGACGCCTCTGGCGTCGCCCGCAATGCCGCAGTGGGGGTTGAGCATGTCCATGGATGAGGTCTCGGAGCAGGGAACGGATCGCGTCATGTCCCGGACAAAGCGGGCCGCTGTCAAGGGAGCAGCAACGCAGTTGCGCGCGAGGGCCTGCTCCAATAGAATTACATTTATCATACAAAAGGAGCCGCCATGACTGCCGCCGCGACCGACCTGTTCTCGCCCGATCTGCTGCGGGTCCGCGTGGTGGAATGGCAGGCGCCGGGGCCGGCCGCGAAGGTGGCGTCCGCGATGTCGGGCTGGGATGCGATGTGCGCGATCCGCGACGGCATTCTGCCGCCGCCGCCGATGGCCAGACTGATCGGGTTTCGCATGGCCGTGGTCGAGCGGGAGCGGATCGTGATGGAACTCGATCCGCATGAGAGCCTGGAAAATACCATCGGGCTGATGCACGGCGCGACCGCAGCCGCGCTGCTCGACACCGCGATGGGCTGTGCGATCTCGACCGTGTTGCCGGCGGGGCAGACCTCGGTGACGCTCGACCTCAAGCTGACCTATCTGCGCCCGCTCTCGGTTCGCTCGGGAACCATCGCCGCCGAGGGCAGGGTGGTCAAGCTCGGTCGCCAGACCAGCTACGCCGAGGGCTTCGTTCGCGACGGCAAGGGCAATCTCGCAGTGCACGCAACGGCAACCTTTTCCATGATCGGAGAACCGGCAAAAGCGAAATAGCTGCAGCTTTTCCGCCGCAAATCTGTTATTATATGATTGGAAACATTTCATGAGACTGACATGCGCTATTCCAAGGAACACAAGCAGGAGACCCACGCCCGGATCGTGAAGAAGGCCGCAACGCGGCTGCGCGAGCGGGGCGCGCATGGCATCGGCGTCGCCGACCTGATGAAGGACGCCGGCCTGACCCATGGCGGTTTCTACGCGCATTTCGATTCGCGCGAGGCGCTGGTGATCGAGGCCTTCAGCTATGCGATGGACCGCGCCACCGAGCGCTGGCGCAAGGTGGTCGCCGAAGTGCCGGCCGAGAAGCGGCTTGCCACCATCGTCGACGGCTATTTGACGACCGTTCATCGCGACGATCCCGGCCAGGGCTGCGCGGTACCCTCGCTCGGCGCCGAGATCGCCCGCGAGAGCCCGAAGACCCGCAAGGCATTCGCGCAGAAGCTCGAGCAGATGATCGACATGATCGCCGACCAGATCAGTGATGTCCCGCGCAAGGCCGCGCGCAAGCAGGCGATGGCGACGCTGGCGACCATGATGGGCGCGATCGTGATGTCGCGGATCGCGGGCACCGGGGAAATGTCGGACGAGGTTTTGAGCGCCGGCCGCGAAGCGGCACTGGGCCGTGCCGCGGCGGCGAAGACGCCGGCCAAGAAGGCAAAGGTGAATTAGGCGAACTCTTTCCTCATCGTCGTCCCGGCGAAGGCCGGGACCCATAACCCCAAATGTTATTTGTTTGACTCCGCTGGGATCGCAAATCCCGTCAACAACACTACCCTGTGGTAATGGGTCCCGGCCTTCGCCGGGACGACGGCGGAATTATTCGCTGCCAAACAGCGCCCGCTCGGCTTCCACCGTCTCGTAGATGTAATCCGCCACCGCGCGGATCCGCGCCAGGTCCTTGCTGTCGGCGTGCATCAGGAGCCAGAAGGTGCGGGAAATCCGCACCTCTTTCGGCAGCACCGGCTGCAATTCCGGATGCGCTGATGCCATGAAATGCGGCAGCACGGCGATGCCGAAGCCGGCGATGGTGGCGTTGAGCTGCGCGATCAGGTTGGCGCTGCGGAATTTCGCGGAGATCTTTGGCGAGACCTGCGGCAGGTAGTCCAGCTCCGGCGTGAACAGAAGTTCCTCGATGTAGCCGACGAAGCGATGCTTCGGCAGGTCCGCGCGGGTGGCAATGGTCGGCGCCTGCGCGAGATAGGCGGGTGCGGCATAAAGCCCGAGCGTATAGTCCAGGAGCTTGCGGCCGACGATGCGGCCTTCCTTTGGCATGGTCAGGCTGATCGCGATGTCGGCCTCGCGCTTGGAGAGCGAGAACAGCCGGGCGGTCGCGACCAGTTGCAGATCGAGATCGGGATGCCGCTCGGTCAGCTTGACCAGCCGCGAGGCCAAAAAATGGCTGCCAAAACCGTCGGGCGCGCCGATCCGCACCGTGCCGGTGAGGTGCGCGCGCGAACCGCCGACCGCCTCCTGGTTGGCGACGATGGTGGATTCCATCGCCTCCGCGCTGTCGGCGACACGCTGGCCGGCCTCGGTGAGGAGATAGCCGGTCTTGCGCCGATCAAACAGTTTTGCGGAGAGGTGGCGCTCCAACCGGTCGACACGCCGGATTACTGTGGCATGATCGACGCCGAGCTGCTTGGCGGCAGCCGACACCGAGCCGCCGCGCACGATCGCCAGCACGAAACGGAAGTCGTCCCAGTCGATCGTGCCGCCGCCTTGATCCAGCATTTCCGCACATCTATGGTGCAATTTATCGGACTTGTATCCTACAAAATGCAGGGTCAATAGAGTTTGTAAAGCGATCTCGCCGCTGTCAGCGGCGATTCCTGTCCTAAGGGAGGTTTTCCATGCGCGCAGTCGGACATTTCATCGGTGGCAAGGAGGTCAAGGGCACCTCGGGCCGCACGGCCGACGTCTTCGAGCCGATGACCGGCGACGTCCAGGCCAAGGTGGCGCTGGCCTCCAAGGCCGAAGTGCGCGCCGCGGTCGAGAACGCCAAGGCCGCGCAGGGCGAATGGGCCGCGACCAACCCGCAGCGCCGCGCCCGCGTGATGATGAAGTTTGTCGAGCTGGTGCAGCGCGACTACGACAAGCTCGCCAATGTCCTGGCGCGCGAGCACGGCAAGACCGTTCCCGACGCCAAGGGCGATATCCAGCGCGGCCTCGAGGTCGCCGAGTTTGCCTGCGGCATCCCGCATCTGATGAAGGGCGAATACACCGAAGGCGCCGGCCCCGGCATCGACATCTATTCGCTGCGGCAACCGCTCGGCGTCGTCGCCGGCATCACGCCGTTCAACTTCCCCGCGATGATCCCGATGTGGAAATTCGCGCCCGCGATCGCCTGCGGCAACGCCTTCATCCTGAAACCGTCCGAGCGCGATCCCGGCGTGCCGATGATGCTCGCCGAACTCATGATCGAGGCGGGCCTGCCGGCCGGCATCCTCAATGTCGTCAACGGCGACAAGGAAGCCGTCGACGCCATCCTCGACGATCCCGATATCAAGGCGATCGGCTTCGTCGGCTCGACGCCCATTGCGCAATATATCTACGAGCGCGCCGCGCAGACCGGCAAGCGCTGCCAGTGCTTCGGTGGCGCCAAGAACCATGCCATCGTGATGCCCGACGCCGATATGGACCAGGCCGTCGACGCGCTGATCGGTGCCGGCTACGGCTCGGCCGGCGAGCGCTGCATGGCGGTGTCGGTCGCGGTCCCCGTCGGCAAGACCACCGCCGACCGGCTGATGGAAAAGCTGATCCCGCGCGTCGAGTCGCTCAAGATCGGCACCTCGGTCGATCCGTCGGCCGATTACGGCCCGCTGGTGACCCGCGAGGCGGTCGAGAAGGTCAAGAGCTACATCGACATCGGCGTCAAGGAAGGCGCCACCCTCGCGGTCGACGGCCGCGGCTTCAAGATGCAGGGCTACGAGAACGGCTTCTATCTCGGCGGCTCGCTGTTCGACAACGTCACCAAGGACATGCGGATCTACAAGGAAGAGATTTTTGGCCCCGTGCTCTCGGTCGTGCGTGCCAAGGACTATCACGAGGCGCTGGCGCTGCCCTCGGATCACGACTACGGCAATGGCGTTGCGATCTTCACCCGCGACGGCGACGCCGCGCGCGACTTCGCGGCCAAGGTCAATGTCGGCATGGTCGGCATCAACGTGCCGATTCCGGTGCCGATCGCCTATTACACCTTCGGCGGCTGGAAGAAGTCCGGCTTCGGCGATCTCAACCAGCACGGTCCGGATTCGGTCCGCTTCTATACCAAGACCAAGACGGTGACCTCGCGTTGGCCGTCCGGCGTCAAGGACGGTGCGGAGTTCTCGATCCCGACGATGAAGTGATCACCACAGCCGTCATTGCGAGCGTAGCGAAGCAATCCATCTTTCCCCGCGTGGAGACATGGATTGCTTCGTCGCTTCGCTCCTCGCAATGACGAGAGGGCATTGAGATGCAGTTCGCTCTCAACGAGGACCAGATCGCCATTCGCGACATGGCGCGGGCGTTTGCGGCAGAAAAGATCGCGCCGCATGCGCTGCGCTGGGATGAGGAGAAGCATTTCCCTGTCGAGGTGATGCGCGAGGCCGCAGGCCTCGGCATGGGCGGCATCTACATCAAGGACGATGTCGGCGGCTCCGCGATGACGCGGTTCGACGCGGCGCTGATCTTCGAGGCGCTGGCGACGGGTTGTCCGACCACATCAGCCTTCATCTCGATCCACAACATGGCGTCCTGGATGATCGATGCCTTCGGCAACGACACCCAGCGCCACAAATGGCTGCCAAAGCTTTGCACCATGGAGTTCTTGGCGAGCTATTGCCTGACCGAGCCGGGCGCCGGCTCCGACGCCGCGGCGCTCCGGACCCGCGCGGTGCGTGACGGCGATCATTACGTGCTCAACGGCCAGAAGCAGTTCATCTCCGGCGCCGGCAGCACCGACATCCTGGTGGCGATGGTGCGCACCGGCGGCGAGGGTGCTGGCGGCGTTTCGACAATAGTGATCGACGGCAAGACGCCCGGCGTCTCGTTCGGCGCCAACGAGCGCAAGATGGGCTGGAACGCGCAACCGACCCGCGCCGTCGTGTTCGAGAACGCGCGCGTGCCGGTCGCAAACCGGCTTGGCGACGAGGGCATCGGCTTCAAGATCGCGATGGCCGGCCTCGACGGCGGCCGGCTCAACATCGCGGCGTGCTCGCTCGGCGGTGCGCAGGCCGCGCTCGACAAGGCTCTCACCTACATGAAGGACCGCAAGGCCTTCGGAAAACGCCTCGACGAATTCCAGGCGCTGCAATTCAAGATCGCCGACATGGCGACCGAGCTGGAGGCCGCGCGGACCTTCCTGTGGCGTGCCGCGGCCGCGCTCGATCGCAAGGACCCGGACGCCACCCAGCTCTGCGCGATGGCCAAACGCTTCGGCACCGATGTCGGCTTCGAGGTCGCCAACCAGGCGCTACAACTGCATGGCGGCTACGGCTACCTCAGCGAATACGGCGTCGAGAAGATCGTGCGCGATCTGCGCGTGCACCAGATTCTCGAAGGCACCAATGAGATCATGCGGCTGATCGTGTCGCGCAAGCTGATCGAGGGCGCGCGATGAACGATGTGGCTGCGGCAGAGGGCGATCTGATCGCCCGCAAGGAAGGTTCGGCGGGCATCATCCGGCTCAACCGACCGAAGGCGATCAATGCCGTGACGCTGGAAATGTTTCACGGCATCGACAAGGCGCTCGACGCGTTCGAGGCCGATGCCGAGGTCGCCGTCATCGTGCTGGAAGGCGCCGGTGAACGCGGGCTGTGCGCCGGCGGGGATATCCGCGCGCTCTGGGAAAGCTCCAAGGTCAAGGGCGACCTCGGCAAGATCCTGTGGCGCGACGAGTACATCCTCAACGCGCGGATCAAGCAATTCCCAAAACCCTATGTCGCCTTCATGGACGGCATCGTGATGGGCGGCGGCGTTGGCCTGTCGGCGCACAGCCGCCACCGCGTGGTGACGGAGCGGACAAAACTTGCGATGCCCGAGGTCGGTCTCGGCTTCTTCCCCGATGTCGGCGGCACCTATCTGTTGTCGCGTTCGCCGGGCGAGCTTGGCGCGTACTTCGGTCTGACCGGCACCACCATGAATGGTCCGGATGCGATCCATGCGAGATTCGCCGATGCCGTGGTGCCGAGTGCGAAGTTGCCGGAGTTGCGCGAAGCGCTGACCAAGGTTCGGCAAGGCACGAATTCGGTCGAGGTCGACAGATTGATCGCCGGCTTTGCCACTGGCGACACGACCGGCCCGGTCGCTGCGCAGCAAGCCAGGATCGATGGCTGGTTCGCGCATGACCGGATGGAAGACATCGTCGCGGCGCTGACGTCAGATGGATCGGATCTGGCGCAGGCGACCTTGAAGATGCTCGGCGAGAAATCGCCGCGCGGCATGGTGGTGACGCTGAAGCTGCTGCGGCTGGCGCGCGGCACCTCGACGCTCGAAGAGTGCCTGCTGCGCGAATATCGCGCCGCGCTGGAGGTATTCGCCAGCGACGATTTCCGCGAGGGCGTGCGCGCGGCCGTAATCGACAAGGACCGCAATCCGAAGTGGCAGCCAACCCGCATCGAGGACGTGACGCCGGAGATGCTGGCGCCTTATTTCGCCGAGATCGGCGCCGACGAACTGACTTTTCCGAACAGCAAATAGAAACGCCGCAAGCGGAGGAATCACCATGGCACACGTCGCATTCATCGGGCTCGGCAACATGGGCGGGCCGATGGCGGCCAATCTGGTCAAGGCCGGCCACAAGGTGACCGCGTTCGACCTGGTCGCGGCCTCCCGCGAGCAGGCCAAGGCCGACGGTGCCGCGATCGGCGAGAGCGGCGCCGGCACGGTGAAGGGCGCCGACATCGTCATCACGATGCTGCCGGCCGGCAAGCACGTGCTTGGCGTCTGGAACGAGGTGCTCCCGCACATGGCCAAGGGCACGCTGATCATCGATTGCTCGACCATCGACGTCGAGAGCGCGAAGGCGGCGCATGCGCTGGCGGCAAAGCACGGCATGGCCTCGGTCGACGCGCCGGTCTCCGGCGGTACCGGCGGTGCCAAGGGCGCGACCTTGACCTTCATGTGCGGCGGCGAAGACAAGGCGTTCGCAGCGGCCCAGCCGGTGCTGGTCAACATGGGCAAGAAGATCGTACATTGCGGCGGCGCCGGCGCGGGGCAGGCGGCCAAGATCTGCAACAACATGATCCTGGGCATTTCCATGATCGCGGTCGGCGAGGCCTTCGTGCTGGCCGAGAAGCTCGGCCTGTCGCATCAGGCGCTGTTCGACGTCGCCTCGACCTCGTCGGGCCAGTGCTGGTCGCTCACCACCTATTGCCCGGTTCCCGGCCCGGTGCCGACCTCGCCGGCGAACAACGACTACAGACCGGGTTTCGCCTCCAACCTGATGGTCAAGGACCTCACGCTGGCGCAGGACGCAGCCCATGCCGCCGGCGCGGTCACGCCGCTCGGCAAGCATGCGCAGGAGATCTATAAGACCTTCGACGCTGAGGGTCACGGCGGGGTCGACTTTTCCGGAATTATCCAGCACGTTAGAGCACTTGCCCCGAAATAAATCGCCGTCATCCTGAGGTGCGAGCGGAGCGAGCCTCGAAGGATGGAGAGACGGTGTCTGTGGCCGTCCTTCGAGACGCCGCGCGACGCGCGGCTCCTCAAGCGACAACGCGGAGGCGTTGCGCAGGGATGACGTCATCATACGTGGTGAAGCCGGATGACGACATTTCAGGACGCACGCGCCTTTCTGCTCAAGCACCGCAGCGACTACGATGCCGCGGTGAAGGGATTCCGCTGGCCCGATCCGGTGCCGTTCAACTGGGCGCTGGACTGGTTCGATGAGCTGGCGCGCGATCCCGAGAGCCGCGACCGGCCGGCGCTGTGGATCGTCGATGCGGCTTCGAACAGCGAGACCAAGCTTTCCTTTGCCGAGCTGTCGCGCCGCTCCAACCAGGTCGCGAACTTCCTGCGCGCGCAAGGGCTGAAGCGTGGCGACCATCTGCTATTGCTGCTCGGCAATGTGGTGCCGCTGTGGGAGACGATGCTCGCCGCAATGAAGCTCGGCGTCGTCGTGATCCCCGCGACCACGCTGCTGACCGCGGACGAATTGCGCGATCGGCTCGATCGTGGCCGGGCGAAGGCGGTGGTCGCGACGCAGGACCAGGTCGCGAAATTCGCCGGCCTCGGCAGCGAGAATCTGGCGCGCATCGTCGTGAGTGCGACCGAGAGGCACGACGGCTGGCTGCCGTTCGAGGACTCCGCCAAGTCACCGGCGACGTTCACGCCTGATGGTCCGACCAACGCCGACGACCCGATGCTGCTGTATTTCACCTCAGGCACCACGGCGAAACCAAAGCTGGTGCGGCACAGCCAGCGCAGCTATCCGGTCGGCCATCTCTCGACCATGTACTGGATCGGCCTTCAACCAGGCGACATCCATCTCAACATCTCCTCGCCCGGCTGGGCCAAGCATGCCTGGAGCTGTTTCTTTGCGCCGTGGAATGCCGGGGCGACGATCTTCATCGCCAATCAGCCACGCTTCGAGGCGAAAGGACTGCTCTCGATCATCGGCCGTTGCGGCGTCACCACGCTGTGCGCGCCGCCGACGGTGTGGCGGCTGTTCATCCAGGAGCAGCTTGCGAGCTACAAGATGTCGTTGCGCGAGGTCTGCGGTGCCGGCGAACCGCTCAACCCCGAGGTGATCGACCAGGTGCAAGCGGCCTGGGGCCTCACCATCCGCGACGGCTACGGCCAGACCGAGACCACGGCGCTCGCCGGCAACTCGCCGGGGCAGAAGGTCAAGGTCGGCTCGATGGGCCGCCCGCTGCCGGGCTATCGCGTGCAGGTTACCGACAATGACGGCAACGCCGCGAAGGAAGGCGAGGTGACGTTGCTGCTCGGCACCGACAGGCCGGCGGGCCTGATGCAGGGCTATCAGGGCGATGACGGCAAGCTCGGTGGCGCCGATGGCGACATCTACCGCAGCGGCGACGTCGTGTTCACCGACGACGAAGGCTATCTCACCTTCGTCGGCCGCACCGACGACGTGTTCAAATCCTCCGACTACCGCATCTCGCCGTTCGAGCTGGAGAGCGTGCTGCTCGAACACGATGCGGTGGCGGAAGCTGCGGTGGTGCCGAGCCCGGATCCGATCCGGCTTGCGATCCCGAAGGCCTATGTGCTGCTGGTCGCCGGTGTCGAGCGCACGCCGGAAACGGCGCTGTCGATCTTCAAGCATCTGCACACCCGGCTGGCACCGTTCAAGCGTATCCGCAAACTGGAGCTGGTGACCGAGCTGCCCAAGACGATCTCCGGAAAAATTCGCCGCGTGCAGTTGCGTCGGCTCGAACATGACGATAATCGCGGGGATGCGTTGCGCGGAGCCGAGTTCCGCGAGGAAGAATTTCCGGAGCTGCAAAAGGTGCGGGCATCCGGTTCGGAGACCTAACGAAATGAACGAAGTCTGGAAGAAGCCGCCGGTGTCCCTGGAAACCTATCAGGGCATGGTCGGCAAGGAGATCGGCGTGTCCTCATGGCACCTGCTCGATCAGGGCCGTATCGACACCTATGCCGACGTGATCGAGGATCACCAGTTCATCCACGTCGATCCCGAGCGCGCCGAGAAGGAAACCGCGTTCGGCACCACGATCGCACACGGCTTTCTCACGATGTCGCTGATGTCGATCATGTCCTACGAGGTGATGCCGGTCGTCGAGGGCACCGCGATGGGCGTCAATTACGGCTTCGACAAACTCCGCTTCCTCTCGCCGGTCCGCTCCGGCAAGCGCGTCCGCGGCCGGTTCGTGCTGGCGGAGGCGACCTTGCGCAAGCCGAAGGAACTGTTGTCGCGCACCAACGTCACGGTCGAGATCGAGGGCGAGGAAAAGCCCGCGTTGGTCGCGGACTGGCTCGGGCTGGTCTATTTCAGCTGATTGTGGCTGGCATGGCCGGGCTTGACCCGGCCATCCATCGCTGCTCAAAAGCTGTCAATTCTTGCTCAGTGCACCCTCTCCCCTTGTGGGAGAGGGTGGCTTCGCGGAACGCGAAGCCGAGTGAGGGGTCTGCCTCTGCGCAAAGACTCTCACTCGAGTTCGCGAAGAGAACCCCTCATCCGGCACGCTCAGGAGCGCAATCGCGCTCCAGAGCGCGCCACCTTCTCCCACAAGGGGAGAAGGGAAGTAAGGAACGACACGCATGGCAATCAGGTTCGACGGACGCGTCGCTATCGTCACCGGCGCGGGCAATGGTCTTGGACGGGCGCATGCACTGGGGCTCGCCAGCCGCGGCGCCAAGGTCGTGGTAAATGATTTCGGCGGCGCGCGCGATGGCAGCGGCGGCTCGCTGTCGCCGGCCGAGACCGTGGTCGAGGAGATCCGCAAGGCCGGAGGCACCGCGATGGTCGACGGCGCCGACGTCTCGAACTTCGAGCAGGTCACCGCGATGGTCGCGCGCGCCACCGAGGAGTGGGGCAGCGTCGATCTCTTGTGCGCCAATGCCGGCATCCTGCGCGACAAGTCATTCGCAAAACTCGAGGTTGCCGACTGGGACAAGGTGCTCGGCGTGCATCTCACCGGCACCTTCAACTGCTGCAAGGCAGTGTGGGCCGGCATGCGCGAGCGCAATTACGGCCGCATCGTGCTGACGACCTCGTCGTCGGGCCTGTTCGGCAATTTCGGCCAGGCCAATTACGGCGCGGCGAAAGCCGGCATGGTCGGCCTGATGAACGTGCTCGCCGAAGAGGGCCGCAAGAACAACATCAAGGTCAACACCATCTCGCCGACGGCGGCGACCCGCATGACCGAAGAGCTGCTGCCGCCTCAGGCGCTCGCGCTGATGAAGCCGGAAGCGATCACGCCGGCGGTCGAATTCCTGCTCAGCGAGGACGCGCCGACCCGCACCATCATGGGCGCCGGCGCCGGCTCGTTCGCCGTCATCAAGGTACTGGAGACCGAAGGCGTCAACCTGCCGCAGTCCGAATGGACGCCGGACGCGATCGCTGCGCACTTTGCCGAGATCGGCAACATGTCGACCGCGAAGGCGTTGCAGGGTGCCTTCGAGCAGACGCAAAAATATGTAGCACAGGCCGCGGCAAGGGCAGGGATCAAGCTTTAGGAGGCGTTAGCGCCTCCACATTCTTCCACGTCATGGCCGGGCTTGACCCGGCCATCCACGTCTTTGTCACCAACCGAAAGTCAGGCGTGGATGCCCGGGTAAAGCCCGGGCATGACGGCTGTTACTGGCGTGACCGCGGGCTTACATTCGGGTCATGTCCTCGTCCTCGCACCACATCGCCGTCATCGGAGCCGGCCCCGCCGGCCTGATGGCGGCGGAGGTGCTCGCGGCAGGCGGCGCCGACGTCACCGTCTACGACGCGATGCCGTCGGCCGGCCGCAAATTCCTGATGGCCGGCCGCGGCGGGCTCAACCTCACCCACTCGGAGCCGCTCACGGATTTCCTTGCGCGCTACCGCGAGGCGATGCCGCATCTGAGCGCCGCAATCGGGGCGTTGCCGCCGAGCGCGTTGCGCGCATGGTGCGAGGCGCTGGGGCAGCCGACCTTCACAGGCTCGAGCGGCCGCGTCTTTCCCAAGGCCATGAAGGCGTCGCCGTTGCTGCGCGCCTGGTTGCGGCGGCTCGACGAGGCGGGCGTGCAGTTCGCGTTCCGGCATCGCTGGATCGGCTGGGACGAGGGTGGCGGATTGCTGTTCGCAACACCGGATGGTCCGCGCGTGGCCGATGCCGAAGCGACCTTGCTCGCGCTCGGCGGCGCGAGTTGGCCGCGCCTCGGCTCCGACGGCGCCTGGACGGTGACCCTTGCAGAGAAAGGCGTCGCGATTGCGCCGATGCGGCCGGCCAATTCCGGCTTCACGGTCGCATGGTCGGATGTGTTCCGCGATCGCTTCGAAGGCCAGCCGCTCAAGGGCATCGCGCTGACGATCGGTGCACATACCGTGCGCGGCGAGGCCGTCGTGACACGCAATGGTATCGAAGGCGGCGCGATCTACGCCCTGTCGGCCGAACTGCGCGATGCGGTGCACGCGAAGGGAGCGGCGACGCTCCATGTCGCGCTGCGTCCCGACCTTGGGCGGCAAGAGCTTGTCACGCGCCTGTCGGCGCCGAAGGGCAAGCAGTCCTTCTCCAACTTCCTGCGCAAGGCGGCGCAGCTCTCGCCCGTCGGCATCGGCCTGTTGCAGGAGATCGCGGCGGCGTCAGGCCGGCCACTCGCCTCGCTAGCTCCGGCCGAACTCGCCGATCTGATCAACGCGGTGCCGGTCCAGGTCGCGGGCGTGGCCCCGATCGCGCGGGCGATCTCGACGGCCGGCGGGATCACGTTCGACGAGCTCGACGAACATTTCATGCTGCGCCGTCTGCCCGGTACGTTTGCCGCCGGCGAAATGCTGGACTGGGAAGCCCCGACCGGCGGCTATTTGTTGCAGGCGTCGTTTGCGACGGGTGTGGCCGCCGGGAAGGGGGCGTTGAAATGGCTCACGCGGAAATCGTAGGGTGGGCAAAGCGAAGCGTGCCCACCATCACGAGCAATGCAAGCGATGGTGGGCACGTCGCCTGCGCTCCTTTGCCCACCCTACGACGATGGTTACCGCAGCTTCCCCCGTGCCGCCACCGGCAGCGTGCCGATGATCTCGTCGCCGCGCACCATCACGACCTCGTCCATCATGTTGACGACGACGCAGACATGGTTGGGAACGATGCGCACGACATCGCCGACATTGGGCCGCGTGTTGCTGCGGGAGAGATCGAGGAAGCCGTGCTCCTCGGCGAAGCGCGCGATCTTGGCTTCGGGATGTTCGAGGATCAGGCCGTGACCGTCGAGGCCGCCGGTATCGGACGTCAGCGTCTTCGAGCCGGCGTCGAGGATGCCGCGCTCGGGACCGGCGCGGCTCACCACGGTGGAATAGATGTTCAGCGCGCAATCGTCCCAGGTGGCGACGCCGGCCGCGACCTGCATGCGGTCGTTGTAGATGTAAGTGCCGAAGCGGTGCTCGGTGCCGCCCTTCAGCTTGCCGATGTTCTTGAGGTTCGGCGTGCCGCCGGTCGAGACGATCGCCGCGTCGAGGCCATGGGCACGGACCCCGGCCAGCGCTTCGTCGTAGAATTTCTGCGCGTCGGCCCAGCCGGTCTCGGTCGGGTATAGCATGAAACCCGCGAAGCTCAGGCCCTTCGAGCCCGCGATCTCGCGTGCCAGCGCGATCGCTTCTGCCGGGGTCTCGACGCCGGCGCGCTTGCGGCCGGTGTCGCATTCCACCACGACGGAGAGCGGCCGGCCGGAGGCGGCGGCCGCCTTCGGCAGATCGCCGACCACCACGGAATTGTCGGCCGCGACGGTGACGTTGGTCTTGGCCTGCAACGCGCCGAGCCGGGCCATCTTCTCGTCGCCGAGCAGATTGTAGGAGATGAGGATGTTGTCGATGCCGGCATCCGCCATGATCTCGGCCTCGCCGAGTTTTTGGCAGGTGATGCCCTTGGCGCCGGCCTTGACCTGCATCTGCGCCAATGTCGGGTTCTTGTGGGTCTTGATATGCGGCCGGTTGGCGACCCCGGCGGCGTCGCAGGCGGCCTGGATGCGCGCGATGTTGCGCTCGACCCGGTCCATGTCGATCACGGCGCAGGGCGTGCCGTATTCGCGGGCGATCTTGGCGGCGAGGGGCGTGGTCATGTTGTTTCTTCTCCGGCCTCGTAGGATGGGTAGAGCGAAGCCAAACCCATCAAACTCGTTCGTCGTGTGATGATGGGTATCGCTGCGCTCCACCCATCCTACGGTTCATGCCTGTTCGATCTCTTCGCGCAGGACCTCGAGCTCCAGCCAGCGGTCTTCCGCGGCGGAAAGCTCTTCCTGTGCTTTCGCGATTGCCGCGGACGCAGCATCGAATTTCCTGCGATCCCTGGTGTAGAGATCCGGATCGTCGAGCAGCTTCTGCTGCTTTGCAATCTCGGTTTGCAGCTCCTCGATCGCCTTCGGCAGCGTCTCCAGCGCGTGCTTCTCGTTGAAGTTCAGCCGGCGTTTCGGCGCGGCCGCAGGCGCCGCGGTCTTTGCTTCCGCCTTCTCCTCGACCGCAGCCTGCGCCTTCACCGCCTCGCGCTTCACGTCGGTGCCGCGCTGCGCCAGCATGTCGCTGTAGCCGCCGGCATATTCGATCCAGCGGCCCTGGCCCTCCGGCACGATCACCGAGGTCACCACGCGATCGAGGAAATCGCGGTCGTGGCTGATCAGGATCACGGTGCCTTCGTAGTCGCCGAGCATCTCCTCGAGCACATCGAGGGTTTCGAGATCGAGGTCGTTGGTCGGCTCGTCCAGGATCAGGAGGTTGGACGGTTTGGCCAGCGCGCGCGCCAGCATCAGCCGGCCGCGCTCGCCGCCGGACAGCGCTTCCAGCGGTGTGCCGCGCTGCTCCTGCGCGAACAGGAAGTCTTTCATGTAGCCGATGACGTGCTTCGACTTGTCGCCGACCATCACATGGTCGCCGCGGCCGCCGGTCAGCGCCTCCGCCAAGGTCAGCTTCGGATCGAGGCTTTCGCGATGCTGGTCGAGCGTCGCCATCTCGATATTGGCCCCTAACCGCACCGAGCCGGAATCGGGCGGATCGTTGCCGATCAACAGATGCACCAGCGTGGTCTTGCCGGCGCCGTTCGGGCCGACGATGCCGATGCGGTCACCGCGCTGGATTCTGCTCGAGAAGCCGTCGACGATGATTTGCTCGCCATAGGCCTTGGCGATGTTCTTCGCCTCGATCACGAGGCGGCCGGATTTTTCGGCCTCGGCGGCGGCGAGCGTGGCATTGCCGGTGGCGCCGCGATAGGTGCGGCGCTGGTCGCGCAGCGCGAACAGGTTGCCGAGCCGCTTGACGTTGCGCTTGCGGCGGCCGGAGACGCCGTGGCGCAGCCAGTGCTCCTCGTTGACGATCTTGCGGTCGAGCTTGTGCTGGTCGCGCTCTTCCTCCTCCAGCACCTCGTCGCGCCACGCCTCGAAGGCGCCGAAGCCGCGGTCGATCTGCCTGATCTGGCCGCGGTCGAGCCAGGCGGTGCTGCGCGACAGGTTGGTCAGGAAGCGGCGGTCGTGGCTGATGATGACCAGCGCGCAGCGCCGGCTCTCCAGCTCGCCTTCGAGCCATTCGATGGTCGGCAGGTCGAGATGGTTGGTCGGCTCGTCCAGCAAGAGGATGTCGGGCGAGGGCGCCAGCACCCGCGCCAGCGCGGCGCGGCGCGCCTCGCCGCCGGAGACCTGCGCGGGATCTTCCTCGCCGGTCAGACCGAGTTGCTCGACGAGATAGCGCGCCTGGTAATGGTCGTCGCCCGGGCCGAGGCCGGCTTCGACGTATGAGAGCAGGGTTTTGTGGTCGCCGAAATCCGGCTCCTGCGGCAGATAGCGGATGGTGGCGCCGGGCTGCACGAAGCGGCTGCCCGAGTCTGGCTCCACGAGCCCGGCGGCGATCCGCAGCAACGTCGACTTGCCGGAGCCGTTGCGGCCGATCAGGCAGACGCGCTCGCCGGCGGAGACCGACAGCTCGACGCCCGATAGCAGCGGCGTGCCGCCGAAGGTCAGGCTGATGTCCTTGAGCTGGATGAGAGGCGGCGGCATGCGTCAGCTCTGGCTCGTCGCCTGCTCGGCGCGGCGGCGCTGGATGCGGCGGATGGTCTGGTCGAGCGTCGAGAGGAAGGTCGATCGGTCGCGCGGCGAGTAGGATTTCGGTCCGCCGGTGATCTCGCCCGACGAGCGCAAATCGGTCATCAGGTTGCGCATCGCGAGCGTCATGCCGATCGATTGTTCCGTGAATGGTTTGCCGTTCGGCGCGATCACCTCGGCGCCGGCCTTCACGCAGCGGCTCGCCAGCGGAATATCGGCTGTGATGACGACATCGCCGTCGTGCGCGCGTGCCGCGATCCAGTCGTCGGCTGCGTCCATCGCGGCGCCTGCGGCGATCCGCTCGATCAGCGGGTCCTGCGGCACGCGGATGAAATTGCCGGCGACCACGCTGACGGGCACGCCGAGCCGGATCGCGACGCGATAGATCTCGTCCTTCACCGGGCAGGCGTCGGCGTCGACATAGATGCGGGTAGGGGCGGTGGTTTCAGTCATCAGTCCAACGGTTGGCACGCGCGCCCCGTGTACTCCATCGTGCGGAAAATTGCGAGCAGAACGCGAGGCTTGCCACGCTCTGTTGTTCGACTACCATTGTCGCCAGAAAAGCAACCGAAATAAGGGAAAGCCCATGGCGGCTTCGCAGAGTTACCGCGTCTCGGCGTACAACACCTCAAAGCTGTCCGAGAACAAGATCCACGACGACACGGTAGCGCGGAAATTCGGCTTTTCCGGCGGCCTGGTGCCTGGCGTCGACGTCATGGCGTATATGATGCATCTGCCGGTCGAAAAATGGGGCCGCGATTTCCTCGAACGCGGCCTGATCGAGGCGCGTTTCGTCAAGCCGGTCTATGACGGCGAGACCGCGGAACTGACCGGCCGCGAGACCGGCAATGGGCTGTCGATCGAGCTCCACAGCCGCGGTGAGCTTTGCGCCACCGGCACCGCGTCGCTGCCCGCCGCCGCACCGGCCGTGTCGCTTAACGACTACCGGCAGGTGGCTGCCGTCGCCGAGCGCAAGCCGGTCGGCCCATTGTCCTATGAGCAGGGCAAATGGCTCGGCACCATCCCGCGCGACTGGTTCGGCGATGCTGCAAAAGACTATCTCGCCGACATCAGGGAGACCGACCCGATCTACCTTCGCGAGGGTCTCGGCCATCCCGGCCTGCTGCCGCGGGTGATGAACAAGGTGCTGGTCGACAATGCGATCCTCGGGCCGTGGATCCATGTCGGCACGCGGATGCAGCTGTTGTCCGCATCGAAGATCGGCGACGAACTGACGGCGCGCGCAAAAGTCACCGGCAACTACGACAAGAAGGGCCACCGCTTCGTCGAGCTCGACGCGCTAGTGGTCGCCAACGGCGCCACGCCGCTGGCACATTGCTGGCACATCGCGATCGTCCAGCCGCGCGAGCAGGAGGCGGCGTAGATGTCCGTGAAAATCGACTATTACCTGTCGCTCAACTCGCCCTGGACCTTCATGGGCAGCGCGCCGTTTGCCGAGATCGCACGGCGCCATGGCGCAAGCGTCAACGTCAAGCCCTGCAAGTTCGGTCCGATCTTCGAGCAGACCGGCGGCCTGCCGTTGCCGAAACGCTCGCCGCAGCGGCAGGCCTATCGTTTGGTCGAGCTGAAGCGTTGGCGCGAGGTGAGGGGAATTCCGCTCAACCTCGAACCCAAGCATTTTCCAAGCGACGATCTCGCAGCGGTACGCCTCGTCATTGCCGCCGCCCTGCAGGGCGGGGATGCGCACCGCCTGTCGCTGGAGTTCGGCCGCGCGATCTGGGAACGCGAGGAGGCGCTCGCCGACGCCGACGTCATGTCGGCCGCCGCGCAACGCGCCGGCCTCGACCCGGCGGCACTGCGCGCAGGCGCTCCGCCGGATGCCGAGCTTGATCGACTCTACGAGCAGTACACGCAGGACGCGCTGCAAGCCGGTGTGTTCGGCGCGCCGAGCTACGTGCTGCCGTCAGGCGAGATTTTCTGGGGGCAGGATCGGCTCGAGCTTCTGGAACGCGCGCTGAAGATGCTGGGGTGACGGCGTCACTCGAGCGGAAAGTGGCAGTCCGCATCCAAGCCGCCGGTGTCATCCCCCGCCCATGCGGGGGATCCAGTACGCCGCGGCTTCTCGGCTCAAGCACTGCTGTCTCCGGAATACTGGGTCCCCTGCCTTCGCGGGGGACGACAGCGTTGCCTTACGCCGCCGTCTTCTTCGCGTCCTGGATCGCGCGCCACACCCGTTCCGGAGTCAGCGGCATGTTGATGTGCTTGATGCCGTAGTCCGACAGCGCGTCGACCACCGCATTGACGATGCAGACCAGGCTGCCGGCGCAGCCGGCTTCGCCGCAGCCTTTCGTCCCCAGCGGATTCGACTTCGCCGGCGACGGATGATCGCCCACCTGCATCGACGGCACGTCGCCGGCGCGCGGCAGCGCGTAGTCCATGAACGAGCCGGTGATCGGCTGGCCCGAGCCGTCGTAGCTCACTTCCTCCATCAGCACTTGTCCAATGCCCTGGGCGACGCCGCCGTGGAGCTGGCCGGCGACGATCATCGGATTGACCACGGTGCCGAAATCGTTGACCGCGGCGTAGCGCACGATCCGCGTCACGCCGGTGTCGGGATCGATCTCGACCTCGGCGACGTGGCAGCCGTTCGGGAAGGTCGAGGCCGTCTCCTTGGTGGCGTGATCGACGTCGAGGGTGTCAGGCGCGCCCTCCGGCATCTTGCCGTCGCGCATCCGCTCGGCGAGCTCCATGATGCCGATCGAGCGGTCGGTGCCGGCGATGGTGAAGCGGCCGTCGCCGAACTCGATGTCGGCCTCGGCGGCCTCCAGCGCGTGGGCTGCGGCCTTCTTGCCCTTCTCGACCACCAGGGCCGAAGCTTCGACGATCGCCTGTCCCGTCGCGGTGATCGAGCGCGAGCCACCGGTACCGTTGCCGAAACGAATCAGGTCGCTGTCGCCCTGTTCGAGCGTGATCTTCTCGAAGGGCACGCCCAGCTCGGCCGACAGCACCTGCGCGAACGGTGTGGCGTGGCCCTGGCCGTAATCGAGCGTGCCGGTGGTGAGCTTCACCGAGCCGTCCGGCTCGAAGGTGATCTTGCCGAGTTCGCCGCTCGGCGGCGCGGTGACTTCGAGATAGGAGCCGACGGCGATGCCGCGCAGCTTGCCGTTCTTCCTGCTCTCCTTCTTGCGCTTGGCAAAGTTCTCGTAGTCGGAAATCTCCAGCGCCTTCTGGAACACGCCGGCGAAATCGCCGCTGTCATAGGTAACACCCGATGCGGCCGGGAACGGCAGCTGCGAGGGCTTGATGAAGTTGCGCTTGCGCAAGGTGAGGCGGTTGATGCCCATCTCGTCGGCCGCGGCATCGATCAGCCGCTCCATGTAATAGTTCGCCTCGGGCCGGCCCGCGCCGCGATAGGCGCCCATCAGCGTGGTGTTGGTCACCACGGTCTTGATGTCGACGCCGATCAGCGGCGTGCGATAGACGCTGGGCAGGTTCTTGCCGGTGTTGAGCGACAGCGGGCCCGGCGCGACGCCGGTGATGTAGGCGCCGAGATTGCCGTAGCCGGAGAGCCGCACCGCGAGGAATTTGCCGTCGGCATCGAGCGCGAGTTCGGCATGGATCAGCTGCGCGCGGCCGTGGCTGTCGGACAGGAAGCTGGTCGAGCGTTCGTCCAGCCATTTCACCGGGCGCCCCAGCGCCTTCGCGGCGTGCGCGATGCAGGTGTATTCGGGGTAGTTGAGGTTCTTCATGCCGAAGGAGCCGCCGACATTGGCGGTGAGGATGCGCACCTTCTCCGGCGGCACGTTGAGGATGCGCGCCAAAATTCCCTTGTTGCCGGACACGCCCTGGGTCGGCACCTGCAGCGTAAAGCGTTCGGTTGTCTTGTCGTAATGTGCCAGCGCGACGCGCGGCTCCATCGAGACCACCGCGACACGGGTGTTGACGATGTCGAGTTTTGTCACATGCGTAGCGCTGGCGAACGCCGCGTCGACCTTCTCGCCGTCGCCATAGTGGTAGTCGAGCGCGACATTGTTCGGGATGTTGTCATAGAGCTGCGGCGCGCCGGGCTTGGCCGCTTCGGCGGCATCCGTCACCGCCGGCAGCGGCTCGATGTCGAGCTCGACGGCCTCCGCCGCATCGCGCGCCTGTGCCGCGGTCTCGGCGACGACGAAGGCGATGGGATCGCCGACGAAGCGCACCTTGTCGGTCGGCAGCACCGGACGGTTGGTCTGCAACAAGGGTGTGCCGTCGCGGCTCTTGAACGGCATGCCGCAGGTCAGCGGCTTGTAGTCGGCAGCCGCGAGGTCGGCGCCGGTCCAAACCCCGAGCACGCCCGGCATCGCCTTGGCCGCCGCGGTGTCGATGCCCCTGATGATGCCGTGGGCATGGGAGGAGCGCACCATCCAGCAATAGGCCTGGCCGGGCAGCGAGAAATCGTCGGTGTAGCGGCCCTTGCCGCGCACCAGCGTATCGTCCTCCTTGCGGCGGACCGGCTGGCCGACGCCGTGTTTTTGCATTGCGATAGAATTTTCGAGGGAGCGCGGCGAGGTATGTTCTTGCATCGGAAATCGACCTGAAATGGCCGGATTTTGCGTGGTCCGGCGGGGCGTTGACGGGATAACGCACACCCCCCTTAACGACAACGCCCGATTGGGCATGGTTCCAATGTGAACAGAGTTTGCGCAGGCCCTTGTCGCTGCTAAAGTTTCCGTGAACGGACAATTCTTCGGCGGGCCTGAGACAGGCCGCGCGGAAAGACAGGTTTTGATGACGGACGATGTGCGGCTTTGCGACGGCGCCGGCGCCGGCGAAGCCCCGTCAGGGTTGGCTGCGGCAGGCGCGGAAACCGGCGTCTATGCCGCGCTCGACCTTGGCACCAACAACTGCCGGCTCCTGATCGCCTGTCCGGCTGGCGACGGGTTCCGCGTGGTCGATTCCTTCTCGCGGATCATCCGGCTCGGCGAGGGCATCGCCGCGACCGGCGCGATCAGCGAGGCCGCGATCGCGCGCGCCATCGCCGCGCTTTCCATTTGCAGCGACAAGATCCGCTATCGCAAGGCGCGCCGGCTGCGGCTGATCGCCACCGAAGCCTGCCGCGCCGCCGGCAATGCCGAGAGCTTTCGCGCCCGCGTCGCGGCCGAGACCGGCATCAAGCTCGAGGTGATCGACCGCGAGACCGAGGCGACGCTCGCGGTGATCGGCTGCTCGCCGTTGCTCGATCCCAAGGGGCGGGGCGCCATCCTGTTCGACATCGGCGGCGGCTCGACCGAGCTGGTGCGGATCGAGCGCGACCCCGACGCGCCGGACGCGCCGCCGCGGATCAAGGCCTGGATGTCGATCCCGCTCGGCGTCGTGACGCTGGCCGAGCACTTCGGCGGCAAGAACGTCACCAGGGAATTGTACGGGCGCATGGTCGACGAGGTCGCCCAGCATGTCGCGCCGTTCGCGGCCGAGCATGGCGCCGACCTGCAAGACATGCACCTGCTCGGCACCTCAGGCACCGTGACCACGCTCGCCGGCGTGTTCCAGAATTTGCCGCGCTACGACCGCCGCCGCATCGACGGCATCTGGATGAACGATTGCGACGTCACTGCGACGATCCAGCGGCTGCTCGCGATGAGCTACGATCAGCGCATCAACAACAACTGCATCAGCGTCGAGCGCGCCGATCTGGTACTCGCCGGCTGTGCCATACTCGACGCCATCCGCAACGTCTTCCCGCTGCCGCGGTTGCGCGTCGCCGACCGCGGCCTGCGCGAGGGCATGCTGGTCGAGATGATGCGCGAGGACGGCGCGCTCCGCGTGTGCTAGAGCCCTCTTTCTTCGCCTCTCCCCGCGGGCGGGGAGAGGCCGGATCGCATCGCAAGATGCGATCCGGCTGAGGGGGACTTTCCGCGAGTCTATCTCTCACCGCTTCTGCGGAAGCAGCCCCTCACCCCAACCCTCTCCCCGCAAGAGCGGGGCGAGGGAGAAAAGACACCGAGACGCAAGAAGCATCATGGCGAAAGACACCACCGGGCGGCTGCATGTCACGGTCAAGAGCGGCGGCAAGCGCAAGCTGTCGTCAAAACTCTGGCTGGAGCGCCAGCTCAACGATCCCTACGTCGCCAAGGCCAAGGCGCTGGGCTATCGCTCGCGCGCCGCCTTCAAGCTGCTCGAGATCGACGACAAGTACCGCATGCTCAAGCCCGGCATGACGGTGGTCGACCTCGGCGCCGCGCCCGGCGGCTGGAGCCAGATCGCGGCGAAGCGCACCGGCGCGGTCGACGGCAAGGGCAAGGTGGTCGCGATCGATCTCCTGGAGATGGGCGAGATCGCCGGCGTCACCTTCGCCCAGCTCGACTTCCTCGATGCTGACGCGCCGGAAATACTGATCGCGATGATGGGCGGCCGCGCCGATATCGTGATGTCCGACATGGCCGCCAACACCACCGGCCACCGCAAGACCGACCAGCTCCGCATCATCGGCCTGGTCGAGACCGCCGCTCACTTTGCCTGCGAGGTGCTCAACCCCGGCGGCGCGTTCCTTGCCAAGGTGTTCCAGAGCGGCGCCGACGCAGAGCTGCTGGCGCAGCTCAAGCGAGATTTCGCCAGCATCCGCCACGTCAAGCCGTCCGCGAGCCGGCAGGATTCGTCGGAGCGCTATGTGCTGGCGACGGGGTTTCGCGGTTAGGCCGAGCGCGCCAGCGGGATCTGGGTCGTCATCATCTGCACCGGCGCCAGCGGACCGTTGAAGCCGTCGGCCGACGACTCGGTCGCCGCGCGGTTGGTTTCAACCGCCGCCAGCCCGATCTTGGCCTCGATTTTCTCCGCGACGCGCTGCTCAGGAATCTTGAAGTGACTGATCGCTTCCGCTGCGTGCTGAAGGACGTAGTCGACGCCTTTCTGGAACGCTGCATCGCCTCGCTGAAGTTTCACCACGGCTGGATTGTTCTTCAGGGCTTCGTCGATGTTTTGCTGCACGATGCCGACGGCATTCTTCACGGCGTTTGAAAGCTGCTCCGCCAGTTGCTGATTTTTGACGTTCCTGTTGATGAGGTAGGTCGCGATCCCGCCGACGGCAGGAAGGATCAGATTGATCAGCGCGACGATGATGCTTGTGAAATCCACTTGGATTCCGGCGACGCCGACCGTACCTCCCTCTGCATGCGCCGTGTCCGGCGGAATCGAGATGATGACGACCAGCGCCAGGACAATCGCAGCCTTGAGGCAGCGCAAATAGGACGTGTGACGATCGTCAGATGCGCGCGCTAGCGGGCCGTGCCCGTAGTGCCCACTATGCATATCAGTATCCTCCGGAAAAAATCGAGGCAAACAATCGCAATTCTCGCCCCACGGCGACGATCGCAAAGATAGGTGATCCGCGTTATATTTACAACCGAAGGTTACAAGGCGGTCTTGGGCGGCATATCGGAAATGGCATGGCGGGGCGAGCAGCCGTGTGGCCGGTCCGGCCGGAACTTGACGTGCATAATCGTGGGAATCGGGAATTGCCACGGTGTTCTGACGCGACCGCAACGTCCGGGTGAGGCGATCCCGGCGCGGCGAATTGAGATCGTCACCCCAACCGCTGATCCCGCGCGTTCTGGGTGTCCTCGGTCGCGACCTTGACGGCGTCAGCGGCGGCGCGCCTCTCGGCGCCCTTGCGGCTCGAGATGTCGATCGCCTTGCGGCCTGCGATCTCGTTGCCCGCGTCAACAGGCATCTGCCAGAAGAACCAGCACGACGCCGCCGAGATCAGCGACACCACGATGAAGGCCGGCGCGAACACGTCGGCGGACAGTTCGGTCTGGTGATGCAGCGCCAGCGTGGTTTCAACGGAGAAGGCGCCGACCGCGACGCCCGCGGACACCGCGAGTTGCTGATTGACGCTGACCAGCGTGGTGGCGCGGCTCATCTGCGGCGCCTCGATCTCGGCATAGGCCACGGTGTTGATCGCGGTGAATTGCAGCGAGCGGAAGAAACCGCCGACCACCAGGATCGTGAAGATCAGCATCAGCGGCGTCGAGATCGTGAACAGGGCGCAGGCGGCCAGGAAGGCGGAGGAGACCACCGCATTGACGGTCATCATGTTGCGGAAGCCGAAGGCGCGGATGATCCGCGCCGCCAGCGTCTTCATGCCCATGGCGCCGACGGCAGACGCGAAGGTGACGAGGCCGGACTGGAACGGCGACAGCCCGAAGCCGACCTGCATCAACAGCGGTAGCAGGAACGGCAGCGCGCCGATGCCAAGCCGGAACATGAAGCCGCCGACGATCGCCGCGCGCATCGTCGACAGCCGCAGCAGCGAGAAATCCAGCACCGGCGATCCCGTCCGCTTGGCGTGCATGACATAGAGCGTCATCGAGATCGTGCCGACGCCGACCAGCAGCGCGATGATCGGCCACGGCAACAGATTGAGGCCTGCGACCGAGAGCCCAAAGGCGATGCCGGCAAGCCCGATGCCGGCGAGCACGAGGCCATAGAGATCGAACCGCTCCGGATCGACGCTCTTGATCGGGTCGATATATTTCAGCGCCATGACGATGCCGAGCAGCCCGATCGGGATGTTGATCAGGAAGATCCAGTGCCAGGAGAAATAGGTGGTGATGAAGCCGCCGAGCGGCGGCCCGATCACCGGGCCTATCAGCGCCGGCACCGTCACCCAGGCCATCGCGTTGACCAGCGCGCTCTTGTCGACCGAGCGCAGCAGCACCAGCCGCCCGACCGGCGTCATCATCGCCCCGCCGAGGCCCTGCAGGATGCGGGCGAACACGAAGTCGGTCACCGAGGACGACAGCGCGCAGCCGATCGAGCCCAGCATGAACACGGCGACCGCGCCGGCAAACACGATGCGCGCGCCGAATCGATCGGCAGTCCAGCCGCTCGCCGGGATGAACACCGCGAGTGACAGCAGATAGGAGGTGATCGCCAGCTTGAGGGTCAGCGGGCTGGTGCCGATGTCGGCGGCAATCGCCGGCAGCGAGGTCGCGATCACCGTGGAATCCATGTTCTCCATGAACAGGGCGGTGGCCACGATGAGCGGGATCAGGCGTTCTTTGTTCATCAAAATGGGACGGCTGGGAGCTGAAAAGGCAGGCGAGGGCGCTGTATCATCCTGCCGCCGGAGTCGCTACGGCGTAAATTGCATGCTGCCTAACTCCTTCGTGAGCCGGTGGATTGGCCAGGCGAGCACCGGCCCGATTTGCCAAGATATCGCGGTATGCGATCGGCGCTTGTCAGATTTATCGCATTATGCGATGAGTAATTGTGAAAGAGATCGAATTCACGTCGGCGGCCGTTCGTCAGTGGCGAAAGCTGACCGCTGCGACGCGCGCGCAGATCGACCTCAAGCTGAGGACGTTCGCGGAAAGCGGAGTTGGTGACGTCAAGGCGCTCAAGGGAGCGCCCGGTATGCGGCTGCGCTCGGGTGATTGGCGCGTGTTGTTCACGGTCCGGGGGCAATACCATCACCGTTCACGCGGTCGGACACCGTCGCGAGATCTACGATTGAGAGACCATCATGGCAAAAGCCGGCACCGCAAAGAGCAATGTCCAATTCATCCGTACGCCTGGCGGCGACGATCTCGCGGTGCTTCCGCGCAACGAGTATGACCGGCTAGTGGCCCTTGCCGCCGAGGCGCAGGAAGATGCGGCGGCGAGCCGCATCGTCCGCAACTCCGCGCGCGCCGTGAAGGAAGGGCGTGAAGTTGTCTTGCCTAAGGCCGTCGTCGATCGTCTTGCAGCCGGCGACAGCGCAATTCGCGTCATCCGCGAATGGCGCGACATGATTCAGGGCGAATTGGCAGCGGCCGTTGGCATCAGCCAGAACTATTTGTCTGAGATCGAAACAGGCCGCCGAAAGGGACCCGTGGAACTGCAGAAGAAGTTTGCTCGGGCCCTGGGCGTACCGGTCGACCTTCTGATCGACTGAGATCCACGATCGCGGGGTTGGCCGGCCCATTGTTTCGGCGCGACGACCACCTAAATCTTGCGTGACGCTGGTATGCATCCGCCGGTGTTTTGAGGTGTGTCGTGATCTACGTCCTTGCCGCTCTGTTGCCGCCGATCGGGCTGCTCCTGAACGGGCAGCCGTTCTCGGCCATCTTCAACCTGGTCCTGATCGTGTTTTGTGCGATTTTTGGGCTGTTTTTCCACATCCTGCTGCTGGTGCCGTCGGCCCATGCCGTGTTCGCGGTCCATATGAGGCGCGAGGACCGGCGCCACCGCGAGGTGGTGGAGGCGATCCGGCGCCACGGACCGCCGCGGGGCTACCGGGTCCCCTGAAATCGGCCCCGTAAAAAGCCTGTGCATGGCTGGCAAACGCTTTGATTCGTCATCCCGCCATGCTATCGACCGCCGTCAACCCCACCGATGGGCACCGATTCCACGGTGACGCAGCGAGCGTCACCGCAGGCGGCGTTCATCCGTAAGCTGATCGCGGCTCTGTCCGCAGATAAGGAGTTGGCAATGGCCACGGGATTTCAGGCTATCCGCGAAGCCTTCACGTTCGACGATGTGCTGCTGAAGCCCGGCCTGTCGGACGTCCTCCCGTCCGAAGTCGACATCCGCTCCCGCGTCACCCGCGCCATCCCGCTCAACATTCCGATCATGGCGTCCGCGATGGACACCGTGACCGAGGCGCGGATGGCGATCGCGATGGCGCAGGCCGGCGGCCTCGGCGTCATTCACCGCAATTTCGATCCCGACGGCCAGGCCGCGCAGGTGCGGCAGGTCAAGAAGTTCGAATCCGGCATGGTGGTCAATCCGCTCACCATCGGCCCGGACGCCACGCTCGCCGACGCGCTGGCGCTGATGAAGGAAAACGGCATCTCCGGCATTCCGGTCGTCACCGGCGCCGGCAAGAACACCCCCGGCAAGCTGGTCGGCATCCTGACCAACCGCGACGTGCGCTTCGCCAGCGATCCCCGGCAGCGGGTCTCGGAGCTGATGACGCACGAGAAGCTCATCACCGTGCGCGAGGGCGTCGGCCAGGACGAGGCGAAGCGGATGCTGCACCAGCATCGCATCGAGAAGCTCCTGGTCGTCGACGAGCAATATCGCTGCGTCGGCCTGATCACGGTGAAGGACATCGAGAAGGCGGTGGCGCATCCGCTGGCCTGCAAGGACGAGCGCGGCCGGCTGCGCGTCGCTGCCGCCACCACTGTCGGCGAGACCGGCTATGAGCGCACCGAGCGGCTGATCGATGCCGGCGTCGACGTCGTCGTGGTCGACACCGCGCACGGCCACTCCCAGCACGTGCTCAACGCCGTCAACCGCATCAAGCGGCTCTCCAACTCCGTGCAGGTGGTGGCCGGCAATGTCGCGACCGAGGAAGGCGCGCAGGCCCTGATCGATGCCGGCGCCGACTGCATCAAGGTCGGCATCGGCCCGGGCTCGATCTGCACCACGCGCATCGTCGCCGGCGTCGGCGTGCCGCAGCTCACCGCGATCATGGACGCGGTGGCGGCGGCGAAGAAGGCGGGCGTGCCCGTCATCGCCGATGGCGGCATCAAATATTCCGGCGACCTTGCGAAAGCGCTCGCCGCCGGCGCCGACATCGCGATGGTCGGCTCGTTGCTCGCCGGCACCGACGAGACGCCGGGCGAGGTGTTCCTGTGGCAGGGCCGTTCCTACAAGGCCTATCGCGGCATGGGCTCGGTCGGCGCGATGGCGCGCGGCTCCGCCGACCGCTACTTCCAGCAGGACATCAAGGACACGCTGAAGCTGGTGCCTGAAGGTATCGAGGGCCAGGTGCCCTACAAGGGCCCGGTCGGCAACGTGATGCACCAGCTCGCCGGCGGCCTGCGCGCAGCAATGGGCTATGTCGGTGCCAAGGACATCGCCGATTTCCACGACAAGGCCCAGTTCGTCCGCATCACCGGCGCAGGCCTGCGCGAAAGCCACGTCCACGACGTGACCATCACCCGCGAGGCCCCGAACTATCCGGGCGGGGTGTAAGTCTCCCTGGCTGTCATTCCGGGGCTCGCCTCTTGGCGCGAGCCCGGAATCCGGTGCATCTCTGACGCCAGCCTCTCGGTATTGCGCTGGTCGGTCCTATCGCCGCGGCAGAGTCATTCACTCTGTGGAAACGGGCTTCGTACTTTTAGTATAGGGCGGCGGTGGAGTGAGTGATTTCGGCTCTGGCATAGTATTAGAGGTTGTTAGGCCGGTCCTCCTCTCGTACTCCCCCTCCAGATGGGAGAGGAAGTCTAAGGTGTAGGCAAAATACTCCGCCTGAAGCTGGAGTAGGTCGACGTCAACTTCTAGCTGCTGCAGAGTGACGTCATCATTTGCAGATCGAACGTCCGCATCAAAATCAATCAAGGCCAGTTTGCTATTGAAGTTAAACCAATGGCAATGCGCATACTGGTTTCTGAAGCGCTTGCACTTCTTGATGGCTCCAAAGCAGTTCTCCCATTTGGGTCCAAGACCCACTCGATAGTATGCCGGGCGAATGAGGGCATCGGCAACATCGATGCGGGCACTTTCACCGCGCACGCGGTAGAGAACTTTTGCAGCAAGGTCCGTGTTGCTGCTCAGTGCGTGCCCCATGAGTACCATAAGCTTAAATTCGATCTCGCCGTAGGCCAAGACCATCTGACCGGCGAGGTCGCGTTCCTCCGGAAAGCCCAAGAGATCAGCGAGCGTTTCACGCATAGCAAAGAACCGTTGGAGATTACGACGAGAAAGAAGCGCCTGCGTTACAGCTCAAGAGTGTGCGTGAAACGCTAGAGGAAAAACTTGCCACAAAAAATCAAGACGAAGAAAAGCCCAGCAAAAGGGCTGGGCTTTATGACTATGGCGTGTCGTCGGAGCCGGTCGTTTGCAGATCAATTGGATATATCATCTCCAAATTGGCTTCCAAGGTTTGGATCCATTTCCTTCGCTTGTCTTCGGACCAAGGTTTGCCCGGAGAAGGGAGCCGATCTAGGAGACCAACGATCAATGGGTCCAGATGGGCGCTGCCTGCGCCGCCGCCGAAAGACATTGGCGCTTCAAGCTTTCCAACACTAGCTGCAACCGGTACATTTCCGACTGCATTCAGCATCGGTTCGATTAGTCTGTCCGGATCAAGAGACGTGAAGCCGGCTTGTTTTGCAGACCTATCAAACGCAAGGCGCGCATTGGTTTTTTGTTTTGGTGCAACGCCCATATCAACGAACGTTTGCTCCAGACCGAGAGGGCGTGGGGGCAGCTGCTTGCCCTTAAACTCCTCATAAATTTTCCGATACAATTCTACGCTCAGAAATGCCCGAACACGGGCTTCCTTTTCGCGCGCTTCGCTTTTATCGACGATCGAGAACCCAAGATCAGTCAGCTTAAACTTGCCGTCTGCAAGATCAACCAATCCAAATTGCCGAGCTGCACTCAACTTCATGATGAATGCGCCGCTCAACGATGATTGGTTCATGGCTCCTGCCAATTGATCGCGCGTATGGGGACGCCCACCGTTTGTAGCAATGGAGCGAGCAACTGAAATGGCCGCATCAAGGTCCATATACGGGAAAGCAATTGAGGACTGTTCCCGTTTGACTGTGGGCTTTTTCACGACTTTTGCCTTCGCCTTAGAGATAGCCTTATCTGGCTTTGAAGCTACCGTGGCCGTTTCCGCCGGTGCATCTGAACTAGACGCCTGAGGTGGAATTGGCCCTGGGCCGGGTTGGCTAGAAAAGCCTGTCGGCGGAAATGGCTTGGGCTTCAGAATGATGTTCATGATCTTCCCCTTTGTGAGGAGTCGGTGCGGAGTTTCCTCCGCACCGCTTTGCTAATTTGCCGCCCGACATAAGCAGCATCACGCTTGCTTTTTGTCGGCACCGTTAACCGCCTGCGACCAGATTAGAGCCGGCGAAAGAAAGCAGGCTTTTTCACGGGGAAATGCCGGTCTCGTCGTCCCTTCGGACGGTCTGACCTGGGCACACGTGACATTTCTTACCTCGCGGTAAGAGGGGGTCCTCTTGAAGGGAAAAGGGGCCTGTGCTACGTTTCACACGGTCATGCGTGCGACGGCATTCTCTAGCCTCGTCACCACCCCCAACGTTGAGAGGACTTCTGACTCCGCGTTGGGACCTAAATCGGGCCTCTGGAGTGCGGCTAACACTTTTTGAGGTTGCGGTTCTGGTTCAAGGTATCTTCTAGACCAAGGGCCCCCCCGAGTCAATCGGGGGGGCTCTTTTCGTATCGATGCTGTGGATAGGCGTTATCTAGGCTATCTACCCTCCCCATCTCCCATCCTAGATATCGGTGAGTGCGTGCGGTGACGTCACCTATCTTTTCCGATTCTGCCCAACTGTCTGTCTCTTGTTAATCGTCAGCTGCACGGCCGCCTGAATTCACGCTCCGTAGCTTTTGGAGATTTGCGCTATCTTGAAATTCCCCAGTAGCGCACCGGCGGTTCGTAATTCGAATGCCTCACGGCATGAGGCTCATCATTCAAACAACATTTCAAACAACACGCACGTCAAACAGCAAATCCGTCTCCCTTGCGGGGAGCCGGATTGCATGACTACGTGTCCGCCACGAAACCAATCAATCTGAGGAAATCCTGATGTCCCAAGGAAAGCGCGTCGTTCTCGCCTCGCGTCCGCATGGCGAGCCCACTGCCGCCAACTTCAAGATCGAGGACTACACGCCGCCGACGGCGGGCGACGGGCAGGTGTTGCTGCGCACCATCTGGCTGTCGCTCGATCCCTATATGCGCGGCCGCATGGCCGACGGTCCGTCCTATGCCGCGCCGGTGCCGGTCGGCGGCGTGATGGAGGGCGGCACGGTCAGCGAGGTGATCGCGTCCAACAATCCTGGCTTTGCCAAGGGTGACATCGTGCTGTCGCGCGCGGGCTGGCAGACCCATGTGCTGTCCGACGGCAAGGGCCTCGCCAAGATCGATCCGAAGATCGCGCCGATCTCGACCGCGGTCGGCGTGCTCGGCATGCCCGGCATGACCGCCTATACCGGCCTGCTCGAGATCGGCAAGCCGCAGCCCGGCGAGACCGTGGTGGTCGCGGCCGCCTCCGGCGCGGTCGGCTCGGCGGTCGGCCAGATCGCCAGGATCAGGGGCGCGCGCGCGATCGGCATTGCCGGCGGCAAGGACAAATGCGCCTACGTCAAGAACGAGCTCGGCTTCGACGAGTGCCTCGACCATCGCGATCCCAACCTCGCGGCGAAGCTGAAGGAGGCCTGTCCGAAGGGCATCGACGTCTATTTCGAGAATGTCGGCGGCGCGGTGTTCGAGGCAGTGTTTCCGCTGCTCAACGCCTTCGCGCGCATCCCGGTGTGCGGCCTGATCGCGCATTACAACGACACCGAGGCGCATGCGCCAAAATGGGCCGGCGCGATGATGCGCAACATCCTGACCAAGCGGCTGACCTTCCGCGGCTTCATCGTCAGCGACTTCGCCGCGATGCATGGCGACTTCCTGCGCGACATGTCGCAATGGGTGCGTGACGGCAAGGTCAAGTACAAGGAGTTCGTGACCGAGGGGCTCGACAGCGCGCCGGAGGCCTTCATGGGCCTGCTCAAGGGGGCCAATTTCGGCAAGCAGCTGGTCCGGGTCGGGCCGGATAAGGCCTGAGGGCTCTCATTCCGCGCAGAAACGTATCAAAAACGCCACAACTGGCTGAATTTGGGGGCATTTTTGCCCCCAAACGCTTGACCGGGAACCCAAGCAGTTGAATCAATATGGCTATATTTCAGGTGTAGCCATGATTTTTGAAGCTGTTCTTTTCGGGATTATCCTGCTCGCCGTCGGCTATTGGGTGACGATGTTCGTCATGGGCCGGCGCGACGACGTTTTGCACGGCCATTTCGTCCAGCAAGAGTTGGACACGGGGCCGGTGCGACGGGTCGCTCCTCGCGCTGCTTCCCATGCTCCCGCGCCGCGCATGCGGCCGGCCGAAGCAACGCCTGAGCCCAGCAAGGACTCGCTGCAGGCGCTGCTCACGGTCATCAAGCAGGACCTGCAGGACGCCGCGCGGACCTGAACCTGCTCAATGCGCTGGCTCGCCGCGGAGCAGCACGTCCAGGTCGACGTCGAGCTGGCCCTTGGCCCTGACATGGCGCACCTCGAAACTGTCGGGCTGGAAGCGATACTCGACCAGGCCGGTCTCCTTGATGCCGATGGTTTCCTGCCGTGCATCGGGGACGGTGAAGCCGGCCGACGGTGCCCAGACGTGGCGGACGCGCCCGAAGGTGTAGTCGCGGCGCTGGTGCACATGGCCGCTGCAGACCAGCCGCCAATCGACCTTGCCGAACATCTCGATCAGCCGCTGCCGCGCCGGCTGCGGCACGTAGCGGAATGAGGTTGCCGTTTGCTCGGCATCGTCGGGCAGTTCGCGATACAGCGGCTTGTGGATGAACAGCGCCACCGGCTTGCCCGCGGTCTTGTCGAGCTCGCTCGCGAGCCAGTCGAACTGCGCGGCTTCGCCGTCGAGGCCGGTGTTCATGATCAGCGAGTTCAACCCGATGAAGCGCCAGCCGGCCGCCTCGAAGCTCCAGCGATCATGGCCGAAAACGGATGTGAAGGCGCCACAGGTTTGCTTCGTCGGCAGTTGTGCCGGCGCCGGTGCAACCGCAGTCGGGTTGTCGCCGATGTCGTGATTGCCGGGCAGATAGCGGCACTCGACCGGCAGCGCGTCGTGCAATTCCTTCGCGAAGACCATATCCTCGCGGCTGTTCGGGCCGTCGAACGAGACGTCGCCGGTGTTGATCACGAGGTCGGGCCGCGTCGCGTCGATGTGCGCGCTGATCTTCTGGAAATTGTCGGTGAGCAGCGCAAAGCGTCGCGCAAGATGCGTGTCGGAAATTTGGGTGAGACGAAATTGGGTCATTGCATCGTTCCTTTCGCTGCGATCATAGGCCGCCGCGAAGTCGGAACGATGACGCCGCGTTGCACGAATAACGCGCGTCGCTTGAGATCATGTTTCAAACAAAGTGCTAATTGCCGTCGAAGCAGATCCGCCGCGCGCTCTTGATATCGAGCGTGCCTTCGATGTCGGCCGGCGTCGCGTGAACCTCTACGTCCAGCGCGGCGAGGGCGGCAATGGCGAGAGCGATGGTCAGCCGCGTGTCAGAGCCAGCCGGACCGCCACTGGCTGACGGGGCTGCGGATTTCCAGCTTGATGGCCGGCGCCGAGGCGTTGAGCCCGAGATAGGCGAGCGCGTCGTGCCTGAGGTCGTAGGCGGCAAAGCCGAGCAGTCCGAGCAGCAGCGCCGCGGCGAGGCCGTGCGCGATGATGTCGCGCGTCGAGCGGTAGCCCGAGCGGAGATAGATCGAGACCAGGAGCGCGACCAGCAGTGCTGCGGCGACGCCGGCAAGGCCTGACATCACCATGCCGAGGCCGCCGTCCACCGCATCGTCGAACCAGCCGATCGCCTTCCACAGCGAGTTGACGACGCCGGTGAGGATCTCGGCCACGCGGGCCACGCCGTCGGGGATCGGGGAGGTGATGGTCATCGCGCGCATCCGCGGAAGGGGATTGAAACCGCCATAACGCCCAAGAGTTGGTCACTCGTTGGTCACCGGAGCTCGGATGCCGGTTCAAGCGGCTCAGCCAGGCTCTTCATTGTGTTGCGCGGTGGCTGCCGCTAAGAGGGGCGCCTCGGCGCTGCCGCCGAGGGAGATTCTGATGTCAGTTCAAATGGTTTTGCTGCCGGTCTTCATCCAGATCGGGCTCACCTTCGCGCTCCTGTTCGGCATGGCGGTGACGCGCACCCGTTCGCTGTCGAGCGGCGAGACCAAAATGGCTGATATCGCGCTGCGCCAGCCGAACTGGCCGGCCCGCGCCACCCAGCTCGGCAACTGCTTCGCCAACCAGCTCGAGCTGCCGGTGCTGTTCTATGTCCTGATCGCCATTGCGCTGCCGCTGCGCCGTGCCGATCTGTTCATCGTGCTGATGTCCTGGGTGTTCGTGGTGACGCGATTCGCCCATGCCGGGGTCTTCGTCACCTCCAACGACGTGCGGCCGCGTTCGCTCGCCTGGTTCGCCGGCGTGCTGGTGCTGGCCGCGATGTGGCTCTATTTCGCGCTGAAGCTGCTGCTTCTGCTCTGACGTATCAAACCGAAAGACCTTGATGACCCCCGCTGCCCGGCTCTCCGCCGCGATCGAGCTGATCGCCACCATCGACTCCCAGCGCATTCCCGCGGCGAAAGCGCTGAAGGAATGGGGCACCGCGCACCGCTATGCCGGTTCCGGCGACCGCGCCGCGATCTCAGGCCTGATCTGGGACGTGCTGCGCCGGCAATCCTCCGCGGCCTATCTGATGGATGACGACAGTGCGCGGTCGCACGTGCTCGGCATGCTCAGGCTCGAGCGCGGCATGGACCTCGCCACCATATCGGCGCTGTGTGACGGCGGCCGGTTCGCGCCGGAACCGCTGACCGATGCCGAGCAGGCGGCGCTGACCTCGCGCTCGCTCGACGATGCGCCGGCGCCGATTGCCGGCGACTATCCGGACTGGCTCGATCCATATCTGGCAAAGGTGTTCGGTGACGAACGCGTGGCGGAGGCGACCGCAATGGCGAGCCGGGCACCGCTCGACCTGCGCGTCAACACGCTGCGGGGCAAGCGCGAGAAGGTCCTGCCGCGGCTGTCGCATCTGGGCGCGACGGAAACGCCGTGGTCGCCGCTCGGCCTGCGCATTGCGCTCGGCGCCGACGCGCGCAATCCCGGCATCCATGCCGAGGAGGATTTCATCAAGGGCGCCATCGAGGTGCAGGACGAGGGCTCGCAACTCGCCGCGCTGTTTGCGGCCGCAAAACCCGGCGAGCAGGTGATCGACCTCTGCGCCGGCGCCGGCGGCAAGACGCTGGCGCTGGCCGCGCAAATGGACGGCAAGGGCCGGCTGATCGCGACCGATCACGACAAGCGCCAGCTGGCGCCGATCCATGAACGGCTGTCTCGATCAGGCGTGCACAATTGCGAGGTGCGCACGCCGCGCGGCGAGGAGGAGATTTTGTCCGACATCAAGGCCTCCGCCGACCTCGTCGTGATCGACGCGCCCTGCACCGGCACCGGCACCTGGCGCCGCAACCCCGACGCCAAATGGCGCATGCGCCCCGGCGCGCTCGAGGTGCGGCTGAAGGACCAGGCCGAGGTGCTCGCTCGCGCCGCGCCGCTGGTGAAGCCCGGCGGCCGCATCGCCTACATCACCTGCTCGGTGCTATCTGAAGAAAACGGCGCGCAGGTGAGGGCCTTCGTGGCGCAGCATCCGGAGTTTTCCGTGCAGCCGCCGGAGCAGACGGCGGGCGTGCTGTGGGACAAGGCCGAGGAATTTGCGCAGGCCGCGCTGCAATCCGACGAAGGCTGGCTGATGACGCCGCGCCGCACGGGAACGGACGGATTTTTCGTCTCGGTGCTGAAGAAGGCGTAACTGCGTAGGGTGGGCAAAAGGCGCGCAGCGCCGTGCCCACCATCACGAGGCGGTGCAAGAATGGTGGGCACGCTGGCGCTTTGCCCACCCTACGGCACTGAGCAAGCCGCCGCCGCCACCGGCATCCTGCTCACCGTGATGATCCAGAACAGCAGCGCACACGCACTGATGGCCGCACCGAGCGTGCAGACGCCGATCCACCCCGCCGTCGCATACGCCATCGTCGAACCGATCGCGCCGAGCCCGCTGCCGATCGAATAGAACACCATGTAGCCGCCGATCAGCCGGCTCGATGCGTCCGGCCGCGTCGCGACGATCAGGCTCTGGTTGGTGACATGCACCGCCTGCACCGCGAGATCGAGCATCACGACGCCAACGACGACTGGCCAGAGCGAGGTGTGCAGGCAGGCGATCGGGGCCCAGCCGGCGAGCATCAGCAGCAGTGACAATCCGGTGACGCGCTGCGCCCAGCCGCGATCGGCGAGGCGGCCGGAATTGCGCGCCGCCAGCGCGCCGGCGAGGCCGGCGATCCCGAGCATGCCGATGGTGGTATGCGACAGCGACAGCGGCGGCGCGGCGAGCGGCAGCACGATCGAACTCCAGAACGCGCTGAAGCTCGCGAACACCAGCATCGCGAACACCGCCCGCTCGCGCAGGATCGGCTCCTGCGCGAACAGCTGTAACGTCGAGCGCAGCAGCTTTGCGTAGGACGAACCGGCCAGCACCGATGTTTGCTGACGCGGCAGGGCGAAAGCGAGCAGCGCCGCAAGCACCAGCGTCAGCGCGGCCGACGTCAGATAGACCATCCGCCAGCCGCCGAGATCGGCCAGTGCGCCGGCGGCAAAGCGCGCCAGCAGGATGCCCGACACCACGCCGCTGGTGACGGTGCCGATGGTGCGTCCACGTTCGGCAGGCGCCGCCAGGGTCGCGGCGTAGGCGACCAGCACCTGGATGACGACGGCGAGCAATCCGACCAGCACCATGCCGACGAACAGCACCGCGGCGTTCGACGCCGTGCCGACGATGGCGAGCGCGAGCGCGGACAGCAGGGTCTGGCCCGTGATCAGCCGGCGGCGGTCCAGGAGATCGCCGAGCGGCACGATCAGGATCAGGCCGCAGGCGTAGCCGATCTGGGTCAGCGTCACCACGATGCCGATCGCCGCCGGCGTGATGCCGAGATCGCGCGCCATGGTGTCGAGCAGCGGCTGCGCAAAATAGATGTTGGCGACGCTCAGCCCGCAGGCGACCGCGAACAGCAGGGTGATCGCGGAGGAGAGGCCGCCTGCTGCCGCGCCGTCGCTCTGCGCGCGTGCGGCGCGAATTGCATCCCGGTTCGCCATCATGGTCTCCCGTCTAGCTGGTCTTATGATGAGACCAGTTGCGCGGAGCGCTGTCTAGTCCTATGTTGAGACCACATCAAATCGTGAAGAAAGGGAGAGGCCTGCGATGAGGCGCACCGGTTTCGCCAAGGCCGAGTGCCCGGTGGCGCGCGCGCTGGATGCGATCGGCGACTGGTGGTCGCTGTTGATCGTGCGCGACGCGTTCGACGGCGTGCGCCGGTTCGGCGACTTCCAGAAGAATCTCGGCATTGCCAAGGGCATGCTGACCGCGCGGCTGCGCAAGCTGGTGGAGCTTGGCGTGCTCGAACAGGTCGCCGCCTCCGACGGCAGCGCCTATCAGGAATACGCGCTGACCAGGCGGGGACACGATCTGTTTCCCGTCGTGGTCAGCCTGCGGCAATGGGGCGAGGCGCATCTTTTCGCCCGCGGCGAGGCGCATTCGGTGCTGCTGGATCGGGCCGGGCAGCAGGTCGGGCCGTTGGTGTTGCCGTCGAAGGCCGGGCGGCCGCTGAAATGGTCCGACACCAGGGTGAAGAAGGTCGGCACGCGCAAGCGCTAGCCACAGCGCGTAGCTTCGTCGGGTGGGCAAAGCGCAAGCGTGCCTATCATCGCGAGCACGCCGTGGATGGCAGGCACGACGCAAGTGCGCCTTTGCCCACCCTCCGATGCCCTAATCCACGATGAACAGCGTCGCGCCCATCGTCGTCGACGAGCGGTGCGCGGCGTCGCCGAAATCGGAGACCTGGTAGCTCATGCCGGACTTCAGCGTAAATTTGCGGCCGTCGCGCAGCTCGGTGTCGAGCTCGCCCTGCACGACGAACAGCACATGGCCGCGATCGCACCAGTGATCGGCGAGATAGCCCGGCGAATATTCGACCATCCGCACCCGGAGATCGCCGATGTCGAGCGTGCGCCACAGCGCCTGGCCGGTCTCGCCGGGATGCACGCTCGGCGCGACTTTGCTCCAGTCGGTCACGGTGAAGGGCAGGGCGGGGATTTTCATGCCAAGGTTCCAATCGCGGACGCGTAGGATGGGTAGAGCTAAGTGAAACCCATCGGCCTCGCATGCGGCGCGAATGATGGGTTTCGCTTCGCTCTACCCATCCTACGATTTGCCCAGCTCACCCCAGTAGTTTTCCTCCCATCTTCATTCTGGCCAAACTAGGTCAATATTACTGACCTTTATGCATCTGTCCATGCCCAAAGAAGAATGTGGGCGCGCGGTCGGCCGCGGTTGCGGGGGCGGGCGTACCAGCGTATTGGCTTGCCATGACAGCCGCATCGAAAAACCGCGAGTCGACGCCACCAGTGGCCTCGGCGCATGACAAGATTCTGATTGTCGATTTCGGCAGTCAGGTGACGCAACTGATCGCCCGCCGCGTCCGCGAGATGGGCGTCTATTCCGAGATCGTGCCGTTCCAGAAGGCCGAAGCCGCCTTCAACGAGATGAAGCCGAAGGCGGTGATCCTCTCCGGCGGCCCGGAATCGGTGCATGAAAGCGGCTCGCCGCGCGCCCCGCAGCTGATTTTCGAATCCGGCGTTCCCGTGCTCGGCATCTGCTACGGCCAGATGACCCTGGCAGCGCAACTCGGCGGCGAGGTCGAGGGCGGACATCACCGCGAGTTCGGCCGCGCCGATGTCGAGGTCAAGACCGACAGCGCGCTGTTCGACGGCGTCTGGGGTTTTGGCGAGAAGCACCAGGTGTGGATGAGCCATGGCGATCGCATCACCAGGATGCCGCCCGGCTTCACGGTGGCCGGCACCTCCGCGAATGCGCCGTTCGCGATCATCCAGGACGAGAAACGCAAATATTACGGCCTGATGTTCCACCCCGAGGTGGTGCATACGCCCGACGGCGCCAAGCTGATCCGCAATTTCGTCCGCAAGATCGCGGGGCTTGCCGGCGACTGGACCATGCGCGCCTTCCGCGAGGAGGCGATCGAGAAGATTCGCGCCCAGGTCGGCGACGGCAAGGTGATCTGCGGCCTCTCCGGCGGCGTCGATTCCGCGGTGGCGGCGGTCCTGATCCATGAGGCGATCGGCGACCAGCTCACCTGCGTGTTCGTCGATCACGGCCTGCTCAGGCTCGACGAAGCCAGGACCGTCGTCGACCTGTTCCGCAACCACTACAACATCCCGCTGGTCCACGTCGACGCATCCAAGCAATTCCTCGGCGAACTCGAAGGCGTCACCGACCCGGAAGCCAAGCGCAAGACCATCGGCCGCCTCTTCATCGACGTGTTCGAGGCGGAAGCGAAAAAAATCGGCGGTGCCGGATTCCTGGCGCAGGGCACGCTCTACCCCGACGTGATCGAGAGCGTCTCCTTCACCGGCGGCCCGTCGGTGACCATCAAGTCGCATCACAATGTCGGCGGCCTCCCGGCACGCATGAACATGAAGCTGGTCGAGCCGCTGCGCGAATTGTTCAAGGACGAGGTCCGCGTGCTCGGCCGCGAGCTCGGCCTGCCCGAGATCTTCGTCGGCCGCCACCCGTTCCCGGGCCCCGGCCTCGCCATCCGCTGCCCCGGCGACATCACACGCGAAAAGCTCGACATCCTCCGCAACGCCGATGCCGTCTACATCGACCAGATCCGCAAACACGGCCTCTACGACGCGATCTGGCAGGCGTTTGCGGTGCTGCTGCCGGTCAAGACCGTGGGCGTGATGGGCGACGGCCGGACCTATGAATACGTCGTGGGTTTGCGCGCCGTGACGTCGACCGACGGAATGACGGCGGACTTCTACCAGTTCGAGATGAAGTTTTTGGGCGAGACCGCGACGCGCATCATCAACGAGGTGAAGGGCGTGAACCGGGTGGTGTACGACGTGACGAGCAAGCCGCCGGGGACGATTGAGTGGGAGTAGGGCGGCCGGCTGCTGTCGCGACGTTTTGTGTAGTCTAGGACGCGGACTCGTTAAGGCGCAGCCAAAGCCTGATTGATGCGAGTTGAACGAAGGCGAGGCAGTTGGCGGCAAGTTTGTCGTAGCGCGTTGCAACCCGACGACATTGTTTGTTCCTGTTGAAGAACCGCTTGACCCGGTTGCGGGCGCGGTAGAGATCTTGTTGGCGCATTGCGACATGCTGCGCTGCCTGCACGAGCTTGGTCGCTACTGGAGCAAAGCGGACGTAGTCACGGTCACAAGACGCCGGGTTTATAGGTGCACACGTGGTGGAGTTGTTCTCGCTTGCTTTCGCATTGAGGACGCTGACCGAAGCAGTGAGCTTGGCTTATCTCGGTCGAGGTTGGTAATCCACCGCGTTTTCACCAAGGGCGTATTGCGGCGTACTTGATCGTACAGAAGGGCGGGGCGTCCGGAGCTCCAGCTCCGAGCACCCTGCTATTTCCCGCGGTGCCGAAGAGCCTCGACCAACAGCGAAAATGCGGGCGAAGGTTGCCGCCGGCTGGGATAGTAGAGGTGGTAGCCAGAGAACGGCGGGCACCAATCAGACAGCACTCTCACTAGTCGGCCTTCCGAAACGTACGGCTGCACGTGCCCCTCCGTGAGGTAGGCAAGACCCAAGCCTTTGAGCGCTCCGTCCAAAAGAAGGCTCGCGCTGTTGAACACCAGCTGTCCCTCCACGCGCACATTGAGCTCCCGCCCGTTCTTCTCGAACTCCCAAGCGTAGAGACTGCCGCCATGGGTCGGTAGACGAAGATTGAAGCAGTTATGGTGGGTCAGATCTTGGGGCGTCTTCGGCCGCTTGCGCTCGGCGAAGTAGGAGGGCGAGCCGACGACGGCCATCCGTAGGTCGGGGCTGACGCGCACGGCAATCATGTCCTTGGCGACGAGCTCGCCGGGACGGATGCCCGCATCAACCTGCTGCGCCACGATATTGGTGAGCCCATAGTCGATGACTACCTCGACATGGATGTCTGGGTACTTGGGCAGGATCTTTCCCAGCGCCGGCAGCAGGATCTCGGTGGCGGCAAACTCCGTCGCCGTCAGCCGGACGGTTCCGGCAGGCTTTTCGCGAAGTTCGCTAAGCGCCGCGAGGTCGGCATCCATGTCGGTGAACTTGGGGCCGACGCTTAGGAACAGCCGTTCCCCCGCTTGAGTTGGCGTGACGCTCCGCGTCGTTCGGTTCAACAGTCGCACACCGAGCCTTTCCTCCAGGCTCCGGATGATCTGGCTAAGCGCGGATTGCGTCATGCCGAGCTTTGCCGCGGCACGCGTAAAGCTGCGTTCCCTCGCTACTGCGAGGAACGCGAGGAGATCGCTCGCGTCTTCCCGATTCATTGATAAGCCATCCTAATGACTGCATGCGGAATTTATCACCTAATCGCCGGCCGGCGGAAGTCCTAGGTTTGGTCAGACATCAGCGGTGCCGTCTGCAGAAATGAAGGCAAGGACCTATGACAGAAGGAATCAAGGACAAGATCGTGGTCGTGACGGGAGCGAGCAGCGGGCTAGGCGAAGCCACCGCGCGCCTCCTGTCTGCGCACGGCGCAACGGTGGTACTCGGTGCCCGCCGGGCGGATCGCCTCCAAGGGCTGGCGAAGGACCTCGAGGCGCGCGGCGGGAAAGCTCTGGCTTTGCAAACCGACGTGATCCGCCACGAGCAGGTGAAGGCGCTCGTCGACTCGGCGGTGCAGGCCTACGGCCGCATCGACGTCATGATCAACAACGCCGGCCTGATGCCCCAGGCTCCCCTCGAGCAATTGAAGATCGACGAGTGGGACCGGATGATCGACGTCAACATCAAGGGTGTGATGTACGGCATCGCCGCCGCTCTTCCGCACATGCAGCGGCAGAAGGCGGGTCACTTCATCAACGTCTCGTCCGTCGCCGGCCACCGGGTCGGGCCGGGGTTCGCCGTCTACGCGGCGACCAAGTTCGCTGTCCGCGCGCTGTCGGAAGGCCTGCGGCAGGAGGTGAAGCCCTACAACATCCGGACGACGGTGATCTCGCCGGGGGCCGTGGCGACCGAGCTTCCAAACAGCGTGAGCGATCCCGCGGCTGCCGAGCGTCTGCGTGGCTTCTATGCGCAGGTCGCGGTGCCCGCGGACTCTTTCGCGCGAGCGGTCGCATTCGCGCTGAGCCAGCCGCAGGACGTGGATATCAACGAGATCCTGTACCGCCCGACGAAGCAGGAGCTCTGAGCTCGCGTGTCGGTGACAGCCTTGCAAGAGTCCACCGTTCCTCGCGGCGGCGCTACCCTCCTGCCGATCATGGCAGTGGTCTTCGTTGCGTTCCTGGTCATTGGTGTCGCGATGCCGGTTCTTCCGCTTCATGTCCACGATGGATTGGGTTTGGGTACCTTCGTGGTCGGCCTTGTGGCCGGCAGCCAGTTCGCCGCTTCGCTGATCTCGCGACCGTGGGCTGGCCACTTTTCGGATAGCCGGGGAGCGAAGCGCGGCGTGGTCGTCGGCCTGCTCGCTGCCGCGTCGTCCGGACTGCTTTACCTAGGGTCTCTTGGCTTCGCCAAAACCCCGCTCGCGTCGGTCTCGATACTGCTGCTCGGCCGCGGGCTGCTCGGGGCGGCGGAAAGCTTCATCATCACGGCTGCCGTGAGCTGGGGACTGGCGCTCGCCGATGCACGCAGTACCGGCAAGGTCATCGCCTGGGTTGGCTCGGCGATGTTTGCGGCCTTCGCGATCGGTGCGCCGGCGGGGTCCGCGCTCTACGCCACCTACGGGTTCGCTGCGGTCGCGATCGCCACCGTGGCCGCGCCATTGCTGACGCTTCTTCTTGTTGTCCGGCTCCCCGCGGTCCCATCCGTCCACCACCAGGCGCGCTACTCGTTCGCCGAGATATTCGGTGCAGTCTGGGTGCCGGGCTTAGGTTCAGCGCTCGGCAGCGTCGGCTTCGGCGCAGTGACCACGTTCGTCGCGTTGTTGTTCGCGAGCCGCGGATGGGCCAATGGATGGTTGGCTTATTCCACCTACGCCGCAGCCTTCATCCTGGCACGGGTGTTCTTCAGTCACGTGGCCGACGAGCTCGGCGGAGCGAAGGTCGCGCTCGTCTGTGCGGTGATCGAAGCCGCTGGCCAGGCGCTGATCTGGCTCGCCGTCCAGCCCGAGATGGCGTTTGCCGGCGCCGCGCTTACCGGCTTCGGCTTCTCACTGGTCTATCCGGGGTTCGGCGTCGAGGCCGTGCGCGGTGTTCCGGCGCAGAGCCGTGGCCTGGCCATGGGCGCCTACACGGCGTTCTTGGATCTCGCTCAAGGAATCGCGTGCCCGGCACTCGGATTGATCGCGACCGGCGCGCGAGTAAATGCCGTCTTTCTCGTCAGCGCGGTGGCCGTGCTCTGTGCCGCACTGGTCGCGCTGTGGCTGATGGCGCAGCCGACAACCTTGGAAGGATCCTCGCAATGAGGTTGCTCGCTGCGACTTTGCTTTCATTCTGTCTGTTCGCCGGCGGCGGCGTGGCCGCCGCCGGACAGGCATCCATCGAAGGAGCAAATACCATGTCAAAGCCAGAAGACGTCCGCGTCGTCGCTCCAGCCCTCGAAAGCTACGCGCAAAAGTTCGTTCTCGGCGATCTGTGGAAGCGACCAGGGCTCTCTCGCCGAGACCGCAGTATCGTCACGGTCGCCGCGCTTATCGCGCGCGACCAGACCGTTGAGCTGCCGTACTATCTGGCACTCGCGCTCGACAACGGCGTGAAGCCGTCGGAAATTTCGGAGACTATCACGCATCTGGCTTTCTACACCGGCTGGGCGAACGCAATGGATGCAATCCCGGCGGCGAGGGAGGTCTTTAAGAGCCGCAACGTCGGCGCTGATCAGCTGCCGCCGGCCTCGGGGCCGCAGCTACCGCTCGACGAGGTGGCGGAGAAGCAGCGGGCAACGCGCGTCGGAGAGCAGTTCGGGCAAATCACGCCAAGCCTTGTCCAGTACACGACCGACGTGCTGTTCCGGGATCTCTGGCTCAGGCCGGCGTTGGCGCCGCGCGACCGCAGTCTGGTCACCGTGAGCGCACTCATCGCCACCGGTCAGGTCGCGCAGATCACCTACCACCTGAACCGCGCGATGGACAATGGACTGACGCGGGATGAGGCCGGCGAGGTGCTCGGCCATCTCGCCTTCTATGCAGGCTGGCCCAACGCATTCTCCGCAGCGCCGGTCATCAAGGACGTCATTGAAAAGCGGCCGCACTGAAGGAAACCGGCAATGCCTCATGTCATCGTCAAACTCTACTCGGGTAAGCTCGAGAGCCAGAAGCAGGCGCTCGCGCACGCGGTTACGGAAGCTGTGATGCGCACGCTCAGCTACGGAGAAGAATCCGTTTCGGTCGGCATCGAGGACGTCGAACCGAAGGATTGGCTTACCAGGGTCTACAGGCCCGACATCATCGATAAGCCGGACACCATCTACAAGAAGCCGGGGTACGACCCGCGATGAGCGGAGGCGTGAAGTGATCACACGCAGGGGCGTGCTGATCGCCGGGAGCGCCGCCGCTACGATCGGAATTCACCGGGCGCAAGCGCTCACGTCCGAAGCAAAGGAGGTTCAAATGGACATCGATATCAAGAGAAACGGATCCCGCCCTTCACAGAAGGGTCCTGCAGAATGGTTCACCGGCACCGTGCGCATAGACCCGCTGTTCCAGGCTCCAGATCCCGCTCGGGTCGGCGCGGGCCAAGTCACGTTCGAGCCCGGCGCCCGGACCGCCTGGCACACGCATCCGCTCGGCCAAACGCTGATTGTCACCGCGGGGCTTGGGTGGGTGCAGTGCGAGGGCGGCCCGGTCGAGGAAGTTCGCCCCGGCGACGTCGTGTGGTTTCCTCCCGGACTGAAGCACTGGCATGGCGCCTCGCCGACGACGGCGATGACCCACATTGCCGTCCAGGAATCCTCCGGCGGCAAGAACGTGGATTGGCTCGAGAAGGTGAGCGACGACCAGTATCGGAAATGATGCGTGCGTGCTGTAGAGTGCGTGATGCACGCGACGCCGCGCAATGCACGCGAGCCTGAATAGCCAGGGCACGCCGATCGGAGCCTATGATCTGCTGCTCGCGGCTTGCGCCTTGCGCCGCGGCCTCAAGGTTGTGACGCACAACGCGCGGGAATTTATTCGCGTCGGCGGGCTCGGGTTGGAGGATTGGCGCAGCCGCTAGGTTGCGAAGCAGGCGCGGCGAGGGCAGCGCCTGCATAATTTCGGAATATTAGAATAGTATTGCTGATTTGCCCGACGTGTCAAGTGGGCTGGTCGAACGCCGTCGTCCGCTGCCGACTCCTTTGCATGGGTTGTTTTCGGTGTTTTGGCAATGCGCCCCCAGCCCGCCCCGCGCATTAGCGCGTCGCAGCCGCAGTCCTGCTCCAGTTCGCCCCCAGCCATCGATCGAAGGTGTGGGTCGGCGGATATTCGCGCCGCGCCTGTTCGATGTCGAAGTGAAAGCCTTTGTCTTCGAACCAGCGGTACATCACCGTCAGTTCCCGTCCCATGGTTGTCGCGAACTGGTCCCAGGGCACCTGAGCGTGCGTCACGTCTCGCGCTGTCGCGCGGCTGAATGCGTCGGCGATCTGCTGCATCGACAATTCATCACCCGCCAGCGAAAATGTCCTGTTCTCCCATTTGCCGGGATGCTCGAACGCAAGCGCTGCAAACGCGCCGATGTCATCCACCGCGACCATCTGCAGGTTCGTCGTCGGGCTCAGCGGCTGCCGGACTTGCCCGTTCCGGATCGGCTCGCCCCAATAGCCGAACATGCGCAGCCAGTTCTCCATGAAGAAGACCGGCCGCAGGATCGTATACCTCAGACCGCTCGCGCGCAGATGTTCCTCCACTTTCACCTTGCTTTCAAAGTGAGGAATGCCCGTCTTCTCGTCCGCCGAACCGACTGAGCTGTAGACGACATGGCTGACGCCCTGCCGCTTCGCCGCGTCGATGACCGCCACGCCCTGCTGGGTCTCATTCTCGGTGTAGGTCTGCACGGAGAATACGCCGTACACACCGTCCATCGCGCGCATCAGGCTGCCGGGATCATCGAGGCTTCCCTGAAATACGTCGCCGCCATGCCCCATCAGTCGACGTGCTTTGTCGCTGTCGGGATAGCGCACCAGCGCGCGCAACTTGTATCCCTTGTTCTGCAAGTGCCGGTACACGGCGCCGCCTTGCTGACCGGTGGCGCCGGTCACCAAGACGATTCGTTCGCTGTTCACACGGTCGCTCATCGATTACTGCTCCTTCTTGAACAAGTCCTGGAAGATGAGCTGGCCCCAGATGCGGCCGCGGGCGTGCACCAGCGCGCCACCTTCGTTGAGCTTTCCGAGCTTGACGGGTGCGAAGCCGAGCTGTTTGGCCAAGGCGGCCACGGGAGCGATCGCGTCCTCGTCGTCACCAGACAGGAAGACGACACGATGGCCGCCCTCGACGACCGGATCGGCAGCCAGCTTGGCCGCAATCAGGTGATTGAAAGCTTTCACGAGCCTGGCGCCGCTGAACGCCTTCGCGACGAAGGCGGAGGAGAGGAGACCGTCCAGCTCCTCGAGGGGAACCAACGCGTTCATCGCGTCAATGACCGTCTTGCCTTCCCAGCTCGGCAGCGCCTTCGCAACCTCGCGATGCTCTCCGAACGGGACCGCCAGGATGATCGTGTCGGCCGCGAGTGCATCCCGCAGCGACCTGGCGACGACCGTGGGTCCGATCGCCGCAGCCTGCGGCGCCAGCGCCTCGGGCGGCCGGCGGCTCGCAACAGTCACGTCGATGTTCTTGCGGGCGAAGGCGTGGGCGAGGGCCTGGCCTACCGCACCGAATCCTACAATTGCATAGCTCATGATGTTTCTCCGATCCGTCTTGATATTGATTCCCCGGCCTTTCAGATCGCCGAGAAGCCGCCGTCGACGGACAACTCGACCCCGTTCACGAAGCTCGAATCGTCCGACGCAAGAAACAGCGCGGCCGCCGCAATTTCCTCGGGACGACCCATCTTTCCCCGCGGGATCAGGGATTCGAACATTCGCTTCGCCTCCTCGGTGAGAACCTGGTCCTGCATCGGTGTGGCGATCGGCCCAGGGTGCAGCACGTTGACCCGGATATTCCTGCCCTTCAGTTCGTTGAGCCATCCGCGTGCGAATGCGTGCAGCGCCGCTTTGCTCGCCGCATACACGCTGTAACCAGGAAAACCTTTGATCGATGCAACCGACCCGGTCATGAAGATCGATCCGCCATCGTTGAACAGCGGCAGCGCCTTCTGAACCGTAAACAGCGTGCCGCGCGTGTTCAGGCCGAAGGTCGCATCGAAATGCTGCTCGGTGATCTCGCCGAGTGGGACGGCTTCGCCCGTGCCGGCGCTCGCGTACAGGACGTCGATCCTGCCCTTTTCCCGCCTGACCGTGTCGAACAGGCGGTCGAGGTCGTCGAGATTGGCGGCGTCGCCGCGCACGCCGGTCACGTTCCGGCCAATCAGCTTGACGGCGTCGTCGAGCGCCTCCTGCCTCCGGCCCGTGATGAAGACATAAGCGCCTTCTTCGACGAACCGCCTGGCGCTCGCCAGCGCCATGCCGCTCGATCCACCCGTGATGACTGCAACCTTACCCTCAAGCTTTCCCATGATTTCTCCGTTCAGGCTCCGTCTTTCGTCGTTCGGGGAGGCTCCCCGAGAACCTCGAGATGGGTCGTCCGGCATCCGGCGTTGAGTGCGGAAGCGCGCACATCGGTGGTGCGAAATCGATCCGGCTGGACGACTGACGCCAGCCGCGATGATCGGTATTGGCCGTTCGGCGTTGAGCCGCGCTCGTCGGCATGGGCTGGGATCACCGCCCGTGCTACCCACATACGAGATGCTGTTCGACGGTGTTGGACACGGGTTTTGGAAGGCGCACCCTGCGGTGCCGGATTGCACCATGATCGACTGGGATGACGTTCGGTACTTTCTCGCCGTCGCGCGCGGAGGCTCGGTGCGGGCTGCCGCCGAGCGCCTCGGGGTGAATCACTCGACCGTGCTGCGACGCATCGCTCAGCTCGAGGAACGTCTCGGTGTGCACATGTTCGAGAAGCTGCCTTCGGGCTACCGCCTGACGACAGCGGGCGAGGAGGTCCTCGAGTTCGCGGACCAGATGGAAGCGTCGTCGCACCTGCTGGAGACACGCGTCTTCGGGCGCGACCAGAGCGTGCGCGGGCTGCTGCGGGTGACGCTGGCGCCGCCGCTCGCGACACACCTGCTGATGCCGGACTTCGCCGATTTCGCGCGTCTGCATCCGGACATCGAGATGGAAATTGTGTCGTCCGGCGAGCTGGCAAATCTGACCAACCGCGAGGCCGACGTCGCGATCCGCGTCGTCTACGACCGCAAAACTTTGCCGCTCAATCTGAACGGCCTGAAGGGACCGGAGCTGTTCGGCGGCGTCTACATGTCCCGCGATCGACTGGCCGCGTGGCGAGCGGGCGCGCCTGATCCTGTCAGGTGGATCGTCATCAGCATTCATGGCGTTCCGGACTGGGCCAGCGAGGGCGAGGTTCGCACCACGGGGGTTCCGTTCAGGACCACGGACGCCGGGACCCAGCTCGTTGCGGTACGGCAGGGGCTCGGGATCACGACGCTGCCGTGCTTCGTCGGAGACGCCGACCCCCTGCTGGTGAGGGTGCCGGGCGCCGACCTGCACATGTACGGAACGCTCTGGCTTCTCACACAGGGTGAGTCTCGCAAGACCAAGCGCGTGCGGCTGTTTACCGAGTTCTTGTCCCGCAGGCTTGCCGCCTACGCGCCGCTGCTCGCGGGACTGTCCGTCTCGCGCGACTGACCCGCGGGGGATGCCGATCCAACATTTCGGAATAATGAAAAAGTAACATTGATTTGCCCGACGCGTCAAGTCGTTTCCGAATGCCGCGGCCGCCAGCTACTTTGCATGGGGTTGTTTTCGCTGCTTTGGCCGCGCGCGCTTTTGCTTCGCCGCTTTAGCGCCGCGAGCTGCGGCATCGCCGCGGCTAGCTTGTGTTGACCGCAAGCTGTGCCTCGAACGCGCGCTTGTAGGCAGGCCGCGCCTCGCCACGTGCGACATAGGCCGCGAGATCGGGGAATTCATCCAGGATGCCCGACGCTCTCAGCCTCAGCAGCACCGACACCATCAGCAGATCGCCCGCGCTGAACGCGCCGTCGAGCCAGTCGGCGCCGCCGAGGCGCGCGGACAATTGCCGCAACCGGTCGCGGATGCGATCCACGACCAGAGGCAGGCGCTCCTTGCTCCAGGGCTTGTCGGCTTCCACGATACGGACAGTGACGAGGTCGAGGATCACGGGCTCGACCGTGTTGAGCGCGGCGAACATCCAAGTGATCGCGCGCGCCCTGGCATTGGCATCGTCGGGCAGCAGGCCGGCATGGTGCTCGGCGATATGGAGCACGATCGCGCCGGTCTCGAACAGCGCGAGATTGCCTTCCTGATAGGTCGGGATCTGGCCGAAGGGGTGCAGCGCCAGATGCGCGGGTTGCTTCATCGCAGCGAACGAAACCAGCCGGACGTCGTAAGGCTGGCCGACTTCCTCGAGCGCCCAGCGGACCCGCGTATCGCGCGCCAGCCCCTTGCCGCCATCGGGGGATCGTTCGAAGGCGGTGATCATGGGGGTCATCGTTTCTCTCCACGTCGTCGTCCGGCTTTCCCAGGACGAACACTCGGTGCGTCTCCCGACAGCAGGTCCTGGCTTCTTTTCGGGCCGCGGAATGTCGAGCGCCGAACCGCTATGCGCGGCGGAGATTGTTTTCGGCAAGCTGTCGGTTTGCGCGTTCATCAATCGTCCTGCGGGAGCAAAACAAGGAGATTGCGATGACGGAACTCGTGACATGCCTGTGGTTCGATCAGGGCCAGGCGCGTAAGGCGGCGGAATTCTATGCCGCGACCTTTCCCGATAGCCGCGTCGGTGCCGGTCATGTGTCGCCGATCCCGGGCATCGGGCAGGGCGACGAGCTGACGGTCGAGTTCACGGTGCTCGGCCGCCGCTATGTCGGGCTGAACGGCGGATCGAACTACAAGCCGACCGAGGCGGTGAGTTTCATGGTACTGACCGACAGCCAGGAGGAGACCGACCGCTACTGGAACGCCGTGACGACCAATGGCGGCCAGGAGGTCGCATGCGGCTGGTGCCGGGATCGCTGGGGATTTGCCTGGCAGATCACGCCGCGACGGCTGCTCGAATTGGTCAACGGATCCGATCGCGCGGCCGGACGGCGCGCGATGGAGGCGATGATGACGATGAAGAACATCGACATCGCCGCGATCGAACGGGCGGCCGCGGGATAGAGAGCGTGCTGGCATGCGGCCGCGGCGACGGTCACCCCGGCGCAAACGCCGGATGTGCGCTGGGCCTGGAGCAACATCCGCCAGCTGGTGCCGACCGTGAATGTCTGGCGCGGGGCCGGCCCGGCGTCGGTGCTGCCGCGCGCTGAGCGTGACATCGGCGCGTCGGCGTCGGTCACGATGGACGGCCGCCCTATGACGTTCGCGCGGATGCTGGAGGAGACCTATGCCGACGGCATCGCCGTGCTGCATCGGGGCAAACTGATCTACGAGCGTTATTTCGGCGCGCTGAAGCCGCACAAGCCGCATATCGCGATGTCGGTGACGAAGTCGTTCACCGGCACACTGGCGGGCATCCTGATCGCGGAGGGCAAGATTGATCCGCAGGCGCCGATCACCGACTACGTGCCGGAGTTGAAGGCGAGCGCATTCGGCGATGCGCGCGTGCATGAGGCGATGGATATGACCACGGGCCTGCTCTACACCGAGGTCTACACCGACAAGAATTCCGACGTGTGGGGCCTGCGCCGCGCCAACGGCATGGCGCCGATTCCGTCCGACTATCAGGGCGCCACCAATATCTTCGATTTCCTGGTGTCGCAGAAGAAGCAGGGCGAGCACGGCAAGGCGTTTGCCTACAAGACCGTCAATTCCGACGTACTGGCGTTCATCTGCCGGCGCGCCAGCGGCATGACGCTGGCGGACCTGCTGTCGGAACGGATCTGGGCGCCGATGGGTGCGGAGGAGGACGCGCATTATCACGTCGACCGCATCGGCACCGAGAGCGGCGGCGGCGGGCTCTCGACCACGCTGCGCGACCTCGCCCGCTTCGGCGAGACCATCCGCAACCACGGCCGCTTCAACGGCCGCCAGATCGTGCCGGTGGCCGTGGTCGAGGACATCGCGCGCGGCGGTGATCCTCAGAAGTTCAAGCCGGCCGGCTACGCCACCTTGCCCGGCGCGTCCTACCGCAATCAGTGGTGGGTGTCGCACAATGCCCACGGCGCCTTCATGGCGCGCGGCGTGCACGGCCAGGGCATCTACATCGACCCGAAAGCCGAGATGGTGATCGCCCGCTACGCCTCGCACCCCGCCGCGGGAAATGCCGCGAACGATCCCGTGACGCTGCCGGCCTACATGGCGCTGGCAAAGGATTTGATGGCGGGAGGCTAAATTCGTCGGGAAGCAGCGTAACGCACCGAACTCTCCGCAACGACGGTCGCGGAGAATTGCGGTTGGCTGACCGCTCTATGGCGTTACGTTTAGTCTTCGCTCCGCGACGGTCCCCATTTGAATGCATCGTCTGGGCTGTCAAAGGCCCGGATGACGGGGGCCTCAAAACCAAGCACCTCATAGCAATAGTCGCTGCCGACAAAGCAGAAGTGCCGCGGCTTGCGACGGATTGGGTCGGCGTTGATATATGCCGACAGAAGCGCCGAAGTCCCGGCCTCCTTGATGTAAACGCCGCCGTCGTAGCTGCCCGATTCAGTGCCATGATTGGCGACGGAATGGATCATCTCGTCGTAGCCGGCATAGATTTGACAGGACATTTCGATTCCGTAGGCCCGACGTCCGTGGCGCGGCGGCACCACGATCAGGTAGAGCACGCCGCGCCAGAGACCTTGATCAAAGACGTAAGGCGGTCGTTCAATGCCGTCGATCATTGACGGGTATGGCTGCCATAAAAGCGTGGGATCGGGGAACAAGTCAGCCCTCCAAGTCAGTCAATTAGTGTCATCCGCGCGAGATCTTCTCGAACCGCTTGATCAGCCGCTCCCGCTTCAGGCGCGACAGCCGCCTGATCCAGAACATGCCGTCGAGCTGATCGATCTCGTGCTGGTGGCAGACCGCGCGCAGGCCGTCGGACGCCTCGGTCTGCATGTTGCCGTCGAGATCCTGATAGCGGATGCGGACACGGGCGTGACGCTCGACATCGTCGGTGACGCCAGGCATCGAGACGCTGCCTTCCTTGTGCATGATCATCTCGGGCGAAGCCCGGATGATCTCAGGATTGACATAGGTCCGCGGGCCGACGCTGGCGTCGAGGTCGAGCACCACCACCCGCAAGGACACGCCGATATGCGGCGCGGTGATGCCGATGCCGGGCGCCGCGTGCATGGTCTCGAGCAGATCCCTCGCCAGCTCGCGCAGCGCGCCGTCGAACACGGTTACCGGTCCCGCCGGCAGCGCGAGGCGAGGGTCGGGGTAGCGGACAATCGGGCGGATGGTCATGCGCACGTCTTAGGCCAGCGCGGGACGCCGGACAACACGCGCGTCTCGCACCGCTCAGAGACGCTTCTCGAAGAACAGGTCGGGGTAGGGGTCGTCGTTGAAGCGCGGGATCTCGGTCCAGCCGGTCCTGCGGTAGAGCTGGCCGGCTTCCGCCAGCGCGCTGTTGGTGTCGAGCCGCAGTAATACGATGCCGAGCTCGCGCGCGGCGTTCTCGGCCGCGTCCATCAGGCGGCGGCCGAGGCCGAGGCCGCGCGCGGCCGGCGCGACCCAGAGCCGCTTGATCTCCGCGAACGCGCTACCGCCTTTCAGTCCGACGCAGCCGAGCGGCAGGCCGTCCGACATCGCGACGATGAAGGTGCCGCGCGGGCGCACCATGTCCTTGGCATCGGGGTCGCGCGACAGCTTGACGTCGAAGCCCTGCTTGAAGCGCTGCGCGAGCTCGCCGTAGTACGCGGCGAGGCAGTAGCGCGCCTCGTCGCTGCGCGGGTCCATCTCATGCAAAACCGTGCCGTCGCGGCCGAGCGCCGAGGCGATCAGGTCCATCGCCGCCAGCAGCGCCTCGCGTTGCGCGTTGCGGGCGAGGAAGTCCTCGGCCTGCCGATTGGAGATCGCTTCATAGGCGTTGAATTCGCGCCGGCCGGCGGCCGTCAGCCGCGCAATGCGGCGGCGCGCATCGCTCTCATGCACCGTCGTCTCGATCACGCCTTCGTCCTCGAGGCTGCGCAACAGGCGGCTCATCAGCCCGGAATCGAGGCCGAGATAATCCCTGATGTCGCCGACATCAGCGCGGCCATGCCCGATCGCGTTCAGCACGCGCGCAGCGCCAAGCGGCCGGCCGCGCCCGAGAAACGAGGTATCGAGCGCGCCGACGGCGGAGGTCACGGCGCGGTTGAAGCGGCGGACGCGGGAGACAGGGTCGAGCATATATCTGACTTTAGTCAGATATCGGGTCTCCGTCAATCCGTGTCACCGCGACAGCACCAGCAAATTGCCGGCCAGGATCGCGGCTGCGCCGGCGAGGACCGGCCAGCCGAGGCTGAGATGCTCGAACAGCGCCGACAGCACGAGCGCGACGAGCGGCACCAGCGCCAGCGTGTAGGCGGCGCGGCCGGGTCCGAGCCGGCGCACCAGCTCGAAATAGAGCATGAAGGTGATGCAGGACGCCGCGACCGCCAGATAGAGGAAGCTCAGCACATAGGAGATGGAGAGGTCGGCCGCGAAAGGCGTGCCCGTCGCCACGGCCCAGAGCGCGCTCGCGGCGGCGCCGACCAACGCGCCCCAGCCGAGCACGGTGACGACCGGCAATCCGGCGCGCTGGTTGCGCGCGCCGACCGTCGTTCCGGCGCCGGTCGCGACCGCGGCAACGAGCGCCCAGGCGAAGCCCGCAAGCGGAGCCGTTCCTGCCGCGGCTGCGCCGGGCACGAAGATGATGGCGAGGCCAAGGATGCCGCACAGCGCGCCCCACAGGAAACCTGCGGAGATCGGGACGCCGAGCGCGGCGCGCGCCATCAGCGCGGCGAACAGCGACGAGGTCGACAGCACCAGCGCGGCGAGGCCGCTCGGCATCCGCGCAGTCGCTTCATAGAAGGAGATGAAGGCGATGGCGAAGAACAGCAGGCCCTGCAACGCCACCGCGGCTCGGTGCTTGTGCGGGATCGCAAGCGGCACGCCACGCAGCCGCGCATAGCCGAACAGGATGATGCCGGCGAGCGCCATGCGCAGCGCCACCGACCAGGGCGCGGGCGTCACGCCGGCCTGCATCGCGGTTGCCAGCGCACCGCCGCCCCACAGCAGTGCGGTCAGCGCGAACAGCGGCGCCGTCATGGGCCGTCGGCGTGCGCGAGCAGCGATCGCCAGCCGCCGGCATCGATCCGCGCGCTTTCCGCCTCGAGCTTGCCGACGGCGGAATCGAGCGCCGCGCGCTCCCCCTCCGACAGCCGCGCGAGCAGCCGGGCCTCGATCGCGCTGCCGAGCGCGGCGATCCGGTTGAAGGCGGCACGGCCGCTGCGGGTGATGCTGACGGCGGCAGTGCGGCGGTCGGTCTTGCCCGATCGCCTGATCGCAAAGCCGAGTTCGACGAGCTGGCCGATGCCGCGGCTTGTCGCGAACGGATCGAGCGCGCAGGCGCGGCCGATCTCGGACGCATTAGCGCCGTCGCGCTCGGCGATGACGGCGAGGATGCGCCAGCCGGCCTGGCTCAGTCCGAATGTCTCGCCGTAGAAAGCTTCGAGCGGCCGCGCGATCTGTGCCGCGACCAGGAACAGCCGGTAGGGCAGCCAGGTGCTGAGTTTGAGACCGTCATCGGGCGCAGGCAAAGGACGTCGCATGGTCAGGAGGCTCGCACAAATACTTGCAATATGCAAGCATATCGCAAAGACATGCTGATGGAACGACGGCATGCGGAAAAATCCCGCCACACTTGTCACTCCCGACCTGCGCTGTTCCCGCGCCAAGCTGGGTCATGAGCAACGACGAGCGCCTGGCGGCGATGGAACCGAGCCGAACGCCCAGAGTTCGTCCAAATTCGGAGATGGAGACCATCATGACCAAATCACCCGAAACCGATCGCGCCGCCGCGATCGAGACGCCGCCGGTCGTCGCGGCGGAGGCCTGGGAGCAGGCGCGGCTGCAGCTGCTGGCGAAGGAGAAGGCGCAAATGCGGGCGCGCGATGCGCTCGCCGCCGAGCGGCGGCGGATGCCGTGGATGGCGGTCGAGAAGCCATATGTGTTCGAGGGCCCGAATGGCCGAGCGAGCCTGCACGACCTGTTCGAAGGGCGCCGACAGCTGATCGTCTATCGCGCCTTCTACGAGCCCGGCGTGTTCGGCTGGCCGGACCACGCCTGCCGCGGCTGCTCGCTCGGCGCCGACCAGGTCAGCCATCTCTCGCATCTGAACCAGCGCGACACCACGCTGGTCTATGCCTCGCGCGCGCCGCAGGCCGACATCGCGCGGCTCAAGGCGCGGATGGGCTGGGTGATGCCCTGGTACACCATCACCGACAGCTTCGATGCCGATTTCGGCGTCGGCGAGTGGCACGGCCACAACGTGTTCTTCCGCGACGGCGACCGCATCTTCCGCACCTATCTCGTCAACAGCCGCGGCGACGAGGCGATGGGCACGGTGTGGAGCTATCTCGACATCACGCCGCTCGGCCGCCAGGAGGTCTGGGAGGACTCGCCGAAGGGCTATCCGCAGAGCCCGCCCTACAAATGGTGGAACTGGCACGACAATTACGAGGCCGAGGCCACGACGAACACGAAATGGGACCAGGTGACCGACGCCGGCGTCAAGGCATTCCGCAAGATCGCCGAGGAAGAGCGCAAGGCGACCTGAGCAAGAGCCTTGTAACAGTGCAGGGAGGACGCGCGGCGTCCTCCCTAATCGCCCTTCGGCAGCGCCTTCAGCGCGGACAAGGTCTGCCGTAGCCCGCGGTCGAGGCGCTTGTCGCGGCGGATCACGACGGCGAGCCGTCGGTAGAGCCGTGGCGCCAGCGGGCGGACGACCAGGCCATGCTGCTTCGCGCGCGCCGGCACCGCCATGCCGGGCAGGATGGCGCAGCCGAGCCCGGCGCGCACCATCTCCTTGATCGCCTCGACGCTGCCGAGCGACATCAACGGCTTCAGCGAGACGCCGCCACGGGTCAGCCATTCGTCCGCGGTGCGCCGCGTGTTGCCGCCGGGCTCGAACAGCAGAACCGGCCTGGTCGCCAGCACCGAAGGCGTGATCCGCGCCGGCAGCTTCATGTCGTCGGGCGCGATCAGCATGAACTCGTCGTTCAGCACCGGCGTGATCTCGAAGCTGCGCCCCGACACCGGCAGCGTGACGAGCCCGATGTCGATCGTGTTGTCCTCGACGGCCTTGGCGATGTCGGCGGTGTTGCCGGTCGTCACCGTGATCTCGAGCGAGGGCAGCGCTGTGCGCAGCGCGCGCAGGATCGGCGGCAGCAGGAAGATGCAGGCGGTGGCGCCGGTGCCGAGCCGGACGCGTCCCGCGGTTCCGCTGGACTGTTGCGTGACCGCCTCGACCGCCGAGGTCACGGCGGCGCTGATCTGCTCGGCATGCGCCAGCAGCGCGACGCCGGCGGCGGTCGGCCGTGCCTTGCGTCCGACCCGCTCGATCAGGGTTGCATTGAGGCTGCGCTCGAGCTGGCGCACCTGCAGGCTGACCGCGGGCTGGGTCAGCTGCAGCCGTTCGGCGGCCGCCGAGAAGCTGCCGCAGTCGATCACCTCGCGAAAGCTCTCGAGGTAGGCGAGGTTCAGGTTCTTCATCAAAGCTTCTCTTATGCTCCGCATAAGCGGCAAAAGCTTCACTTATAGTACGCCGGCGTGCATGCTCGGGCAACATTCGATGGAATCGGGTAGAGAGGCAGGATGGTGGCAGGCAACAACGGCGTCGTGGTGCGCGATGCCACGGACGCAGACATGGCGGAGGTGCAGCGGATCTACGCGCATCACGTGCTGCACGGGCTCGCAACCTTCGAAGAGGTCTCGCCGACCGTGGATGAGATGCGCCGGCGCCGCGACGCCGTGCTGGCAGCAGGGTTGCCTTATCTCGTCGCCGACATCGGCGGCCACGTGGCCGGCTATTGCTATGCGACGTCGTATCGGCCGCGGCCGGCCTATCGCCACACCATCGAGGACTCGGTCTACGTGTCGGAAGCGCTGCGCGGCCGCCGCATCGGCGTCGCCCTGCTGGAGAATTTGATCGCGCGCGCCGAGGCGGGGCCGTGGCGGCAGATGCTGGCTGTCATCGGCAACAGCGGCAACGCCGGCTCGATTGCGCTGCACCGTCGCATGGGGTTTCAGCCGGTGGGGACGTTGCGATCCGTCGGATTCAAGCTCGGGCAATGGGTCGACACCGTGCTGATGCAGCGGCCACTGGGACCGGGCAACGCAGCGCTGCCGACGGACAAGGAACTGCCGCGGTGATCGCACGCCGCGTCGTGGCCGCCGTTGGGCTCGGCCAACTGATCTCCTGGGGCGCGACATATTATCTGATCGGCGGCTTCGGCGAGCAGATCGGCGCTGACCTCGGCTGGAGCCGCGACGTCGTCTATGGCGGCTTTGCCGCAGCCCTGCTGGTGATGGGCGTGACCTCCCCGCTGGCGGGCAGGTGGGTGGACCGTCGTGGCGGCCGCGAGGTCATGATCGTGGGCGCGGTGCTCAATGCCGTCGGATGTGCGGGGCTCGCGATCGCGCATCACGTCGCGACTTACTACGCATGCTGGATCGTGCTCGGTCTCGGCATGCGGTTGACGCTGTATGACGCGGCCTTCGCAGCGCTGGCGCGGATCGCCGGACCGGAGGCGCGGCGCGCGATGTCCGGCATCACCTTGCTCGGTGGGCTCGCCGCTACCGTGTTCTGGCCGCTTGGCCATGTTCTCTCGGAGCAGTTCGGTTGGCGCGTCGCGCTGCTGGTCTATGCCGGTCTCGCGCTGCTGACGATCCCGTTCGATCTCCTCATTCCAGACCAACGGTTCGCCGGCGTGCCGCGTTCCGACGCGCCCGCGCGACGGCCGCCGCGCGCCATCGGTCGGCGGCAGCTTGCGATCGCAGGCGCGCTCTATGCCGTGATCATGACCGGCGCCAATTTCCTCAACGCCGGCATGTCCGCGCATATGATCGCGGTTCTCACCGGCCTCGGGCTGACGGCAACGGTCGCGGTATGGATCGCGACGCTGCGCGGCATCGGGCAATCCGCGGCGCGGCTCTGCGAGATTCTGTTCGGCGTCAGGCTCGATCCGCTCGCGCTCAATTTGATGGCGTGCCTGATCATGCCGCTGTCCTTCGTCGCCGGGCTATTCAGCGGAGCGTCAAAGGAGATGGGAATAGCGTTCGCGCTGCTCTACGGCGCCTGCAACGGCATCCTGACCATCACGAGGGGAACGCTGCCCTTGATCCTGTTCGATCCGCAGAACTATGGCACGCTGGTCGGCCGGCTGATCGTACCGAGCTTCATCCTGCCCGCGGCGGCGCCGCTGATCTACGCGATCGTCGTCGACCGCTACGGCAATGCCGCCGCGCTCTATTTGTCCACCGGCCTCGCCACCGTCACGCTGCTTGCAGCCGTGCTGCTGAAGCTGCTGTTTCCGCCGCGCGCCGACGCCGCGGGCCAATGACTCAACTGGCGGCCGGTTCGCGTGGCAGCCATAGCATGTGGGTCGGCAAAACGTCGCGGCTCACTTCACCAGCGTCAGCAGCGGCTTGTCCTTCTCGACGATATAGGTCGCAAGCTCGCTGGCGGTGTCATTGCCCACGTTCTTGGCCGCGTGGATCGTGCCGGCCGGGATGAACAGCACGTCGCCGGCCTTCAGCGTTGCCGGCGGCTTGCCATCGACGTCATATTCGAGCGTGCCTGACAGCACATAGATGATCTCCTCACCGGGATGGGTGTGCCGGCCGAACGCCTTGCCCGGCGCGATGTCGACGCGGACCTGCACCGCTTCGCGGCCCGGAGCGCTGAGGTCATGGCGTTGCAGGTCGGTGCGCTTGATGCCTTCCGGCTGCTGCGCGTGCGCGGTCGGCACGGTCAGGAAGCTTGCTGCGATCAGCGCCGCTCGGGCGAGGACACGTGTCGTCTTGATCAGCCTGTTGGTCATTGTCGGATTCCTGTTTGCTGGGAGCGCGGACCGGGCAGTGCGTCCGGTCCGTGTCGCTTATTTGTCGCGTTGTTGAAGTGTGGGTCAGACCAGCGTGGTCGTGACCTCGATGTTGCCGTGGACCGCCTTGGAGTAGGGGCAGATGCCGTGCGCGGCTTCGATCAGCTCCTGAGCGACCGCGCGATCGACGCCGGGGACGTGGACGTTGAGGCGTGCGCTGAGGAAGAAGGCCCCATTGGCCTGATTCAGGTCGATCTCGGCGTCGACCTCGGGCTCGCTCGGGAGCTTGACCTTGCGTTGACCGGCGGCAAGCTGGATCGCGCCGATGTAGCAGGCCGACCACGCGGCACCGAACAGGTTTTCGGCGGCCGGGTGCGGCTGCGGCAGCTTGACATCCAGGAAGCCGTCGCGCGAATGCGCGGCGCCGTTCGAGCCGGCGGTGACGTGGGTCTTTCCGGTGAAGAGAACTTTTGCAGTGGCGGTCATGGCGAGCTCCTCTGATGAATATTGATCGTATCCGATCTAATCGGATGCGTGTGAATTAATTCGCCTGTGCGTCCGTGTCAAGCACTTCCGATTTAATCGGATACGATTTATATTCCGGTCGACTTCACAAACTCTGGAGATGCCGGTGACCCGCTCCCCCAAGGCAGAGGCCAAAATCGAGCCCAAAGTCCGAAAACTGTCGAATTTCCTGTGCTTTGCGGTCTATTCGGCCAATCTGGCCTTTGGCCGCGCCTACAAGCCCGTCCTGGATGCGGTCGGTCTGACCTACACCCAGTATATCGCGCTGGTGGCGTTGTCGGAGGCGGACGAACAGACCGTCAGCGCGCTCGGCGAGCGGCTGTTCCTGGAGTCGAACACGCTGACGCCGATCCTGAAGAAGCTGGAGCAGTCGGGCTATATCCGCCGCGCCCGCGATCCCGCCGATGAGCGGCAGGTGCGGGTGAGCCTGACGCCGGCCGGCCGGCGCCTGCTCGACAGCGATCTCAGCGCCTCTCTGAGAGACGCCTGCGGGCTCGGCGAGCAGTTTCCGGTGGTGCAGCAGAGCGTCGCCAAGCTGCGTGACAATCTGTTGCGCAACACGCAAGCCAAGCCGAAGCAGGATTGATCGCGCGCAAGCGCCGCGGATCGGATTGTAACGCCGTGTATCTGCGCTGCGCGGCTCCGCATTTTCGCCACGGCTCGTCCGGCAACTCCGGCCGGCTTCACAGCGGCGCGGAGGAGAGATTTGCAGCAAAGGACGTCATCGATCTGCGGGCTGATCACCGCAGCGAGCTTGCTCTGCACGACGATGCCGTTTGCGTCGGCGCAACCGGCCTCACCGGATCAGGAGACGCGCCGCCCGCAGGCGGGGCGCGATGCGTCGCCGACGGGCGCGGCCGAGATCTGGGACGCCAATCGCGACGGCATCTACACCTGCGACGAATGGAAGGGCTATCTCGGGCGGATGTTCGATCGCGCCGACGGCAACCATGACGGCAATCTCACGCCCAAGGAGTTCGCAAGCGTACGCCGGCCCGGCAGCGCGCTGGCCGACGCCGACTTCGGCTATTTCGACGAGAACCAGGACGGCAAGATCACGCGCAGCGAGTTCGTCGGCAAGCCGAACGAGTTCATCCTGCAGAACGACAAGAACGGCGATTGCCGCGTCACGCCGGAGGAACTGAAGGGAGCGGGTTCGGAGCAGAAGCAGCCGGGCGCCAAGGGAAAGCGGTTTTGAAGCTCCGTTCGAAGCGGGTGCGCGTTATCAGTCTGTCCTGCGCTGCCGCACTCGCAAAAAAGTGAGCCGGTGGCATAATCGGCTGTCGGTTCCGCGCCGTTCCGTTCGTCTTGCAGCGAGAGCGAACTGCATGGGAGTTCAGGGATGGGCAATTCTCGATATCGTTGGGTGATCGTCGCGGCCGGCGGGCTGCTGGGCTGCGTCGCGATCGGCGGCATGTTCTCGCTGCCGGTGTTCCTGCAGCCGATGGCGCGGGAGACCGGCTGGTCGGTGACCGGCATCTCCAGCGCGATGACGGTCGGCTTCCTCGCCATGGCCTTCACCAGCATGATCTGGGGCACGCTGTCCGATCGCTACGGGCCGCTGCCGGTGGTGCTGACCGGTTCGGTCGGGCTGGCAGCGAGTCTCGCGCTGGCGAGCCAGGCGCCATCGCTCGTGGCTTTTCAATTCACGTTCGGCTTGCTGGTCGGCGCCGCCACGGCGGCGATCTTCGCTCCGATGATGGCCTGCGTCACCGGCTGGTTCGACACCCATCGCAGCCTTGCCGTCTCGCTGGTGTCGGCGGGCATGGGCATGGCGCCGATGACGATGTCGCCGATCGCCGCCTGGCTCGTCTCGCACCATGACTGGCGCACCTCGATGCTGATCGTGTCGGGCATTTGCGCGGCGATCATGATCCCGGTGTCGCTGCTGGTGCGTCGCCCGCCGGCGCTCGCGGCCGCTCAGGCGGCTGCGACGTCCGACAATGGCGAGCCCGCGATGACGCTCGCACAGGCGCTGCGCTCGCCGCAATTCATCATCCTGATCGCGACCAATTTCTTCTGCTGCGCGACGCATTCGGGCCCGATCATCCACACCGTCAGCTACGCCGTCACCTGCGGCATTCCGATGGTCGCGGCGGTCACGATCTACAGCGTCGAAGGACTTGCCGGCATGGGCGGCCGCATCGCCTTCGGCCTGCTCGGCGACCGTTTCGGCGCCAAGCGCGTGCTGGTGTTCGGCCTGCTGGCGCAGGCGTTCGGCGCGCTCGGCTACGTCTTCGCGCACCAGCTTGCCGCTTTCTACGCGGTGGCTGCGGTGTTCGGCTTCATCTATGCCGGCACCATGCCGCTCTATTCGGTGCTGATCCGCGAGAACTTCCCGCTGCGGATGATGGGCACCGTGATCGGCGGCACCGCGATGGCGGGCAGCCTCGGCATGGCGACCGGGCCGCTCGCCGGCGGGCTGATCTACGACACCTTCGCGAGCTACACGTGGCTCTATGTCGGCTCCTGGGCCGTCGGCCTCGGCGCCTTCCTGATCATGATGACGTTCCGTCCGATGCCTGCGGTCGCGCGGTCGGAGCCGGTCGCTGCGCCGGCATGAGCGTGTGATGCGTGACGCGATCGTTTGGTCGCGTCACGCGCGTCACTTGCGGTCGCGCTTCGGCCGGCGGATGGCGCGGACCTTGTTGTTGTTGGCGCCGGTTCCGCAGAAGAAGCGGTCGGCACCGTCGGACTCGAGCCCGGCGACATTGACGCCTTGCGGCATTTCCAGCCGTTCGATCACTTCACCGGTCTCGGGATCGACCCGCCGCACCTCGCTCGCGTCCTCTTCCCAGGTGCCGTGCCAGAGCTCGCCGTCGACCCAGGTGACGCCGGTGACGAAGCGGTTGCTCTCGATGGTGCGCAGGACGGCGCCGGTTTCGGGATCGATCTGCAGGATCTTGCGGTCGCGATATTGTCCGACCCAGAGCGAGCCTTCGGCCCAGGCAAGGCCGGAGTCGCGGCCACCGCCGGGGGCGGGAATGGTGGACAGCACGCGTCCGGTCTTCGGATCGATCTTGTGAATGCGATCCTCGGAAATCTGGTAGAGATGCTTGCCGTCGAAGGCGGTGCCGGCATGGGCCGCGATGTCGATCGCACGCGTCGGCTTGCCGCTGTCTGGATCGAAGGCGACCATGCGGTCGCCGGCCGCGAACCAGACCTGCTCGCCGTCGAAGCTGACGCCGCCGACGCTCTCGACGCCCTCGAAGGGGCCGTATTCCCTGACGATCTGGGCCGGCGACGTCTTCATGCTCCGCTCCCGTGGTCTGATTGCCGTTGAATGCTAGCTGTTCGGCAGCGGAGCGGGGAGTAACAACGTCGTCGTGAATCCCGGCACCGGCGGCGTCATCCAGCGCCGCGCGCGGGCGCGGCCGACCGACTGCACCTTGCCCGAGGAGGCCAGGGCGTCGAGCGCGCGCTGCACCGTGCGCTGGCTGGTGCCGAGCGCGACCGCCAGCGCCGAGCTCGACCACGCTTCGCCGTCGGCGAGGAAGGCCAGCACCTCGGCGTGCTCGTCCTCGACCGGAAGCGCCAGCACCGCGACCTTGCGCCGGCCGCGCGGCGTCAGCACGAAGCCATCAGGCGTCGCGCTGAGCTCGGCGAACGGCCGCAGCGCGCGGCGCAGTCGGCCGATCTCGACCCGCAGCCTTGCACGATGCGATTCATCGGCGTGCTTGCCGCGAAACGCCCGCGCGATCAGCGTGGCGCGCGAGACGTCCTGCGGCCACGCCTCGCCGAGCGCGCGCGCGAGCGCGAACAGCACCGGCCGCCGCGTCAGCGAAACCGTGATGCCGGAGGCGCGCACGACGTAACGGCAGGCATCCACCACCAGCGCTTTCGAAGCCATCAATTGCTCGACCTCTTCGAGCTGCAGCGGCCGCTCGCTGCCCGCGGCGATCAGCCGCGCCGCCGGCGTATTGAGCAGACGCGCGGTGCTGTCGACTTCCGCCGTCAGTTCCGCGATGCCGGCGCGGCGCGCCGCGATTTCGGCTCGCGCGAGCGCGTCGCGGGCCGGCCTGGTGCGCAGCCGCCGCATCGCGATCCCGGCCACGACGAGCTCATGGCCGACGCGGAGCGCCGGCGGAAACGGCGCCGGATCGAGGTCGGCGAGCATGCGTTCGGCCTCGTCGAGCTGCCCGACCAGCAGCAGGCGGCGGACCTCGAGATAGCCGGCATGCGCGGCGTTGAGCGCATCGCCATGTGCCGCAAGCGTCGCGCGAGCGGCGGCGAGAGCGCGCCTGGGAAAGGAGAGGTCGCGCGACACCAGCGCGATCTCGGCCTCGGCCACCACGCAGCGAGACCGCGCGATCGCTTCCCGCGGACCGAAGGCGCGTTGCGCGCGCCGCAGCAGTTCCTTGGCGCGGACGAAATCGCCGAGCCGGGCCATCGCGATGCCGCGCAGCGCCAGCGCCGGCGGATCGTCGCGCAGCGCCACCCGTTTCAGTGCGCCGAGGGGATCACCGGCTGCGAGCGCGCGCGCTGCGGCCGTGATCAGCGAGTCCATTCGAATCCCGACACACTTGTCACTCTCACCCTCCGAGTCCCTGCCATAACCTAGCACACGACGATGGAGATCCTTGGCTTAAGGAGATCGAATGATGGCGGGCTTAGGAATATGTGAGACCTCGCTGAAGGGCCGGCTCGGCGGCCCTGCGGTGGCGCGCTTTCTGTCGCTGGCGGCGGCGCCGACCTTCGCGGTGATGGCGCTGGTCGCGGCGATGGCGCCGGCCGACATGCTGTGTGCGGCGATGCAGGGGCCGTTCTCATTGCAAGGCATGGTCCCGATGTATGCGCTGATGAGCGCGTTCCATCTGGCGCCGTGGCTGCGGCTGATCCGATGACCGGATCAGTCCTCCGGTACGGCGAAGACGGTGCAGGGGCGCGCGATGCCGCGCAGCTCGTGAGTGCCGAGCGCGACCAGCTTCATCCCGGTCTCGGCGGCGAGCGCGTCCGACACCAGCACGGTCTGCCCGAGCGGCTTGCACAGCCCTTCGAGCCGGCTCACCAGATTGACCGCCGATCCGATCGCGGTGAAGTCGAGGCGATCGGCGGCGCCGATATTGCCCCAATGCACCTCGCCGAGATGCAGCGCTGCGCCGAATGCCAGCGGCGGCAAACCCTGCTTGCGCCGTTCAGTGTCGAGATGCGCCATGCCGACGCGCGCCGCCGACACCGCGCGCAGCGCCGCCTCGCAGGCGCTGCGTGCAGTCGTCGTGACCGGGAAGATCGCAAGCAGCCCGTCGCCGATGAACTTCAGGACCTCGCCGCCAAAGGCATGGATCGCGCCGGCGATGCGATCGAACCAGGCATCGAGCGCGGCGATCACCTCGGCCGGCGGATGGCTTTCGGACAGCGCGGTGAAGCCACGCAGATCGGCGAACAGCAGCGCCGCCGTGATGTTCTCGCCGGTGTCGCGCCGCAAGGGCGAGCCCAGTACGCGCGCCGCGCTGCGCCGGCCGAGATAGGCTTCGAGCGCCGCCGAGAGCGTCGCGCGCGCGGCGATGGCGGCAAGCGGCGCCGCGGCAAAGCGCGCGGCCTGACGCAGTTGATCGGCCTCATCTGCAGTGAACAAGCGGGTGCCGATCCAGCCGAGCACCGGGTGGTTCGGCCCGGCGCCGATCGCGTCCTCATGCACGGGACCGGGCCCGAGCTCGCTGAGCCAGCGTCGGCCGGCATCACCGGATCCTGCCAGATCGGGCCGGGCAAAAGGCTGCGGCGGCGCAAAGCCGAGAGCCTCGATGACCTCGCCATTGTCGGCGCGCCACAGCCAGGTTCGTCTTGCAATCAGCGGATGCGGGACTTCCAGCGTCAGCGCACCGCCGGCGAGCGGCAGGCCGTCTGCGACGAGGTGCGCACCGAGTTCCGCGAGCAACCGGTTGGCGCCGGCGGTCGCTGCTGCGGCATCGACCAGCCAGCTCAACGTCGAAGACATCTGCATCAGCCATCATGGGGTTGACGCACCGGCCTTGTCACGCACTATCACCGGGCCGACCGCCGTGGAGGATCGAGCAATGACTGAAGCCTTCATCGTTCGACGCGAGATCGAGATCGCAGCGCCACGGGCGACCGTGTTCGCCTTCCTGACCGATCCGCAGAAGATCGTGAGCTGGATGGGGCTCGAGGCCGACACCGAGCTGCATCCGGGTGGATTGTATCTGCTCAAGGGTGTCAGCGGCGATCGCGCGCGCGCCGCACGTGGTGCGTTTCGCGAGGTCGTGCCGGTGCATCGGCTGGCCTACACTTTCGGCTGGGAAGGCGGCGAGGAGGTGCCGCCCGGATCCAGCCTGATCGAGATCGACCTGATCGACAGGGAAACCGGCACGCTGCTGCGGATGACCCATAGCGGCCTGCCGAACGCCGCACAGTGCGAGAGCCATGCCAAGGGATGGGAGCACTACCTCGGCAGGCTGAAGATCGCGGCGGCAGGCGGCGATCCGGGCCCCGAACGCGGTCCGCATCAAGGCGCCTGACTGTGCTTGCATCATCGGCGCCGGTCATCCCGGCCATTTCGAGCCGAGGATGATCGAGCAGAAGTTGGTACGGCTGTAGCTCGGGTCCTTCAGGGCCAGGACGTCGGCCTTGACGTTGCCGAAGGTGGTCTGCGGCTTCCTGATGATGCCGGCCGCGAAGTGATCGATGATGTTCTCCTTGAAGTTCGCCTCGCGCGGATGATGCGCGCAGACATGGTCGCGGTGCTCGTGCGGGAAATCGTCATAGGCGATACCGAGCACGTCCATCTCGACGCCGGCGGTGACGAGCGCGACCGTCGGACGCATATGCTCGGGGATCCCGGGCGTCGTGTGCAGCGCGATCGAGGCCCAGACGTCCTCGATGTCGCGCTCCGGCACGTCATAGCCTTTCAGGAAGTCACGCGCAGCGTTGGCGCCGTCGACCTCGAAGCGCAGATCGGGGCTCGCATGCGCTGGCGTGAGGCCCATGTCGTGAAACATCGCGCCGATATACAGCAGCTCGGAATCGAATTTCAGGCCGCGGCGGTTGCCGGTCAGTGCGCCCCAGAAGAACACGCGGCGGCTGTGATTGTAGAGCAGATCGTCCTCGGTATCGCGCACCAGCTGGGTCGCGGCGCGGGCCATGGCGCTGTCGGGGACGCGGATGCCGGCGATGATCTCGGTCATTTCAAGACGCTCCTTGATGTGGCAAGACGATGCCGTCGCGTGACAAGGCGCAGCCGGCGGTCATCTCTCGGTGGGCTCGGATCGGCGTGATCTGCTGCGCCGTTTTTCGCTCCGTTCGACCGGCGCCAGCAACGATCGCGCGCCGCCGGATCGGGCCAACGAGACGTCGTTTCGCGCCAGCGGGCAGGGAGAGGGCATGGCGGTTCAGAAAGTCGCGGTCGTGATCCACGAAGGGGTGCAGGCGCTGGACGTTGCCGGCCCCGTCGACGTGTTCGCCGAGACCAACGGCTTCGTTGCGGCCGGCGACGGCTATGAAACCGTGCTGGTCGGAGCCACTCGCGAGCCCGTGCGCGCCTCGAACGGCATGAAGATCTCGGCCGACCTCGGTTTTGCAGAGGCGAACGAAAAATTCGACATCGTGCTCGTTGCGGGCGGTCCGGCGCTGCCCGACGCCGCGGCCGATCCCGAATTGACGCAGTGGCTGCGTGGAGTGCCGGAGTGGGCTCAACTCTATGGTTCGATCTGCACCGGCGCCTTCGCGTTGGGGCATGCCGGGCTGCTCGACGGCCACAAGGTGACGACGCATTGGCAGAATGCGCAGCGGCTCGCGGCGCGCTTCCCCGCCGCCGAGGTGATCCATGACCGGATCTACATTCGCGATCGGCAATTGATGACCTCGGCGGGCGTGACCGCGGGGATCGACCTCGGCCTGGCGCTGGTTGCCGAGCGGCACGGGCCACAGGTTGCGGTCGCGGTTGCGAAGCGGCTGGTCGTGGTGGCGCAGCGCCAGGGCGGCCAGTCGCAGTTCAGTCCCTATCTCACCGCGCCGGTCGATGAGAGTTCGCCGATTGCGCGCGCGCAGGCCCATGTCATGCAGCAGGTCGGTGAACGCCACACCCTGCAGTCGCTGGCCGAGGCGGTCGGCATGAGCGTGCGCAATTTCGGCCGCGCCTTTGCGCAAGCGACCGGGACCACGCCGCATGAATTCGTCGAGCGCGCCCGGATCGATGCCGCGCGCCGCTTGCTCGAGGGCAGCGATCGGCCGCTCAAGGCGGTTGCTTTCGACTGCGGCTTCGGCTCGGCCGACCGCATGCGCATCGTGTTCAGCGATCGGCTCGGCATATCGCCGGCGCAGTACCGGTCGAGTTTCCGCAAATTGTGATGCCGTTCATGAAGCGGTGCGTCGATCGGCGCTAGGATCGGCGCAGCATTTTTGGGGAGGCCGCCATGGACGCGCTCACGCTCTTCATCATTCGTCATGCCGAAAAGCCCGGTGACGTCTGGCCGGGGCCCGGCTTCACGGACGCGGGCGTGTCGGACACGGAGTCGCTGGTGATCCGCGGCTGGCAGCGCGCCGGCGCCTGGACCGCGCTGTTCGGCACCGATCTCACCAAGGGTGACTATGCCAAGCCCGACGTCATCTATGCCGCGATGCCAGGCACCGATCCCAATCAGCCGCCGAGCAGCCGTCCCGCCGAGACGATTTCGGCGCTTGCCGCCCGCCTCAAGCAGACCCCGAACGAAAGCTTTGCCAAGGGCTCCGAGGCACTGCTCGTGCCGGCGCTACTGAAGCTGAGTGGCGTCGTGCTGCTGTGTTGGGAGCACAAGTCGATCATCGCCGACATCCTTCCGTTGATTCCGGTCAGCAAGGGCACTCCGCCGGGCAAGTGGGAAGGCGACCGCTTCGACGTCGTGCTCCGCTTCGATCGCGGCAAGGGCGACGACAAGTTCGCGTTCAAGGAGCTGTTCCCGAAGCTGCTGTCTGGCGATTCCGACAAGCCGCTGGATCACGGCAAGTAACGTAGATCGTAGCCGCGTCGATCAGCCGAGGCCCAGCGCTTTGCGCGACTTCCGCGTCAGCTTCGCGGCAATCAGCGCGTGCGCCTGCTTGAGATAAGCCTTCAACTCGGCGTCGGAGAGGGCGCCGTTGCCGGTGAGCTGCACCCATTTGGCGCGCGCCAGATAGGGCGCCGGCCGCGCAAAACCCTGCTCGATCAGCATCTGGTAGGCCATGTTCGATGTCTTGAACATGAAGCCGCCGGACCGCTCGATGAAGCCGCCTGATAGTGCGAACATCTTGCCGCCGACCTTGAATACGGAGGTGCCTTCCCACTGCACCACCCTGGTCGCAGCCGGCAGGCGCAGGCAGTGGGCTTCGAAGGTTTTCGGGGTCATGCGGGGCCGTGGTCGGAACGGGGGATGCGGCCAAGCCATAGGGCGCGCTTGCTCGCTCCGACAAGCTCAATGTTTCCGTTAGCATGGTCCGGCCGAACCGCCACGGTCCATCTTCACGAAATCGTGGGTTGCCGGACCGGTCATCGAAAAATATATCTTACGATATGTTTTGAGAAAGGAAAAACAATGAGGAAATCCTTCTTCCACGAACGTGACGATGACGGCTTCCGGTTCGGATTCGCCATCGGCCGCCACGGCCGGGGGCATCGCTTTGGCCATGGCGGCCGCGGCTTCTTCTTCGGGCGAGGCGGGGGCGGCGACTTTCCGGGATCGCGCAGGCTGTCGTCGGAGGACCTGCAGCTCGTCATTCTGGCGCTGCTCGGCGAGCGGCCGGCGCACGGCTATGAGCTGATCAAGCTGATCGAGGAGCGCTCCGACGGCTTCTACAGCCCGAGCCCGGGCGTGATCTATCCGGCGCTGACCTTCCTCGAGGAGATCGGACACGCCAGCGTCACCCAGGACGCGGCGCGCAAGCTCTACAACATCACCGAGCAGGGCAAGGCGCACCTCGTCGCCAACCGCACCACCGCGGACGCCATCCTCGCGGCGCTGTCGCGGATCGGCCGGCGCATGGAGGACGTGCGCGAAGCTTTTGCCGGCGTCAGCGACTTCGACACCGAGGCCTCCGACGAGCTGCACCGCGCCCGCCACGCGCTGAAGAGCGCGCTACGCCACAAGCGTGGCTCTGACGCCGCCGAGGCGCGGCGCATCGCCAAGATCCTGGAGCGCGCCGCCGCGGAGATCCTGCAGCAGTGACGCCATCCCGTTCAAGGAGACACATGATGTCCGACGACCAACCGCATAGCGGGATTGCCGACCCGCGCGTGACAGATGTCATCGACCGCCTGCAGGCCATGCGCCGCAGGCCGGCCGACGGCGGCCCGCGCGGCAACAGAATGAGCAGCCGCGACCCGCACGCCTATGCCGAACAGGGATTCTCGATCCATCCCGAGCAGGGCGAGCTGATCTATCTGTTGTGCCGCGGCCTCGGCGCCAGGCGCGTCGTTGAGTTTGCGACGTCGGTCGGGATGTCGACGCTGTATTTCGCGGCCGCGATCCGCGACAATGGCGGCGGCACCGTGATCGGCTCGGAGATCGTGCCGGCCAAGGTCGCAACCGCGCAGCGCAATCTCGCTGACGCCGGCCTTGCCGACTATGCCGATATCCGCGAGGGCGATGCGCGCAAGACGCTGCGTGATCTCGGCGGCCCCGTCGACTTCGTCCTGATCGACGGCTGGCCCGGCGAGACCGGCCCGTCGCTGGCACGCCAGGTGATCGAGATCGTCGCGCCGCAGCTGCGCACCGGCGGCTATGTCATGAACGACAATGCCGAACCGGATTTCCTCGAGTTCGTGCGCGATCCCAAAAACGGCTTTGTCTCGATCACGCTGCCGCTCAAGGGCGGCACTGAACTGAGCCTCAAGGCGGCGTAACGGCATCGACCCCTCCGCCGCATACCGCTCTCTGCTGGCGCGATTGTGAGGCGCGAAGAGGCCGCGCCTCACTGGATTTTGCGGGTGCTTGCATGCTTTGCTCCGGACAAAATGGGAGCGAAGCGCCGCATGACCGACATCGAATTGTCCGATCTGCTCGATCATCCGATCTGGAGCGCGCTGACCACGCGGCAGCGCGCGCTCGCGGAAGGCGGCGCTGTGGCGCGGCGCTATCCGACCGCGATCGCGCCCTTCGCCGACATGGTTGATCGATCGGCGAAGAGTTTTGCGGCGCTCAGTGCGCTGCTGTCGGGGCCTGAGATCGCGGTGTTGTTCACGCCTGATCCGGTCGTCGCCCCACCGGAGTTCAAGGTCCTGCTTGCCGAGACCGGCGAGCAGATGATCGGCGCGCCTGCGGCGTTTTCCTTGCCCGGCATCGAGATCGTCAGGCTCGGCGCAGCCGATGTTCCCGCCATGATGGCGCTGGTCGAGCTGACCAAACCCGGCCCGTTCGGTACACGGACGCATGAGCTCGGGACGTTCCTCGGCATCCGCCTCAAGGGCGAACTCGTCGCGATGACCGGCGAGCGGATGAAGCCGGGTAACTACGCTGAGATGACCGCGGTCTGCGTGCATCCGGATCACCGCGGCCGCGGCTATGCGCAGGCGCTGCTGTCGGCGGTGTCGAAGCAGATCGTGGCGAGAGGTGAAATTCCCTTCCTGCACGTCTTCACAAACAATACGTCGGCGATTGCGTTGTACCGGCGCCAGGGCATGGAGATCCGCCGCCGTCTGCATATCACGGTGTTGCAGAAGCAGGGGTGAGGGCGGCTTTGGAAGCCGAGGGATGGAGCGGCGTCGTAGCGTCCGCGCTCAAGCCAGCCTGTTGTTGGCCAGATGCAGCGTGCGCTTGTCGCAGCTGGGATCGATCGCGACGGCATTGGTCGCGATCCGGCCGCGGGCGGCGACGTTGTTGCTGATCTCGATATTCGCCGAACGGCCGACGAAGATCGCGCTGTCCGGCTTGATCCGGAACAAGTCGCCGGCCCCAAAGGTGTTGCCGCGGAGAAAAGTCTGGCCGATGACATTGTCTGCGATCTTGAGGCCGTCGGTATTGCTGACGAAGATCGCATAGATGAAGGAATCGTCGATGTGATTGCCCTCGATGATCACGCGGTGGTTCTGGGCATTGTCCTGAAATCCCTTGGCGCCCTCGGGCGGCACCATGCCGACATAGATCGTGCCGAGCGTCCCGCTGCCGCCGGTCAGCTCATTGGCGCCGTTGACGCAATGGCTGAAGCGGTTGTTGCGGAACACGAGGTTGTCGGCGAATCCCGACTCCGACCAGAAACCGATATCGCTGCCCGCCTGTAGCGCGACGCCGGTCGAGAAGCTGAACTGGCAGTTCTCGACAATGGCGTTCGGTGCCTTCATCAGCACGCGGCCGCAGGCATGGAAACTGCAGCGCAGCACCGTGGCGCCGGATCCGATATGCGTCAGCGAACTCAGGGCATCGCCGACCTTGAGCGGCAAATCCTGTTGCAGGACCACGTCGTAGATCAGGTCCGGCTGGGTGGTCGGGCTCCTGTTCTTCCAGATCTGGGCGATCTTGGCTTTCAGCTCGGGCGCGTGGCGCTTGGTCAGCTGCGCGATCTTGCCGCGCCCGAGCGAGCGGAACGTGGCGTGATCGCAGCTCTCGACGTCGTCGCCGGCTAGTAGCCCGATGTCCCATTTCGGGCTGAGCAGAAAGTGCCGCGGCGCCGGCTTCGCCACGACGTAGTAATAGAAGCCATGCACATTGATGGCGTCGTCGGAGGTGTTGGCGAAGCTGCAATCCTCCAGCGTCGGACCGCGGGCGACCGCGATGAAGTGCGAGCCGTCGGAATTGGTCGAGATCAGCCGGTCGGTGGTCGCGCCCTTCGGCCGCGGTCCCGGAATGACGGACACCTTTTGCAGCAGTATCGAGCCGTCGCCGCCGTTCTCGATGATGCCCATGCCCGGCGAGGCCAGCAGCTTCACGTCGATCAGGCTGGTCGCCACGCTGGAGTCGATTGCGATTGCATGCGGGCCGCTGTTTGCGATCGTGACGACGTCACCGACGGCAATCGGCAGCTGGCTCGGGAAGCGGTCGTTGGCGCTCCATTGCAGGCGGACCTTGATCAGGCCGTCGCCGAGGCGCTGGACCTGGCTCGGCGACAGGAAGTCCCTGGCACCGGTCTTCAGCGACCGATTGTGCCGGTCCATCACCTTGAAGAACCCGTCGGTGATCGAGGCCAGTAGTGCAGCATCGTCGGGATAGCCGGGATCGATCTTGACGGTGATCTCGACCGCGCCCTTGTCGAAGGCCGTGATCGTACCTTGCGTGAACGGGAGCGGATCATAGTCGATGGTGAGATCGCGGACGGTGAGGCGGTTGCAGCCGGAGATCGTGATGGTGCCGCTGCGCGTGGTGTTGATCACCTCGGCGCCATTGCCGTTGAGCTCGAAGCCGTGCAGCGCCTTGAACACGATTGTCCGCTTGATCCGGTAGCTCGCGTTCCGTTCCAGGTTGAGCGCGATATGAACCGGCCCAGCCTTGCCGGCGTCGTTGGCCGCCTTGGCGATCGCGGCCAGGGCCTTGGCAAAGGCCGCGTCCGCGTCGCCGCCGGACGTGGCGGTGAAGGTCGCCATGTCGAAGGTCGCAGTCCCGGGAATGGGCGCCGGCTCGGCGCGGCTTTCGGTGCCGAGCAGCGGTGTCGCCATCACGAATGAGACAAGCCTCACGGCCTGCCTGCGGCTGAGCGGCATCATGCATGGCTCCTTCCGAGACCATATTCGGTCGTGCGCACTCTCTGTCTGCCGAGATGAACCGCAGCACAATGACGGAGAGGTGACGCCGCTGCTCGCGACGTCGTGAAGGGCAGCGTCTCCGGCGAGAAGTTCTCGCGTCTCAGCTTGACACATCACTGACATACGGCTGGTATGTCAGTGATGCCAGCTGCTTCGCTCCATCGTGACAAGGCCTATGCGCGGATCCGCGATCTCGTGGTCTCGGGCGAGTTCGCGCCCGATGAGCCGTTGTCGGAGCGCAGCCTGTCGGACCGGCTCGCGCTCGGGCGAACGCCGGTGCGCGAGGCCTTGAAGGCGCTCGCCAAGGACGGCCTGCTGACCATCCATCCGATGCGCGGCACCTTCGTGCGGCAATTGTCGTTCGACGATTTGCGCGAGATCCACGAGTTGCGCCTCGCGCTCGAGGGGATGGCGGCCTATCTCGCGGCCACGCGCGGGCCGACTGCTGGCCTCGATCGCTGTGCCAAGGAGCTGCGGCGGGCGAAAGCGCGCGCGACGATCGACGTGGAGGAGGCGCAGCAGGCGGGCTGGGCGTTTCACGACGAACTGTTCCGTGCCACGTCCAATGGCCGCCTGGTGCAGGCCTATGACAATCTGCGCGCCCAGAGCGGCCTCGCATTGCAGAAGATCCGGCAATACAGCCCTGAGCGCACCCGCCAGGCGCTCAACGAGCATCTCGGAATCCACGCCGCCGTCGAAGCGCAGGACCCCGACGCTGCGCAGCAGCGGATGTGGCGGCATCTCGCGTCGGCCTTCGAGGCGCGGTTGACGGCGCTCGGCGCGGTACGGCCGAGCCTGCCGGCAGGGGGAGGCCAGCGCTCATGAGCGAACCATCGATGATCAGGCGCATGCTGCGGCTTCCGCTCGCGGTCCAGATGCTGGTCGGTCTCGTCGCAGGGCTTGCCGTCGGCCTGATCTGGCCTGAGTTCGGTGCGAGCCTGCGGCCGATCGGCACCGGCTTCGTCGAAGCGGTGAAGATGATCGTGATCCCGGTGGTGTTCGCCTCCGTCGCGCTCGGCATCTACCGGATGGGCACCGAGCTGAAGGTGCTCGGTCGCGTCGTCGTGATCTGCCTCGGCTATTTCTATCTGGCTACCGTGATCTCGATCCTGATCGGGCTCATGCTCAACGGCATCTTCCATCCCGGGGCCGGCGCGCCGCTGGCTGCGACCGGCAAGCTGCCGTCGAACCTCGCGGTCTCCGTCGACTGGATCAAGTTTGTCATGGACATGATCCCCTCCAACATCGTCGCCGCGATGGCCGAGCAGAAAATCCTGCCGACGCTGGTGTTCGCGATCCTGTTCGGGCTGGCGCTGGCCTCGATCGGCAAGGTCGGCGAGCCCATGGTCGCGGTGCTGGAAGCCGTGATGGCGGCGATGTTCAAGATGACGAAATGGATCACGGCGCTGGCGCCCATTGCCGTGTTCGCGATCATGGCGTGGCTGTTCGCGACGCAAGGGCTCGCGACCGTGGTCGCGCTCGCCAAGCTCGTGGCCGTGATGTATCTCGGCCTCGCCGTGATGGTCGTGATCTTCTGGCTGATCCTGTTTGCGATCGGCGAGAAGCCGGTTGCGGTGACGAAAGCGGTGATGGAGCCGATGCTGCTCGCATTCTCGACCCGCTCCTCGGAGGTCACGCTGCCGCTGCACATGGAGAAGCTGCAGGCGATGGGCGTGCCGAACCGGATCGTCTCGGTGGTGCTGCCGCTCGGCTACGCCTTCAACCGTGATGGCGCCATCATGTATTTCGCGCTCGCCGTCACCTTCCTGGCCGAGGCCTATGGCGTGACGCTGACCTGGTCGACGCTGCTGACCATCGTGATGGTCACCACCATCGCCAGCAAGGGCAGCGCCAACGTACCTTCCGGCGGGCTCGTCGCCATCGCCATGGTGCTGTCGGCAATCGGATTGCCGGTCGAGGCGCTCGCGATCATCGCCGGCGTCGACGCCTTCCTCGACATGGGCCGCACCGCGATCAACGTGTTCGGCAACACGGTTGCGGTGAAGCTGGTGCAGCGTTTTGGCGGCGAGCTTGCCCTCGCGGCGCCGGAGCCGGGCCCGCTTGCCCTCACGACGCAGGACGCATGATGAGCACCGCGACAACATCGAGCACGCGCGAGATCGTCGATCTGCGCAGCGACACCGTGACCTTGCCGACCGCGGCGATGCTGGAGGAGATGCGCCGCGCGCCGCTCGGCGACGATAGCCGGGACGGCGATCCCACCGTGTGCGCGCTGGAAGAGCAGGCGGCCGCGCTGACCGGCAAGGAAGCCGCAGTGTTCGTGCCGAGCGGAACGATGGGCAATCTGCTGGCGATGATGGCGCATGCCGAGCGGGGCGGGGAGGTGTTCGCCGACGCCGGCGCGCATCTGTTCAATTCGGAGATCGGCAGCGTCGTGACGGTTGCCGGCCTGGTGCCGCGGCCGGTTGCGAGCCGCCGCGGCGCGATGGACGAAGCGGCGCTCGGTCAGGCGATCGACGCCACCTTGACGGCGGGACGGTTGCGGCCGGCGCTGATCTGGATGGAGACCAGCCACAACGGCGCCGGCGGCACCGTGATGCCGCTGCCGCAGATGGCGCGGCTTCATGCGCTTGGCCGCAGCAATGGCGTCGCCGTCCATGTCGACGGCGCGCGCCTGTTCAACGCTGCGGTGGCGCTCGGCGTTCGCGCGCAGGAGATCGCCGAGCACACCGACAGCCTGATGTTCTGCATCTCCAAGGGGCTGAGCGCGCCGGTCGGCAGTCTCCTGGTCGGCGACGGCGCCTTCATCGTGCGGGCGCGCTCGTTCCGCCGCCTCGTCGGCGGCAACATGCGGCAGGCCGGCGTGATCGCGGCGGCGGGCCTTGTCGCGCTCGACACCATGATCGACCGCCTGCGCGACGATCACGCCGCGGCAGCACAGCTCGCGCGGGGGCTTTCGTGGCTGGACCCGGCGCTCGCGGTACCGGATCATGTCCAGACCAACATCCTGCGCATCGATGTGTCGAACAGCGCGCATGATGCAGCCATTTGGGCATCGCGCGTCAAGGCGCAGGGCATCCTCGTGCAGGCGAGCGGCGCAAGGCAGCTTCGCCTCGTCACCCACCGCCATATCGACCGCGCCGCGGTCGAGCGGACGCTGGCGGCCTTTGCTGCGGTCGCTTAGGGACGTGCATGGAGACCGAGACCGCCGCGGGACAGCATGGCGATGCACGACGATGGGCCACGGTCATCGTCGTGATCGGCTGCGGCGTCGCAGCTGCGTTCCAGGTCGGCAAGGTGCCGATCGCCGCGCCGATGTTGCGGGATGATCTCGGCATCGACCTGGCCGCGATCGGAACCGTGGCCGGCATCTTCGCGGTGCTCGGGCTTGTCTGCAGCATTCCGGCCGGCGTCGTTGTCGCCGCGATCGGCACGCGGCTGGTGCTGCTCGCCGGGCTCGGCACCATCGCGGTCGGAGCGAGCCTCGGCGCGCTGGCGCCGTCGCTTGCGGTGCTGCTGGCCTCGCGCCTGGCGGAAGGGCTCGGCGTCCTGCTGGTGATGGTCTCGGCACCGGCATTGCTGCAGCGCGTTGTCGACGTCAGCGCCCGCGACGTCACGATGGCGGTGTGGAGCTGCGTCACGCCGTTCGGCATCGCGCTCGCCTTGTTGACCGGCCCCTTGTTCGGCGGCTGGCGCGCGATCTGGTGGGCGAGTGCGCTGATCGTCGCCGTGCTGTTCGTGCTCGCCGTTGTGACGGTGCCCGATGCGGCATTGCGGACCGGACCGGCGCGCCACGGGCTGTTGCGTCAAAGCGCGGCGCTTGCGTTCCGGCGCACGCCGGCGCTGCTGACCATGCTGTTCGCGCTCTATAGCCTGATGTTCTTCGCGCTGTTCAGCTTCCTGCCGATCCTGTTGCACGAGCGTCTGGGCGTCGCGAGCCAGGCCGCCGGCGCGCTCAGCGCCACGGCCGCCGCCGCAAACGTTCTCGGCAATCTCGTTGCCGGACAGTTGCTCGCGCGCAAAGTCGACCGCAGCGGATTGATCGCGGGGGCGGCGCTGCTGATGGGCGCATCCGCGCTCGGGATCTTTCTACCGGTGCTCGGTGGATGGGGGGCGTTCTTGCTTTGCCTTGTCTTCTCCGCGACCGGCGGCTTGGTCCCGGCGACCCTGCTGGCGACAGCGCCCGCCGCGGCACGGTCCGCGCCCATGGTGCCGGTGATGATGGGACTGCTGATGACCGGCAGCAATTTCGGACAGGTGACCGGGCCGATCGCGGTCGGCACCGCGGTGTCGGCATGGGGATGGAGCGCGGCCTGCGTCGTGGTGGTTGTCGCCGCGGGCCTCGCCGGCCTTGCGGCGTGGTTGCTGGGGCATGGCCGTCATGACGGCGCTGTGACCGAAGAGGCCGGCGACACGGCTTGACGGCGTTGCCGCGGCGGCCGAATGAGGGATGTCTCTCACGCCAACGACAAGAGGAAACTTCATGACACGCGTGCGCTGCATCACCGAAATGGGCATGGGCGTCGATGTCCACGGCCGCGATGCCACCAAGGCCGCCAAGCGCGCGGTCTCGGATGCGATCCGTCATTCCAGCCTCGGCTTCTTCCGCATGCTCGGCAAGACCGCCAACGACATGTTCGTCGACGTCACGATCGCGGTGCCGAACCCGGACGACGTCGACACCGCTGCGGTGGCCAAGGAATTGCCCTATGGCACCAAGACCGTGAAGGCGATCGCGGGCGGGCTCGAGATCCCGTCGGATCAGGGCAACGACCCGATCCTGATCGCCAATGCGGCCGTGATCGTCAGCTTCGACGACGGGAAGTGACGGGATCGTCGCGTCCACCATCGATGTCGTCCTGGTTTTCGCCAGGACGACCACGAAAGTTACTCTCTAAAATAATCCGGCTTGCCGGTGGTCCAGGTCTCGCCCCAGTGCTGGCCGCCGCCATCGACGGTCAGCGTCTCGCCGGTGATGAATTTTCCGGAAGGGCCTGAGAGATACACTGTGGCTTCCGCGATGTCCCAGGGCGAGCCCGGGCGCATCATCGGGTTGGAGCGCGGATAGGCGGCGCGCGCCGCTTCGGAGTAGACGTTCCAGCCCTCGGTCTCGATCGCGCCAGGGGCGATGCAGTTGATGCGAATGTCGAGCGGCGCCCATTCGACGGCGAGCGCACGCGACAGCCCGATCACGCCGGCGCGCGCCGCGATCGTATGGGCGATGCCGTAGAGGCCGTGGGTCGTGACCACCACGATGTTGACGATGCTGCCGGGATGCTTGCGGTCGCGCCAGCGCTGTGCCGCGGCTTGCATCATGTACCAGGTGCCGTTGAGGTTGGTGTTGATGACCGCGTTCCAGCCCTTGACCGAAAAATCGATCGCGGGTTGCGGGAACTGGCCGCCGGCGCTGTTGACGAGATGGTCGATGCGGCCATGCTGTGCCCACAGCGCGTCGAACATCGCACCGACGGCGTCGGCGTCCTTGATATCAGCGACATGTGCGAAGGCTTTCAAGCCGCGGCGCGCCAGATGATCGACGAGCGCATCGAGCTTTTCCGTGTTGCGGCCGACCACGACGACCGTGGCGCCGAGTCGGGCAAACAGCCAGGCGATGGCGCGGCCGATGCCGCCGGCACCGCCGGAGATCACGGCCACCTGGCCGGCCAGCGCATCGGCCGCGAACACCGTCGGATGCGTCGCGAGCGCGTCGTCTGAGAGGCCGAGCCTGTCGGGCATTTGTTGATCGTCCATGTCGCTCGCGGCCCTTGCGGCTTATGCCGATGTCCGTACATTAGCCACCCGATCACAGCAGCGCAAAGACCATCGACATGGCCGATCTCTCAGCTTTCCCGATCACAAAGCGCTGGCCTGCCCGGCATCCGGATCGCCTGCAGCTCTATTCGTTGCCGACCCCGAACGGGGTCAAGGTCTCGATCATGCTGGAGGAGATCGGGCTGCCTTACGAGGTTCATCTCGTCGACTTCAACACTGACGACCAGAAGACACCGGAGTTCCTGTCGCTCAATCCGAACGGCAAGATCCCGGCGATCCTCGACCCCAACGGTCCCGAGGGCAAGCCGCTGCCGCTGTTCGAGTCCGGCGCCATCCTGCAATACCTCGCCGAGAAGACCGGCCAGTTGCTGCCTTCAGACGCGGCGCGCCGCTACCAGGCCATCCAGTGGGTGCATTTCCAGATCGGCGGCATCGGGCCGATGTTCGGCCAGGTCGGCTTCTTCCACAAATTCGCTGGCAAGGATTTCGAGGACAAGCGGCCGCTGCAGCGTTACGTCGCCGAAGCGAAGCGCCTGCTCGGCGTGATGGAGACGCATCTCGCTGGCCGGCAGTGGTTCATGGACGACGAATACACCATCGCCGATATCTCCATGCTCGGTTGGGTGCGCAATCTCGTCGGCTTCTACGGCGCGCGGGAGCTGGTCGAATTCGATCAGTTCGGGCACGTTGCCGCCTGGCTCGAACGCGGCCTGAAGCGGCCGGCGGTGGAGCGCGGGCTGAACATTCCGAAACGGCCGTGACGACGGAATCGAGTATCTAGAGGCGCCGCCGCGGTCTCTGGGTGATGTTGCAAAGCATATAACGAGTATCTCGGGGGACCTCATGGCCACAGACGCGATCAAGCCCGTTGCCCATCACCATCATCAACCCTGGTACAAGATCCTTTACGTCCAGGTGCTGATCGCGATCTTTGCCGGCGTCCTGATCGGGCACTTCTATCCGGACCTCGGCAAATCGCTGAAGCCGCTCGGCGATGCCTTCATCGCGCTGATCAAGATGATGATCGCGCCGGTGATCTTCTGCACTGTGGTGCACGGCATCTCCTCGATGGGCGACCTCAAGCGCGTCGGCCGGGTCGGCCTGAAGACGCTGATCTATTTCGAGGCGGTCTCGACGGTCGCGCTCGCGTTCGGCCTGCTCGTCGGCGAGCTGCTGCAGCCGGGCCGGGGTTTCAACATCGATCCGTCCACGATCGATCCGAAATCGGTCGCGACCTACGTCACCCAGGCCAAGCAGGCCGGCATCGTCGCGCATCTGATGGCGATCATCCCGGACAGCTATCTCGGCGCGGTGGCGCGCGGCGACCTGCTGCAGGTGCTCTTGATCTCGATCCTGTCAGGCTTCGCCATCGCGCTGATGGGCAAGGCCGGCGAGCCGATCGCGGCCGCGATCGATACCGCCGCCAAGATGTTCTTCGGCATCATCCGCATGATCGTCCGCCTCGCACCGCTCGGCGCCTTCGGCGCCATGGCGTTCACGGTCGGCGCCTACGGCCTCGGCTCGCTCGCCAACCTCGCGGCGCTGATCGCGACTTTCTACCTGACCAGCATCCTGTTCGTGCTGATCGTGCTCGGCGCGATCGCGCGGCTGGCCGGCTTCTCGATCCTGCGCTTCATCGCCTATATCAAGGACGAGCTCCTGATCGTGCTCGGCACCTCGTCGTCGGAAACGGTGCTGCCGCAGCTGATCCAGAAGATGGAGCATCTCGGCGCCTCGCGCTCGGTGGTCGGCCTCGTGGTGCCGACCGGCTACAGCTTCAATCTCGACGGCACCAACATCTACATGACACTGGCAACGCTGTTCCTGGCGCAAGCCACCAACACGCATCTGACGATCTGGCAGGAGCTCGGCATCCTGGGCATCGCCATGATCACCTCGAAGGGCGCTTCCGGCGTCACCGGTGCCGGCTTCATCACGCTTGCCGCGACGCTGTCGATCGTGCCCGACATCCCGATCCAGTCGATCGCGATCCTGGTCGGCATCGACAAGTTCATGAGCGAGTGCCGCGCGCTGACCAATCTGGTCGGCAACGGCGTCGCCTGCGTCGTGATCAGCCTGTCCGAAGGCGAGCTCGACAAGGATGCGCTGCACGAGACCATGGCGCATCCGATCCAGCTCGGCGAGGCGCTGGAGCCGGGCGCGAGCGGTTAAAGCAGGGGCGCCGGCAAAATGTCGAAAACAACCCCATGCAAAGGAGCCGGCGGCCGGGGTTCGGCACGGCGGCTTGACACGTCGGGCAACTCAGCGATATTCTTCCAATATTCCGAAATCGCGCCTTACTCTCGCGTCCGAGAACGCGATCAATCCGGCACGCCGGCCGCCTTCAACGTCTCGACATAGGTTCGCGACATCGCTTCCACCGGGAACGGGATCCGCGCCAAAAACCCGGAGATTGAAAACTCCGGGTCGACCTTCAACAGCTCGCGCGCGATCTGGGTCGCGCGCTCGATCTCGCCGGTCCTGACCAGCGCTACGATCAGGACGCGCAGCGCCACCGCGAAGCGTCGGTTCTGCGCCAGCGCCTTGTCGGCCCAAATGACCGCCTCGGCAAAATTTCCGTCGAGCACCGCGCAGATCGCCAGTGCCGCCGAGGCGAACCAGCCGCGCGGGTCGCGCGGGTTCAGCCGCTGCGCGCGTTCGATCATGGCGCGGCCGATCTTCTGGTTGCCGCGCATCGCCTCGATCCAGCCGCCGAGCACGAGCGCCATCGCCGAATTCGGGTTGATCGCAAGCGACCGATCGAACAATTCGCGCGCCGGCTCGATCTCGTCGGCCATGTTCCAGATCGCGAATGCCGCCATCCACAGCACCTGCGCATCGCCGGGCGCAAGCTCGACGGCGCGCCAGGCCTGGGCCACGGCGCGCTCGCGGTAGGCATCATCGGGCACCAGCCAGCCCTGGACATGGCGCATTGCATGGCAGTAGGCGGAGGCCGCCAGCGCCGGCGCATAGGCGCCATCGAGCACCAGCGCCCGGTCGAGGCAGCCGATCGCGGCGTTCATGCTCGCGGGCGTGAACTCGTAGCGCAAGCTGTAGGCGCGCAGCAGCAGGTCGTAGGCGTCCGGCGTCTCGGGCGGCGCGGTGCGCCGCCGCTCGGCTTCGGCGATGAGCAGGGTCGGTTCGATCGTCCCGACCACGCTCTCGGTGATGCGGTCCTGCAAATCGAACACGTCATCTGCTGCGCCGTCGAAACGGTCGGCCCACAGATGCGCGCCTGACGTCGCGTCGATCAACTGTCCGGTGATGCGCAGCCGGTCGCCGCCGCGGCGGACGCTGCCTTCAAGCACATAGCCGACGCCGAGCTCGCGGCCGACTTGGCGGATGTCGACCGCCTTGCCCTTGTAGGTGAACGCAGAGTTGCGCGCGATCACGGTGAGCCGGCTGCAACGCGCCAGCGCGGTGGTGATGTCCTCAGCGATCCCGTCGGCGAAATAATCCTGCTCGGTATCGCCGCTCATATTGGTGAAGGGCAGCACCGCGATCGAGGGACCTTCGCTCTGGCGCGGCGATGCGCTCGCGGCGGGCACGGGCGCCGCGTCCTCCCTGATATCGCCGACAAAGCGAAGGCCCTTGCGGGGCAGGGTCTTGATCAGCCGCTGCGCCTCGCCATTGTCGCCGATCGCGGTCCGGGCCGCATTGACCCGGCTGCCGAGCGTCGCTTCCGAGACGATCCGCCCGCGCCAGACCGCGGCCAGTACCTCGTCGCGGCTGACCACGCGGTCGCGGGCGCGGATCAGGAATTCGATGAGATCGAATACCTGCGGCTCGACCGCCACCAGCGTGTCGCCGCGGCGCAGCTCCCGGCGCTCGGGATCGAGGATGAAGTCATTGAAATAATAAGGCAAATGTGAACGTCCGGCTGCGCTGCGGGCGGAACCTAGCACAGCGCGGCCGGAGCCAAAATCAAGACGGCCTGAAGGGCAAATCCATGCCGTCTGAAAGCGCGGCGTTGCAGGCTCTGGCATAGTCTCTGATGACACCAGACGCAGGAGATCGCCATGTCGCAGTCCATCAACCAGCAACGCCGCCGCTTCCTCGGCATCGCCGGCGCAACGCTCGCCGCCGCCAAATTCGGCTTCATCGGAGCGGCGCGGGCGCAGACGAAGGCGACGCTGCCGGCGATCAAGGCCGGCGGTCACACCTCGATCGGTCCGGTCAAGCAGATCAATGCCGGCGTGCTCGATACCGGCTATGTCGAGATGGGGCCGGCCTCCGGTCCGGCCGTGATCCTGCTGCACGGCTGGCCCTACGACATCCACAGCTATGCCGACGTCGCGCCGGCGCTCGCCGATGCCGGCTACCGGGTGATCGTGCCGCATCTGCGCGGCTACGGCACGACGCGCTTCCTCTCCAAGGATACGATGCGCAGCGGCCAGCCGGTTGCGGTCGCCGCCGACATGATTGCGTTGATGGATGCCCTCAGAATCGAGAAAGCCGTGCTTGGCGGCTACGACTGGGGCGCGCGCACCGCCAACATCATGGCAGTGCTGTGGCCGGAGCGCTGCAAGGCGATGGTATCGGTCAGCGGCTATTTGATCGGCAGCCAGGCCGCCGGCAAGGCGCCGCTGCCGCCGAAGGCCGAGCTGCAATGGTGGTACCAGTTCTATTTCGCGACCGAGCGCGGCCGCGAAGGCTATGCCAAGAACCGGCACGACTTCGCCAAGCTGATCTGGCAGATCGCCTCGCCGAAATGGGCCTTCGACGACGCCACCTATGACCGCAGCGCGGCCGCCTTCGAGAACCCCGACCATGTCGACGTCGTGATCCACAATTACCGCTGGCGGCTCGGAATCGCCGAGGGCGAAGCGAAGTACGATGGTTTCGAGAAGACGCTGGCTCAAGCGCCTGTGATCGCGATCCCGACCATCACGATGGAGGGCGACGCCAACGGCGCGCCGCATCCGGAGCCCGCGGCCTATGCCAAGAAGTTCTCCGGCCATTACGAGCACCGGCTGATCACCGGCGGCATCGGCCATAATCTGCCGCAGGAGGCGCCGCAGGCGTTCGCCCAAGCCATCATCGATATCGACAAGGCCTAAAGCGAGATGGCTTTACTTCGAAGCGAGCAGCGGGCTCTGCTTCACCTCGCGCCGCTTGCGGGGAAAGGTCGGAACGCATCATTAGATGCGTTCCGGGTGAGGGGGACTCACCGCGAGTCGTACTCTCTCTATCTACGCGGAAGCAGCCCCTCACCCCAACCCTCTCCCCGTAAGAACGGGGAGAGGGAGCAGCAAGATCGGTGTGGAGACTGGCGCGGTCCGATCTGGCGCTGCTCTTGCTGCGGAGCTAGTTTCTCCGCAGCCAACGCATCCGGGGACCGGCAGTGAGCATCACCATCTACGGCATCAAGAACTGCGACACCATGAAGAAGGCGCGGGCGTGGCTCGACGACAACGGCGTCGCCTACGACTTCCACGACTACAAGACCGCGGGCATCGGCAAGGACAAGCTCAAGCAATGGAGCGACGAAGTCGGCTGGGAGACGCTGCTCAACCGCGCCGGCACCACCTTCAAGAAGCTGCCTGATGCCGACAAGGAAGGATTGAGCGAGCGCAACGCGCTGGCGCTGATGGCCGAGCAGCCCTCGATGATCAAGCGTCCGGTGCTCGACCTCGGCCCCAAGCGCGTCGTCGGCTTCAAGCCGGATATTTATGCCAAGGAGGTGCCGGCGAAGGCGCGGAAGACCTAACCGCCTTCGTGAAGGCTGGTCCCGGATGACGGGGAGGGATTTTGGCGCGCGGCTTCTCCACGCTGTCGTCCTAGCGAAAGCCAGGACCCATAACCACCGAATTTGATCGAGGGCGGGACAGCGGCCCCAGCGTCGCACAACAACAAACAATCGGGGTAATGGGTCCTGGCTTTCGCCAGGACGACGCTGAGTTTGGTGCCGCTTGTGAGCGTTACATTCACATCCTCTCGGGATGAGAAGAAGGCGCTGGTGATGCAATCGTACTAGACCAGCTCTGCGCCATTGCACGCGGCCGGACTTGCCTCCGGCACGAAGCTGCGGTCGATCACCGCGCGCACCGTGACGACTGGCACCGCCTTCGCTGCCACGCCCATCAGATTGTGCAGCCGGAAGCCGCCTTCCATACTGATCGCCTTGTAGGAGCCGACCAACTGCTCGACCGCGTCGCCGCGGCCGAACGGCAGCAGCAGCCTTTCGTAGGAGACGTCCTTGCCGTCGGCGTCGACCACTTCAGCAACTGTATAGGTCGGACGCTTGCGCGCCAGGCAGGCGCGGTAGGAGCGGATGACGCCCGCATAACGTTCGGGGCCGATCGCATCGTCCAGATAGCGGTTGGTGCGGTGTCGCGGATCGACGTGCTCGTTGCCGTAGGCCGTGGTGAGCCGCGCGCCTTCCTGCGTGATCAGGAAGCGCGCCGCGTCGCCTTCGCCGATGACGTCGAACGCCATCATGTCGGCGCGTTCTTCGTTGGCGCTGTCGGTCTGGAAGTCGGACAGCCCGGGCAGGGCGTCCGGCGTGCGTGCCGCGCGCAGCCAAGCGTTCAGCAGCACGCGCTGCGTGATCGATTTGACCACCGACGGATCGGCACTCCGGAATTCGACCATCTAGCCGAACTCGAGCACATCGCCGCGGGGGATGCGGCCGGGCGCGCGATAGGACAGGTCGCGATCGATGATGGCGCGGAGCTTGAACACCGGCAGCGCGTCGTTGGCGCGCATCAGGTTGCGGATCTCGAAATTGCCGTCGGCGCTGATCGTCTTCAGCGATGCCACCAGATGGGTGACGGGACCGCCGTCGGAGAACGGCAGCAGCAGCCGTTCATAGGCGACGACGTGGCCGTAGATGTCGTCGATCTCGGCGATGGTGTAGGCGGGCAGGCGGCGGGCGATGCACTCTTGGTAGATCGGCACCACCAGCGGCGCGAGCCGCGGTCCGAGATAATCGTCGAGCAGCCGGCCCTTGCCGCTGTGGCCGTAGGCGGTGGCCATCCGCGTGCCGTCGCTCTCGATCGTCAGCTGCGGCGCTTCGCCAGCGGTGTCGACGGTGAGGTAGACGAGGTCGGGCAGATCCTCCTCGATCCGGTCGGGCTGGAATTCGCCCAACCCTGGCAGCATCTGGTTGCGGGCATAGAGCCGCAGCCACGCGTTCAGGAAATCGCGTTGCCTGATCGACTTGATGACCGAAGGATTGGTGCTCTCGAAATCCAAAATGATCGACCGCTGGTTATGCAAAACGCCGAAGCTTCGGACCGGAGGCGGAAATTTTTCATGAAGGCGCGGGGAGAGGCCGTTAACACCGTTAACGGGCGCTTTCCGAGGCGGAAAGCGTGCCCCCGTACCATTCGACTAAGGGTGAACCGGAACTGGTGTGGCTGATGCCGCACCGCACAGCTTTCCGCCTTGCCTAACCGCCACAGATGACGGCATATTCCGGCCCGGAGGCGACGGGCTCCGGCCGGTTCCAAGACGGACGGACTGCCTGTCGGGCATTGAAAAAACTGGCCACGCAAGCGAGAGGCCTCGCAGCGATGGCGCACGGGGGAAATCTATTTGGCCGATGAGTTCATTCTCGAAACCAGCGGATTGACCAAGGAATTCGCGGGTTTCTTCGCCGTTCGCGACGTCGCGCTGAAGGTGCGTCGCGGCAGTATCCATGCGTTGATCGGGCCGAACGGCGCCGGCAAGACGACCTGTTTCAACCTGCTGACCAAATTCCTCAAGCCGACCGGCGGCCAGATCCGCTACAAGGGCCAGGACATCACCGCGATGGCGCCGGCCGACGTGGCGCGGCTCGGGCTGGTGCGCTCGTTCCAGATCTCGGCGGTGTTTCCGCACCTGACCGCGCTGGAAAACGTTCGCGTGGCGCTGCAACGCCAGCACGGCGCTTCGTTCGATTTCTGGCGCTCCAAGAGCGTGCTCGATCGCTTCAATCCGCGCGCCCATGAGCTCTTGAACGACGTCGGCTTGAGCGAGTTCGCCAATACGCCGGCGGTCGAGATGCCCTATGGCCGCAAGCGCGCGCTCGAGATCGCGACCACGCTGGCGCTCGACCCCGAGATGATGCTGCTCGACGAGCCGATGGCCGGCATGGGCCACGAGGACATCGACAAGATCGCGGCGCTGATCAAGCGGATTTCGGCCAAATACACCATCCTGATGGTCGAACATAACCTCTCCGTCGTCGCCAACCTCTCCGACATCATCACCGTGCTGACGCGCGGGCAGGTGCTGGCGGAGGGCCATTACGCCGACCTCTCCAAGGACGAGCGCGTCAAGGAAGCCTATCTGGGAGCGGGTCATGGCTGAGGCGAAACTCGCGGAACGGCCGGTCGCGGCGACCGGCGCCGAGGTGCTCGGGGTCAAGGACCTGCAGGCCTGGTACGGCGAATCCCACATCCTGCACGGCATCAATTTCAGCGTGAAGGCCGGCGAGGTGGTGACCTTGCTCGGCCGCAACGGCGCCGGCAAGACCACGACGCTGAAGTCGGTGATGGGCGTCATCGGCAAGCGGAGCGGCTCGATCCGCTTCAACAATGAAGAGATCATCCGCGCGTCGAGCGACCGCATCGCGCGCAAGGGCATCGCGTTCTGTCCCGAGGAACGCGGCATCTTCGCGAGCCTCGACGTGCGCGAGAATCTGCTGCTGCCGCCGGTGGTGCGCCCGGGCGGGCTGCCGCTGGAGCAGATCTTCACGCTGTTTCCGAACCTGAAGGAGCGGCTATCGAGCCAGGGCACCAAGCTGTCCGGCGGCGAACAGCAGATGCTGGCGATCGCGCGCATCCTGCGCACCGGCGCGCGCTTCCTGATGCTGGACGAGCCGACGGAAGGGCTTGCGCCGGTCATCATCCAGCAAATCGGGCACACGATCTCGCGGCTGAAGTCGGAGGGATTCACCATCCTTCTGGTCGAGCAGAATTTCCGCTTCGCCTCGACCGTCGCCGACCGCTACTACATCGTCGAGCATGGCAAGGTGATCGACGGTTTCGCCAATTCGGAGCTGTCGGCCAACATGGACAAGCTCCACACCTATCTCGGCGTCTGATCTCGCCGGAACCAGAAAATTTAGGACTGAGGAAATAAACATGAAGAACACCATTTCAGCGCTGCTGCTCGGCACCGCTTTTGTGCTCACCTCCGCGAGCCTCGCGTCCGCGCAGGACAAGACGGTGAAGATCGGCGCGCTGTCCGATCAGTCCGGCCTCTATTCCGACCTCGGCGGTCCGGGCTCGACCGTCGCAGCGCAGATGGCGATCGAGGATTCCGGCCTCAAGGCCAAAGGCTGGAAGGTCGACCTGATCTCCGGCGATCACCAGAACAAGCCTGATATCGGCACCACCATCGCCCGCCAGTGGTTCGACGTCGACAAGGTCGACGTGATCGTCGACGTGCCGAACTCCGGCGTCGCGCTCGCGGTCAACAACGTCGTCAAGGAGAAGAACGGCGTCTACATCAACTCCGGCGCCGCGACCTCGGACCTGACCAACGCGCAGTGCACGCCGAACACCGTGCACTGGACCTACGACACCTACATGCTCGCCCACACCACCGGCCAGGCGCTGGTGAAGGCCGGCGGCGACACCTGGTTCTTCCTGACCGCGGACTACGCCTTCGGCGCCGCGCTGGAGCGCGACACCACCGCGGTCATCACCGCGAACGGCGGCAAGGTGGTCGGCGGCGTCAAGCACCCGCTCAACACCTCTGACTTCTCGTCCTTCCTGCTGCAGGCGCAGGCCTCCAAGGCCAAGGTCATCGGCCTCGCCAATGCCGGCGGCGACACCACCAACTCGATCAAGCAGGCGGCGGAGTTCGGCATCGTCAAGGGCGGCCAGAAGCTCGCGGCGCTCTTGCTGTTCCTCACCGACGTCAAGGCGATCGGGCTGGACATCGCGCAGGGCCTCAACTTCACCGAGACGTTCTACTGGGACATGAACGACCAGACCCGCGCCTTCTCCAAGCGCTTCGCGGAGCGGATGAAGAACGGCGCGATGCCGACCATGGTGCAGGCCGGCGTCTATTCGGGCCTGATCCATTACTTCAAGGCGCTGGACGCGCTCGGCGGCAATCCGCATGACGGCGTCAAGGTGGTCGAGAAGATGAAGTCGATCCCGACCGACGATCCGCTGTTCGGCAAGGGCGTCGTCGAGGCCAACGGCCGCGTCACCCACAACGCCTATTTGTTCGAGGTCAAGAAGCCCTCGGAGTCGAAGGGGCCGTGGGACTTCTACAAGCTGGTCGGCACCGTGCCGGGCGACCAGGCCTTCACGCCGCTCGCCCAGAGCACCTGCGCGCTGCTGAAGAAGTGACGATCATGCCCGCCGGGCGCTCTGCGGCCGGCGGGCTTCATCTACTATAAGCGAAAGCCAACGCGATGCAGGCTCTCTACGCACAGCTTCTGGTGGGACTGATCAACGGCTCGTTCTACGCGCTGCTCAGTCTCGGGCTCGCCGTGATCTTCGGCATGCTCAACATCATCAATTTCGCGCATGGCGCGCTCTACATGATGGGCGCCTTCGTGGCGTATTTCCTGCTCAATCTGGGCGGCATCAACTACTGGTGGGCGCTCCTGATCGCGCCGATCGTGGTCGGCGTGTTCGGCATGATCCTCGAGCGCACCATGCTGCAATGGCTGACCGGGCTCGACCATCTCTACGGGTTGCTCCTGACCTTCGGCATCGCGCTGATCGTGCAGGGCGTGTTCCAGAATTATTTCGGCTCTTCCGGCCTGCCTTACGGGATTCCCGATCAGCTCAAGGGCGGCGTCAACCTCGGCTTCATGTTCCTGCCGATCTACCGCGGCTGGGTGGTGATCTTCTCGCTGGTCGTCTGCCTCGCCACCTGGTTCCTGATCGAGAAGACGCAGCTCGGCGCGTATTTGCGCGCCGCCACCGAGAACCCGACCTTGGTGCGCGCCTTCGGCATCAACGTGCCGCGCATGATCACGCTGACCTATGGGCTCGGCGTCGGCCTGGCCGCGCTCGCCGGCGTGCTGTCGGCGCCGATCAACCAGGTCCGGCCGCTGATGGGCGCCGACCTCATCATCGTAGTGTTCGCGGTGGTGGTGATCGGCGGCATGGGCTCGATCATGGGTTCGATCATCACCGGCTTCGCGCTCGGGGTGATCGAGGGACTGACCAAGTATTTTTATCCCGAGGCCTCCAACACCGTGGTGTTCGTGCTGATGGTGGTGGTGTTGCTGGTGAAACCGACGGGACTGACGGGACGGGCGGCCTGATATGTCAGCATTAACAGACGATACGCTTCCGATGACGCCGCGCGCGATGCGCGACGAGATGATCGTGTTCGCCGCGATGGCGGTGCTGCTGGCGATCGTGCCGTTCACCGGCATCTATCCCTTCTTCGTGATGCAGGCGCTGTGCTTCGCGCTGCTCGCCTGCGCCTTCAACCTCCTGATCGGCTATGGCGGCCTATTGTCGTTCGGCCACGCCATGTTCCTCGGCACCGCCGGCTACGTCACGGCGCATGCGCTGAAGGTGTGGGCGCTGCCGCCCGAGCTCGGCATCGTGATCGGCACCGCGGCGGCGGCCTTGCTCGGTCTGATCACCGGCTACATCTCGATCAAGCGGCAGGGCATCTACTTCTCGATGATCACGCTGGCGCTGTCGCAGCTGCTTTACTTCCTCTATCTGCAGGCGCCGTTCACCCATGGCGAGGACGGCATCCAGGGCATCCCGCAGGGCCACCTGTTCGCGGTGTTCGACCTCTCCAAGCCGATCGTGCTGTATTACGTCGTGCTGGCCGGCTTCCTCGCCGGCTTCCTGCTGATCTACCGCACCATCAACTCGCCGTTCGGCGAGGTCCTGAAGTCGATCCGCGAGAACGAGCCGCGCGCGATCTCGCTCGGCTACAAGACCGACCAGTACAAGCTGCTCGCCTTCATCCTGTCGGGCACGCTGGCGGGCTTCGCCGGCTCGCTCAAGGTGTTCGTGGCGCAGAACGCCTCGCTCACCGACGTGCACTGGTCGATGTCCGGTGAAATCGTGCTGATGACCCTGGTCGGCGGCCTCGGCACCATCTTCGGCCCGGTGGTCGGCGCCTTCGTGATCATCGCCATGCAGCAATATCTCGCCGGCTTCGGCCAGTGGGTGACGGTGATCCAGGGCGTGATCTTCGTGTCCTGCGTGCTGCTGTTCCGCCGCGGCCTGATCGGCGAGCTCGCGCATTTGCTCAAGCGGTCGCTGTAAAAGGCGGCAGGGCGAACGGGCCGACGCATGTCAGCCCGTTCTGAGGCTTTATCCGACCAGCTTCAGCCCGGCGATGCCGGCGACGATCAAGGCGATGCTGGCGAGCCGCAGCGCGGTCGCGGGCTCGCCGAACAGGATGATGCCGAGCGCGGCGGTGCCGACCGCGCCGATCCCGGTCCACACCGCATAGGCGGTTCCGATCGGCAGGGTCTTCAGCGCCACCCCGAGCAGGATGACGCTGCCGGCCATCGCCGCCAGCGTCAGCGCCGACGGCACCAGCCGCGAGAACCCTTCGGTATATTTCAGCCCGATCGCCCAGCCGATCTCGAGCAGGCCTGCGATGAACAGAGTGGCCCAAGCCATCACGAACCCTCCTGAAAAGGCAGGGTCGTCCCCGCGGATGCTGTGGTGAGGTGAAGGTCGTCCTTCCCATGCCTATATAGGAACGGCCTGGCCATTCCGCCTTGCGACAAAACGCCCTTGATTGCGCCCGTTTTCCCTGCCAAACGCTGCCCCGCCATGTCCGACACCACTGTTGCAACCGAATCGCCGTCCCGCTCGCCGCTGTCTGAGGAAGTGGCGCGGCGGCGCACCTTTGCGATCATCTCGCATCCGGACGCCGGCAAGACCACGCTGACCGAAAAGCTCTTGCTGTTCGGTGGCGCCATCAATCTTGCCGGCCAGGTCAAGGCCAAGGGCGAGCGGCGCAACACCCGCTCGGACTGGATGAAGATCGAGCGCGAGCGCGGCATCTCGGTGGTCACATCGGTGATGACCTTCGAGTTCAACGACCTCGTGTTCAACCTTCTGGACACGCCGGGTCACGAGGACTTTTCGGAAGACACCTACCGCACCCTGACCGCGGTCGATTCCGCCGTCATGGTGATCGACGCTGCGAAGGGCATCGAGGCGCGCACCCGAAAGCTGTTCGAGGTGTGCCGCCTGCGCGACATTCCGATCATCACCTTCATCAACAAGATGGACCGCGAGAGCCGCGACACCTTCGAGCTGCTCGACGAGATCGAGAAGACGCTGGCGCTCGACACCACGCCGATGACCTGGCCGGTCGGCCGCGGCCGCGACTTCCTCGGCACCTATGACGTCATCAATGGCGGCGTGCGCCTGCTCGAGGGCGGCGGCGCCAAGACCGGCGCCACCGAGCAGATCGACATCGCCGATCTCGGCGCCCGTAATCCCAACCTCGATGTTGCCACCGTCAAGGACGAGCTCGCGCTGGCCTCGGAGGCCTGCAAGCCGTTCGAGCTTGCCGCGTTCCGCGAGGGCCATCTGACGCCGGTCTATTTCGGCAGCGCGCTGCGTAATTTCGGCGTCGGCGATCTGCTGGAGGGCCTTGGCAAGTTCGCGCCGGCGCCGCGCGCGCAGGACTCCAACCTGCGCAAGGTCGAGGCCGCGGAGCCGCGCATGAGCGCCTTCGTGTTCAAGATCCAGGCCAACATGGACCCGAACCATCGCGACCGCATCGCCTTCGCGCGGCTCTGCTCGGGCAAGCTCAACCGCGGCATGAAGGCCAAGCTGGTGCGCACCGGCAAGAACATGAGCCTGTCGAGCCCGCAATTCTTCTTCGCCCAGGACCGTTCGGTGGCGGACGAGGCCTTTGCCGGCGACGTCGTCGGCATCCCCAACCACGGCACCTTGCGGATCGGCGATACCCTGACCGAGGGTGAGGACCTGACCTTCGTCGGCGTGCCGAGCTTCGCGCCAGAAATCGTCCGCCGCGTTCGCCTGACCGATGCGATGAAGGCCAAGAAGCTGAAGGAAGCCTTGCAGCAGATGTCGGAGGAGGGCGTCGTGCAGGTGTTCCGCCCGCGCGACGGCGCGCCGGCGCTGGTCGGCGTGGTCGGCCCGCTGCAACTCGACGTGCTGAAGGCGCGGCTCGACGCCGAATATTCGCTGCCGGTCGAGTTCGAGGTCTCCGAATTCTCGCTGGCGCGCTGGATCTCCTCCGACGACAAGAAGAAGCTTGAGACCTTCGTCGCCGCCAACAATTCCGGGATCGCCGACGATGTCGACGGCGATCCTGTGTTCATGGCCAAGAACGAGTTCTATCTCGGCTACACCAAGGAGCGGGCCGAGGGCATCACCTTCTCCAACGTCAAGGACGTGAAGAAGAAGGGGTAGGGCGCGTACGCGCCACACACGCGGTGTCGTCCCCCGGGCTCGACCGGGGGGACCCAGTACGCCGCGGCCTATCCGTGCTTCTCGACCGCCTCTGGAATACTGGGTCGCCCGGTCCATGCGCGCAATTGCGCACAGGCCGGGCGACGACAGCGGTGATTGTGAAGGCATCCCGGAACAACGCGCGGACGTGAACTCGTCCCGCTTGCCGCCACCCGGTTGCGCCACCATTTTCTCGGCAGCGCATTCCGGGCCTACCAGCATGCTCCGACGCATCATCATCTGCCTCACCCTTGCCGTGCTGGCCACAGGCCTCGCGGCTGCTGCCAACGCGCGGCAGCGGCGTCAGACCAATCCGGTGCCGTTCGCGCATACGCCGTGCAGCGTGCTCGACGACGGGCCCTGCACGCCGTCCTATTGCAGCGTGCTCAGCCACGGGCCGTGCCTGCCCGAGATCGATTATCCCTACGGCGAAAATCTGCAGCTCACGATCCTGACCGTGCCGCCCGAGGGACAGGCCGAGAAGTACCGCAGGCCGGATCATGATCTCGATACCATCGGCGATCTGTTCGCGGCGCTGCGGTCCTGCTGGTCGCCGCCGGCGGCCGACGATGCGCGCGAGGGCATGCAGATGTCGGTGCGCTTCAGCTTCAAGCGCTCCGGCGAGATGATCGGGACGCCGCGCATGACGTTCGCCACACGGGACGTCCCGGCCGACACCCGCGCGACCTACCTCAACGCCATCAACGCCTCGCTCGACACCTGCCTGCCGCTGAAATTCACCGGCGGGCTCGGCGGCGCGCTGGCCGGCCGCCCGATCATGATCCGCTATGTCGACAACCGCGAACTGGGCAAGTCGGCCGACAAGCCGTGATGCATTGCGTAACGCCGGCCGAAGGTGTTACGCGAAGACATCAAAAAGGGAGGAACATCGTGGGACTGCTCGTCATGATCCTGGGTCTCGTGCTGTTCCTCGGCGTCCACGTGCTGAGCTCGCTTCGCGAGCTGCGCGCCGGCATCGTGAACGCGATGGGCGAGGGCGCCTACAAGGGCGTCTATTCGCTGGTCTCCGCTGTCGGCCTGGCGCTGATCGTCTGGGGCTTTGCGCATTACCGCGCCACCGGCTGGATCGATGTCTGGACCCCGCCCACCGCGTTCAAGCACATCACGGTGGCGCTGATGCTGCCCGCCGTGATCCTGGTCGTCGCCTCCTATATTCGCGGTCGCATCTACACCACGCTGAAGCATCCGATGCTGGCCGGCGTAAAACTGTGGGTGTTCGCGCATCTGCTCGCCAATGGCGATCTCGGCTCGATCGTCCTGTTCGGCTCGTTCCTCGCCTGGGCGGTCTATGACCGCATCTCGCTGAAGCGCCGCGCTGATCCGGGCGCGCCGCCGATCCCGGTCGGCGGCGTCACCAATGATTTGATCGCAGTGGCCGTCGGCGTGGTCGCCTATCTGGCGCTGGCGTTCGCATTCCACCCTGTTGTGATCGGCGTGCCGGTCATGGGAGCCTGATGATGTCCGTGCAATCCGCCATCCGCCGCAAGACCGCGCCCGATCTCCGCGCCCGCAAGAACGGCGAGCCGATCGTGATGCTGACCTCCTATCACGCCCACACCGCGGCGCTGGTCGACAAGCATTGCGATGCCATCCTGGTCGGCGATTCCCTCGGTAACGTCATGCACGGCTTCGAAACGACCGTGCCCGTCACGCTCGACATGATGATCCTGCAGGGCCGCGCGGTGATGCGCGGATCGCAGGCGGCGCTGGTCGTGGTCGACATGCCCTTCGGCTCCTACGAGGGCTCCAAGGAGCAGGCGTTTCACTCCGCGGTGCGGATCATGAAGGAGACGCTGTGCGGCGCCGTCAAGCTCGAAGGCGGCGTGCGGATGGCGGAGACGGTGGCGTTCCTGTCCGAGCGCGGCATCCCGGTGATGGGCCATATCGGGCTGACGCCGCAATCGATCAACACGCTGGGCTCGTTCCGCGCCCAGGGCCGCGACGAGGTGAACTGGGCGCCGATCGAGGCCGATGCCAAGGCGATCGCCGAGGCCGGCGCATTCTCGATCGTGGTCGAAGCGGTCGCCGAGCTCCTGGCGCGCAAGATCACGCAGTCGATCGCGGTGCCCACGATCGGCATCGGCGCGAGCAGCGCCTGCGACGGCCAGGTGCTGGTGCTGGAGGACATGCTCGGCCTGTCGCCTCGCGCGCCGAAATTCGTGCGCCGCTACGGCAATCTCGGGCCCGCGATCGAGGAAGCCGTCGCCGGCTATGCGCGCGACGTCAAGAGCCGCGCCTTTCCGGGGCCGGAGCACGTCTACGAGATGAAGAAGAGCTGACGGGGGCGGGAATGGATTGGTCGCAGCACGCAATTCCGCCGATGCGGCTCGAGCCGCGCTTTGGCGATCGCGTCGTGCCGGCCTTCGTGGAACGGCCGCATAGCCTCTGGGCGATGATCGAACAGGCGGTCGCACAGAACGGCGACGGCGAGGCGCTGGTCTGTGGCGATGTGCGCCTGAGCTGGCGCGAGGTCGCAGCCCAATCGGCAAAGGTCGCGGCGGGCTTCGCGAAGCTCGGGCTTGCGCCCGGCGACCGCGTCGCGATCCTGCTCGGCAACCGTATCGAATTCGTGCTGACGCTGTTTGCCGCCGCGCATGCCGGCCTCGTGACGGTGCTGCTCTCGACCCGCCAGCAGAAACCCGAGATCGCCTATGTGCTGAACGATTGCGGCGCCAAGGCGCTGGTGCACGAGGCTACGCTCGCCGAGCGCATCCCCGACGCCGCCGACATTCCCGGCCTCATCAATCGTATCGCCGTCAGTGACGACGGCGACTCGCCATTCGCCGCGCTGCGCGACCATGCGCCGTCCGCCGTGCCGGCGGAGGTGAGGGAAGAGGACACGGCGATGATCCTCTACACTTCGGGCACGACAGGAAAACCAAAAGGCGCGATGCTTGCGCATTGCAACATCATCCACTCCTCGATGGTGTTCGTGTCGACCTTGAAGCTGACGCAGGCCGATCGCTCGATCGCGGCGGTGCCGCTCGCGCATGTCACCGGCGCTGTCGCCAACGTCACGGCGATGTTGCGCTGTGCCGGCACGCTGATCATCATGCCGGAGTTCAAGGCCTCTGAGTATCTCAAGCTCGCGGCGCGCGAGCGCGTCAGCTACACCGTGATGGTGCCGACGATGTACAATCTCTGCCTGTTGCAGCCGGATTTCGACAGCACCGATCTGTCGAGCTGGCGCATCGGCGGCTTCGGCGGCGCGCCGATGCCGGTCGCGACCATCGAAAAGCTCGACGCCAAGATTCCGGGGCTCAAGCTCGCCAATTGCTACGGCGCGACCGAGACCACGTCGCCGTCGACCTTGATGCCGGGTGAGTTGACCGCCAGCCATATCGACAGCGTCGGCCTGCCGTGCCCCGGCGCCGAGATCATCGTGATGGGATCTGATGGCCGCGAAGTGCCGCGCGGCGAGATCGGTGAGCTGTGGATTCGCAGCGCCTCCGTCATCAAAGGCTACTGGAACAATCCGAAGGCGAGCGCCGAGAGTTTTACCGCGGGCTTCTGGCACTCCGGCGATCTCGGCTCGGTCGATGCGCAGAACTTCGTCCGCGTGTTCGACCGCCAGAAGGACATGATCAACCGCGGCGGCCTGAAGATCTATTCCGCCGAGGTGGAGTCGGTGTTGGCGGGCCATCCTGCCGTGATCGAGAGCGCGATCATCGCAAAGCCATGCCCGGTGCTCGGCGAGCGCGTGCATGCTGTCATCGTGACCCGCGCCGAGGTGAGCGCCGACGCCTTGCGTGCGTGGTGCGCCGAGCGGCTGTCCGACTACAAGGTGCCGGAGACCATCGCGCTGACCTCGGATCCGCTGCCGCGCAATGCCAACGGCAAGGTGATCAAGCGGCAGTTGCGGGAGGGCCTGGCGGACCGAGCGTAAGGGCAGCGGCAATTGCCCCCGTTAACGCTTTGATCCACCTCGCTTTGCCTTGCCTCTGCCACACCGTTAGGGTAACGCCGCCGCGAGTGGGGGACGAGCGTTCGGGCGGGGCCGGCCCGAGGCGCATGTTTCGTGGGGATGGGATACCTTTAAGTGTCTGAATTATTTGATGAAGTCGACGAGGAAGTCCGTCGCGAACAGCTCAAGAAGCTGTGGGACAGATACTCGCTCCTGATCATCGCGCTGGCGATCCTGGTCGTCGCGGGTGTCGGCGGCTGGCGCGGCTACCAATATTTCGAGGCCAAGAAGGCCGCCGAGGCCGGTGCGGCCTTCGACCGCGCCGCCGAGCTGTCCGAGCAGAACAAGCACGCCGAGGCCGAGGCGGCGTTTGCCGATCTCGCTGCCAAGGCGCCGTCCGGCTATCGCAATCTGGCGCGCCTGCGCATGGCCGCCGAGGTCGCGGCCCGCGATCCGCAGGCCGCCGCAAAACTGTATGACGAGATTTCGGCCGACCGCAGCGTCGGCGGCCCCGAGCAGGACCTGGCGCGGATCCGCGCCGCGCAGCTCGTGATGGATTCGACGACCTATCCGAACATGCTGCAGCGGCTCGAGCCGGCGACTGCCGAGGGCTCGACCTTCCGCCACACCGCACGCGAAATGCTGGCGGTGTCGGCCTGGCACGCCAACGATGCCACCGCCGCGCGGAAATGGCTGGATCTGATTGCCAATGACGGCGACACGCCGCCGAGCCTGCGCTCGCGCGCCGAGGCGCTGCAGGCGCTGCTGCCGCCCGTCGCCAAGAGCTGAACCAAGAGCTGACCGGCGAAACCAAGTTTGAGTGAGAGATCGACCATGCGCCGCTCGCAACGCCTGATCGCAGCCGCAGTTCTCGTCTCGCTTTGCAGCGTGCTGGCGGGCTGCGGTGGCGGCGGAATGGCCAATTTCGACCCGAGCGATTTGCTCGACTTCCTCGACACCAAGAAGAAGCTGCCGGGCGACCGCAAGCCGGTATTCCCCGACGGCGTTCCGGGCCTCGAGCAGGGCGTGCCGAAGGATCTCTACAAGGGCGCGCAGGAACAGCAGCTCGAGCAGCAGAATGCCGACGCCGCCGCCGCGACCGCCGCGCCGCCGCCTGAGCCGGCGAAGCCCGCCAAGAAGAAGGGCAGGAGCAAGCCGGCTGCCACCGCCAGCACCGCGCCGGCCGCCGATCAGGCCGCCCCTGCCGAGGAAGGCGCGAGCCCGGCGCTGCCGCCGGAGCCGAAGCCGAAGCCGAAGAAGATCGTGCGCCGCCGCACCACCGCGCCGCCTCCTGACGACCAGGCGCAGCAGCCGGCCGCGCAGCAGGCGGCCCCGGCTACGCAACAGTCCGGCGGGTCGTTCCCCGCGCCGGTGCCGAGCGGCACCTTCTCGCGCTAACGGTCAGTCGAATTTCACCTCGTCCCCGCTTGCGGGGAGAGGTCGGAATTCATGCTGAGCATGAATTCCGGGTGAGGGGGGCTTCCACGAACTCCGTGTGAGCGGAGTTGGCGGAAGCAGCCCCTCACTCCAACCCTCTCCCCGTAAGGACGGGGCGAGGGAGACCAGCCCGATTTGCTTCGACCAGCCATCACGCATGCTGTAGGCCTAACCGCAGCCCATTCACTCGCACGCCGTAGTCCATGTCTTTCACCATCGCTATTATCGGCCGGCCCAATGTCGGAAAGTCGACCCTGTTCAACCGGCTGGTCGGGCAAAAACTCGCGCTGGTCGATGACGAGCCCGGAGTGACGCGCGACCGCCGCGAGGGCCAGGCCCGGCTTTACGATCTCGACTTCACGATCATCGACACCGCGGGCCTCGACGAAGGCGCCAAGGGCTCGCTGACGGCGCGGATGCAGGAGCAGACCGAGACCGCGATCGAACTCGCGGACGCCCTGATGTTCGTGATCGACGCCCGGGTCGGGCTGACGCCGACCGACCGCGCCTTCGCCGATTTCGCCCGCCGCGCCAACAAGCCGGTCGTGCTGATCGCCAACAAGGCCGAGGGCAAGCATGGCGAGATCGGCGCGATGGAATCCTACGCCCTCGGGCTCGGCGATCCCGTGCAGATTTCAGCCGAGCATGGCGAGGGCATGGGCGACCTCCACGAGGCGCTGCGCGTGCTGGTGCCCGAAGCCGCCGAGGCGGACGATGAGATCGCGGATGAGGACGACATCTCGGAGGAGGAGGCTGCGCAGCGTCCGATCCGCGTCGCCATCGTCGGCCGGCCCAATGCCGGGAAGTCGACCTTGATCAACCATCTGCTCGGCGAGGAGCGGCTGCTGACCAGCCCCGAGGCCGGCACCACGCGCGATTCGATCGCGGTCGAGATCACCTGGCAGGGCCGCCAGTTCCGCGTGTTCGACACCGCCGGACTGCGCCGTCGCGCGCGGATCGAGGAGAAGCTGGAGAAGCTCTCGGTCGCCGACGCGCTGCGCGCGGTGCGCTTCGCCGAGGTCGTGGTGATGATGATGGATGCGCAGAACAAGTTCGAGGAGCAGGACCTGCGCATCGCCGATCTGATCGAGCGCGAGGGCCGTGCCATCGTGCTCGCGGTCAACAAATGGGATCTGGTCGAGCGCAAGCCGAACCAGATCTCGCAATTGCGCACCGACGCCGATCACTGGCTGCCGCAGGTCAAGGGCGTGCCGATCGTCGCCGTCTCCGGCCTGATGGGCGAGGGCATCGACCGCCTGATGACCGCGATCCAGGAGGCTTATGCGGTCTGGAACCGGCGCTTGCCGACCTCGGCGCTCAATCGCTGGTTCGAGCAGGCGATCCAGGCCAATCCGCCGCCGGCGGTGTCCGGCCGAAGGCTGAAGCTGAACTATATCACGCAGGTCAAGGCGCGGCCGCCGAGCTTTGTGCTGTTCTGCTCGCGCGCCGATGCGATCCCGAAATCCTATCTGCGCTATCTCACGAACTCGCTGCGCGAAACCTTCGATCTGCCGGGTACGCCGGTCAGGATCACGCTGCGCGAGAAGGCCAATCCGTTCGCCCACAAGCGCAAGCGCCCGTCATGAGCGAGGAGGCGGCAAGCGGCACCACCGACGCGCCGCCAGCGCGCGGCGCCGCCGTGATCTTCATCTTCGTCACCATCCTGCTCGACACGCTGGCGCTCGGCGTGGTGATCCCGATCCTGCCGAAGCTGATCGAGAGCTTCGTCGACAACGACACCGCGAGCGCCGCCCGCATCTTCGGGCTGTTCGGCCAGATCGATCCGCGTCTGCCATTCTGGGTCGCGGCCGGCTTGAGCTTTGCCAATGGCCTCTACGGCCTCTTGATCCTGCCGGAGTCGCTGCCTGTCGCGCGCCGCGCGCCGTTTCGCTGGCGGAGCGCCAATCCGGTCGGCGCGTTGCATCTGTTGCGCTCGAACCGCGTGCTCGCCGGGCTGTCGCTGGCGAATTTCTTCGCCCAGCTTGCTCATGTCGTGCTGCCGTCGGTGTTCGTGCTCTATGCGACCTATCGTTACGGCTGGGACGCCGGCACCGTCGGCGCGACCCTGGCGCTGGTCGGCCTCTGCGCCATGATCGTGCAGGGCGCGGCGATCGGCCCGATCGTCAAGCATTTCGGCGAGCGCAACACGCTGTTCCTTGGGCTCGCCTTCGGCGCGGCGGGGTTCTTCATCTTCGGCGCGGCACCGACCGGGCACCTGTTCTGGATCGGCATTCCCGTGATGGCGCTGTGGGGCATTGCCGGCGCCGCGACCCAGGCGCTGACCACGCAGCTCGTGGCGGCAGATCAGCAGGGCCAATTGCAGGGCGCCACCACCAGCGTGCAGAGTGTCTCGCAGCTGATCGGCCCGTTCCTGTTCACGCTGACCTTTGCGTATTTCATCGGTGGCAACGCGCCGCTGAAGATGCCCGGTGCGCCGTTCTATCTGGCGGCTGTGCTGTTGCTGCTGGCGCTGCTGATCGCGTGGCGCGCGATGGCGCAGAAAGCGTAGGGTGGGCAAAGCGCAAGCGTGCCCACCATCTCGAGCACACCGTGAATGGTGGGCACGGCGCAAGTGCGCCTTTGCCCACCCTACGCGTTGCCGCTAATCCTCCGCCGGCACCGAATGGTGCTCGTGCACGATGCGCCATTCGCCGTCGATCTTGCGCAATCCGATCGTCAACCTGAACTGAAACGTATCCTGTGGCGGGCCGCACCGCATCACCGCGACGGCGAAGGCGACATCATTGCCGGCCGTGATCGCGAGATCCTCGACATCGAAGGCGTATGGAGCCTTCTGACAGCCGAAGAACAGGTCCCAGGTTTTCCTGTACTCAGCCAGTCCGCGCGACTGGAACGGCGGCGGCACGTCGAACATCACGATGTCCTTGTCGTGATGGGCGAGAACGCCCGCATAGTCGTGCCGGCGGACGGCGTCCGCCCATGTTTCGATCAGCGCCTTGATTTGGGCTTCGGCGTCGTGCTGCGTCATGGTTCCGCTCCGCGTGCTGGCTGGCGTGCACCCCGAGGACGAACGTCAAGACGTCTATCCGACACGCGCGGAGTGAATTTATTTGGGCGAACAGATCGTAGGGCGGGTTAGCGAAGCGTGACCCGCCGCTGTCTTGATGGGAAAGGCGGTGGGTTACGCCTTCGGCTAACCCACCCTACGGCAGCTCGTTTATTTCTTCACCAGCGGGCAGTCGCTGGCCTCGAGCGGCTTGGCGGCGTCTTCCGGCGAGATGGTGGCGATCAGCTTGTAATAGTCCCACGGGTATTTCGACTCTTCCGGCTTCTTCACCTCGAACAAATAGGCCGGGATGATGCGGCGACCGTCGATGCGCAGCGGGCCCTTGCCGAACAGGGGATCGTCGGTCGGGATCTCCTTCATCTTGGCGACGACCTTGGCGCCGTCATGCGGGTTGCCGCCCATCGCGTCCAGCGCCTTCAAATAATGCAGCACGCCGGCATAGACGCCGGCGACCGTCATCGAGGGCATCGAGCCCTTCGGCGAGCGCGCCTGGAAGCGCTTCGACCAGGCCCGGGTCTGGTCGTTCATGTCCCAGTAGAACGATTCCGTGAAGGTGAGGCCCTGCGCGATCTTCAGGCCGAGCGCATGCACGTCGTTGACGAACAGCAGCAGCGCGGCGAGCTTCTGGCCGCCCGCAGTAATGCCAAATTCGGACGCCTGCTTGATCGCGTTGGTGGTGTCGCCGCCGGCATTGGCGAGCCCGATGATCTTGGCCTTGGAGGCCTGCGCCTGGAGCAGGAAGGAGGAGAAATCAGCAGTGTTGAGCGGATGCTTGACGCCGCCGAGCACCTTGCCGCCATTGGCTGATACCACCGCCGAAGTGTCGCGCTCCAGCGCGTGGCCGAACGCGTAGTCGGCGGTGAGGAAGAACCAGCTGTCGCCGCCGGCCTTGGTCAGCGCCTTGCCGGTGCCGTTGGCGAGCATGTAGGTGTCGAAGGTGTAGGAGATCGTGTTGGCGTTACAGGCCTTGCCGGTGAGGTCGGCGGTCGCCGCGCCCGAATTGAGCACGATCGAGTTCTTCTCTTTGGCAAGGTTGCTCACCGCGAGCGCCACGCCGGAGTTCGGCGTGTCGGTGATCATGTCGACCTTCTCGTTGTCGATCCAGTTGCGCGCGATATTGACGCCGACGTCGGGCTTGTTCTGGTGATCGCCGGAGACCACCTCGATCTTCCAGCCCTTGGCGAGCATGCCGGAATCCTCGACCGCCATGTTGGCCGCGGCCACCGAGTTCGGGCCGCCGATGTCGGCATAGAGGCCCGACATGTCGTTCAGCACGCCGATCTTGACGTTCTTGTCCTGGGCAAAAGCGGGTGCCGCAACGCCAAAAGCGGCGCAGGCGAGAAGCACGGCACAGCGCCGCGCGAGCGTCGTCGTCATCAGAAAGTCCCTCCCTGTGATGCGTCCCGGACGGCCCTCTTGAGACGGGGCCTTCGTGCCGGGCGTGTTGTGTCGGTTCCCGATTATCCTGTCCGCGGGCAAGCGGCAATCCGCATAAAGCCGGAGACACTGCGTCGAAGCGTCATCCCGCCTCCCATGTTTTTTGTGATTGCCTCATTTCAGGGCATCCGAGGTCAGCTTGAATTTCTGGATCCGCTTGCCTTCGACCTCGCCGGTATAGACGTTGCCTTGCTGGTCGACCGCCATGACGTGCAGCAGCGCGAACTGCCCGGCATTGCGGCCGCTATGGCCGAAGGTGCCGACCACGGTGCCGTCATCGCGCTTGATGACGCGGATCTCGTTGTTGGCGCCGTCGGCATTGAGCAGATAGGTCTGCTTCGGATCGGGCCACAGCGCGAGATCGAACACCGCTCCGTCGCCGCGGGTGTTCTTCTCGTAGGCGAATTCCTTGACGAAGGTGCCATCCTTCCTGAACACCTGGACGCGATCCTGGCTGCGGTCGCAGACATAGACCAGCCCGTCACTGGCGAGCTTGATACAATGCACGGGATTGCCGAACTGCTCCTGCTCAGGTGCTGCGGGATCATAGGCCGGCTGCTTGTCATCGTTCGGCGTCTTGCCATGGCCGCCCCACAGCCGCTTGAAGGCGAGCGTGGTGGCGTCGAACACGATGACGCGGCGATTGCCGTAGCCGTCGGCGACATAGAGCTCGTTCGCGGCCTTGTCGATCGCGATCCCCGCGGGGCGGCCGAGCTGGGTGGTGTCGTTGCTGCTGGTGCGCGGCGCGATCTTGCCGATCTGTCCGAGATATTTGCCGTCGAGCGAAAACTTCAGGATCGCGCTGTCGTCATCGGCATTGCCGCCGATCCAGACGAAGCCGCGCTCGTCGACCTCGATGCCGTGCTCGCGGCCGACCCATTGATAACCATCGCCTGGGCCACCCCAGGAGCGCAGCAGATTGCCGTCGACATCGAACTCCAGCACCGGCGGCGCCGGTACGCAGCATTTGGCACGCGGCGGCGTGAGCGCGGCGGCCTTCTCGCCATCGCTCAGCGAGCGCGGCCGGTGGATCACCCAGATATGCCCCTGCCAATCGACGGTGATGCCGCCGATCTGGCCGATGATCCAGTCGTTCGGCAGGTGCTTCGGCCAGGAGGCATCGGCGGCGAAGGTCGGGACGTCGCCGGCTTGCGCGGATCGCGGCGCGAGGACGGAGAGCGAGGCGAGGAGGATGAATCCGGACAGAATGGAGCGCGCACGATTGAACGTCGGCGTCATTGTTGCCTCCCGTGATTGTTCTTGGCGGGTATCCCACTTGGGCGCGCAGTCAATCGCGGGGCGGGAGAGGAGTCAATTGCCGTGTCGGCATCGCAGGAATTGCACGGCTGCGTTGCATGCTCTGTCCCGGTACAGTATGGACCCTGCCATCTCAGGTAGCGAGGTCGCGTGCATGCACAGATGGTTGGGCGGAATGGTGGCCGTGCTGCTCTGGCTGGGAGCGCCGGCTGCGGCGGCGCCGATCAATTGCGGCTCGGAGCCGAGCGTCAAATGCCTGGCGGATGCAGTCTTCGCGCTCGCAAAGACGCTTCCCGCGGATAACTTCTACAGGAAGCACGTCGCGTTCGCTGAACGTGAGTTGGCACCGGGCGACATCAGGGTCGCGCTGGACTACGTAAATTGGGACAATCCCGACCCGGCGCCCTGGGAAGACATCGATTGGATCGCGCGAGCAGGCCGTTTCGACGTAGCCATTGAACGAGCCAAACAACGGACGGAGCCGATCCAGCGTCTTGGCGGACTGCTTGCGGTTGCAACCTGGATGCTGGAAAAGAACGAGACGGCACGCGCGAAACAGATCGTTGAGGACGTTGATCGAGAGTTGCCGTCGCTGGCGAGCAGCAATGATGATTTTGCGGCCATACTTCCGCTCGATACCGGAGAGCTTTCGGCCCGGCTCGGGCAGACTGATCGTGCGGCGAGTCTGATCGGTGGCTCCAACCCGGTATCGCTCGAGAGGTTGCTGACGGTTGCGAGCAAATATCCGGCCGCGGCAAGTCTGCGCGAGCGGGCATGGCGCGAAGCTGAGCGCGTCAATGACCTTGATTTATGGATCCCGCTCCTTCAAGACGCTGTTAGCCGCGGCGATCGGGCTGAAATCTTCCGCGCAACCCAGCGCGTCGGCAAGGCGATTGATCATGCGGCGAATTTGAACGAGCCGACACAGGCGATCTCGCTCGCACTGCTCTTTCTGAAGGCCGGGTCGCTGGATTTTGCGGCAAGACTGATCAAGCCGTGGCCGACATGGGTCGATGGCAAGGAGGCGATTGCCCAGGTCAATTTGGTCAGTGACCTCGCGCCGGTGCTGGTTGGCCTGGCGCTGGATCAGGATGTTCGGACGGCTATCGAATTTGTGAACAATCCCGCGCGACGTGCCGAGGTTCTCGGCAAGGCTGCGCAAGAATATGCCCGGCTCGGACGCCGCGATCTCTTCCGGAAGCTCGATGCCGAAGCTGAGACGCTCGCGGCATCTTCGCCGACAAGCGACGCGAAGCTGCGATCGGACCATGACTCCGCCTTGAACAATCTTGGACTGCTGAGGGCCCGTCACGGCGACATCGACGGCGCGGTCAGCGCGGCGGCCAAGCTCCCCGATGACGGCATAACGCACGAAGTAATGTTCTATGTCGTCAGGAACGCGATCGACGGCGGGTATTCATCCTTGGTGGGTCCAGCGCTCGACATCGTTGAACAACGCGCAAGCGCCGCCCGCGATGCGCACGCACTGCTCGCCGCGGCCAACACCCGGTACGAGATCAACAATGAGGACAAGGCGCGAGACGACCTCGCACAGGCTCTGTCGATAGCCTCACTGACCGGTAGTGACGCCGGTCTCGCCGCTGCTTTGACTTGGTGGCTCGATGGCGATGGCACGGCGGAAACGCTGGTCGCGATTGTCGACAAAATGCGGCTAACCGATTCAGACGCGATCAATCAACTCATCGAGACCGTCAGGCCGGTGTCACCTGCGGTCGCTCTGCGGCTGGTCGATCGGCAGACCGATATCGAACGCCGGATTGACGAATTGACCAATATCGCGATTGCAATTGCGGAGAAGTCGAATTGATCGCCCGCAACATGATCAGACGTGCGCGCCCGGTCATGCCGGCGGCTGAAAATTCCGCAGGGCACGTGCCTTGTAGTCGTAGAGCTTGCCGGTCTCGGTCCACTCCGGCGTGCACATCGGCACGATGAATTCGGCGGCCATCTCGGGCGTGTCCAAGGTCATCGGGTCTTCGCCGGGAAACACCTGGGCGCGCATCCTGGTGCGGATCGGGCCGGGGCTGAACAGGTTGACGCGCAGCGCCGTGTTGGCGGTCTCATTGGCCCAGGAGCGCACCAGCGCGTCCAGCGCGGCCTTGGAGGCGGCGTAGGGGCCGAGATAGGCGTTGGCCTTGTGCGCGACGCCTGAGGTGACGAACACCGCGCGGCCGGCATCGGACTGCCGCAGCAGCGGGTCCATGCAGCGGATCAACTGGAAGTTCGCGGTGACGTTGATCGCGAACACGTCGTTCCACGGCTTCAGCTCGATATGGCCGAGCGGCGACGAGGGGCCGGCGGTGCCGGCATTGCCGACGAGGATGTCGAGCTTGCCGTGGCGTTCGTGCAGCGCTGCGCCCAACCGCGCGATGCCGTCATAGTCGGTGAGGGTGAGCGGCACCAGCGTGGCACTGCCGCCGTCCTTGCGGATCGCGTCGTCGAGCTCCTCCAGCCCGCCTTGCGTGCGCGCCACCGCCACGACATGCGCGCCGGCTTTTGCCAAGGCGAGGGAGGCCGCGTAGCCGATGCCGCGCGAGGCACCGGTCACCAGGGCGATACGGGAGGCGAGGGGTTTTGTCATGTCTTTCTGTCCGAGTTTGCAGCGGGTATTACAGACAGAAATGGCCGGGACAAGCCCGGCCTTGACGAATTCCTTGCTGCCGCGGCGTCAACTGCCGCCTTGATTCATATTATCGGCGTTGGTTCCGTTGTTCGCGCGGTCAGAACTCACCTTCTCACCCTGGCGGAAGGCGAACACGATGAAGCTGACCAAGAGCACGCCGCAGATGATGCCGACAATGAGTTGCATCGTCGTCCTCGGCTCGGGCTAGTCCCGAGGCGTCCTAGGTATCGCCACCGCCGCCGCCATAGTTGGTGTGCCCGCTTCGATCCGGGCGATCATCCGGGGTGACCTTCATACCCTGGCGGAATGCAAACCAGATAAAACCAACCAGCAAGACGCCGCCGACAATCGCGATGATCGGCTGCATCTCGCGCTCCTCCGTCAGCTTGCCTCCGCCAGCAGCGACAGCTGGCGCGGGGCCGGTTCGACGTCGCTCTGGTCGGTGAGGTGGGTCGGGTAGGTGCCGGTGAAGCAATGGTCGGCGAATTTCGGGTTGGCCGGGTCGCGGCCCGGATAGCCCATCGCGCGGTACATGCCGTCGATCGACAGGAAGGCGAGCGAGTCGGCGCCGATGATCTCGCGCATCTCCTCCACCGAATGGGTCGCGGCCAGCAGGCCGCCGCGGTCGGGCAGGTCGATGCCGTAATAGTCGGGATAGAGGATCGGCGGCGAGGCGAGGCGGAAATGCACCTCGCGGGCGCCGGCGTCGCGCATCATGCGCACGATCTTCTTCGAGGTGGTGCCACGCACCAGTGAGTCATCGATCAGGATGATGCGCTTGCCTTCGATCGCGGCGCGGTTGGCGGAATGCTTCATGCGGACGCCGAGCTCGCGCACGCTCTGGGTCGGCTGGATGAAGGTGCGGCCGACATAGTGGTTTCTGATGATGCCGAGCTCGAACGGCACGCCGGAGAACTGGCTGTAGCCGACCGCGGCGGGCACGCCGGAATCCGGCACCGGCACCACGACGTCGACCTCGGGATGGCTCTCGCGGGCGAGCTGGGCGCCGAAGGCTTTGCGCACGTCGTAGACCGAACGGCCGCCGACGATGGAATCCGGCCGCGCGAAATAGATGTACTCGAAGATGCAGGGCCGCGCCGGCTTCGGCGGGAACGGCTTGTGGCTGTGCGCCCCTCGCTCGTCGAACACGATGATCTCGCCCGGCTCGACATCGCGGACATATTTGGCGCCGATCATGTCGAGCGCGCAGGTCTCCGAGGTCAGGATCGGATGGCCGTCGAGATCGCCGAGCACCAAGGGGCGGATGCCGAGCGGATCGCGGGCGCCGACCAGCTTCTTGTTGGTCAGCGCCACCAGCGCATAGGCGCCCTCGATCGAGCGCAGCGCCTCGATGAAGCGGTCGATGAAGCGCGAGCGCTTCGACTGCGCCACCAGATGCAGGATCACCTCGGTGTCGGTGGTCGACTGCATCAGCGCGCCGTTCTTGACCAGCTCGCGGCGCAGGGTCAGGCCGTTGGTGAGATTGCCGTTGTGGCCGACCGCGAAGCCGCCGGCGCTGAGTTCGGCGAACAGCGGCTGCACGTTGCGCAGGATGGTGCCGCCGGTCGTGGAGTAGCGGACGTGGCCGACCGAGGCGTTGCCGGGCAGGCGATCGATCACCTCGCGGCGGGAGAAGGCGTCGCCGACCAGGCCGAGGCGGCGTTCACTGTGGAAGCGGCTGCCGTCGAACGAGACGATGCCGGCGGCCTCCTGGCCGCGATGCTGAAGGGCGTGCAGGCCGAGCGCGGTGATCGCGGCGGCTTCGGAATGGCCGAAAATGCCGAACACGCCGCATTCCTCACGCAGCGTGTCGCCGTCCAAGTCAGGATCCTGGATATCGGGGTGGTATCTGGGGTCGGAGTCGCGAAGATGTTCCTGCAGTTCGATCGGGCCGAGGTCGAGATCCATCTGGCCGGCATGATCGGAAAGGGTTTGCATCTCGCTCATCGCCTCTCGTAAGGGCCCAAATAGGTCATCGGCCCGCGGGTTTCTCGATCAGCTTTTTCAAGCCGTCACGCGCAGGTTTGCTATAGCCATCACCCGACGCCGGGGTCGCCTGATCATTGGTGTCGGCGGCCGCAGAATCGTCGTCCGGCTTATTCTTCTTGAACTTCTTTAAGATGGTGTTCTCGGGGTCGTCAGGCAAGAGCGACATCAGCCAATCCCCGGTTCCCTGCAGCACCACCCGCGACTTCGCGCCGGTGACCCAGTCGGGCCGCTGCTTGTCCGGAACCAGCCAGGTGAAGAACATGAAAGCCACGACCACGATCAGGAGGCCGCGGGCGAGGCCGAACAGGAAACCGAGGGTGCGGTCGAGCGCGCCGATCCGCGAATCGAGGATCATGTCGGAGATCCGCACCGTGATGATGGAGACCACGATCAGCGTGCCGACGAAGACGCCGGCGACCACGACGATGGAGGCGACCGTGTCGTTGTTGAAGTAGGTCTTGGCGGTCGGCAGCAGCTTCGAGAAGGCATAGAGCGTGACCAGCGCCGCAGCACCCCAGGCCGCGATCGACAGGATCTCGCGCATGAAGCCGCGCACCATGGCGAGCAGGCCCGAGATCAGCATCACCCCGAGCAGGACGAGATCGAGTATCGTTATCGGCATCGGCTGGTCGGGTCCGCTGGTACGTTTTGGTACGCTGTTTAGGCCACTCGCGAATCGGCGGGTTCGCGCCGTCCAAACTGGGGCGCATCGGGGGCGTCCGGCAAGGCCCGAGCGCCACCTGTCCCGCGCGGCGGATGTATAGCTGCGGGGCGCTGTGACGTCACGCCCGCTTTAGCCGTTGTCGCGACGGAATCGGGCCGGTGTGGCATTTTTCTCAAGGCTGTCATCGTCCCGCGGGGCTGCCTGGCTGCCTCTCGGCGTGCCCCGGTCGCCTCTCGGCGTGCCCCGGTCGCCTCTCGGCGTGCCCCGGTCGCCTCTTGGCGTACCCCGGTCGCCTCTCGGCGTGCCGCGCGCGGCAATTTCGGCGACCAGCGTGGTCAGATTGCCGATGCTGTTCAACGAAAGTCCGGTATCGCCGCCCGGCTCGCCACGGGCCGATTCGGGCAGGATGGCGCGGCCGAAGCCGAGCTTGAGGGCCTCCTTGAGCCGGGCCGGGGTCTGCGCTACCGGGCGGACCGCACCGGACAGCGAAATCTCACCGAAATACACCGCATCCGTCGGCAGCGGCGCGTTCACCAGCGAGGACACCAGTGCCGCGGCGGCGGCCATGTCCGCGGCCGGTTCCTGGATGCGCAGACCGCCGGCAACATTCAGATAGACGTCGTGGCCGGACAGCTTGACCCCGCAATGCGCCTCCAGCACCGCCAGCACCATCGACAGCCGGCTCGGGTCCCAGCCGACCACGGCGCGGCGGGGGGTGCCGAGCGAAGTCGGCGCCACCAGCGCCTGCAACTCGACCAGCACCGGGCGGGTGCCCTCGATGCCGGCGAACACCGCAGTCCCCGGGCTGCCCAGGTCGCGCTCGGACAGGAATAATTCGGAGGGGTTGCTGACCTCGCGCAGGCCCAAACCCGTCATCTCGAACACGCCGATCTCGTCGGTCGCGCCAAAGCGATTCTTGACCGCGCGCAGGATGCGGAACAGCTGCGAGCCTTCGCCCTCGAACGACAGCACCGCGTCGACCATATGCTCGACCACGCGGGGCCCGGCGATCTGGCCGTCCTTCGTGACATGCCCGACCAGGATGATCGCCGCGCCAGTCTTCTTGGCGAAACGTATCAGCGCCTGCGCCGAGGCGCGGACCTGGGTGACGGTGCCGGGCGCCGATTCAACGGTGTCGGTCCACATGGTCTGGATCGAATCGATCACGATCAGGCGGGGGACCGCGCCTTCCGACAGCGTCGCGACGATGTCCTCGACCGAGGTCTCGGACGCCAGTTGCACCGGCGCGTCGGCTAGCCCCAGCCGCTCGGCGCGCAGCCGCACCTGCGCCACCGCCTCTTCGCCCGAAATGTAGACCGCGCGATGCCCGGCGCGCGCCATCATGCTGGTGGCCTGGGTCAGCAGTGTCGACTTGCCGATGCCGGGATCGCCGCCCACCAGCAGCACCGAGCCGCGCACGAAACCGCCGCCGGTGACGCGGTCGAGTTCGGCCATCCCCGACGACAGGCGGGGCGCGTCCTGGGTCTTGCCGCTCAGGCTTTCGAGCGCAAACGTCCGCCCCTTGCGCTTGCTGCGGATCGAGACCGGCACCGAGCCAGAGGTGTCCTCCTCGGCGAGCGTGTTCCACTCACCGCAGGACTCGCACTTGCCCTGCCAGCGATTATACGCCGCGCCGCAGTTCTGGCAGATGAAGGAGAGGGTGGATTTGGCCATGAGAATCCCGCTTCCCGTGCTTAACCCCTGAGCGCGGGCTTGTCAGGAGAATTCCTCAGCCCTGTTGAACGTCCTCGATCGTCATCTTGCAGCGGGAATAGGGCTTGCCGTCGATTTTGAGCGTGTCGTTCGGCCTCGGCACCAGCTTGATGGTCGCTTTCCGTCCGTGCACGCCCTTGTCGTAATCTTCCAGGAACCTGAAACAGGTCGCCTTCACCGTCATGCCGTCGCCGACGGGCGATTTGCTGTCGATCCGGCAGTGATCCTCGTACCGATCGATGATCGGCGGCCCCTTGTCCTTGCCGCGGATCAGATTGTCGAGGTCGATCAGGATCGGACTGCTCGGGCCGTCGTCTTCATTGTCGCAGTCTTTTGCCGTCCTGGCCCAGATGCCGTCGTATGGCGGGGCTGCGTGCAGCGGCGAAGTGTATGTGGATAGAACCGAGAGCATGCAGGCAGCAGCGACGATCTTCACCCGCATCGATGACTCCGGAGCTGGAAACAATGCACGGAAGTGTCAGCCCAACCTGTGACCACGTCAATCGATCGACCAACCGTATCGCTGGTTGCTCCACCTCGTCGCCATCGAGCTCAGTACGGGGTAACCGTTCGTTGCTTCAGAATACGAACGGTTGTCGAGGGACCCGGCCACAGTTGCACGCGGTAGTGGTCATTGCCTTCGAGACCGTCCTCCGACAGCGTTTCGAGGGCCCCATATGAGACGCGTGTCCGGTAGGTCCCCGCAGCGACCTCGATGCGCATCGCATCAGGGAAATAGTCGGTGCAACCCGCGATGACGATGGATCCGGACGCGATGTCCAGGCTGGTCTGGACGACGTGATCCCATTCGGAGAAATCGTCGGCCGGTTCGTGTTCCAGTATTTGCACCGAAACCGGGACGTGCATGTTCCGTACGGTGCCGATTCCGATGATCCCCGGTGCCACCGCCAGCAGCCGATCGGTCGCTTCCTCCGTCCACGCTCGCGAAAGATCGACGTCGTCGGCCAGTTCATCCTGAATGTAGAACTGGAAGTAGTCCGCGAACAGCGAGAGCTCGATAGACTTCATGTACAAGATCTCTCTTCTGCCGTGGCTGAACTCGCGATTGATAGCATGACATGACGCGCTCAACCGTTGAAAAATTGTTCGGCGAATCGCTCCACCTCGCGCCACGACCGCGCCAGGTGCACGGCGCCGGCATCCCTGAGCTTCAGATCATGGCCGTCGCGGATGTGGCTGGCCGCGCAAAGCCCGATCGCGGTCATGCCGGCGGCGACGGCGCCCCTGATGCCGCCAGCGCTGTCCTCGATCACGAGGCATTCGGCCGGCCGCGCGCCGAGCCGCTCGGCGGCGAGCAGGAAGATGTCGGGATGCGGCTTGCCGCGCGCGACCATGTCGGCGCTGAACACGCGGTCGGCGAACTCCGCCTCCAGCCCGAGCACCGACAGGCACAGCTCGAGGCGCTCGATCGCGCTCGACGAGGCGATGCATCGCTGGATGTGCGCGAACTTCCGGATGAAGGCGGTGGCGCCGCTGACCTCCTTCAGGTCGGTCCTGAAACGCTCGAGCGTGGCGCGCTTGAGTTCGTCGGAGAAGTCGGCGGGCAGGGGCTTTCGGATCGCGGCCTCGATCTCGGCCATGACGTCGGTCCACCGCTTGCCGGAATAGCGGCTGAGCGCCTGGTCGAGCGTGGTGGGATGGCCGAGATCGCTGACGGTTTCCGACAGAACGGTGTTGGCAATCGCCTCGCTGTCGGCGATCACGCCGTCGAAATCGAAAATCAGTGCCTGCACTATCTGCCCCTGAGAATCTCGCGCGAACCATAGCGGGTCCAGCATCAAAATGGATTGAGCGACTCGATCGCGCGCGGACACTTTCTGTTGCGCTGTATGTCAACTACAATGGCCGCTCCCGCGCGAAGGGCGACGTCAATGGTCTCAAAATTCCGCGTTCGTCTTGCGATTGCCCTGGCGGCCGCGATGGCCGCATGGCCCGTTCTTGCGCAGGCCGCGCCGCCCGAGCCCGGCACGGTGACGCTCAGCGAGAAGACGATCACCTGGAGCACGGTCAAATACGCGACCACGGACGATAACGGATTTGTCGAGGGCTCGCTCGACAAGAGCGTGATCGTCGATCGCACCTTCCGCGCCCGCGTGCTGGAGAACCGCTATCTCAAGGTCACCCTGGTGCCGGAGTTCGGCGGCCGCATCCTGTCCATCATCTACAAGCCGACCGGCCACGAGGAGCTCTACCGTACCGAGGTCGGCGTGCCCTACGGCATGAAGGCCGGCAATTTCTACTACGATTGGCTGATGGTATATGGCGGCATTTTTCCGACCTTTCCGGATTCCGAGCATGGTCGCACCTGGCTCAAGCCCTGGGATTTTCGCGTCGTGACGCAGACGGCATCGGAAGTGACGGTGGCGATGTCGATCACCAATGATTCCGCGTATGCCGCAGCCCCGAAGAAGTTCACGGGCGAGGCCGGGATCGCAGCAACCTATTATGTCACGCTGAAAGCCGATCGCGCCGCGGTCGATGCGCGCCTGGTGCTGAAGAACACGCAATCGAGATCGATCGAATACGAGTACTGGACGTGCACCGCGCTGGCGCCGGGGTCCGACCCGGAACATCCGAGAACCACGGCCGGTGCCGAAATCATCGCGCCGATCACGACCTACCTCACGCCGGATTGGTCGGCGAGCCTTGCCGAGGTCGACGCGCGCGCCGACGCGAACACCTATCGGTTTGAGAATCTGCGCTTCTTCAAGAACTGGCGGTCGTTGGGCATCGCCTATGCTGCGCCCGACATGCAGGGCGGCAATTTCTGGGGCGTGATCAATCACGACAACGAAGAGGGGATCATCCGCATCGCCGACAACAAGGTGACGCGGGGCCTCAAGATGTGGACCTGGGGGTTTCCGTCGTTCACCGGTCAGGCCGACCCTCGCAAGGCGCCGAACGAGGCGCAGCCCTACATCGAGTTGTGGGCAGGCGTGTCGGATCGGTTCTTTCACAGCGCTCATTTTCCGGCGGCCGGCGAGATCTCGGTCGGCGAGACCTACAGCCCGACGGTCGGCATGAACAACGTGACGCAGGCGAATGAGAACGTTCTGGTCAATCTAGCTGCCGATCGATCCGCGGTGAATGTGCAGTTCTTCAGCGTGGCGCCGGCCGTGCCGCTTCGCCTGACGTTGAAACGCGGCGACGCGGTGTTGTTCGACGACACGGCGCTAGCGGACCCGAAGAATGGCAATCGCGTGATCGCGCCGCTCCCGGCTGACGGCAGCGGGCCGGTGCGACTCACGATCGCGACCGCCGACGGCAAGGAGTTGATCGCAGCCGAGACGATGGTGAAATAGAGCCCGGCTACGACGTCGCGGCCGACCACAGCAGCGACACGCCGGCGGCCAGCATGATGCCGTCCATGATCAGGCGGAACGCGTCGGGTTTCAGGTGCAGCACGAAGCGCTTGGCGATGAAGGCGCCCCCCATCAGCGAAGAGCCCGCGATCAGGCCCTTCAGCAGGACATCGGAGGTCAGCGCGCCGAAGCGCTCGAACGTCACGGACTTGCTGACATAGAGCCCGAGCGAGCTTGCCGCTTCGGTGGCGAGGAAGGCGCCCTTGGTGAGGCCGTAGAACAGGAACAGCGGCACGCTGAGCGGGCCGGTCGAGGCCACGATGCCGGTGAGGTAGCCGATCACGGCGCCGCCGATCGCCAGATGCAGCAGATTGGCCTTCAGGGCGTGCCGCGCCAGCCAGTGCCGCACCGGCACCATCGCGATCAGGAACGCACCGATCGCGATGTCGACCGTATGCGAGGGCAAAGCCAGCAGTGTCCGCGCGCCGAGCGCAGCGGCAGGGATGCCGGTGACGGAATAGGCGGCGCAGGCGCGCCAGTCGACATCGCGCCACCAGGCCAGGATGCGCGAGAAATTTGCCATCACGGCTGCCACCGCCATGATCGGCACCGCCTGCTTCGGCCCGAACTGATACACCAGCACCGGCATCAGCATGATCGACGAGCCGGTGCCGACGATCCCGGAAATGGTGCCGGCGATCAGGCCGACGATGAGGACGAAGACATAGCCCACCACGGCAAAACTCCGGCGGCGCGCGATGCGCCTTGCGAGGGACAGCCCCAGTGTGGCCTCACGGCGCGAGTCGGCGCAAGGCGCTTGGCGGATCCATGACTCACCGGCCGTGCAACACGCTCAGGGGTCGTCCTGGCGAAAGCCAGGACCCATTACCCCGACCATCAGTTGCTGCGACGCTGGGGCCGCGATCGCTTTCACGACCCGCTGCGGTGGTCATGGGTCCTGGCTTTCGCCAGGACGAAAGCTGGGGATGTGGCGCGGAGCAGGAGCGCAATGCCCCTCACTTCAGCAGCACCCACGCCGGCGCGTGGTCGCTCGCACCGTCCTCGCCGCGGACATCGCGATCGACGCCGGCCTTCTTCAGCCGCGCGGCCACCGCGGGGCTGAGCAGCAGGTGATCGAGCCTGAGCCCGGCATCGCGCGACCAGCGATTGCGCTTGTAGTCCCAGAAGGTGAACATCGGCTCATCCGGATGCAGGGTGCGGATCGCGTCGCACCAGCCCTGATCGACCAGCGCCTTGAATGCGGCGCGGCTCTTCGGCTGGATCAGCGCGTCCTTGTCCCAGGAGCGGGTCGGATAGATGTCGAGAGGCGTCGGCGCGACATTGTAGTCGCCGGCGAGCACGACCGGGACGTCCTGCTTCAGAAGGGCCGCCGCATGCGCGCGCAGCCGCTTGAACCAGGCGAGCTTGTGCTCGAATTTCGGCCCAGGCTGCGGATTGCCGTTCGGCAGATAGAGGCTGGTGATGACGATGCCGCGCACGGCCGCCTCGATGTAGCGCGCCTCGTGGTCGTCGCGCGCGCCGGGCAGGGTGTTGCGGATCAACACCGGCTCGGCCTTGCGTGCGAGGATCGCGACCCCGTTCCAGGTCTTCTGTCCGCGCCACACCGCGCCATAACCGGCCTTCTCGATCGCAGCAAACGGAAACTCGGCGTCGCTGGCCTTCAGCTCCTGCAGGCAGACGACGTCGGGCTTCGCCGCCTTCATCCAGCGCAACAGGTTCGGCAGCCGGCGATTGATGCTGTTGATGTTGAAGGTCGCGATCTTCATGGAGAGCAGCGATCGCGCATGCGCATGCGGTTAGCCCGCCGGCAGCGGCGGCGGTGCAGTGGGTGCAGCCGGCAGCGCCGGAGCTTCCGGCAATGCCGGAGGTGCCGCGGCAGCATCTGCCGGCTTGGCAACCGGCTCGTTCTTGGCGACGACGGCCTCGTCCTGCGGCGCGACCGCATCGCCGCCCTTGTAGATCCGCACGAAACGGCGGCCGAGGCTGGTCAGCACCTCGTAACCGATGGTGCCGAAATGGTGCCCGACCTCATCGACGGTGATGCCTTCGCCGATCAGCGTCACCATGTGGCCGCGGCGCACGACATTCTTGTCGAAATCGGTGATGTCGACCGCGATCAGATCCATCGAGACGCGACCGGCGACCGGGCAGCGCTTGCCGGCGACCACGACCTCGGCGCCGCGGGTGCCGTCATTGGCGCTGGCGGCGCGGAAATAGCCGTCGGCATAGCCGGCCGCGACGATCGCAAGCCGGGTCGGCCGCCGCGCGGTCCAGGTGCCGCCATAGCCGACGGTCTCGCCGCGGTCGATATTGCGGATCTGCACGATGCGCGCCTTGAGGTCGACCACGGGCTGCATCGGGTTATCGGCCTCCGGCGTTGGGTTGACGCCGTAGAGCGCGGCTCCGGGCCGCACCATGTCGAACTGGAAGTTGGAGCCGAGGAACACGCCGGAGGAATTCGCCAGGGACGCCGGCACGCCGGTGAACAGGCTCGCGATCTCGCGGAAGGCCGTAAGCTGCTTGGCATTGGCGGGATTGTTGAGCAGCTCGGCGGAGGCGAGGTGGCTCATCACCAGCGTGATGCCGTGGTCGCCGGCATTGATGCGCGGGATGATGCCCTGCGCCTCGGTGACGGTGAGCCCGAGCCGGTTCATGCCGGTGTCGATATGGATGGCAGCGCCGCCGGCCCAGCCGGAGCGGCGGCAGAACACGTCCCACTCGGCGAGTTCGTTGAGATCGCCGATCACGGGCTTGCAGTCGATCTTGGCGTAGGCATCGCCGGTCTGCTGGAAGAAGCCGCCGAGCGAATACACCGTCGCTTGCGGCGCCGCCGCCCGCACCACGGCCGCCTCATCGACATTGGCGACGAAGAAGGTCTTGCAGCCGGCCCTGGCGAGCGCGCGCGCCACCGGCTCGGCGCCGCAGCCATAGGCATTGGCCTTGACCACGGCGGCGCATTCGGCCGGCACCGCGGTCTTCTCGAGCTTGCGCCAGTTGGTGATGATCGCGTCGAGGTCGACGGTGAGGATCCCGGTGGCGGCCGGATGGGCCGCCAGCAGATTGGCTTCGGGCGTCAGCTGCGATTTCACGTCGGTGTTGATGCTCATGCGTCAGTTGTACGCGCCGCGCTTGCAGCGTTCAACCGCGCCGAAAACGCCTTAGTACCCGCGATCGGGAACCTGGCCGTCCGGCGCGAGATCGCCGAACCGGGTGACGCTGGCCTCGAAGTGCAGGTCGACGGTGCCGGTCGGGCCGTGGCGCTGCTTGCCGATGATGACTTCGGCTTTGCCATGGGCGAGGTCCATGTCCATCTGCCACTTCTCGTATTCCGGCGTACCCGCGCGCGGCTCCTTGTTGGCGAGGTAATATTCCTCGCGGTACACGAACAGCACCACGTCGGCGTCCTGCTCGATCGAGCCGGATTCACGCAGGTCGGAGAGCTGCGGTCGCTTGTCGTCGCGGTTCTCGACCTGACGCGAGAGCTGCGACAGAGCGATGATCGGGACGTTCAATTCCTTCGCCAGCGCCTTCAGGTTGGTGGTGATCTCGGTGATTTCCTGGACGCGGTTGTCGTTGCCCTTCTTGCCCGAGCCCTGCAAGAGCTGGATGTAGTCGATCACGATCAGGTCGAGGCCCTTCTGCCGCTTCAGGCGGCGGGCGCGGGCGGTGAGCTGCGAGATCGACAGGCCGCCGGTCTCGTCGACATAGAACGGCAGCGATTGCAACTCGATCGAGCAGTCGCGGATCTTCTCGAAATCGAGCTCGGAAATTCCGCCGCGGCGGATCGAGCTCGAGGGGATGCCGGTGCGTTCGGCGAGAATACGGGTGGCGAGCTGCTCGCCGCTCATTTCGCAGGAGAAGAAGCCGACCGCGCCGCCATTGACCGCCTTGGTGGTGCCGTCAGCCTGCACTTCGGGCACATAGGCCTTCGCGATGTTGTAGGCGATGTTGGTGGCAAGCGAGGTCTTGCCCATGCCGGGACGGCCGGCGAGGATGATGAGGTCGGACGACTGCAAGCCGCCCATCTTGGTGTCGAGGTCGCGCAGGCCGGTCGAGATACCCGACAGCTTGCCGTCGCGCTGGAATGCCTTGGCGGCCATGTCGACCGCAACCGTCAACGCCTGGGCGAAGCGCTGGAAGCCGCCGTCATAGCGGCCGGTCTCGGCCAGCGAGTAGAGCTGCCGCTCCGCGTCCTCGATCTGGGCGCGCGGCGCGAAGTCGACCGGCGCGTCATAGGCGACGTTGACGATGTCCTCGCCGATCTGGATCAGGTTGCGGCGCAGGCTGAGGTCGTAGACGGTCCGGCCGTAGTCCTGGGCGTTGATGATGGTGGTCGCTTCGGCGGCGAGCCGCGCGAGGTATTGGCTGACCGTCATGCCGCCGATATCGACGTCGGCCGGCAGGAAGGTCTTCAGCGTCACGGGGGTCGCGACCTTGCCCATCCGGATCAGGGAGCTTGCGGTCTCATAGATCGTCTGATGCAGCGGCTCGAAAAAATGCTTCGGCTCCAGGAAGTCGGAGACCCGGTAGAACGCATCATTGTTGACCAGGATCGCGCCCAGCAGACCTTGTTCCGCTTCGATGTTGTGCGGCGCACTTCGATAGCCCGGTGCCGTGGCATCGGTGGCGAGCTTGTGGACGTTCGAATCAATCAAGGCCATGGACAAGTTTATTCTTCTGATTTCGGCGTTGCTGCGACTTTCGGGAGCGGGGCGGCGATCAAGCGCCAGCCGGGCTCGAAGCGAAAGGACGGATGTTGCTTATGCACGATTCACACAACGTGGTGTGTGAATCCGGAACAGCGGGATGCATTCCGCTTGACGGGGTTTTGTCCTGTTAAGGGCGGGATCGAGCCGGTCGGCGATGTCGCAGGCAAAATTCCGACGCAGCCTGAACCTTTTTGCGGGCCGACGGACCCACCGAAAGGTGAGGCGGTTAAAGGCGTCGGTTCCTCAGATCAGAATAAGGAAGGCCAGCGCGATCAAGGCGGCCACCACACCGGTTGCGATCAGGGCGTAGTCGGTCGCGATATCGCGCTGCGGGTCCAACATCGTCTGGTGCGTTTCTCGGGCCATGGCGGACACCTACGACAGTCCGAGCAGGGTCTCTGTGAACTAGATCACACGCGCCGCATTTTCTTTGCGGCAGGTTGGCGGGAACGACCCGGCGGATTCCGGGTTGTCTACGCTCAAAGAAGATACGGTGACCATGGCGCAGCAGTTTCAAACACCGCGGATCCAGATGGGCCGGGCAGGGCAGCTCGACCGGCGCTGGCTCGCGGGTCTGATCGACGCCATGGAACAGACCGCCCGTCCCGAGACGCGCAGTGCTCCGTGCGACGCCAAGCTGATCTTGGCCGCCAAGGCCCATCTGGCGCGTCCGGCCGCGAGCTTTGCCCATTGCGGGTCAGCCTACAGCCTGCGGAACTAACCGCTCCAGCCCTTTCCGAAACGACGAGCCGACCTATTCGCCGGCGAGCTGCAGCCGGGGTTTAGCGGCGGCTGCCTCCTGGAGGCGCAGCCGGGCCTCGTCGCGGCCGATATAGTCGCGGGTGATCGGCACGACGCCCTGGCGCTTGGTGAGCTGCAGCTGGAAGTTCATCATGTTCTGCATGCGGAACGACATTTCCGAAGCTGCCAGATAGAACTCCCACATCCGGGCAAAGCACTCGTCATAGAGCCGGACGGCCTCTTCGCGACGCGCCATGAAGCGGTCGCGCCATGCCTTGAGCGTCTCGGCATAGTGCAACCGCAGGATCTCCATGTCGCAGATCAGGAGGCCTGCCTTCTCGATGGCGGGCATCACCTCGGACAGCGCCGGAATGTAGCCGCCCGGGAAGATGTATTTGCGGATCCAGGGGCTCGTGACGTCGGGGCCGGTCGAACGGCCGATCGAGTGCAGCATCATGATGCCGTCGTCGCTCAAGAGCTCGGCGCAGCGCTTGAAGAAAGTCTCGTAGAAGTCGACCCCGACATGCTCGAACATGCCGACCGAGACGATGCGGTCGAACGGGCCGGGAATGTCGCGGTAATCCTGCATCAGGAACCGGGCCGACTGCGACAGGTTGCGCTCGGCGGCGCGGGCATTGGAAATCTGCAATTGCTCGGTCGAGAGCGTGACACCGGTGACGTCGGCGCCGGTCATCTCGGCCAGATAGAGCCCGAGCCCGCCCCAGCCGGAGCCGATGTCGAGTACGCGCTGTCCGGGCTCGATCAGGAGCTTGGCCGCGAGGTGGCGCTTCTTGGCGAGCTGGGCGTCGTCCAGCGTCGCATCCGGAGTCTCGAAATAGGCGCAGCTGTATTGCTTGTCGGCGTCGAGAAACAGCGAGTAGAGGCGGCCGTCGAGATCGTAGTGGCGGGCAACATTGTTCCTGGAGCGGCCGCGCACATTGAGCTGCTGGGCGTGGCGCCCGAGAAACCGCAGCCACGCCTGCAGTCTGGCAAAGTTCGGCAGCATGGCCGCCTGGCCCATCAGGACCGCCAGCACATCGGCGATGCTGCCTTGTTCCACCACGAACGTGCCATCCATATAGGCTTCGCCGAGATACAGCTCTGGATCGAGCAGAATTCGGGCTTCGGCACCACTGGTCGTAAATCGTGCGGCAGCTGGTACGCCGGTGCCATCACCGCACGTGAATCGGGCGCCGTTCGCGGTCGTGAACGTGATCGAGCCGCGACGAATGAAACGCCTGAGGAAAAATCGCAACAATCGGTCCATCGAAGCACCAACGGAACGGCAACTGCACACGCCCGGCACAACCGGAGCCGAGCGCTCCAATGTGTTCCCAAGCAATATCTAGGCATCGAAGCGGACTGGACTATTGCGTTTGGGACAAAGCCGATATTCCGAAATGTGACAATTCCGTGCATGCGTCACGGACGCGCTTCCATTCGCCCGATAATCGGATAAAAGGTGACCCGCCGCCGGCCGGTCCACGTGACGCTGGCGGCGATTCCGGAATCTGGAGATTGACGGGAATGTTGAGCCGAGCCCTTCCTCTGGCGACGGTGACGCTTCTGATCGGCTGCCTGTCGGCCGGTCTGGCGCACGCGCAAAACCTCGAGGCCGGCAAAAGCCCCTCCCAGATCTTCGCCGCCACTTGCACGGCCTGTCACAAGAGCCCGCGCGGGCTACTGAAGAGCGTGCCGGCCGGCTCGCTGCCTGGTTTCCTGCGCCAGCATTACACGACATCGCCGGACATGGCCGGCGCGCTGTCGTCCTACCTGATCTCGAACGGCGCCAGCGACCAACGCTATCAGGCCAAGGATCAGCCGAAAGGCGCCAAGGGGGCCAAAGAGGGCGCGAAGGACGGCAGGCAGGAAGCCAACCAGTCGCCGGAGCAGCCCGCCGAGCGTGCCGGCCGCCGGCATCGTCAAGGTGCCGCGCCGCAGGAGGCTGCAAAGCCTGACGCCGATGGCTTGAATCCGCAGGGCGAAGAGCATCCCGGCCGCCGGGGCAAGCGTCTGGTACGTCCGACAGAGACGCCGGAGAGTGTCAAGCCGGCCGATGGCCAGGCGCCCGAAGCTGCGGGTGAGGGAAGGCCGTCGCGCAAGAAGCTCGGCCGCCGCGGCAAGCCCGTCGAGGAGCAGAAGCCCGACGAGGAATCCAAGGGCGAGTCGGCCAAGACCGATGCAGCGGCCAAGGGTAAAGGAGAGGAGAAAGGCGAGGCCGAGAAGCCGGCCAAGCCTGCGTCCGACCAGCCCGACACCGCCAAGGTCGATGCGCCCAAAGATAACGCCAAGGACGGCGTCCCGCTGCGGTCGGATCCGGTTCCGCCGGTGACCCCGGCGCCTCCGGCTGCGGCGACGGCTCCGTCTGCTCCCGCTGCTTCGCCGCCGCCTGCGGCCCACGCCGCTGAGCCGGCGGCAGCCGCACCCACACCGGCGCCAGCGTCGCAACCGGTCACGGCCGCTGCGCCGCCGCCTCCGCCTCCGCCGCCACCTCCCGCGTCGTCGGGATCGGCTGGCCCGCCCGAACCGCCGCTCTCAAGGTAATCGCCGATGCAAAGTCATCCGAACTCATGTCAACGTTTGACCACCACTAGAGTAATACTCTAGAGTAATGATCCAGTGAGGAGGAAACGGTGAGCACGGCGCGCGAGGATCTGCTGACAGCTGGGTTGGCGGTGTTCGACCAGGATGGCTTCGAGGGCGCCACGGTGGCCGCGATCAGGACGCGGGCGCGCGCCTCCAACGGCAGCTTCTTCCACTTCTTCGCCTCGAAGAAAGAGCTCGCCGGCACCCTGTTCCTGGACATCCTGCAGAACTACCACGCCGCGATCGTCACGTCGGTCGACACGACATGCGGCGCGAGCGAGGGCGTGGCGCGGCTGATCCGCGCCCATCTCGACTGGGTCGTGACCTCCAGGCGCGAGGCGCGCTTCCTGTTCGAGATTTCGCGCAGCGAATGGGGCGAGGAGGTGCGCGGCGAACAGCGCGCCGAGAATTCACGGCTCGCGGCGGGCATCGAGCGCTGGCGCGCGCCGCTGGTCGCGCGCGGCGAATTGCTGCCGATGAGCGCGGTGTTGTTCTTCAGCCAGATCATCGGGCCGGCGCAGATCTTCTGCCGCGCCTATCTGTCGGGCCGCGACCGCAGCGACCCGCGCGAGCATGTCGAGACGCTGATCGCCTGCGCGACCCGCGCGGTGGTGGCATCAGGCGCGCAGGCAACAGGAGCAACGTGATGATCGAAACCGATCCGGGCTTTGCGCCGATCGAGACGCGGATCCGCGATAATGTCGGCCGCCAGGGTTTCATGAATCTCGTCGGCGCGCAGCTGTCGGAATTGTCGCGCGGCGCCTGCACCCTCGCGGTCGATCGGCGGCCCGAGCTGTTGCAGCAGCACGGCCTGTTTCATGGCGGGGTGACCGCATTCCTGGTCGACAACGCCACCACGATCGCGGCGGCGACCTCGCGCGGTCAGCCGGCACTGACGGCGGAGTACAAGCTGAACCTGCTGTCGCCCGCCTCTGGCGATCGCCTGATCTGCCGGGCGCGGGTGATCAAGCCGGGACGCCAGGTCGCGGTGGTTGCGGCCGACGTGTTCTGTCTGATCGACGGCAAGGAGAAGCACACGGCGACGGCGCTCGCCTCGATCGCGATGCTCGACGACGCGATGGCGGCACGAATCCAAAGCCCGGCCTGATCGGGCCGGGCTTCAGTCGGAGCAGCAATCGAGCGAGGCTTACTGCTCTTCTGCAGCCGGTGCCGGCTCGGCCTCGTCGCCGTGCTGGGCTTCCGGATCGAAGAACTCGCCGGCGGCGGCCAGCGCCTCGGCGGCGGCGTCCTGGTCCTCCTGGCGGGTCGAGATATCCTCGCCGCGCTTGATGCGCTCGGCTTCCTCGGCGGAGCGGGCGACCGTCACGGTGACGCTGGTCTCGACCTCCGGATGCACCGCGATCGTGACCTTCTGCTGGCCGATCGTCTTGATCGGCGAATCCAGCCAGACCTGCGGCCGCGAGACGATAATGCCGTCGGCGGCCAGTGCGTCGACGATGTCGCGCACCGAGACCGAGCCGAACAGCTGGCCGGATTCGGAGGCCTGGCGGATGATGATGATGTCGCGACCGTCGATCTTCTCGGCGACCTTGGCGGCTTCGCCCTTGGCCTTGATGTTGTTGGCCTCGAGCTCGGCCTTCATGCCGTCATACTTGGTGCGGTTCGCCTCGGTGGCGCGCAGCGCCTTGCCGCGCTTGAGCAGGAAATTGCGGGCGAACCCGTCACGAACGCGCACGACTTCGCCCATCTGGCCAAGCTTGGCGACACGCTCCAGCAGAATGACTTCCATTTTCGTTCTCCTTTAGATGCTAAGTACAGTTTCAAGCGGTTGAATCGAATTTCAGGACGCCGGCAGCGGTGGCGGCCGGTGGCGCCAATAGCGCTGCCGCAATCCGAACACGGCGTCGGCGATGCCGAGCGCCACCATCGCGACGATCGGCCAGCCGAAGAACACAACGATGGTGTAGCTGCCGACCAGCCAGAACCCGCGATTGGTGAGCGAGGATGTCAGCGTGTGCAGCACGGCAAAGCCGACGATCGCATAGGTGATGACGAGCGCGGCCGCGACGATTTGCGCCAGCAAGGCGACGAGGCCGCCGACAAAGCTGAGGCCAAGCGCCACCAGCAGGGCGACCAGCGTCATCGGCGGCAGCGTGGTCGAACGCAATTCCGGCCACGGCCGATTCAGCCGCCCCGAGGTTTGCGTGACCTTGCCGGCAAGCCAGAGATTCAGCGTCAGCGTGACCATCGCAAGCGTCGTGGCGGCGAGCGGCGCCATCACGACGATCAGGTCGACGAACCGCTCGATCTCCGTGCTGAGGTCCGCGTCGTTCGCGGTGCTGAAGACCTTGAGCAGGCCGCGCCGCAGCGTGGAGGTGATGGTTTCGGCGTCCGTGCCGAGCGTCAGCAGCGCGCCGGTCGTGGTGATGACGGCGAAGGCTGCGACCCAGAGCAGGATGCGGCCGACCGGATACCATTCGAGCTCGGGCGGCGCCGCGCCGGCTGCGTCAGGCGTCGCCTTGGCGGCGACCGGCCGTCCAAGCAGAGCGAGATGGCCGAGCCACCAGCCGGGCAGGGCGACCATCACGGCGAAGGCGATCGAATAGGGCAGTCCGAAAATCACGCCGAGCGTCGCGGCCGCGGCGACGCCGCCGATGGCGGCGGACAGCGGCCCCCAGCCGAGCGCCGTCACCATCAGCGGGAGCGGCGCCAGATAGAACAGCAGCAGCGAGATCATCGCGCCCGAAATGATCGAGGCGAACATCAGCGCCGACGCAGCACCAGCCGCAAGTGCAACAATGAGAATCGCGATCATCAGCTGTCCCGCTCCTTTCGAGCGGTTAGAGGTGCCCTTGCGAGAACCCCAACCATCGGCGACCGGACGACCCGGAAGCCTTATGAGAAGTTGCGGCCGGCGACGCGCGCCGCCGGCCGAAATCCGTTAGCGGATCACGTAGGGCAAGAGGCCGAGGAAACGCGAGCGCTTGATGGCGCGGGCGAGCTCACGCTGCTTCTTGGCGGACACCGCCGTGATGCGGCTCGGCACGATCTTGCCGCGCTCCGAGACGTAGCGCATCAACAGCTTGGAATCCTTGTAGTCGATCTTCGGCGCATTTGCGCCCGTGAACGGGCAGGACTTGCGGCGACGGAAAAACGGACGGCGGGCACCAGCGTCAGCCATGATTCATTACTCCTCGGTCGCTGCTTCTTCTTCGCGCGGACGGCGTGGGCCACGATCGCCGCGGAAACCGCCGCCATCGCGATCACGATCACCACGGAAGCCGCCACCTTCACGGTCGCCACGGAAACCACCGCCGCGGTCATCACGCTCGCGGTCGCGGTCGGCCTTGCGCATCATCGCCGACGGGCCTTCCTCGTGCTCTTCGACGCGCACGGTGAGGTAGCGGATGACGTCTTCGCTGATCCGCTCCTGGCGCTCGATCTCGGTGACGACAGCCGACGGTGCGTCGATGTTCATCAGCACGAAATGCGCCTTGCGGTTCTTGTTCATGCGGTAGGTGAGGGAGCGCACGCCCCAGCTCTCGGTCTTGGTGACCTTGCCGCCGCCCTGTTCGACGATGCCCGTCATCTGGGCCGTCAGTTCATCCACCTGTTGGGTGCTCGCGTCCTGACGCGCGAGAAAAACATGCTCGTAAAGAGGCATGGGTGTCCTTTCCTAAAGTTGGCGCGGTCCCCGGCGACAAGCCCTTCGAGACCTTCGGAAAGGACTCGAGCTGCTCAGAAGGCGGGAGCACGGGACGACGGGCCGACTGGCCCTGCCACATCAAAACCACTGACGAAAAATCAACGGTGAATTTGCTGAGACCGTCCGTTCAGCTCCCGGCCGGAGCTCACGAATGTCGCGCCTTATACGGATTTTGGCCGCGAAGGCAAGGGTTCTCGGCCACGCCATTTGCCCGGGCGGGCGGCCTTCGCGGCAGTCCTAGAGCCTTTCCCGTTCCGATGGAATCGGAACGGGGCTCTAAGCCTTTGTTTTGACGCGTTTTCTTCACGCGAACTGGTTTCCACTTCGCTCGAAAACGCTCCAGCGGAGATTTCCAGTTCCGTATTGCTTTCTTTGTTTGTATATCATACAAATATCGCAAGGGAGAGCGCCATGAGTTCGGAGACAGCTGCTGGCGTAGCCGGATCAGATCCGAAACATACGGCCCGCGCGACGCGGTCGGCGGGGCGCAAGATGCGCTCGCAGCTGCTCGACGCCGCCAGCCGCCTGTTCAAGGAGCGCGGGCTGTCCGGCACCTCGATCTCCGACATCGCCGCGGCCGCGGACGCCTTCCCGAGCCAGATCACCTATTACTTCCGCACCAAGGAAGCGCTGTTCGTCGAGGCCGCCTGCCGCAACATGCTGTATCTGGCGCGCGCCACCGAACAGGCGGCGCTGGCGGCCCACACCCCGCGTGCCTACACGCTTGCGCTGGTCGAGACCGTGACCGCCACCGACACGGTCGCCTTCTTCGCCGAGGCGTTGACGCTGACGCGGCGCCGGCAGGATCTTGCGCCGCTGGTCGAACGCACCATCGAGCGACTGCATGCCGAAGGGGCGCGCGCCTATGCGGGGCAGGTCGAGCGCCACGGCTGGCGCACGCTGCGCGCGCCGGAGGAGAGCTCGCGGCGTTTCTGGGCGGTCGCGATCGGCGTGATCGTCGAAGGCTTTGCCATGGGCCGCGCGGCCGAGGAGATGTGCACCGAGCTGCTGCGCGCGCTCGGCGAGCAGGCGACCGCAAAAGCGGCGCAGGCGACCGCAACATCGACCAGTGACGGGGCGCGGCTGCGTCTTGTCGATCGCGAAACTTCATCCACATCCGACGGGGAGACAGGCTCATGACCGCGCTTCGCATGCGTGCCCGCGATTTCCTGACTGAAGACGAACTGGTCGCGGTCCGCGAGCGCGCGACCTGGAAGGGCGCGGCTCTGATCGCCCACGCCTGGACGCTGATCCTCGGCGCGATCGCGCTGGTCGCATGGTGGCCCAATCCGCTGACCTATCTGCTGGCCGTGGCGATCATCGGCTCGCGCCAGCTCGGGCTCTCGATCCTGATGCATGACGGCGCGCATGGTTGCCTCTCGGCGGACGAGAAGACGAATCTGTTTCTGAGCCAGTGGTTCTGCGCCTATCCGACCTTCGCCGAGACCCGCGGCTATCGCCGCTATCACCTGCAGCATCATGCGCGGACGCAGCAGGAGGACGATCCCGACCTCGTGCTGTCGGCGCCGTTTCCGATCACGCGGCTGAGCTACCGCCGCAAATTCTTCCGCGATATCACCGGGCAGACCGGCTACCAGCAGCGCAAGGCGCAACTCTTCAACGCGCTGGAGCAGAAGGAATGGCCGCTGTCACGGCGCGCCGCGCATTTCTGGAATAAGCTCGGGCCGCAATGCGTGACCAATGCGGTGCTGTTCGCGGGCCTCGCCGCGGCCGGCGTGTGGTGGGCCTATCCGCTGCTATGGCTGGTGCCGCTGTTGACCTGGATGATGGTGATCACGCGGATCCGCAACATCGCCGAACATGCCGTCGTGCCCGACTCGTCCGATCCCCTGCGCAACACCCGCACCACGCGCGCCAACGTCCTCGAGCGTCTCTTCATCGCGCCCTATTACGTGAATTACCATCTCGAGCATCACCTGCTGTTCTACGTGCCCTGTTACAACCTGCCGCGCGTCCATCGCATCCTGAGCGAGAGCCGTTTCGCCGACCGGATGGAGGTGCAGCCGGGCTACGGCGCGGTGCTGCGGCTTGCGACCGCCAAGCCGGACCAGGAGGATCGCCCCGGGCAGCTCGTCAACAGCCCGCGGCGGGCGAGGGCCGGCGGGCGTGTCAACGCCGACCAGAACGCAGGCGGGTTCTAGCCCCGATTTCCGCCCGGGCCTGCCGGCCATCCCCAGGGTTCCGGCGTCGCGGCTTGACACGGCGCCCTTCGTCAGTGTCTTACGGCCCGGTCCGAGGCCTGCGGGGGCTATGGCCCCGGACCCGCCGAGGCGCGTTTCGCGCGGCGCGGGTATCGCTTTCTCCTGCGGCAGACGCCACCTATCTGCGCGGGAAGATCACGCTCAACGAGGTAGGGACGCCGATGACGGCAGCATTCACGTTTCCCGGGCAGGGCTCGCAGGCGGTCGGGATGGGCAAGGCGCTGGCCGAGGCCTTCCCGGCGGCCAAAGCGGTGTTCGACGAGGTCGACGCCGCGCTCGGCGAGAAGCTGACCGCGATCATCTGGGATGGTCCGGGGGAGACATTGCAGCTCACCGAAAATGCCCAGCCGGCGCTGATGGCGGTGTCGATCGCGACCATGCGGGTGCTGGAGAGCGAGGCCGGTTTCTCGGTCGGCCGCGACGCCGCCTTCGTCGCCGGTCACTCGCTCGGCGAGTATTCGGCGCTGGCCGCGGCCGGCAGCCTGACCGTCAGCGATGCCGCGCGGCTGCTCAGGATCCGCGGCCGGGCGATGCAGAAGGCGGTGCCGGTCGGCGTCGGTGCGATGGCCGCGCTGCTCGGGCTCGATTACGACGCGGCGGTGGCGGTCGCCAGCGAAGCGGCGCAGGGCGAGGTCTGCCAGGCCGCCAACGACAATGGCGGCGGGCAGGTGGTCGTATCCGGCGACAAGGCCGCCGTTGATCGCGCCGTGGAGATCGCCAAGACCAAAGGGGCAAAACGCGCGATGCTGCTGCCGGTGTCGGCGCCCTTCCACTGCAAGCTGATGCAGCCGGCGGCCGATGCGATGGCCGAGGCGCTGGCCGGTGTCGCCATCAAGGCGCCCGCGGCGCCGCTGGTCGCCAACGTGCTGGCCTCGGCGATATCAGATCCCGACGAGATCCGCCGCCGCCTGGTCGAGCAGGTCACCGGCACGGTGCGCTGGCGCGAGTCGGTTGCCTATATGGCAGGGCAGGGCGTGACGCGGTTCTTCGAGATCGGCGCCGGCAAGGTCCTGAGCGGCCTCGTCAAGCGCATTGCCGACGGCGCGGTCGGCGTGTCGGTCGGCGGTCCGAACGATATCGCTGCGGCCAGGGACGCATTGGCGGCTTCTGCATAAGCCGGCCGAGAGGAGATTTCGATGTTTGATCTGACAGGCAGGACGGCGCTCGTCACCGGCGCGACCGGGGGCATCGGCGGCGCGATCGCGCAGGCGCTGCACGCGCAGGGCGCGACCGTTGCGATTTCGGGCACGCGGCGCGAGGTGCTGGACGGCTTTGCCGCCAAGCTTGGCGAGCGCGTGCATGTGCTGCCGTGCAACCTGTCCAGCAAGGACGATGTCGAGGCGCTGGTGCCGGCGGCGGAAGCCGCGATGGGGCAGGTCGACATCCTCGTCGCCAATGCCGGCATCACCCGTGACAATCTGTTCGTGCAACTGCGCGACGAGGACTGGGACGACGTCATCGCGGTCAACCTGACCGCGACCTTCCGCCTGACCCGCGCCGCCACCAAGCTGATGATGCGCAAGCGCTTCGGCCGCATCATTGCGATCACCTCGATCGTCGGCGTCACCGGCAATCCCGGCCAGGGCAATTACACTGCATCGAAGGCCGGCATCATCGGCCTGATCAAGACGCTGGGCGCCGAATACGCCAAGCGCGGCGTCACCGCCAACTGCATCGCGCCGGGCTTCATCAAGACCCCGATGACGGATGCGCTCAACGACAAGCAGCGTGAAACCATCCTGTCCAAGGTTCCTGCGGCGCGGCTCGGAACGCCCGAGGATATCGCCGCCGCAGCGGTCTATCTGGCCTCCAATGAAGGCGGCTACGTCACCGGACAGACGATTCACGTCAACGGCGGAATGGCTATGATTTGAGCCAGCTGGCGCTCTCGCAATGCGGCGAAAAGCCGTTTTCGGGAGCCGGTTCAGGCGTGTAGTCAAGGCTTGGGAAGTATGGTAGCTGAACCCCCCACGGATGGGCAAAGAACGCCATTGCAGGATTTTGAAAGCCTGTATATTGGCGTGGCGACGCCTGCCGTTCGCCGGGGCTTAGTCGGCTACGACCGGGCCGAATCAAGACTATGCGCGATTGAGTAATCGAGACGACCACGATGGCTCGTATCGTCTTGGGGTCGGGTCCAATGGAACAACGAGGTTGAACGATGAGTGAGATTGGCGAGCGGGTTAAGAAGATTGTGGTCGAACACCTCGGTGTCGAGCCCGACAAGGTGATCGATAGCGCGAGCTTCATCGATGACCTCGGCGCCGACAGTCTCGACACGGTCGAGCTCGTGATGGCTTTTGAAGAAGAGTTCGGTTGCGAGATTCCCGACGACGCGGCGGAGACCATCCTGACCGTCGGCGACGCCACCAAGTTTCTCGAGAAGAACGCGAAGAGCTGACGCCATTCGCGACGTTGACGGAGCCGGACGGATCGTCGTCGCACGGTCCCCCGGTTTCTTATTATTGGCCGCCGATTGCGGTCCGGAGACTTTGATATGAGACGAGTTGTCGTCACGGGGCTGGGCATGGTTACACCGCTCGGCTGCGGCGTCGACGCAACTTGGACGCGCATCCTCGCTGGAGAGAGCGGCGGCAAGAAGATCGACACGTTCGACGTGTCGGACCTGCCGAGCCAGGTTGCCTGCTACATCCCGCGCGGCGACGGCGCTGGCGGCACCTTCAATCCCGACCAGTGGATGGAGCCGAAGGACCAGCGCAAGGTCGACGACTTCATCCTCTACGGAATGTGCGCCGCCAAGCAGGCGCTTGACGACGCCGACTGGCATCCGGAATCCGACGAGGACCAGTGGGCGACCGGCACGATGATCGGCTCCGGCATCGGCGGCCTCACGGGCATCGCCGACACCGCGGTGCTGCTGAAGGAGCGCGGACCGCGCCGGGTTTCTCCGTTTTTCATCCCGGGCCGCCTCATCAACCTGGTGTCGGGCTATGTCTCGATCGAACACGGCCTCAAGGGTCCCAATCATTCGGTGGTCACGGCCTGCTCGACCGGCGCACATGCGGTCGGCGACGCGGCGCGGCTGATCGCGCTCGGCGATGCCGAGGTGATGGTTGCAGGCGGTGCCGAATCGCCGATCTCCCGCATCGGCATTGCCGGCTTCTGCGCGGCGCGTGCGCTGTCGACCGGCTTCAACGAGACGCCGCAAAAGGCCTCACGGCCCTACGACAAGGATCGCGACGGCTTCGTAATGGGCGAGGGCGCCGGCGTCCTCGTGCTCGAAGAGTACGAGCACGCCAAGGCGCGCGGCGCCAAGATCTATGCCGAGGTGACCGGCTACGGCCTGTCGGGCGATGCCTATCACATCACGTCGCCGCCGCCGGACGGCAATGGCGGCTTCCGCAGCATGAGCATGGCGCTGAAGCGTGCCGGTCTTTCGGCTGCCGATCTCGACTACATCAACGCGCACGGCACCTCGACCCAGGTCGGCGACGAGATCGAGCTCGGCGCGGTCGAGCGTCTGCTCGGCAATGCGGCCTCGAAGGTCTCGATGTCGTCGACCAAGTCGGCGACCGGGCACCTGCTCGGCGCGGCCGGTGCGATCGAAGCGATCTTCGCGATTCTCGCGATTCGCGATAATGTGGTGCCGCCAACGATCAACCTCGACAATCCGTCGGTCGAAACGGCGATCGATCTTGTGCCGCATACCTCGCGCAAGCGCGAAGTGAATGTGGCGTTGTCCAATTCGTTCGGTTTCGGAGGCACCAACGCCTCCGTGATCGTGCAGCGCGTGATCAAATAGATAGTCTTTAGAACTAGTCCACCGTTTTGCCGTATTCCGCGGTGACTCCTAACAGCGGGCGTATGCTATTGGCAGGGCAGGGGTTTGTCCGGCCACGATTGAACCGGCAGGATTTGGTTTGCATCGATGAGTGAGAGGCCGCCCATTTCACCGAGGAGTCCGCGTGCCGCGCTGGAGCCCGAGCAGGTTCCGCCGCCGCCGAAGCGTTCGGACCGTGCGCGCAATCCGTTCGTGATCGTCGGCAATGCGATCTTCACGATCCTGATCATCCTGATGATCGGCGCAGGCGCGGGCTACTACTACGGCAAGCAGACGCTGGAAGCGCCGGGACCGCTGCAGGAAGACAAGGTGGTCAACATCCCGGCCCGCGCCGGCAAGCGCGACATCGCCGACGTGCTGTCGCGCGAGGGCGTGATCAACGTCAATCCATGGGTCTTCATCGGCAGCGTGTTCGCGCTGAAGGCAAGCTCCGACCTGAAGCCCGGTGAATATTCGTTTGCGAAGAGCGCCAGCCTGCGCGATGTGATCGCCACCATCGTCGAAGGCAAGGTGGTGCAGCACGCCATCACGATTCCGGAAGGGCTGACCTCGGAGCAGATCGTGACGCGGCTCACCGACAACGACATCTTCACCGGCTCGGTGCGCGAGATCCCGCGCGAGGGAACGCTGCTGCCCGAGACTTACAAGTTTCCGCGCGGCACCACCCGCGACCAGGTGATCCAGCGCATGCAGCAGGCGCAGAAGCGCGTGCTCGCCGAGATCTGGGAACGCCGCAATCCGGACGTGCCGCTGAAATCGCCGGACCAGCTGGTCACGCTGGCGTCCATCGTCGAAAAGGAAACCGGACGCGCCGACGAGCGCAGCCGCGTCGCCGCCGTGTTCGTCAACCGCATGCGGCAGAAGATGAAGCTGCAATCCGACCCGACCATCATCTACGGCCTGGTGGGCGGCAAGGGAACGCTGGGGCGGCCGATCAAGCGCAGCGAGATCACGCAGCCGTCGCCCTACAACACCTATGTGATCGACGGCCTGCCGCCCGGGCCGATCGCCAATCCTGGCCGTGCCTCGCTGGAGGCGACCGCGAACCCTGCGCGCACCCGCGACCTGTTCTTCGTCGCCGACGGCACCGGCGGCCACGCCTTCACCGAAACCTACGACCAGCACGCCAAGAACGTCGCCAAGTTGCGCGCGTCGGAAAAGCAGATCCAGAACGACACCGTGGAACCTGCGGATGATCCGGCGCCGGTGGCCGCACCCGCGGCGCCCGCAGCGGCCGACACCAATCCCACGGCGGCGACGCCGCCGAAGCCCACCAACCAGAAGAAGCCGCCGCGAGGCGGCCGTCAGGGCGCGGCCCAGCAGACCAATTCGCCGCCCGTGCTGCAGCGCTAGTTTGCGCGGGCTGTCGCATCCGCGGAACGTTAAGTGGATCGTAATTCCACTTTCATGGAATCCGTTTTAAGGTCGCCTGCGGCCTGAGCGAGTCACGAAGGCTCCGGTCGAGTCCCATATCCCTCTGTTGGAAAGTTGCACGCGATGGCGCTATCGAGCATGACCGGCTTTGCCCGAAGCCATGGCGCGAGCGGCCCCTACACGTTCGAATGGGAGCTGAAATCGGTCAATGCCAAGGGGTTTGACCTGCGGCTGCGGATGCCGCCCGGCTGGGACGAAGTGGAGGCGCTGGCCAAGAAGCGCGCCGGCGAGGTGCTGTCGCGCGGCACGGTCTACGCCAATCTCAGCGTCAAGCGCGCTGATGCGGCACAGACGATCCGCATCAACGAGGACGTGCTGGACGCGATCGTGAAGGTCGCCGGCGAACTCGCGCAGCGGATCGACGCGGTGGCGCCGAGCATCGACGGCCTGCTCGGCATCAAGGGCGTTATCGAGGTGGTCGAGCCCGAGAGCGACGAGGCGGAGGAAAAGGCGGCGCGCGAGGCGGCGGCGAAGGCCTTCGAGCAGGCGCTCGGCAGCCTGGTCGAGATGCGGCGCCGTGAGGGCGACGCGCTCGGCCAGGTCCTGCTGCAGCGGATGGACGAGATCGAGCGTTTGGCGCAGCGCGCCGAGGCGGCGCCGGGCCGCAAGCCGGAGGCGATCAAGGCGCGGCTTGCCGAGCAGATCGCAGTGCTGCTGGAAGCCTCCGATCGCTTCGATACCGACCGGCTGAGCCAGGAGGCGATCCTGATCGCGACCAAGGCCGATATCCGCGAGGAGCTCGACCGCATCGCCTCGCATATCGCGCAGGTGCGCGAGATGATCGGCAAGGGCGGCCCGGTCGGCCGGCGGCTCGATTTCCTGGCGCAGGAGTTCAACCGCGAGGTCAACACCTGCTGCTCGAAATCCAACGATGTCGAATTGACCAATACCGGGCTCGAGATGAAGAACGTGGTCGAGCAGTTCCGTGAGCAGGTCCAGAATTTGGAGTGAACGATGACGGCGCAGGGTTTTGACGGCGTTGAGCGGCGCGGACTGATGTTCGTGTTGTCGTCGCCCTCGGGCGCCGGCAAAACGACGCTATCGCGCATGTTGCTCGAGCGCGAGCCGGGCCTGCAGATGTCGGTGTCGGCGACGACGCGGCCGATGCGCCCCGGCGAGGTCGAAGGCCGCGACTATTTCTTCGTGGACAAGCCGACATTCGAGAAGATGGTGGAGCAGGGTGACCTGCTGGAGTGGGCGACCGTCTTCGACAATTTGTATGGCACGCCGCGCAAGCCGGTCGAGGCGGCCTTGTCGGTCGGGCAGGACGTCCTGTTCGACATCGACTGGCAGGGCACGCAACAGCTGCACCAGAAAGCCAGCATCGACGTGGTCCGTGTCTTCATCCTGCCGCCGTCAGCCGCCGATCTCGAGAAGCGGCTGCACACCCGCGCGCAGGATTCCGAGGAGGTGATCCGCGGGCGGATGAGTCGCGCCGCGCACGAGATGAGCCACTGGGCCGAATACGACTACATCGTCGTCAACCAGAATGTCGACGATGCCTTTGCCGAGGTGCAGTCGATCCTGAAGGCCGAGCGGTTGAAGCGCGGGCGGCGTACAGGCCTCACCGAATTCGTGCGTGGCCTGCAGCGCCAGCTCGACAAATAGCCCTTCAGTTTTCAGTTCGCCGCGCTGCGCGCCAGCCGCTGCAGCATCGCCGCGATCTGGCGACTGTCAGCTTCGGTCTCGTCTGGAGTGTTGCTGCGCGCTGCCTCGCGCCGCGGAACCGGCGGCTGGGCGCGCCGCGGGGGCAGGTCGGACAAGCTCAGCTGACGGGCCCGGTTGAGTGACATCGGCGGCGTCTGCTCGAGATAGATCGAATCCCAGGGCGCACGCTGCTCATCGTCCATGTCATAGGACGCGGTGCGCCTGCGGGTCAGTTTCACGACCAGCGCGCTGACCAGGCCCGCCAGCGCGAGCGCGCCGACCATCACGATCAAGAGCATCTGGGTGGAGGAGGATGGCTTCTCCGCCGGCACCTCGGCGGCGGCGGCGGCCGCAGCCGGAGCGGCTGTGTTCGCCTGCTGCGGGGGCGTATCCGCCTGCGCGACCGTTGACGGCTGGGCGGTGGCGGCGTGCCGTGTTCCGTTGCTTCCGGCCATGCTTGAGGCATCGAACCATCTTGCGTTGACTGCCGACGATTGGCCGTTTGCGTCCGCCGGCGCGGCAGTAGCGCCCGGATCGGGCGCTGGGACGGCCTGATCGGTGTCCGCAGGTGCGGCCGGCGCGGCAGCGGTCTGCGGCGAGGGCCACTCGGCGCGCGCGTTGGCAACCGATCGGCTCATCGGCGGCTGCGGTTGCTGTGCTTGCGGCTGAGGCTGAGCCTGAACCTGCGGCGGATTGGCGTTGGTGGCGTCGGCCGCTGTCGTCTCGGGCGCCGGTGCCGGTGCGGCTTGCTGCTGCTGGGCCGTTGCCGTCTTGACGGCGGCGTTGCCCTTTGCCTCACCAAGATACCAGCATTTGCTTTTGGTGGCGCGATCGAGGTGGTAGCGCCAATGGCTTCCGGCCGGCGCGGCTCCCTTCGGGCCCGGCAGGCAATTGTCTGCCGTCTTGGTATCGGCTGGTTTTGCCGTGGCCGTCGTGGCGGCCGTCTGGGCTACGGCGGTGAAGTTGGCGCCGGCCAGCAGGCCGGCGGCAAGCGCCACAGCAAATTTGGCTGAACGATTTGACATACGCGTCCCCGGTATTTCTTTTTACGCAACGCTGGTGATCCCAATCTCGGTAAAGAGTTGGGTCGCAATGCGCCGCAAATCCGGAACGGGTAGGGCTTAATTGCGGCTCGGAACGCACCATAATTGCGGCGCGCCGGCGGCAGCAGATACGGCTGGAGCGTCGGTTCTGACTGAAGCAGAACCGAAGCTCCAGCTTTGCTACACGCGTCTTGTTCACGCGAGCCGGTGTCCCCTTCGCTCGAAAGCGCTCTAATCGCTCTCGATCACGTCGCTGAACAGCTCGTAGCGCTGGCCGTTGAAGCGGACGAGCCGCATTTGCTTGATCGGGCGCAGGTCAGTCGGGGACGTGCGTAGCCGGATCCCGGGCAACAGCAGCGGCAGCTCCATGTCGAGATGGGAAGCCTGCTTCATGATGTTCTCGCGCGTCAGCTCGCTGCCACATTGCTTAAGGATCTGCACGACGGCGGTGCCGATATTGTAGCCGTAGGGCGCGTAATAGTCGCTCTTGTCGACATGCGGGTTGTATTTGTCCATCCACACGTTCCAGGCCTGCATCGCCGGATCATCCTTCCATTGCGGGTCGGCGGGGTCCTTCTGGTAGGCTGCCGAGATCACGCCCTTGGCGGCCTCGAAGCCAGCGGGCCGGATCGCGCCCGCGATCGAGGAGCCGACGCTGGAGAGGAACTCCTGCGGGTGCCAGTCGATGTCATAGGCCTTGCGGATCGCTTGCGCTGCGAATTTCGGCACCGAGGCGATGAACAGCACATTGGCGCCCGAGGCCTTCAGCGACACGATCTGCGAGTCCACGGTGGGGTCGCTGGTGTTGTAGGCCTGCTGCGACACGATCATCGTGGCCGCCTTGTCGCCGAGCCCACGCTTGAATCCCAGGATGTAGTCGCGGCCGAGGTCGTCGTTCTGCGCGAGGATGCCGATCCTGGCGTCCGGCAGCGTCGACAGGATGTACCTGGCGTAGATCTCGCCCTCGGAGGCGTAGTGCGGCGTCCAGCTCATCGTCCACGGATAATGCGCGGGATCGTTGAAGATGGTCGCGCCCGATCCGACGAACAGATGCGGCACCTGCTTCTGGTTGATGTATTTGACCACGGCCATGTTGGTCGCTGTGCCGACCGGATTGACGAGGAACAGCACCTCGTCGCTCTCGATCAGGCGGCGGATCTGCTCGACCGTCTTGGGCGGGCTGTAGGCGTCGTCGAGGCTGATGAAGTTGATCTTGCGGCCGTTGACGCCGCCTTGCTGGTTGATCATCGCGAAATAGGCGGTGATTGAGATGGCGCCCGCCGAATAGGCCGATGCCGGGCCACTGTAGGGCGTCGTGGTCCCGATCTTGATCTCGCTGTCGGTCACGCCCGGCCCGTAGTGTTTTTGCGCGGCAGCCGGCGTCGCGGCGAGGGCAAGCGCGAGCGCTGCCCATGCCTGAAACGTCGAACGTTTCCTCCTCATGCACGCCTCCCCGGTTGGTGGGTGAGGCCGGCGGGACGTCCTCGCTAATTCTTCAAGACGATGCGTCCCACGACTTTTCCGGCCCGCAATTCATCGATCCATTTCTGCACGTCGGCCATCGGCTCTTCCTTCATCGGCGTCGGCTTGATCTTGCCGGCGCGCGCCAGCGCCATCAACTCCTGGCCCTCGGCCAGCGTGCCGACCATAAAGCCCTCGATGGTCATGCGCTTGTAGACCCATTGCACCATCGGCAGCGTGAACTGGCCGCCCATCAGGCCGGACACCACGATCTTGCCGCCGCGCGCCACCGTCGAGACTGCGAAGGCCATCGACTTCTCGTTGCCGGCGAAGTCGACCACGCCGTCGAACCCGCCGTCGCTTTCCTTCAGCATGCGCTTGACGACATCGGGCTCGGCCGGGTCGTAGGCGTTGGCCGCGCCGTTCTTCAGCGCGGTCTCGCGTGCGGCAGGGCTGAGATCGGCGACCGTGATCTTCTGCTTGAACATCGCCTGCGCGAACGACAGGCCCATCATGCCGACGCCGCCGAGGCCGATCAGCAAAAGGTTGCGCTGGCGCGGACGATCGACCAGGCGCTTCAGCGCGCCATAGGCGGTGACGCCGGAGCACATCAAGGTCGCGGCCTGGTTGACCGGCAGCGGGTCGTAGTCGAGCAGATATTTCGCGTCGGGCACCAGCACGTGGGTCGCAAAACCGCCGTCGATGGAGACGCCGAGGAAGCGCTGCTTGATGCAGAGATTCTCGTCGCCGGTGAGGCAGTCGCGGCACTGGCCGCAGCCGATCCAGGGAAACACCGCCTTCTTGGCGCCGACCAGATCCTTCGGCGCGTCGGGGCCGACCTCGTCGACCACGCCGGCGATCTCGTGGCCGAGCGTGAAGGGCAGCGTCATGCCGCGGGTGGTGTCGAGTTTCTTGCCGCCGCCGAGATCGGCGTAACCGTCCTGGATGTGGAGATCGGAATGGCACAGGCCGCAGCGCTCGATGCGCACCAGCACTTCGCGTCCTTGCGGCTTCGGCGTGTCGACGATGGTTTCGCACAGCGGCGCATCGAATTTGACGAGGGATTGGCGAACCATGCGCGCCATGCCGTTTGCTCCTGATGTTCTATTTTGTGGACCGTATATCGGCCAATTCCCGGGCCATGGCAACAAAGCCCGAAACCGGAATGGTCTCCGCGCGCCGCGTCGGATCGATCCCGGCTGCGGCGGCGAGTTGCGCTGGGTCGACCGACAGCGATTTCAGGCTCTGGCGCAGCATCTTGCGGCGCTGGCCGAAGGCGGCTGCTGCGACCTGCTCAAGCATGCGGCGGTCGCACGGCTCGGGTGCCGCGCGCGGGATCAATCGGACCACCGAGGAGGTCACCTGCGGCTGCGGCACGAATGCCGCCGGCGAAATGTCGAACAGGATCTTGGTCTCGGCGCGCCAATTGGCGAGCACCGCGAGCCGGCCGTAGGCTTCATCGTCCTCATGGGCGACGATGCGTTCGGCGACCTCGCGCTGAAACATCAGCACCATCGTGTCGAACCAGGGCGGCCACGGCTCGATCGACAGCCAGTCGACTAAGAGCTGGGTCGCGATGTTGTAGGGCAGGTTGGCGACGATCTTGGCCTTGGCCCCATCAAGCAGCGGACGCGGATCAAAGCGCTGCGCGTCGCCGTGCACGATCTCGATGCGGCCGGGATAGCGCTCGACGATATACCCGAGCGCCTCGATCGCGCGCTCGTCGCGCTCCACCGCGATCACGCGCTTGGCGCCGAGCGCGAGCAGCGCGCGGGTCAATCCGCCGGGACCCGGCCCGACCTCGATCACGGTGCAATCCTCGAGCGGCCCCGCGGAGCGAGCAATCCGCGCGGTGAGGTTGAGGTCGAGCAGGAAATTCTGGCCGAGCGATTTGCGTGCCGACAGCTGATGGTCGCGGATGATCTCGCGCAGCGGCGGCAGGTCGTCGATCGCGCTCACTTCAACGCCATGCGCGCGGCGAGCCGCAGCGCGGCGATCAGGCTCGAGGGATTGGCGCGGCCGGTGCCGGCGATGTCGAAGGCCGTGCCGTGATCGGGTGAGGTCCGCACGAACGGCAGTCCCAGCGTGACATTGACGGCATCCTCGAAGGCCACGGTCTTGATCGGGATTAGCGCCTGGTCGTGATACATGCAGATTGCGCAGTCATAGGTTTTCCGCGCGGCTGCATGGAACATGGTGTCGGCCGGGAGCGGGCCCCGGGCATCGATGCCTTCGCTGCGCAGGATCTCGACCGCGGGTGCGACGATCTCGATATCTTCCATGCCGAGCGTGCCGTCTTCGCCGGCATGCGGGTTGAGGCCGGACACGGCAAGCCGCGGCGCTGACATGCCGAACCGCGTCTTCATGTCGGAGACCACGATCCGTGCGGTCGACACGATCAGTTCGGTCGACAATTGCGCCAGCGCCTCGCGCACCGAAACGTGGATCGTCACCGGGACCACGGCGAGTGCCGGCGACCACAGCATCATCACCGGCAGCGGCACCGGTCCGCCGGCGCCTCCGGCGAGCTCGGCGAGGAATTCGGTGTGACCGGGATGGCGGAAGCCCGCGCGATACAGCACGTTCTTGGCGATCGGGTTGGTGACGACGGCGGCGGCCTTGCCCGACGTCACGTCGGCGACCGCTTGTCGTATCGAGGCCAATGCGGCGGCGGCGCTGCTCTCGTCGGGCGTGCCCGGCCGCGCCGTCGCCGGCGTGTCAATTGCCACGACGGGCAGGGCGCGCGGAAACGCCCTAGCTGCCTCTTCGGCGCTGACCTCGGCAAGCTCGACCGCGAGCCCGAGCGTCTTGGCGCGGGCGGCGATCGAGGTACGGTCGCCGAGCAGATAGAACGGTGGCAGATCGAGTTCGCTGCGCTTGAGCCACGCGGCAAGCGTGATGTCGGGGCCGATGCCTGCGGGTTCTCCGGACGTCAGTGCGAGCGGCTTCGCCATGCCTCAGCGAACTTCCTTGCCGCCTGGATATTCGATCATCGCGGCCCTGCGGACTTCCGACAGATAGGCCTTCGACTTCGCCTCGTATTTCTGCACGTACATCTTGTCGCGGATCTCGCGCTTCTTGGGCGTGTCAACGGTGGTGGCCTTGCGGCCGCATAGCGCCACCATCTCGATGCCCTGCTTGGTGACCTCGGGCGGGGTGAGATGGCCGACCGGGGTCTTGTCCAGGAGCTCGCGCAGCGGCTGCGGCAGATCGGCCGAGGTCTTGACGACGATCTCGCGGATCGCGGCGTTGCGCATCGCCTTGAAGTAGGAGTTGGCTTCCTCGCAGCTGGTCACGCGCTCACGCAGGGCATCCGCTTCCTTGCGTCGCGCCTCGAAGTCGGACTGCGGCGCGCCCTTCGGCACGATCAAAACGATCGGCTGCATGCGGTATTCGAAGGCGTCCTCATCGGCGGTCTCGCCGGCCTCCTTGACCGCCGTGTTGACGTCCTTCTCGCCGACCTGCAGGCTTTCCTTGAAGCGGCCGCGCACCAGGCTGGTCCAGACCATGTCGGCCTTGATGCGCTGCTTCAGCGTCTCCGGCCGGATGCCCTTGCCTTCCAACACCTTGGTCAGTTGATCGCCGTTGAGCCGCATCCGTTGCGCCATGCCGCCAAAGGCCTGGTCGACGTCGCTGGTGCCGGGATCGACGCCGAATTTCTTGGCTTCCTTGATCTTCACCTTCTCGTCGATCAGGTCGTTGATGGTCGCCTGCCGGTTGATGTCCTTCTTGCCGGTCAGGGCGTCGAGCTTCATGCGTTGCTCGATGTCGAAGTTGGTGATGGGTTCGCCGTTGACCATCACGGCGATCTGGGCGTGCAGAGGACCGGTGCCGCCGAGCAGCAGCACGAGGGCGAGCAGGGTACCCAGCAGGAGTTGAGCGCGGCGAGTTGGTAGGCGAGCAGTCGTCATCGTCATTATCAGCCGTTTAAACCCATTCAAGCTGGAGCCCGCGGCCTGGCGGGCAATCCAGGGTTCACGCTACTGGAGGCCGCCTGCGCCGCTGGAGGCGGAGGATTGCGCAATGGTCCGCAGACCGATCTGGAACATGAACGCGTGGCTGAGGCTCGGCGGCGTGGAGCCAGCGGTGTAGGAATACGACGTGACATAGTTGGCGGCCAGCACGAAGCAGTCGTCGACGTAGCCTGCGCCGATCACATATTGGTTGATCTGGTTTGAAACCAGATCCCAGCGCGCCGCACCCTGGACCACCCAGTTCGCCGCCACCTTGACCGATCCGCTGGCCAAAATGCCTTCGCGGCGGGTCAGGTAGCCGAGTTCCGGCTGCGGTGCGTAATTGCCGTACATCAGCGAGACCGACCAGCGGTCGAAATTGGCACGGCCCTCGGCCTCGAACCGGTTGATGTTCCAGGTCGCCTCATCCATGCGCGAGCGGACGCTGAACGTATAGGTCCGGTTCGGCGAATAGGCGACGCTTGCGACATAGTCGGATCGTGGATTCTGCAGCCCGGAATCGACGCCGGTGTTGACGACGTCGGCGACCGCGAACGAGTTCAGCCCGAACAGCTGGTAGGACTGGCCGAACATCGCCTTGACGCTGCCGCCATGATCGAACTGCGTGGTGGCCTGCACGCCGACATTGGCGCGGCTGCCGCCCTCGACGCGGTCGTAGCCGGAGAACTTGTCGATCGAGAACAGGTTCGAGGTGTCGAACACCAGGCTCTGTGCGTCCTCGTTCGGCAGCTTGCCGGCATTGGGTTCGTCGGGCCGGATGATGACCTGGGCGATCGGCTCGATCGTGGTCGTGCCCCACGGCTGCACGTTGATGAAGGGATAACGGTACTCGAAACCGACGGTCGGCATCAGGCGCACGGTCTGGGTGTCGCCGACCGGCAGGAAGTTGGACACGCCCGGCTGATTCGAGATGTCGGCGTTGATCGCGTCGGCGCGGATGCTGGCGAACGGCGTCCAGATCTGGCCGAACGGGTCGGTGTAGGACTTGCGCCACTGCGCCTCGGCGGTAAAGCGGGTGTAGGTGCCGGGCATGCCGCGCAACAGGCACTGCGACGGCGTCCGCGCCATCGGATCGGCTGACGTCGTGGTGCAGAGGCTGTTGGTGTTGGCGAGCGTCGTGATCGGGTCGAACACCGCGGTGTCGCGGGTCAGGTTGGTGAAGTTCATCTTGTAGCTGAACTCACCGCCCAGGATCGGGCTGTTGATCACGTTGTTGTAGTCGATCACGGGCGCGACGACCGGGACCTGGCTCTGGTTGCCCGAGAAGCTGAGGTAATAGATCGCGCGTGCGTCGAAGAAGCTGCGGTTGCCGACGCCGGTCAGATAAAGCTGCGAGATCGCTTCCGTCGGCAGCGACAGGAACGAGCCGAACGCGTCCTTGTACTGGGCGAGGCGGTAGTCCGACATGAAGTAGTAGTCGGATAGCAGCACGCCGTCCCAGCCATAGACCCACTTGTCGTTCAGCGCGAACTGACCCTTGGTCTCGACCCCGCCGCGGAACTGCTTGTCGCCGGGCTGGCCGGCAAAGGCGCTCTGGTCGAGCTGGTCGATGCCGTAGAGGCGGACCTGGTAGGCGCCGTTCGACAGGCGCTGGCGGAATTCACCCTGGAACAGCACGCCCTGCCGCGACGTGATGCGCGGATTGAGCGTGATGTCGTAATCGGGCGCGAGCGAGAAGTAATAGGGGACTTCGACGCCGACGCCGTAGGTCGTGTAGGTGGTGAAGCTCGGCATCAGCCAGCCGCTCTTGCGCTTCACGGTCGGATCCGGCGTCGAGAAATAGGGCAGATACGCCATCGGAACGCCGAAGAACTCGATCTGCGCGTTCTCGAAATAGAGCATCTTCTCGGTCTGGTTATGGATGATCCGCGCGCCCTTGACCTGCCACAGCGGCGGCTTCTTCGGATCGTCCCTACAGGGTGCGCAGGCGGTATAAACGCCGTTGTCGAATACGGTGTAGTTGCCGCTGGAGCGGTCGGCGCGGGTCGCCGCCATCCGCGTCGCATCCTCGGTGTCGACGCGCAGCGAATCGACGAAACCGTCGCGGTAGTCGTCGCTCAGATCCATGATGTTGGCGTAGGTGATCTTGCCCTCCGCATCGGTCATGCGGATGTTGCCCTCGGCATGAAGGCGCTTGGTCTTCTGGTCGTAGATCACCTTGTCGGCTTCGACGCTGGTCCCGTTGTAGAACATCTGGACGTTGCCGACCGCCGAGATGCGCTGGTTGTTGTAGTCGTAATCGACCTCGGTCGCCTGCACGAGCATCTGCCCATCGTTCTTGGGCGGCGGCGGCTTCGGTCGTGGCGGACGCGGATTGTAGGTGAAGCCCTGGGCTGCGGCCGGCGTCGGCGCAAGCACGTCCAGCACGCCGGCAGTCACCAGCATGGCGAGGAGCGTCAACAGCGTCGCGCCGAGCGCGGACGCGCGACCGCGATGGCGGCGCAGCTGATCGCGCCACCTGCGTGCAGGCGTGTTTAACTGGCGGGTCGCGACGACTGCCACTACCCGTCCTCCTGATACAGCAAGGCCAAGAAACCGGTGAGGCCGCCCACAACGACAGGCAGCCACGCCGCAGCGATGGGATGCATCAACTCAGCCTTGCTCAAATCCTCAGTTACTTTCGACAGGACGTAGAGCAGAAAGCCTGCACCCACGCCACTCAAAACCATCTTCTGCACGCCGCCCATCCGGAAGAAGCGCAAGCTCACAGAAGCCGCCAACATCACCATCGCAGCCAGCAAAAACGGCTGCGCGATGAGCTTATGATACTGCAAGCGATAGCCGGCGGTCGCGAACCCTGAACTCTCCGACGAACGGATGTAGGTCGGTAGTTGCCAGAAGGACACAGTTTCGGGGGTCGAAAAGCTGTTGCGGACCTGTGCCGGGGTCAGGGTGGTGTTCAGGTAGAAGGTGTCCTGGTCCAGCGGAGGCTTGTCGAGGGTGTATCGGCGTACTCCCTTGAACACCCAGCGGCCCTCTTCGAGCGTCGCCTCGCGCGCTTCGATTCGCTCCTTGAACTGCAGCGCCGTGTCGAATCGGAACACGCTGAGGCCGGTCAGGCGCACGCCCTGCTGCTCGCTGCGGGCCGCGTTGATGATCGCCTGGCCCTCATCATTGATCTGGTTCAGCCAGAAGCCGGACGCGTCCTGGATGCCGCCGCCCGGCGCCGAGCCGAACAACTCGGCCTCCATCCGCTTGGAGAGCTCGCGCAAATTGGCCGACATCGGATTGTAGGCTGTGGTCGCGAGGATGCCGAGCACGATCGCGCTGACCAGCGCCGGCGAGATGAATTGCCAGGCCGAGACCCCGGCCGCGCGCGCCACGACGAGCTCGAGCTTGCGTGACAGGCCGAGATAGCAGGTCATGCCGCCGATCAGCACGCAGAACGGCATCAGCTTCTCGAGCAGCTGCGGCACCCGGAACAGCGAGGTCTCTGCCACGGTAATGGCCGAGGCGTCGACCAGGCTCGAGGTCTTGCGCACCATCTCGATGTAGTCGACCAGCACGAGCAGCAGGAAGATGCCCGCGAACACGCCGACCGCGGCGACCACGAAGCGGCCGGCGAAATAGCGCCCGAGCGTGTTGGTGACCATGTTCATGCGGTGGCCGGCCGTCGGAAGAAGCGCGCGATGCGCTCGTTGTTGCGGTTGATCTGCTCGATCAGCGCGGGCGGCGGCTCGACCACGACGCCACCGACGATCATCCAGACACCGACGGCGATGCCGCCGAACAGCATCGCGTACTGGACCAGCGCCGCCAGCGGCGTCTTCACCGTCACGACCGAGCAGGCGAAGCCGACCATGCGCAGGCCGAACACCGCGAACACCGAGCCGCCGATCGAGAAATTGCGGCTCTGGCGCGTGGTTCTGGGCGCGCCGAGGAAGGCGAAGGTGAGGGCGGCGAACGCGAACGGATAGATCGGCGCCATGAAGCGATCATGCAGTTCGGCGCGGAACTGGCCGGCGAGCTGCTGATAGACCGGATCATTCTCGTCCGGCCACATCAATTCCCAGAGATAGCGCTCGCGGATGCCGAGGGTGACGTCGTGGCCCTGCGAGAATTTCGACATGTCGAAAGCGTAGCGCTGGAACACGACCAGCGCCGGATCGCGCTTGCCGACCTCGAACCGCTCGAGATTGCCGTCTTCCAGCACGAGATAGGAGCCGCCCTCATTCTTCAGGACGGTGCCGTGATCGGCGACGATGGTGACGCGCTCCTGCGGATCGCGGCGATCGTCGACGAAAATGCCGCCCAGCACGCCGCCGGGCAGCCGCTCGCGGATGCGAATCGTCAGGTTCTGATCGAGCTGCGCAAAACGCCCGGGCTGCAGGATGTTGGTCAGCACGTCGGCGGTGATTTCCGCGTCCCATTGCTTGATTCGCCGCATGCCGTCGGGCGCCAGATAGGCCGCGATGAAGGCGACCAGCGCCGCCACCACGCAGGTGGCATAGAAGAATGGGTAGAACAGCCGGAACGGCGAGAAGCCCGCCGCATTCATCACGATGATTTCCGAATCGGTCGCGAGCTTGTTCAGCGTGTGCGAGATCGCGATCATCAGCGCGATCGGCGCGATGATCAGCACCAGCGCCGGGATCACCAGGCCGGTGATGCCGAGGAAGGTGACGATGGTCTGGCCCTGGCTCGTCATCAGATCGATGCCGCGCAGCGCCTGCGTAATCCAGATCACGCCGGTGAGGCTGACCAGGACAAGCGCAAACGACGACAGCGTCGTTTTGAAGATGTACTTGTCGATCGACCCCATCGCTACCGCACGAGCCCCCTTGGCGCGCCAAAACGCACGGCTTTCGACCAATCCCGTGAAAAACGGGTTCCCCTATGGTCGGGCCGCGGATCCGTCCGGCTCACTCTCTCACTACCATCCCTTTGATCCGTCAACAAAATGGCCGAGCCAAGGCGCGTTTAATTTATAGTTAATTATTCCCTTTTGTGGCCTTCCAGCCACGCCGGTGCTTGGCAGCGGCGCAGCCGGCAGGCCATAGTGTGACGGAAGCTTGGTCCGGAGCGTTCCGGACTGCCATCGCCATGCTCATCCCGAGCGCCGAAAGGGCCGCCTGAGGTCCCGAGCAACACCCTGAATTCTGGAGGATTTTCCTATGACCGACGCCGTCAAGGTCGGCTTTGTCCCCTTCGCTGCCTCCGCGCGGGGGATTGTGGTGGTGTTTTGCGACGAGCAATTGAAGCTCGGGGCCGCGACCCGCAAGGCGCTGGGGACGTCGGCCGAGACGGTCAAGCGCGCCGCCGCCGCCAATCAGTTCAAGGGCAAGAGCGGTGCGACACTGGACATTTTGGCGCCGGAAGGACTGAAGGCCGATCGGCTGATCGTGATCGGCGCCGGCAAGCCATCCGAGCTGAAGGAGAAGGACTTTCTCAGATTTGGCGGCGTCGCCGCCGGCAAGCTCAACGCCCGCAGCGCCGCAATGACCGTGATCGCCGAGCTGCCCGAGGTGGCCATGGCGGCGGACCAGGCGGCCGCGATCGCGACCGGTATCCGGCTGCGCGCCTACAAGTTCGACCGCTACAAGACCAAGAAGAAGGACGGCGAGGAAGCCGCCGTGCGGGCCGATGTCTCGATCGCCGTCGCGGATGCCGCCGCAGCGAAGAAGGCCTTTGCGCCTGATGCGTCCGTGGTCGACGGCGTGATCCTGGCGCGCGAGCTCGTCAACGAGCCGCCGAACGTGCTGTACCCCGAGGAGTTCGCGCGTCGGGCAAGCCAGCTGCGCAAGCTCGGCGTCAATGTCGAGGTCCTCGACGTCAAGGCCATGACGAAGCTCGGCATGGGCGCGCTGCTCGGCGTCGGGCAGGGCTCGGCACGGCCGAGCCGCACCGTGATCATGCGCTGGAACGGCGGCAAGAAGGGCGAGGCGCCGGTCGGCTTTATCGGCAAGGGCGTCTGCTTCGATACCGGCGGCATCTCGATCAAGGGCGCGGGCGGCATGGAGGACATGAAGGGCGACATGGGCGGCGCGGCCTGCGTGGTCGGTTTGATGCATGCGCTCGCGGCGCGCAAGGCCCGGGTCAATGCGGTTGGCGCCATCGGCCTGGTCGAGAACATGCCCGACGGCAACGCGCAGCGTCCCGGCGACATCGTCACCTCGATGTCCGGCCAGACCATCGAGATCATCAATACCGACGCCGAGGGACGTCTCGTGCTGGCCGACGTGCTCTGGTACGTCGCCACGAAGCACAAGCCGAAGTTCATGGTCGATCTCGCGACCCTGACCGGCGCGATCATGGTCGCGCTCGGCACCGACTATGCCGGCATGTTCTCCAACAATGACGAGCTCGCCGAACGGCTGAGCAAGGTCGGCGGGGAGACCGGCGAGAAGGTCTGGCGCATGCCGCTCGGGCCCGAATACGACAAGCTGATCGACTCGCAATTCGCCGACATGAAGAACACCGGCGGCCGCCATGGCGGCTCGATCACCGCCGCGCAATTCCTGCAGCGCTTCGTCGACGGCACGCCATGGGCGCATCTCGACATCGCCGGCACCGCGATGGGCGCGCCGAAGACCGACATCAACCAGAGCTGGGGCTCGGGCTACGGCGTCCGTCTGCTCGACCGTCTGGTTTCCGACTATTATGAGACGAAGCGGCGAGGTGACGGGCCGGCATGACCGAGGTCCTGTTCTATCATCTGCAGAACATGACGCTGGAAAGCGTGCTGCCGCCGCTGCTCGAGAAATCGCTCGAGCGCGGCTGGCGCGTCGTCGTGCAATCGACCTCGCCGGAGCGCGCCGAGACGCTCGATGCGCATTTGTGGACATACAGTGACGATTCATTTCTGCCGCACGCGACCTGGCGGGTCGGCGACGCGCAGGACCAGCCGATCATCCTGTCGATAGAGGAAGACAATCCGAACCGGGCCAATGTCCGCTTCCTGATCGACAATGCGGCGTTGCCGGCCGACTGCGACAGCTACGACCGGGTCGTTCTGGTGTTCAACGGCGAGGACCCGGATGCCTTGGCGGGCGCGCGCGCCAGCTGGACCGCCTGCAAGGCGCGTGGCTTCGACGTCACCTATTGGCAGGCCGACGAGCGGGGGCGCTGGCAGCGGCGGCAATAGCGATATCAAGCAATTAATGATAATTCGAGGTTTCTTGCGGCGGGCCACGGTCATGCCGCAAAGTGATGTTGGGACGACCCCTTGCGTGGAGCGGTGGGAGCCTTGTCGATCGTGCGGGACGGAACATTCAGTCGGAAGTCGCTACTGGCACTGGTGCTGCTCGCGCCCGGCCTCGCCGGCTGCTCGAGCGCGTCCGACCTGCTGTCGCGCGACGCAGACTGGTTCTCGCGTCCGGGCCGGCTGTTCATCCGCAACATCTCGATCGAGTCGCCGCCGCTGACGCCGGACAAGCCGGTGACCAACGACGATCTCGTCACCGCTGACGGCGGCTGCCCCGGAATGGGTCCGCCGCCCGGTGCCGCCGACGCCAATGCGCTGGCGGATGGAGCCGCGGCTGCGCCGTCACCGGCGCCGACCGGCGGCAGCGTCGCGCTCGGTCACACCGAATGCGACGTCGTGCGCGGCATCGGCGCGCCCGATAGTGTGAACCTGTCCGGCGGTCCGGGCGGCGAGCGCGTTGCCGTCGTCACCTGGCTGCGCGGCGCGCGTGCCGGCATCTACACCTTCACCGCAGGACGGCTGACCTCGGTCGAGCGCGGCCCCGACATGGCGCCGGAGCCGAAGCCGAAAGGTGCCGCAAAGCCGAAGAAGAAAAAGCCGGCGGCGAAGCCCCCGGCGACTTCGAACGGTTGAGGCGCGATCTGGAGACGAATGCGCGTCTCCGGCAGACGTCACATCGAATGCGGCGCGCCAGCAGCTTGCTAACTCGCGGCCTCGTCGACCTCGGCGCTGGCTTCCAGCCATTCTTCCTCGGCCCGCTGCAAAGCGCTTTCGGCGCCCGCGCGCGCCTTGGTGAGCTGCGCGGCCTGCTTGGGATCGCGCGTGAAAATATCGGGCAGCGCGAGCGCGGTGTCGATCTTGGCGATGATGCCGTTGATGCGCTCGATCTCGGACTCGGCTTGTGCGATCCGCTGCCTGGGCGAGGCGCGCCGCTCACCCTTGCCCCGCTCGGCTTTTGCGGTTTCCTTCGGGCGTTCGCGTGATGCCGGCCGGCTGTCGCTGGCCGACAGGATCATCCGCCGGTATTCGTCCAGATCGCCGTCATAGGCTGTCACGGTCTGGTTGGCGACGACCCACAACCGATCGGCACAGGACTCGATGAGATAGCGGTCGTGCGAGACCATCATGATGGCGCCTGGAAAGTCGTTGATCGCTTCCGCAAGCGCCGCGCGACTATCGATGTCGAGATGGTTGGTCGGCTCGTCCAGGATGATCATGTTGGGGCCGTAGAAGGTCGCGAGCCCGAGCAGCAATCGCGCCTTCTCGCCGCCGGACAGGCTCTTCACCAGTGTGTCGCCGGCCTTGCCGGAAAATCCGATCGCGCCGACACGGCCGCGCACCTTGCTCTCGGGCGCTTCCGGCATCAGCTTGCGGATATGGTCATAGGGCGAGGCGTCGAGATTGAGTTCGTCGACCTGATGCTGGGCGAAATAGCCGACCGACAGCTTGTCCGCGCGTGTGATCCTGCCGGCGAACGGCGCAAGCTTGCCCGCAATCAGCTTCACCAGCGTCGACTTGCCGTTGCCGTTGGCGCCGAGCAGCGCGATGCGATCATCGGTGTCGACGCGCAGCGTCACGCGATTGAGCACCGGCTTGCCGGGCTCGTAACCGACCGAGACGTCGTCGACCGCAATGATCGGCGGCGACAGCAGCTTTTCCGGCGCCGGGAAGCTGATCTCGCGGACGTCCTGGGTCACCAGTGCCGTGACCGGCTTCATCCGCTCCAGCATTTTTACGCGCGACTGCGCCTGACGGGCCTTCGAGGCTTTGGCCTTGAAGCGGTCGACGAAGGCCTGCAGTCGTTTGCGCTCATCGGCCTGCCGCTTGGCGTGCTTTGCATCGAGCATTTCTCGCGCGGCGCGCTGCTCCTCGAACGAGGAATAGGTGCCCTTGTAGAGCGTCAGCTTGCCGCGATCGAGATGCAGGATCTGGTCGACCGAGGTGTCCAGGAGATCGCGGTCATGGCTGATCACGATCACCGTGCGCGGGTAGTTGGCGAGATGATTCTCCAGCCACAGTGTGCCTTCGAGGTCGAGATAGTTGGTCGGCTCGTCCAGCAGCAGCAGGTCTGGCGCCGAGAACAGCGTCGCCGCCAGCGCGACGCGCATGCGCCAGCCGCCGGAAAATTCCGCGCAAGCGCGCGCCTGGTCCGCCGTCGAGAAGCCGAGACCGGAGAGAATCGCGGCCGCGCGCGCCGGCGCCGAATGGGCATCGATGTCGACCAGCCGGGTCTGGATCTCCGCGATCCGGTGCGGATCCTGCGCGGTGTCGGCTTCGCGCAACAGCGCGTCGCGTTCGAGATCGGCCTTCAGCACGACATTGATCAGGCTCTCCGGCCCGTCGGGGGCTTCCTGCGCCAGGCTGCCGATCGTCCAGCGCGGCGGCAGCGCAATGCTGCCGCCCTCGACCGCAAGGTCGCCGCGAATGGCGTGAAACAGCGTCGACTTGCCGACGCCGTTGCGGCCGACGAATCCGACCCGCGCGCCAGGCACGATTTGCACGGAACTGTGATCGATCAACAGCCGTCCGGCGATCCGGACCGAGATGTCAGTGAGAGAAAGCATGCAGCGTTGTCACCGGACCCGCTGCCAAACGCAACCCGTCTATCTATAAAATCTCTTCGGGTGTCAGCCTGCAAAAACGCATTTGGGCTGATAATCAGCCCCACAACATCTAACGGTGATCGTCTAACGTCGGTCGTTTTCCCGTCGATGCATCTCGTCGAGAAGCTGTTGCAGCCGGGACGATAGCGCGGGCTCCGGACGCATGCTTTGCTGAAGCCGTTCACCTACGGCATCGCAGATGTAACGGCAGGTCTTGTGATCAATCTGATTGGGGTCGTTATCGATCTGGCTCATTGTCATGGCACGTCTCTCGATAAGTCTCTTGGCGAGTTCCACCTCGCGTGTCGTGATCTTCGCCTTAACAAGTCGCGACCCCCAATTTGGTTTCGCCTTCGCCTCACTCTCGCCTTGAGGTCGTGAGCGCCTCAGGTGCCTTTGGTTCCTGTCCCGCACGAAAAAAAGCCCCGGCGCGAGGGCCGGGGCTGAGCAGTCAGGGGAGGTGAAGGCAATCAGTAGCAGCGGTTGACCAGCCGCCAGCGCGGCCCCCAAGGGGTCGGGACGACGCGCCGCACGTAGCAGCCGCCGTAACCGCCGTAATAGGCCGGGCCAGCGTAGTAGGCGGGACCGCCGACGATGACGCGGGGTCCGCCCCAGCCGTGGTGCCAGCCTCCATGCCATCCGCCGTGCCAGCCACCCCAGGCCGACGCCGAGGTCGGGGCCAGGGCTGCGCCGATCGCAACAGCGGCAATCGCAGCAAGCGAGAGTTTGCGTAACATGATCGTCTCCTCGAGGTTTGGGCGCTAGTGAAGCCGCCCGCGGTGACATCTCGAGACGTCTGCGAGGCTTGCGTAGGGGCCAGCGAGGCGTCTGATCGATGCAGAGCCTATCGGGCCGGAGCTGAACGGCAGCGGCACGGCGCTGACAGAATGGGTTCAGCTAAGTGAAATCGTCGTAACCTGTCGTCACTCGGCCGCTCGCCGGGACGGCCGATCGCGGCCTGTCGGGCGGTTCTTGCCGCAAAAATCCATCGAAACTAAAGGCCAACGCGGCACCGGGTCGCTTGCCGTCATCCCATCGCGCCGATATAAGCCCCGGCAACTCCCAACCAGCCTTTGCAAGGACGAAATCATGGCGATTGAACGCACCTTCTCGATCATCAAGCCCGACGCCACCGCGCGCAACCTGACCGGTGCGGTCAACGCCGTGATCGAGAAGGCCGGCCTGCGGATCGTGGCGCAGAAGCGCATCCGCATGACCCGCGACCAGGCCGAAACCTTCTACGCCGTCCACAAGGCGCGCCCGTTCTTCGGCGAGCTGGTCGACTTCATGACCTCGGGCCCGGTGGTGGTTCAGGTCCTGGAAGGCGAGGGTGCCATCAGCAAATATCGCGATGCGATGGGCGCGACCGATCCCTCGAAGGCGGCCGAAGGCACCATCCGCAAGCTCTATGCGAAGTCGATCGGCGAGAACTCGGCGCACGGTTCGGACGCGGCGGAGACCGCTGCAATCGAGATCGCGCAGTTCTTCTCCGGCAACGAGATCGTCGGCTAAGACGACCGATCCGGAACGACAGGGGCGGCGGTCCCAGGGGATTTATCCATGGGGACCGTGCCTATATGAACCAGGGGAGCGGCGAATGAACGCCGCCAGGGGCGGCCGCGAGGCCGAATAGGGCGCGCTGTGGATTGGCTGTGGCAGATCTTTGATCCCGCGAACATCGGCGCGTTCTTCACCGAATTCAAGAACGAGATGGCGACGCCGACCTTCTGGGTCGCCGTCGGCAAGATCATCTGGATCAACGTCCTGCTCTCCGGCGACAATGCGCTGGTGATCGCGCTCGCCTGCCGCGGGCTCGCGCCGCGGCAGCGGCTGTGGGGCATGATCCTCGGCGCCGCCGCCGCGGTGCTGCTGCGGGTCATCTTCACCGGCATCGTCGCCAGCCTGATGGAGCTGCCTTACCTCAAGCTCGTCGGCGGACTGGCGTTGATCGTGATCGCCGCCAAGCTCCTGGTACCGGAGCAGGAGGACGAAGACAGCGTGCACGCGGCCTCGCATCTGTGGGCGGCGGTGCAGATCGTCGTCGTCGCCGACATCGTGATGAGCCTCGACAACGTCATTGCGGTCGCGGCCGCCGCCAATGGCAGCGTGCCGCTTTTGGTGCTCGGCCTTGCGATCAGTGTTCCCTTGATCGTGGCAGGCGCAGCGCTGATCATGACGCTGCTCAACAAGCTGCCGATCCTGGTATGGGCCGGTGCCGCGCTGCTGGGCTGGATCGCGGGCGACGTCATCGCAACCGATCCGGCGGTGCATCCCAGGCTGGATGCGCTGTTTGCCGGACCGCTCGGCGCCAGGTTCGATTCCTGGCTGGCCTCGGTCAAGCTCGCGCCGCAGTTCGGTCATGGCGGCAGCGGCGGCGAGATCCTGCTCGGCGTGTTCGGCATCATCGTGGTGCTGATCGTCGGATCGATCTGGCGCCGCCACGCGCTGCGCAAGGCGAAGCAAGCCGCCAAGGCGGCGTGATCCGAATTTACCGGCGCACGATCGAGCCGGCGCGGCCGAGCAGGCGCGCCAATTGCTTGAAGCGGCTGCCGACGCGGTCGGCGACCAGATCGACCATGCGATGCTCGAACACCAGCATCAGCTTGCGGCCCTCGGTGCGGAAATGCGTCGCCGGCAGCACGCCGGTGCGCGCCGCGGTGATCAGATGCGCGACGCGGAATGCGGCTCCGAGCACGCGGGCGCGCTCGTCCATCGCCGGCGTCACCAATTGGCGGATCTGCGGCGGCGGCTCGTTCTCTTCGCTCAAGCCGGCATAACGGTAGAACACCGACAGCGCGACGAAGGCGCGGCCCTGATGCGTGATCGAGCCGAAATTGCCGTTCATGATCAGGCTCAGGGTTTCCTCGCCGCGATGGTCGGGATGCACCCGCCAGCCGATGTCGGAGAGCAGGCAGGCGACGTGGCGCAGCCTGCGGTCCTCCTCGGTCTCGCGCAACCTCACCACCCGCACCAGGCGGTCGGTCCACGCGGTCAGCTCCTGGGCGTGACGGGCCGAGCGCGACAGGAGCTCGTTGAGATTCTGCGCGGCACAGACCAGGCCGTCCTTGGCGCGCTCGGCCGGCGGCAGCATCTCGTACAGCAGGCCCTCGCGCACGCCGAAGGTCGAGAACACGATGGTCTTCGGCTGGGCGACACGGATGATGTATTCAAGCACCAGCGCGGCGTAGGCCAGCAGCGGCCGCCGCGCATCGGCGACCGCCTCGATGTTGGCCAGCGTGTTGGTCGCCGCCAGGCGCCGCAGCCGCAGCGCGAAGTCGAGCGCGTCGGCCGCCGGGATCGAATAGCCGTGCATCACCTTGAGCGGATAGCCGCTCTGGATGATGTGGATGCGCGCCAGCGCGCGCCAGGTGCCGCCGACCGCATAGAAGGTGCGGCCGCGACCGGTCTTGAGCTGGGGAACGCCGACGAGTTCGTTCTTGACGATACGTTCGGCGCGCTTGAGCGACTTGTGCGCGAGGTCCTGCAGCGCGAGGCTGCCGAGCGGCAAGGTCACGCCGCTGCGCACGCGGTTGCCTCTGACGTCGATCAATTCGAGCGAGCCGCCGCCGAGATCGCCGACGATGCCGTTCGGATTGTGCACGCCGGAGACGACGCCGAGCGCGGACAGCTTTGCTTCACGCGGCCCGGACAGGATTTCGATCTTGGCGCCGCAGATGCGCTCCGCCTTGGCGATGAAGTCCGGGCCGTTCTTGGCGTCGCGGCAGGCCGCGGTCGCGATCGCGTAGACGCGGCCGACCTGCTGGATCCGGCACAGCGCACGGAAACGGCGCAGCGCGGTGAGCGCCTTGTTGACGGCGTCGGTCGCGAGCAGGCCGGTGCTCTGCACCTCGCGGCCGAGCCCGCACAGCGCCTTCTCGTTGAAGATGGTGATCAGGCTGCGCGCCATCGCCTCGTAGACGACGAGACGAACCGAGTTCGAGCCGATGTCGATGACAGCGACGCTGGAAGCGCGCTTCCGCGGTCGCTTCACGGGCAAGCCCCCTTAAGACGACGGCTGCTGTTGCTGCCGTTCGTTGCGACGCGTGAGCCGGCGTGGCGAAGATTCCTTGAGCGACTTACCACGACCGGAGAGACTCGGATTTGTCATAAAATAGTCATGCAGGTTGAAAGGCTCTTCGCCTTTCGCGGCCTTCATACGCGTTGACGATCCATCCGGCAACAATTGCCAGCTCTGCTCATTGTCCTTCAGGTTCGCGACCATGATCTGTTCGAGAACCTGCTGATGCACCGTGGGATTTTGCAGCGGACAAAGCACTTCAACGCGGCGGTCGAGGTTCCGCGGCATCATGTCGGCCGACGAGATATACACAGCAGCTTTGGTGCTCGGCAGGCCCTGGCCCATGCCGAAGCAGTAGATTCGGCCGTGTTCCAGGAATCGGCCGATCACCGATTTGACGCGGATGTTCTCCGACAATCCGGGCAGTCCGGGCCGCAGGCAGCAGATGCCGCGCACCACGAGCTCGACCGAGACGCCGGCCTGCGAGGCCTCGTACAGCGCGTCGATGATGTCGGGATCGACCAGCGCATTCATCTTCATCCAGACCGTGCCGGGCCGGCCGTGTTTGACGTGGGCGATCTCGCCATGGATGTGCTCGATGATGCGCTTGCGCAGCGTCAGCGGCGACACCGCCATCTTCTCGATGTCGCTCGGCTCGGCATATCCGGTGATGTAATTGAAGACCCGCGCGGCATCGCGGCCGATGGTCGGGTCCGAGGTGAAGTAGGAGACGTCGGTGTAGATGCGCGCGGTGACCGGGTGATAGTTGCCGGTGCCCGTGTGCACATAGGTGGTGAGATTGCCGCCCTCGCGGCGCACCACCATCGATAGCTTGGCATGGGTCTTCAATTCGATGAAGCCGTAGACCACCTGCACGCCGGCGCGTTCGAGGTCGCGCGCCCAGCGGATATTGGCTTCCTCGTCGAAGCGCGCCTTCAACTCGATCAGCGCGGTCACCGACTTGCCGGCTTCGGCGGCATCCGCCAGCGCGCGCACGATCGGGGAGTTGTTCGAGGTGCGATAGAGCGTCTGCTTGATCGCGACGACATCGGGATCGCGCGCCGCCTGTTGCAGGAACTGGACGACGACGTCGAAGGATTCATAGGGGTGGTGGACCACGAGGTCTTTTTGCCGGATGGCAGCGAAAATGTCGCCGCCGTGGTCGCGCACCCGCTCGGGATGGCGCGGCACATAGGACGGAAATTCAAGGTCGGGACGATCGAGACGGGTCAACTGCGACAGTTCGTTCATCGCGAGCACGCCGTCGACCAGAAAGATTTCGTCGTCAGCCGCCGACAGCGCGTGCTGCACGAAGCTCCGCAGCTCTTCCGGCATCTTGGCCTCGATCTCGAGCCGGATCACCGATCCGCGGCGGCGGCGCTTCAGCGCGGTCTCGAACAGGCGGACGAGGTCTTCGGCCTCTTCCTCGATTTCGAGTTCGGAGTCGCGGATGATCCGGAACGCGCCCTGGCCCTTGACGGTGTAGCCCGGGAACAGGCGCCCGATGAACAGGCCGGTGGCCTGCTCCAGCGTGATCAGGCGAGCCGGCGCGCCTTCCTTCGACGAGGGGATGCGGATGAAGCGGTCGATCTTGCTTGGCATGCGGATCAGCGCGTTCATCGGCCTGCCGTCGGAGACCCGCGCCAATTGCAGTGCGACCGTGAAGCCGAGATTCGGGATGAACGGGAAGGGGTGTGCCGGGTCGATCGCGAGCGGCGTCAGCAGCGGGAAGATGCTGTGGAGGAAGTGATCCTCGATCCAGGCGCGCTCCGATTTGGTCACGTCACGCCCGTCGACGAGCTGGATGCCGACGGCGGACAGGATCGTGCGCAAATCGCTCCAGATCGCCTGCTGGTCGGAGGCGAGCTGCGACACCGTCTTGTTGATCATGACGAGCTGTTCGGCCGGCAGCAGGCCGTCGGGGCTGCGCTCCAATATGCCTTCGCGGACCTGCGCCTTGATGCCGGCGACGCGGACCATGAAGAATTCGTCGAGATTGTTGGCCGAGATCGACAGGAAGCGGACCCGCTCCAGCACGGGATGGCCCTGGTTGACCGATTCCTCGAGCACCCGGCGATTGAAATGCAGCCAGGACAGCTCGCGATTGATGAATCGCTCGGGGCTGCTCGCGATCGCGGGGATGGCGGCAACTTCCGCCTCTTTCTCTGTCATATCAGTAGCTTGTGCCGAGTCCATCAAGTTCCGGTCCAATTCGAGGCAGGCGGCCGGGGCGGTCTAGCCGAGGGCCGCGCAAACCATGTGATATTGCGATGACGTTTCGATGACATTGATGTAGCGGAAGCTTCCGCCGTCAAGCCGGGGTCTCTTCAAGCATTGCGCCAAAGCTCCGCGGCGAGCGCCCGCGTGACTGGCCGGCCGAGCCGCAGGGCTTCGGTGTCGAGCATTTCGACTGCCCGGCGGACCGCGACATAGGAGCGCTCGATCCGGTTGGTCAGGTAGCTCACGATCTGCTCGTCCACGTTCATCTGGCGGTCGGCGCAGAACTTCACGATCAGGCCGCGGAACAGCTGGTCGTCGGGCGGCAGCAGCGCCACCGTCGGCACTGCGCGCAGCCGCGAGCGGAGGTCGCGCAACTCGATCTCGAAGGCCGAGGGCGGAATGCGCGCCGTGATCAGCACGAAGGCGTCGTCCTGGCGCGCCAGATTCAACAGGTGAAACATCGCCCGTTCGTCGAAGCCCGACGGCTTCAGGTCCTCGACGACAAGCGCACCGGTCGCGAGCGCGGCGGGCACGGTGTCGGATGTCAGCGCATGCGCCGAGGTCGAGCGCGCGCCGGCCTGCTCGGCCCAGATCGCGGCGAGGTGGCTCTTGCCGGAGCCCTCCGGCCCCGTCAGCAGCATGATGCGGTTCGGCCAGTCCGGCCAGCCGTCGATCAGCGCCAGCGCGGCCTCGTTGGCCGGCCCCTCCAGGAAGTCGTCACGGGTCAATCGCTCCTCGTGTGGCAACGCGAGGGCCAATTGACGAGGTTGAACGCTTCCAGACAAACGCAAATCTCCGAACCAGCCTACCTGGCGTCGATCGTGCTCATATGCCGTACCCACTCCACGAGATAGAGCGATACCGACACCAAAGTGAAGATCGTGACGAAGCCGATCAGGATCAGGTCATAGGGACGCGGCTCGAAGCCGAAACCGAGCGAGGCCAGCACCAGGGCCGCGAATGCGACCTGCGCCACCGTATTCAGCTTCGACACCATCAGCGGCTTCATCTCGACCGGCTTGTCGAACAACCATGACACAATCACGGCGGCCACGATCATGATATCGCGCGACACCACCAGGATCACCAGCCAGCGCGGCACTGCACCCCATATCCCCAGCGCGATATAGATCGACACCAGCAACGCCTTGTCGGCGAGCGGGTCGAGCAGGGCGCCGAGTTCGCTCGTCATGTTGAAGCGCTTGGCGAGGAAGCCGTCGACCGCATCCGAGACGCCGGCGATCACGAAGATCGCGAATGCGATCTCCATCTGGCTGGACACGATTGCCCAGACGATCACCGGCACCAGGATGATGCGTGCCAGCGTAATGATGTTCGGAATACTCAACTTCGGTCGCTTCCCGGGCTAGAAGCCTGATTCTACTCGATATCCGGCTCTTTTCAGCATCGGCCGGCGGTTATCTACATAGTATCGCGGCGGATCGGCCGCGAGCCATTGCGTGGGGGCGGAATTCCTCGTAACCAGCCCCTGATCATCTGGAATTTGGCATGACTGAGCGCAAAAACGGGCTCACCTACGCGGATTCGGGCGTCGACATCGACGCCGGGAACCGGCTGGTCGACCTGATCAAGCCGATGGTGCGGGCCACCGCACGCCCCGGCGCGGACGCCGAGATCGGCGGCTTCGGCGGGCTGTTCGACCTCAAGGCCGCCGGCTTCAAGGATCCGGTCCTGGTCGCGGCGACCGACGGCGTCGGCACCAAGCTCAAGATCGCGATCGAGACCGGCATCCACAGCGGCATCGGCGTCGACCTGGTCGCGATGTCGGTCAACGACCTCGTCGTGCAGGGCGCCGAACCGCTGTTCTTCCTCGACTACTTCGCCTGCGGCAAGCTGCATCCGGAGGCCACGGCGGCGATCGTCGCCGGCATCGCCGAGGGCTGCCGCGAATCCGGCTGCGCGCTGATCGGCGGCGAGACCGCTGAGATGCCGGGGCTCTACAAGGATGGCGACTACGACCTTGGCGGCTTTGCCGTCGGCGCCGCCGAGCGCGGCACCTTGCTGCCGACCGGCGATATCGCGCCCGGCGATGCCGTGATCGGCCTGGCGTCCTCCGGCGTGCACTCCAACGGCTACTCGCTGGTGCGCAAGCTCGTCGAGCAGTCCGGGCTCGGTTATGACGCGCCGGCGCCGTTCGCGCCGGTCATGACGCTCGGCGCGGCGCTGCTGACGCCGACCCGGCTCTATGTGAAATCCTGCCTGCGCGCGATCCGCGAGACCGGCGCGGTCAAGGGGCTCGCCCACATCACCGGCGGCGGCTTCACCGACAACATCCCGCGCGTGCTGCCGAAGCATCTCGGCGTCGGCATCGATCTGCCGCTGCTGCCGGTGCTGCCGGTGTTCAAATGGTTGGCGGAGCAGGGCGGCATCGCCGAGCTCGAGCTGCTGCGCACCTTCAATTGCGGCATCGGCATGATCGCGATCGTCAAGCCGGATGCGGTCGACCAGGTCAGCGGAATCCTCACCGAAAGCGGTGAGGCCGTGACGCTGCTCGGCGAGGTCATCGAGGCGAGCGGCGAGCATCGCGTGGTCTACAACGGTCATCTCGATCTCTCCGCATGAAGCGCCGCGTCGCCATCCTGATCTCCGGCCGCGGCTCCAACATGGCGGCGCTGATCGAGGCCGCGAAGGCTGCGGATTTTCCGGCCGAGATCGCGGTCGTGATCTCCAACCGGGCCAACGCGCCTGGGCTGGAGCGGGCGGCCGCGAGCGGCATCCCGACCGTCGTTATCGAGAGCAAGCCGTTCGGCAAGGATCGCGCCGGCTTCGAGGTGGTGCTGCAGCGGGCGCTCGACGAGGCCAAGGTCGAACTGATCTGCCTCGGCGGCTTCATGCGGCTGTTCACCGCGGATTTTGCCAGGCATTGGTACGGACGGATGCTCAACATCCATCCCTCGCTGCTGCCCTGCTTCCCCGGCCTCGATCCGCACGGCCAGGCCTTGCGCGCGGGCGTGAAGCTGTCCGGCGCGACGGTGCATTTCGTGATCCCGGAGACCGATGCGGGGCCGATCGTGATGCAGGGCGCGGTCACCGTGGCCGATGACGACACGCCGGAGACGCTGGCCGCGCGCGTCATCACCATCGAGCATCGAATCTACCCGGAAGCGCTGCGGCTGCTGGCGAGCGGGCGGCTGAAGCTCGACGGCGATCTCTGCAGGACGCTGGGAAGCGCGGCCACCGACAGCACGCTGATCGCGCCGGCGCGCTGAGGCGACGCCGCGGACGAGGAAATCCCCCGGCGCGATACGGCCGGGGGAGCTGTCAGGATGTTGGGCGCAGACCGCGCCGGCGTTCAGCGAACCTTGAGATTTTCCGCCGACGCCTTGCCGCGGTTCTCCACCAGATCGTACTCGACGGTCTGGTTTTCGTTGAGCGTGGACAGCCCCGCGCGCTCGACCGCCGAGATGTGGACGAAGACGTCCTTGTCGCCGGCGTCCGGCTTGATGAACCCGTAGCCCTTGGTCGGGTTGAACCACTTGACGGTACCCTTCGGCATCGTCTCTCTCCCATTCTAGATACAAAAAAGACGCGGCCGTGCTTTGCACGTGCCACGCCACAAACGGGCTTCGGGGTGTCTGTTCAAGTCTCGAGTCTTCAAGTGCGAAGTCTTCAAGTCCGAAATCTTCAGGCCCTGGGTCGTCAACGTCGCGAAACGCGCAGTCCGACGACCGCAATCCGATTGCAACGGGATTGCAACACGAAAGTTGCAAATTCGCAAGCGTCGGCCCCGCCGGGGAAGTTTCGCGGGACGCAACCGGGGCGCGGAACCGCCGCAGCATCGTTCGGCCACTGGCCGACACGGCGCTAAAGCGCGATGAGATCGGGATGAATCGTCATCGCGCTTTAGCTCCTTGTTCGAGCATGGTCTTTTCGGAAAACCGCTTCACGCTTTTCCGGATCATGCGCTAGCCCCGGTCGACCCGCACCACGCGGCCCTTGTCGATCGCCAGCGCGAGCTCGCCGTGCTTCAGCTTGAGCGCGGCTTCGCCGAACAATTCGCGGCGCCAGCCGTGCAGGGCGCCGACATCGGCCTGATCGCTGACCGCGATCTGCTCGAGATCGTCGACGGTCGCGATCACCTTGCTGGCGACGCCATGACGCTCGGAGGTCATGCGCAGCAGCACCTTCAACAGCTCGACGGTGGCCGCGCCATTGGAATTGTTGCGCGGCTTCTCCAGCTTCGGCAGCTCGGCGTGGTCGCGGGCGAGCCCGCGCTGCACGGCGGCGATGATGTCCGCGCCCCATTTCGAGCGCTCGAACCCCTTGGGCATCGAGCGCAGATTGCCGAGCTTCTCGATCGAGGTCGGCGCGTGGGTGGCGATATCGCCGACCGCGTCGTCCTTCAGCACGCGCGATCGCGGTACGTCGCGGCTCTGCGCCTCCTGCTCGCGCCAGGCCGCGACCTCGATCAGCACGGCGAGCTCGCGCGGCTTGCGGACCCGGGTCTTCAGCCGCTCCCAGGCGCGCTCGGGATGGAAGTCGTAGGTCTTCGGCGAGGTCAGAACCTCCATCTCCTCGCTGACCCAGTCGCTGCGGCCGCGCTTCTTCAGGTCGGCGTCGAGGGTGGCGAACACCTCGCGCAGATGGGTAACGTCGGAGACCGCATAATGCAGCTGCTCTTCGGAGAGCGGCCGGCGCGACCAGTCGGTGAAGCGGTGGGTCTTGTCGGGGCGATGCCCAGTGACCCGATCGACCAGCGCGTCATAGGCGATGCTGTCGCCATAGCCGAGCACCATGGCAGCGACCTGGGTATCGAAGATCGGGTGCGGGATGGTGCCGGAGAGGTGCCAGACGATCTCGATGTCCTGCCGCGCGGCGTGAAACACTTTCAGCACGGCCTCATTGGACATCAGCTCGAAGAACGGCTTGAGGTCGATGCCCGGAGCCAGGGCGTCGACCACGACGGCTTCGTCTGCGCTCGCCATCTGCACGACGCAGAGCAACGGGTAATAGGTCGTCTCCCGCAAGAACTCGGTATCGACGGTGATGACCTTGTGGGTGGCGAGCCGGCCGCAGGCGGCTGCGAGTTCGGAGGTCGTGCTAATCAGATCCATGAAGTGTCCATGACGCCTTGAGCACACGCGTTCTGCCGAAAGGGCAGCTATGTCAAGGGTCTTGCTGGGATTTTGGCCCTGCGCGGAGCGAGGGACAGGGGATTTTGGCCGGCATGGGGAGGGGATTCAAGGGGGATTTTGGGCCTCATCTCAAGGTCTTTGGATACGCAAATGGCCGTGTCGTCCTGGCGAAAGCCAGGACCCATAACCACCGAATGTGATTGTGAACGGGACTGTTGGCTCCAGCATCGTGCCTCAGCAGGCTGTCGGGGTAATGGGTCCTGGCATTTGCCAGGACGACGTTGCGGGTAGTCGCTTCTCGCTTCACTAGCAACCACCGCGGTGTCATCACCCGCGCATGCGCATGTTGGCCGCGGCGTACCATGTGCGCAATTGCGCTCAGGCCGGACGAGGTCAAGAGAACATTCGGAAAAAACGAACAGGTGCCTGTTGCTCGCCGGCGTGGCGAACGCGCGAGGGCCAGCCGAGCCGCGATGCCAGCGCGGTCAGGTTCTCGCGGATAAGATCATGCGCGGGTCGTTCGAGGACGCGCCAGACGAACCAGGCCAGCAACACGATTGCGGCGATGACGGTCATCGTCCAGGGCACGGACGGCTGGTCCGGCGCGACCGCGAGCAGGACGTCGTAGCCGAGCTGCAGGTGCAGAAGGTAGAGCGGATAAGTGATGCCGCCGACGGCGGTGACGAGCGCGGCCGGCAACGGCAGCGATTTGACGCGGGTGGCCAGGAAGACGATGCCGAGCGAGACGAGGCAGATCGCCACGACGACGCGGGCATCGAAGCTCGCATGGGTATGGACGCCGAGCCGCTCCAGCTTGTGCACCGCTTGGAACGCCGCCGTTCCCATCGCCAGCGTCAGCAGGCTGTAGAGCCGGGCGTCGCGCCGGCCGCGGTAATGCTCGTAGATCAGCAGCCCGACCGCGAAGAAGCCGCTGTCGTCGGCGACGAACAGTTTTTCGAAGATCGGAGCGTCGATCGTCAGTTCGTTGAAAAAGGTGATCGCGATCCACACCACGATGATGGTGTCGATCCGTTGCGGGAAGATGCGCAAGGCAAGGAATGCCGCGACCCAGACATAGAACATCACCTCGATGACCAGCGACCAGTAGGCATCGTCCATATAGGGCTGGCCGAAGGCAGGCGCTGCGATCGCGAAATTTGCGAGCCATTGCTTCCAGGTCACGTCGAAATACGTGCTGCCCAACGTCAGCGTCGTGACGAAGGTGAGCGTCATGCAGATCACGAAGGTCGGATAGATCCGGCTGAAGCGCGCGATCGCGAAGCCGACCGGCGTCCTGCCTTCGGCCGAATAGGCGATGACGAATCCTGAGATCGCGAAGAACACCGGCACGCCCAGGAAGCCGTATTGGGCGATCGAGGCGAGGAACGGCATCGCAACCTGGGTGATGCCGTGCGACGCCGGACCCCAGAAGCCGTAATGATAGAGGACGACAGCACCGACCGCGGCGACCCGCAGCAGGTCGAGCAGGGGGACCCTTGACGTATCCTTCTTTAGCTGGCCTTCCGGCATCGCCGCTCCGGGAACATAAGCCGGCAATTTGACGTGTGAGGCGTGAAAACCCGCTTAATCACCGTTTCGAAACGTGTCGGCGGCCGTTCACGATTGAGGCATCCCGGTGGCACCGCGGATCACCGCCGGCTCAGCCGATCCAGCCGAGCAGCTTGAACCAGACGAGATAGAGCGGGCCGAGCGCGACGAACGAGATCGCGCCGACGATCAGGCACATCTTCACGGCGGCACCTGTCGGCACCCTGGCCATGCCGGCGGCGACGACGATCGGCGCGGCCTGATAGGGCAAGAGCGGCGTGCCGTAGGCGAAGACTTGCGACATCAGCACGGTCGGCAGGCTGAGGCCGGTGTGCGCGGCGAGCGAGGCGGCCAGCGGTGTGAACACGGCCGGCACGCCGTTGGCGGTGACGACGAAATTGAGCAGGCTGGCGAGCCCGATCATCGAGGCGAAATCCGCCGCCGGCTGTCCGGGATCGAGCGGCAGATGCGGGATGATGAGATCGCCGATGCTCTTGCCGAGGCCTGACCAGGCAACCACCGCAGCTAGTCCCAAAATGCCGCCGAGATAGACGCAGGTGCGGACATTGACGCCGGCGGCAAATTCCTCGCCGGAGAGGAAGCCGATCCGCGGCAACAGGCAGAGGCAGGCCGACACCAGCCCGACCCAGGCCGGGCGGACGCCATGCACGGAATCCGTCATCCAGAAGGCCAGCGTGGCGAGCAGGATGATCGACAGCCGCCATTCGGCGCTGCTCATCGGCTTTGCTTCATTGCAGCTCTCGATCGGACGCGGCGCGGCCGGAAACAGCCAGACCAGGCAGAGGATCAGCACGAAGCCCTTGAGGATGCCGACGACGGGCGCATGCAGCACGAGATAGGACATGTAGTCGAACTGCACGCCATAGGCGCGTTCGGCAGCGCCGGTCATGATCAGGTTCGGCACATTCGCCGGCAGGATCGACGCGGACAATTCGTAGGTGCCGAAGCCGACCGCGAGCGCCAGCGCATTGCGGCCCGGCGATCCCTCAGCGAGGCCGGCGCGATCGGCCAGCGCCAAGATGATCGGCATCAGGAGCGCGATGCGCCCCATGTTCGACGGCATCACGAAGGCCAGCGCATAGGTCAGCGCGATGACGCCGGCGACCATCCTGAGCCAGGAGCCGGTGAGGCGGCCGGCGAGCATGCTGGCGATCCGGTCCGCCAGCCCCACCTTGCGGATCGCAGTCCCGATCACGAAGCCGCCGAGCACCAGCCAGAACGCCTCCGACTGGAAGCCGGAGAACAGCACGTCCGGCGGCGCTGCGTGAAAGACGGCGACCGCGGCAAAGAACAAAAGCGCAGTGAGGAATTCCGGCAGCAGGCTGGTGGCCCACAACAGGATCGCGATCGCGCAGAACCAGCCGGGGTGGATCAGCGAGGAGGCGGTCTCGGGCATGGCGGGGAATCAGGTGGGTGGCGGGGCGTTTGCCACCCCTAGCACCCGCGGACGCCTGGTAGGGTGGATTAGCCGAAGGCGTAATCCGCCGCATTCCCGGGAAGAGGCGGATTACGCTGACGCTAATCCGCCCTACAAATCTGCAAAATCCTACTCGTAGCCCATCCGCTTCGACGGCCGGCGCGCCGCGGGCATCGCGAGCACGACGAGGCACAGCGCAATCATCGCCATTCCCATGAATTCAAATGCAAACGCGTCCACGGGCCTTCTCCCCCATTACCAAACCGTTAGATTTGTCGGGGGAGCGTTGAGGGGTTGTTAAGCCTTATGGTTACCGCGGCCGGGCGTGCGGCATGGTGCAAGGTGAGTTAATGCTCACGACGGGAGCGCGTGTAAGATGCGTTTCGCTGCGCTCTACCCATCCTACGGGAGTCGCGATTTACGTCCCGCAGAATGTCCGCATCACGCGCTGCTCGGGTAGCGGCGGCTCCGTGTAGGCGGCATATTGCGGCTGATCCTCGTAGGGCTTCGCCAGTACCGTCAGCAGCTCCTCGAACGGCGCGTAGTCGTCATTGTCGACGGCAGCCGCAATCACCGCTTCGATCCGGTGGTTGCGCGGGATGAAGGCCGGGTTGACGACTTGCATCGCGGCCTTGCGTTCGGCGGCGTCGTGCGGCTCCAGCGCAAGGCGGGCGCGCCAGCGGCCGGCCCACTCGTCGAAGGCAGCGGGATCGGTGAACTGAGCGCGGACGTCGGCGGCATCATCGGCTGTGGCGTCGGCGAGCTTTCGGAAGGTTAGCGTGAAGTCGGCGCCGTTTTTTGCCATCGCGTCGAGCAGGTCCTGGATCAGCGCCTCATCGCCATCGCGCGCAGCGTAGAAGCCGACTTTTGCGCGCAGCCCCGCCTGGTAGGCGGCGGTGAATTTTTCCGGGAATTCGCCCAGGATGGTTTGCGCCTGTTCGACGGCCTTATCGGTGTCGCTGTCGAGCAGCGGCAGCAGGCACTCGGCAAGGCGCGTCAGATTCCACAGCGCGATGCGCGGCTGGTTGGCGTAGGCGTAGCGGCCCATCTCGTCGATCGAGGAGAACACCTGCGCCGGATTGTAGGCGTCGAGGAAGGCGCAGGGGCCGTAGTCGATGGTCTCGCCCGAGATCGAGGTGTTGTCGGTGTTCATCACGCCGTGGATGAAGCCGACCAGGAGCCAGCGCGCGACCAGCGACGCCTGCCGCGCCACGATCGCGGCGAGCAGGCCGTGATAGGGTTGCGCGGTGCCCTTCAGCTCCGGATAGTGCCTGGCGATGACGTGGTCGGCGAGCGCGCGGACGCCGTCGGTATCGCCGCGGGCGGCGAAGAACTGGAAGGTGCCGACGCGGATGTGGCTCGAGGCCACACGGGTCAGCACCGCGCCGGGCAGCGCGATTTCGCGCTGGACCCGCTCCCCGGTGATCACGGCCGCAAGCGAGCGCGTGGTCGGAACGCCAAGCGCGAACATCGCCTCGCTGACGATGAATTCGCGCAGCACCGGGCCGAGCGCGGCGCGGCCGTCGCCGCGGCGAGAGAACGGGGTGGGGCCACTGCCCTTGAGCTGGATGTCGCGGCGGACGCCGTTTTGGTCGATGACCTCGCCGAGCAGGATGGCGCGGCCGTCGCCGAGCTGGGGCACGAAGTTGCCGAACTGGTGGCCGGCATAGGCCATCGCGATCGGGTCGGCGCCGTCAGGCAGCCGCTTGCCGGAGAGGATTTCGGCGCCCTCTGATGTCGACAACAGGTCCGGGTCCAGCCCGAGCTGGACCGCGAGCGGCCGGTTCAGCTTGATCAGCCGCGGCGAGGCCACAGGCGTCGGCGCGACCCGGGCGAAGAAGTTCGCCGGCAGCGCCGCATAGGTGTTCTGGAACGGGAAATGGATGGTCATGCCAGGAAGATAGGGCTGCGGGAGGAATAGGCAAACATCTCGCGGCCGATAGCCGGAAAATCTGCGGTTTTGGGCCAAAAGCGGCCGTTCCCTTGGTTGCCGCCCCGGGCGGGCTCGGGTAAACCCTCCGCAACTTCGGCACCGGCCTGAAAGCCCGCCGATTCTCCTTCGACATCAGTTTTTTGGAACGACTATGCATCGCTACCGGTCACACACATGCGGCGCGCTCCGTGAGAGCGATATCGACCAGACGGTCCGGCTCTCAGGCTGGGTTCACCGGGTCCGCGACCATGGCGGCGTGCTGTTCGTCGATTTGCGCGACCACTACGGCATCACCCAATGCGTGGCCGATCCGGACTCGCCGGCGTTCGCCGAGGTCGAGAAGTTCCGTTCCGAATGGGTGGTGAGGATCGACGGCCGGGTGCGCCGCCGTCCCGCCGGCACCGACAATCCGGAACTGCCGACTGGAATGGTCGAGATCTACGTCAAGGAGATCGAGGTGCTCGGCCCGGCGGCGGAGCTGCCGTTGCCGGTGTTCGGCGAGCAGGAATATCCTGAGGATATCAGGCTGAAGTACCGCTTCCTCGACCTGCGTCGCGAGAAGCTGCACCAGAACATCATGACCCGCGGCGCGGTGGTCGATTCCATGCGCAAGCGGATGAAGGAGCAGGGCTTCTTCGAATTCCAGACGCCGATCCTCACCGCATCCTCGCCGGAGGGCGCGCGCGACTTCCTGGTGCCGTCGCGCATCCATCCCGGCAAATTCTACGCGCTGCCGCAGGCGCCGCAGCAGTACAAGCAGCTCTTGATGATGTCGGGCTTCGACCGCTACTTCCAGATCGCGCCGTGTTTCCGCGACGAGGACCCGCGCGCCGACCGCCTGCCGGGCGAGTTCTACCAGCTCGACGTCGAGATGAGCTTCGTCACGCAAGACGATGTTTTCGCTGCGATGGAGCCCGTCATCACGGGCGTGTTCGAGGACTTTGCCAAGGGCAAGCCGGTGACCAAGAACTGGCCGCGGATTCCGTTCGCGGAAGCCGTGCGCAAATACGGCTCCGACAAACCCGATTTGCGCAACAAGATCGTCATGCAGGAAGTCTCCGAGCATTTCCGCGGCTCCGGCTTCAAGGTGTTCGCGCGGATGCTGGAAGATTCCAAGAACCAGGTCTGGGCGATCCCGGGCACCGGCGGCGGGTCGCGCGCCTTCTGCGACCGCATGAACTCCTGGGCGCAGGGCGAGGGCCAGCCCGGCCTCGGCTACATCATGTGGCGCGAGGGCGGCGAGGGCGCGGGTCCGCTTGCGAACAACATCGGACCCGAACGCACCGCTGCGATCCGCGATCAGCTCGGCCTCAAGGAGGGCGATGCGGCGTTCTTCGTCGCCGGCGATCCCGAGAAATTCTGGAAGTTCGCTGGCCTTGCGCGCACCAAACTCGGTGAGGAGCTGAGCCTGATCGACAAGGATCGGTTCGAGCTCGCCTGGATCGTCGACTTCCCGATGTACGAGTATGACGAGGAGAACAAGAAGGTCGACTTCTCGCACAACCCGTTCTCGATGCCGCAGGGCGGCCTCGATGCGCTGACGGGCCAGGATCCTCTGACCATCAAGGCGTTCCAGTACGATATCGCCTGCAACGGCTACGAGATCGCCTCCGGCGGCATCCGCAACCACAAGCCGGAAGCGATGGTGAAGGCGTTCGAGATCGCGGGCTATGGCGAGCAGGAAGTCGTCGAGCGCTTCGGCGGCATGTACCGTGCGTTCCAGTACGGCGCGCCGCCGCATGGCGGCATGGCGGCTGGCCTCGACCGCATCGTGATGCTGTTGTGCGGCACCAACAATCTGCGCGAGATCTCGCTGTTCCCGATGAACCAGCAGGCGATGGATTTGCTAATGGGCGCGCCGTCGGAAGCGACGCCGAAACAGCTCAAGGAGCTGCACATCAGGACGAACCTGCCGAGCAAGTAGGCGTCGTTCACCTCGCCCCCCAAGAGCGGGGCGAGGGGGAAGTGTCACAATCCCGTCGACGCCTCGATCTTGAATTGCGCCAGCGCCGATGGCGGGTCGGTCTTGAGCAACTGCATCAGTTGCAGGGCCGGCGCCTTGGCGCGCGGGGTCAGCTTGATGACCAGCGTCTGGCCCGGCGTCTCGACGAAGCGGCCGATCGCGGCGATCAGGGCGGCGATGTCGGGATTGTCGGCGCCGAGCGGCGCGCCTTGCGCCTTGATGCTATCGAGGATCGCAGCGCGCGCCTCGTCGCGGCCGACATTCTGGGTGCGGGCGTAGTTGGCGACCGCGATATCGACGCCGCCGAGATCGCGCAGCGTGAACTCGATCGGGCCTGCCTCGATCTGACCCGCCACCGCCATCGACTGCGGCGTGAGCGAGAACGCCTCACGTGGCACGTTGGCGAGCGAAAGGCGCGCCTGTGCGTCGGCGAGGCCGCCGATCTCGAACTTGACCGGCTCCAGCGCAAACGCGTGCGACGCCTCGGTCCATGCGGCGCCGAGATCGGCATCGACGGTTATGCGGTTGAGTCCGGCCGCGACCAGGGCTTGCTGGGTGGCGTCGGCCGCATCGAGCGGCCCCGACAGCTTTGCAACCAGATGTAGCCGGCTCGGGATCGTGCCGACGAACTGGCCCCAATCCAGGCTGAGCACGTCGATACTGAGCGGCTTTCCCGTGTTCTTGTAGGGCGCGACCAGGCCCTTGACCTCGGCGCCTTCGATCAGCGGAAACAGCGCGAGCGCCTGTTCGGGCGTGGGCTTCTGCCCGGCGAACTGCGCCGTCAGCCGCATGAAGCTCGCGATGTCGAGCGATTTCAGCGCGAAGCGTCCGAGCTTGAAGGGCCCGTTGGGGCTGCGGCCGTCGAAGCCCTCGGCGGCAAGCTCGCCGATCTTGCCGTGTTCGAGGTTAAGCCGCATCGAAGCCAGCTTGAACGGCCCCTGGGGCGTCTCAAATGACAGCCCATGCATCTCGGCATTGCCAATTCCGATGCCCGAATAGAGGCCCGCGATTTTTTCCAGCAGCTCGCGCGCCTGGGCAGGAGACGGCGGCGGACTCCCCGGCGGCGGGATCATTGCCAGCAGCGCCGGCAGCTGCATCCGTGACGGATTGATGCTGATGTTGTCCGTGGTCACGCCGTCGATCCGCATGGAGAGGGGAGGCGTGGTCGTGGTGGTGAGCTCATAGGGACCGGCTGAGACATGTCCCTGAATCCGGTAGTCCCGATCATCGCTGGCCTTGGCCGGATCGAATATCGCGGCCATCGCGCCGACATCAATATCGGTCGTGACGATGTCGGCGATATAGCCGGTTGTCGTGATCGGCTTGCCTGCCGGCTGCGCGTTGATCGTGAATGCAGCCTTGTCGACCTTGCTGGAGGCGATCTTGCCGTCCTTCATGTTCTCGATGGCAATGCCCGAATAGGTCAACGCGCCTTCGCCGGCGCCCGGCTTCGCGACATCGAATGTCATTGCCGCCGTCACGGTCGGGGCCGTGATCGACGAGGCGGTGACGCTTGCCAGCCTCTGCAAGCCGAACCGGTACAAATCAACCGGCGACGAAGAGGCCGGTAGTTGCGACTGCCCGGCCGGTCCGGAGTAATCCTTCACCGTGACCTGCGGCGCCTTGTAGGCGATCAGGACGGTCTGCTGGCCGCTGATCGTGGCGCTCACCTCGACGTCGTTGGCCTCGATGCTCTCCGCCGAGAAGCGCGCGGTGTCCGACGCGTTGACACCGTGGGCCATCACATTGCTCGCCTTGATCCGGAACGGCGGCTGCGTGGCGCTTTCCAGCGCGATGTCCCCGATGCTCAGCGTGCGCTTGAGCAGGTCGAAGGAAATCCGGCCGTGGCTTGCCTTGCCGCCCTGCGTGCGAACCTGCTCGAAGGCATCCTCGACGCCGCGCACCACCCGGTGCTGGACATAGAGGTCGAACCCGAAGAAGCCGCCGACCGCGACGACGACCAATGCGGCCAGGCCGAGCAGGATTTTCTTCATGCGGTCAACTCCGGATCATCAAGGGGAAGAAATTGCCAAAGCCAGCCGGGGCGGCCAGGACCGGCCGTGGCCGGCGGCCTGTTGACGGGGACGTTATCGGATGTTGCATCCAGGCGGCCGGGCGTGCTTCACATTGCGGTTCGATCTGCCGAACAACTGACTTGGAATAGCATAGAAACAACACGTCAGGGCCGGGGAAACGCGGGGAGCACATGTCGTCATCGTCGGAAGAACTGCATAACGCGGCGCTCGCCTATCACAGGCTGCCGCGGCCGGGCAAACTCGAGATCCAGGCGATCAAACCGCTCGCCAACCAGCGCGACCTGGCGCTCGCCTATTCGCCCGGCGTGGCCGCCGCCTGCACCGAGATCGCGAAGAACCCGGCGGACGCCGCTCTGTATACCGCCCGCGCCAATCTGGTGGCGGTGGTCAGCAACGGCACTGCCGTGCTCGGCCTCGGCAATATCGGCCCGCTGGCCTCGAAGCCCGTCATGGAAGGCAAGGCGGTGCTGTTCAAGAAGTTCGCCGGCATCGACGTGTTCGACATCGAGATCAAGGCCGACACCATCGAGCGCGTGGTCGAGACCGTGGCGGCGCTGGAGCCGACCTTCGGCGGCATCAATCTGGAGGACATCCGCGGCCCGGAGTGCTTCGAGATCGAGGCGCAACTGAAGGAGCGCATGAAGATCCCGGTGTTCCACGACGACCAGCATGGCACCGCCATCATCGTCGCCGCCGCGATCACCAACGGGCTGCTGCTCAACGGCAAGAAGCTCGCCGACGTGAAGATCGTCTGCTCGGGCGCCGGAGCTGCCGCGATCGCGACCCTCAACCTGCTGGTCTCGATGGGCGCGCAGCGCAAGAACATCTGGGTCTGCGACATCGACGGCGTCGTCTATGAGGGCCGCAACACCACGATGGATCGCTGGAAGGCGGTCTATACCCAGACCACCGACGCGCGCGTGCTCGCCGACGTCATCCCGGGCGCTGATATCTTCATCGGCCTGTCGGCACCTGGTGTGCTGAAGCCCGAGATGGTCAAGCAGATGGGCGACCATCCGCTGGTGATGGCGCTCGCCAACCCGGTGCCGGAGATCATGCCGGAGGAGGCGCGGGCGGCGCGGCCGGACGCCATGATCTGCACCGGGCGGTCGGACTACCCGAACCAGGTCAACAACGTGCTGTGCTTCCCGTTCATCTTCCGCGGCGCGCTCGACGTCGGCGCCACCGCGATCAACGAGGCAATGAAGCACGCCGCGGTCGACGCCATCGCGCAATTGGCGCGCGACCCGCCGTCGGACGCGGTCGCGCATGGTTTCGAGACCGGCGAGACGCAGGGCTTCGGTCCGGGTTCGCTGATCCCGAGCCCGTTCGACCCGCGGCTGATCCTGCGCATCGCGCCGGCGGTCGCCAAGGCGGCGATCGAGTCCGGTGTTGCGACCCGGCCGATCACCAATTTCGACGAATATGCCGCAAACCTCGAGCGCTTCGCGTTCCGCTCCGGCCTCACCATGAAGCCGGTGTTTGCGAAAGCGAAGACCCAGCCGGTGCGGGTGATCTATGCCGAGGGCGAGGACGAGCGCGTGCTGCGCGCCACACAGGTGGTGCTGGAGGAGAAGCTGGCGCGGCCGATTCTCGTGGGCCGTCCCAGCGTGGTCGAGACCAGGATCCAGCGCTTCGGCCTCTCGATCAAGGCCGGCCGCGACTTCGACCTGGTCAATCCCGAGGACGATCCGCGCTACCGTTCCTATGTGCAGTCCTATATCGACGTCGCCGGCCGGCGCGGCGTGACGCCGGAGGCGGCGCGGACCGTGGTGCGCACCAATAACACGGTGATCGCGGCGCTGGCCGTGTCGCGCGGCGAGGCCGACGCGATGCTGTGCGGCGTCGAGGGCCGCTACATGAGCCATCTGCGCCATGTCCGCGAGATCATCGGCTTCCTGCCGGGGATCTCCGACTATGCCGCGCTGGCGCTGATGATCACCTCGACCGGCGCGCATTTCATCGCCGATACCCAGGTGCGGCCGAATCCGAGCGCGGAGGAGCTCGCCGAGGTGGCTTCGCTGGCGGCGATCCACGTCCAGCGCTTCGCCTTCAAGCCGCGTGTCGCGTTCGTGTCACATTCCGATTTCGGCAGCTATGACACCGACTCCTCGCGCAAGATGCGGCGGGCGACGCAACTGTTGAAGGAGCGGCATCCCGAGATCGAGGCCGACGGCGAGATGCAGGGCGATACCGCGCTGTCCGCTGTGGCGCGCAAGCTGGTGTTGCCGCAATCGCGGCTGGAGGGCGAGGCCAACATCCTGATCATGCCCAATCTCGATGCCGCCAACATCGCCTACCAGATGATCAAGTCGCTGGCCAACGCGCTGCCGGTCGGCCCGATCCTGATCGGCCCGGCGCGCCCGGCGCATATCCTCACCCCGTCGGTGACGGCCCGCGGCATCCTCAACATGACCGCGGTTGCTGCGGTCGAAGCCCAGGAGCGCGCCGGCCGCGCGCAACCGACGCTGTTCGGCTGAGCAAGAGGCAAGATGGATTCGATTTGATCGAAGCAGGCGGAACGACCATAATCGTTTCAGCCTGCTTCGTCCGATTTCCGCAAATCCTGTGAGGCCGACCCATGCCAGCGTTCATTACTTTCGGGCGAATCCTGTTCGCCGTCCTGTTCATCTATTCAGGCGCGACCAAGCTGATGGGCATCCAGGCGACCGCTGATTTGCTCACCGCCAAGGTGGTCATCCCCGCCATCGTCGCACCCTATACGCAGCAGATCGAAACCTTCGTCGGCATGCCGTTCATGCAGCTGCTGGCCATCGTGGTCGGCGGCTTCGAGATCCTCGCCGGCCTGATGATCGCGGTGAACGTGCTGGCGCGCTTCTTTGCGATCCTCTTGATCATCTTCGTCTGCTTCGTGACCTTCTACTTCCACGATTTCTGGAATCAGGCCGCGCCCGACAACGCCAAGACCCTGATCGATGCGCTGAAGAATCTCTCGCTGATCGGCGCGCTCTTCATCATCGCCGGCTACGGCCGCGGCCCGCGCCGCAACGAACCGGCGTACGGGGACGTTTAGTCGATCACCATCGCCATCGTAGGATGGGTAGAGCGTAGCGAAACCCATCACCTTCATGCCGAGCAACCGATGGGTATCGCTACGCTCCACCCATCCTACGCGGTCGTCTCCGCCGTCAGCCCACCCGCCGCCACGGCGTGACGCTGACATCGTGCTCGGCATCGATCAGTTGCGGCTCGCCGGCGACGAGGCCGTGCGCCGCCAGCACCTGTTGCGGGGTGCGGGCAGGGACGCCGGGAAAGCACGGCTCGCCGTCGGGGATGCGCAGGCGCGGGGCGATCGACAGCCAGAACGTGTCGTAGCGGTCCATGAACATGCCGAACACGATGGGGCCGCCGATGATCGCGGCCATGCCCGACGTGACGCCGGCCTCGCGGCTGGCGGTCTCGAACGAGCAGCCGGACGGATTCCACAACAGCGCTTTCGGATTGGACGGATCGGGCGCGATGGTCGCGACCTTGCGGGTCAGGATCAGGCGCCGCCGCTTTGGCGCGTTGGGTTGCTCTTCGCCGGAGTGGCGGCCGTGCACGACGAGGTCGGCGCGGTCGAGGGCCGCGGTGAAGAAGCGCTTGTCGCCCTCGATCTTGAGCGCGTCGGGCATCACGTTCACAGCGTTCGCCAGCCGGCCGTCGGCCGAGACGATGACGAAACCCTCGATACGCAACGCTGACATAGGACTTTTTTTCTGACGCGTTTTCTTCACGCGAACCGGTGCCACTTCGCTCGAAAACGCTTTGGAGCAGTCGCCGGCGCGGCTTACTGGTTGACGGTGGTGACGACGCTGTCCACCGGGCGCGTGCTTACGGTCGGGAGCTTGACGTCCTTGGCAAGCTCCTGCTCGTATTGCGGCAACACCGTCGCCGGGAATTTGGCGCGCATCGCGACCACCTTGTAGCCGCCGGCCTTCAGCTGCGTCAGCAGCGTCGGCAGGGCTTCCGCGGTGTGCTTCTGGAAGTCGTGCATCAGGATGATGCCCTTGCCGAGCTTGTTGAGCTTCTTCATCACGGTGTCGATCACCTGCTGCGGCTTGCTCGACTTGAAGTCGAAGGAGTCGAGGTCGCAGGAGAAGATCGCGATGTTGCGGGTGCCGAGATAGGTCACCATCTCCGGCGGATGCTCCAGCGCCGGGAAGCGGAAGAACGGCGCCGGCGAGACCTCGAGCGCCCATTTGATCGCAGCGAGCCCGCGCTCGATTTCGTCCTTCTTCTGATCCTCGGTCAGCTTCTTGTTGCCCTGATTGAGGTGCGACCAGGTGTGCGAGCCGACGGTGTGGCCGGCGGCATAGACCTGGCGCAGGATCTCGGGGTGATAGGTCGCGTGCTTGCCGATCGGGAAGAAGATGCCCGTGGTGCACTCATCGGCGAGCGCCTTAAGCACCGCCGGCGTATTGACCGGCCACGGACCGTCGTCGAAGGTCAGGACCACCTCATGGTCGCGCAGGAAGTCGAGCTGTTTGAAGTGCTCGAAGCCGAAACCCGGACCGCCTGTGGTGTCGATCTCGACGGTGCGGGCGACGCCGAGCGCGTTCGGATTGTTGCAGGCGGCGCGGGCCGGTTGCGGCGGCTGCTGCGGAGGAACCGGGGCCGTAGCTGCGGCGGGAGCGGGGGCTGCCGCCTGTGGTGCGGCGGCCGGCGCAGCGCCTTTGGCCGGCGGTGTCTGCGCCCAGGCCGCGCTCGATGCGAGCAACGACACCGTGGTTGCGAAAATCAGTCCTGCCGCGATGCGCATGGCGCGTGTCCCTTGCTGATGTCGTGTCCCGGCGCAGGCTACCGCCGCCACCGGGCCGCATTGCACCCCCAACTGATAGTACCCTAGTCGCGTCGGTGACGCCAAGGCAACGAAGGTGGCAGGCCCGCCGCGAAAATCCTCGGTGGATCAGTTAATTCCGGGGATTTTTGGCTTGGGTCAGGCGGCCGCCAGCGTCCGTGCGATTGCGGTCTTGATCCGCGTATCCTCCGGAGCGACCGACTCAGAGAAGACATCGGCGATATAGCCGTCGCGGCCGATCAGGTACTTGTGGAAATTCCAGCGTGGCACGTCCTTCGGCCGCGCCTCCGCGGCCCAGCGGTAGAACGGGTGCGCGCTCGCGCCCTTCACCACGGCTTTGGCCGCGATCGGGAAGGTGACGCCGTATTGATGCTGCGCGGTCTCGGTGATCTCGGTCGGGCCGCCCGGCTCCTGGCCGCCGAAATCATTGGAGGGGACGCCAATGACGACGAAGCCGCGCGCCCGGAATTCGGTCCACAATTGCTGCAGGCCGGCATATTGCGGCGTGAAGCCACAGAGCGAGGCCGTATTGACGATCATCATGGGATGGCCGGCATAGTCGGCAAGCCGGATCTCGCCGCCGGCGAGTGCCGGGAACGCGAAGGCATAGGCCGTGATCCTGCTCATCGCGGGCTCTTCGGCATGCAGGCTGCGCGAGCCGGCCGCCGCGGCGAGTGCAGTCACGATCAGTGTCCTGCGGTCGATCATGATCATGTTCCCGGATGGATTTGGCGGGGATGATAGTCCAGAGTGCGGCCGGAGATATTCAACAAGCCGTCAATTGGATCGCATCACCACCCGACGTCGTCCTGGCGAAGGCCAGGACCCATTACCCCCAGCATCAGTTGTTGCCTGATGCTGGGGCCACGGTTCCGTCCATAATTCCATTCGGTGGTTATGGGTCCTGGCTTTCGCCAGGACGACCGTGTGGAGAGGTCAGCGCGCCTCAGCGCAGCGGCACGATGAAGTCGGTGCCTTCGCCGGTCTCGCCCTGGTTGACGCCGAGGTCGGAGACGATGATCGAGCCGCCGGTGCCGAGCGCTTCGGTGATCTGCGCCATGGCATCGGCCGGAATCGTGATGCGGTCGAGCGCCTCGGACGGGCTGTCCGGCTGCGGCTGCGGCTTTGCCTCGACGGCTACGGCGCCCTTGCGGCGGCGCGCGGGGCGTTCCTCGTCGTCGACCTGGGCGGCATGACGGATCGGCAGCGACACCACCGACCAATGCAGCAGGTTCGGATCGCTCTTGTCGGCCTCGGCGGTGAACACATGGGTGCCCAGCGGACGGTCGCTCGGCGCGATCGTCACCGGCACCTCGAACAGCGGCGCAAAGTTCTGCCGCACATAGAGCTTGGAATCCTTGCGGCTGATGTAGACCGCGATCTGCCCGGCGCGCTTCGGTGCATCGGTTTTCGCGAGCCCGGGCAGCCGTGCCGCATCCTTCTTGGCGTCCGGCGCGCTTGCCGTTGCGGCCGGCTTGTCGGCCGTTTTTGCAGCATCCGATTTGGACGCATCCGGCTTGGCGGCATCGACCTTGGGCGCCTCGGCGACGGACTTGGCGGCGTCGGCGTTCGGCGCCTCAGTCTTGGTTTCGATCTTCGGTTCGATCTTGGCTTCAGCCTTGGTCTCGGCTTTGACTTCGGCGTGTTCGCTTGCGGAGGTCTCGGTCTTCGCGGCGTCGCTGCTGGCCGCGGCCTGGGTCTCGCCGACCGTTTTGTCGTCGGCCGGCGCGCCGGCGTCGTTATTGGCGGGCGTGGTCGCGGCCGCGTCGGGCTGGTCGGCATTGGCAGCGTGGCTCGCCGCAACCGTCGGCTTGGCCGCCGCTTCGCTGGCCGCCGGAGAAGACGCATCCGACATCGTCGCCGATGCGCTGACGGCCGGCATCGCGCCGCTGGCGTCTGCGGTGTGGGTGTTGTCGCGCAGCGAGGCGGACTGGTCGGAATGACCGACGCTGGTGCGCAAGTCGAGGTTGGTCTCCGGCTTGTCCGCGCCCTTGTCGCCCTTGCTGCCGAGCGGCGCGTCCATCTTGAGGATATCTTCGGCGACCGGCTGCGGCGGGGTGACTTTCTGCGTCACCAGCAGCGGATGGGAAAAGCTCTCCGGCGAGATCGTGCCGGGCGTGATGACCACGCGCGCGCCCATCCTGGTCCAGTTGTACATCTTGACCGCGAACGCATTCGGCATGCGGATGCAGCCGTGGGAAGCCGGGTAGCCCGGCAGCACGCCGGCATGCATCGCCACGCCCGACCAGGTGATGCGCTGCATGAACGGCATCGGCGCGCCGCTGTAGATGTTGGAGCGGTGGAACTTCTGCTTCTGGATGACGCTGAAGACGCCCATCGGGGTGGAATGCCCTTTCATGCCTGTCGACACCGGGCTCTCGGCGTAGAGGCCGTTGGAATCGTAGAGGCGCACGCGCTGCTGCTCGATCGAGATCGCGATCGTCAGCGCGCCCTGCGGCCTGGTGCTGGCGGCCTCCTTCGCGGCAGCGGCTTCCTTCTTGCTCTCTTTGCGAGCCTGGCTGCGCTTCAGCTTCTGCCGGTGCACCCGCGGCGCCGGTTCCTGCTCGCTGATGTAGCCGGTGTCATTCCCGTTCCAGTAGTAGAGCGCGGCATCGGCGCGGCCGGCAGCACCGAGTGTGCCGGCGGCGGTCAGGATCGCAATCTGCCAAAACCGCTCATTCGCAATATGACGAATCGAAATTCGACGTCCGCTTGCGCGCATTTTCAGAATCCCAGTCCAAACTAATCCATTGGTTGTCGCAGACGTGGAAGACGTTCACCAGCGCAAGCGATCTAACCCTTCCGTGAGGGGTACTTTTTCGCGGAAAGCGTAGCAAAAAAGCCTCACATAAGGTTAAAGCGCCGGGCGCGATCACCGATCTGTCAACGCTTCCGGTGCGGCCTTTGCGCACTACATAGGCGCGGTGGGTTGCCGCGTGCGCCGTGCTGGCGCGCCGGAGGCCCATGGCGTTCCCTATCGCGTTCCCCCCCCGCGGAGATTTTTATGACATCGAGAATTGTGAGCCTCTGTGACGTCCGAAGCCTGTCTCGCTGGGGGTGCGCGCTGCTGCTTCTGGTTGTGGCGCAGGCACTGGCCGGTCCGGCGGCCGCCGCCGACGAACCGGACCTGATCTTCCGCCGCTCGACGGTGTTCAAATGGGTGAGCCCCAACGACAAGCTCGCGACCTATGGCGTCGACGATCCCGAGGTCGAGGGCGTCGCCTGCCATTTCACGGTGCCGGAAAAGGGCGGCTTCAAGGGATGGCTTGGCCTCGCCGAGGAAGTCTCTGATATCTCGCTGGCTTGCCGGCAGATCGGTCCGATTCACTTCAAGGACAAGATGAGCCAGGGCGACGACATGTTCAGCAAGCGCCGCTCGCTCTTCTTCAAGAAGATGCAGATCGTGCGCGGCTGCGACGCCAAGCGCAACGTGCTGGTCTACATGGTCTACTCGGACAAGCTGATCGAGGGCTCGCCGAAGAACTCGACGTCATCGGTGCCGATCATGCCTTGGGGGCAGCAAGACCTGAATGTGCAGAAGTGCGGCGACTTCATTCAGTAGCCGGCCCAGATACTTAAGATGCAATTCTGAAGTTCGGCGCGAGTTAGCGCTTGGTTTGCCCGAACTGCTTCACAGCGCTGTCGAGGGCCGTCCGTCCGGGCTTGACCTTCGAATCGCGGCAGCCCACCAAGCGCACCAGCTTCTGCTGGGCACACTCATTGTCGCCCATGACATAGGCGCCTTGCTGCGGCATCGCGCCTGCCATCTGCTTCTGCTTCTGGCCAGCCTTGCTGGTCGCGGATTCATTGCCAACACCGATGTTGCCATTGCCCACGACTGCATCCTCCATTGGATTGGGACCACGACAACGTGCCACCGCAGAGTTGGTTGCACGGGGTTGACGTGAGTCGGCGCGACCGGCGGGGCGGTTCAGCGCCCGGCTTTTGGCCGATATGAGGGTGTGTTTGAGCAGAGGAACCTTAACAAAGCGCGAGCGAGAAGAGGTTTCCGGCACCCGCGGCCGGAGCAAGCTCCCACTGAAAACGTTGGTGTTTTCCGATGAATGTTTCGTCGGGTGATCACGGACGAAACAATTCCCCGTGCGACGAAACCATTTTTGGCTTGTGCCGCAGAACTCCGGAAACGCTGGGTGGTTATCAAACTGCCAACAAGACGGCGGCGACGCCGAACCGGGATAGCGGAGACAGTCAGATGCGGACCATCGCCTTCATCTTCGCCTTTGCCTTCGTGATGACCGGGTCCTCGATGGCCGGCACGGCCGACAATGGTTTGCCCGGCATCGGTACGTTCTCCTATAACGGCTCGCCCGTCGTGACCGCGGCGCCGCTGGTGATGGCTCAGGCCAACTGACTGCGACAAACCGATCAAAAGAATTGCCGGTAAAGGCTCCGCATGTTGCTCCGAATGTCTTCCGCGGTGATGTTGGCATCACTCGTTCTCGCTGGTTCTGCGCAGGCCCAGTCGCAGCTGCCCCTCGAATCCCTGCAGATCCGCTCGCTGTACCGGGTAGCTGAGCCGCGCGACGAGTTCGTGCGGCAATGCGCGCCGCACATGCTCGGCCGCTGGGCGCATCCGGAGGCCGTCTGCGGCTGCCTGCACGACCACGCTGCGGCGACCGTCGACGATCCCGACCTGCGCCAGGCGCTGCTGCGCGGCATCAGCGAAACCGGCGTGCCGACCATCGAGACCAATTGGGTGCCGGCTTCGAAGCAGGGCGAGATCGGCCCGACCTTCACCAAGATCGCCAAGCCGACGCTGCAATGCATGTTCGAACCGGTGACGTCGAACTGAGCGTCGCTTTTTCGGTGCGATGACGATAGGGCGCCTCGCGAAAGCGGGGCGTTGTTATTTTCTGGCGAGGCGCGGCACGCAGCTACGGGTGCGCACCACGCCTTGCTGGCTGAGCTTGGAGCCAAGGACCTGCTTGATCTGCCCGGACGGGCAGGAGCCGTCATCGACCAGCACGCGCTGGCCGACCCTGAGGTCCACGATATCGCCCTCGCGCATCACGGCCGCTTGTGCGGAGGCAGCCGTCGCACTCGCGACAAGTGCGGTGGCGCCGAGCAGCGCGGCTAATCCCATGCGCGGCATCGCGGTCTCCCTTACTTGTTCTGGATCTTCAGCCCGTTCGGGCCGACATTGATCTGCAGGCCCTCGGGCTGCTTCTTCGCCTGATAAAGATTGTAGCCGAGCAGGCCGGCGATCACGACCAGCGCGCCGATCACGAGATACAGGACGTTGCGATTGGCGGGCATCCGGTATCTCCGTAGGTTGGCACCGATTGATTGCGGGCGACCTTAGTCAGCCGGCTTTGATTCTCAAAGCGCGCGGCGGCTTGGCGGTTGCGGCGCGCGTGTCGCGCAGCGCCGACAGCGTCGCCTTCGCCAAATGTTCCGCCGACGCGACAAGTTGCGGAACCGGATGGCCGGAAAATCCGAGCACGAATCCCGGCAGCGGTCGCGCGCGATGATAGGTCTCCGCGAGCAGCCAGCCGCCGACATTGGCGCCGGCCTTGGCTTGCGCGGCCACGCGCGGATCGGTCGCGGGATCGAGCCGCGCGACCAGATGCAGGCCCTGCGACGGCACGGGAACCGTGAGCGCGCCGTTCGATGCCTTGGCGAGCGTCGAGGCCAGCACGTCGCGCGCCTCGCGATAGCGCTTGCGCGCCTTGCGCAAATTGGCGGCGAAGGCGCCGGAGTTCAGCATGTCGGCAACAGCGCCCTCCATCAGCGTTGCGGGAAAGCGGTCGAGCGCGGCGCGCGCGTCAGTCACCGGAGCGATCAGGGCTTCGGGCAGGGCGCAGTAGCCGATCCGCAATCCCGGGAAAAGCGTCTTGGCAAAGGTGCCCATGTAGATCACGCGGCGCAGCTGATCGATGCCGGCGAGCGACAGCAGCGGCGCGCCGTCGTAACGGAACTCGCTGTCGTAATCGTCTTCGAATACGAAGGCATCGGCATCGCGCGCCCAGTCGAGCAGCTCGAGCCGGCGCGGCATCGACATCTGCACGCCGAGCGGAAACTGGTGCGACGGCGTGACATAGGCGGCGCGCGCGGCCGGCGCCGAGGCACGGCCCTTGTCGACGCGCATACCCGAGGCGTCGACCGGCACCGACACCGGGCGATAGCCGCAATGCTCGATCGCGCGTCGCGCTGCCGGATAGCCGGGATCCTCGCACCAGACCTGGTCGCCGGGTTGCAGGATTGCGCCGAGCACGATGCGCAGCGCGTGCAGCGTGCCCGATGCGAGCATGATCTGCTCGGGATCGCAGCGCAGCCCTCGCGCCGAGAGCAGATGATCCGAGATCGCTGCTCGTAATTCACTGCTGCCCCTGGGGTCGCCATAGTGCAGATGCTCGGGCCCGAAGGCGCGCAAGCGTCGGCCGGCGAAGGCGCGAAAGCGCTGTAGCGCGCCCGCGTCGATATCGGTGCAGCCGAGCGACAGCGCGCTGTGCTGCGGTGGCGGAATCGCGATCCTGGTTCGCGGCCTTGCGGCGGCTCGTGCGGGAATCCGTGCGGCCACAAAGGTGCCGGAGCCTGTGGTCGCCACCGCAAAGCCGTCGGCGATCAGCCGCTCATAGGCTGTCGTGACCGCGTTGCGGCGGAAGCCGGCCTGCTGCGCCAGCGCGCGCTGCGGCGGCAGCGGCTCGCCGGGCTGGACGAGGCCGCCGATGATGGCGTGGCACAACGCCTGGTACAGCCGCGCTTGCGAGGCCGCGCCTTGCGTCACGTGGGGACCTGTGAGGTCGAGCGGCAGCTCGGCCTTGCGCGCGGCGGGCTTGCTGGAAACCTTGCCGGAATTGGTTGGAATTTTTCGCATGGAATTGGCACTATCGCAGACCAAATGAACGGCTACAACTCTCGACAGATTCCAATCTCGCGAGGCTTGGCCGTGACCGAAGGCGCATCCACTCCGTCCTATCCGCTATCCTCCCGCAACCGGGTGAAGCGCCGCCACGACCGCGGCTTCTACGACCACGCAACCGTGCACAGGATCCTGGACGCCTCGATGCTGTGCCACGTTTCCTATGTGATCGACGGCCAGCCCTATTGCACGCCGACCTTCTTCTGGCGCGAGGGCACTAAGCTGTACTGGCACGGCTCCAGCGCGAGCCGGATGCTGGAGAGCCAGTCGGAGGGACAGCGCGTCTGCTTGACGGTCGCGCATCTCGACAGCCTGGTGCTGGCGCGCTGCGGCTTCAACCATTCGGCCGACTATCGCGCGGTGATGGCGTTCGGCACGGCATATCTCGTCACCGACGCGGAAGAAAAGGAGCGCGCCATCGTCGCGATGGTCGACCGATTCTTCCCCGATCGCACCGCGACCCTGCGCGCCAGCAACAGACAGGAGATCAAGGCGACCTCGTTCATCGCGATGGAGATCGAGGAGGCCTCGGCAAAGATTCGCGCCAAGGGCGTCGCCGACGACGACGAGGATTACGAGTTGCCGATCTATGCCGAGCGCATCCCGGTGCGCACCGTGCTTGGCGCGCCCGAGCCGTGTCCGCGGCTGCTCGACGGCGTAACGCGGCCTGCGACGCTGGATGGCTACTCCGAAGGCCGTCTGCTCGACGATGCATTGCGGGATGCCTATTTTGCGCAATACCCGGCCGGCTGAAATCGGGTTACGGTGCAGCTCCCGCCTGATTGAATTCCCCGATGGAGCTGCCGCATGACTGCTGAGACGCAACAACGAATCCTTGATGCCGTCGACGAGGGATTCGATGCGCAGCTTGCGACCACGCAGGCCTTTGTCGCGATCCCATCGACCCGCGGCGCCGAGGGGCCGTGCCAGGACATGATCGGCGACCTCTTGCGCGAGCGCGGCTATGAGGTCGACGACTGGCATATCAATCTGGACGAATTGAAGGATCTGCGCGGCTTCGGCCCGATCGAGCACGATTTTTCCAAGGCGCGCACCGTGGTCGGCACCTATCGCCCGGCCAACAACGCCGGCAAGTCGCTGATCCTGCAGGGTCACTGCGACGTGGTGCCGACCGGCCCGCTCGACATGTGGGAGACGCCGCCGTTCTCGGCCGAGATCAAGGACGGCAAGATGTACGGCCGCGGCGCCTGTGACATGAAGTCGGGCACGATCGGTGCGCTCTATGCGCTGGATGCGATCAGCAAGGCCGGCCTCAAGCCGACCGCACGAATCCATTTCCAGTCCGTGATCGAGGAGGAGAGCACCGGCGTCGGCGCGCTCTCGACCCTGCAGCGCGGCTATCGCGCCGACGCCTGCTTCATCCCGGAGCCGACCAGCGGCAAGATGATCCGCTCGCAAGTCGGCGTGATCTGGTTTCGCCTGAAGGTGCGCGGCTTCCCCGTACACGTGTTCGAGGCCGGCGCCGGCTCGAACGCGATCATGGCGGCGTATCATCTGGTGCACGCGCTGGAGAAGCTCGAGATCGCCTGGAACGAGCGCGCCAAGGCCGACCGCCATTTCAAGGACGTCAATCATCCCATCAATTTCAACCCTGGAATCATCAAGGGCGGCGACTGGGCTTCCAGCGTGCCGGCCTGGTGCGACATCGACTGCCGCATCGCGGTGCTGCCGGGCTGGTCGATATCAGAGTGCCAGAAGGAGATTTTAGCTTGCGTCTCGGCGGCAGCGCGCGACCACCGCTTCCTCTCCAACAATCCGCCGCAGGTCGAATGGTCGGGCTTTTTATCGGAAGGCTACGAGCTGGTGCACTCGGAGGCGCCGGAAGCCGCCTTCGCCAAAGCGCATCAGGCGGTCTATGGCGGCGCCGTCGAGGACCGCGCCTTCACCGCGCTGACCGATACGCGTTTCTATGGGCTGAACTACAACATCCCGAGCCTCTGCTTCGGCGCCACCGGCGCAGCGATGCACGGCTTCAACGAATATGTCGAACTCGACTCGCTGCGGCAGTCGACCAAGGCCACCGCGCTGTTCATCGCGGAATGGTGCGGAGTGGAGAAGGCGTAATTAGGCGCACTCTCTCCACGTTATTGCAGTGTCGTCCCGGCGAAGGCCGGGACCCATAGCCACAAATGTTGATCGTTGCGCGACGCCGGAACGACGAGTCCCGATCGCAACATCTGCCGCGGCGTATGGGTCCCGGCCTTCGCCGGGACGACAGCGGAAGGGTCAGCGCTCCGGCCACAGCGCCTTGAGGATCGCATCGAGCCCATCCGTCAGCGCTGCCGGTCCCGGCTGCAGGATGATCGGCGACTTGATCTCGATGATGCGGTCGTTGCGCACGGCTGGAATATCGCTCCAGCCATTGCGTCCACGGATGCGGTCGGGCACGACCTTCTTGCCGCACCAGGAGGCGAGGATCACGTCTGGCGCGGCGGCGCGCACGGCCGCTGGCGTGACGATGCGGTCCTTTGCCGCCTTGTGCGCACGCAGATGCGGCAGCGCGTCTTCGCCGCCGGCGATCTCGATCAGTTCGGACACCCAGCCGATGCCGCTGATCAGCGGCTCGTCCCATTCCTCGAAATAGACTTTCGGCCGCGGTGCCGGACGTGGGGTCGCAGCGATCGCGGCCAGTCGCTGCCGATAGCCTGTCGCGAGCTGCTCGGCGCGACCGGAGGCTCCGACGATTGCGCCCAGCGTGCGGATCATCGCCAAAATGCCGGCGATGTCGCGCTGGTTGAAGACGTGGACGGCAACGCCTGCGCGGACCAGATCGGCAACGATGTCGGCCTGCAGGTCGGAGAAGGCGAGCACCAGGTCCGGCGCGAGCGCGAGGATTTTTGGGATGTCGGCCGAGATGAAGGCCGACACGCGCGGCTTCTCGCGACGGACCTGCGGCGGGCGGACCGCATAGCCGGAGACGCCGACGATGCGGTCCTGCTCGCCGAGCAGATACAACGTTTCGACCGTCTCCTCGGTCAGGCAGACGATCCGGCGGGGAGGGAAGTCGCACATGCGCCACGGTATGCGGAGTCGGCGACGATTGTCACGGCGGCCATGACGTCATCGGTGCCATTACCTCCGACGTCATTGCCGGGCTTGTCCAGGCAATCCATCATGCCAACGAAGCCCTATTGCGAAGAAGCGATGGATGCGCGGGTCAAGCCCGCGCATGACAGCAGAGGAAACCGGGGAATACGAATGACGCCGCTCGAAAAGATCCAGTCGATGAAGATGCCGTTTGCGGAACTGAAGGGCGTGACCTTCACCGCGGCCGACAAGGACAAAGTGGTGGCGAAGATGGTGGTGCGGCCGGAGCTCTGCACCCTCAATCACACCATCCATGGCGGCGCGGTGATGGCGTTCGCGGATTCGGTCGGCGCCGCCGCCACCGTGATCAACCTGCCGGAGGACGCCAAGGGGACCACGACGCTGGAGAGCAAGACCAACTTCATCGGCGGCGCCAGGGAGGGAACCAGCCTCATCGCGACGGCGACGCCGGTCCACCGGGGTCGGAGGACCCAAGTTTGGCAGACGCGATTGGAAACCGAGGACGGCAAACTCGTTGCGGTGGTGACCCAGACACAATTGGTATTATGATAGAGGATTGATGTGATTTCCCAATCACCTCATGGGCTAATTAAATGAATCTAGATACTTGAATTATATGTTGCGATGCACAATATAGCAGTTGCTAGGGACTCGACGCCTCCTCGAGGGCTACCAAGAGGAGTTATGAAATGAACTATGAAACCATCCGTTCGACGCCGATCCGAGGCACTGTGCGGACGTTGAGCCAGCAGGAGGAGCTTCCTCTGCTGCGCGATCATCTGTTGAGACTGGACCGAACCAGCCGTCATGATCGTTTTCATGGCTTCATCGACGACAGTTTCATCCGCCGCTATGCCGAGCGCTGCGCCAATGACGGTACCGTCATCATCGCCTATTTCGAGGACGGCGTGGTTCGCGGCGCGGCCGAGCTGCATCCGCCGGAGCAGTCGCCCGATGCGCAGCCGGAAATCGCCTTCAGCGTGGAGCGGTCGGTGCGGCGCAAGGGCGTCGGCAGCATCCTGTTCCGCAAGCTGATCGCGGAGGCGCACGCCAAGGGTTACACCAACCTGCGCATCACCACCGGCGCACAGAACGACGCGATGCGGGCGCTCGCCACCAAGTTCGGCGCGCACCTGACCTTCCGTCACGGCGAATCCACCGGCAGCATCGACCTGTCGGAGCAGAGCCAGGCCGAGCCGGCGCTGCCGGCCACAGCCGGCATGGTCACGCCGGCCGAAGCGGCTCGTGCGTTGGTCGACATCAACCGCGCCTACTGGCGGATGGTGATACAGATGTCCGGCTGGGGCCGCGCGGCATAGAGCGTTTTCGAGCGAAGCGGATACCGGTTCGCGTGAAGAAAACGCGTCAAAACAAAAAGCTAGGGCTTTCCTAACCGGATGGTTCAAAAGCAAAAAGGGCAATCCGCTCAGCGGATTGCCCTTTTATTTTGAGCAATTGGGTCGCGCGCTTCAGGTACCGGTGCGCTTGGTCGGCAGAATGCGGCGGACCACGCGGCGCTCGACCACGACGGAACGCTGCGCGCCCTGTTCGCCGGCGATCACGCGGGTCGCGATGCCGGTGCGGGCGCTGACGCGCGCGGTCTTTTTCACCTCGGCGAGCACCTCGTCGTAAGGCAGGCCCATCAAGGCCGAGGCGATCTCGGCCTGGCCCTCGACGTCATCGGTGATGCCGATGGCCGCGAAGATTGCCTCTTCCAGCGTCGGCGGGTCGTGCCGCACGCGCCTTGTGCCGTACTTGGTATTCCAGTCGCCGCTCATCGCCGCCTCGTCATTGAATCGCGGATGATACGTAAGGTGCCTAATGTTGCATTGCAATATGAATGTGGCGTGGCAATCCAGCCATGCAACTAGAGTCTCTCAATCTTGTGAGCGTCGTAAAGTTCGATGGTCGTCGCGGCTGCCGCAAGCGACTGCAGCGAACGGACGAAGTCGCGCGAGGCCGGCACCGCGAAATGTGCGGCCAGCGCGGCGCGATCGGCCCATTGCTCGAAAAACACCAGGCGGAGCGGATTCTCGCAGTCGACCTGCACCGCATGCGAGATGCAGCCCGGCTCGGTGCGCGAGCGGTGCACATGTTCGAGGCTCAGCCGCCGCACCTCGTCAAAACTGTCGGGGCGGGCGGTCACGCTGCCGGTGACGACGATCATGGCATCTCCTTTCTAGGATACGGCTTGCACTCCCGAAATATCGACCGGCTGCTGCGGCCAACGTTTCAATGCGGCACGGCCGGCATCGGTCAATACATAGATGCCGCGCTCGGCGCGATCGAACCAGCCATAGACGTTGTGCAGCAGGATCTTGCCGGCATCGGGACTGACCGCGCGCAAGTCGCGCACGCGCTGTGGGCCGCCTGACAGCGCCGACGCGCAGGCCAGTGCCTGCTGGCGATAGGCGGTCATGATCGGCGCGCGGGTCGAGCCCCCCTCGACCGGATCGCCCTTGCGCTTCCGATGCTCGGCGATCAGCCGCGAGCGCTTCTTCGGATCGCGCCGCGGCGCTGCGGTCGGCGGCTTCACCAGCACCTCGACGTCACCGGTCGCGGTCACGCCGAGCATGCCGAAGCCGAGCCGCCGGCACAGATTGCGGTAGCGCGCGTCGCTCTCGCGGCCCTTGCCGCGGAGCGAAATCCTGGCCGCGATCCAGACCTCGTCGGCAGCTCCGGCGCGGTCGACCGCCTGCAGGATCAGCTCGAGATTGAAGGCGAGCTTGAGTTCCCCGATCACGACCACGGGCGGATCGCCATCGCCCAGCGCCACCAGGTCGCAGCCGCCGATCTCGCCCTTGACCGTGAAGCCAAGCTTTTCGAGGAAGCGTTTGACGGGCAGATAAAGCGCGGTTTCCAACGGCAGGGCTCCAGCGGCCTTTGGCCGCGACTCAAGTCGCAGCAAGCATAGCCCGAAATACCCCCGTCCGACCCGGGTGGAATTTGCCCTCGCCACAGTCAAGCGGCTATTGTCCGCGAGGGACAAGGCGCGACCATTTGCATGATCCGGAACGGGCTCTATCACATCACCGTCGAATTCCTTGACGGCGTCACTGGCGGCAACCAGGGCGTCATGGTGCTGCGCGACGGCCAGATTCGTGGCGGCGACTCGTTCTTCTATGCCCATGGCAGCTACACCGCCGATAACGGCAAGTGGAAGGGCGAGGTGACCAATCAGGAGCACTCGCCGACATATGGCGAGCGGCCGGTGTGGGAACGCAAGGTCGTCACCATCGGATTCACCGGCACCTACACGGACGAGGCGGCCGAAGGCGACGGCATCGCGCTGGCCGGCAAGCAGAGCATCCGCTTCAAATCGAAGCTGCGGCTGCTGATCCCGGACTGAGCGCGCCGATGCAGACCGGGCTCCACAAGATCGAAGTCGACAGTCCGCGCGGTTTCGCCCGTGGCGTGCTGATGGCGCGCGACGGCAGGGTGTTCGGCGGCAACGGCGGCTACGCCTTTGCGGGCGCCGTCTCCGGATCAGATAGCGAGCCTGCGATCGAGATTGCCACCGTGCTGCGCAATGTCGGCGGCAACTACGCGCCGATCGACGGCGTGGCGCCGATCGCATTGAAGGGCCGACGCGACGGCGCCTCGTTCCGTTTCAGGGGCGTCACGCCGCTGCTCGGCGGCGATGTCACTGTTGTTGCGATGGCATTGAGCGAGGAGGCGGCGCCGCCGGCGCGCCCGAGCGGTCCTGATGGCATCGTCAACGGCCTCTATTCGCTGACCATCCGCATGCTCGACGGCATCGGCGGCAGCAATACCGGCCTGATGCTGCTCCACGATGGCAGCATTCGCGGCGGCGACGCGTTGTTCGATTACCTCGGCGCCTATCAGAGCGCCGGCGGCCGCTGGAAGGGCGAACTGATCAATCACGAGCACACGCCGAGCCGGGGCGAGCGTCCGGTATTCGGCGGCAAGGAAGTCGGTATCGGCTTCTCCGGCAGCTATGACGCATCAGGCGCGCAGGGCGAAGCCACGGCGCTCGCCGGGAAACGCAGCATCCGCTTTCACGCGGTGCTGAAGAAGCTCGTCGCGATCTAGCGCAGCAATTGCTGGTATGCCAATGTGGCGGTGTACCAAATCCGGGGAGGTCAGCATGCGAGCGCACATCACGAACATAGTGGGAGCAATTTGCGCCATCGCGATGGTCGCGAGCGCACACGCCGCGGTCAAGGAAGAGCCGGTCACCTATTCGGACGGCCAGACCACGATGAAGGGCTTCGTCGTCTATGACGACGCCACCCAGGCCAAGCGGCCCGGCATCGTGATGGTGCATGAATGGTGGGGCATCACCCCGCATATCCACAACGAGGCGCGGAAGTTCGCGGAGCAGGGCTACGTCGCCTTCATTGCGGACATGTACGGCGACGCCAAGACCGCCGACAATCCGAAGGACGCCGGCGCGCTCTCGGGATCGGTGATGAAGGACCCGAAGGCGATGGAGTCGCGCTTCAACGCCGCGCGCGAGCAACTCGCCAAGCAGGCCGCGGTCAATCCGCAGCGGATCGGCGCCGTCGGCTACTGCTTCGGCGGCGCGGTGGTGCTGAACATGGCGCGCACCGGCGCCGATCTCGCCGCGGTCGCGGGCTTTCACGCATCGCTTGGTCTGAACACCCCAGCGCCGGCGCCGGGAACCGTCAAAGCGAAGATCCTCATCCTGAACGGCGCCGACGACCCGTTCGTGAAGCGCGAGCAGTATGATGCGCTCAAGAAGGATTTCGACGCTGCGAAGGCCGATTATCGGATCATCGAGTATCCCGGCGCGGTGCACGCGTTCACGAACCCCGAAGCCACCGAGCTCGGCAAGAAGTTCAATCTGCCGCTCAGATACGACGCCAAGGCCGATCAGGAATCGAAGGCCGAAGCCGCCAAGCTGTTTGCCGCAACCCTTCAGAAATAAGCGGGACGCCGCGCTCTTCGAAGTCCGCGCGCCTCAAACGCGCCCGTTCACCGGTAGCAGCGCGCCGGTGACGGCGCTTGCGGCGTCGCTTGAGAGGAACAGGATCACTTCGGCGAGCTCCTTCGGCGTCACCCATTTGGCGATGTCGGCTTTCGGCATCGCGGCGCGGTTGGCCGGGGTGTCGATGGTCGAGGGCAGCACGGCGTTGACGGTGACCTTGCCCTTGAGCTCGGCGGCGAGCGACTCGGTGAGGCGGTGCACGCCGGCCTTCGAGGCGGCATAGGGGCCCATGCCCGATGCGGCCTGCAGCGCGCCCAGCGCGCCGATGTTGATGATACGCCCGGCGCCGGACCTGGTGAGATACGGTATCGCCGCGTGCGACGTGTTGAACGCGGTCATCACGTTCATCGCGTACATGCGCTGCCACGTCTTCGGATCGCCGTCGCTGATCGCCTCGAAGACAAAGCCGCCGGCGATGTTGATCAGTGCGTCGAGCCGGCCGAAATGCGCGGCCACCTTGTCGATAGCGGCCCTGGCTTGCGCCGTGTCGGTGAGATCGACGCCGCCAAGCTCGATGCGGTCCGCCGTTGCCGGCACGGACGACGCAGCATGATCGATCCCGGCGACGCGCGCGCCGCGTGCGAGAGCCTCCGCTGCGACGACCTTGCCGAGCGCGCCGAGGGCGCCGGTGATGACGATGGCTTTTCCGTTCATGGTGGTCTCCGAACCCGCAACACGCAGACGCCCACTATGATCAGGCAGATTTCATTTGCAATGCCGCGGATTTCGCTTCCTACTGCGCGTATTCCCTTGTTCGTTCACCCCAAGGATGTCTGCGATGCCAGCGCCCCGGCCATGCGACATGCATCTCGATATCGTCAAGTTCCGATACGGATTGCCTCACCTGGCGCAAGCGCTCAAGCGTGAACGCAAGATCAAGATCGTCGCGCTCGGATCGTCATCGACCGCGGGGGCCGACAATATCCTGCCATTCCCGCCGCGGCTGGAGCTCGCGTGGCGAAGCCAGAAACAGTCCTTTGGCCGGATGATCGACGTGATCAACCGCGGGATCGGCGGGCAGGAGGCGCCGGAAGAATTCTCGCGCATCGAATCCGATGTCATCGCTGAAGCGCCGGTGATGGTGATCTGGCAGGTCGGCACCAACGCCGTGTACAAGAACTACAACTTCGATCAGGTGCAGGCGACATTCGAGGCGGGGCTCGACGTGCTCGCCGGGCTGCCGCTCGACGTCGTGGTGATGGATTCGCAGTACACCCCGGCGATCATCGGCACGGCGGACCTGCTCAAGCTCGCCAACCAGTTCATGTCGATGATTGCCGAGGTCACTGCGAGCAGGAAGGTCAATCTGTTCCGCCGCTTTGCGCTGATGAAGCAATGGGTCGACGGCGGAATTCCGCTTTCCGAACTCGACGACGGTGCGCAGGAGCACCTCCATACGAGCGAGTGGGCGACCGATTGTGTGACTCAATCCTTGCTCGGCGCGATCAACGATGCCGTGGCGCGCGATGCGATCACGTAACGATGATTACGTAAGACTACGGGGTAGGCCGCGTTCGGTAAAATTTGCAGCAGTTCTGTAAGTCGTTCGCAGAACGCTTTCCCTTAGAAGCGAAACTTCCAATCAAGCAGGGGGTTTTGTGATGGGAAATCTTCCGGACCACGGTTTACCGCTTGTTCAGCTTAAGGAGCAGCGGCGCGATCTCGTGGTGGCGCTGCAGAATCGCAACGGACCGGTGGGCAGCTGGGAATTGATGCAGATCGCGGCGATCCAGCAGGCGATCTCGGCGTTCGAGGATGTGATCGCCGATCTCGATGCGGAGCTTGAGCTCGAAGCCGCGGCCGCCTGATCAATCAGGCCTGCAGATAACGGCCATCGAGCGCCTTGCGCTCAGCCGGACCGAGTCCGAGGCCGTCTCGGAAATAGCCGTCGAGGCTGCCGTACTCGGCATCGATCGCCTCGAACGCGGCCTCGAGGAATCCGGCCCGCACGGTGCCGAGCACCTGCCTGATGTCGTCGGGAAGCTCGCTGGTTGCGGACGGATCGCGTTTGTAGAACTGGTTGGTCAGGAGATAGTCGTCGGCGATCACCTGATCGGGCACGCCGAGCACATGCAGGATCAGCGCGCAGGCAAAGCCGGTGCGGTCCTTGCCGGCGGTGCAGTGGATCACCAGCGGCGCGCGATCCTCGAGCAGATGGGCGAACAGCGTGCGATAGCGCTCGGTGTTGTCCTGCACATAGCCGCGATAGGATTCCCGCATCACGTCGATCGCATCGGCTTCCTCGAGTTGACGGTGACCGGCGATCGCGCGCAGCGAAGCCACGACGGTCGGCTCGACCGGGAGCGAGTGCACGGTGACGTCGGCCATGCCGCACAGCGCCTCCGCGCGTTCGGCTGTGCCGCGGAAATCGAACGCGCTTTTGACCCCGAGCCCGCGCACGATGGCGACATCCGCGTCGGTCAGATGTGCCAGATGGTTGGAGCGGAAGATCTGCCGCCAGCGCACGGTCCGGCCGTCCCGGGTCTGATAGCCGCCGAGATCGCGAAAATTGCTGGCGCCGGCGAGATTGAGGTGACGGGCAGGGGCATCGGACATCGGCAGACCTGTTGCAGCGGATGAGTCTCGCGCAAGCTCTATAACCGGCCTGTCCGGGGGAGAATATGACTTATGGCGGGGCCGCTATTCGCGCCGTGGCGCGATCGTTGTGGGGCGCAATGAAAAAAGGGCCGAAACGCTGGTTCCGGCCCTTCTTATTGCTCTGAAGCCTGATGGCTCGATGTCACGCTTCGCTGCGTCGGCATTAGTGGTCCCGGCCCGGCTTGGCGTCTTCGATCGCTGCCTGATGATACCAGCTTTCGCTGCACAGCGAGGTTTCGAGCCCGGCTGCCAGCTCCAGTGCCGTGCGCACCTCGCCGTAACGGCGTCCGCCGAGAGCCGCACGGCCCCCCGCCGGGAATTGATAGATCTTGGCAGATCCCTGATTTTGGCCTGTGGTGATCATGTTCGAAATCTCCTTCGTCGAACGCGAGCCCTCCATGGTGCGCCCGACTCCTTCGTGTGCGGTTACCAATTGGGATATCGGCCTGAGCCCGACCGGGTGCAAGTTGACTAAGAAGCAGCCACAATCTGTCTAATCCGTAGGCAAATCCGAACGTGCCTCCTGCGAGGCAGTATGCAGATGACCAACGCTTGAGCCGGCACAGTGGTTGCTGGATGAGCGCGAGCGGGACACCAACCGTCACATGGCACTGCCGCGGCTTTAATCGGCGGCTGCCGTTGTGGCCGGATTTGCTGGAGAATCAGGCGGTCGAGGCAGCAGAAAGCGGATTTCCTCCGCCGCCGGCGCATGCCAGCCGCGCTGCTTTGTCGCAGCGAAAAATGCCATGACCACTGTGGACATCCGCGAGAAGGGTGGGTGCCGCAGCGCAGCGACTGGCATTTTAATTGCTTAGTAAGATCCGGCCGATGGTGGCCGGGTAGCGTGCGGCGACCGACTGGCTTTCGGTTCCTCACGGTTTTCATCATCAACAGAGAGGTTCAATGACCAAGTACAAGCTCGAGTATATCTGGCTCGACGGATATACGCCGACGCCGAGCCTGCGCGGTAAGACGCAGATCAAGGAATTCGCGTCGTTTCCGACCCTCGAACAGCTCCCGCTGTGGGGCTTCGACGGTTCGTCCACCAATCAGGCTGAAGGCCACAGCTCTGACTGCGTGCTGAAGCCGGTCGCCTGCTATGCGGACGGCGCGCGCGAGAACGGCGTGCTGGTGATGTGCGAAGTGATGATGCCCGACGGCAAGACGCCGCACGTCTCCAACAAGCGCGCCACCATCCTGGACGACGAAGGCGCCTGGTTCGGCTTCGAGCAGGAATATTTCTTCTACAAGGACGGCCGTCCGCTCGGCTTCCCGGGTGAGGGCTATCCGGCCCCGCAGGGTCCGTACTACACCGGCGTCGGCTACAAGAACGTCGGCAGCGTCGCCCGCAAGATCGTGGAAGAGCATCTCAACCTCTGCCTGACCGCCGGTATCAACCACGAAGGCATCAACGCCGAGGTGGCGAAGGGCCAGTGGGAATTCCAGATCTTCGGCAAGGGGTCCAAGACCGCGGCCGACCAGATGTGGATGGCCCGCTATCTGATGCTGCGCCTGACCGAGAGCTACGGCATCGACATCGAATTCCACTGCAAGCCGCTTGGCGACACCGACTGGAACGGCTCGGGCATGCACGCCAACTTCTCGACCAAGTTCATGCGCGAAGTCGGCGGCAAGGAGTATTTCGAGCAACTGATGGCGGCGTTCGACAAGAACCTGATGGACCACATCGCCGTCTACGGGCCGGACAACGACAAGCGTCTGACCGGCAAGCACGAGACCGCGCCGTGGAACAAGTTCAGCTACGGCATCGCCGACCGCGGCGCTTCGATCCGCGTTCCGCACTCCTTCATCAACAACAACTACAAGGGCTATCTGGAAGACCGTCGTCCGAACTCGCAAGGCGACCCCTACCAGATCGCTTCCCAGATCCTGAAGACGATCTCCGAGGTGCCGACCGGCGCCAAGGCAGCTGCGTAACGGGGCTGCGGCCGGACCGTCCGGCCCTGCAATCAGGTCCGCCAGGGCGACAGCCCCGGCGGACTTTTTGCATTTTAACGACATTGTTTGGCCGGGAGCAGGTGCCGAAACCGGTTTCGCGACATTATGAACCGCGCTAGACAACGATAGACATGTTTGGCTGCCGGGGACGCGGCGCTTGTTTGAGGGGTTTTACAAGGTCCGGTTCGAGCTGGGCGGCAATGTCGGCCGCGGCGTGATGTATGTCGGCGACGGCAAGATGCTCGGCGGCAACTCGGCCTTCGCCCATATCGGCAGCTACCAGAAGGACGACGACGGAGTGAGCTGCGAGATCCAGACCGTCCGCCACAACCCCGACCCGAACTACCGCGCCATGGCCGGCACCGACGATGCCACCCTGATCGCCACGGGCCGGCCCGACGGCGGGCTCTACCGCTTCAAGGGCGAGCTGAAGGAATTGCCCGGCGTCCCGTTCCAGTCGGTGATGACACCGATCACCGAGGACGAGATTCCGATCGCCGGCGCCGTCGGCACGGGCGGCATCATCGACGGCCTCTATTCGATCCACATCAGGATGCTCGACGGCGTCGACGGCGGGCTGACCGGCGTGATGCTTATCAACGACGGCCGCATCCTCGGCGGCGATGCGTGCTTCTATTATCTCGGCTCCTACACGTCCGAGAAGGGGCGCTGGAAGGGCCAGATACTCAACCAGGAGCACACCTCGGCCAGGGGCGAGAACCCGGTCTTCGGCGGTCATGAGGTCGGGATCGGCTTTGCCGGCAGATGCGACGAAGCGGGCGCCGTGCTGGAGGCGACCGCGCTTGCCGGCAAGCGCAGCCTGCGCCTCACCGCGGCGCTCAAGCTGATGCGGCGGGCGTGAGCGCAATGGGTGGTTCGGTCCGCGTGCTCTCGACCTTGGCGCTGAAGGGCGCGGTAATGCGGCTCGCCCAAACCTATCAGGCGGCGAGCGGCGTCGCGATCTCTGCGGATTTCGCGCCGACCTTGGCGCTGCTCGCGCGCTTGCGTGGCGGTGAGGTCGCCGATCTCGTGATCCTGACCCGCGAGGGACTCGACGAGATGATCGGCGAGGATCGCGTGGCCGCGGAGAACGCGGTCGATCTGGCGCGCTCCTATGTCGGCCTCGCGGTGAAGGCAGGGGCTGCGCATCTCGATATCGCGACCGAAGCCGCGCTGCGCACGGCGCTGCTCGGTGCGCGGGCGGTGGCGTATTCGCGGCTCGGCGCCAGCGGTATCCTGTTCGCGCAGCTGATCGGGCGCCTCGGCATTGCGGACGCAATCAACGCCCGTGCCGTGATCATCCCGCAGGGATTTACCGCGGAGAAGCTCGTCAGCGGCGAGGCCGATCTGGCGGTCCAGCAGATCAGCGAGCTGAAGCAGGTCGATGGCATCGAGGTCATCGGTCCGATCCCGCTGGCGCTGCAGACGCCGGCAATCTTCTCCGCCGGCCGCATGACGGCATCGCAGCACCACGATGCCGCCGATCATCTGCTGCGCTATTTGTCTTCCGCGGACGTCGCGCCGGTGCTGCGCGAGACCGGCCTCGAGCCTTGAATTTGCCCGCACCGCGACGCAACCTGCCTGCCATGATCAAGCCGCTTCATGCCATCGCCGTCGTCACGCTGCTGGCCGTGCCGGCGCTTGCCCACGCGCAATCGGCCGATCTCGTGCTGTGCGACCGGCTCGCCGCCGATCCCTCCGATCCGGACAAGCCAGCCGATGTGAAGGGAGTGTCCGAGATCGCCGCATCGGACATTGCGACCGCGATCAAGTACTGCGCGGTGGCGGCAAGATCATCGCGCAGGGCGATGTACGAACTCGGCCGCGCCCACGCCGCCAACCGGCAGAGCGCGGAGGCGGCCGCCGCCTGGCGCAAGGCGACTGAGAAGGGCTCGACTGCCGCGATGGTCGAGCTCGGCGTGCACTACGGCACCGGCGCCGGCGTCGCCAAGGACGAGGCGCAGGCGCGCGCCCTGTTCGAGCGTGCAGCACAGGCCGGCAATGCGCGCGGCGTCAGCAATCTCGCGGCGCTCGGCGGCAGCACGGCCTCCGATCCCGTTCGTGCGCGCGAGCTGCTCGGCAAGGCCGCCGAGACCAACGCAGAGGCGCAGTACCAGCTCGGCATGATGCTGGCGGAAGGCAAGGGCGGTCCCCAGGACGATGTCGCCGCGCGGGCGCTGTTCGAGAAGGCCGCCGTGCAAAACCATCCGGGCGCGCTGGAACGGATGGGTGCCTTCGCGCAGGCCGGCCGCGGCGGGCCGAAGGATAGCGATGCGGCAAAGGCCTATTACGAGCGGGCCGCCGCGCTCGGCGACGAGGATGCCAAGAAGGCGCTGGAACGTGCCCGCTGTCCCTATGTCATCAAGGACAAGCGCGGCAATGCGGTGACCAATCTCTGCTTCTGAGCCGATTGGAACGTTCGCTTCGGCGTCATCGTTGACGTCGGACAGGCACGTCCGAGGCTGACGTCATGATCCGCAAGCTACGTTCCGGCGAGTACCGGCTGTATTCCCGCAAGGTCAATCCGAAGACCGGCAAGCGCCGCAATCTCGGCACCTTCAAGTCGCGCGCGGCCGCCGAGAAGCACGAGCGCGACGTGCAGTATTTCAAGCGGCACTAGAGCCTTTCCGGTTCCGATGGAATCGGAACGGGGCTCCAGGTTCTAGTTTTGACGCGTTTTCTTCACGCGAACCGGTTTCCACTTCGCTCGAAAACGCTCTGGCGCGTGCAGCCTGCTAGTCCTTGATCAGCAGCACGCCGCCGATCACGAGGGCGATGCCGATCAGCCGTAACGGCGACACCGGATGCGCCGGCAGCCCGAAGAAGCCGAAATGATCCATCGCGATGCCTGCGATCATCTGGCCGGCGACCACCAGCGCCAGCAGGGTGGCGGCGCCGAGCGAGGGCAGCAGCAGGATCATCAGGAGGATGAACACGCCGCCCAGGATGCCGCCGCTCCAGGCCCACCAAGGCACGGCCGACACCAGCTTCCAGGATGGGACCGGCTCGCGCGTCGCGATCAGCACGATGACCATCATCACGAGCCCGCCGAGATAGCTGACGAGCCCGGCCCAGGCCGGCGAGTTGAGCGCGGCTCTGAGATTGCCGTTCAGGACCTGCTGAACGGCGACGCTGATGCCCGCGCCGAGCGCAAGGAGATAAAGAAGCCAGGTTTGCATGTGACGCCCCAAAGAAGGTTCTGCGAAGTATTCCGGATCGGGCGCCGTTGGCAACGTTCCCAGCACATGCGGGCATCCTGCGAAATGCCATGGAACGGGCTTCCACCGGCGCGCCAGATCGAATAAGAGGCCGCAACCCTCATTTCCCCAGCATTGGCATGATCCGTCTCGACAACGTCTCAAAACAACTCGGCCACCAGATCCTGTTCATCGAAGCTTCCGCCGCGCTCCAGAAGGGCGAGAAGATCGGGCTGGTCGGCCCGAACGGCGCCGGCAAGACTACGCTGTTCCGGATGATCTCCGGCCAGGAAATCCCCGACGAGGGCCAGGTCTCGGTCGATCGCGGCGTATCGATCGGGTATTTCAGCCAGGACGTCGGCGAGATGAGTGGCCGCAGCGCGGTTGCCGAGGTGATGGACGGGGCCGGGCCGGTCAGCGAGGTCGCGGCCGAGCTCCGCGAGCTCGAGGCCGCGATGGCCGACCCCGACAAGGCCGACGAGATGGACGACATCATCGGCCGCTATGGCGAGGTGCAGCACCGCTTCGAGGAACTCGACGGCTACGCGCTGGACGGCCGCGCGCGCGAGGCGCTGTCCGGCCTCGGCTTCAGCCAGGAGATGATGGACGGCGACGTCGGCAAGCTCTCGGGCGGCTGGAAGATGCGGGTGGCGCTGGCGCGCATCCTCCTGATGCGGCCCGACGTGATGCTGCTCGACGAGCCGAGCAACCATCTCGATCTCGAGAGCCTGATCTGGCTCGAGCAATTCCTGAAAGGCTATGAGGGCGCGCTGCTGATGACCTCGCACGACCGCGAGTTCATCAACCGCATCATCAACAAGGTGGTCGAGATCGACGGCGGCCAGCTCACTTCCTATTCCGGCAATTACGAGTTCTACGAGCAGCAGCGCGCGCTGAGCGACAAGCAGCAGCAGGCGCAGTTCGAGCGGCAGCAGGCGATGCTCGCCAAGGAGATCAAGTTCATCGAGCGCTTCAAGGCGCGCGCCTCGCATGCAGCCCAGGTGCAGAGCCGGGTCAAGAAGCTCGACAAGATCGAGCGCGTCGAGCCGCCGCGGCGGCGGCAGACGGTGGCGTTCGAATTCCAGCCGGCGCCGCGCTCTGGCGAGGATGTCGCGAGCCTCAAGAACGTCCACAAGGCCTATGGCAGCAAGCGAATCTATGATGGGCTCGATTTCATGATCCGCCGCCGGGAGCGCTGGTGCGTGATGGGCATCAATGGCGCCGGCAAGTCGACGCTGCTGAAGCTGATCGCGGGCTCAGCCGAGCCCGACGACGGCGCGGTCACCATCGGCGGCAGCGTCAAGATGGGCTATTTTGCCCAGCACGCGATGGATCTGCTCGACGGCGAACGCACCGTGTTCCAGTCGCTGGAGGACGCGTTTCCGCAGGCGGGCCAGGGAAGCTTGCGCGCGCTCGCCGGCTGCTTCGGTTTCTCCGGCGACGATGTCGAGAAGAAGTGCCGGGTGCTGTCGGGCGGCGAGAAGGCGCGGCTGGTGATGGCCAAGATGCTGTTCGATCCGCCGAACTTCCTGGTGCTGGACGAGCCGACCAACCATCTCGACCTCGCCACCAAGGAGATGCTGATCAATGCGCTCGCCGAGTTCGAGGGCACCATGCTGTTCGTGTCGCACGACCGGCATTTCCTTGCCGCGCTCTCCAACCGCGTGCTGGAGCTGACGCCGGAGGGCATCCACCAGTTTGGCGGCGGCTACACCGAGTATGTCGCCCGCACCGGCCAGGAAGCACCGGGGTTGCGGAGCTAGAGCCACGCGACTTCGGCGATGAAATTGCAATGCAATTTTGCGCTGAAGTGAAGAAGCAAGGTACTCGCGGCCAAAACAGCGAAAACAACCCCATGCAAAGGAGCAGGCGCTCGCCAGCACTCCGAAAGCGCTTGACGCGTCGGGCAACTCAGTCGTATATTTTCACTATTCCGAAATCGCGCAGATAGGCACGGCAGCAAGCGCTGAGGCTGGCGGAACTAGTCGACGCTGCGTTCGAACCCCCAGCGCGCGCAAAAGGCCTCGACGTCACCGGACTGGAATTCCGGCAGCCGTTCCCAGATCATCTCCACCGGCCAATTCCACCAGGCGATCTCCGACAGCGCGGCCGCGATGGTGCGGCTGAAGCGTTCCTTGATCTGCCGGGCCGGCACGCCGCCGACAATCGTGTAAGGCGCGACGTCCCGCGAGACCACCGCGCCGGCGGCGAGCACGGCGCCGTCGCCGACGGTCACGCCGGGCAGCACGATGACGCCATGGCCGATCCAGACGTCGTTGCCGATCACGACGCGATCGGCGCGCCGGTCCCCGAAGAAGCGGTGATCTCGCTGAGCAGAGGCCGTGTAATATTCCGGGCAGTAGGTGAAGCGGTGCTGCGACGGCCGCTCCAGCGGATGGTTCGGCGCGCCAATCCGGACCTGCGCTGCGATCGCGCAGAATTTGCCGATCTGCGCATCGCCGACGATGCAGCCGCTGGCGAGGTAGGAGAAGTCGCCGAGCTCGGTGTATTCCAGCGCGGTGTTGCCGAGGATTTCGCAGCACCGGCCGATCGTCACGTCCCGCAGTTTCACCGTCGGCTCGACGACGGTTTCGGCAAGCTTGGGGCGTGGCTTTGAATCGGTCATGTCATTTGTCTCGCTGGTGGTGAGCGGTCGTAACTATCACGCCATAAGGGAAGGGAGCGCCCTACGGCTTCAGGGCATCGACGGCGGCGATGGCCCTGACCATCGCATCCTTGAGCGCCGCGGCGTTGGCGGGGACGGACTGCCTTCGGCGCCCTGGATCGTCGAAATCATGCGTCGCGCCCGGATAAAGCGTGACGTCGATCTTGCTGCCGGCAGCGATGGATCGTTGCGCGACCTCCTGGCAGCGCTCGGGCGATACTTCCTCGTCGTCGGAGCCGAGCAGCATGGTGATCGGGGCGGCGGAGGTCAGCGTCTGCACCAGCAGGGCGGCGGGTCCGCAGCCCGGATAGAAGGCGAGCGCGGCGCGAAAGCCCGACGTCGCCTTGCCCTGCCGCTGCATCACGTTCAGCGCGGTGCTGCCGCCGTTCGACCAGCCCTGCAGGAAGATGCGGTCGTGGACGATATCTTGCTGGCCGCGCAGCCAGGCCAGCGCGCCCTCGGCGTCGAGCGGCCGCACCGTCTTTTCGTTGACATCGTCGCGATCCGCATCGCCGTGGGTGAAGCGGCCGAAACCATGGGCCTTGCCGCGCGGCCCAAAACTGTCCGGCAGCAGTGCGAAATAGCCGTGGTCCGCCCAATATTGTCCCCACATCAGGTGCCGCCTCGACAGGCCGTTGGCGTTGCAGTCGGCCGACGGGCTCGCCCGCGACACCAGCGTGCAGTCCTTGTTGACGTTGAGCGAGTAGGGGCCGCCACGTCCGTGCAGCAGCACGATCGCGGGATGCGGTCCCGGCGCCGGCGGCCTGAACAGATAGCCGACGAGCTCGGTCTTGCCGTCCGCGCTTGGGAAATACACGGTGTCGGGAGCGGCCACGGCCGCCGCGCTCGGCAAGGCGGTCAGCATCAGAACAACGGCTCGAATTGCGCGCCTGGACATTGCTGCAGCATGGATGGCATTTCGGATGAATTTGCGACAGCGGCCGCCCAATAGCAATGCAAAGCCGCATGGCGCGCTGCGTCGTGTTCGGCTTGTGAGGTGCACCACCGCCCGTTACGCTTCGAAAAAAGAGCGGGAGCGAGACGGCCATGAAGCAGCTCAGGATCGGCGACATCACGATCGACGCGGTGATCGAGCGGGAAGGCCCCTGGCGGCGGCCGCAGGATTTCTTCCCGGCTTATGATGATGCCGTGTTCAAGCATCATCTGAAGACCATGGAGCCCGAGGTGTTCGACGCCGACCGCGGCATGATGGTGATCACCTATCAAACCTTCGTGGTGCGCACGCCGCGCTACACCATCCTGGTCGACACCTGCACCGGCGAGGACAAGGGGCACCCGCCGCCGTTCGATTTCCCCGGCAAGGAGCGCTGGCGCAACGAGCTGTTCGCCCTCGGCATCTCCTTCGAGCAGATCGACTACGTGTTCTGTACCCATCTGCATATCGACCACACCGGCTGGAACACCACGCTGCGTGACGGCCGCTGGGTGCCGACGTTTCCCAACGCGAAATACGTCTTCCACAAGCGCGAATACGCGGCCTGGGAGGCCGAGAGCGCCAAGGGCGCCAATCCGCCCGGCACCGTGTTCCGCGACAATTGCCTGCCGATCGTCGAGGCCGGGCAGGCGCTTCTGGTCGACGACGATTATGCGCTCGACGACACCGTCACGCTGACGCCGACGCCGGGCCATTCGCCCTGCCATTGCTGCGTCAACATCGTCTCGAAGGGCCAGCGCGCGGTGGTCGCCGGCGATCTCATGCATCATGCGATCCAGTGCCGCGAGGTCGAATGGTCGGCCAAGCCGGACTGGGACCCGAAACAGTCGGCGATATCGCGGCGGAAGTTCTTTGCGTCCGTCGCCGAAACCGACACGCTGATCCTGCCGATCCATTTCCCAACCCCGACGGTCGGCCTGATCAAGGCGGATGGCGACCGCTTCGACTATCGGTTCAAACGAGGGTAGGGTGACAATCGGCGCTCAGCGCTTCGGCGCGACCTCCCTGAACGCCAGCACCAGCGGCCGCTCGAGCTTGCCCTTTATGTCGAGCAGGATGTCGTAGGCCCTTTCCCTCTGCATGGTCGGCTTGTAGGCCCGCTGCTCGATCAGCGCGGCGGCAGCGCGCGTACGGCACGGAACCTGGGTGAGGAAGCGTTCAAGCTCGCTGCAAAGCCGGTGTGCGAGATCCTCGTTAATTTCAAACTTCGCGAGGCTGCCGGCGCAGTCGATCTCGAGGATCGCGCGCATCGGTTCCGTCGATTTCGTCGTGACGGCGATATCGGTTGCTCTCTGCATGGTCATGTCATCACACCTTTCCGGCCGCATCATGTCGCCGATCCTCACGCCGGAATCACCGGCCGGCCCTTCTTCCTTTTTTCTTCGATGAACCGCACGCCGACCTCCATGCCGTCGACACGGATCAGTTCGCAGCGGCGGAAGGCCAGTCCCCGTGACGAGAGGATCAGGAAGAACTCTTGCGCCTTCAGCACGTCGAGCGTTCCATCGACCTCGAGCCGGGCGCCGCTCTGGGAGATGTCGAGCAGCACGCAGCCGCGCCGCCACGTGCCGTCGACGCCCATCAGGTTCACCGGATGCCGATGTTCGAGCCGAACACGCTCCGACTTTCGATCGCCGTACGTCATCAGGACCGTCCCATGGCAGCAAGCGGCTTGTTCGCCAAGTCGCTGATCGAGCCAAACCGGAGCACGCGCTGGGCATTCGATAACGGAAGCGCTTCGAACATCTCCCTGGCGTCGTCGAGCTGCTGCTGCGAGGCCGACGGCGCCTGCTTGCGATGCCGGACGATGGCCGATGTCGTGTTCCAGTTCAGCCGCGCCGCACGGCAGGCGACGACGAGCCCCCTGATATCGACGGCTTCCAGCAGCGGTGCGATGGCCTCGGTCGGAACGGACGCGAGATGCGCCAGCGCGGCGACGACATTGTGGTACTCGCCCCTGACCGCAAAGCGGTTGACGCTGGAATCGTTGAGCTGGCCGGCATTGTTGAGCGCCATGACGGCAGCCTTCGCCTCGGTATAGTCGATGGCGACAGGCGGCTTGGCCGCGGCGTGCGCCGCGCTGGCACCGATCGCGGTGCGTATTGTGTCGTGCGACGCCAGCGGCGCGATCCTGAGCAGGCGGTTCTGCAGACGCGGCGTGCATCGCGCGACGAAAGCGCCGAGCGCACCGGACGGCAGGTCGCCACGCAGCACCAGCGCGCAGGCGATGTCCTCGTCGCGCTCCGCATTGTCCATCAGCATCTCGATACCCGCCCGCGAGAATTTGGCGCCGGGATTGCCCGCCAGCGTGCGAAGCACGTTGCTGTCGCCGCGCATCAGCAGGATGTCGGTGACCTCCGGGCTGATGGCGGTTCGGTTTGCGATGGCGCCGAGATGCGCCTCGGCGCGCGTCCAGGCGAGATCGGCCAGATCTCGGTCGTCGATCCCTGCGCATTTGCTCAGGATCGGCCCGGCGACGTCGGCATCCTCATGATGGGCGAGCCGCCGCGCGAGCTCGCGCGGCACGGAACGCGCGTCGGCCAGCGAGCGGCTGAGCATGGTCAGCGTCCGCAGTTCGACGTCGTCCATCAGGCGCACGAGGACGTCGTCGAACACGCCGATGTGGTGCTCGTTGAGCCGGTGAGCGTCTTCGAGAAAAAGGCCAGCCACCTGCCGCAAGATCCGTGCACGACGGTTTGGCGGGCCTGCTCTCAAAACATGATCAAGCTCTGCAATAAGGCCAGTCGAAGCAATGGCAGTCATAGCGGTCCCAATATGTCCGCGACAGGGAACCTGCTCCGTTCCCAACGCCAAGTCTGGGCCGCGTCTCTTAATTCCGTTTTTAGAATTGATGGGGGTATAGGCGTCGTTGATGCGCTAAACGTCGCAATTGCTATCGAAAATCGGCAGTGCCCGTAGTTTTGCGGGTTTGTCTAAGTCAGTAAATCAGGCGCAACTGTCTGTATTGGGTCGGTGGGACGATTCGCTGATGGAGTTTCAATAATATCGATGGGGCCGGCAGCACGCCGCGCCGACCAGGGCTGATTCTCAAGATCATTTCAGATGAACAATCCTTCGGCGGCGCCGTTGCTGGTGCCGAGAGTTTTTCGGTTCGACGATATCGATCGGTTTCGGAGCTCGATCAGGAACCTGAACGTTGATTTCACGCCGCTTGCGCGGAAGATTTCGGCTGAGCAGGTGATCGTGAGCCTGCCGGAGTGCGACCTCAACGTCACCCAGTCGTTTCCGCGTATCGTCGATGCGCAATTCGCGCCCGGCACCACGGTGATTGGATTCACCATGGACGACGGCGTTCCGATCCGGTTCAACGGCGCCGAGCGCGACCGCGCGGTGATCGTGCTCGGCAGCGGCGGCGCCTTCTACACCACGGTGGAGAAGACGCCGCGCCAGTACGTCTCGATCGTCTTCACGCCCGAGATTCTCGATCGCGGCTGGCCCAGCTCCGCGGTCAAGTTCAGCATCTACGAGATCAGCCAGCCGGCGCAGGATCGGTTGCGCGCGGTGGTCCGCCAGGCCCTGCTGGTGGCATCGCAACCGGAGGCGGCCGTCGACGTCGTCGCGGTCGGCATCGCGATCAGGGAATCCCTGCTCGAGGCCATCGATCAGGCCTTCGTCGAGATGGTGCCGGCCAAGTGGGCGACGCGGGTCAACCTGACGCGGCAGTTCAAGGTCTTCAACGACGCGAGGGCCGTGCTCGCCGGCAATGTCGCGCATCCGATCTACAGCGGCGAGCTGGCGCGGCAGATCGGCGTGTCCGTGCGCACGCTGCATGATGCGATCCAGCGCTACCGGGGCATGAGCCTGCACCGCTATCTGCGGCTGCGGCGGCTCTGGCTGGTGCGCCAGCATCTCTTGACCGGCGCGCATAGCGTCAAGGCGGCGGCCTTGGCCTATGGCTTCTGGCATCTGAGCGACTTCTCGCGCAGCTACCGTTCGCAGTTCGGGGAAGCGCCGTCGGAGACGCTGGCGGCATCCCGCGCGCACTGATCCGGTATGGGGGCAGGTCGTCCTCGCCTCGATGAGATTCCGTAACCATAGGTCTGAACGGATTTTTAACGGCCGCCGGAGAGGCTCTGGTTGATCCACAACAGGGTACCGGCGATGCATCCCCGGCGATTTGCGCGTGTTCGTCCGACAGGTTGCGTATCGAGCCTGGTCAAGCTTCAGCTTGAGCCGAAGGCGCCCCTGATCGAATGCCGCCTGGTGGACTATTCAGCGGGGGGCGCCTGTCTGGAGTTTACCAAGCCGACCCAGCTGCCCGAACGTTTCGAAATGTTTCACGGCAACACCAAGAAGCGCTGCCGCCGGGTCTGGAGCAGGGGCGTGCGCGTCGGCGTTTCGTTTTAGAGCTTTTTCCGTTCCGATGGAATCGGAACGGAGGCTGTCCCTGATCGACGGTCGCGGAAGCTGCCGCCGCGGGCGTCAGGCGCCGCTCTGGCACTTCTTCATGAACGAGGTCTTGGCGGCGCCGGCAAGCTTCTTGCCGTCGGAGCCCACCGCCTTGGTTTCGCAGGCATCCGTCGTGCACTTCTTCATGAACGAGGTCTTCGCGGCGCCGGCCAGCGGCTTGCCGTCCTTGCCGACGGCCTTGCTGTCACAGGTGGCATCCTGTGCGAAGGCCGTGCCGGCCGCAAAGGTCGCGATCACGGCAGCCAAGAAAATCCGCTTCATCTGGGTTTCTCCCTAGGTCAAACCAGTGCGTGGATTGGATATCGGATTCTTGGCCCGATCAAGTTCCCATGGCGGATTTTGGCTATAAAATGCCGGGCAGGCCGTCGAAAATTCTGCATCCGGCCACGGAACAAAACGGAGGACGCTGGGAAATGGAATTCGAGACGCTGGTCGAGACACGCAAAAGCGTGCGCGGGTTCAAGAAGCAGCCGGTCTCGCGGGCAACCATCGAGGAGATCATCGCGGTCGCCAAGCGCGCGCCGTCCTCGATGAACACCCAGCCCTGGCACGTCCACGTCCTGACCGGGGCGCCGCTCGAGGAGGTGCGCCGCCGCAACATGGAGGAGATGGTCGCCGGCGCCAAGGCGAAGCGCGACATCGTCAGCCATGGCGAATACCAGGGCGTGCATCGCGGCCGCCAGGTCGACATCGCCAAGAAGCTGTTCGGCGCGATGGGGATCGCCCGCGACGACAAGCCGATGCGGCAGGACTGGGTGCTGCGTGGTTTCCGCCAGTTCGACGCGCCGGTCTCGCTGGTCCTGACCTACGACCGGGTACTCGACCCCGGCGCGGTCTGCCATTTCGACCTCGGCGCGCTCTGCTACGGCATCGTGCTGGCGGCATGGGACCGCGGGCTCGGCAGCGTGATCAACGGCCAGGGCATCATGCGCTCCGACATCGTGCGTGAGGTGGCCGAGATCCCCGAGGACGAGGTGATCATGACCTGCGTCGCGATGGGCTATCCCGACGACGACTTTGCCGCCAACGCGGTGCGATCGGATCGCGAGGCCAACAGCGATTTTGTCCGTTACGTCGGCTTTGCCGACTGAAGCAGCGGGGCGAAGCGATGCGACAGTGCCAGATGCTCCGCATCGTGTGCGCGGCGGCGCTGTTCGCCTTCGCTGGCTCAGTCGAGCAGGGTCGGGCAGAAGGCGTACGGCTCGATGAAATGCAGATTCTGGTGCCGAATTTCGGAATGCCCGGAGGCGGCATCGTCGTGCTCGATGCGATCGTGCTGCGGCCCGATGACGGGCAGCCGCATCCGCTCGCGATGATCAACCACGGCTCGCCGCGCTCGGCGGAGGACCGGCCTTCGATGAGCCCGTACGGGATGTGGGCGCAGGCGGCCGAGTTCGCGCGGCGCGGCTGGGTTGCGGTGGCCGTCCTGCGCCGCGGCTATGGTGCGTCGAAAGTCGGTTGGGCCGAGACCTACGGGCCTTGCGGCAATCCCGATTACGAGCACGCCGGGCGCGCCGGCGCGGGCGACATCGCGGCTGCCGCCGTCTACATGATGAAGCAGCCCTATGTCAGCCACAGCAAGTATATCAGCGTCGGCCGGTCGGCCGGCGGCTTTGCAACGGTGGCGTTGGCGGGGCGATCGACGAGCCTCGGTGCTGCCATCGTGTTCGCGCCGGGACGTGGATCGAGCGGCCCCGACAAGGTGTGCAACGAGGACAAGCTGGTCGAGGCGTTCGCGCAGTTTGGTCGGTTGTCGCGCATTCCCTTGCTTTGGGTGTCGGCCAAGAACGACCATTTCTTCGGACCGCGATTGGTCACCCGGATGACAAGCGCGTTCACCCAGGCCGGTGGCAACCTGACGCTGGTTCGCACGCCGTCATTCGGCAACGACGGACATGATCTGTTCAGTGAAGACGGGACCGCGATCTGGGCGCCGATCGTCGACCACTTCCTCAGGGAAAACGGCCTCGCACAACGCGATCAATTGCTCGACATGCCACCACGGCCGGCACAATTGCGCGGCCGCTAACCGCACCGCGGGATATTGTATTCCGTTTCATGAAACGCGCGCGCTCGTGAAGCGGCGCGCGTGCATTTTGCTGTTTTCACCGTGTCAAAATGCGTTACTGCTGCTTTGAAAACAACGGCACAGGCGAGGACAGCGATGATCGATGACGAACAGACAGCCATGATCCGCGAGACGGTCGCGAAGTTCGTCGATCGCGAACTGATCCCGCTCGAGCCGCAATATCTGAAATCGCGGCTGCCCGGCAGCGATCACCCCGAACTCACCGGTGAGCAGCGCAAGCGGCTGCGCGACGTCTCCAAGGAACTGGGATTGTGGGGCCTCGACGCGCCCGAGGATCTCGGCGGCCACGATCTGCCGACGCGCACGATGGCCGCGGTGCATGAAGAGCTCGGCCGCAGCTGCGTGCCGTTCGTGCTGCCGCCGGACTCGCCGAACCTGCGCATGCTGCAGGCGGTCGGCACCGAGGCGCAGAAGAAGAAATACATGCAGCCCTATATCGAGGGACGCATGAGCTCGGCGATCGCGATCTCCGAGCCCGGCGCCGGCGGCGACCCGGCGGGCATGAAGACGCGCGGTGTGCTCGACGGCGATGAGTGGGTGATCAACGGCCGCAAGATCTGGATCAGCAATGCGCGCGCCGCCGACTTCATCATCGTGATGGCGCGGGTCGGCAACGACCAGCGCCAGGGCGGCATCACCTCCTTCATCGTCGAGAAGGGCACGCCGGGCTTCATCATCGAGCGCGAGATCCCGATGCTCGGCGGCGGCTCGACCTACGAGATCGTGTTCGAGGACTGCCGCATTCCGAAGGACTCAGTTCTCGGCGAGGTCGGCAAGGGCTACGCGCCGATGCAGCTTCGGCTGCGCACCCGGCGGCTCGAGATGGGCTCGACCTGCATCGGCATCGCCAAGCGCGCGCTCGACATGCTGTGCGAGCACGCCAAGCAGCGCGAGACCTTCGGCGTCAAGCTCGCCGAGCGCCAGGCGATCCAGTGGTGGATCGCCGATATCGCCACCCGCATGCACGCCTGCCGGCTGATGGTGCGCGAGGCCGCCGACAAGACCGACCGCGGCGAGGATATCCGCCACGAGGCCTCGATGATCAAGGTGTTCGCGACCGAATTGGCCTATGAGGCCTGCGACCACGCCATGCAGACGCTCGGCGCGCTCGGCATGACGCTAGAGTTGCCGCTGAATGCGTTGTGGCAGAAGGCCCGCCTGATGCGGATGTATGAGGGGCCGAGCGAGGTCCATCGCCAGGCAATCGCCCGCCGCGTGCTCGGCCTGCGGGGCGGATAGCGACCGTAGACCGTAGGATGGGTAGAGCGAAGCGAAACCCATCTCTTCGCTGAAAGAGTCGATGGGTTTCGCTTCGCTCTACCCATCCTACGGCTTCACGGCTACGCCGCCCGCACGTCGGCGAGGAAGCGGTTGACCTGACCGGCCAGGTCCTTCGATTGCGTCGAGAGCTGCTCGGCCGCGCCCAGCACCTGGGTTGCGGCGGCGCCGGTGTCGTCGGCGGCGTGCTGCACGCCCGAGATGTTGGAGTTGACCTCCTGGGTGCCGCGTGCGGCTTCCTGGACGCTGCGCGCGATCTCCTTGGTGGCCGAGCCCTGCTCCTCGATCGCGGCCGCAATCGCGGTGCCGATCTGGTCGATCTCGGTGATGACGTCGACCACGTTCCTGATCGCCATCACGGTCTCGTCGCTGGCGGCCTGGATCGCCGCGATCTGCTCGGAAATCTCCGTGGTCGCCTTCGCGGTCTGGCCGGCGAGCGACTTCACTTCGGAGGCGACCACCGCGAAGCCGCGGCCGGCCTCGCCGGCGCGCGCGGCTTCGATGGTGGCGTTGAGCGCGAGCAGGTTGGTCTGGGCCGCGATGTTCTGGATCAGCGTCACCACGTCGCCGATCTTCTGGGCGCCCTCGGCGAGCGAACGTGCAGTATCGCCGGTGCGGCGGGCATGGTCGACGGCACGGGCCGCGATATCGGTCGAGGTCGAGACCTGGCGGGCGATCTCGGAGATCGAGGAGGTCAGCTCCTCGGTCGCGCTCGCCACCGTCTGCACGTTGGTCGAGGTCTGCTCCGAGGCGGCGGCGACGACCGCGGCCTGGCGGTTGGTCGCGGCGGCGGTCGCCGACATCGACTGCGCGGTCTGCTCCATCACCGACGATGCCGCCGACAGGCCGCTGACCAGCTCCGTGACCTTGGTCTCGAAGGCGTGGGTGAGGTCGTCGAGCGCGCGGGCGCGGCGCATCTTGACGTCGTTCTCGGCCTCCTTCTCGAGGGCGAGCCGGTCGGCCTCGATCCGGTTGTCCTTGAAAACCTGCACGGCGGCGGCCATCGCGCCGACCTCGTCGTTGCGCGCGGCACCGGGGATCGCTTCGGCGACCTCACCGGCGGCAAGGCGCGACATCCGGCCGGTGAGGGCGGCGATCGGATGGAGGATGCGGCGGCGGACCAGCACGATGAGGCCCAAGCTCGCCGCAGCGACGGCGAGAAGCCCGATCAGCGCCACCACGAAGCTGAAGCGCGCCGACGAATAGGCCGCGGCAAGCCCTTGCTCGGCATTGTCGTAGAATGCATCGCGCACGGTGACGATCGCGGCAAGTCCGACCTGCGATTCCGGATAGTAGGTGTCCAGATCGATCTCGTATCTGCCCGTCGCCGCGCCTTCCTTGGCGAGCTTCAGCGATTTGCCGAAGCGTTCGACGTAATCGGCCTGCATCTTGCCGAGCGCCGCGGTGACGTTGGCTGATGTCGCCGGATTGTTGCGCAGCTCCTGCAAGGTCGAGAGGATCTGCTCGGTGCGGCCGGTGCTGCGGAACAGCTCCTGCCGCTCGGTCTCGGTTGCGACGCGCTTGGCGCCGACCAGCGCCTTGTGCAGGGAGGCGTTGAGGCCGCCGATGTCGCGCAGCGTCCAGGCGACGTTGGCGTAACTCGCCTGCCGATAGGCGTTGCCGTCGAGGCCGGCGAGCCGGCGCACCTGCTCGTCGAGCAGCGCGGTGACGCCGGCATTGAACACGGAATTGTCGGCGACGATCTTGTTCGCTGCGGCGCGACGGGCATCGGCCGGGCCTGCCAGCGCCTTCTCGATCGCCTCGCGCAGCGCGGCGAACTTCGCCTTCAGCGCGTCGATCGCGCCAGCGACCGCCTCGCCGTCGTCGAGCGATCCGGGCAGGAGGCTGCGTACCTGGTTGACCTTGGCGAGCGCCCCGTCGGTGAGCTGGCGCTGCTTGTCGAGCTCGGCGATCTGCTTCTGGTCGATCGCGCCGGTGCCGCCGAGCAGCAGGTTGGTGGCGAAGCCGCGCTCGGGGTTCATGTAGCGCGGGATGTCGCCGACGGCGCGGACGATCTCGAGCCGGTTCTGCGCGGTCGAGACCTTGTCCATGGTCTGGTACTTGGTGACCGCGACATAGGCCGCAAGTCCGCCGCCGACCGCTGACAGTGAGACGATCGCGGCGGTCAGGAGAGTACCGATTTTCATGTGCTGCGCGCCATTCTGGACGAGGGAGGTGAGAGCGCCTCACTCGTACAGGGTGCGCATTAATCCCGGGTTTACGATGCCGGGCCCGGCGCCGGATCGGGACGCCTAATGCTCGTCGCCGTCTCCGCCTTTGGTCGCGGCCCGGTGCTGGGTCGCACCGCCCGCGCCCGGCTCGCCACAGGGAAGCTGGGTCCAGCTGCCGTCGGCGGCCTGCTGATAGGCCTGGCAGCCAACGGAGGCGGTGGTGGCCTTGTCGTCGGCCTTCTGATGGTCGGAACTCTTTGCCAGCGCGGGCGCGGCGAGGGCGGCAACGGCCGCGAGCGCGCCTGCGAAAACCAGCCTTGCGATCGGCATGTCGGGTTCTCCTTCTCGAAGCGAAGACATATCCAGAAAAGGAATTGGGCGATTTTGAGCCGCCATGCGGCGTCTCCGACGAATTGCTTAATGTCCGGAAAATAACCGGGACCGGCAGTTAACACTTGCACGCGGCGCGCCGTACCTTCCATCACAGGACGGTGCCGCCGCACCGTGATAGGATCGATGCCTCATGGCCAACCGCATTCTCGTCTTCTACGGCTCCTACCGCTCCGACCGCATGGGCATCCGGCTCGCCCATTTCATCGTCGAGGGCTTTCGCGCCCGCGGCGACGACGTCGAATTGATCGACGCCAAGTCGATCGGCCTGCCGATGCTCGACCGGATGTACAAGGAATATCCCAAGGGGCAGGCGCCAGCGGCGCTCGAGACGCTGGCCGGGAAAATCCGCGGCGCGGACGGCTTCCTGTTCGTCACCGGCGAGTACAATTGGGGCGTCCAGCCCGGGCTGAAGAACCTCACCGACCATTTCCTCGAGGAATGGTTCTGGCGTCCGGCGGCGATCGCGAGCTATTCGGCCGGGCGCTTCGCCGGTGCCCGCGCCGCCACCGCCTGGCACGGCACGTTGTCGGAGATGGGCATGGTGGTGGTGTCGAGCACGGTCAGCGCCGGGCCGATCGCGCATACGCTGTCCGAGGACGGCAAACCGGTCGGCGAGGGCGGCAAGGCGCTGGAACGCGCCTTTCCGCGCTTTGCCGACGATCTTGCCTGGTGGATGGAAGCGGCAAGCGCGCAACGCGCGCGCAAGGCGCCGCCGTACTGAGCGCAGCTCCGGAGTTCGGCAATCATGAACCTGTTCACGTCCGCCTTCGATCCAGAGCGCGAGGTGGCGCTCGTGACCGGCGCCGGCAATGGCATCGGCCGCGCCATCGCGCAGGCTCTGGTCGGCGAGGGCGTGCGCACCGTGTTCGCCGATCTGCATGGGGACAGGGTTTCGGCGGCCATCGCTGCGGCCGCACGTCCCGAACTCGCGCTGCCCTGGGTCGGCGATCTCGCGCAACGCGAGGCCTGCGACGCCCTGCTGGCGCATGCGCAATCCGCGCTCGGGCAGGTGACGCACTTCGTCCACTCGGCTGCGCCGCCGCGCCGCGAAGCCGATCATGCGATGGCGGTCGACGACGAGACCTGGCGCCGGATGCATGCGGTCAATCTCGACGCCGGCTTTCATCTGTCGCGCGAACTGGCACGCGGGCTGATCGCTGCGAAGACACCGGGCTCGTTCCTGCTGCTGACGTCGCTGCATGCCGGCACGCCGCGCAACCTGCCGCATTACTCGACCGCGAAGGCCGGCATGGCGATGCTGGTGAAAGAGCTCGCCAAGAGCTGGGGCCGCTACGGCATCCGCGTCAATGCGCTGGTGCCGGGCGCGATCGCGGCCGGCGGCTTCGTCGCCGATCCCGCGCTTGCGAGGCACATCCCGCTGGGGCGGCTCGGGCAGGCCACAGATCTCGCGCCGATGGCGCTCGCAGTGCTGTCGCACAGACTGTCCGGCTACGTCACCGGCGCATCGATCGTGGTCGACGGCGGGTTGTCGCTGACCAACTGGTTTGCGCCGCCGGACCTTGAGTAGACCGGCGCTTTACTCTTTCGCTCGGATGTAGCCCGCGAGCCGCGACTTCTGGTCGTTGCACCAGGTTGTCATGCCGGCGCGGCGCTGGTCGAGGTCGGTGGTCTGGGTTGCGATGGCGACATCGGTCATCAGGTCGTCGGACTGCTTCTCGCCCATCTTGCCGCCGGTGTGCAGGAAGGCGATCGCCTTGCGGACCTGCTCGGTGGTGCCGTCCGGCAGGTTCATCTCCTGCGCCCTGGCCACGAGGTCCTGATAGACCAGATCGGTGCCGGGGCACTCGACCTTGGCGGCGAAGGCCTGCAGCACGTTCGTGACATAGGCCAAGCGCGGATCGGCGGCGTGAGCCGGGGTTGCAGCGATCGTCAGGCCGACGATCAGCAGGGCGTAGCGCATGGAAGTCCTCCAATGTTTTAAGCGGTTTTTTGTAAGGCTAGCGTTAGCGGGAACCGACTGCAACTGCCAGGACACACTCGGCGGAGGAACCGATCAAACAGACGTGTTCCAGTTAATGCTGCCACGTTTTCAGCACGATTTCGGCAGCAAGTGGCGCGAGTTGGCGCAGGGGAGATCGATCGTGTCGAAGTTGGGGCTTGCCGCGGCGCTGCTGGGATCGCTCGCGCTCGGCGGTTGCATGCAGGCGACGCTGTCGCCGGTGACGGACGCCGCGATGACGCCGCGCGATCGGCAATTGCTGGCGCATCCGCCTTACGCGGAGGCCAAGATCCCGGATCAGTTCCAGCGGCACATCGTCGACTACACACGCCGCGAAACGCCGGGCACCATCCTGGTCGATACCGATGCGCGCTATCTCTATTACGTGATGCCGGGCGGCAAGGCGATGCGCTACGGCGTTGCGGTCGGCGAGGAGGCGATGGCGTTCTCCGGCGTCGCCACCGTCGGTCGCATGGCAGAGTGGCCGGACTGGGTGCCGACCAAGGACATCCAGGAGCGGCTCGGTCCGTATCCGGCGCGCGTCGCCGGTGGGCCGGCCAATCCGCTCGGCGCGCGCGGCATCTATCTCTACCAGGGCAACAAGGACACGCTGTATCGCATCCACGGTACCAACCAGCCCGAATATATCGGGCAGGCGATCTCGTCAGGCTGCATCCGGATGAACAATGCCGACGTCATCGACCTCTATCAGCGGGTCAAGCCGGGCGCGACCGTGGTCGTGCTGCCGCCCGGCCAGAGTGCGTAAATCGTAGGGCGGATTAGCCGAAGGCGTAATCCGCCGCCGCCTACCGGAAGGCTGGCGGATTACGCTTGCGCTAATCCGCCCTACATTCTTCTTCTCAGCGCACCGGCATTGGCGGCCGCACAACCGGACCGCCATCATCTGCGTCAACCACGCTCGACTGCTGTTGCGTCGATTGCAGCGGCAGCGGCGCTGCGGTCTGCGGCGCGGATGACACGGGGGCGGGCAGTGGCGCGGCCGATGCCATCGGCGGCGGCGGAATGTAGGCCTGTGCCGGCCGGCGGATCGGCGGCGGCGCGACCGCCGCGTGCGGGGCTGCGTGTGGAGGCGGCGTTGTCGCGCGCGGGCGCGGTGGCACCGGCCTCGGTTCGACGGCTCTGGCCTCGGTCGTCCTTGCGACGCGCTGCGCCAGTTGATCCTGGCCGGCCTTGAGCTGTTCGATGCTCGCCTTGAGCTGCTCGACTTGCTGGCCCATCGATGCGAGATCGCGCGCCATCGATTGCAGCAATTGCGTTTGATCCGGCGTGGCGGCGGTCGCAGCCGGTGCCGTCGCTACGGGCGCAGCGGTCGGCGCCGCGGGAGCGGGGGCTGGGGCGACTGGCGCAGGCGTTGCGGCTGCGACGTCTTGCGGCGGCGTGGCGGGAGTCGCTTCGGCTGCCGGCTGATCGGTGACAGCGGCTTGCGCAGCTGGCGCATTCGCCTGTTCGGGCGCGGGTGCAGCCCGGCCCGGGATCCACGAGGCGAGTTGCGCGACTTCGGGAGTCCACTCCGCGACCAGCTGCCTGGCGCGATCCCCATAGTGCTGCCACGCCGCGGCACCCATGGCGCTGACGATCGCGAACACGAACCAGAACAGCCGCACCGTCCATCTGTTACCGACAGGCGGCAGGCGGCCAAGCTGCGCGCCGTCGAGCCTGAAGTCCTCGGCGGGGGCTGCGGTGTGATACATCGGCGCCACCGGAGGAACAGGCGCAGCTGCGGCAGTCGCCATGACCGGAGGTACCGACGTGGGGGGAGCTGCCGCAGCTGGCGGCGTCGACAAGGGGGTGAAGCCTGGGCCGAAATAGGGCTCGCGAAAAGCGGGCGCAGTCGCGCCCGACGGCGCAAGCGTGGGCGCAGCGTTATCCGGCCGCGCCGGCCCGAAATTGGGTTCGATCGCGAAAATATCGTGCGGATCAGCGTCTTTCAGTGTCGATTGCATTGGCGGTCCCCGTTTCAGTCCAAGGTCAAACCGCAATGGGCGGCCGGCGAATTCACGCTCTGTATCGACCCGTTTTCGACCCCTGGCCCGGACCCCACGACTCCAGTCCGGTTTGACCAAAGCAAGGCAGGAGGGTGGAGAGGTTGGGGTGTTTGGGAACCCGAACTGCGGCGGGTTCATCGCATCTTCAGGGTCCGCCCGACGCAGTAGTTGTGTGGCTCAATCGGCACACCTGAATGGAAATCGTCGCGCACCTGTTGCATCTCGCCGCACACCGCCTCCGTTCCGCCCCGATTGGATTCGGCAGATAGCGCCTGTTGGATTTTCGGCTTGGGCTGGGGGCTTGAGTTGGGGATGCAACATGTCGCGCGACGCTGCTGTCACTTCGGACGCCGACGCCAGGCGCAGCGCATTTTGCGCTACGCCATCGGCCGCTTTTGTTCATCCGCGAAACGCGCTTCAGATGCTCGCCGTCGTGATCGGCGCCGCGACGCTTGGAGCCTGCGCTCAATCCTCCGCCATCAGCGAACGCTCGCAGGCGCTCGCGAGCCGGCCTGTTTCGACCGCGCCGGCCCGAACGGCATCGGCGCCGGTCCGCACGCGCATTGCCGTCGTGCACCGTCACACGCCTCATGCCTCGCACAAGGACGAGGCCAGGATCGCCTCCGAGGGCGTGGCGAGCTTCTACAGCGAGACGCAGCAGACTGCGAGCGGCGAGAAATTCGACGGGCGCGAACTGACGGCTGCGCATCCGACCTTGCCGTTTGGCACCAGGCTGCGTGTCACCGACGTCAAGACCGGCCGCTCCGTGACGGTGCGCGTCAATGACCGCGGACCCTACGTGCCCGGGCGCGTCGTCGACGTCTCCTACTCGGCAGCGCAGTCGCTCGGCATGATCGGCAAGGGTGTCGCGAATGTCAGGTTGGACGTGGTGCAGTGAATGGATTTTTGCCGTTTTGATCGGGAAAAAGTCCCGGCTCGCTACGCGTCTTAATCCTATTGTCCGCAAGACTGGCCTCAATAGAATTGCCGTTGCTACTTCCCCGCGTTCTCCTTGTTCCAGGCGCGTGGATTTCTACCCAATGAACCTTTCCCCGCCTTCGCGTCCCGCGTGAGGGCGGGGTTTTTCTTTGGGCTGGATATGCCGACCTTGGTGGGAAGGGCGGCGTAGCCGCGACCCCAACGTTGCGTGTTGCCGTGGCTTGCGGAAATTCCTTTCATCAAATTGTCACGCTCCCGGCGAATTGCGGCCCAACGGCGCTGCCAACAGACGCTGCAAATCGGGCGCGTCGACAAGGGACAGAACGTTGGCCTACAAGATGATCGCAGAACGCGAGAACGAGACCGTCAGGATCGAGCGAGAGAGCACCTGGATCATCGTCGCAAAGGCGAAAGTCTGGGCGAGCGAGGGATGGCAGGTCGTCATCACCGACACCGACGGCAAATCCTATCCGCCGGAAGAATTCGACAAGCTCCTGGCAGCATGACGCTGGCACTGCGCTGACGCCGAGCCGGCGCCGACCAGCGCGTTCAGCGTCGCGTCGATGGATCGTCGCAGACGTTCTGCGCCATGGTCAGAAGCAACTCGTAACCTTCCGGTATAGGAGCATGGGAACCCATTGTGCACCGCGCCGCCCTGGAACCAGAGCTTGCGTTCCCTGGTTTGGATAGCAGGCCCGCGGGGTGGTCGATCCCGCGATACCGGACAGGAGCGCGCCATGATAGCTCAGACCGAGATCCACACCATCGCACGGCAGATGCTGCAAAAGCACGGTCCGCAAGCGATCGCACAAGCCGCGCAGAACGCGGTGGCGTGCGAGAGCAAGGGCGAGGCCGACGAAGCCCGCGACTGGCGTCATATCGAGGACGCCATGAAGATGATGCGCGGTCCGCATCAGAGCTGACCGCCAGCACGACGTCTTGAGCGGATGATTCGGCAGTGAGCCCACCGGGTCATCTGTCTTGCAAACTGTGGCGTCGCCGTGCTTGCGCGCGACCTTGACGAAATCAGTCGCGCGGATGATCCGCATACCGCGATACACAATCTTAAATAGAGAAATGGATTTCCGGTTGTGGGACGATTTTAGCGGTGCTATAAATCTCCGGTAGCGAGACAAGCATATTTCAATTCCATTTGCTTTCGACGGAGACGGTTCTGCGCCGCTCTCGTTGCGTGCGCGCGAACGTCCCCGGCCGGATATATTCGGGGCCCTTCCATGAAGACATTGCTGTCTGCAATCCTGCTGCCGCTCCTGATCGCGCTGGCGATCGTGGCGTCGCCGTTGATCGCCCAGACCCAATCCTCCTATCAGCCGCAGGCGCAGTTCTGCGTCGCCGGCAACAACGCCCTTTGCGCCAAGCTGCCGGCCTATATCGGACCGGATCCGTCGCTTGCAGAGACCCAGGGCTACAACGGCCTCTACGGCCAGCCGCCGCAAAATGCCAAAGAGGATGTGCAGACGCCGTTCGACAATATGGCCTGGCAGATGTTCGTTGCGCTCAACTGGGCGGCGAAGGGCACCGACCAGCCGGCAGCGCAGGGATTGACGATGCCGGGGCTGCGCGTCTGGCAGGACTATCCCAAGGTCAGCGCGCTGTTCGGCAATTCGAAGGTGAGGGCGGGCTGCACCCAGGCGCTTGCCCTGCCGAAGTTCTATATCGGCTCCTACGGCAACGGGAAGCCGGCGCCGAACAACGAAGAATATCTGCAGGCCTCGACCAACCTGCCGCTGATCGACGTCAACGGCAATTGGACGCTATTCGAGCGGCGGGTCAACTCGATCGAGGCCGACTATCTGAAGGCGCCGAACGGCGTGTCGTCGCAGACGCTGACGACCCAACAGGGACAGCTCAACTTCATCAAGGCCAATCCGAAGGGCGCCGAGTTCACGGCATCGGCCACTGTCGCCGACGGCAAGAACGGCTCGATCGAGATCAAGGCCGCCTGGCGCATCCTCGATCCCCGCAGGGACGACGCGTCGAAATACTTCACGCAGAACATCCTGCTCGCCGTCTCCGGCGATCTGGTTCGCGGCGGCCGGCCGTTCTGCCGCAGCGAGAAGATCGGGCTGGTCGGGATGCACATCCTGCAGCGCAACCCGTTCTTCAAGACGAATGCGGCGCTACTGCCGCAATGGATCTGGGCGACGTTCGAGCATGTCGACAATGCGCCGCAGGCGCAGACGCCGTGCAACGTGTCGAATGGCTGCGGCACCAAGGGGAGCCCGACCTACTGGATCAACCAACCGAGTTGCGGGCCGGCGGCGGTCGCACCCGGCGCGCATTTCTCGTTCTTCGATCCGTCGGCCTCCGGGCTCGGCACCAACATCGCGCCGCAGAATCTGCTCGGCACCAAGACGCGCTTCCCCTGGAATCCGCGGCCGCCTTATGCGCAGGGCGCGACCAGCCCTGCCACCGCGAAGCCGCAGGTGGCGCGCTGCTGGCAGATCTATCCGACGACCAGCGTGCTCAACGAGCAATGGCGGATGGCGCTGGGATCGCTGAAGAGCGTGTTCCAGAACTACATGCTGGTCGGTACGCAATGGGGCGGCCAGCTCGAGCCGCCGACGCCGCCGAATCCGGTACCGGCCAACGCAGTGCCTGGCATGCTCTCGAACATGACGCTCGAGACCTACATCCAGAACTACACCGGCAGCGATTCCAGCCTGCCGGGGCCGGGCTCGTGCGTGAGCTGCCACGGTTTCGCGCCGCTGGTCGACGGCAAGACATCGGCAAACTTCAGCTTCCTGCCGAGCCTGGTCGATCCGGTCAAGGCGCGCAGCATGATCAAGACCGCGAAGTGAGCGGCGCGATCTCAGGGGCCGTCGTCGCTAGCCCGCCTTGCGCCACTGCGGCACGGGATCGAGCGGCGTGCGATAGAGCTCATGGCGGTCGACGTCGGTGACCCGCACCGCGCAGCCGCGCGCCTTGAGCTCCGGTTTGACCTGCGCCAGTTCGCTGGCGAGCTGATCGGCGCGGTCGGAGGCGAGGCTGACGTCCTCGAGGATGATGGTCCCCTGATCGCGGAACTCTTCCCCCACCACAAGGTCGAATGTGTAGTACGGCATTCCGAAGCTCCCCAATTCCCCGTTTCGGTATGCACCACAGGGTAACACTGAGTCGTGTGTTCCCTAAGATGCGTAACGCACAATCGTCGAGCGATCGGCGCGGAAACGATGTGCAGCACATCATACGCGGTGGACAAATGTGCAGGCACGATGGACGGCGCGGCGGTCGTGCTCGTGATCCAGCTCACTGCGGTCCCGTTAAGATTTGATTAAAAATCTCACGGCAAGCTTATACCCAGGTGGAATCGCGGCGGAACCGGACTCCGGGAGCCGGCAGTCGCAGGAGAAGGCCGGTGGCGTCGCGCCCATCGGCCTTTTCTCGTTGGATGATCGCGCGAACTAATCCTGCAGCGCGGCCTGCTGGCGGGCGCGGCATTTCGGCCCTGGACCGCGCATGTAATGCAGCTCGGGACGATAGGGATCCGCGATGCTCCCGATCAGCGCGTGGCAACGCGCAAGCAGCAAGGCGAGGCGGCGGCGCAGCGGGGCGAGGGGTTCCACCGATCGCATGGCGGCGCCTCAGTGCAATTCGCCGAGCACGGCGGCGAATGGCAGCTCGAAGATCTCGTCGCCGAGATCGTCGGTGGCATGCAGCACCCAATTCCGCCAATCCTCGGCGCTCGGCGTCATGACATAGCTGCGCACCAGCTGCTCAGCATGCAAACGCGCTTCCGCAAAGTCCATTGCGGCGCCCTTGCGGTCGAGCAGGACGTGCTGTTCGTCGGAGCAGTGGAAGTAGATGGCGGACATCTGCTGATTCCCATTCCCATTCCGAATCATCGCCGAAGCGAATCTCGCGTGCTGGATTAGCAGCGCGAGTCCTTGCGGAGAATCCGGGTGATCCCCCATCGGGAAACTACGGGGAATACGAAGGATTTGAATCACTCGGCCGTGATGTGCGCGTGAGCTCAGAAGATCGGTTCGCCGATCGCAATCTCGCTGCGCGGGGCAAGCACGATCACATTGCCTGCGGCATCCTTGGCGCCGAGGATCAGCAGTTCCGAGGTGAAGCCCGCGATATTCTTTGCACCGAGATTGCAGACGCAGACCACCAGCGAGCCGATCAGCGCCGCGGGTTCGTAGTTGGTGATCTGCGCGCTCGACCACATGATCCGCTCGGCGCCGACATCGACGCCGACCTTGTAGGACGGGTTGCGGGCGCGTGGAAACGGCTGGACGTCGACGACCTTGCCGATGCGGATGTCGAGGCGGGTGAAGTCTTCGTAGGTGGCGAGAGGTTTCAGCGCAGACATGGGTCCTCACGGTTTCCGGGGGCGGCTGCGTGCCGCTCACCGCTCCTGGAAGGCGAGGCGGACGCCGAGCGCAATATAGATCGTGCCGACGACGCGGCCCTGCCAGCGCCCGATGCCGCGATGACGCCGGATCCACGGGCTGATCTGGCCGGCCGCGAGCGCCAGCAGCGAGGTGTAGGCGGCGCTCATCGCGACGAAGATCAGGCCGAGGGTCGCGAACTGCGCCACCGCAGACCCGTGGCCGGGAAGCACGAATTGCGGCAGGAAGGCGAGGAAGAACAGCGCGGTCTTCGGATTGAGCATCTCGGCCCAGATCGCCTGACGGAAGGCGCGCCGCGCATCGACCGGCTGCGACGCAGGAAGGTGCAAATCATCATTTCTCTCGAACAGCGCGCGAACTCCGAGCACGATCAGGTAGGCGACGCCGGCATATTTCACGATCGAGAAGGCAAGCGCCGAGGTCATCAGTACTGCCGAGAGGCCGAACGTCGCCATCGCGGTGTGGACGAGGTCGCCGAGCGCGATGCCGAAGCCGGTGGCGACGCCGACGCGCGGGCCGCCGGTCACCGATCGCGCCAGCACCAGCAGGACGGCGGGACCGGGGATCAGGAACAGGCCGAGCACGACGGCGGCGTAGGTGAGGAGGGTGGTGAGGTCGATCATGACAGGTGTCCCGGATGTTAGGATGCGGTGATCGCAACGGCCTCGAAGCGGCGCTTGGGATCAAGCATCACGTCGGCGCTTTCGACAATGCGCATTTCGTCCGTTCCCCGGCGTGCGGTACGCTCCAGCACGGCGTAGATGCCGGAAGCGGCCTGGGCGAGCGCTGCCGGCGTGCCGGCGCCGCGCAGGCGGGCCGACGAAAACAGTGCCGCGAACAGGTCGCCGGTGCCGTGCGGGCTGATCGGCAGAAGCGGCGTGCCGACCCGCCAGGCGTGATCGCGCTCGACCGCCAATGTCACGATCTCGTCGGCAGGGGTCGCGGCCAGTTCGGCGCTGGTGACGACGACCGTGGATGGGCCGCGTGCGATCAACGCGCGCGCCTGCGCGACCAGCTCCGCGATCGTCGCAGCCTTCGCGCCGCAGAGCGATTCGAGTTCGAAATGGTTCGGCGTGATGATGTCGGCGAGCGGCAACAACTGGTCGCGCACCAGCGGCGGGATGTCGGCGCGCACGAACAGGCCCGTGTGGCGATCGCCGAGCACGGGATCGCAGCAATAGAGCAGTGCTGGGTTGCTCGCCTTGGCGTGGGCGACGAACTCGGCGACCTCCTGGGCGATGTCGGCCGAGCCGAGATAGCCCGACAGGATCATCCGCGCGCTCTCGATCGCGCCGCGCTCCTCGATCCCGCGCAGGAGATCGGCGACGAGCTGCGCGTCGAGCACCCGGCCGCGGATGGTCGGATAGCCCGGGCGGTTGCTCAGCAGCGTGGTCGGCACGGCGATCACGTCGATGCCGTGAAGCTGGATCGGAAAGGTGGCGGCGCTGTTGCCGACATGGCCCCAGGCCACCTGCGACTGGATCGAGATGACGCTCATGCGTTCAGCCTAGCGCAGCCCGCAGGGCCTTGACGAGTGGATCGGAGGTGACAGTGCGGAGGAATTTGTTGTGATGGGGCTACGCAAAAGCTGTCGTCCCGGCCTTCGCCGGAACGACACTGAAAATGTGTTACGTGCAAGTGATGCCGCGGCGGGCTTCCGCGTCGCCCTCATTCATGCAACATTCGCAGCATGAACGAGATCGAGACCCTGTTTGGCGCGCTGCGTCAGTCGGCCGACGAGCCCGTCGTCGAGATGCTCGAGCGCATGGTGCGGGAAGCCCCCGACCATGCCTTGAACCGGATGAACGCGCTCGATCTCGCGGCGAAGGCCGGCGTGGCCGAGGAGCGGGTCATCGCGGGCCTGCTGCAGGCGGTCGGGCTCGGCATGTTGGAGATGACCTGGAGCGTGACGTGCCCGAGCTGCGCGGGCGTGCTTTCCGCCAACAGGAGCCTGAAGACGCTGAACAGTGCGCAATACAATTGCGGGTTCTGCGCCGCGGGGTACGAGACGACGCTCGACAATCTGGTCGAGGTGACCTTCACGGTCAGTCCCCGGTTGCGCAAGATCGCGGCGCACAATCCCGATGAGTTGCCGGTCGCCGAGTATTATCGCCAGATTTTCTGGGGTTCGGCCATCGATCTTCCCGATGACCTGGACAAGGTGCTGCGGGAGGTGACGCTCGAAGCCGTCGACCTGCCGGCCGGAGAGCGGGCGATCCTTTCCATGAACGTGCCGGAGGGCACGCTGATCGTGTTCGATCCGGTGACGCATGCCGCGCAATTCCTCGATGTCAAGGGCGAGGAGGTGCGCGAGCGCCAGAACCTTGCCGTGGTCTTCAACAAGATCCAGCTGCCCGTCGACACCGTCGCGCTGCGGCCCGGGCCGTTGCGGCTGACCCTGGAAAACCGCACCGACGCGCGCGTGCTGCCCGCGGTGTGGGTGGCAAGCCAGGCGCTGGACGACCTGTTGTCGCGACGCAAGCCGTTCCTGAGCGCAAAGCGCCTGCTCACCAACCAGACCTTCCGCGATCTCTACCGCACCGATACGCTCGCGATCGGCCAGCGCCTCAAGATCCTGAGCCTGACCTTCCTGTTCAGCGACCTCAAGGATTCGACTGCGCTCTACGAGCATGTCGGCGACCTCGTCGCCTTCGATCTGGTCAACGAGCATTTCCGCCTGCTGCAGGAAATCATCGCCTCCGAGCGCGGCGCCGTGGTGAAGACCATCGGCGACGCCGTGATGGCGACCTTCGAGACTCCCGATCGCGCCATCGCCGCCGCGCTGCGCATGCGCGAGGCCATGAGCGATCTCGGCGCCGAGCGCCAGCATCAGAGCCTGCGCCTGAAGATGGGGATCCACGAAGGCTCTTGCCTTGCGGTGACGCTGAACGGCCAACAGGACTATTTCGGCCAGACCGTCAACGTCGCCTCGCGCGTCCAGGGCCTGGCCGCTTCGCGCTCGATCGTGGTGACGGAATCGGTGGTCGAGAACGCCGAGACGCGGGCGCTGCTCGAGGCCGCCGGGCTGACGCCGGCGCAGAAAACCGTGGCGTTGAGCGGCATCGCCGACAAGGTGTCGGTGTACGAGATATCCTGAGGTGACGAGCTTGCCGCATCGTCATGGCCGGGCTTGACACATGCACATTCTCCGCCCGCAGTTTCGCATCGAGGAGGAGCGGGCGCTGGCCTTTGCCGCTGCACGCGGCTTTGGCATGATCGTCGCCGCCGACGCGCGCGGGCCGCGCGGCTCGCACGTGCCGTTCGTGATCGAGCGGCGCGACGATCGCGTGGTCGTGCAGATCCATCTCACCGCCAGGAATCCGCTGGTCGAGCTCGCGGACGGCACACGGCGCTTCCTGCTGATCGTCTCGGGCGACGACGCCTACATCTCCAACGACTGGTACGCCTCGCGCGACAATGTCTCGACCTGGCTCTACGAGGCGGTGCATCTGTCCGGCGTCGCGCATCTGCGCGCGCCTGGCGAGAACCGCGGCCATGGCGACACGCTGCTCGCCGTCAGCGAAGCGCGGTTGCCGAAGCAGCCCTGGGATCTCACGCAGATGGAGCCCGAAAAGCGCGAGTCGATGCTGTCGGCGATCCGGGTGATCGATCTCGTCATCGACGGGGTCGAGGGCCAATCGAAGCTCAACCAGCACAAGAGCGACGCGGACCACGTCGCGGTCGCCGACCGGCTCGCGCGCGCGGAGGAGACAGCGAGCCGCCGGCTCGGCGCGAAGATGCGCGAGCTGCGGCCGGAGCTTCCGTATGAGCAATGTGTGGGGCGAGCCCGTCATCGCGAGGAGCGCTAGCGATGAGGCAATGACGCGGACGGATGTCACGCGTGGATGCAAACGCCTTGTTAAGAATCGATTCGTGCCGATTTATGCGATTCCGATTCGTTCTTTGCGAACAAAATGGAGTCAGACGTAGAACAATCCGGCAGCGCGCTGTCGATTTCGCCGTGGCTCACGACGGATCACAAACAGGTTGATCGGCGCGCGCCTCGCGGCTGCGCCGGAATAAAGCGCGCCACGATCGGTCATGACCAGTGGACGAACGGAATTCAGCCGCGGCGATCCGGCTGGCGAGCTGAATCCAGCACGGAGAAATTCGATGACACCGATCAAATGCCTGTCCGCGGCACTGCTCGCAATTGCCATGCTCACGACATCGGCGATGGCTGAGGCTTCGCTCACCACCCGATATGGCGGATGGCGAGGCGGTCACGGTCTCTCGCAGCAGGGACCATCAATCGACAGCAATGCCCGCATACCGGCACCATCGGCCGGAGAGTTCAGCGTGCCGTCGCGCAATGTGCCCGGCGGCGTCTGCGACCACGGCGACAATCCGATGATCTGCTGAGTTCGCTTCGAACGATACGCGCAGCAAACCTGTTGTTAAGATTCGCTGCGCGCTGATTTGCTCGATTCCGATTCGTTCTTTGCGAACGAAATGGAGTCGGATGGGGAACAAAACTGCGGCGGGAACTGCCACCAAATCGCCGCAAGTGGCGGAGTTTCGCGCCGGTTCGTGATGGCAGTTGCTCGGAACTGATCGCCGCTGCGCTCGTTCTACGAGGCACACGGCGCAATCCGTTCCAGAGGAGCAACTTGATGCGTAAATTCGTTCTTCCCGTCCTTGCGGTTCTCGCGCTCGGCGCGGCGACACCTGCGATGGCCTATGATTCCGGTGACCAGATGTCGATGGAATCGGCGCTCGATGTCGCGACCAGCCTCGGCCTTGTGAGCGTGTCCCATACCCAATTCCTCGGCGACGAATGGGACATCGAAGGCCGCGACGGCCGCGGCCGCTGGATGGAGGTCTATATCGACTCCCAGACCGGTGCGGTACGCAACGTCGATCGCGACTGGTAGTCGCCAAGCGACAGGGCGGGTCATCGCAAGCGTGACCCGCCGTTTTCTGGAATTGGCGGATGACGCCTTCGGCTAATCCGCCCTACAGGCGTGTCTTGTGCTATTCTTCCCCCATGGCGAAGAAAGCAAAGAAGCGCACGGCGCGGCGAACGGTGCTCGTGATCGATATCGGCGGTACCCACGTCAAGGTCATGACCGATCGTGAGCGGATCAAGCGTGAATTCGAGTCCGGCCCCGACCTGTCCGCAAAGGACATGGTGCGCAAGGTCAAGGCGCTCACCAGGGATTGGCACTACGACATGATTTCGGCCGGCTATCCCGGGCCTGTCGTGCATAACCGGCCGCTGCGCGAACCCTATAATCTCGGCCGCGGCTGGGCCGGCTTCAATTTCCAGCGGGCGTTCGGTCGCCCGACCAAGGTGGTCAACGATGCGCTGATGCAGGCGATCGGCAGCTATCAGGGCGGCCGGATGCTGTTCCTCGGCCTCGGCACCGGGCTCGGCTCCGCAATGATCGTCGACGGTGTTTTCGAGCCGATGGAGCTCGGCCATCTGCCATATCGCAACGGCAAGACCTTCGAAGACTATCTCGGCGCCGCCGGTCTCAAGAAGCACGGCAGGAAGAAGTGGCGCAGGTACGTCGACGACGTGCTTGAGCGCCTGTTCGCTGCGCTGGAGCCCGACTACATCGTGCTCGGCGGCGGCAATGCCGAGAAAGTCGACAACCCGCCGCGCAAGGTGCGCTTCGGCGACAATGCCAATGCGTTCGAGGGCGGGTTTCGGATGTGGAAGAAACCGAAAGAGAAGCCATCCAGGTTACGCGCATAGCACAAAGCTGGACTACACTTCGGGCGACGATTCCGGGAGATGTCGCTGCTGCGACAGTCCCGCAGAGAAGGAGACAGGCCGTGGCCAAACCGTTTCCGTCAAAGACCCACATCGGCAATCACACGCTGCATCCGGAAACCCTGATGCTGAACTACGGCTATGATCCACAGTTGTCGGAGGGCGCGGTCAAGCCGCCGGTGTTCCTGACCTCGACCTTCGTGTTCAGGACCGCCGAGGACGGCAAGGACTTCTTCGATTTCGTCGCCGGCCGGCGCGAGCCGCCGGAGGGCATGGGCGCGGGGCTGGTCTATTCGCGCTTCAATCATCCGAACAGCGAGATCGTCGAGGACCGCCTCGCGATCTATGAGCGCACCGAGAGCTGCGCGCTGTTTGCCTCCGGCATGGCGGCGATCTCGACCGCGGTGCTGGCCTTCGCGCGGCCCGGCGACGTGATCCTGCATTCGCAGCCGCTCTATGGCGGCACCGAAACGCTGTTCACCAAGACGCTGGCCGGGCTCTCGATCGGCGCGGTCGGCTTTGCCGACGGCCTCGACGAGGGCGTCGTCCGCGCCGCGGCGGAGGCGGCGATGAAGAAAGGGCGGGTGACGATGATCTTCATCGAGACGCCGGCCAATCCGACCAACGGCCTGGTCGATATCGCGCTGGTCAGGCGCGTGGCCGAGGCGATCGGCAAGGCGCAGGGGCATCGGCCGATCATCGCCTGCGACAATACGCTGCTCGGGCCGGTGTTTCAGCGCCCGATCGAGCATGGCGCCGACCTCTCGCTGTACTCGCTGACCAAATATGTCGGCGGTCATTCCGACCTGATCGCGGGCGCCGCGCTCGGCGCGAAGGCCCTGATGAAGGACGTCAAGGCGCTGCGTGGCGCGATCGGCACCCAGCTCGATCCGCATTCCTGCTGGATGATCAGCCGCTCGCTCGAGACGCTGAGCCTGCGGATGGAAAAGGCCGACCGCAACGCCAAGGTCGTGGCGGACTTCCTGCGCGACCATCCCAAGGTGGCCGAGGTGCATTATCTTGCCCACCACGACGCGGCGTCGCCTGCGGGGCGGGTGTTCGCGGCGCAATGCTCCGGCGCCGGCTCGACCTTCGCCTTCGACATCGTCGGCGGACGCGAGGCTGCGGAAAAATTCCTCAATGCCCTGCAGATCTTCAAGCTCGCGGTCAGCCTCGGCGGCACCGAGTCGCTCGCAAGCCTGCCGGCCACGATGACCCATTCCGGCGTGCCATCGGACATCCGCCAGCGGATCGGCGTGCTCGATTCCACGATCCGGCTGTCGATCGGGATCGAGCATCCGTCGGACCTCGTCGCCGACGTCGCGCAGGCGCTGAATGCGGTGTGAGTGCGTAGATGGGGGGCGTGCAGCCTACCCATCTGACCGGTTGCCGGATGCACGGAGAAAGTGCAAGCCCTCCATTGACGCCGGAACGCCGGGCTTACATATGGCTTACGGTCGATCCTGCGGACCGTTGAGGAGCCAGCCATGAACGCGCCACCCAGTATCGATCCGACCGCGGCGCGTTCCGGCGATGACGTCATGCACTGGCTGATCAACGAGACCCGCGAGCAGCGCTTCGTCGACAATATCTTCGCCGAGCTGTGTGTCCGGCTGCAGCGCGCCGGCATTCCGATCAAGCGGGCATCGCTGCATTTGCTGATTCACCATCCGCAATGGCTCGGCGCCCGGATCCTGTGGGTCAACGGCGCGCAGGAAGCCACGATTACCCGGGTCGACTATGATGTCCGGCAGCGCGCCGAATATATCGGCAGTCCGGTCGAGGAGATCCAGGGCGGAGTCGCCGAGATCCGCGAGAATCTCGAACGCGATCCTGCGCAGGGGCGCAAGCATGGCGTCTATGATGAGTTGCGCGCGAGCGGGCTGACCGACTACGTGGCGTGGCCGATGCACCATACGCTCGGCAAGCGGCACATGGTGGCGTTCTCGACCGACCGGCCCGGCGGTTTCGACGAGGCGCATATTGCGTATCTGTCGAACGTGCTGCCGATCCTGGCGCTGGTCAGCGAGATCCGCATGAAGAACCGGCTGGCGCGCACGCTGCTGGAGACCTATGTCGGCACGCATGCCGGCGAAATGATCCTGGCCGGCGCGACCAGGCGCGGCAGCGGCACGACGGTGCACGCCGCCATCCTGATCTGCGATCTCCGCGATTTCACCAAGATCTCCGACAACTGGCCGCGCGACGACGTCATCGAGCTGCTCAACGATTATTTCGACGCGGTGTCGGAGCCGGTGGCGAAGTATGGCGGGGAAATCCTCAAATTCATGGGCGACGGCCTGCTCGCGATCTTTCCGCTCGACGAGCCGAAGGCCTGCGCCAATCTGCTGCACGCGGTCACCGAAGCGCGTCGGGCGATGACGGCGTTGAACGAGAAGAACCGGAAGAACGGCAGCGCGCCGCTGCGCTACGGTATCGGCGTCCATGTCGGCGACGTCATGTACGGTAATATCGGCTCGCGCTCACGGCTCGACTTCACCGTGATCGGCCCGGCCGTCAACATGGCATCGCGGCTGGAGACCCTGACCAAGCAGCTGGGCAAGCCGGTGCTGCTGTCGCGCGCCTTTGCCGACATGGTCGCGGGTCAGTTCGAGCTCGAGCACGTCGGTGAACATGCCGTGCGCGGGTTCAGCGAGCCGATCGAGCTGTTCGCCTATCACGGGTAGGTGGGCTCACCAGCCGAACTTGGTTCGCAGCATTTCGCCGAGGATGTTGGAATAGTCGTCGGTCCAGACCGTGCGCGACGGATCCGGTTGCAGGCGGCGCCAGGTCTCCGCGATCGGTCCGGCGTCGGCATCGGTGCGGGCCAGCATCACGAGGCGCGCGCCGGACCGCAAGGTCGTCTTGAAATCGTCGCGGTCGTCCTTGGTGAAGAAGGCCGTCAGCTGCTCGGCGGCCGCGATATTGGCGAGCTCCGGCGCCAGGTCGAGATGGCGGTTGGAGATGTGGACCAGGATGACGCCGTGCGGCGTGAGCCGTGACAGATAGCCCGCGAAGGCTTCCCGGGTCAGCAGATGAACCGGGATGGCGTCGGAGGAGAACGCGTCCAGCACGATCAGGTCGTAGTGTTCGGGCGTTGCCGCAAGCGTGAGGCGCGCGTCGCCCGACACGATAGTGGCGTTGGGCGCGCAGCGCGACAGGAATTCGAAACGTTCAGGGTTTTGCGCGATGCGGATCACTTCGGGGTCGATCTCGTAAAAGCTCCAGCGCTCGCCGTCCTTGGCGTGACAGGCCAGCGAGCCGGTGCCGAGACCGACGACGGCGACGCGATCGAAGCCGCCGCGCGCGGCGCGGGCCGATGCGATGCCGTCGAAGAATGGCCCGCCCGGATAGTAATGAGTCAGAGGCTCCGGGGCTCCCGTGACCGGAGCGCCGTCCGCGTTGTGCAGGCGCTGCGCGCCATGAATGGTGTTGCCGTGATAGAGCAGTCGCGCCGTGCCGTCGGCCGTCTGCACCACCCGGTGCACGCCGAAGAAGCTGCGTGCCGTCTCGATCGGTGCCATGCCCGGCCGCCAATAGGCCGTCAGCACCAGGCTCGCCGCGACCAGGCCGAAGAAGCGCAGCGGCCGGTGCCGCTGCAGCATCATCGCGACCACGAGGCCGAGCGAGAGCGCAAGGAACGGCAGGTCGAGCGTGTCGGGCAATTGAATGCCGACCAGATGCCGGCCGACGACCAGCGCGGCGCATAGCGCGACCCACGCCGATATCTCGCGCAGCGATGCGCGCAAAGGTCCTGCGAACGCGCCCGGCAGGACCAGCACGGCGAGCGCGATCAGGATCGGATATTCGGTGCTGTCAGAGAAAAGATGAGGCGCGAGAAGCCCGGCGAAGATGCCGCCGACGAGGCCGCCGAACGACGTGCAGAGGAAGAAGTCGGTCAGGCGCGCAGCTTCGGGCCGGCGGGCATAGAGCTCGCCGTGGCACAGCAAGGCAAGGGCAAAGAACGCCGCGAGATTGAGCGCCATCGCGGCGGCCCAGAACACCTTGTCGCCGCCGATGCTGATGACGAGCGGCGCAACCAGGATCGGCGCGATCCGCGCCACCGTCGCATGGCTGATCCAGGGGGACTCGCTGAAGACCGCGACGAAGGTCAGGAGATAGAGCGCGAGCGGCACGACCCAGAGAAACGGCGCCGCCGCGATGTCGGTGGTCAGATAGGCGGTCACCGCGATGACGAGGCCGGATGGAACCGCCGCAAGCGCGATCCAGCGCAGCCGCTCGGGAACACTGGGGCTGGCGGTGTCGGAACTGCGAACCGCCGGCGCGGCCGCGGGCGTGGTGCGGCCGATTTGCAGCGCGAGCGCGGTCATCAGCAGGCAGAGCACGGCAAATCCGCAGGCCCACAGCCGTGCCTGCATGTCGAGCGTCAGGAACGGTTCGACGATCGTGGGGTAGGCAAGCAGCGCCGCAAACGAGCCGAGGTTGGATGCGGCGTAGAGCACGTAAGGATTGATCTTCGGGAATTGACTGGCCGCGAACCAGCTTTGCAGCAGCGGCGCACTTGCCGACAGGGTGAAGAAGGGCAGGCCGATCGAGACGGCGAACAGGCCGAACAGCCAGAGCGCGGTGCCGTCGGCGGGCGGCGTTCCCCAGCCGGGCGCGATCGCGATCGGCAGCGATACCGCAGTGATGCCGAGCAACGCGAGGTGGATCATCGAGGTCAAGCGCGGCGGCAACATCCGCGACAGCAGATGCGCGTAGGTGTAGCCGGCGAGCAGCACGGTCTGGAAGAACACCATCGCGACCGACCACACCGCAGGCGCGCCGCCGAGCTTCGGCAGCACCAGTTTGGCGAACATCGGCTGGATCGAGAACAGCAGCAGCGCCGACACGAACAGCGTCATCGCGTAGAGCGGCCGCGCCAGCCGCGCATGTGCGATCCGCAAGGCGGGCGGGCTCGGCAGGTCGATCGATCTATTTTCCAGGAGGGACATGACAGCGGCCAGCCGGTGCAATTTGAGCGCGCAAGGTAGAAAATCTCCCCCTAAGCAAAGCTTAATGTGAACGGCGCGGGCCGTCCTGGCGCGAAATTGCCGTGCCCATGCTTACGCTGCGCTTAAGCATCCGGTTAAACGTTCGCGGGCCCTTCGTCGCATTCAGCGATCGATCCGATAGAGCTTGGCGAAATCGCCGTCATAGAGCGGCGACAGCTTGGCGATGGTCTGAAATCCGGGCTGCGGATCGATCAGCAGCACGTAGTCGAAGTTCGCGCGCCACTGCACGAGATAGCGGGCGAACTTCAGGGTTTCCGCCGAGAACGGCTCGTTAGCCAGCTTGCTCCAATCGATCGGCTCGGTCAGCGGATGCGAGAGCCGGTCGAATGGCGGCAGGATGGTGATCGGCTGCTGCGCCGGGTTGGCGAACAAGAGCGGCCAGAACGCCTTTCGCTCGATCGGCAGCAGGGCCGGCAGGTGATTGGTGAGCCGATAAATCCCCGGCAGCACCCGACGCCCAGGCGGCGCGAAGGTCATCTCGCCGGTCGAACCGGTCGCGACCAGCACGCGCGCACCGGGCTCGACGCCGGCCATCGCCGCGCGCAGGTCGGCGAGGTCGCTGCGGGTGTCGATCCAGGTTGCGCCGACATAGCCGGCGCGGATCACAACCAACGCTGCAAGCGCGACGCCGAAGGTCACCGCCTCGCGCCGCGGAATCTGCGGCCGCAGGCCTGCGAACAGCATGAGTGCAATCATCACCGCCGCTCGCATGTCGATGTAGGAGCCGCCCTTCATCCGCAAGGGGGCCGCGATGTAGACGATGGCCAGCACGCCAAGGACGAGCAGCAGCCCGGGCGCGAGCGCGAGCTGACGGCGCATGGCGATCAGCGCGACCAGCACTGCGACGCCGGTCACGATCGTCAAGGGCGTGCTCATCAGGGCGAACGGGCTGAACAGCCGCATCAGCTTGACGACGACGCGCCATGCGCCAAGCGAGGTGTCGACGTCGCCGAATGGACTGAGCCGGTAGAGCACGAGCGCCGGGATCAGGGCGATCAGGAGCGGGACCGCCGCCTTCATCCCATCGCGCAGCGTCAGCGCGCCGGACGACCAGCGCTTCCACAGCGTCGCCGCTTCGTCGGCACCGATCAGCAGGAGCAGGAATGCGAGCCCGAAGATGTGGGTGAAGAAGGTCGCGACCGCGGCGATCGCACCGACCAGCGCCTTCCATCCCGGACGATCCCGCCTGCGCAACGCGATCCAGGCGGCGGCGCCGGCCAGCGCCAGGCCGAGCGCGAGCAGGAAATTCATGAAGCCCATGAAGAAGGCGGCGTTATAGGCGATCAGCCCCGAGGCCAGCGGCCAGTAGGAACGGCCGCCGAACACGACCCGATGATAGACCACGGCGCCGGCCACCGGCACCAACAGGCTCAAGGCCAACAGGATCCGGCCGCCAATGTGTGGATCGGTGACGCGCAGCAGGGCGGAACCGATGATGTCCATGCCGAGATTGGGCAGGATCGTCCAATGTGGCGCATACATCCGCGAGAGAACGGCATCGTCGGGATGCGCCAGGATGAAGAACCGCGCGAGATGGTTTGGATAGTCCGTGATCGGTGGAACTTCGATGACGAAGAGCGGAGCGACCAGGACGAACGCGAGCACCGTGGCCGCGGCCGGCCACAGCCATGCCGGCTGTTGCACTGATTGGATTTGGTGGGCAGCAGGCGTCTTTGTCAGGGGCGCGTGCATGGGGAGGCGAATTCCAACTTCCAAGTTCCTCGATAGCCTGCGGCGTATGCGGCTACCGGTCCTGATCTGCGGGCGCCAACAATTTAGCGCCAGCAATGTTGCTGACACCTTAAGTTGTGTCTGATGAGGCAATTGTCTGCGGCGATAGGACGCACGGAACTCGCGCGCGTGCAGCGGTTCCATTGACGTGCGATCCGATCGGGTTGAATCGCCGTCGCGCTTTAGCTTTTAATTCAGCATGTCTGCGTGCACATGCGGCCGCGTTCGTCGCGAAGGGAAAAATGCTTTGCACTTCTCCGGAACATGCTAGCGCGCGATCGAGACCGTCATGCCCGGTTCCAGGCCTGCCAATTGGCCCTGCGGATCGAGGCGCAAGCGGAGTGTGCTGCGGTCGTGATCGCCGATCACGCGCTCGGCCTGCCAGGTGGCGAAGATGCCGAGCGGCTGCAATTCGGTGATGACGGCCCGGATCGCATCGGCTGCGCCGGCGCGCGTGACGCTCGCTGTGCTTCCGATCGAGAGGCCGTTGAGATGGTCTTCGCGCACATTGAATGAGAGCCATTGCTGGCCTGCGGCCTCGACCATCAGGATCGGCTGGCCGGCACGCACGTTCTCGCCGACCTCCGCGGCGACGACGCTGACGACGCCGTCGGCCGGTGCGCGCAACACCATCTTGTCGAGCCGGCGCTCGAGCACCGCCACGGCGGCCGCGGCAGCACCGACCTGCGCATCGGCGATGGCGCGTTCCTCTTTGGTCGGACCTGCCGCCGCGGCATCGTAGTTTGCCTGGGCCGCGGTCACGTCAGCGCGGGCGCCGGCAACGTCGTTCACGGCCTGGTCGAGCGCCTGCTGGGTTTCAAAGTTCTGACGGGCCAGCGTGGTGGCCCTGGTGAGCTGCAGCTGGACATATTCGAGCCGCGCATTGGCCTTGGCGATCGCTGCCTGCAAGGCGTCGACCCGTTCACGGCGAACGCCGGCATAGACATTGTTGCGGTTCGCGACCGTTGCAGCCAGCGCAGCGCGCGCCTGGTCGGCCTGCGCGGTCAGTTCCACCGCGGAGAGCCTGGCCAGCACATCGCCGGCGTGCACCTGCGCGCCCTTGCCGACCTCGATCGAAACGAGCTGGCCGTTGACCTCCGGCTCGATCCTGACTTCGGTCGACCGCACGACACCGGAGAGCTGAACCTGCGCATCCGGGCGGCGCTCGACATAGACCACGACGCCCGCGATCAGCGCGAGCACGATCACAACCATGATGGCCCGGCTAGCTCTGCGCATGTTGCGATCCTCTCCTGACTGATATCGCCGAGATCACGGCGAGCACGAAATAGCCCAGCGCCAGACACCACAGCGCGAGCCAGTCATGCGAAACTTCCCAGATGCTGGCGCCCAATTGGTTGATGCGCACCAGGCCGTCGATCGCGGAGTCCGCCGGGAACAGCCGTCCGAACCCGACGGCAATGTCGGGGATCGCCTCGCGCGGCCAGGCGAAGCCGGCGGTGAAGAATTGCGGCAGGCTGGTCGCCAGCAACAGGATGGTGGCGTTCTCCGGTCGCGTGAACCAGGCCCCGACCGCCTGTCCCAAGAAGCTCGTCGCCAGCAGGAACACGGTTCCGAGCGCGAAGATCTGCGGCAGATGGCCGAGCGTCGAGAAGCCGTAGAAGCGCGGCAGCACGATCACGTAGAGCGCAAGCGCCGGCAGATAGATGGTCAGATGGGCAATGCCGCGGCCGAGCACGCCGGACAACGCGCCACGGCCGCGCGCCAGCGCCGTGCCGGTCAGCATCGCAGCACCGATCAGCAGCGTCTGCTGCAGGATCAGGATGAACGCCGCCGGCACCACATAGCTCGCATAGCCGCCGACCGGGTTGAAGATCGGCTGCAGCAGCACGTCGGCTGGGCTCGCGCTCGCCAGCTTGGCCTTGATCAGGCTGCCGTCGGTGCGTGCGCCGCGCGAAACCAGCTCCGACGTCAAGGTGCCGATCGCGCTCGCGACCCCGCTTGCGGTCGAGCGGAAGATGAAGAGGTAGGTGCCGTCGGCGTAGACCGGGATGTGCGCGGTGATGCCCTTGAGCACGTCACGCTCGGTATTCGCGGGGATATCGACGGCGGCAAAGGCCTCGCCGCGATCGATGGCGGTGCGCGCCTCGGCCAGCGTGCGGGCACGCACCGTCACGCTCAGCGCGCCGCTCGCGTCCAGCGTCTCGACGATCCGGCGGCTGAGTTCGCTCAGATCGTTGTCGACGACCGCGATGGGGAGCTTGCGCAGGATCTGGTTCAGATAGGGCTGCGGATAATAGACGCCGTAGACCAGCGGAGCCAGGATCAGCAGGCTGAAGGCGCTCTTCGCACCGAGCACGCGCCGCCACTCCGCCACGAACGCGCCGCCAATGCCCGGCTGCGTTTGGTCGATGACGGTTTCCTCAGCGGCGCGCGCGGTCGCAAACCAGCCGCTGCGCATCAGGCTCGCCATGCGCAGCAGAGCAAGGCCAGCAAACAGCAAAGCAAGGCCCGCCAGCGCGGCAAAGGGAGCAGCCGACTCCGAGACCGGCAATCCTCGTGCCGCTTGGCCGAGCAGGACGGCCATGTACCAGCGCAGCGGCAGGATCGAACCCCAGACCTGGGCAAAGGTGTTCATGCCGACGGTGGGGAAGCCGACGCCGGCATAGCCGAAGGCAGGAGAGGCGATCAGGCCGGCCAGTCCGAGCCCCGATGCGAGATCGCGGACCAGGAGTTGCAGCAACGCGCCCAGCGAGAGGTAGGCGACGATCAGCAGGCAGCCGGCCGCGATCATCAGCGGCACGTCGCCCCTGAAGGGCACTTGCAGCAGGCCCTCCAGCACCAGCGGTTCGGCCAGCATGATCAGCACGAACAGGCAGAACAGCGGCGCAAGCTTGCCGGCCAGCGCGGCAACCGGATCGCCGCCGGCGCTTTCCAGCCACTCCCGCGCATTGCGCCGACGGAATTCGGAACCGACCGAATAGCCCGCGGCCAGCGTGATCACGACATGGATGATGGTCGGCAGCAGCGCGCGCAGCAGGAACTGGGCGTAGTTCTTTTGCGGATTGACCAGCGCGATCGTCTCCGTGGTCAACGTCCCGATCGCGCTTGGTGCCGGTGCTGCGCGCTTGGCCGGTGCGGCCACGTTGGCCGCTGCGGTCAACGCATCGCTGAGGCCCGACGATGCAATGCCCGCCGCCGTCAGATATTGCTGGTTATAGAAGCCGACGACCTGCGGCCTGCGGCTGGCCTTGAGGTCGCGTTCGAAATCCGGCGGGATGTAGACCGCCGAGATCGATTTGCCGGACCGGATATCCTGCACGGCGGTCGTCAGCGTTCCGGTGCCGTCGACGATCTTCAGGCTCGGAGACGCCGCGACATATTGCGTCAGCGCGCGCGAGGCATCCGATTTGTCCTCGTCGACGACGGTGACGCCGAGCCCCCTGATCACCGGGTGGCTGAACACGGTCGTCAGCACCACGAACGCAAACAGCGGCACGCCGAAGATCAGCAGCAGCGCGACCCGATCGCGCAACAGCCAGCGGCATTCGCGCAGCGCGACCCGCCAGAATCCCGGCTGCGATCCCAGGTTCATTGTCGCGACCGCCAGTCGAGATAGGCGCTCATGCCCGGCCGCAGCTCCGGCACCGGCTGCACCGGGTAGGCGCGGATCGAGAACGTCCGCAAATCGAAATCGCCGGTGGCACGCGTGGCGCGCCAGCTGGCATATTCGCCCTTGGTCGCGATCAGTCTGACCTCGACCGTGACGCGGCGGTCGTCGAGCGCGGGAATCCGGACGTCGAACTTGTCGCCGACCTTCAGGCCCTTGACCAGGTCCTCGCGCAGATCGAAGTGCACCCAGAGATCGCCGAGATCGATCAGGGTCACCAGCGGCACGCCCGGCGAGACATATTCGCCCGGTTCGACATTGCGCTGGTAGACCTGCGCGGCGACGGGGGCATAGACCGCGAGCTGGTCGATGACCGATTGGACGCTCTGGATGTCCGCTTCGGCCTTCTCCACATTGGCCTTGGCGATGGCGCGTTCTTCCTTGGTGTAGCCGTTGACCGCCTGCTCATAGGCCGATTTGGCCTGGTCGAGCCCGCGCTCGCTCTCGTGCAGCGCATCGGTGGTCTGGTCGAGCCGCGCTTGCGGCGCATTGCCTTGCTCGGTCAATGTCTTGGTGCGGTCATAGGTCTTCTGCGCCAGCACCTGCGCGGCCTCCGCGCGCTGCATCTCCGCCTTGCGCGCGGCAATGGTCTCGACCCGCGTTCCGACCATGACATTGGCGAGCTGGGCAGTGGCAACCGCCGTTGCCGCTTTCATCTGGTCGAGCTTGGCGAGGGTCTCGGGATTGTCGATCTGCACCAGCACGGCGCCTGCGGCGACATTCTGACCGCGCTCGACCGGGATGTTCTTGACCCGGCCATCAACACGCGCGGCGATATCCAGCCGCGTCGCGTCGACTTCGCCCTGCACCAGCAGCGGCTGGGGCCGCAGCAGATAGAACACGGAAAGCGCGATGACGCCGGCGGCGATGGTGCCGACGATGATGGAGGGCGTGCGCGCCGCGGAATGCGCAGGCGGCTCTTTCGGCATCTCTCCGGCATTCGGCATCTCGGACACAGTTTGATCTTCCTTGCTCGGGGGCGCGTCCATGGCTCGCTCCGCTTGGTCCGTCGTTGGTGCATCACCGTGAGATGCCGACGACTATGCCTTGGCTGACGCGTGACCTGCAACTCGAATGCATCGTTTCCCCGTGCGCAAATCCGTTGCCGGTTCAACGGGCTGGCCGAACTGTCCTGAACGGCAACGCTTCTGACCGATTGAGCTAGCCGCGCGTCACCACGCTCGACGCAGTCGTTGGCTGTTGGACGGGCAGCACGGATCATCTCGAGGTGACCACGATGAAACGTCCGCCGTCGTGAGGCAGGTTCATTGAGGACCAACGGATGGTGACGCGGGCCTATCTTATACAGACCGCTGAGCAGCCGTGATTGCGCAGAAAAGAAATCAAAATAATCCAATTGTCGTCCGGGCGTTGAGGACTATTGTTCAGGCGCTGTTAGCGGCACCGCGCGTGCGGTGGCTTGGAACTCATTGGATGGAATAGTGATGTCAAAGCAAGGCTCCATCGCTCTTTCCAAGCGTGTCGTTCCGAACGGGACGCGGCACGGCGAGCAGGGCTTCACGCTCGTCGAAATGCTCGTCGTCATCGCCATCATCGGCCTGATCATGGGATTGGTCGGTCCGCGCGTGCTGAGCTACCTCAGCGAGTCGAAGGTCAAGGCCGCCCGGATCCAGATGCAGAGCTTCGCGAGCGCGCTCGACCTCTTCAGCCTCGATGCCGGCCGCTACCCGTCGAGCTCGGAAGGGCTTGCGGCGCTGGTGCAGCGGACCTCGGGCGTAAGCAGCTGGAATGGCCCTTACCTCAAGGGCGGCGTCGTTCCGAATGATCCGTGGAGCCATCCTTATATCTACCGGGCACCCGGCGAACACGGTCCCTACGATATCGTCTCCCTTGGTTCGGATGGCCAGGAGGGCGGCAGCGGGACTGCGCAGGACATCTCCCTCGACAAGCTGACCAGTAACGCCAGCGCCAGCAACGAATGATGGCGCGCGGCACGGCGCCGCGCTGTCCGCTATTTTCTTTGTGGGTGCAACGAGGGTTTGCCGGCGTCCGCCGGCGATCGTTGATCGGTCTGCGGCGGCGTCGCCGTGTTCGAGTCCGATTGGGCGTCGAGCCCGGCAAGCCAGCGATCGTCGGGTGCTGCCGGCGGGGCGCGGCGTCCCGGTCGATCGGTCATGATCGCGCCCATGGCGCGCAAATCGTCAGGCGTAAGCCACGCGATGTCGTGGGCGTGCGTCGTCACCATCTGTGCGATGATGCGCGGTGGAACGCCGAACCTGCTGACGATGCGGGCCATGGCGATGGTCGCCTCGCTGGTCTGCGCGGTTTCGTGGCCGAATTTGTCGGACACGCCGTGAACCCCGATCGCGGCGTCGAAGCTTGCGAACTTCTCGTTTCCCGCCGCGAACACGATGAAGCAGGCCGAGGCGCAACGCGATCCGGCCGCGACGATGGTCGGCAGCTTGGCCCGGTGGATCAGATTGGCAAGCTGCACCGCCTCGGCAAGGCTGCCGCCCGGTGAATCGAGGCGCACGGCGGAGATCAGGCGGTCGTGGTCGTTGGCCGCCTTGATCAGCGCCTCGGCCGCCTCGGCGTCGCCTTCGGCGACGTCGCCGCTGAGCGCGATGATGGTGACGTCGCCCTTGAGCGTCACGCTCTTCAAATCGGCCGCGGTCGCGGTCGTGCTGACCATGGCCGCTCCCAGCAGCCTCAGCATGGATGACAGCATCGTCATCGGCGCATCCGCCCGTCTCACTTGCGCGCGGCGGGTGGCGTAGCCGCCGCCGGTGCCTCAACGATCGTCGGGGCCCGTCGCATGCTGTCGAGGCGCTCGCGGAACTCCTCGGCGACGACCTGGGCGTCGTGCGGATTCCGCACGATCTTGGTGGTGACGAAGACGATGATCTCCGAGCGGGTCTTGCTGTCGCTCTTCTGGCTGAGCAGGTCGCCGAGATATTTGATCTCGTTGAGGCCGGGCAGCCCCGACACCGTCCGCTCGTCGTCCTCCTTGATCAGGCCGCCCAGCAGCACGGTCTGGCCGCTGCTGGTGGCGACCGTCGAGTGGATGCGCCGCTGCGAGATCGTCGGCGTCAGGTTCTGCGCGCTGGCACCGGCGGGATTGACGACGTTGGAGACCTCCTGCTCGATCTCGAGCTCGACCGATCCGTTCGGATGCACATGCGGCAGCACCTTCAGGATGATGCCGGTGTTCTGCCGGCTGATGCTGCTCGTCACGTTGAGCCCGGTGACCGTGCTGCCGGTCGAGATCGGCACCTGGTCACCGACTTCGAGGATTGCCGGCTCGTTGTCGGCGACCACCAGCGACGGGGCCGAGAGCACCTTGACGGTGGTCAGGGTGGACAGCGCGTTCAGCACCAGCTTGGGATTGGCCTCGGCGCCAAGCACGGCGTTGAAGCCGGGCAGCACGCGCGAGAGCAGGGCGGTCTGCGTCGCGGTCTGCGCGGCGGAAAACAGGCCGACCGATCCCTTGTCCTGGCCGGCGCCGGCGTTGGCGCTGGTCAGGTAAGCCTGCACGCCAAACTGCAGCGCGTCGGTCAGCGTCACCTCGGCGACCATCGCGTCGACCGCGACCTGCAGCCGCGGCCGGTCGAGCTGCTCCAGCGCGCGCTCGATCACCAGGTAATCTTCCTGGTTGGAATAGACCATGATCGAGTTGGTCGACTTGTCGGCGGTGATGCGGACATTCTGGAACACGCCGCGCGGCAGGTTGCCGAGATTGGCTTGGCCGGATCCCGCCGTGTCCTGGTCGTCGTCCTTGCGGTCGCCAAATCCAACCTGGGTCTTGTTGGCGCTGCCCGAGGTGTCGGTGGTGCTGCCTGAACTGGTCGTGCCTGGACTGGTGTTGTTGTTATTGTTGTTGGTGAGCGTGCCGCTGCCGAGCGAGTCGAGCCGCGACGTCGCTCCGTTCTGACCGGGCGTTGTCGGGCTGGTCTGGCTGTCACTGCCCGACTGCGAGGAGCGGCCGACGAACATCTCGTTGAGGATGCGTGCGATGTTGCGCGCGTTGCCGAAGCGCAGGCTGTAGACCCGCACCGTGGTGCCGGTGGGATCGGAGCGGTCCAGCCGCCGCACCCATTGGGTGGCGCGTTCCAGCACCTTGCTGTTCTTGCTCACCGCCAGCACCGCGTTCATCCGGGTCACCGGCTGGAACTTGATCACGCCCTGACCCTGGCCGCCATCGGCGGTGTCGAAGACCTTGTCGAGCTCGCGGATCATGGTCTCGGGCGCGGTCGATTTCAGCGGGTAGAGCCCGACCGACTGGTTGCGCAGCCACTCGACGTCGAGCTCGCCGATGACGCCGACGGCCGCCTGGCGCTCGGAGGCGGTGCCCTGGATCAGCAGCACGTTGCGCGCCTGATCGACGCGCACGGCGCCAGGCCGCGACAGGAAGTTCTCCGCCGTCTTGGCGATCGCCGCGGCGGACACGAAGCGCAACGGCACGATCGAGACGCCGTAACCCGGTTGTCCCGCGCCGATGCTTGCGGTGCCGGCGCCCGCGGCTTCCGGCATCGGCACGATACGGATCAGGCTGCCTTCGCGCAGCACCGCCGCATTCAGCACCCGCAGTGTGTTCTCGAAGATCGGCAGCACGTCCTTGCGTGGGATCGGTTGCGTCGAGGCCAGCGTGATGGTGCCCTGGACGCGCGGATCGATCACGTAGTTCAGCCCGAGGCTGTCACCGATCACGGACTTCACCACCGTCGCGAGATCGGCGTTCTCGAAGTTCAGCTCGACGCCGCCGCTCTCGGCCATGACATCGCTGTCGGCTGCGGTCGCGACCCGCGTTGCGGTCGCGGTGCCGGCGTCGCGCTGGGTCGAGCCCGGCGCGACATCCTGGTCGGCGCCGGGAAACACCATCGGCTGCGCCGCACGGGACGAGGATGCCGTCGCACCGGGCGCGCCGCCAGACGGGCCGTTCCAGTGCGCGCGCAGGTCGGCGTCGCGGATCGGGTCGGTGACCTGGTCGCGACCGGGCAGGTCGATGGCCTTGTCCATCATGCAGCCGCCGAGCAAGCCGGCGAGCGTCAGCCATGTGGCGGCCGCGACGCCCCGCGACGCTGCGCGCGGACGACGGTAACCTTCGAGAAGCTGCACGACCATTCTCCCTTCTCTTCGCCGGGACGCGGCGCTGCCAACGGCGACCCTCTCGTCAACGCGCATCGTTCGCCGCCTTCCAGCGACGATCGGCAGGCGTCAGGCTGCTGCCGGCGATATTTTCCACCTCGTTGACCAGCGCTTCGGCGCGGCCGATCAGCGCGTGGGCATAGGCCGGGTTGATCGGCCGGTGCGCGAAGGCTGCGCCATCGAGCTGCGCGTCGATCTCGCGCGCCAATGCGTCGCGCCTCGAGGTGATGGTGCCGATGCTGTCGAGATAGCGCTCATAGCCGGCGTCGCCGCCCTTGATGGCCTGGGTCGCGAGAGCAAGGCTGTTGCGGGCGAGCTGCCCGAGCGGCTCATTGAGCGTCTTCAGTGCGTGCGCCAGCGCGCTGTAGCTGTCCGGGTCGCTTGCGAGTTCCGCCGGCAGCGCGCTTGGCGCGAGCGCATCCACCAGCACGGTCCCGTCATGGACATAACGGTCGGTCAGTCCCAGCAGCGCCAGCAAAGTGGGGCGCAGGTCGGCATGACTGGAGACGATGTCGGCGGTCTCGCCGCGCCGCGCGACGCCGGGGCCGGCGATGCCGAACCAGCTGCCACCGAGCAGCTGGGCAATGTCGCCGCGCAGCCAAACGATATCGGGATTATCAGCGACGCAGGCCGGCGGCGCCGCGCAATCGGCGCGGCTGGCCGAGGTTCGGATCAGGTAATCGGGATCGCCGAACATCACGACATGGGGCGTGCGCGCGGGGCTTGCCGTGACCATGTGCATCAGCTGCAGCTGCGCACGGTCCGCAAGCATCGACGTCAGCCGGTCGCTCTTCCCGGTCACCGGGTTGAGGGCACTGAGCTTGCCGATGTCCTGCGCCAGCGTCCGCGTCAGCGGATCGGCGGATTGCGGATTGCCGCGGATGTAGAATGGCGGCGCGTTGCCGGCCTGGACGTCGAACGCGGTGACATTGCGGCGCTCGGTCGCGAGCAACCGATCGATCGCAGTGTCGATCGCGCCGACCGGTCCGTAGCTGCAGGGCATGGTGAGCCCGTCACAGGCTTGCGGGCTCGGCGGTCCCCCGACGAAGCGGTCGTTGCCGGTGGGCACGACGACAAACAAAGTGTTGCGTGTGGTGATGCCGTTGGCAGCGAGCCGGTCGATGAAGCGCTTGAACGCCGCGTCGTCGGCCGCGAGCCTTGCGACATGGGCGCGCTCGCCGGGGCCGAAGGCGCGCTTGCGGGCCGCAGCAGCGGGCGGTCGATGCGCGTTGCCGATCCCGACATAGACCACCGGCACGCCGGCCTCCAGCATCGCAGCCGCGTAACCGAGCGACTGCGCGGCCGTGGCCGCATCGATGCCGGGAAAGCCCGCGCGGCCAGCCGCGTCGTCGATGGGGTTGCCGATGAGATCCTTCACCGGGCCGGCCGATGAGATCACGGGCTGCACATTGCGGTTGCCGAACAGCGCGCTGTAGCCGGCATAGCCGCCGGGCTCGTCCGGCAACAGATCGGGCCGTGCATGGGCGTTGCTGCACAGCGGACTGCCGCGTGCGCAGTGGATGGCGATGCCGAACAGATCCGTGCGGGCTTTGAGCGGATCGGCGGTCGCGGCGCGTGCCTCGGCGGCGCCGAGCGTCGCGGCGATGTCTGCGTTGCCTTGCAGCGTCAGGCCCGTGATCGCGAACGCGCCGACGTCGCAGCCCGTGCTGGTGAACGGCACCCAGGGGGCGGGCACGGTCTTGCCGGTGTCGGCCAGCATCAGCGGCTTGCCGTCGGCGCCATCGGCGGCCCAATAGGCGAAGGCACTGGCGAAGCCGACGCTGCCATCGCTGCGGAATACGGCGCTGCTGTCACCGATCGGCACGCCCATGCGGTCGCCGTACAGGCCCGTCAGGATGGTGAGGGCGTCGGGTGCCGTCTGCGCCAGCGGCGAGATCTGGTGATTGCTGCCGATCATCCCTTCGCGCGCGAGGAAGTCGCGCAGGTGCGGCATCTGCTCGAGATCGGAGGGAACGTTCGGGGTGTCGCGGCGCAGATGCACATTGTCGAGCTCGATCTGCACCACGCGTGTGATCACACCGCCGCGCGAATGCAGCTCGCACGCGGCCAGCGCCTGACCCGCGCCCGTGCTGCACGCCAAGATGCAATCGAGGACCAGGAACAGGCCGCCGCGCAGCAGCGGCGCGAGGCCGGCAGGGATGCAACTCGAACGCATGACGCCACGTGTTTGACAGCGAAGTGTTTCGTCTCGGAAGTGTTTCGTCTCGATGGTCTTTGGTGTCGATGCAGGCCGCAGCGTCGACACGCCGTCCACCGCACCGCGCGGACTGTGTGCGGCTTCGATGACGTCGTCGTAACAACCGTCGCGGCACGCCGCGCATGGCGACAATGCCGGGCTGTGATTCGTCTTCACAGATTTGACGCATACACGTTGCGGCGCGCGGCATTTTGCATCGCGCGCGACGAGGAGGCTTGCAACGCGCACGCGTCTGGCGCAATGAGATTGTGGCACGCAGCGATGACGATCAGTCGACGTTCGTGCAGCAGGACGCTTGGACGGCGGGCGCATGTCGATCGCATTGCAAATGTTGATGGTCGTTCTGCTCTGCCTGAGCGTGCCATCGGTGCACGCGGCGGAGACGCCGGCGAGCACCGAGGCCGCAGCGGGCAATCCGGTCGGGCTGCAGCCGTTGCAGCAGCTGAGCGCGACCAAGGACAAGCCGTTGTTCACGCCGGCGCGCCGGCCGCCGCCGAAACCGGTTGCGCCGGTGGCGCGGCAGGAACCGCCGCCACCACCTCCACCGCCGCCGACCGTGGTGGTGCTCGGTATCGTCAGCGAGGATGGTGACGGCCGCGCCGCCATCCGCGCATCGGGCGCCAGTGACAAGGTGGTGCGGGTGCGGACTGGCGACGACGTCAGCGGCTGGAAAGTCGAGCGGATCGAGCCGCGCCGGCTGGTCCTGACCCAGGGCGAGCGCTCGGTCGATTTCGCCCTGTTTGGCGGAAGCACCAAGGTCGCCAAGTCCGCAAAAGCTGCGGAACGCCGCATCCCACGGCCCAAGGTCGTCATGCCGAACTGAATTGCGGTTGCTTTTCAGTCGGTTGTTTCGACCTCGGCGCGCGTTTTGGCAAACCGCGAACTCTCGGAAAATTTGAAATTTTTATGCGCGGTCGCTGCGCGTTAGGCCTTGCCGAACTGTCTAGGGAGATAGGGGAGGTGTCCTGAGCTGTCGGGGTGTGCCCGCTTTGAGCAAGCGGTCGCGCTGGGCGGTGCTGTGCGCCTTCACATTGACCTTGTCGGCACCGCGCCAGGCTGGTTCCAGGCTGGCCGGTGCGTTGTTGCGTGACGTCGTTTCGCATCACCGCTCCTTTGGAAGGCCCGCATGCATTCGCTTCCCCGCTCTCGTTCGACCTCGCGCCGTGGCCTGCTGCTGGCAGGCGTCAGTTCGATCGCGATCGCAATGAGTTCACAGGCGGTCGCGCGCCCGTTTGGCAACTGGGGCAACGGCGGCACCGCGGCGGCGCAAGCGGCGATGAGCGCGGCGCAACAGGCCGCGCAGCAGGCGCAACAGGCGGCGCAAAACACGCAGGCGTCGATGATGCGCGCGACGCAGGCGATCCAGGCCTTGCGGGCGGCGCAGAGCGCGGCGCGCGGGATTGCGGCGAGCGCGCCGAGCACGGTCGCGAACGGACTCAACGTCGGCGGCCTGGTGCCCGATAGCGGACTGAAGGCGCCCGGTGTCGCCAATCCCGTCACCACCTGGGTCGGTGCCAACACGCCGACACAAACCTCGAGCGGCGGCCAGACCACGGTCAACATCGATCAGACCCAGTCCCAGGCGGTGCTGAACTGGCAGTCGTTCAACGTCGGCAGGGATACCACGGTCAATTTCAACCAGCAGGGCAATTCGAGCTGGGCCGCACTCAACAAGGTCGCGCCGAATGTCGCGCCGAGCCAGCTCCTGGGCGCGATCAGGGCCGACGGCGCGGTGTATGTCATCAACCAGAACGGCATCGTGTTCGGTGGCAACAGCCAGATCAACGTCCATACGCTGATTGCTTCGACATTGGATCTGCCGTCGAAGCTGAGCGCCAACAACTATCAGGGCTTCCTGCAGAACGGATTGTTCTCGCTGCTCGGCGACGTCCCGGCCAGCGCCGGTGTCACGGGCACAGGTGCGGCGATCTTCAATCAGGGCGCCAACGGCAAGATCATCGTTGAGCCGGGCGCCGTGATCGACACCACGGGCAAGCTCAACGCCACCGGCGACGGCGGCTTCGTGGCGTTGCTCGCCGACGGCGGCGTCAGCAATGCCGGCAGCATCACCACGCAGAACGGCCAGATCATCCTCGCCTCGAACAACTCGCTCACGCTGGTCACGCCGCTATCGACCGCTGTCGGAACCAAGACCGCGATCCAGGTGGTCGGCGCCGGCGGGGGCCTCGTGAACAACGAGGTCGGCGGCCTGCTCACAGCCAACGACGGCGCGGTGACGCTCTCCGGCGGCGCGATCAACCAGCTCGGCGGTATCTTCGCCACCACCAGCACCACCCGCACCGGTTCGATCACCCTGAGTACGGTCTGCCCGGTCGGCGGCTGCGCGCCTGGCGCCAACGGCAACATCGTGTTGGGGGCGGCGAGCCTCACGGCGATCCTGCCGGACGAAACCAGCAGCACGCTGCCGACCGCGACGGCCAACTCCACGGTCACGGTCAACGGCGCCAGCACCGCGGCCGCATATTTCCAGGCGGTGCTGCAACCGACGATCAATATCCAGGCGACGGGCAATGTCGACCTGCAGGGCAGCGGCGCCGGCGGCGACGGTGCGCTGATCAAGGCGCCGAGCGCCGCGCTCACGATCAACGCCGGCAGCACCGGGACGGTTATGCTCGAGAACGGCAGCGCGATCGACCTCTCCGGTATCGCCGGCGTGACCTTGCCGATGTCGATCAACGAGATCAGCATCCTCGTGACGTCAGCCGAGGTCGCCGACAATCCGCTGTCCAAGGGTCTGATCGGCAAGACCGTCACGATCGATGCGCGCGTCGGCTCGCCGATTCTCAATGTCAGCGGCTATACCGGGCTGATCCCCGAGAGCATCGACCAGATTCTGACCGTCGGCGGCAATTTCACGACATCGGGAATCAACGTCGTGCAAAAGCCCGGCGCGGTCATCAACGTTTCCGGCGGCTATGTGCAGTACACCGGCGGCGTGATCACCACCTCACGCGTGGTCGGCGCCGACGGACGCTCCTATGATATCGGCAGTGCCAACCCGAACATTGCCTATCTCGGCGTCGGCGGCGGCTTTACCGTCCTGCACAAGATCAACGGCAAGGTCGATACGAGCCTGACTGAAGTCTATATCAGTCCGTTCGGCCGGAGTACCGCACATTACCAGGCGGGTTACGTCGCGGGCGCCAATGCCGGCTCCGTCACCGTGTCCGCCATCAACCCGATCGTCAATGACATCATCGGCGATGCGGTGGCCGGCGACCGGCAGCGCACGATGGCTGGATCGTCGAATCTCGCGGCGTCCGACCAGATGCCGACCGGTGCCTCGCTGAGCATCAACTTCACCAATCCTTCGGCCAATCAAGCCAATCAGAATCACGTGGTGCTGTTGCCGCAGGCGGACGCCGGGTCCGATCCGTACGGCCTCGGCAGCCTGAGCCTGGCGAATGCCTCCACCTGGACGCCGACGCTCGCCAATGGCGTGTTCCCGATCTTTACCGACGTGCTGTCGAACCCGTCGCTCGGCGCCGTCTCGATCAAGGGGGCACTCCAGCTCGACATGGCGAGCAATGCCGTCCTGTCGGTGCGCGCCGGCGGCAGCATCACACTGGATGGTGTCGGCACCATCGACGGCACGCTCAGTGCGCCGGCCGGCAAGATCAGCCTGACCGGTTTCACTTACGCCGCCGGCACGCCGCAGCTGCCGTCGACGCCCGCCGTGGTGATCGGGCCGACCGCCGTGCTCGACGTGCGCGGCCGCTGGGTCAACGACACGGGCAAGCAGCCGGATCAGCTCGAGGGCCAGGCCTTCGTCAACGGCGGCACCGTGAGCATCTCGACGCTCGCCGCCAGCACACAGTCCAGTGACGGCAGCTTCGTCGATGTGACCCAGAGCATCGTGCTGTCGTCCGGCAGCACGATCGACGTGTCCGGTGGCGGCTATGTCGACACGACCGGGAAGCTCAAGACCGGCTCCGACGGTTTGCCGGTCGGCAAGGGCGGCAGCCTGGCGCTTCAGACATACATGCCCAAAGGGCAGGGCAATCGTTGGGCTGGGTTTGGATCGGGGACCGGCAGCGGAATAACCCCGTACAACGTCGTTCCGACGGGGACCAACCATCCCGATCAGGCCAACGTGCTGCTGGACGGCACCATCTATGCCGGGGGCTTCGACGGCGGCGGCACGCTGACGCTGCAGGCGTCGACGATCATCGTCGATGGTGCGGCGACGGATGTCACGTCCTATCTCCCGACGGCCAAGGCGGGCGCGATCGCCACGCAGAGCGGCCAGCCAGCCACAAGTCTCGCCGTGTCGGATACGAAGTCCGGCCAGCTAGTCTTGCCGACATCATTCTTCACTAGCGGCGGCTTCTCGCAATACACGCTGAGCGACGTCTATGGCGGCACCACGGTCACCGCGGGCACGCAGCTGGTGCTGCAACAGCCGACCGCCATGCTGCCCAATGTTGCTGTCAATCAGATCCCGACCGGTGCATTGGTGCGCGACTTCGCGTCCGCAGGCCTTCTGCCCGACGGTTTGCGCAAGCCGGTCAGCTTGACCCTGGACGGGACCAGCGTCCTGGTCGACCGTGGCGCCGCGATCCAGGCCGATCCGCGGGCCACCATCACGCTGGTTGGCGGCAATGCCATCGGCGTGACCAGCAGCACGGATCAGGCCGGCAATGTGATCATCACCGTCACGCCCGTGCTGGGCGAGGTGAGCGTACTCGGCAGTGTCGTTGCGCCGGCCGGCGCCATCAACGTGTTCGGCAATGTCTCGATCGGCTCTGGCGCCGTGCTCGATGTCGGCGGCGTATTCCTGCCCAATCCGGCGGTGGTCGCCTATTCCACCGGCACGGTGCTCGACGGCGGCACCATCACGCTCGGCGGCAGCACGGTCGTGGTGCAGCCGGGCGCGCAGTTCGACCTGCAGGGCGCCGCCGTGACGGCGGACAGCAACCTGATCCAGGTGCAGCAGGCCGGATTCGGGCCGAGCCTAGTCGGGCAGGCAGCGTGGAGCAATGGTGGCAGCCTGCAGCTCGTGGGCACCAGCATCTATTTCGCCGGCAGCGTCAATGCTGCCGGCGGTGCGCCGCTCGCGAGCGGCGGCAGCCTGGTCATCGGCGATGTCGCCACTCCGAGCGCGGTCGCCGGCCTGCCGGCAAATTCATTCAACAACCTGCCCGACGCCATCGTGATCGAGCCGGATGGCCACGTCGCGGCAAATCTGCCTGCCGCCGGTGCAACGCCCGCAAGCGGAGCGTTCATCGGCGCCGATGCGCTCAGCAACAGCGGTTTTGATTCCATCACCCTGAACGCCAACCTCGCCGTTGCGTTTGCCGGTTCGGTGAATGTGGCGATCCCCGGGGCCCTGACCCTGCGCGCGGATGCGGGGAATTTCGTGCTGCTGCCTGCGAGCACCGGGCTGTTGCCGCCGGGCATCGACTTCAACGACACGGCGACGTTTGCGCCCAGCTGCGGCGCGAATTGCATCCCCGGCACCGGCGCCGCCACCGTGAGTCTGAGCGCCGGTTACGTTCGCCTTGTGGGATCCGACCCACGCTTTACGCCCAAGCTTCCGACCCTCGCAGACGGCACATTGAACATTTCGGCGCAATGGATCGATTTGCAGCGCGGGATTACGCTCCATAACGTGGCCAATGCCAACTTCAGCAGCGCCTCCGCCATCCGGCTGCTGCCGGATGATTATGGCTTGGTTACAAGCACCGGGGGCAGTGGGCTCCCGGCCTTCGCCGGAGCGTTGTTGGTGCCAGGCAACCTGACGCTGCGGGCAGCCGAGGTCTATCCGGTCAGCAACACCGATTTTCTCTTGATGTCGACCGGCACGCTTCCCGCCGCCAGCACCATCACCGTCGCGCAGAACGGTGCGCCGACCGCGCCGCTCTCGGCCGGCGGCGGTATCGTGGTCAGCGCGCGGACCATCGAGCAGGGCGGCACGCTTTGGGCCCCGCTCGGCAGTATCATCCTCGGGGTTCGCACCAGCAGCGATGTCCCGACCGGGATCACGACTGCCTTGCTCGAGATCAGTCGCTTCCTGACTTCGGGGCCGTTCACCCCGACCCAGAGCGTGACGCTGGACGCTGGCAGCCTGACCTCGGTGTCGGCGGCGGGCCTCGTGATTCCCGATGGCTACACGGTCGACGGCACCACCTGGTATCAGGGCGCTCCGAACGGCGCGGCGATCGATCCAGCCAGCATCATACCGCCGGTGCTCACGGCGCCGCCCGCCAAGTCGATCAGCCTGTTCGGCACCAGCGTCACCACCAGCGCGGGAGCGACGCTCGATCTCAGCGGCGGCGGCGACATCTATGCCACCGAATTCGTCGCCGGCACCGGCGGCACCCGCAACGTGCTCACGACCTACCAGCGCGATCCGGCGACGGGCAATATCACGCCGACCTATGCCGACGGGCGGCAGGTCTATGCGCTGGTCCCGAGTTATCAGGCGCCAGTGGCGGCCTACGATCCCAACTTCGCCTATGCTCCCAATCTTTCCGGCGTAAGCGCATCGGCCAACGGTGCGTTCCCCAGTGCGATCGCACCGGGCCAGACCGTCACGATCGGTGCGGGTGCCGGCGTTCCGGCGGGCACCTATACGCTGTTGCCCGGCATGTACGCGACGCTGCCCGGCGCCTACCGCGTCGTTCAGGTGGCAAGCAACGTCAATCCCGGCACGACCAAGAGCGTGACCAGCCCCGACGGCTCGCAATATGTGCTCGGCGCGCTCGGCAATGCGCTGTCCGGTACGCGGTCGTCGCAGACCGCGGTGTTCCAGCTGCAGTCGCAGTCGGTGTGGTCGAAATATTCCGAGATCAACATCACCTCGGGCACCACCTTCTTCAGCAATCAGGCGTTGGCCGCGAACCAGGCGCCGCCTCCGCTGCCGATCGACGGCGGTGTGCTGGTGCTCGGTGCCATCAACTCGCTGAAGCTCGGCGGCACCAATCTGTTCGCACCAGGCACCAGCACGCTCGCACCGGGCCTCGTCGGCGCCGGCGGCCAGGTTCAGATCGGCGGCAGCGAGATCCTGATCGCGCATCTGGATTCCGCGCAGTCCGCGCCGGCGGGCTACCTCGTGCTCGATCCCGATCAGATCTCCAATCTCGGGGCCGCCTCGGTGTTGATCGGCGGCACTGCCAGCGTGGTGAACGGCGTCCAGCAGATCGCCGCAACGGCGCTCGATCTCGAAGTCATGACCGACGCGTCGCATCCGCTCACGGGGCCGGAGCTGCTGCTGGTCTCGCTCGGCGGCAACGGCCGCGGCGTCGTGGTCGATGCCGGCAGCGTGATCCGTGCGGCCGGCTCGGTGCCGAAGGGCACCGATCGCGACATCGCCTTCGGCATCGATCCTGTCGCCATCGTGGGGTCGGATGGATCTGTGACCGGATACACCGCAGGCGTGAGCGGCGACGGCGCGCTGCTGCGCGTCTCCAACGGCACCATCGTCGACGTGACGCGGAACTTCGTCCCCGGGCAATACAGCGGGCCCGGCACGCTGCCGAGCGGCTCGACCGCGCTCGGCAAGTTCTCGGTCGGCGCCGGCGCGATCATCGACGGCGGCAACGCTTTGACCCTCGATAGCAGCGGCGGCGGCACGCTGGCTTCGAGCGCCGTCCTGAACGCCGGGAATTACGACATCGCCGGCTCGGTCATCAATATCGGCGGCGGCTCGACCGGCGTGGTGCTGAGCGCGACCGTGCTGGCGAACTTCAACGACGCGGTCTCGGTCCGGCTGCGCAGCGGATCGGTGATCAATCTCTATGACGCCAATGGATTGGAGATCGGCGATGCCGCGCATCCGATCGGCAAGCTGACCTTCGACAGCGCCGGGCTGTACGGGCAGGGCGGCAGCACCACGGTCAATGCCACCAACATCGATCTTGCCAACAGCCGCGGCGTGACCGGCACCGGCATCAGCGGGGCCGGCGGCACGCTGACCTTGAATGCGTCCTCGACCATCACCGAAGACGTCGGCGCCAAGAGCCTTGGCGGTTTCAGCCAGGTCAATTTCAACGCCGGCCAGGCGATCGCCTTCAGCGGCAATGGCAGCCTGGATTCCGGGCCGGTTGGCGCGGCCTCACTGACGTTCGATGTCAGCGGGGTCACGCTTGTGAACGGCGGCAGCGGCTACACCAGCGTCCCCACGGTGACGATCGGCGGCACCGGCGGATCCGGCGCGCAGGCGACGGCCTCGCTCGGCGTCGCCAGCATCGCGGTGAGCGCAGGAGGTACGGGCTACAGCAATGGCGACCAGGTCACCGTCATCGGGCCTGACGGCACCGGCTTCACCGGCACCGCGATCGTTGACGCAAGCGGCGCCATCACCGGCGTCAAGGTCACCTCGGCTGGCTCCGGCTTCACCGGCGCGATCACGGAGGTCGATGTCGCGAGTGCCACGGGCACCGGCGCCACGCTCACGGCGTCGCTCGGCGTCGTCAGCGTATCGGTGACCAACGCCGGCTCGGGCTACGCCGGCATTCCGACATTCTCGTTCACCGGCGGCGGCGGGACCGGCGCGATCGCGCAGGGCCTCGCGGCGGTGACCGGCATCACGCTCACCAATCCCGGCGACGGCTATCAGGGCGCGCCGACCGTGACCATCAGTGGCGGCGGCGGCACGAGCAGCAGCGCCGTGGCGACCGCATCGGGCGGCGTCGTCACCGGGCTCACGCTCACCAATGCCGGCTCGGGTTATTCCAGCCTGCCGACGGTGACCTTCTCCGGCGGTGGCGGCGGCGGCGCCAACATGACGCTGTCCGCGCCGATCGTCGTGGTCAACGGCGGTGCCGGGCAGTCGCTCACCACCCGGGGCCAGGTCAGCCTGGTCACCGGCGCGGGGACCGCACCCGCAAGCGATCCGAGCAATATCGGCGGCTCGCTCGCCGTCACCGCCGCCTCGATCACCGACACCGCCACCATCCGTGCGCTGTCCGGCACCGTCAATCTGGCGGCATTTGCCGGCGACGTGGTGCTCGGGGCAGGGGCCGTCATCGACGCCTCCGGCTCGCGCATCCAGATCCTCGATCTCATCCAGGACACGCCGGGCGGCAATGTGCGGTTGATGTCGACATCAGGCAATGTCGTGATCGACCCCGGCGCCAGCGTGAGCGTGGCGGCGGCCGGCAACGGCTTTGCCGGGTCGCTGTCGATCCTGGCTTCCAACACGGCGGTGCTCAACGGCACGCTCGACGGCCGCGCCGCCTTCAAGAGCGTCGGCGGCGATTTCACGTTGCAGGCGGGCAGCATCGATCCGTCGAGCACCTTGCCGCTCGACGCCTTCGCCGGCAGCTTCACGGTCCGCCGCGCAACCGGCGACATCACCATCGACGGCACGCTGGTCTCCAATCAGGTTCTGCTGGTCGCCGACACCGGCAACGTCACTGTCAACGGCACCATCGATGCGAGCGGCGGCCGCGGCCAGATCGCGCTGTATGGCGGGACCGGCGTCACGGTCAACGGCGGCGCCGTGCTCGATGTGTCCTGGCAGCCCTACGCCGCGAACGACCCGGCCTATGGCGGCGGCACGTCGGGGCTGGTGCAGAAGGGCGGCACCATCACCCTCGGCACCACCGGCACGCCCGACGGCACGCTCAACGCCACCTACGGCTACCAGAACGTCACGACATCGGGCACGATCAACGTTGCCGACGGTGCCAGGTTCAACGTCAGCGGCGGCCCCGGCGGAAGCAACATCGACAACACCGGCGGCTCGGTGATCATCCGCGCGCCGATCCTGACCGGCGGCAATGTCAATGCCAGCTTCAGCGGCACCGTCATCACCAACGCCGATGCATCCGGCAACGCCAGCGGTGGCGGCGTCGTGTTGAATGCCTATGCGGTGTGGAGCACCACTGACGGCTGCACGCTGGTCGCCGGCGGCTGCGGCGCGGTCGCCACGGTTGCGGCCTACAACGCGCTGACGCCGGACCAGCAGAAGCAGCTCAACCAGCATTTCGACGGCGTGATCGATCCGGCCGGCTTCTTCGATGCCACGCTCACCAATGGCAAGCCGAGCCAGATCATCTTCGCCGACGGCAACGGCCTCTATCCGGTCTCGACGCCCGACGCGCCCGCGGCCGGGGCCTACATGCCGCACGTCGATTTCTACCAAAGCGTATTGCAAAGCTTCGTCAACACGCCGTTCGACACGGCGGCGGTGACGGCGAACTTCGCCGGCGCCAGGCTGCAGGTCGGCGGCGGCGCCGCGGCGGCGCTGCCGTCGTCGATGCTGCATCTGCGGCCCGAGATCGACCTCGTCAATCCGAGCACGACCATCAACAACGGCAATATCACGGTCGCCAGCAACTGGAATTTCGGTTCCGGCGCCACGGTCGGCGGCACCACCACGCTCTACTACCGCACCACGGACGGCGGCGAGCCCGGCACGCTGCTGTTGCGCGCGCTCAACAACGTGCAGATCAACGCCACGATCAGCGATGGCTTCTATCTGCCGAACAATCAACAGGCGCCTGGTCTCAGCGCGGCGCAAGCGTATCTCAATGAACAAGGAACGGATGCATACGCGAACTATATCGCAATGTTTCCGGTTGACGCGACAGAGATACACTATAGTGCGTCGGTCGATGCATTGGTTCTTCTTGGCGTCGACCCGTCCCCGCTGGTGAATGCGGCGTTCTTCACGATTCCGGGCGTCTACAACGCCGACGTCGTGTTCGATACGCCGGTGCCAATGCAGAATTTCCATCTGCAGGCGCCCATCACGATCACCAGCAACGACCCACAGGTGATCGATCAATACAACCAGTTCTACGCTCAATACGTGAACATGTATCACGCCTATATGATCGAGATCGTGCAGGGCAACACGAATGCTGGTTCCGCCATCTGGTCGGCTCTGGGAATCAGCGGAGCGTTTGGTGGCTACTACGCTTACAACGATGTGCTGACTGTCGTGGCTTCGCAAGGTGGTCCAGGACTCCTTCCGCCTATGCCCGTGGTGCCGCCAAGTGCAATGAGCCCATACCTCTACTACGACATCAAATCCGGAGCCCGACCTGGGAGCGGCACGGACTACGTGTCGCAATGGGAGAATTACTTCTTCGGCGTCCTCGATGTGAATATCCAGAATTACTATCCCCTTGCATCCAATTTCCTACCAAGCCCGCCCCCAAATTTGGCCGCGGCGGTGGGCGGGACGCCGACGCTTGCCAACGCGGCCGGGGTCGATATTCCGCTGTGCCTTGGCTGCTTCGCGGTTGCGCCGCCGTCCGCGCCGCCGGCCTATACGACGCTTTTCACGAGCACATACGCGCCGCCACCGCCGCCGTCGCCATCGACGGCGCCGCCCGCCAACCAGGTCGCCAACAATCCGGCGCTGTATCAGGGCACGCCGGCCTTCAACACCACCGCGGCGACGCCGCTGATGCAGGTTGGTCTCGGAGGAAGCAAGGGTTCGTTCTCCTACGACTTCGTCGCCGGCGCGTCGTTCCGCGCGGACAACACGCCGTCGGTCGATCCAAACGCGGTAATCCAGGTGTCGTCGCTTTCGTCGACGGTCACCGGCAACGTCACGATCGACGGGCACACGTCGTATCAGGACTCCTTAGCCAAGAGCCTGGCCATCAACATCCCCACTCTGGTGCGCACCGGCACCGGCTCGATCACCATCGCAGCCGCCGGCAATGTCGAACTGCTCGATCAGATCGCGCCAGGTGCGGTCTATACCGCGGGTGCGCCCGCGGCCACGCCCTCGGACTTCAACGGGCCGACGCTGCCGACGTCGTATGCCAGCAATCCGAATGGCCTGCTCGGCACTCCGACCTGGGCCACCGGCGGTGGCGCGGTGACGGTGACGGCCGGCGGGTCGATCATCGGCATCGAGATGCCAACTGACACCGACGGCAGCCAGACCGGTATCGCCGGCGCTCCGACCGGGCAGTTGTGGAGCGCGTGGTACATCCACTATGGCAAGTCGAACGGCAGTGCGACGCCGTTTGCGGCTTGCGTGGCCGCAGGCTCGGTCGCGTGCCAGACCGCGGCCTGGATCAACTACGCCACCTTCTTCCAGGGCTTCGGCGCGCTGGGCGGCGGCAACATCACGCTATCGGCCGGGGCCGATGTCGTCGATATCGGCGCCTCGCTGCCGGAGACGCTGGTGGTCGGCGGCGGCTTTACCGCAGCCGATCCGGCGAAGGCGACCTATTATGGCGGAGGCAATCTCAGCGTCACGGCTGGCGGAAATCTCCAGAGCAGCGATTTCCTGGTCGGCCGCGGCGCCGGCCTGATCCGGGTCGGCGGAGCGGTCGAGGCCACCACCAGCAATCCGCTCAACCAGGGCAAGCCGACCAAGGGCATTTCGGTTGACCCCAACGTGAGACAAGTCACCGGCTCCTATGCGCTGCCGCTGCTGCTCGCGGTGCAGGATGGTTTCATTACGCTGACTGCCAACGGCTCGGTGACGCTCGGTAACATATACGACCCTGCCTCATTGCCGCTGAATGCCTCCGCGCAGACGCCGGTCGGCTCTCTGCCCGGCGGGAGCAGCGGGATCTGGAGCAACTTCTTCACCAGCTATGGTCCGGATAGCGGCGTTTCGCTGACCAGCCTCACCGGCGATGTGAACGCCCTGACTGTTTCTTCGTCGTCGTCGATCGGCGGTCTATTTGCGGTCAGGAACCCGACCGAAACTATTCAATACACGAGTATCGGGCAGTTGCTTCCTGCCACGCTCGATCTGTCGGCGCTGGGCGGCAACATGACCGTCAACACCGCCTCGAACGGCAGCGGGGGTGTCGGAAACGCCAACTTGATGTCGTATCCCACCCAGACCGGAGACGATACCGGAACCCTCAACCTGATCGCCTCCGGCTCCCTCAATCTTGGGTCTGGCTTCGCCATGCCCGATCTATCCGCACAATATATCGGCAATGCGAGCGCCCTGAACCTCTACATCAGTCCGCTCGGGATGCCGGCTCCCAACCTGACCCTGGCACTGCACGCGAACGATCCCGACCCGGTCATCATTGCCGCCGGCAAGGATCTCCGTCTCGTCGATCTCACGGTGATCAAGCCGGCGCGGATCGAGGCCGGCAACAACATCAATGGCGTAGCAGCCGGGGGTGGTGGCGCGACATTCGTCGGCCAGAACAACAGCGTCTCCGACATCACCAGCATTGTCGCCGGCAACGATCTCGTAAACGGCTCCTACGTGCTCTATGGCCCCGGCACTTTCGTGTTGCAGGCGGGACACGACCTTGGGCCGTTTGCGCAGTCGCCTGCTGCGCTAACAGCGAACCAGAGCGCAACTGGGGGCGTGGCCACGCTCGGCAATGGCAGCGCGTTGGGCAACTCGTTCGTGGGCCTCTTCACCAAGCCCTATCTGCCGGCGCAAGGTGCCGAGGTCGATCTACAGTTCGGTGTCAAGCCGGGCATCGACTATGCGGCGGCGATTGCGCAATACGTCAATCCGGCGGTGGCCGGCACCGGGGGCATCGACTTCCTCAGCGACATCGCTGCGATCCTCGGACAATCGCGAGACCAGGCCTGGGCGACCTTCCAGGGCCTTTCGCAGGCGCGGCAGCAGCTTTTGGTCAACCGTGCCTTCCTCGACTTCGTCATCCAGGTGGGCAAGGACTACAAGAATTCGGCGAGCCCCTATTTCGGGCAGTATGCGCGCGCCTATACCGCGATCTCCACCCTGTTCCCGGCGGGCCTCGGCTACACTGACAACAGCCTGAGTGTCGACGGCAATGCCGCGCCGAAGGTCGCGACCGGCAAGCTCAACATTGCCGGCTCCGTGCTCGAGACCCAGATGGGCGGCGACATCAACGTCATCGGGCCCGGCGGCGGCATCAATGTCGGGCACACCTCGCTCGACAGGCTGGCGCCGAACCAGGAGGGCATCCTGACGGTTGCCGGGGGCGATATCCGTGCCTTCGCCGACGACTCGATTCTGATCAACCAGAGCCGCATCATGACCGAGCAGGGCGGCAATATCGGCCTGTTCGTTGCGAACGGCGACATCAATGCAGGCTCCGGGCCGAAGACCTACGTCTCCAGCCCCTCGGTCAGCGAAATCTGCACGGTCGGCGGCTACTGCTATACCAACCCGCAAGGTTTGGTCACCGGTGCCGGCATCGCGGCGCTGCTGACGCTGCCGGGGCAGGATCCGACCAGGAGCAACGTCACGCTGATCGCGCCGCGCGGCACCATCGACCTCGGCTCGGCGGGTGTTCGCGGCAATGACGTCGTGTTCGTGGCGCTGGTCGTTCTCAACGCGTTCAACGTCCAGGCGACCGGCAACGTGGCAGGCCTTGCCTTCACGCAGCCACCCAGCACCGCGCTGACGGCGGTCAACAACAACGCGACCGCCGCGACCCAGCAAGCCGGCCAGCCGACCCAGAGCAAGACCAACGATCAGCCGTCCATCATCATCGTCGAGGTGCTGGGCTATGGCGGCAGCGGGGGTGATGACGCGGCGCCGGACAACAGCGACGACGATCGCCGCAAGAAGAAGCAGTAAACGGTCGGAAAATGCCGTCCGTCATTGCGATCCAACGGGTCGGCGCAAAGCGCCGCCCGATGACAGGCTCAGCGAAGCAATCCATGCCACCAGGTGACGAGATATGGATTGCTTCGTCGCTACCGCTCCTCGCAATGACGGGGATGGAGGTCTCATGACGTCGTCCAAGTCGATGGCGACTGCGCCATCTGTTCCGACTGCAGAGAGCGATCCGCTGTGGGCGCTGCTGGCGCCCGAGCGTCTCACCACCATCGTGGATATCGGTGCCAACCCGATCGGCGCCGACCTGCCTTACAAGCCGATGCTGGAGAGGCGGCTCTGCCGCTTGTTCGGATTCGAGCCGCAGCGCGCGGCGCTGGCCGAGCTGAACGCCCGCAAGAGTGAGCTCGAGACTTATCTGCCCTATGTCGTCGGCAATGGCGAGCAGGCCCGCCTGCGCGAATGCGCCTCGCCGGGGATGACAAGCCTGCTCGAGCCCGATCGCAACATGCTCAAGCACTTTCCCGGATTTCTCGAATGGGGGCGCGTCGTCGCCGACAGCAGGATCGAGACCCGCAAGCTCGACGATATCGGCGAGATCGACGCGATGGATTACCTCAAGATCGACGTGCAGGGGTCGGAGCTCGCGATCTTCCAGGGCGGCCGTCGCCGCCTTGCCGACGCCGTCATCGTCCAGACCGAGGTTTCGTTCCTGCCGTTCTACAAGAAGCAACCGCCGTTCGGCGAGATCGACCTCGAGCTGCGCAGCCAGGGCTTCGTTCCCCACAGCCTGGCCTCGATCGACCGCCGGATGATCTGGCCGTTGGTCGGTCCCGACAAGTTCGCGGCGATCAATCAGCTGGTCGAGGCCGACGCGGTCTATGTGCGCGACTTCACCAGGGCCGACGACATCGGCACCGAGCAGCTCAAGCATCTCGCCTTGTCGGCCCATCACTGCTACGGATCGCACGACCTCGCGGCGCTTTGCGTCCAGCATCTGATCAATCGCAAGGCGGTCGTCCCCGAAGCGGGCAGCCGCTATCTCGATCTGGTCCGCGCCACGCGCGCCGGCGCCGAGCTTCGCGCCGTCATGCAGGTGCCGCCGGCGACGACGTGAAGGGCGTTGCTTGCGCGGCGTCGCGTCGGTGACGCACTGCCGTCATTCCGGGCGGCGCGAAGCGACGAGCCCGGAATCCATCGTTCCATTGATGCCGCGGCCTGATGGATTCCGGGCTCGCGACTTCGTCGCGCCCCGGAATGACGGTGGATGGACTTGGTCCGGTGATCATCGCCGATAAAAAAACGGCCGGGTCTCGATCGAGGCCCGGCCGCCGAAGTCTTGATCGTGATCCGAAATTCGGATCACGATCTCATGTGCGTTTGCTTCCGCGCTTACTTCGCGCCGCCGATGACACCTTGGCAGCCGTCGGTCTGCGCACCCGATGCATTGTACGCCGCGATCGCGGTCGGCAGGCCGCCCGCAGCACTCGGCCGCAGGTAGGCGCCGATGACATTGCTCGCCCAGCCGCCGTCGAGCTCGTGGAAGCCGTTGTTACGGATGACTTGTGCGACATCGGGATCATACCCGGGTGAAGTGGCATTCGACGTCGCCGGGTTGTAGGGCGGCAGCGCGCTGATCGATCCAGCGTAGAGCCAGGCCAGCCAGTTCTTCAGTGTCGGCACCCGGACGCCGCTGCCGTCGCTGTAACAGCTGTAGACGTTGGCGTAGCTCACGCCCGTGAGCGCATAGTCGTTGGGCGATACAATCGGGATGCCGATCACGGACAGGCCGCTGTAGTCGACGCCGCCGATCACGGTCCCTGCGGCGTAAAGCTGCCCGTAGATATTCCAGGCATTGTAGCTACCGCTCAGCGGCGGAGGCGTGAGGCCGCTGAAGGCTTGCGCGACATTGTCTGGTGTCGGCGGGACGAAGTTCTGACCGGTCTGGCCGGGATGATAGACGCCGAGCAGGCGAAGTACTTCGTTCTGGATGCTGGCCGAGAGCGGAGCCGCGGCCGAAACCGTGTTGCCCGCGATTTCCTCGGTCACGGTCTGCGCATAGGGCTGGGTGAAGTCGGCGCTGAGATAGCCGATCCGGCCGGCGAAGTTCGAGCCGGTTCCGATCTTCAGCGCTTCGTGGTTGCTGCCGGAGGCGCTGATCCAGCGCGGATCGGGTCGCTCGGCATCGTCGTCCACATCGTATGGATCGCTGTTGTCGGACGCCTTCACCGCCTTGATGTTGCCGAGCAGTTTGGAGAATTTGCTCGAGGGCAGGTTTGCGGTGGTGCTGCCGCCAACACCGACGCCGGTGAAGATCTTCTTGTAGTTGTAGGTGCCGGTCGGATCGAGCAGCGGGCACATGTTGGCGAGATAGTTGGTGAGGATGTAGCTCGCGCCGGCATCATCCGCACGATAGACCACCTTGATCGGCAGGCGGCCGCTGGTATAGGCGACCGGGGTCAGGCTGCCGTTGGTGTTGTCGTCATAGAAGTGCTGGAACTGCTGCACACCGTTCTGGTCCAGGTAGGGGATCAGCGTCGAGGTGTCGTGCCAGTCCGTCACGGTCGCGGAGAAGATCGCGCAGAGCTGCGCGGTCGAGAGCTGGATCGCGCCGCCGGCCTGGGTGTTCGGCGACAACGCCGACTGGTTGGTCCAGGTGACGCCCGAGGCGGAGTTCGCGGTGTTGACCGCGATCGCGACCGGGACCTCCATCGCGGGGATCTGGATCGGCGCGCCGACGGCAGTGGTGCTGAAGCTCGCGGCCGAGCTGTTCAGCGCGGCGATCAGCAGCGTGTTCTGCCAGTTGGTCGACGGCAGGAAATTGCTGAACGAGACGGTGGTCAGGCTCGCGATCGAGCTGGCGAGCGGCAGGTCGCTGGTGGCGAAATCGATCCGCGGATACGGATAGGTCTTGAAGTTCGCATTGGCGGTGTCGCGGAACGGCGGCTTGGCCGACGGCTTGCGCACCAGCGCCGGTGCGGAATCCGGGCTGCCGCGGAACAGCTGGTGCGGATCGTTGGCGATATAGGCGCGCTGGCCGTTGCCGGCGCCGACCGCGGCGAACATCCCCTCGACGGCGGTGGAGAACTGCGTGCAGCTCGTCGGCAGCAGGTTCGGGCTCGGCGGCGCGATGGTGAAGCCCGATGAGAAGGTCTGGCCGTCGTTGGCCACCGTGGTGCCGGCATAGCAGTCGAACAGCTGGCGCAGCGCCAGCGACGACAGCGTGCTGCCGCCGCCGTAGATGCCGTTGGAGATCGTGGTCTGCGCCGCAGCCGGCTGCTGCGTGCCGAGGATGGCCGCTGCCGACAGCACGACCAGCGAGGTCGAGCCCAGCAGGCGCCCGAAGGATGTCGTCTTCATGTTCTTAACTCCCTGTTTGACGATGTGATGCGGCGCCGCGCGACCTGCCTCGTGGTCCCGGGACCGAAAGATCTTGCTCGTTGCGATGACGTGGAAAGCGATGAAGAAGACCTTCGCGGAAGTCCGTAAAACATGGTGCAGCAAGACGCGCAGGGCAGAACCCTCCGCGCCGTGTCGACGTCGACGCCAGTGCAGTGCTCACACCTCTTAGACAATTTGAATCGAGGCGAAGCGCAGCGGTGTTCGCCTTATTTTCGCAACTGCCGGCATCACGCACGGCGTTCGCGGGATCGCATTCTTTGCGTGTTGTCGCGGATGATAGTTCGAGGCCGGCAATCGACGATTACGCGAGTCGTCGCTGCAAATTCGTACCGCGCACCGAAGTCGGCCTTTGCTGGTTCGTTCAGACGAGCTGAACGGGGGGACTAAGGTCTGCTCAGGTATTTCATGCCCGAAGCGTCATTTGCGGTGACGCCTTGCGTGGCTGTTGAAAAAAGCCGGGCGCCCCGATGGAGGCGCCCGGCCGTGTTGTCGTTCGACGTCAGTCGGTCAGCTTACAGCGCGCCGGTGGCGCTCGAGCATCCGGTGCTGGCGGTGCCTGCCGCCGTGATCTTCGTGCTCAGGAAGCCGAGATACTTGGTCCTGATGGCACTCGCATAGGTGCTCGGTACCGGATTGAAGCCGGCGTTCTGCATCACAGTCGTGGGCCGGGTGTCGGTGGCGCTGTACAGCCAGGTCAGGAAGTTGACGATGCTGGTGACGCGGTTGGCGTCCGGTGCGACGCCCGCCGTAGTGCTGTAGCAGCTATAGAGGTCGAGGAAGGTCGTGCCGCTGAGCGGATAGGCTCCCGACACGTTGGTGAGCGGCAGCACCGCTTGACCGAACAGCGTCACGCCGCCCTGTGTGGTCGTGGCGGTGAAGGTGTTGTTGTAGATGTTGTAGTCGGCCCAGGTCCAGGTCGACGTAGCGGTCTGGAGCCTATTATCGCTCCAGGCGTTGAGCGCAGCGCCCGGGGTCGGGGCGATGAACGTCAGCGTGCCAGTGGTGTCGTTCGGCACCGTGGTGCCGGCGATGCGGAGCTGTTCGTTCTGCAGGGCTGCCGACAGCGGCGCGGTCACGCCGGCAACGGTGGTGGTGTAGGGATAGGTGAAGTCGGCGCTGACGTAGCCGACCCGGCCGCCCTTGGTCGAGTCATTCGAGCTGACCGCTGATGCGACGGCGCCGCTTCCGTTGCCACCGATCCAGGTCGCCGTGATGGTCGAGCCGTTGGTGCGGAAGGTGTTGACGTTGCTGATCAGGTTGCTGAAGCTGGTGCTCGGCAGATTGGTGGCACCGAAGATCGACTTGTACTTGTTGCTGTCGTTGGGATCGAGCAACGGGCAGACGTTGTGCAGATAGTTGGTCAGGATGAAGCTGGTGCCGCTGCCGTCCGAGCGATACGCCACCACGATAGCCTTGGACGTGGATGCGTAGGCCTGCGATCCGGAGCCGGAGGTCAGCGTGTTCGCGTCGCTGAAGGCGCCGAGTGTCGCCGTGCCACCGCTGGTCAAATAGGGGACCTTGTTGGCGGTGGTGTCATCCCAATCGGTCACCAGGCCGGAGAAGATCGCGCAGAGCTGGCCCGCGGTGAGCTGAATGGCGGCGCCCTGGTTGCTCTGGGTGCCGGGCAGCGTACCCGTGCCGGTGACGGCCGAGTGGAGCTGGTTGAGACCGCCGGTGTTGACGGCGATCGCGACGTTGACCTCGAACGCCGGGATCTGGATGACCGGGCCGAAGGCGGTCGGGTTGTAGCTGACCGCCGACGTGGTGGCAGCGACCGTGATCGACGCCAGCGCGGCATAGGTGGTCGTCGGCGAGCCCGGGACCATCCAGCCTTGCGTCGGGGTGAGGCCGAGCGAGACCGTCGTCAGTGTGGTGGCTCCGGCGGCGATCGCCAGCGGCGAGTCCGAGAGGCCGGCATCGACGCGCGGATACGGGTAGCTGCCGAACACCGTCGAGGGCGAACCGGTGTTGGCGAGGTCGATCAGCGACGGCTGCAGCGCGGGCAGGAACGAGTTGGTGGTCGTGGTGCCCGACGCGGGCGGAGTGATCGTGCCGCCGTACCACTGCTGCGGATTGTTGGCGATGTAGCCGCGGACGCCGTTGCCGGAGCCGACGCCGGAGTACAGGCCGTTCACCTGGGTGGTCGTGATGGTGTTGCACGCGGTCGTGATCCAGCCCGGTCCGGTGGTGGCGCCGATCTGGAAGCCGTCGCTGTAGGCAGTGCCCGCACCGACGTTACCGTGCGAGTAGCAGTCGAACAGCTGGCGGAACGCTTCCGAGGCGAGGGTGCTGCCGCCGAAGTAGATCGGACGGGTGGCCGCGGAGGCGCCGGCCTGCGCCGGCAGGGTACCGCCCGCCGAGGCGAGCAGCGCGAGCACCGAAGCGGTGCCGAACAGATATTTGGACGAAGATTGCAGTTTCATCTCACTCATCCTGTGTGGGTTGGTCACCGGACGTGCGTTGTCATCCCGTCGTTACGAGACTGCAAAGTAATCTTCAGATTAGTTGAAGTTATTTTGCCAGACTCTTCATGAATCCTTGTTCGATTCCAAGAAGAAGACAAATATCTCGCATATCGACGTCATGTCGTTGCCGCCGGTGATGGTCTTCACACCTGATAGACAACTCGACCTTTGGCTAAACGCAGAGATTATTTTCAGCGGTCATCCGAAATAGTACTTGGCAATACGACGCGAGATGATCTATGGACTGCAGGTCTATCGACGTCTCGCTCAACGAGCGATCTGAGATAGATACAATCTGCGCGCGATCTTCTGCCAAGCGGGGCCTCCCACATGGAAGACAATTCGAGCGGGCGACTTGCGATTCGCGTGGAGCATAGCGGCCATGCAATTCTGGCGCGGCCAACGCCGCAACCATTCGCAATTGGACGCGAAGAGCTTCCATCGTCGAACCTGAGGCGGGCGCAGGACCTGCATCAGCAGGGTGTCGCGCATGCGCGGCAGGATCGCTGGCGCCCGGCACTGCGCGCATTCAATGAGGCGGTGCGGCTGGCGCCCGAGCAAGCCGGCTTCAACTACTGCAAGGGCGTGGCGCTGTGCCGGTTCGACCGCTTCGACGATGCGCGCGAGGCGTTCATGGCGGAACTCAGGGTGACGCCGACCCATGCGCCGGCGCTCGCCGAGATCGGCACCTGCCTGGCACGCACCGGGCGCACGCGTGACGGCATCCCCTATCTCCAGGAAGGCCTGCGGCTGATGCCCAACATGCCGCTGGCCCGGCACAGCCTCGGCATTGCATTGCTCACCGAGAACCGGCGCAGCGAGGCGATCGAGGCGCTCGACAAATTGATCGCGCTCGATGCCGCCTATGTGGAGGCCTACCGCACCCGCGGCCTGGCCTATGTGATGGACGGCAAGTTCGACCTGGCGGTCGACGACCTCCGTGCCGCCTCCACCCTCGACAGCCAGAACTACAAGGCGATCCTCGAGCTCGGCATGAATTTCGGCGCGGCCGCGCGCGAGCAGCAGGCGGCGCGGCTGTTCGAGCTCGCCGCCGACAGCGCACCCGGCGTCGCCCTGCCGCAATATCTCTACGGCCACTTCCTGATCAATCACCGCCAGTTCGAGCGCGGGCTCGGCTATGTCGACCGTGCGCTCGCCATCGATCCGCTGCGCGCCGAACATCACGTGGCGCGGGGCTTCGGGGTGCTCGGGCAGGGGCGCGTCGAGGATGCCGTCGCCGCCTATCGGCGCGCCGGCGAGCTCGATCCTGCAAACGCCGCGATCGCCGGGACGCTGCTGTTCGCGCTCCAGCACAAGCCCGGCGTCACCCGCGAGGAGCTGTTGCGCGAGCACAGGCGCTGGGCGACGCTCTATCGTCCCGACGCGCCGATGGATCGGCTGGCCTTTCCGAACCTGCCGGATCCGACACGCAGGCCGCGGCTTGGCCTGGTGTCGGCCGACCTGCATCGCCACGCGGTGTCGTTCCTGGTGCTGCGTGCGTTCGAAGCGCTTGCTCCGCTTGGGTATGAGATCTGCTGCTACAAGACCGACAGCAAGCGGCTCGATGACGATTTCAGCGAACGCTACAAGGAAATTTCGCTCTCCTGGCGCGACGTGTCCGGAATGGACGATCTGGCGCTGGGGCGGCAGATCCGCGACGATCGCATCGATGTGCTGTTCGATCTCTCGGGCCACACCGCGGGCGGCCGGCTCTCTTTGTTTGCCGCGCGCACGGCGCCGATCCAGCTCGGCTGGGCCGGCTATGTCGGCACCGTCGGGCTCGACACCTATGACGGCCTGATCGCCGACCCCGTGGAGATCCCACCGGAGCACGATGCGACCTATGTCGAGCGGCCGATCCGCTTGCCGGATTGCTACGTCTGTTATCAGCCGCCCGAGAAGGCCCCCGAGGTGCCGCCGCTGCCGAGCTTGAATGGCGGCCGCTTCACCTTCGGCTGCTTCAACCGCCCCGCCAAGCTCAACGGCGAAGTCGGCAAGGCCTGGGCTCGCATTCTCGCGCAGGTCCCGAATTCGCGCATTCTGATGGTCTATGGCGGTCTCGGCGAGGCAAGCACGCGCGAGGCGATCTATCGCGTGCTCGGCGAGGGCGGCGTGCCGGCCGAGCGCGTCGAACTGGTGGGTGAAGCCGAGCAGCCGAAGCTGCTTCAGGCCTATGGCGAGGTCGACATTGCGCTGGATCCATTTCCCTATTCGGCGGGCGTGACCACGCTCGAGGCGATGTGGATGGGCGTCCCGACCGTGACCTTCGTCGGCGACACCTTCGCCGGCCGTCACTCGGCGGCCCATCTGACGGCTGCCGGGTTGGGCGGCTTCTGCACGCACAGCATCGACGATTATGTCGCGATGGCCGTCGGCTGGACGCATCGCCGCGAGGAGCTCGCTGAGCTGCGCGGCGGCCTGCGCGATCGCATCGCTGCCTCGCCGCTGTGCGATCCGCCGCGCTTCGCCGATAATTTGTCGCGCGAATTGATGCGGCTGTGGACCGAATGGTGCGCGGCGCGCACCGCGCGCGACGCGGCGTAGACGAGATCAGCGCCGCGACGGCCGAAGCAGGCGTGGACAAGCCAGGGGCAAGGACCGCATCGATGTCGAAAGCAGCGATCAGCGAGGCGCAGGCGGTGCGCGCCGGCCTGTCCATGTTGAACCAGGCTCCGTCGGAACGGCGCGTGGAGTTCGTCCAGACCATCGTCAACCGTGCGCTGGCGCTGCTGCGCGAAGGCCAGCTCGACAGCGCCGAGGTGTTGCTCGAAACCATGGAAGGCGAGCCTTTGGTGCGGCAGCGTGTGCTGCACCTTCGCGGCTTGATCGCCCTGCACCGCGACGAGGACGAGCGGGCGCTGGACCTGCTCGAGGAGGCGATCCAGCTCGATCCTTCGGACGGTGAGGCGCACGCCAATCTTGGCGTCCTCCTGCTCAAGGCGCGCCAGCATCCGCAGGCGCTGGCTGCCTATGCGGCCGCCCTGACGCTGCAGCCGGACAATGCGACGGCGCAGCTCGGGATGGCCCGCGCGCTGACGGCAGTGGATCTGACCGATTTCGCCGATGACGCATTCCGCGACCTGCGGGCAAGCGCGCCCGACGACATCAGGTCGGTGGTCGATTTCGCCACCTTGCTGAACGACATGGACCGCAACGACGAGGCCCTGGCGCTGTTGCGCGATGTCCTTGCACGGCATCCGGAACATGCGAACCTGCACACGATGCTGGCGATCTGCCTGTTCACGCGCGGCGACTGGCTGGCGGCCTGGGAAGAATTCGAATGGCGGCTGAAGGAGCCGCAGGTCAGCAAGCATCTGCTGCCGACCGATCGTCCGCAGTGGAAGGGCGAAGATCTCGCCGACAAGACGATCCTGCTGCAATTCGAGCAGGGTTTCGGCGATACCCTGCAATTCGTGCGCTACGCGCCGATGGTCAAGGCGCGCGGTGGTCGCGTGATCCTGCGCGCGCCGGCGTCATTGTTGTCGTTGCTGCGGACCGTCGCCGGCATCGACGCGGTGTTCGATGCAAAGGACGAGACGCCGGCATTCGACGTGCATGCGCCGCTGATGTCGCTTCCGCTGATCTTCGGAACGCAAAGCGAGACGGTTCCCGCCGCGGCTCCCTATGTCACTCCGGATCCGGCGCGCGTCGATCGATGGCGCGAGCGCCTGGGCGTCCACGCCGGGGCGTCCGTCGGCCTCGTCTGGCAAGGCAATCCGTCACACGCCTACGACTGGCGCCGCTCGCTTCCGCTTGATCGGCTGCGGCCTTTGCTCGATTGCCCGGGCGCGCGCTTCGTCAGCTTGCAAGTCGGCGCCGGACAGAATCAGGTGACGGAATTCGACGATGGCATCCTCAATGTCGGGCCGGAGATCGACACCGCGACCTTCGCCGATGCCGCGGCGATCATCGCCAACCTCGATCTCGTGATCACCATCGACAGCGCGATCGCGCACCTGGCCGGCGCGATGGGCAAGCCGGTCTGGATCCTGCTCGCCAGGGGCAACGATTGGCGCTGGCTCAAGGGCCGCGACGACACCCCCTGGTATCCGCAGGCACGGCTATTCCGGCAACGCAATCCGGGCGACTGGTCCGAAGTGATCCGGCAGCTTTGCTCGGCGCTGTGGTCGTTCGTCAGCGCCGCTGCGTCGCCGGAGCAGGAGAAGAAGGCCGCCGATCCTGTGCTCGCCGCGGCAACGGCAATGGCGACGCCGCGGTCCGTCGTGGAACCGGTGCTCTGCGACGCGCTATTCGTCGAGGCTTGCCGTCATCACAGAGCAGGCAATCTCGATCGCGCGCGGAAGATGTTCGAGCAGATTCTCGTGTTCGATCCCCGACACGTCAACACGCTGTGCAATCTCGGCGCGCTCGAGCTCGACACAGGCCATGGCGCGCGCGCGCTCCAACGGCTGCGGATCGCCGTGGAACTGGCGCCCGACCTGGTCCCGGTGCGGATCGGGCTTGCCGAGGCATTGATGGACGCCGGACGAACCGAACAGGCGCTCGCTCAGTACGCCAAGGCGATCGAACTCGCACCGCAGAATACCGGCGTGCATGTGGCCTACGCGACGGCGTTGCGAAAGCTCGGCGTCAACGGGCCGACAGGCATGCATGCCGACATGGTGAGGCGTCTGATCCATCAACATTACCGCAAGGCACTCGAACTCGCGCCCCGCGACGACGCGGCGCATGCCCAGTATGCACTTGCGCTGTGCGCGTTCGGCGATCTCGACGACGCCATGAACCACTTCATGGTGGCGACCAAGATCAATCAGCAGCAATCGTCGGAATTCTACGAAGCGCTCGGCCGCGCTTGTGCGACGCGCGGCAACGCGCAGGGCGCGGAGATCAGCCTGAAGCACGCCGTTTCGCTCGATCCGCAGCGCGCGACCGCGCATTGCGCGCTCGGCGATCTCTATCTCTCGGTCGAGCGTCCCGACGATGCGGAAACCAGTTTTCGCAAGGCGCTGACCATCGACGCAGAAAGTGCGGCAGCTCGGCAGGGAATCGAACGTGCGCAAACCTCGCTGCGAACCATGGCCGTCAGCGGAATGGCGTGACATGCGTGGCGTCGCGAGCGATCGCAGTCATGCTCGCGCAGAACGTTGCGCTGACGACGGAACTCGCCGGGCTGCGATCGTCGCGACGATCAGCGCAGTGTCATCACCGCTCGCCAAGTGCAGCAGAAATCAAATGTGTGTCATCGGTTGGTGCGAGGTGTGTCCCGAAGTAAGCACGCGTTGTGGTTTCATTGCTGTGTCATTAACAGCAGCTAGAAACGCCGCGACCGGATGGAAGCGTTTCAGATGCTGCGGTTGGGGATGGGGTCCCTGCAATGAGCGACACCACTCGAGCGGCGTTGCTCACGCTCCTCGTCGCAAGCTACGACGATCTCAAACAACGTTTGACGCGGCGGACCGGATCCGCCGATCTCGCCAACGAAGCCCTGCAGGATACCTTTCTGCGCTTGAGCAATGCGGATGGCATCGGACCGGTTCGCGATCTCCAGGCATATCTGTTCCGCGTCGCGATGAGCGCGATCAGCAACCGCCGCGTCGCAGAGCGGCGTCGTCGCACGGTGCGCGAGCCGGATCCGCTGTTCGATTTTCCGGACGAGACGCCCGGCCCGGACAGGATCATCGAGGCGCGATCGGAGATCGACGCGCTCAAGCGTTCGATCCAGGAATTGCCGACCCGTCGCCGGGAGATCTTCATGGCGATATGCGTTGACGAGGCGCCACTCAGAAACGTCGCGGAGCGCTTCGGCGTCAGCGTGCGCACGGTGCAGGTCGAGCTCAAGCAGGCGCTGGCGCATTGTGCGGTCTATCTCGATCGCAATGGGCGGATGTCCGGAGTTGCATTCCGCCGCAGAAGCCCGTTCGGCCAGCGCGATCTCGCAACGCGCGTTCGGTCGGGCGACGAGGATACGGTGCTGGCGCATCGAGTGCCGTTGAGCGACGGCAGGTGAGATGCGATGGAAGCGTACGCACACACCGCCGGAACTGTCGAGACGACCCGGCCGCGCCGCGCGCGCGAGCGGCGCCGCGTGCATCAGGCGCGTTCAGTACCAGGCCGTCTGCAGTCGCACGACGTAGTCGACCAGCCAGAGGGCCGGACACAGGAAGGCGCCGAACGGCAGCCTCGTCGTCCGCTCGACGGAATGGTCGCGCAGCCGGGCGAGCAGCACGGCGACCAGGGCCGCGCAACTGGCCAATCCGAAACACAAGGGAACAGCGTCGAGCGGGAGCCAGGCACCGATCGCGGCTGCGAGCTTGACGTCGCCGAGACCGATTCCTTCGCGCTGTCGCAGCCATTGGTAAATCCAGCGCAGCAGCCAGAGCCCTGCACCGACCAGGATGGAACCAGTCAATGCGGTGACGAACGCGCTCCAGCGATCGAACGGGTCGAGCACCGTCGCCGCAATCAGTCCGGCGAGCACGGCGCCTCCGGTGACGGCGTCCGGAAGCAAATAGTGGCGCGCATCGATATCGGCGCCCGCAACCATCAATGTGCCGAGAACGGTCGAGGCCAGGGCCTGCGGCCATGGCAACGTCGCCGCGCACAGCAGCGCGATGGTCGCAAACCCGCAAGCCAGCACGATGCGGTTGGGAAACAGCGTGTCCGGCATTGCATCGTCATCGGCGGGTCCGTCGATCGTCATTCTCGTCTCATATCACTTCGCGCTGTGGGCGGGCCATCGATGCCGCCCGTGTCGAGCGGGACTCTGCCATGGTAGCGCGGGAAAGCAATATGGCTGCGACGTCGGCCGTGCCGCCGATCGATTTCATGGCATATCTCGCCGGCAAGGGCGCGTTGCGCGACGGCAAGGACGACGGTGCCGGTCGTGGTCGCAACGCGGACGGATCGGCCGGCAGCGTCGATTGGAGCGCGGTCACGAAGCTCACGCCGTCCGCGCTGGCTGACGAACTGGCCAGTTTCTACCGGTGCGACCGGGTCCGCCGCGACGATCTGGTGGATGGACGCTTCGCTGGCAGCGAGATGTCGACGCGGTTCCTCAAGGAAGAGCGGCTGTTTCCCTACGAGAGCACGGCTGGAGCGTTGCATCTTGCCGTGGCCGCGCCGGTGGACCGTGAAACGTTGCGGGCGGTCGAGCTCGTGCTGCGCCGATCGATCGCACTCGCGGTGGCGACCGTCGATGATCTGGAGGCCGCACTTTCGCTGCGGCTGGAGCCCGATCGGCAGACCGACGCCGCGCCTGAAGCCGGCACCGGGGCGGGGGAGGACAACCTCGACAATCTGCGCGATCTCGCGCGCGGTGCGCCGGTGGTGCGGGCGCTCGACGATCTCCTGCGCCTGGCGGTGGAGCAGCGCGCGACCGATCTGCATATCGAGCCGGCCGGCAATGTGTTGCAGGTTCGGCTGCGCGTCGACGGCATGCTCAAGCACGTGCCGGCCCCGGCGATGAGCATGGCCAAGGGAATTCTCTCGCGCCTCAAGATCATGGCCGGTCTCAACATCACCGAGCGCCGTTTGGCGCAGGACGGGCGCGCGCACATCGTGGTCGGCGGCAACGAGATCGATCTCCGCGTCGCGACGATGCCGACGATGTACGGTGAATGCGCCGTCATCAGGCTGTTGCGCAAAGGCGCCGGCCTGGTGTCGCTCGACCAGATCGGCCTCAGCGCACGCGACGAGGCGATCCTGCGCAAGGCGTTGCAGGCCCCCTATGGAATGGTCATCGTCACCGGGCCGACCGGGTCGGGCAAGACGACGACGCTCGCGGCGTCGCTTGCGGTGATCAACGAGCCCACCCGCAAGATCCTGACCATCGAGGACCCCGTCGAGTATCAGATTCCGGGCATCACCCAGGCCCAGGTGCATCCGGGCATCGGACTGACGTTCGCATCCGCCCTGCGTTCGTTCATGCGGCTCGATCCCGACGTCATCATGGTGGGCGAAATGCGGGACTCCGAGACCGCCCATATCGGCGTTCATGCGGCGCTGACCGGCCATCTGGTGCTGACGACGCTGCACACCAACACCGCCGCCGGCGCCATCACGCGCATGATCGACATGGGGATCGAGAGCTTCCTGCTGGCGTCGTGCGCGCGGGTGATCGTGGCGCAGCGGCTGGTGCGGATTCTGTGCGACCACTGCAAGGAAAGCTACCGCTTGTCGGCTGCCGATATCGCGGCCGACGACCGCTACACTGCGCTCGGCATCGAGGCGGGGGAGGTGGTCTGCCGGCCCAAGGGGTGTGACTGGTGCAACGTCACCGGCTTCCGCGGCCGCAAGGGCGTGTTCGAGATCATGGAGATCGGCCCGGCGCTGCGACGCTCGATCGGCCCGAAGACCGATGCCTCGGAGCTCGAGGCCGCGGCCCGACGCGAGGGCATGATCTCGATGACCGAGGACGGTGTCACGAAACTGCGCGCCGGGCAGACCACGCTCGACGAAATCTTCCGCCTGACCATGAGCCTGTAGGGCGATCATGCCGCATTATCGCTATCGCGCGTTGACCAAGGCCGGAGAGGTCATTCTCGGCGACGTCGAGGCGCCCTCGCGCGAGGAGGTGCTGCGGCGGATCGAGTATCTCGGCCATCTGCCGGTCGAAGCCGAGATCGCGGGCCGCAAGGCGCTCAGTGCCGGCGTCTCGAGCGGGGGAGCTCCCCGGCAGCGCGAGCTGACGACCTTTCTTCGCCTGCTGGCGCTATTGCTGCGCTCCGGATTGACGCTGGAGGCGGCGCTGCAGACCTTGGAGGAGGACACCAACAAGGCGGTCGCTCGCTTTGCCGGCGGATTGCGCTCGGCGGTTTCGGGCGGCGACGGCTTTGCCGAGGCGCTGGAGCGATACAATCAGATCATCGAGCCGATCTACATCGCGATGGTGCGTGCCGGTGAGGCGTCAGGCAAGCTGGAAGTGGTGTTGCGGGCAATCGTCGAGGACCGGACGCGGCGCGAGCAGCTCTCGCAGCGGATCTCGGGCGCGATCCGCTATCCCATGTTCCTGGTCGGATCGGCCCTGGTCATCCTGTTCTTCTTCCTGCTCTATGTGGTGCCGCAGTTTGAATCGGTGTTCTCCGAGCTGCGCGGAAAACTCAATTCCGGCGCCGCATTCGCGCTCACGATGTCGACCTGGCTGCGCGCCCATCTCAACACCTTCCTCGGCAGCTGCGGCGCGGCGCTGTTGCTGGGTTGGTTGATCCTGCGCCAGCCGGCCGCGCGGGCGTCGCTGATGGCCGTGCTCGGCGCCATCCCCGGCGTGTCCGGGCCGATGCACGACCGCCGGACGGCCCGGTTCATCGGCACGCTCGGGCTTCTGGTCGAGAACGGCGTCGCATTGCCAGCCGCGCTGAAGATCCTGCGCGACATCATGACCGAGCCCCGCTATGCGGCGGCGGTCGAACAGGTGCACGAGCAGGTGCGGAATGGGCGCCGTTTCATCGAGGCGCTCGCCGAGAGCGACCTGGTGCCGCCGCTCGCGGTGCGCATGCTGCGCGTCGGCGACGAGACCGGCGATTTGTCGGCGATCGCGCATCACGCCGCGGAGCTTTATGAGCAACGGCTCGCCATCGGCCTCGACCGGCTGATGGGCGCGATCGGGCCGATCACCATCATCGCGGTCAGCATCGGCATCGGGACGCTGATCGTGTCGATCATGAGCGCGCTGCTCAGCATCACCGAGCTTGCGATGTAGGTGGGCCGATGACGCGAGCGAACGGCAGAGGTTGGTGCGCAGGGTTCACCCTGATCGAGATGATGGCGGTGATGCTGATCATCTCGATGCTGGCGTCGCTGGTGCTGGCCATGATTCCGGGCACCGGGCGCGGTCAGCTGAAGGCATTGACGCTGGAGAGCGCCGCGCTGCTGCGGCGCGAACGGCTCGCCGCGATCCTCTCCGGCGAAAGCCGCCGGGTGTCGCTCGACGGCAGTGCGCGGACGCTGGTCGGGCGCAGCGGGGTGATCGCCATTCCGCGCGACGTCGTGCTCGACGTGGTCGGGGTGGACGAAGTGTGGTCGGGACGCCAGGCGGTCGTCCGGTTCGAACCGGATGGCGCCTCCAGCGGCGCGGTGTTGAAGTTCTCGTGGGAGAATGTGCGCTATGAGGTCGACGTCAACTGGTATAACGGCCGCGTTGCGGTCGACCTGCCGTGAGCCGCGCGCGACGCGCGCCGGGTTCACCCTGATCGAGGCGCTGGTGGCGTTGGCGCTGCTGCTGGCGTTCGTGTCCGTGCTCGGTCCGCATCTGTTTTACGCGCGCCGCATCGCGGACAATATCGATGGTCGCGTCGCGGCCCAGACCTTGCTGCGCACGTTGCTCGATGCGCCGGTCGACCGGTCGCTCGTCGGAGACGGATCGCGTGACGGCGAGACCGGCGGCCTGCGCTGGTCGATCACGGCCGAGCCGATGTTCATCGATGCCATGGTGCCGCCGCCGCAACGCGACGTGCCGGCGGCGGCTGCGGCGGCTGCGGCGGACAAGAAGGCCGAGCCGAACGCCAAGCCTGAGAACTGGATCGCCTTCCATCTGGTCGCGACGGTGTCATGGGCGCCCGGACAGACGATCAGCGCCGATACGCTGCGGCTCGGATCGGGAGCCGAGCAATGACCGCACGCTTTCGCTTCGGGCTGCGTGCGGCGCCCGGTTTCACCTTGATCGAGGTGCTTGCCGCGGTCGCCATCGGCTCCGCCGTGATTGCCGCGACCGCGGCGCTGATCAACAATGTTGCGCTGAATTTCGATCGCAGGACCGGGCTTGCGGGACGGACGGACCAGTTGCTGCTCGCTGTCGACCGCCTCGCGGCGGACCTTGGATCGGCGCGTCAGGTGCAGCAGTCCAGCGCCGGCAGCGATGCGACGGCAGCCTTCAACGGCGATGCCACCGAGGTGAAGTTCATCACCGGCAGCGGCGCAACCGGTGGGAGCCTGGGCGAGGAGGTGGTCAGCCTGCAGGTCGAGGAGACCGACGGTGTCAACTGCCTGGTCCGGCGCCGCGCGAAATGGCGCGGGCAACGCACGCCGTTTGCGAGCGTCGCGCTGCAGGACCCGGTCCGCCTGATCGAAGGGCAGGTCGATATCGGCTTTGCATTTGCAAGCCCGGGTCCAGACGGGACGATGGCGTGGAGCGAGACGTGGAGCGGGAAGCCGTCCCTGCCGCGGCTGGTGCGACTGACGATCCGGGATCGCGCGAGCGGGGCTGATCTCCTGCCCGGCCTTCAGTTCGCCGTGCGCGCCGACGCACCGATCGCCTGCGCGCAGCCGGGCGCCAATGCCAAATGCGTCACCGGAGGCAAGTCCGACCCGTCGCCGCAGACCGCAGCGGCAAAGGACGCACCGGCAAAGGATGCGGCGGCAACGGACACGGCTGAAGGAGCACGCCAATGAGCAGCCGACGTACGCAACGTGGAATGGTTCTGCTCGCCGTGCTGTGGGCGATTGCGCTGTGCTCCGCGCTCGCCATGGCGACGTCGACGACGTTTCGCAGCCTCGCGGGGATCGTGCGGATCGATCGCGACCGGGTGCAGGCCGATGGGCTGACGACTGCGGGGATCGAGGCCGCCGCCGGCATTGTCGCGTCGCTGCATGACGCGCCGCTGACCGAGCGTGGCACCACCCTGACATTTCCGACCGGCTCGGTCCGTATCACCGTGAGCGACGAGGGCGGCCGCATCGACATCGGCCGGGCGCCGGTCGAGCTGTTGGCGTCACTGCTGCGCGATGTCGGTGCTGATGACGACGGTGCCGGCACGATGGCGCAGCGGATCGTCGCGCTCCGCGAAAAGGAAGGGCAGCCGCGGCCCGGTGATGCGCAGCAGAAGCCGAACGATGCGCAAGCGCAGCCGAACGATGCGGCGAAGTCGCAGGCCTCGGCGGACAAGCCTGACCAGCAGGCCGCGCCGGCGGCGTCGCCGTTCACCGACATCGCGCAGCTTGCGAGCGTTCCCGGCATGCAGCCGGAATGGATGGCCGCGATGGCGCCGATGATCACGGTGTTCGGCAGCGAGACCGTCAATCCGCTCACCGCGCCGGTTGCGGTGCTGCGGGCGTTGCCGTCCTTCGATGCCGCGCGGCTCGACAGCTTCCTCGAGATGCGCAGCGCGCGGCTGGCCGATCCCGAACGTCTCGGCTTCGTCCTTGGCGCGGCGCAGAAATATCTGAAGGTTCAAGCGCGACATGTCGTTGCAGTCGACCTCGTCGCCAGCACCACCGATGGCTACACCGCCGCCGCCAAGGCCTTCATCGTGCTGCTGCCCGAGGACAAGCAGCCGTATCGGGTCGTGGCCTGGACCCCGGTCTCGCCATTCGTCAGGGCAGGCGCCATGGCCTCGCTGGAGGCGCGCTAGTGAATATCGATGTGATCATGCGGCGTTGGATCGAGATCCTGGCTCAGCTGTGGTTGGGTTGGCAGGAGCGGCGCCGCGCCCGGCAGTGGATGAGGATCCGCAGCGACGGCGACGAATGGATCGTCGAGGACGCCAAGGGGGCGGTCAGGACGACGCCCGGTGCCGGCGCCGCGTTGCCGGATGAGATCCTCCGCGCCGCGCAGAAATCCTTCGTCGTTCTGCAGCTTCCCGCCGCCGATATCGTCTCGCGGGCGATGACCGTTCCGGCGCAGGCGCGGGACCTGCTCTCCGGCATCGTGCGCAATCAGTTCGAGCGGCTGTATCCGTGGCGGGCGAGCCAGGCCGCTTATGGCTTCGATGCCGTGGCCGGCGACGACCCGAACGTCCTCAATGTGCAGGTCCTTGCCACCTCGCGCGCCACGCTCGACGAGGCGTGCGGCGCGCTCGGCGTGCTGGGCTTGCGGGTCGACCGTGTCGTGGCGTGCGGCGGCCGCGCGGATGCAGCGCCTGAGATCACGCTGTGGTCCCGCCTTGCGGATGCGACCGACACCAGCCTGTCGCGGACACGCAGGACGATCGGCGGCCTGATGGCCGCGGCGGTCGGCGTGACCATCGTCGTGAACGTCTGGGCTTTCATGAGCGCGGCGTCCGCGGACAGCGAAAGCGACGAGGTCGGTGCGCGCATTGCGGCCCTGCAACGTCAGATCAAGGGCGCCTCCTCGCGCGCGCAGATCGCAGCGCTCCCCCCCGCCGAACGGGCGCAGGCCATGAAGGAAACCTCGCCGGTCGCGGTGGTCGTGGTCGAGGCACTGTCGCGCGCGCTTCCCGAGACGTCCTACCTGACGGAGCTGAACATGGATGGCCCGACCTTGCGCCTCGTCGGCCTGGCCGGCGACGCGCCGGCGCTGATCGCGCCGCTCGAACAGTCCGGGCACTTCAAGGATGTGCATTTCTTCGCGCCCACGACGCGCAATGCCGATGGCGGCCATTTCGTGTTTCACATCGAGGCGCGCGTCGAGCCGCACCTTGCGATCGATGGAGAGTGACCGGTGCTGAAAACGAAGCTCAATTTCATTCTCAAGCTCGATTTCGACCGCGATCAGGGCCTCGCGGTCGGGGCGTTCTGCGCGCTGCTGCTCGTCTGCGTGATCGCGATCGCGGGCGCGTTGCAGGCGAGGTCCAGTGCGGTCGCGCACCTCGCCGAGCAGCATGATGAGTTGGCGGCGCTGCAGGCGCGATCGCACCCGGCCGCCAATCGCGGCGCGCAGGCGCAAAACCGCGCCGCGCCGGCGACCGCCTTCCTGGATGCGCCGACCAGCGGCCTCGCCGCCGCGCAATTCCAGACCTACCTGTCCGACCTCGCCACCGGGCAGCACGCCGTCGTGGTCTCCTCCGGGGCTCCGGCTGATCGCGACGACAAGAGCGACGCGATCAAGCTGCAGATCTCGCTGAACGCCACGCTGCCGGCGCTGCAAGCCTTGCTCTATCGCCTCGAAAGCGGCGCGCCCTACGTCTTCGTCGACGCGTTGTTGATGCAGATGGGGGGATCCGGCGATCGCGCCGCCGCCGATCCGGTCCTGAAAGTCAATCTCACCGTGCACGCCTTCTGGCGTCGCAAGACCGCATGAGGCACGCCGTGCAGCCGATCACCTCGCGTCCCCGACGGGACAATCACAACGAGCAACGCCACAAAACTGCAAGACGCCGATGCTATGCTTTGCCGGCGGCAGAGACTGCGATGAAGCCAAGCAGCGCGTCACCCCACATGCACAGATCCTGTCGAAGGCTCGTTGCGATCGTGATGGCGGCGATGCTGTCCACGGCAGCGCACGCCGCCGAATTCACCATCGTCAATGCGTCCAACACGCCGCTCGAGCATCTCTACGTGTCGCCGTGCGGGGCCGGGCATTGGGGACCGGACCAGTTCGCAGGCGCCTTGCCGCCTTCGCGGTTCTTCACGGTCTCGAGCTTGGTTCCGGGCTGCTACGACATTCAATTTGTGGTTGCTCCCTGGAATAATTGTGTCATCGCCGGCGCCTCGCTCCGCCGCAACAGCGTCTGGAAGGTCACGCAGTGGACGGTGTTCGGCTCGCAGAGCGGCGATTGCTCGCACATCGCAGGCTACGTGCCCGCCGGTCGGCACCCCTGGATCTGGCAACCAAGCTCAGACATGAAGAGAGAGTGACGTGGCAAAAGTGTTGGTGACCGGCGGCGCCGGCTTTCTTGGCTCGCATCTGTGCGAGCGGCTGATGGATCAGGGCCACGACGTGCTGTGCGTGGACAATTACTTCACCGGCAGCAGGGCCAATATCGCGCACCTGATCGGCAGCTCCCGGTTCGAGATGATGCGTCACGACGTGACGTTTCCGCTCTATGTCGAGGTCGACCAGATCTACAATCTGGCGTGCCCGGCCTCGCCGATCCATTACCAGTTCGATCCGGTGCAGACCACCAAGACCAGCGTGCACGGCGCCATCAACATGCTCGGGCTCGCCAAGCGCGTGAAGGCGCGGATCCTGCAGGCGTCGACATCGGAAGTGTACGGCGATCCCGAAGTCCATCCGCAGGTCGAATCCTATTGGGGCCACGTCAATCCGGTCGGACGGCGGTCCTGCTACGACGAAGGCAAGCGCTGCGCCGAGACGCTGTTCTTCGACTATTGGCGCCAGCACGGCCTGAAGATCAAGGTGGTCAGGATCTTCAACACCTACGGCCCGCGCATGCATCCCAATGACGGCCGCGTGGTGTCGAACTTCATCGTGCAGGCATTGGCGGGGCAGGACATCACCATCTACGGCGATGGCCGCCAGACCCGCAGCTTCTGCTATGTCGACGACCTGATCGAGGCCATGATCCGGACCATGAACACGCCGGACGATTTCACCGGCCCGATCAACATCGGCAATCCCCGCGAATTCACCATCCGCGAGCTCGCCGAGCAGGTGATCGCGCTGACGGGAGCGCGCAGCAGGCTGGTGTTCGAGCCGTTGCCGTCGGACGATCCGCGGCAGCGCCAGCCGGATATCTCGCTGGCGCGCGCGGTGCTCGGCTGGGAGCCGACCATTCAGCTCGGCGAGGGGCTGGAGCGGACGATCGACTATTTCCGCGGCCAGTTGCGGGCCGCGGCGGAATAGCGGATCAGGCCGCGATCCCGGCGGCGCCGGCGATCAGCTCGAACGATCGCAGCCGCTTCTGGTGATCGTAGACGTCCGACACCACCATCAGCTCGTCGGCGCCGGTCTCCGTAACAAGCGCATCGATGCCGGCGCGAACCGTCTCGGGCGAACCGACGATGGAGCGCGCGAGCATCCGCATCGCCTGGGCCTTTTCTTGCGGCGACCAGTAGGTCTCGATGTCGTCGATCGGCGGCTGGCTCAGGCCGCGCGCGCCGCGGAAGATATTCGCAAACGACATCTGCTGCGTCGTCGCCAACCGGCGCGCTTCGTCGTCGGTCTCGGCGGCGACGATGTTGACGCCGACCATCGTGGTGGGACGATCGAGCTGCTCCGAGGGCTTGAAGCGCGCGCGATAGATCTGCAGCGCCTGGATCAGCAGCTCGGGCGCGAAATGCGAGGCGAAGGCGTAGGGCAGCCCGAGCTCGGCGGCGAGCATCGCGCCGAAGTTGCTCGATCCGAGAATCCACAGCGGCACGTCGGTGCCGGCGGCCGGCACCGCCTGGATGCGCTGGTTGGGACCGGCCGCCGCCAGGAAGGCCTGCACCTCGAGCACGTCCTGCGGAAAATTCTCGGCCGCTTCGGGCGTGCGGCGGAGCGCGCGCAGCGTGAGCTGATCCGTCCCCGGCGCGCGGCCGAGCCCGAGGTCGATGCGATCCGGGAACAGCCGCGCCAGCGTGCCGAACTGTTCGGCGATGACATAGGGCGCATGGTTCGGCAGCATGATGCCGCCGGCGCCGACGCGGATGGTCTTGGTGCCGGCTGCGATATGCCCGATCACGACCGCCGTCGCGGCGCTGGCGATGCCGGCCATGTTGTGGTGCTCCGCCACCCAGATGCGGCGATAGCCGAGGCGCTCGGCATGAACGGCGACGTCGCGCGCATTGTAGAGCGCGCCGCGCGCATCGGTATCCTGGGTGACGCGGACGAGATCGAGGATGGAGAGTGCGGGCACGGGGGCTTCCGGATCGGGAGGGGCGAAGACGTCAGCCCGATATGGATACGCCCGTGGTTCGGCTCAATGGGCCGTGGTGCTCGGGGCCGCGTTCAGCGGCGCGCCGCCGGTCGAAATCGGACCCGATGGCTTGGGCGCCCGAATCGGCGGCCGTCGCGGCGGCCTCGGCGCGGCTTGCGCGACCGGCGCACGCGGCGGCTCGGCCGCAGCCGCAGCTGGCGGTGGTGCGGCAGCCGGAGCGGGGCCCTGCATCGCGTCGACCTTCGACGTCAGGGCCGCCAATTGGTCGACGATGGTCTTCAGCTGCTCCTGCTGGTCGGCCACTGACCGACTAAGCGCGCCGAGGTCGTCCTCGAGCTTCTGCTGCGAGGCGAGCAGGTCCGGCAACGCCTCCTTGTCGCCCGCGACCGCCTTGTCGCCGGACACCGTGTTGCCCAGAGCCGGCACCAGCGGCGCGATCTGGGGCCATGCATAGACGCCCCCGGCGCCGAGGAGGGCCAGAATCACGATCAGCAGGAACCACGGCCAGCGGCGGCGGCGGGCAGGAATCGGGCTTGACGGCGGATGGCCGTACCATGCCTGGTCGGAATCGTTGCTCACCCCTGCTTCCTAATCCGCTTCGGCAGCTGTTGCAATCGATGCCGAGTTTGACCAATTTGCGAGCATGTCCCCTTCGTCCGGAGCCCCATTGGCGCCCAAATCCAGCTCAAGCGCCACCTCCCAACTGCTCGAGGAACTCGTCGCGCAAGCACCGGATGGTCCCGTCGATCTCGAATGGCTGCTCAGCAACCTGGACAGGCGCTCGTTCGGCCTGCTCCTGCTGCTGCTTGGGCTCCTGGTGATCATTCCCGGCGTCGCCACGATCGCGACCGTTGCGCTGCTGTTTCCGGCGGTCGAGATGATGCTCGGCCGCAGCGCGCCGTGGTTTCCGCGCTTCGTGGCGAAGCGGCAGTTCGACTTCAAGCGCTTCAAGCGATTCACCGTCCTGGTCCGCCCGATGCTGCAGGCGATCGAGCGCATCAGCCGGCCGCGCTGGGACGCGCGCCGCGACATGATCGACCGCCTGGTCGGCCTCGTCGTCTTCCTGCTGGCGTTCTCGGCCGGCTGGCCGTTCCCCCTGATCAACGTCATTCCGGGCATGGTGGTGGTGCTGATCGCGATCGCCTATTTGCAGGAGGACGGCCTGCTGCTGGCAATCGGAATGGCGGCGGCGCTCCTCTGCCTGCTCGGACTCGGCTGGACACTCTGGGCATCGGCCGGCGCGGTGATGAGCTGGATGGGGCTGTGAGGGAATTGTTGCCGCGAAGCGACGTGCCGCATGGTACGATGCGCCGCAGATGGGTTCCGTGAATGAAGCAGTTGGAATGACCGAAATTCAGAGCGTGGCGCCGGGCAACGGCGCGGACCGCAAAATGCCCCCGGGTGTCGTCGTTGAAGGTCCGCTGGTCGACGCCAAGTTTCTCGATTCCTACATCGCGTTCCCGATTCTGGTCGTGGGCTCGATCGCGGCGCTGGTCTGGGCCTTCACGCAAGGCATCGGCTGGATCGAGATCTCCGTCTTCCTCGGCACGTTCGCGTTGAGCACGGCCGGCATCGGCTTCATGCATCGCTACTTCGTCCACCGCAGCTTCCGCTGCGGTCCTGTGATGCGGACGTTGCTCGCCATGAATGCCACCATGACGGTGCAGGGCTCGATCCTCAAATGGGTCTCCAATCACCGCCGGCACCATCTTCACGCCGACAGGCCCGGCGACGTCCACAGCCCGTACTATGACGGCGCCGGCAACGATCATCCGAGCTTCCTGAAGGGGATGATGCATGCGCATGGCGGCTGGGTGTGGGACCGGCAGACCACCGATCCCGCCTACTACGCCAGGGATATCCTGGCCGACCCGATCGCGATGTTCTTCACCAGGACCCGCTGGTACTGGGTCGCGGCGTCGGCGGTGCTGATTCCGGGCGCGATCGGCTACGCGCTCGGCGGCGTGCACGCGATGATCGGCTGCGTCCTGTTCTCCGGCCTGCTGCGCAGCTACCTCATGACCATGGCGACCTCGCTGGTCAACTCGGTCTGCCACAGCGACGGCCGCTACGGCTACCGCCGCTTCGAGACCAACGACGGCACGACCAACGAGCTGGTGACCACGTTCCTCACTTTCGGCGAGGGGCTGCACAACAACCATCACCGCTTTCCGCGCGACGCCTATTTGTCGCGCGCCTGGTACGAGATCGACATCAACGGCCTGATCATTCTCGCGCTCGGCAAACTCGGGCTCGTGCACGACATCTTCCTGAGCCCGGTATCTGCCACCGAAGCCGTCGCCGTCGAGGACCCGCGCGAGGCCGCAGCCGACGACCTCGGCCCGTCCGGCGCAAGGTAGATTTGCCGGTCTATCCGGCGCCGCCGCGACTCGACATCTCCCGCCGGCCTGATCATGATCCCGCCCGACGTCGCGGCAAACAGCGGCGCTACGGGAGAGAGACATCATGCGTTGCATCACGCTCGCGGCGATCGCCGCGCTCGGCCTTGTTTCGGCCACGGCCGCATCAGCCGCCGACAAGAAGTACGACACCGGCGCCAGCGATACCGAAATCAAGATCGGGCAGACCATGCCCTACAGCGGCCCGGCCTCGGCCTATGGCACGCAGGGCAGGGCGGAGGCCGCTTACTGGAAGATGATCAACAGCCAGGGCGGCATCAACGGCCGCAAGATCACCTTCCTCAGCATGGACGACGGCTATAGCCCGCCGAAGACGGTGGAGCAGACCCGCAAGCTGGTCGAGCAGGACGAGGTGCTCGCCGATATCGGCTCACTGGGCACGCCGACCAACTCGTCGATCCAGAAATACCTCAACGGCAAGAAGATCCCGCATCTTCTGATCTCCACCGGCGCCTCGAAGTGGAACGATCCGAAGGAATTCCCCTGGACCACGCCGTTCTATCCGCCCTATGCGCAGGAAGCCAAGATCTACGGCAAGTATGTCGTCAAGGAGCTGCCCAACGCGAAGATCGGCGTGATCTATCAGAACGACGATTTCGGCAAGGACTACCTCAAGGGATTCAAGGAGGGCCTCGGCGACAAGGCCAACCTCATCGTCAAGGAGCTGAGCTACGAGGTCACCGATCCCACCATCGATTCCCAGATCGTCAACCTGAAGGCCGCCGGCGCCGACGTGCTGATGACGATCACGACGCCGAAGTTCGGCGCGCAGGCGATCCGCAAGGTCGCCGACCTCGGCTGGAAGCCGACGCATTTCATCGTCTCGGTCGCAAGCTCGATCGGCGGCGTGCTCGAGCCCGCAGGCCTGGATGCCTCCACCGGCCTGATCACGGCGCTGGCGACCAAGGTGGTCGGCGATCCCGCATGGGACGACGACCAGGGCGTCAAGGACTATCTCGCCTTCATGAAGCAGTGGTACCCCGAAGGCAACCCGATCGATGGCAGCAACCAGATCGGCTACCTCTCGGCGCAGTTCACCGCCATCATCCTGAAGAACTGCGGCGACGTGCTGACCCGCGAGAACCTGCTGAAGCAGGCAACCTCCATCAGCAAGGTCTCGCTGCCGCTCTTGCTGCCCGGCATCACGGTCTCGGTGTCGCCGACCAACTACTCGACGTTCGACACGTTCAAGCTCGCGAAGTTCGACGGCAAGACGTGGAAATTCTTCGGCGACAATATCAGCACGGCGGAACGGTGAGGGGCGCGCATTAGCCCCGCTCGTCATGCCCGGGCTTGTCCCGGGCATCCACGTCTTTGGTTCCCTCAGAAAAGAGGACGTGGATGGCCGGGACAAGCCCGGCCATGGCGCGCGGAAGCGTCACCGACGCGGGAGGCGAGGGTTAAGACATTGGTCATCTCTTTGCTTTCATTTTCACGGCCTCATCAAGCAGAGAGGCACCATGTCCGACATCACCATTCCCGGCGGAAAAATTCGTTCCTTCGTCGAGCGGATCGAGAACATCGACGGCGAATTGCAGGAACTGAACGAGCAGAAGAAGGAAGTTTTTTCCGAGGCGAAGGGCGAAGGTTTTGACGTGAAGATCCTCAAGGAGATCATCAAGCTACGCAAACAGGACCAGGATGAGCGCGACGAGCGGGAGTCATTGCTCGATCTCTACATGCGCGCGATGGAGACGGCGCCGGTGGACAAGGCCGCGAAAGCGGCGTGATATTCTTAGTGCGCTTGCTCGCAGGTGAAACGTAGTGCGGGTTAGCGAAGCCTAACCCGCAAGATTGAGAGTGGTGGATTACGCCTGCGGCTAGATCAAGCTGCGCGAGGAGAAAGATCGATGAAATGACCGCGAAGCCATGATTGAAGGTACTCCGTCAGCCGAGGAATGGCTCGGACTTGCCACATGACGGTGAGCAATATCTGGCGATAATCCCGCGTTCGCTCACGGACGAGATGATCGAGCAGCATGCCTGTTGCACGTTCCCGGTACGGTAGCGCCGAGTCATCGCTCCACAGGAGGTGGAGGAATTCGACCGCAACGCGAACATGTGACTCCGGCTCTGCCGCTGCCCCTCCAAGCATCTTGACGGTTTGCTTCAAGAAATAACCTGGACACTCGCCCGACCGAGCATCAATCGTAGCGGCGCGGACCAGCGTTTGCCCAGATACGCAGACATAGTTGTGCCCGGCACCGATTAGATGCGCCGACCATTTCACGTAGGTCTCGAAATCGAGCTTGCCACGGTTGTTTGCGATCATGAAGATCGGTTGCAGCCAACTGCTCCGAGTGACCCCGAGTTGCCTGCCGAAATCGCGGGTAGGCATGTCGTCCGTGACGAGCAGCAGACTTTTTTGCATCGATAGGATGACACTGTCGAAAATTTCCAGAGCGCTGTCGCGTCGGAATTCTCGCAGCGACTGGGGAGCCGTTTCGGGCACGATCAACGGGCAGATGATCGCGTGAGTCTTCGCCCATTCGATCGCCTGGTCGACGTCGGCCAGAAGTCCTTGGATATATTCGGGCGTCACCTCGGTAATGGCCATTTTGCCGTCGTCGTAGCGTGCGGTCTTGCTTCCGGTCTGGGCCGATTTGCTGATGCGCTCGCGTCGAGCTTGGAGACGGTCCATCGTGCTTTGGACTAGGTGGACGTTCCCGCAGAGCTCCATGACGGTGCTGAGCGCGCCGAGCCGCCAGCAGGTCCAATACGAATTGAGATCGAGAACGCAGCCCGAAGTCCCGTTCTCGAAGATGCTCGCGGTGGCGTTTCTCCTCTCTGGCTGTGTGCCGGCAGCGACTTTCAAGCGGATATCCTGCGAGGCCAAGCCTTCCGCCACGTCGATAGTGTCGCAACCGGTGCGATGTGCTAGAAGGGTCAGCGGCCACGGCCCTCTGACGTAGCTTTCCTGTTCTTGCTCGATCCAGTCGTGCTTGGCTTTGAGTTCGTCGAGCAGGGGCGCGAGACCTTCAGGCGTCGAGGCGTCGACGGAAATCGAGCGGATCGCGTTGATGCTCGGAAAGCGCGCTTCGTGGTTCGCCAACACGAAGTGATGCTTTGCCACGTATTTGTGGCGGATTCCCTTGATCGTGCCGGTCTTGCCGTTGACGGGGTTGGTGAACGATGCGCCCGCGGCCAGTCCTGTGACCGCCCTCACTAGCGGATGGTCGGGCTCCCAAGATTCGTCGTCGAGGCGCCGCAACTTGGCGTCGGTTTCGACGATGACGAACTGCTTCTCGCCGTCGTCGTATTCGATATCCACGGCGGCATCGTTGCCGACCACTTTCATATCCCAGGGACCATGCGCTTCCCCGATATTGCTCCCTTCCTGCAGCACCAATCCGTGGAAGCATAGCCAGGCCTGTGAGACTTCCCGATTTTCGAGGAAAAGCCTGTAAGCGTAGGCGACGGCGCGCTCGATGGGCACGAAATGGCCAAGCAGGGATGCGACGCGGAATTTGTCCGTCAATCGGGTGAATGGCAGTTTCTCGATCGGTCGTTCGAGTTCCTTGGTGACACCGTCGACCTGGTCGGAGCGCAGGAGAATCTCGACTTTCAGCAGTCGCGCTGGCGCGTTATCGGGATGACCACGGAGGAGTACGTCAATGGCGTTGCCGGCTTCCGGCAGATCGCCGATGTTCCACGAGTGAGTCGCACGCAACCATAGTATCTCGGCGTCCACGCGGACATCGGCCGAAGCGTTTGCAAGGGAAGTCCGGAAGGCCTCGTCGCGGCGGGCTTCAGCAAGGCAACTGAGATACAGACGCGTTATGGGGCTGAGAACCTGCAGGTCGACGATTGGTTCGAGGAGTCTAGCGGCTTCGTCGGGTAGATCCTGGTTGCTCATCTCGTCGGCGACGAGGTACCGTGAGAGGTTGCTTGAAAGTGTGAGTTCGCTCGCACCGAGCTCGGTCAGGTGGGCATGCCGCTGCGTTTCTTCGACCCCCTTGCGGGCGTCGCGTCGCAATCCGAGCAGTTCGGACAGCAGTTTTCCATCCGGCAGATCGGCCAGCCCCGCGATGGCGGCTTCGATACGGTCGTTGTCGCCTGTGCGAAGGCCAATTTCTCCAAGGATTCGCCATTTCAGTTCGATCAGGTCTTCGCGATCCTGCGGATCGACCGACTCCGCGATCCTGATCGCCTCGCCGGTGTCATGCCGCGACGTCAGTTCGGCGAACAGGAGTCGGCTTTCAGCTTCCGATTCATCCCGAAGAGTGGCCTCGGCCTCGCCGAACCGGTCTAGAGCGGCCTGGCACAAAGCCAGCAGTCTCCGCAGATGTGGATGACCGGGAAGCGTCGGCAGCGAGCGGATCAGAAGAGCTTCGGCTTCGGTTTGGCGACCCGTAAGTCTAAGCAGCACGGCCGCGTTGTTCACGGAAGCCATGAGATCGTGCTTGTCCGCGTAACCGTCGTTGAGACACATGTTGGCCATCGCCAACATTTCGCTGGCTGCACGATCGATATCTGCGCGGGTCACGACGCCGGGCCTGCCAAAGAACGCACCCGGACCCAGTGCCAGTTCGAGGACGGCGAGGGCGTCGAGGCGTCTGAATTCGGAAAGTTCGAGGTGGTTTCGCGCCAACTCGCGTGTTCGTTCCGCCCAGTCTGGTGCGTTAGTTTTTCTCAGGAATTCGGCCAGACCCATATCGGCATGGACGGAACCCTTGAGATCAGTCGGGATCAAGGTCTCCGGATCGCCTTGCCAACCCGATCGCGCTGCGGCCTGGAGCAGGAAGGAGACGGCTTGATCCGATCTCGGCGTCGCGTTCAGTGCGACCTTGGCGAGCTCGATGCCTTCTTGATATTTTTCTTGGATCGTTCGCGCCAGCGCAAGGTTGGCGATGGCGTTGCAATCGGTCGGGCGGATCGCATAGGCTCGCTCGAAGTGCGCGGCGGCTTCCTCATGCTGGCCAAGATTGATGGCGACCGATCCAAGGTTGGTCTCGATGCGAAAGCTTGCCCAAGGTTTGGCCGACAGGTCTTCCTTAGATTGAAGTTCGAGCAAACCCTCTTTCGCGTGCAGAAACCCGTTTTTGTCACGGAACAGGTCGCGCCAGAGATCGATCTTGGCATGCAGGGCAGGGTCTTCGTTGCTATCGGAAGGCGCTGCCACATCCGTCGGCGTGCTTGCCTGAGCGGATGGTAGAATGCGCGCGACAGCCTCGGCTACTGCTGCCGTGAGGGCCGTCGCATCGATCCGTACGTTCTGCTGTGCCGTCGACGCGACAGCAGCCGGGAAGAAGAACGCGAGCGCAGGCGGGTGCTGGCAGATTTTCAGTTCCAGATCTGACCACGAATACAGCGCGACCGTTAGATCGTGGCCCTCCGATCTTAAGACTCTCTCGACCTCGAGCACCGCGTCCGTTGCCTTCGTATCGCTGGGTGCGGTGGTAGCGAAAATGATCTCCTTGAGACCTGCCTTAATCTGCAGGGCTTCCCGGCAATCCTTCAGCATGTCGGCGTATTTTAGCGGCTCGACATACCGCCGGCACTGAACGCCGACGAGGCGCGTCGGATCACCGTTGCGGCGGCCCAAGACATCGATGCCTCGCTGCTTTTGACCATGACGTCCATATTCCTGGGCGTGAGGGTCCTTCAATTCCGCTTGAAATAGGACCACACAGCCTCGCTGGAAGTCCTGCCAGTTTTTCGGCTTCGGGATTTCCTGCGCCGCCATCATGCTGAACATCGGGCTGGGATGCCCCGCTGCCGGCACCTCGTCGTCCGATTGGTCTTGGCGCTTCGACATACGCTACCCGTTCACGCCTCTCGCCGAACCGGCTCGTTCAGAACTGCATTTCTGTTGGAGGATTTCTGATTCATGATCCGTTCGGACCGCGGTTTCGCGGCGAACCGAAGCGCGCCGCGAACTTTAGTTAGTGTTCACAACATCCGCCGTGGCGAGTGTTGCCCCTACGAGAATGATCGCGTTTTACGGTGGTCCCCGCAGTCGTTCGATCAGTGTCCGTTTCCAGGAGCTTCTTGCGTCGGCATAACCCAGTTGGGAGGTCATGGATGGGCTATCTGCCCTCGCAGGGCGCAATTTGCATGATTACGAACATCCCGTCGTGCTCCCGCACGTATCGCACTTCATGCATGTCCCATTCCGCACCAGCGTGAAGTTGCCGCACTCCGAGCACATCTCGCCTTCGTAGCCCTTGGCTTTCGCCTCGGCGCGACGTTCGGCCTTGCTCGGGGCCGCGGCTGCCGCTGCGCCCGCCTTGCTCCACTGCAACGCCTCGAGCTTTTCCGTCGGCGAGAGGTCGTGGCTGACCTCCTGCTTCAGGGCGACCGCGCCTTCGATGGTGTCGGAGGCGCCGCGGGCGTGCGAGGCCAGCGACGTCACGCGGTTGCCGCCGGCCGGCGCGGCATCCGAGTTCGCGCTCACCGCGGCCGAGCCGCCGCGCATGATGACGAGGTTGTCGGTGCGCGAGCGGGTCAGGCCCTTCGACAGGTATTTTGTCGCCTGCTGGGTCGGGGTCTCATCCGGCTCCTTGCCTTCCTCGACGCCCTTGCCGAGCGCGTCGAAACCCGACTCGTTCGGATCGACATGGGCGAGGTCGAAGCGGCTCATGTAGCTCACCGCGAGTTCGCGGAAGACGTAGTCGAGGATCGAGGTCGCGTACTTGATCGAGTCGTTGCCCTGCACGGGACCCGCGGGCTCGAAGCGGGTGAAGGTGAAGGCGTCGACATATTCTTCCAGCGGCACGCCGTATTGCAGGCCGAGCGAGACCGCGATCGCGAAGTTGTTGATGAAGGAGCGCAGTGCCGCGCCTTCCTTGTGCATGTCGATGAAGATCTCGCCGAGCCGGCCGTCGTCATATTCGCCGGTGCGCAGATAGACCTTGTGGCCGCCGACCACCGCCTTCTGGGTGTAACCCTTGCGGCGGTCGGGCATCTTCTCGCGCTCGCGCATCACGACGATGCGCTCGACCAGCTTCTCGACGATCTTCTCCGAAACCTGGGCGGCGCGCGCCGCCATCGGCTTCTCGTAGAGCGCCTCGCCCGCATCGTCCTCGTCCTCATCGTCGCTGATGAGCTGCGAGTTCAGCGGCTGCGACAGCTTCGAGCCGTCGCGGTACAGCGCGTTGGCCTTCAGCGCGAGCTTCCACGACAGCAGGTAGGCGGACTTGCAGTCCTCCACCGTGGCGTCGTTCGGCATGTTGATGGTCTTGGAGATCGCGCCCGAGATGAACGGCTGCGAGGCCGCCATCATCCGGATGTGGCTCTCGACCGAGAGGTAGCGCTTGCCGATCTTGCCGCAGGGGTTGGCGCAGTCGAACACCGCATAATCTGACGGCTTGAGGTGCGGCGCACCTTCCACCGTCATCGCGCCGCAGATGTGCACGTTGGCGGCCTCGATCTCGCGCTTGCTGAAGCCGACCGCGGAGAGCAGGTCGAAGCCGGGGGCTGCGATCGCCTCCGCGCCGATGCCGAGCTGGTCGCGGATGAAGTCCTCGCCGAAGGTCCACTTGTTGAAGGCGAACTTGATGTCGAAGGCGGTCGGCAGTGCCTTCTCGACCTTGGCGATGGCTTCGTCGGTAAAACCCTTGGTCTTCAGGGTCGAGGCGTTGATGCCGGGTGCATTGGACAGCGAGCCGTGGCCGACGGCATAGGCTTCGATCTCGGCGATCTCGCTTTCGCGATAGCCGAGCGCGCGCAGCGCCGCGGGCACCGCCTGGTTGATGATCTTGAAGTAGCCGCCGCCGGCGAGCTTCTTGAACTTGACCAGCGCGAAATCGGGCTCGATGCCGGTGGTGTCGCAATCCATCACGAGGCCGATGGTGCCGGTCGGCGCCACGACGGTGGTCTGGGCGTTGCGATAGCCGTTCTGCTCGCCGAGCGCGAGCGCGTCGTCCCAGGCGTGGATCGCATGGGTGACGATATCGGCTTGCGGGCAGGAAGCGTGATCGAGCGGCACCGGGTTGACCGAGAGCGCCTCGTAACCGCCAGCATTGCCATGGGCGGCGCGGCGGTGGTTGCGGATCACGCGCAGCATGTGGGCTGCGTTCTTCTTGTAGCCGGGGAAGGTGCCGAGCTCGGCCGCCATCTCCGCCGAGGTCTTGTAGGCGATGCCGGTCATGACAGCGGTCAGCGCGCCGCACAGCGAGCGGCCTTCCTTGGAGTCATAGGGCAGGCCCATGGTCATCAGGAGGCCGCCGATATTGGCGAAGCCGAGGCCGAGGGTGCGGAATTCGTAGGAGAGTTCAGCAATGGCCTTCGACGGGAACTGGGCCATCATGACGGAGATTTCCAGCACGATGGTCCAGAGCCGGCAGAGGTGCTCGTAGGACTCGATATCAAACCGCTTGGTCGTCGAGCTGTAGAACGTCAGCAGGTTGGCCGAGGCGAGGTTGCACGCCGTGTCGTCCAGGAACATGTATTCCGAGCACGGATTGGAGGCGCGGATGTCGCCCGAGGACTTGCAGGTGTGCCAGTCGTTCATCGTGGTGTTGAAGTGCAGGCCGGGATCGGCGCTCGCCCAGGCGGCGTAGCCGATCTTCTCCCAGAGATCGCGCGCCTTCAGCGTCTTCGTCACCTTCTTGGTGGTGCGGCCGACGAGATTCCAGTCGCCGTCGGTCTCGACCGCGCGCAGGAAGTCGTCCTTCAGCGACACCGAGTTGTTGGAGTTCTGGCCGGAGACGGTCAGGTACGCCTCGGAATCCCAGTCGGTGTCGTAGATGTCGAAATTGATGTCCTTGTAGCCCTGCCTGGCGAACTGGATCACCCGCTTGATGTAGTTGTCGGGCACCAGCGAGCGGCGCGCGAGCTTGATCTCGCGGCGCAGCGCCGGGTTCTTCTCGGGATCGAAGCAGTCGTCGCCACTGCCTTCGCAGTTGACGCAGGCCTTCATCACGGCCTTGAGGTGCTTCTGGTTGATCTTGGAGCCGGTGACGAGAGCCGCGACCTTCTGCTCCTCCTTCACCTTCCAGTCGATATAGGTCTCGATATCAGGATGGTCGGCATCGACCACCACCATCTTGGCCGCGCGCCGCGTGGTGCCGCCCGATTTGATCGCGCCCGCGGCGCGGTCGCCGATCTTGAGGAAGCTCATCAGGCCGGACGAGCGGCCGCCGCCGGACAGCCGTTCGCCTTCGCCGCGCAGGCTTGAGAAGTTGGAGCCGGTGCCGGAGCCATACTTGAACAGGCGCGCCTCGCGCACCCAGAGGTCCATGATGCCGCCCTCGTTGACGAGGTCGTCGCCGACGCCCTGGATGAAGCAGGCATGCGGCTGCGGATGCTCATAGGCCGACTTGGACTTGGTCAGCTTGCCGGTCTTCCAGTCGACGTAATAGTGGCCCTGGCCGGGACCATCGACGCCGTAGGCCCAGTGCAGGCCGGTGTTGAACCACTGCGGCGAGTTCGGCGCCACCATCTGCTTGGCGAGCTGGAAGCGGATCTCGTCGAAGAAGGCCAGCGCATCTTCTTCCGAGGAGAAGTAGCTGCCCTTCCAGCCCCAATAGGTCCAGCAGCCGGCGAGGCGATCGAACACCTGCTTGGCGCTGGTCTCGCCGACGATGCGCTCGTTCTCGGGCAGCGTGCTAAGCGCCTCGGTGTCGGGCACCGAGCGCCACAGCCAGGACGGCACGGTCTCTTCCTCGACCTTCTTCAGGCGCGCGGCGACGCCGGCCTTGCGGAAATACTTCTGCGCCAGCACGTCGGAGGCGACCTGCGACCAGAATTCGGGAACTTCGACATTCTCGGCCCGGAACACGACCGAGCCGTCGGGATTGCGGATCTCCGATGTCGTCAGCCTGAAATTGATCCCGGCGTAGGGAGATTGTCCGCTGGTGGTGTTGCGTCGTTCGATTCGCATGGTCGAGCCCCGTCTCTATCTTCCTGACCGGCCCACATGTTTGCGGTGCCGGAATGTTATCCCATCGCGAAATCGGGGAACACGCACGCGGCACGCCTCCCGTCATTCGCAGCTCAGCCGGTGGATCCGGCCTGTTTGTCTCTCGGCGCAGGCGGCCCGGCCTTTCGGCCGGCGCTGCGGCGGCATGCCCCTCCCGGCAAGCCGGGTCCGCCAGGGTCATGCACTCAACGCCCCAAAACGCTTCACGCGACACGTCACGCGCACGCTTCTCGTCGGGCCGGTTCCGGCCTCTGTTCCGGGCCTTTTGCAGGCCCGTTTGGGCGCTCCGGACGTGGTCCAAAATCAGGGCAGCAAAGCCCTGCACCCGCGGCCCGAAGGCCTGGCGGAGTGGTCATTTTGGAACCCTTGTGGGAGCGACCGGCGGGACCCAAACACACTCGCGCCGAACAGGTTGGAAGCTAGGCCATGTCCGTTACGCCCGTCAAGGACTAGTACGAGTTCCTGAATCAAATACTAAATATGGTGGATGGTGGGGGATAACAGGGGGCGGTGCCGCGCCTGTGATCGAGCCAACTATCGGTGAGTCCTCAGGGATTCCCAAGCCAAAAAAATTCGTAAGGCCTGTGGATCGGCGCTTCGCCCCGCTGTTCACAGGCCAACTATTTATTGGCGGTGGCGGATTGAATTTTCGGGACTCACGTAAGGCTACGGGGAAGTTACGGAGCAGGCATGTCAGGGCCGTGATGGCGGGGCGACAAAATCGCGGGCAAGGTGGCCGCTGATTCACGTCCCCGCCGGGTCCCATGACAGATTTGAAGCCGTCCACGCGGCCGCGCCTCGCGCCCGCCGGCCTGATGTTCCTCGCCATCACCTCGGTCGGCTGGGGGTTCAACTGGCCGGCGACCAAATTCCTGCTCGGCGAGCTGCCGCCGCTGACCTTGCGCGGTTCGACCGGGGTGATCGGCGCCGCGCTGCTGGCGGTGCTGGCGCTGATCCGCGCCCAGAGCCTGCATGTCGAGGCCCGGCTGTGGCCGCGGCTCGTGCTCTATGCGTTGCTCAATGTCACCGGCTGGATGGTGCTGATGGGGCTGGCGCTGCTGTGGCTGCCGGCGAGCGAGGCGGCGCTGATCGCCTACACCATGCCGGTCTGGGCTTCGCTGCTGGCCTGGCCGATTCTCGGCGAGCGGCCGACGCTATTGCGCACCATCGCGCTGGTGATGGCATTCGCGGGGCTCGCCGCGATCATGGGCGGCAATGGGATCTCCGCCAGCGAGGCGAAGCTGCCCGGCATCATCATGGCGCTGTGCGGCGCGTTCGGCTTCGCGCTCGGCACGGTGCTGGCAAAGAAATATCCGGTGGTGCTGCCGCCGATCCCGGCGGCGGCCTGGCAGATCGGCATCGGCTGCCTGCCGATCACGATCGTCGGCCTCGTGGTCGAGACCTCGCATTGGGAGCGGGTGACCACGGTCGGCTGGTGGCTGCTGGTCTATTCGACCGTGGTCCAGTTCTGCATCGCCTATGTCAGCTGGTTCGCCGCGCTGGCCCGGCTGCCGGCTTCGGTCGCCGCGATCGGCACCATGGCCGTGCCCGTGATCGGCGTGGTGGCCTCCGCGATCGCGCTGCACGAGCCGCTCGGCCCGCTCCAGATCGCAGCATTGATCTTCACACTCGCAGCCGTCGCGCTGGCGACAAGGTGAATTCTCCCTCGCTCCGTTCTGATGCTAGGGCATGCACATGTCTCACTCAGCCGATCTTGCTTAAGGCCGCACGGGAGGGGGGAGGGAACCCATCCGCTGGTGCCCTGACAATTAAGGTATCTAATTACCTTATGCGCTGATTCCGACTCCTTTGCATGGGGTTGTTTTCGCTGTTTTGGCAGCGAGCGGTCGAGCCGACGCACATCACTCGTGGCCGAGCGCCTTCTGCAACATCCCGGCGAGCTGCGCCTTGCGGTAGGGCTTTGCCAGCAGCAGCACGCCCTCGTCGAGGCGGCCGTGATGCACGATCGCGTTCTCGGTATAGCCCGAGGTGTAGAGCACCTTCATGCCCGGCCGCCGCTTCTTGACCTCGTCAGCGAGCTGCCGGCCGTTCATGCCGCCGGGCATGATGACGTCGGTGAACAGAAGGTCGAACGGCTCGCCCTTGTCGACCACGGCGAGCGCGGCGCGGCTGTCGGCGACCGCGATCGCCTTGTAGCCGAGGCCCGCAAGCTGCGCGGTGACGTAGTTGCGCACCAAGGGATCGTCCTCGACCACCAGGATGGTCTCGCTGCCGCGCGGCGCCGGCGGCGGGACGGGGGCCTCGACCTCGACCTGGCCGCGCGCCGGCGGCAAATAGAGCTTGATCGTGGAGCCGTGGCCTTCCTCGCTGTAGATCTTGATGTGGCCGCCGGACTGCTTGACGAAGCCGTAGACCATGCTCATGCCGAGGCCCGAGCCCTTGCCGATCTCCTTGGTGGTGAAGAACGGCTCGAACACCTTGTCCTGTACCATCTGCGACATGCCGGTGCCGCTGTCGCTGACCGCGATCAGCACATAGCGGCCGGGCGTGATGTCGGGATTGGCTTGCGCATAGGCGTCGTCGAGCACGATGTTGGAGGTTTCGAACAGCAGCTTGCCGCCGTCCGGCATCGCATCGCGGGCGTTGATCGCCATGTTGAGCAGCGAGTTCGACAGCTGCGACGGATCGATGTGGACGCTGGCGACGTCGGGCGCGAGCACCGAATTGATCTCGATCTGCTCGCCGAGCGTCGGGCGCAGCAGTTTCGCGATGTCGACCACGGTGGCGTTGATGTCGACGATGCGCGGCTCCAGCGGCTGGCGGCGGGCGAAGGCGAGCAGGTGCTGGATCAATTCGCGGCAGCGCTCGGCGGCGCGGTCGATCAGCTCGGCGGTGATGCCGAGCGGCTGGCCGCGCAGGCTGTCGACCAGCGTCTCGGTGGTGCCGGTGATGATCGTCAGCATGTTGTTGAAGTCGTGCGCGACGCCGCCGGTCAGCTTGCCGATCGCGTCGAGCTTCTGCGCCTGCTGCAGTTTGTGCTCGGTCTCGCGCGAGGCGGTGATGTCGTGATAGATCAGTGCGGCGCCCGTGATCATGCCGTCGGCGTCGCGCAGCGGGCGGCCCGACACCACGAGGTGGATCTGGGATGTGCCGCGGACCGGCCGGGCGATGAACTCCAGCCCGTCGAATTCTTCGCCGCGCAGCGTCCGGGCCGAAGGCATGTCGGTCGCCGCCATCGGCGTGACGCCGTCGGCCTCGAACACGTTGCTCTGCGCCCGCAACACCTGGACCGTCATGCCCGTCTTGTAGCGCAGCGTCTTCTCGGCGGCCGGGTTCGCGAGCATCACGGCGCCGGTGGTGTCGATCACCAGCACCGCCTCCGCCATGCTGCGGAAGGTGGTTTCCATGACGGCGGTGGAGCGGCGCAGCTCTTCGAGCGCGGCGCCGAGATCCTTGGTGCGTTCGGCGACCTTGGCTTCGAGCGACAGATTGGTCGCCTGCGTCGCGCTCAGCGAGTCCTGCAAGGCCCGCCGCGACCGTCGCGTTGCCAGCGTCAGCACGGTCGCCAGCACCAGGATCAGCGCGACGCCGGCGAGATCGATCGCCAGCAGCAGCCGCCCATAGGTCTTCGACTGTTCGGTGCGCGCCGCGAGCAGCCGACGCTCCTCGGTGACGAATCGCTCGAGCGCGCCGCCGACCTTGTCCATCAGCGCGCGGCTCTCGCCCGCCGACATCAGCGCCGCGGCACCCGCCGTGTCGCCGGCCTTACGCAGCCTGATCAGTTCCTCGCCGAGCGCGATGCCGCGGTCGACCTCCGCCCGGGCCTCCTTGAGCAACTGCGATTCCTCAGGCGCCGCCTCCTGCAGGCCGTCGAACGCGGCGGTGAGGGCGGCGCTTTGCTCGTGATATTCGTCGGCGAAGGAGGCGTCCCCGGTCAGCGCGAAGGCGCGCGCCGCGCTCTCGACGCCACGCGGCAGCGGCCGCGTGTCCGAAATCCGCTTCAGGATGCTGAGGGTGCGGTCAGCCGATTCGATCTCGCCGCGCGACTTGACGTCGAGGCCGATCGACGCTGCGCTGATGGCGAGAAGGATCGCCAGGCCACTGCCGAGGATGAGACGCTGGGAAGCCATTGACGCTTGGCACGAACTTTCATTTCGAAATGCGCGCAGAGGGGGCAGACTTCGCAATACATTCGTTGACGGCCGCAATCAACGCCTGTGGCGTGAATGGTTTGCGCAGGCAGGCCGAGGCCCCGAGCTCCAGCGTCATCCGCAGGAAGTCCGGTCCGCGGTCGGCATTGGCGAAAGCATAGCCGGACATCGCGATGACGGGAATATCGGGGGCGCGCTCGTGGAAGACGCGGATCGCCTCGAAACCGCGCATATGGGGCATGAAGACGTCGACCAGCATCACGTCGAAAATGGCCGCTTCCAGCGCGCGCATGCCGGCTTCACCGCCATCGGCGACGGTGACGTCAAAGCCCTGGCGCTGCAGGCAGACCTCGATGGCAACACAGACCATCGGGTCGTCGTCGACCACGAGAACGCGCGGCACGGTGAGCCCTCTTCACATGGCCTCGCGTGCCCACGACTCGCTTGGCCCGTCGGCAATTAAGGCGGAACGGAGATGGAAAGTCTGTATCATAGAATGCATATGCAGTTTGCTGACAAGCGGATTTCGGGCTGCGCGTGTCACATCACCGGCATGTGGTTCCACGCGCGCTGCGACAAGTCCGGGCATGGAAAAGGCGGCGCATGCGCCGCCTTTTGACAATCAGGATGCCGCGCTGCGATTACGGGCAGGGATGCCGCATGCCGTCATAGCCGAGATAGGTGCCCGATGCCGGATCGTAGGACCGGTAGCGCTGGGCGCAGGACGCAGCGTCGTCGCCACCTGGCACGGCTTCCACCGCGACCGGAGCGCTGTCGTCCGAATAGTAGCCGTAGCTGTCGTCGTAATAGCCCGGGCCGTAGTCATAGCCCGCGCCATACGCACCGGCCGCGACCGCGCCGCCGACCACTGCGCCCGCGACTGCACCCGGCCAGAACCCACCGCCACGGTGGTAGCCGCCGCCATGGTTCCAGTGGCCACCGCCACCGCCGTTCCAGCCGACGCGCGGACCGCCGCCGCCGCCCATGCCGACCCGCGGGCCGCCACCCATGCCGGGGCGGACAAAGGCGCCAGCGCCCGCACCGCCGCCCGGCCGAGCCATTGCACCACCGTGGCCGCCGCCGCCACCTCCACCACCACGCTGGAAGGCGCCCGCACCCTGGGCGAAGCTTGCACTCGGCAGCACCACCGGCAGCGCAAGCGCCAAGGCCGCGGCAGTGCTCAAAACCTTCAGATTGATCATCGTCGACTCCATCAAAAACGGATGATGTCTAACTTTTTCCAAGGTCGGACGTTCCGTGTCCGCACATTGATTGTGCGTCATCTTTGTTTGTGCCTTGGCGCCTGTACGCCGCCTGAACGGGCCAGCAATCGGCCGCGGCATTTCGCCGCCAGGCCAGCCGCTTATCGCCGGCCTGGCCGGGCGATCTGGGCCGTCCGGCAGGCGGCTGGACATTTCGGCATTGCGGTGGCATCAGAGCCCGACTGCCTCGAACCTGTGGCCGGCCGCGCAAATGAAACAGTTCCTGCTGAAATTCTTCACCTGGTGGAACAGCCAGACCTTTGGCACGCAATTGTGGACCTCGCGTTACGGCGAACTGGTCGGCGAGGACGAGCAGGGCAACCGTTACTACCGTACCAAGGGCGGCGAGATCGACCCGACGCTGCATTTCGAGCGGCGCTGGGTGGTCTATAACGGCTATGCCGAAGCGTCGCGGATTCCGCCCGGCTGGCATGGTTGGATCCACCACACCACCGATGTGCCGCCGACCGAGCAAAAGTACACGCCGCAGGAATGGCAGAAGCCGCATGTGCCGAACATGACCGGCACGCCGAACGCCTATCGCCCGTCGGGCTCGACGATGGCGAGCGGCCGCCGGCCCAAGGCAACCGGCGACTACCAGGCCTGGACGCCCGGCCACTGAATTCACCCGGCATCAAGAAGGGACGCGTCGCGCGTGCAGCGCACGCATGCCTGTGGACAACGGTAACAGGGGGGACAGGGCGGCGAGCGCGAGCGGTGCGCGCTTGCGCCATGCGCGAGATCGCGGCTCAATAAGGACATCTTACGGAGATGGGAGACCATCGCGTCGGATCGGGCTCCAGATCGCGACTGTCCCGATGAGCAGCGGCTTCCGAGTAGGATGCGGCCGGGAGATAGGCCCCCGGTGCAGACGTCCTGAAATCGCCCGCTAATGTGAGGCCACCGTGAGACAGGAAAGGCCGCCGGGGAAACCAGGCGGCCTTTTTCTGTTATGGGGAGGATGCCGTGCACGGCATCCTGACGATCGATCTTTCTCTCGCTGCGGGACAAACCATGAAGCGCACATGGACGATCATCGGCGTCGCCGACGTGCCGCGCAGCTTTCGCTGGTACCAGTCGCTGCTCGGCCTGCCCGAAGGGGTTCCGGCCCATGATTATTTCGGGCAGATCGTCGACACCGACGGAACGGTGCTGCTTTGCCTTCACGCATGGGGCGCCCATGAGCATCCCTCGCTCACCAGCCCAGACGGTGCTGTGCCCGGCAACGGCTTGCTGCTGTTTTTCCGGGTCGACAATTACGACGTGGCCCTGTCGCGCGCACGCACGCTTCCGAGCCAGTTTGCGGAACAGCCGCACGTCAATCCCAACACCGGCACGCGCGAATTCTCGCTGCGCGATCCCGACGGCTACTACGTCACGATCAGCGCGCTCGCCCCTGCCTGATCCCTCGGACTGTCAGGACGCGCCCTCGGCAAGTCGCTTCGCGGCGCGCTGCATCATCTCGCCGCGGCGTGTCGACGACGCAATCCGCTCTTTCATGAAGGCGACGAGTTCGGCCGGCGCGCTGTCGGGCGAGCCTGCGTTGAAGGGCGGCGCCGGATTGTATTCGAGCCGAAGCTGGATCGCCTCCGCGGTCTTGCGGTCGACCAGTTCGGACACCAGCGTTAGCGCGAAGTCGATGCCCGCAGTGACGCCGCCACCGGTGAAACGGTTGCGGTCGACGCAGACCCGCGTCCTGGTCGGGATCGCGCCAAAGCCTTCGAGGAAATCGATCGCGCTCCAATGCGTGGTGGCGTGATAGCCCTTGAGCAGGCCGGCTGCGCCCAGCACCAGCGATCCCGTGCAGACCGATGTTACGTATCTTGCACCGGCGGCTTGCCTGCGCAGGAAGGCGAGCATCTCCTCGTCGCCGACCATGTCGTCGGTGCCGGCACCGCCGGGCACGCAGATCACGTCGAGCTGAGGACAGTCGGCAAACGTCGTGGTCGGCGTCAGCACCATCACGGAATCGCTCGGCACCGGCTCGATGCGCTTCCAGATCAGATGGATCGTTGCGCCGGGAACCGACGAAAACACCTGCAGCGGGCCGGTGAGGTCGAGCTGGGTCACTTTCGGAAACACGAGCAGTCCAATCTGCAACGGTTCGGTCATCGGTCGTCTCCAGATTTCGCTTGACGACGCCACGATGCCATGATGGCCTTTCGTCCAAAATGGCGTAATTCCCTCATTTTAGGACACAGCGCCATGAACGAGGATTTGCGATGATCGGCGTCCTGATCTTTCCCGACTTCCAATTGCTCGATGCCGCGGGGCCGATTGCGGCGTTCGAGATCGCCGCGCGCTTCGCCGACACCGTGCCAGCGATCAGGACGCTCGCGGTGAAGGCCGGACCGGTGCGCTCGTCGTCCGGCGTCGAGATGCTGGCGCGCGGGCTAAAACCATCGGCAGCGATCACGACGCTGATCATCGCCGGCGGCAACGGCGTGAAGGCGCCGGCGACCTGTCCGTCCACGCTCGCCTTCGTGCAGCGCCTGGCGGGTCGCGGGGTCCGCGTCGCCAGCGTCTGCTCCGGCGCCTATGTGCTGGCGGAAGCCGGCCTGCTCGACGGCCGCCGCGCCACCACGCATTGGCAGCGCACCCCGCATTTCGTGAAGACCTATCCGAAGGTCAAGCTCGAGCCCGACCAGATCTTCGTCCGCGATGGCGATATCTGGAGCTCGGCGGGCATCACCGCCGGCATCGATCTGGCGCTGGCGATGATCACGGAAGACTATGGCGAGGAGATCGCGCAGAAGACCGCGCGCCAGCTCGTGCTGTATCATCGCCGCAGCGGCGGGCAGTCGCAATTCTCCTCGCTTCTGGAATTGAAGGCGCCGAACGGTCGGTTCGGGACGCTGCTGGCCTGGGCGCGCGAAAACCTCAACGCGCCGCTGACGGTCGAGGATCTCGCCGACAAGGCCGGCATGAGCTCGCGCCACTTCACCCGCGCCTTCATCGCCGAGACCGGCACCACGCCGTCGAAGGCGGTGGAACGGCTGCGCATCGAGGTGGCGCGGCAGCGCGTGCAATCGTCGGGCGAAGCCATCGAGCGCGTCGCCGAGATCACCGGCTTTCGCGATCCCGAGCGGATGCGCCGCGCCTTCATCCGTGCCTTCGGCCAGCCGCCGCAATCGATGCGTCGGGCGGCGCGGGCGGTGTAGGCACCAGAGGCTACTCGCAATCGGCGCAGCGATCCGCCCGGTTGGCTTCTCGGATGCCGGATCCAGCGCGATCGATATCGGCTGATGTCCCGGGCTTTGCAGTGGCCTTGGCGCCGATTTCAATGCGGCGGATCGGGATGCCAGCCGAGCACGGCGAGCATCACGAAGAAGCCGACGACATAGGCCACGATGATCGGCCAGCCCTGGGTGATCCATCTCGTGACCGATTTGGCTTCCGGATACAGGTTGGACACGGCAACCCCTGCGGACGAACCGAACCAGACCATCGATCCGCCGAATCCGACTGCGTAGGCGAGAATGCCCCAATCGTAGCCGCCTTGCTTCAACGCCAACGCGGTCAGCGGAATGTTGTCGAACACGGCTGAGACGAAGCCGAGCCCGAGCGCGGTCTGCCACGATGCGGCCGGCAGCTTTTCCACGGGCATCATCGAGGCCGCCGTCACCAGCGCGAGCAGGAACAGGGTGCCCTTGAACGTCTCAGGGATCACCGACCAGTCCGGCCGCCGCAGCAGAGCGGTGAGCAGGATGGCGGCCCAGACTGCGGCGCCGAGCACCGGGAAGGTGTCGAGCAGGGCCGGGGCTTTCAGATTGGCGGTGACGTTGGCGATCATTGCAGCGAGCAGGATGATCGCCACGATGGCGAGCCGTGTCCAATCGATCCGCAGGCCGGATGGCGCCTTCTTGACGATCGGCGAGTAGCGCTGTTGCTGCAATGAGGCTGGCACGGCAAGCACAAGCAACGCGACGACCGCGGCGACGTAGGCGTCCAGCACGGTGAGCGGGCTGATCCCGTCGATCCACATCATGGTTGTCGTGGTGTCACCGACCACGCTGCCGGCGCCGCCGGCATTGGCTGACGCGACGATTGCGGCGAGATAGCCGATGTGGACGCGGCCGCGAAAGACATGACGAGCGACGGTGCCGCCGATCAGGGCCGCTGCGATATTGTCGAGGAATGCCGACAGCACGAAGGTCAGCGCCAACAGCAGCACGCCGCCCTTCCAGTCGTCGGGCAGCAGCGCCGGCATTTCATCGGGAATGCGGCTGTCCTCGAAATGGCGGGACAACAGCGCAAACCCCATCAGCAGCAGGAACAGGTTCGCCAGCGTGACCCACTCGTGCTCCATGTGATGCGCGAGGCCAGGGAAGCCCACGCCGAACGTCGCAAAGCCGGTGAACAGCAGTTTGTAGACAACGATCGCCGCGAGACCCGTCAACGCCACCGCGAGCGTGTGATGGTGGAAGACGGCGACGCCGAGCAGCGTCAGTCCGAACAGGATGAAGTCGAGCGGGATGCCTGAGATGAGGATTGGCGTGAGCACGTCGGTCTCGAAAGCTGGAGTGTTCCGGCCGCACTATCGTGGGGCGGCCGGAACCGCAAGGCGCGCTATCGCCGCATCCGTCAGCCCAGCGTCTTCAGCCAGGCGCTGATCTCGCTGACCGCGACATTGGCCTGGTTGAGCAGCTTGCCCATGGTGAAGAAGCCGTGGAACTGGCCGGGGAAATGCCGGTAGGTGACGGGCACGCCGGCGTCCTTGAGCAGCGTCGCGTATTCGTCGCCTTCGTCGCGCAGCGGATCGGCGCCGGCCGTCAGTACATAGGCCGGCGGCAGGCCGGCAAAACTCCTGGCGCGCGCGGGCGAGGCCCGCCAGTCGTCGGGGTCGGCGACATAGTGCGCGTAGAACCAGGGGATCACCGTGTGCGTCAGCAGGATGCTGGTCTCGGGCTCGCGATGCGAGGGATGTTTCCGCGCGAATTCGGTGGCGGGATAGACCAGCATCTGGCCGGCGAGTTTTGGTCCGCCGTCGCGCGCGGCCAACGCCACGACCGCCGCGAGGTTGCCGCCGGCGCTGTCGCCGCCGACGATCAGTCGCGCGGCATCGATGCCGAGATCCTTCGCATGGGCCGCCACCCACCTGGTCGCGGTGACGGCGTCCTCGACGGCAGCCGGAAAGCGATGCTCCGGCGCCAGCCGATAGTCGACGGAGATCACGATCAACTCGCCCTCGTGCGCGAGCTTCTGGCAGACCACCTCGTGGGTATCGAGGTCGCCGATCACAAAGCCGCCGCCATGGAAGAACACCAGGCACGGGGCAAGGCCGTCGATCTTGCGCAATACCTTCGGCGTGTAGATGCGCGCGGGGATCGTGCCGTGCGGCGCCGATATCGCGAGCGGCTTGCTCGATTCCAGCGCCGGCGGCTCGGGATTGCTGACGACGCGCGCGGCCCGGTAATACTCGCGCGCTTGCTGGGCGGTCAGCGTTTCATAGGCGGGACGACCGGCTTCCTGGAAGGCCTTGTAGACGGCGGCGGCATCGGGATCGAGAACGACGGGCATGTTTGCTGGGACCTGTTGATGTTTTGTGGTGTCGTCATTCCGGGATGGTGCGCAAGCACCAGACCCGGAATCTCGAGATTCCGGGTTCGTCCTTCGAACGCCCCGGAATGACGGTTGTGTTAGGCCGCTGTCCTGCCGCCATCGACGGTGTACGCAGAGCCGGAGACATAGCTCGCTTCGTCGGAGGCGAGGAAGGCCACGATGGAAGCGACCTCGCTGGCGAGCCCGAGCCGGCGCGCGGGGATGCGGTCGACGATTTTTTCGGTCGGCGGCGGCGCGTTGCCGCCGGCGCGGCCCTGCAGGATGGTGCTCAGCATCCGGCTGTCGATCATGCCGGGGCAGACGCAATTGACGCGCACGCCGGTGCCGGTGCATTCCCAGGCCGCGCTCTTGGTCAGCCCGATCACCGCGTGCTTGCTCGCGCTGTAGACTGCGATCAGCGGCGATCCCATCAGGCCGGCGATCGAGGCGGTGTTGATGATGCTGCCCTTGTTCTGCTTCAGCATGACCGGCAGCACATGCTTCATGCCGAGGAAGACGCCGACCACATTGACGTCGAGCACCCGGCGGAAGCTCTCCAGTGAATATTCAGGGATCGGCTTGATGTCGCCCTCGATGCCGGCGTTGTTGTAGAACGCGTCGATGGTGCCGAACCGGTCGACGGCGGCGCGGACATACTCGCGGACGTCGTCCTCGCTGGTGACGTCGGCGGCGAGTGCAAGCGCTTCCGCCGAGGCCGGCAGGTCCGCGATCGCGGCCTTGAGGTCGGCTTCGCGGCGGTCGACCGCGACAATGCGCGCGCCGCGCTCCGCGAGCAGATGCAAGGTGGCGGTTCCGATGACACCGGCGGCCCCGGTGACGACGGCAATGCGGCCGTCGAGCCTGATACGATCGGGCATGTTGGCTGAGTTTCCTCTCGCTGGTCCGGTTGAAGCTCCGGATTCTCCGCAGTCTCGCGCGCGGCGGCGCAGGTTCAGGCGTGAACTATCCCACGTGTTCCCAAGTGTGACCAGAGCTGTGACCGGAGCTGCGACCAGTGGCTGCTCCGTGGCCGGGGAGGGCGGGCAAACGGCCCTTTCCCCGCCGTATTCGCCGTGTTAACCGATGGCCCTGCGAGCGGCCGATAAAGGTAGACTGTCGCAAGCCCCGATTCGCCTGTTAAAGCCGCGCGAGATGCTTAGAACCATTGCCCTCACTGGCTTGGCGACCGTGATCGCCGCCTTGGCCGCAGCGCTTGCCCCGCCTGCGCACGCGCAGATCGGGACGATTTTCTCCGATCCCGCGCCGCGTCCGCCCGGCAGTATTCCGCGCGGTGCGCAGCCGGCGCCGAGCGACGACGACGAAGAGGTGCCGGAATTGCCGCGCGGCCGCCTGCTGCCGCCGCCGACCCGGCCGCTGCCTCCGGCTCAGGCCGTGCCGCCGCCTGGCAACGTGCAGTCGCAGCCCCTAGCGCCGCCGCCGGGTTCGACCGCCGCTCCCCCTGGCACGCAGCCCGGGGTCGCGGGCAGGCCGCCGCAACCCGGCAACCCCGACGTCGCCAACGCGCCGGCAGGTCCGAACCCGCTGCCCGGCCTGCCGCCGGGCCAGCGCCAGCCGAGGGGCACGCCGCAGCCGCAACAGCAGCCAGGAACTCCGCCGGCGCCGGCCACGCTGCAGCCGGGCGACGAGGTGGTCCAGGAGCCGCCGTCGACCAAGATCACCAACAAGAAGGCGAGTTTCTCCGGCCTCGACAAGATCACCGGACGCATCATCAATTTCGACGAGGATATCGGCGAGACCGTGCAGTTCGGCGCGCTGCGCGTGAAGACCGATGCCTGCTACACACGGCCGTCGACGGAAGCCGCCAACACCGACGCCTTCGTCGAGGTCGACGAGATCACGCTGCAGGGCGAGGTGAAGCGGATCTTCTCCGGCTGGATGTACGCCGCAAGCCCCGGCCTGCATGGCGTCGAGCATCCGATCTATGACATCTGGCTGACCGACTGCAAAATGCCGGACCAGACCATCGTCACTGCGGCGCCCGATCCGGTCAAGCCGCCGGCGCCAGCAGTTGCAGCGCCGCCGCCGGCCCAGAAGCGTCCGGCGAGGCAGGCCGCGCCGCGTCCGGCACCGCCGCCGCAGCCGCAATTCCAGCAGCAACCGCCGCCGCCTCCACCGCAACAGCAGCGGCCGGGTGGGCTATTCGGCGGATTGTTCGGGAATTGATCCCTTACAAGATCAACGATGCGCCTCGATGATCGCGAGCGCCTCCGCGCCCTTGACCGGCTGCGCCATGTCCAGCCTGCCGAACTCCGCCGGCGCGCCTGATATCGCTCTGTCGAGCAGCGCGCGGTAGCGGCGGCGCGGGATTTCCAGTGCGCCGAACGTCTTCAGATGCTCGGTGACATATTGCGTGTCGAGCAGTTCGAAGCCGCCGGCGATCAGGCGCGCCACCAGATGCACCAGCGCGACCTTCGAAGCGTCGCGGGCGGTGTGGAACATGCTTTCGCCGAAGAACGCGCGGCCCAAATTGACGCCGTAGAGTCCGCCGACGAGATTGTCGTCCTGCCAGACCTCGACGCTGTGGCTGTGGCCCGCGACGTGCAGTCCGATATAGAGGTCGCGGATCCGCTTGTTGATCCAGGTATCGTCGCGGCCCGGCTGCGGCGCCGCGCACCCCGCGATCACGGCCTTGAATGCGGTGTCGACGGTGACCGTGAACGTATCGGAGCGCACGGTGCGCGCGAGCCGCGAGGCGATCCGAAAGCCGTCGAGCGGAATCACGCCGCGCAATTCGGGCTCGACCCAGAACAGCGTCGGGTCGTCTGCGCTCTCGGCCATCGGGAAGATGCCGCAGGCATAGGCGCGCAGCAGCACGTCGGGCGTGATTTCGGAAGCGGCGGAGTCGCGGGACGTCATGGCGTCAAGACTAGCAAAGCGCGGCCAGGTTCGCGATGGGCCACTGCCGACGGTTGCGTGGTGTTGACGGCACGCTCCGGTTCCTCCACAAGCCGCGCTGTTCGGTCGCAGTCTCTCGAGACAGCCGACGGCGCCGTGCTACATTACAACAAACATGGCACAACAAAGATGGCGGCGCCGCCGGGGACATGGCGATTGCGCGCCCGACAATCAAGACATCAGAGGGGGACGCCGCATGAAGCCATCATGGAGGACATTTGCGCCGCTCGTGGTCTGGCTGGTGATCTATCTGATCCCGGTGCCATCGGGTTTGAACGCCAATCAGTGGCACTATTTCGCGGTGTTTGCCGCCGTCATCACCGGCCTGATCCTGGAATCGATGCCGGTCGGTGCGGTCGGCCTGATCGGGCTGACGGTGGCCGGCGTCGGCGGCTATGTCGAGCCCGATCCGAACAAGTCGTTGCGCTGGATGCTGTCAGGCTTTTCCGAGAGCACGGTGTGGCTGATCGTCGGCGCCTTCGTGTTCTCGATCGGCTATCGCAAGAGCGGACTCGGCCGCCGCCTCGCGCTGCTGCTGGTGCGCGCGCTCGGCCGCCGCACCATTGGCCTCGGCTATGCGGTGGCGCTGTCCGATCTGGTGCTGGCGCCGGCAACGCCGTCCAACACCGCCCGATCGGGCGGCACGATCTATCCGATCGTCAGCAACATCCCGCGCATCTACGGCTCCGAGCCCGGAGCGACCGCGGGCAAGATCGGCACCTTCGTGATGTGGACCGCATTCGCGACCACGGCGGTGACCAGTTCGCTGTTCCTGACCGCGCTGGCGCCGAATGCGGCTGCGCTCTCGATCGCCAAGAAGCTCATCAATATCGAGGTCGGCTGGTCGCAATGGTTCATCGGCTTCGCGCCGCTCGGCATCCTGCTGCTGCTCGTGGTGCCGTTGTTGAGCTACGTGGTTTGCCGGCCCGAGATCAAGGAGAGCCCGGAGATCGTCACCTGGAGCGAGAGCGAGCTCGCCAAGATGGGACCGCCGTCGCGGCATGAATGGATCATGGCCGTGCTGGTGCTGCTCGCGATGTTCTTCTGGATCTGCGGCTCCAATCCGAACATCAGCCTGCCGATCTTCGGCTCCAACTTCATCAACGCCACCACCGTGGTGTTCGTCGTCATCTCGCTGATGCTGATCACAGGGGTGATCAGCTTCGAGGACATCGTCGCCGAGAAGAGCGCGTGGGAGGTGTTCTTCTATTTCACGTCGCTGCTGACGCTGTCGTCCGGATTGAACGAGATCGGCTTCATCAAATGGGTGGCCGAAGGTTACGCAAAACCGCTGTCCGGAACATCGCCGATGATGGGCATGATTCTGCTCGTCTCGTTCTTCTTCTGGGTCCACTATTTCTTCTCGAGCATCACCTCGCATACGGCAGCCGTGCTGCCGGTGGTGCTGGCGGTCGGCTCCAGCATTCCGGGCCTGTCGATCCAGACGTTGATGCTGCTGTGCGTCTACTCGCTTGGACTGATGGGCGTGATCTCGCCCTACGCCACCGGACCCGCGCCGATGTATTATGGCAGCGGCTATATCGGCAAAGGCGATTTCTGGAAATTCGGGCTGATCTTTGGCGTCATCTACTTTGCGGGATTGTTGCTGATTGTGTTGCCCTGGCTGCAGGCGATCGGGTAAAATTCAGGACAATCCGGCGTGAACGCTTGATCGGAGGTGCAGCAATCACCATCCTTTCCGATTGTTAAGGCGCTTTGTCGGACGGAAGTGTTCAAAATGCTCGCCTGAGTGTGGCGCGCGCGGGTTTTGGGATATACAGACCAACGCGAGCTCATTCGTTCTTCTTCGTGGGCAGAATATGGACCAGCAGCTAAAGGACCCGCCGATCATCGTGTCCGAAAAGACCGGACGCGGCCGTGTCATCCTCACGACATTGATCGTGCTGTTGTTGCTTGCCGGCATCGTCTGGTGGACACGGCAGCAGGGCGCGCCGCAGCAGGCCGGCGCCGGACGCAACAGCGCGCCGATGTCGATCGTGCCGGAGACCGTCGGCAAGGGCGACATCGGCGTCAGCCTGAACGCGCTCGGCACCGTGACCTCGCTCGCTACGGTCACGATCAAGAGCCAGATCAGCGGCTATCTGCAGAAGATCGATTTCAAGGAAGGCGACGAGGTCAAGACCGGCGACCTGATCGCCGAGATCGATCCGCGCCCCTATGAGGCGACGCTGGCGCAGGCCAAGGGTCAGCTGGCGCGCGACGAGGCGCAGCTGAAAGGCGCCCAGGTCGATCTCACCCGTTATCAGGGGCTGGCCCAACAGAACGCGGTGCCGCGCCAGACGCTCGACACCCAGGTTGCATTGGTCGCGCAGTACCAGGGCACGGTCGAAGCCGATCGCGCCTCGGTGCAATCCGCCGCTGTGAATCTGGCCTATTGCCATATCGTGTCGCCGATCAACGGACGCGTCGGCCTGCGCCAGGTCGATCTCGGCAACTACGTCACACCCTCCGATTCCACCGGCCTCGTCGTGATCACGCAGCTCGAGCCGATCAGCGTGCTGTTCACGCTGCCCGAAGACAATCTGCAGGCGGTCGCCAAGCGGCTGAAGCAGGGCGCCGTGCTGCCCACAGCAGCCATCGACCGTAGCGGCGCCAATACGCTCGCCGAGGGATCGCTGCAGACCTTCGACAGCCAGATCGATCCGACCACCGGCACGATCAAGCTGCGCGCCCAGTTCGAGAACGACAAGCGCACGCTCTATCCGAACCAGTTCGTCAACATCCGTCTGCTGCTCGATACCCACAAGGACGTCACGACGATGTCGACGGCGGGAATCCAGCGCGGCGTTCCCGGCACCTTCGTCTATCTCGTCAATGCCGACAGCACCGTGACGGTCAAGCCGGTCAAGCTCGGCGTCACCGACGGCGACCGGGTCGAGGTGGTCTCGGGCCTCAACCCCGGCGACCGCATCGTGATCGACGGCGCCGACAAGCTGCGCGAGGGTGCCAAGGTGGTGGTCCGCAATCCCGCGGATGCGGCCACGCCGGCCGGCGCGGCGAAGGGGGCTGCCAAGGGCGACGCCAAAGGAGACGCCAAGGGGGCTGACCCCGACAAAGGTGGAGGCGGCAAGCGCAAGCGCGCCGAAGACGGGCCGAAGCAATGAACCCGTCGCGGCCATTCATCCTGCGGCCGGTGGCGACGACCCTGCTGATGATCGCCATCATGCTGTCGGGCATGCTGGCGTTCAGATTTCTCCCGGTCGCGGCGTTGCCTGAGGTCGATTATCCGACCATCCAGGTGCAGACCTTCTATCCCGGCGCCAGTCCCGACGTGATGACGTCGTCGGTGACGGCACCGCTCGAGGTGCAGTTCGGCCAGATGCCGAACCTGAACCAGATGAGCTCGGTGAGCTCGGCCGGCGCCTCCGTCATCACCTTGCAGTTTGGCCTCTCGATCTCGCTCGACGTCGCCGAGCAGGAGGTGCAGGCCGCGATCAACGCCGCCGGCAATCTGTTGCCGTCGGACCTGCCGGCCCCGCCGATCTACGCCAAGGTCAATCCGGCCGACGCGCCGATCCTCACCCTCGGCCTGACCTCGAAGACGATGCCGCTGACGCAGGTCGAGGATTTCGTCGATACCCGCCTGGCGCAGAAGATCTCGCAGCTTGCTGGCGTCGGCCTCGTCAGCATCAGCGGCGGCCAGCGGCCCGCGGTGCGGATCCAGGCCGACATCCGCAAGCTCGCGGCCTACGGCCTCAATATCGACGATCTACGCACCACGCTCGGCAACGCCAACGTCAACACGCCGAAGGGCAATTTCGACGGCCCGATGCGGGCCTACACGATCAACGCCAACGACCAGATCCGCAACGCCGCCGACTACAGCTCGCTGATCATCGCCTACAAGAACGGCTCGCCGGTTCGGCTCAGCGACGTCGGCAACGTCGTCGACGGCGCGCAGAACGACAAGCTCGGCGCCTGGATGAACGAGACGCCGGCGATCATCCTCAACATCCAGCGCCAGCCCGGCGCCAACGTGATCTCGGTGGTCGAGGGTATCAAGGCGCTGTTGCCGCAGCTGCAGGCGACGCTGCCGGCCGCGATTTCGCTCGACGTCCTGACCGACCGCACCGTGACGATCCGGGCCTCGGTCCGCGACGTCGAATACGAATTGTCGCTCGCGGTGGTCCTCGTCGTGCTCGTGATCTTCGTGTTCCTGCGCTCGACCCGCGCCACCTTGATCCCGAGCCTGTCGGTGCCGCTGTCGCTGGTCGGCACCTTGGGCGCGATGTATCTGTTCGGCTTCAGCCTGAACAATCTGTCGCTGATGGCGCTGACGGTCGCGACCGGATTCGTGGTCGACGACGCCATCGTCGTGATCGAGAACATCTCGCGCTACATCGAGGAAGGCGAGACGCCGTTGGAGGCGGCGCTGCGCGGCTCCGAGCAGATCGGCTTCACCATCATCTCGCTGACGGTGTCGCTGATCGCGGTGCTGATCCCCTTGCTGTTCATGGGCGACGTGGTCGGCCGCCTGTTCCGCGAATTCGCCATCACGCTCTCGGTGACGATCCTGATCTCCGCCGTGGTGTCGCTGACCCTGGTGCCGATGGCCTGCGCCAAGCTGTTGAAGCCGGAGAGCGCGGCGCGCGAGAACGCCTTTCAGCGGCTCAGCCGGGAAGGGTTCGACCACGTCATTGCGATCTACGGCAGGATGCTCAATTGGGTGCTGGACCGCCAGACCTTCGTGCTCTTGATCGCGCTCGGGACTTTCGGCCTCACCGCGTGGCTCTACATCATCATCCCCAAGGGCTTCTTTCCGCTGCAGGACACCGGCGTGATCCAGGCGATCTCGGAGGCGCCGCAATCGGTCTCCTATGCCGCGATGGCCGAACGCCAGCAGCAGCTTGCGAGCGCGATCCTCAGGGATCCCGATGTCGACAGCCTGTCGTCCTTCATCGGCGTCGACGGCACCAACACCACGCTCAACTCGGGCCGCATCCTGATCAACCTCAAGCCGCATGAGCAGCGCAAATCCGGCGTCGCGGCCGTGATGGACCGGATCAAGGCCGCCACCGCAGAGCTCACCGGCATCACGCTCTACATGCAGCCGGTGCAGGACCTCACCATCGAAGGCACGGTGAGCCGGACGCAGTACCAGTTCATCCTGCAGGATGCCGATCCGGCACAGCTTGCGGAATGGGCGCCGAAGCTCGTCGACAAGCTGCGTGAGTTGCCGGAGCTCAGCGATGTCTCCAGCGACATCTCAGCCCAGGGGCTCTCGGTGTTCGTCGGGATCGACCGCGACCAGGCGGCGCGGTTCGGCATCACGCCGGCGACGGTCGACAATGCGCTCTACGATTCCTACGGCCAACGCATCGTCTCGACCATCTTCACCAATTCGAACCAGTATCGGGTGATCCTGGAGGCCGATCCGTCGCTGCAGAACTCGCTGGATTCGCTGTCCTCGATCTATTTGCCGTCGTCGGTGGGCTCGACGCCGGTGCCGTTGTCGGTGATGACCAAGATGCGGGTCGAGACGGCGCCGCTGCAAGTCTCACATCTCGGTCAGTTCCCGTCAGCGACGATCTCGTTCAACCTGGCGCCGGGCGCAGCGCTCGGGGCGGCGGTCGATGCGATCAAGCAGGCCCAGATCGACATCAACCAGCCGCTCGGCATCATCACGAGCTTCCAGGGCGCGGCGCTGGCGTTCCAATCGTCGCTCTCCAACCAGCTGTTCCTGATCCTGGCGGCGATCATCACCGTCTACATCGTGCTCGGCGTACTCTACGAGAGCTTCATCCATCCGCTCACCATCCTCTCGACGCTGCCGTCGGCCGGCATCGGCGCGCTGCTGGCGCTGATGCTGGCCAAGCAGGACCTCACCATTGTCGCGATCATCGGCATCATCCTCTTGATCGGCATCGTCAAGAAGAACGCGATCATGATGATCGACTTCGCGCTCGATGCCGAGCGCAACGAGGGCAAGCCGCCGCGCGAGGCGATCTACCAGGCCTGCCTGCTGCGCTTCCGCCCGATCATCATGACGACGATGGCCGCGGTGCTCGGCGCGCTGCCGCTGATGATCGGCACCGGCGCGGGCTCCGAATTGCGGCACCCGCTCGGCATCTCGATCGTCGGCGGTCTCTTGGTGAGCCAGTTGCTGACGCTGTTCACGACGCCGGTGATCTATCTCTGGTTCGATCGCATCGCGCTGCGATTTGCCGGGCGGCCGGGCGAGGTCGGCGAGGCGCACGGGTCACATTGAACCATGGATCCGTCAACACCCTTCATCCGGCGGCCGGTCGCCACGACGCTGTTGACGATCGGGCTCGCTGCTGCCGGGGCGGTGGCGTTCTTCAAGCTGCCGGTATCGCCGCTGCCACAGGTGGATTTCCCGACCATCTCGGTGCAGGCGACGCTGCCCGGCGCCAGCCCGCAGGATGTCGCCACCACGGTTGCCAGCCCGCTGGAGCGGCATCTCGGCCAGATCGCCGACGTCACGGAAATGACGTCGTCGAGCTCGGTCGGCCAGACCCGGATCACGCTGCAGTTCGGTCTCAACCGTGACATCAACGGCGCCGCGCGTGACGTGCAGGCCGCGATCAACGCCGCGCGCGCCGATTTGCCGACCAGCCTCCGCAGCAATCCGACCTACCGCAAGGTCAACCCGGCCGATGCGCCGATCCTGATCCTGACGCTGACGTCGGATACGCTGACCCGTGGCGATCTCTATGACGCCGCCTCGACCGTGCTGGCGCAAAAGCTGTCGCAGGTCGAGGGTATCGGCGAGGTCGTGGTCGGCGGCAGCTCGCTGCCGGCGGTCCGCGTCGATCTGATCCCGCAGGCACTCTACAAATACGGCATCGGGCTGGAGGACGTTCGCGCCGCGCTGTCCAATGCCAACGCCCACAGCCCGAAGGGCGGCATCGATGTCGGCGATCAACGCTTCCAGGTCTATGCCAACGACCAGGCCAACAAGGCCGACGATTACAAATCGCTGGTGGTGGCCTATCGGAACGGCGCGGCGGTTCACCTCTCCGATGTCGGCGAGGTGACCGACGGGGTCGAGAACCTGCGCAATGCCGGCCTTGCCAACGGCAAGCCGGCGGTGCTGATCATCCTCTACCGGCAGCCCAACGCCAACATCATCTCGACCGTCGACCTGGTGAAGGCGCTGATGCCGCAGCTCAGGGCGTCGGTGTCTCCCGCGATCGACATCGGGCTGGCAGTCGACCGTTCGACTACCATCCGCACCTCGCTGCGCGACGTGGAACGAACCCTGATCCTCGCCGTGCTGCTGGTCATCATCGTGGTGTTCGCTTTCCTGCGCAATGTGCGCGCGACCTTCATCCCTGTTGTCGCGGTCTCGGTGTCGCTGGTCGCGACCTTCGGCGTGATGTATCTGATCGGCTACAGCCTGGATAATCTGTCGCTGATGGCGCTGACGGTCGCGACCGGATTCGTGGTCGACGACGCCATCGTGGTGCTGGAGAACGTCACCCGCTACATCGAGGAGGGGATGAGCCCGCTTCAGGCGGCGCTCAAGGGCGCCAACGAGGTCGGTTTCACCGTGCTGTCGATGAGCATCTCGCTGATCGCAGTATTCATCCCGATCCTGCTGATGGGCGGCATCGTCGGCCGCCTGTTCCGCGAATTCGCGATGACGATCTCGATCTCGATCCTGATCTCGCTCGCCGTCTCGCTCGCGACGACGCCGATGATGTGCGCGGTGCTGCTCAAGCCGGAGACCGGGCAGGGCCATGGACGGCTCTATTGGGCCAGCGAACGCTTCTTCGAGGCGATGCTGAGCTTTTACCGTCGGACGCTGACCGCGGCGCTGGAGCATCCGGTGTCGGTCATGGTGATCCTGGCCGCGGTGCTCGGCCTCAATTTCTATCTCTACAGCGTGATTCCGAAAGGCTTCTTCCCGCAGCAGGATACCGGACGGCTCACCGGCTCGATCCAGGCCGACCAGAGCGTGTCGTTTCAATTGATGCAGCAGAAGCTGGCGCAGTTCGTCGGCATCATCAAGAAGGACCCGGCCGTGGAGACCGTGGTCGGCTTCACCGGAGGCGGGCAGACCAATTCCGGCTTCGTCTTCGTGTCGCTGTTGCCGCTCGACCAGCGCAAGCTCAGCGCCGACGGGGTGATCTCGCGGCTACGGCGGGAGATGTCGGTGGTACCCGGCGCCAGCCTGTTCCTGCAGGCCGTGCAGGACATCCGCGTCGGCGGACGGCAATCCAACGCGCAATATCAGTTCACGTTGCAGGGCACGACGCTGGAGGAGCTCAACGAATGGTCGCCGAAGATCGCGGCGGCCTTGCAGCGCGATCCTGATCTCACCGACGTCAACAGCGACCAGCAGAACAAGGGCCTGGAATCCGACCTTGTGATCGATCGCGACGCGGCAGCGCGGCTCGGCGTCAATGTCAGCCAGATCGACAACACGCTCTATGACGCGTTCGGGCAGCGTCAGGTGTCGACGATCTATGTCGCGCGCAACCAGTACCACGTCATCATGGAGGTCGCGCCGCGCTACTGGCAGAACCCGGAAACGCTCAAGGACGTCTACATCAGCACGTCAGGCGCATCGGTCGGCGGATCGCAGTCGACCAATGCGGTGGCGGGGACCGTGGTCGCATCCGGGACGGCGAGCGCGGCCAGTTCGGCCAATGCCCAGGCGGCGCGCAACCAGGCCAACAATTCGATCGGCGCGACCGGCAAGGGCGTCGCCTCGACCGGTGCGGCGGTCAGCACCAGTGCCGAGACCATGATCCCGCTGTCGGCGGTGGCCAGTTTCAAGCAGGGCGCCACCCCGCTTGCGGTCAATCACCAGGGGCTGCTGGTCGCCAACACCATCTCGTTCAACCTGGCGCCGAATGTCTCGCTGAGTGCGGCAGTCACGAGCATCGAGGCGGCCATGAACCGGATCGGCGTCCCGGCCACGATCCGCGGCACGTTCCAGGGCACGGCCAAGGCGTTCCAGGATTCCCTCAACAACCAGCCGTTCCTAATCCTGGCGGCGCTGGTGACGATCTATATCGTGCTCGGTGTGTTGTACGAGAGCTACATCCATCCGCTGACGATCCTGTCTACATTGCCTTCGGCAGGAGTGGGTGCGCTGCTTGCGTTGATGGCGTTCAAGACCGAGTTCAGCATCATGGCGCTGATCGGGGTCATCCTGCTGATCGGGATCGTGAAGAAGAACGCCATCATGATGATCGACTTTGCGCTGGAGGCGGAACGCGGGCGCGGGCTGGAGCCGCTCGACGCCATCCGCGAAGCCTGCCTGCTGCGCTTCCGCCCCATCATGATGACGACGATGGCCGCGCTGCTCGGCGCCGTGCCGCTGGCGATCGGGATGGGCGACGGCGGCGAATTGCGGCAGCCGCTTGGCATCGCCATCGTCGGCGGCTTGATCCTGAGCCAGGTGCTGACGCTCTATACGACGCCGGTGATCTATCTCTATCTCGACCGGTTCCGCCTGTGGGCGCAGCGCGCAAGGCGCGGCGGCAGGGTTGGACGGGTTTCCGGGTCTTCTCTCCAGGCGGGCGAGTGAATGCCGACAGTGGTGGCGTTGCGGAGGTTTCAAGTGTTGGGGAAAGCGGTCCGTTTCCCGCGTATGCGCGCGCCCGGTTTCGGCAGGCGGGCCTCGCTGGTGACGATGCTAGGCGTCGGCCTCGGGCTGTCGGGCTGCATCCCGGGCTCGGACCGGCCCGATCTCAATCTCGAAGTGCCGGCGAGCTACAAGACCGCCGCGAAGGGCGATGCCGATGGCGCCGTTCCGGCGCTCGCCTGGTGGCGCGGTTTCCGCTCCGCGGAGCTGACCGGGCTGATGGAATCCGCCCAGCTCTACAATCTCGACATCGCGGTCGCGATCGCGCAGATCGCGCAAGCCGATGCGCAGGTCGGCGTCTCCGGCTCGGCGCTGCTGCCGTCGATATCCGGGTCGGCGACCGCCGAGCGTGAGCATTTCGGATCGGCGTCGAGCTCATCGAGCGGAACGGGGACCTTCTCGCAGTTCAATTCGGGCCTGACCGCAAGCTACATCCTGGATTTCTGGGGCAAGAACCGCGCGACCTTGGCGGCATCGGAGGAGAGCGCCACCGCCTCCCGCTACAATCGCGAAGTGGTCGCGCTGACCACCATGGCGACCGTCGCCAATACCTATTTCCAGGTGCTCGCGGCGCAGGACCAGATCAAGGTCACCCGCCGCGACCTCGCCGCAGCCGAGCGCATCCTCACGCTGATCAAGCAGCAATTCTCCGGCGGCACCGCCTCGCAGCTCGACGTGTCGCAGCAGGAGGCGCTGGTCGCGACCCAGCGCGCGGCGATCCCGCCGCTCGAGGTCACGGTCGGGCAGAACACCGCCGCGCTCGCCGTGCTGGTGGCGCGCGCGCCAGCCAATTTTGCAGTGCGCGGGGGCAGCACCACGCAAATCGCGGTGCCGCGCGTCACCCCGGGGCTGCCGTCGGAATTGCTCTACCAGCGGCCGGACATCCGCCAGGCCGAGGCGCAGTTGACGTCGTCCAATTTCAGCGTCGACGCGGCGCGCGCGGCGTTCTTCCCGCAGATCCAGCTCACCGGCACCACCGGGGTGCAGAGTGCGGCGCTGTCCGCGCTGTTCGGGCCGGGTGCCTGGTATTACACGCTCTCCGCCGGGCTCACCCAGCCGCTGTTCGACGGCTTCCTGCTGGAGAGCCAGCTCAAGCTCGCCAAGGGCCAGCAACTGCAATATCTGCAGACCTATCGCAAGGCCGTGCTGTCGGCATTTGCCGACGTCGAGAAGGCGCTGATCGCGCTGCAGAAGTACACGCTGCAGGAGCGCCTGCAGGCCGACGTGGTGGCGAGCTCACGGAAGGCCTTCGAGGTCGCCGAGACGCAGTTGCGCGGCGGCACCGTCAATCTCATCACGGTGCTGCAGGCACAGCAGACGCTGTTCACGGCTGAAAACAATCTGGTCACGGTGCGGCTCAACAAGCTGCTCGCCGCAAGCAGCCTGTTCCAGGCGCTCGGCGGCGGCTGGACCCCCGCCGGCACGCTGGCGACGCTGCAATGAGGTCGGTCATGGATTTGCGGCGATATCTCTCATTCGCGCTTGCCGGCCTCTTGATCGCGCTCGCGTCGGCCGGTGCAGGCTACGCGCAGCAGCCGGTGCCGAACGGCACGCCGCTGACATTCGGCATGACCGTCGACCAGGCGAGCCAGTCGCTCGGCGTTCCCCTGAATTATGTCCGCGGCAGGCCGGGCAATGAAATGTTCGTCGCGTTGCCCAATGTCAGGGGCAGCATCTTGTCGCATCGGAGCGACGGGCTCTATCTGCAGTTCGGCCGGGGACGCCTGATCGGCTGGAAGGGTGACTGGGGAACGGTCCAGCCATGAGGAGCGCCATCATGACCGCAGCGAGGATTGTTGTCGCCGGCATTGCCGTCGTGCTGTGGGCCGGCGCGGCAGCCGCGCAGGAGCGGCCGCTGCGCTACGGCAGCACCGGCGGCGCGTATTTCGACGGCAGGGACGATCCCCGCGACTTCCGCAGCAACGGCTACTTCCCCGGCAATTTCGCCGCCGATCCGTTCAGCGCCGGATTCGGCGCGGCCGGCCTGTTCGGCTCGACGCCGGTGCGATCAGCGCGGCCCTATCCGTCGCAGGTGGTGTTCGGTGCGCCGTGCCGGGATTGCGGTCCGCAAAAAAAGCGACGGCACTCAGCGCGGCAGGATTGAAACGGGCCTCCGCCAGAGAGGCGCGCCTATTTCGCCGCCGCGCTGCTGTGCGGGACGGCCACGACATGGCGGAAGCGGACCACGAAGCGGGTGCCTTTGTGGCTCGGATCGCGCTCGACGCCGGCGTCGAGCTTGGCGGCCATCGCGGTGACGATGCGCTGGCCCATGCCGGTGCCGCGCGGATCGGACTTGCCGTCAAAGCCGACGCCCTCATCGCTGATCGACAGCGCAATATCGTCGCCTTGCGGCTTCAGCACGACATGGATCGGGCCGGCGCCGTCGGGATAGGCGTATTTCACCGCGTTCATGACCAGCTCGTTGACGATGATGCCGATCGCGACAGCGCGATCTGGATCGATCTCGATCGGTTCGGCCTTCAATGTCAGCCGCGACATCCTGTTGCCTTCGGCCGACCGGCGGAGATCCTCGAGCAAAGCTTCCAGATACTGGTTCAGCATCACGGTCTTGAAGTCGTGCGAGGTGTAGAGGCGGCGGTGCACCTGCGCGACCGCGGCGACGCGGCCCATGGCGTTGGTCAGCGCGGCCTTGACATCCTGCTGGGTGGTGGAGTTGGCCTGCAGATGCAGCAGCGAGGCGATGATCTGCAGAGAGTTGCCGACGCGGTGGTTGACCTCGCGCAGCAATACCTCGCGCTCGGCAGCCAGCGCCGCGTAGCGGTCGCGCGAGGCGTGCACCTCGGCCTCGGCTTCGTCGCGGGCGCGCTGCATCTCGGCCTGCCGGATTGCGCCGTTCACCGCGACCTGGAGCAGGGGGATGAATTCGCCCTGGACGTCCTTGACCAGATAGTCCGCGGCACCTGCCTTCAGCGCGGTCACGGCGATTGCCGAATCCTGCGACGCCGTGACGAACACCACCGGCGGCGCACCCGCGATCTTCAGGATCTGCTCCAGCGTCTCCAGCCCGTCCAGGCCGGGCATATACTGGTCGAGCGCGACGACGTCGATGCCGCCCTGGGCGAGACGTTCGAGGCCTTGCTGGCCGCTGGCGGCGTGCACCACCTTGAAGCCCGCGCGCGTCAGCCCGCGGTCGACCAGGCGCGCCAGCGCCGCGTCGTCGTCGATATAAAGCAGTGTCGGCGTTGCGCTGGTCATAGCGAAGTTGGCGGCACCTGGATCACGGAGAAGAACAGGCCAAGCTGGCGAATGGCATTGGCGAAGCTTTCGTAGTTCACCGGCTTGGTGATGTAGACGTTGCAACCGAGCTCGTAGCAACGCTTGATCTCCTGGGAATCGTCGGTCGTGGTCAGCACCACCACCGGCGTCGACTTCAGGTTCTTGTTCTCCTTGACCCGCTTCAGAATATCGATGCCGGTCATGTCGGGGAGATTGAGATCAAGCAGGATGAGCAGGGCCTGGCCCTTGCGCGCCGAAGCTGTGCCATCCTGGCCGAACAGATATTTGACGGCCTCTGTACCGTTGGTGAACGGAACGATCTCATTGTTGACACCGGATCGCCGAATATTCCGCTCAATCAGCCGAGCGTGGCCCTCGTCGTCCTCGATCATGATGATGGTGACTGGATCGCTCATGATTCCTTATCCCGGTTCTTGCCTGTCCAATTCATGGGCAGTGTTATCGTGAACGTGCTGCCGTTGTGAAGTTCCGATGCTACCGACATGGTGCCGCCCAGTCTGCGCACAAGTGCGCGGACGTGGGCAAGGCCGATGCCCTGACCGGGCTTGTCCTGGGTGCCGGCGCGGCGAAACAGGTCGAAAATGCGCTGGTGATCCTTCGGATCGATGCCGCGGCCGTTGTCCCTGATCTCGAAGATCGCGAAGCCGAGCTTGGTGCGGCCGTCGATCGCGATCTCGCCGGGGACGCCGTCCTTGAGGTATTTCAGCGCATTGTCGATCAGATTGGAGAATATCTGCTCCAGCGCCAGGCGATCGCTGATGATGTTCGGCAGCGCGCCGGGCTTGATCGTGGCATTGGCCTCCGATGCCTGGTGCGCGACCGTCTTGACGACGCCATCGATCAGCTCGCGGACGTCGACCCGTTCCGGCTTGAACTCGCGGCGGCCCTCACGGGTCAGGTTGAGGATCGCCGAGATCAGCCGGTCCATCTTGGCGATCGATGATTTGATGAAGCCGATCGACTCGTTGAAGTCGTCGGAGAGCTGCTTGTCGGCGCCTTCGAGCCCGGGCTCGGCGGTATCGGTCGCGTCGTCAGGCATCGCGGGCTGCAACGTGGCGGAGCGATTGAGCGTGGCGATACGCTTGAAGATGTCGCCGCGCAATTCCTCCAGCTCGCTGGTGAAGCCCATGATGTTGACCAGCGGCGAACGCAGGTCGTGGCTGACGATATAGGCGAAGCGCTGGATCTCCTCGTTGGCCTCGCGCAGGTCGGCGGTGCGTTCGTCGACGGTGGTTTCGAGGGTGACGTTGATATCGCGCAGCTTGGCGGCGGCCTCGTCGCGGTCCTTCCAGGACCGCCGCAACAACACGAGCGAGAGGGCTGCAAGCGCCAGCACCATCGAAGAGCCCGCGATGGTGACCGAGGAAGCCAGCACCTGGGTTCTGTCCGCGGTCGCGGTGCGCATCGCGAACAGCCGGTCCTCCTCGACGCGCATCTCGTGGGCGATCTGGCCGATGACCTCCACGCCATCGGAGGAGGTGGCGTTGCGCAGCAGGGCGACGCTGGTTGCAACGTCGTCGTTCTTGGCACGTTCGATGCTGAGCGCGAATTCGGACATCCGCTTTTCGATCGCCGCCCGCAGTTTCACGCCGTTGGCGACCTGCTGCGGATTGTCGACGGTGATCCTGGTGAGATGGTCGAGCGCGGCGGGGATTCCGGTCGCCGCAGCCTGATAGTCGGCCAGATATTGCGGTGCCGACGTCAGCAGATACGCCCTGGTCGCGCTTTCGGCGCGGCGAATCTCGACGAGGAGGTTCGCGATCTGGCTCTCGACCTCGACGGTGTGGACGACCCAGGCGTTGTCCTCGCGCGCCTTGTTGACCAGCAGGACGGATGCCACGCTGACCGCCACCAGCACGACAAAGCCCACCGACATCAGCACGATCTGCAGCGCGGCGCTGCGACGTGAAACAGCCGTCACGATCGTCTCGTCAAATCAATGAAGGTCAATGCGTCCCCGTCAAAGGCCAGCAACCCTTGGATACGCCCGAGCCGGGCTTCGGGTTCCACCGGACCCCGCGAATTATTTCGGCGGCAAGAAGTGCTCTCGAGCGAATCGATACCGGTCCGCTCGGAGAAAGCGCGTCAAAACAAGAATCTAGAGCGTTCCGATGCAATCGGAACCGAAAACGGCTTCAGGTCTGCTGGCCGGCCAGATAGTGCTCCAGCCAGTGGATGTGATAGTCGCCTTCGATGATGTCGGGCTCGCGCACCAGCGCGCGGAACAGCGGCAGCGTGGTTTCGATCCCGTCGACCACCATCTCGTCGAGCGCGCGGCGCAGCCGCATCAGGCATTCGCCGCGGGTCTTGCCGTGCACGATCAGCTTGCCGACCAGCGAATCATAATAGGGCGGGATCACGTAGCCCTGGTAGACCGCCGAATCGATCCGCACGCCGAGTCCACCCGGCGGATGGAATTGCGAGATCCGGCCCGGCGACGGGCGGAAGGTCTGCGGGTTCTCCGCATTGATGCGGCATTCGATGGCGTGGCCGATGATCGCGACATCGTCCTGCTTGGCCGGCAGGTCGCCGCCCGCGGCAATCCTGATCTGCTCCAGCACCAGATCGATGTCGGTGATGCTTTCGGTGACGGGATGCTCGACCTGGATGCGGGTGTTCATTTCGATGAAATAAAACTCGCCGTCCTCGTACAGGAATTCGATGGTGCCGACGCCGAGATACTTCATGTCCCGCATCGCCTTGGCGCAGGTCTCGCCGATCTTCTTGCGCGCGGCGGCGGCGAGCACCGGCGAGGGACCTTCCTCCCAGACCTTCTGGTGACGGCGCTGCAGCGAGCAGTCGCGCTCGCCGAGATGGATGGCGCCGCCGCGGCCGTCGCCGAGAATCTGGATCTCGATGTGGCGCGGCTTCTGCAGGTACTTCTCCAGATAGACCGAGGCGTCGCCGAACGCGGACTTGGCCTCGTTGGCCGCGGTCGACAGCGCCAGCGCCAGGTCGGCCTCGGTCTGCGCGACCTTCATGCCGCGTCCGCCGCCGCCGGCCGCCGCCTTGACCAGCACCGGGAAGCCGATTGCCTTGGCGATCGCCATCGCGTCGTCGTCGGGCCCGACGCCGCCGTCGGAGCCGGGGACGACGGGAATGCCAAGCCGCTTGGCGGTCTTCTTGGCCTCGATCTTGTCGCCCATCAGGCGGATGTGCTCGGCCTTCGGCCCGATGAAGTGCAGGTTATGATCGGCGAGTATCTCGGCGAAGCGGGCGTTCTCGGACAGGAAGCCGTAGCCGGGATGCACGGCGTCCGCGCCGGTGATCTCGCAGGCCGCAAGCAGCGCCGGCACGTTGAGGTAGGAATCCTTCGACGGCGGCGGCCCGATGCAGACGCTCTCGTCGGCGAGCCGCACGTGCATGGCGTCGGCGTCGGCGGTGGAGTGCACCGCGACGGTCGCGATGCCGAGCTCCTTGCAGGCGCGCAGCACGCGGAGCGCGATCTCGCCGCGATTGGCTATCAGAATCTTGTCGAACATCGCTGCGCCTGACGTTGACGAATGCTTACTCAATGATGACCAGCGGCTCGCCGAATTCGACCGGCTGGCCGTCTTCGATGAGGATCTGCGTCACGGTGCCCGCACGCGGCGACGGGATCTGGTTCATCGTCTTCATCGCCTCGATGATCAGCAGCGTCTGGCCGGCGGTCACCTTGGAGCCGACTTCGATGAACGGCTTGGCGCCGGGCTCCGGCGACCAATAGGCGGTGCCGACCATCGGCGAGGGAACCACGCCCGGGTGTTTTGCGAAATCGGTCGCAGCCGCCGCAGCAGCCACGACCGGCGTTGCCAGCGCCGCCTGGACCGGGATGGTGGGCACGGAGGCAGCGATGCTGACATTGCGCGCGACTCGCACGCGCAGGCCGGCGCGCTCGATCTCGATCTCGGTCAGATTGGTCTCCGCGAGCAGATGCGCCAGCTCGCGAATGAGGGCGCTATCGTCGCTCTTGCTCTCGTTATTCTTGGCCTTGGCGGCTGATTTGTCGTCTGGCTGGCGCGCCATGATCTTTGATCCAAAATCTCTGTCTGATGACGGGGAACGTCAGGATTGCCGATTAAGCGGTTGCTTTGGCGCCGATTTTGGCGGCGAGCCCTGTGATCGCGAGCCGGTAGCCGTCGATGCCGAAGCCGCAAAGCGAGGCGAAGGCGGCTTTAGCAGTGAACGAGTGGTGCCGGAAGCTCTCGCGGGCGTGGATGTTGCTGACGTGAACCTCGACGGCCGGGATTTTCACCGCGACCAGCGCGTCATGGAGTGCGATCGAGGTATGGGAATAGCCGCCGGCGTTGATGATGATCCCGACCACCTTCTTGGTGTGGGCCTCATGGATGAAGTCGATCAGCTCGCCTTCGCGGTTGGACTGGCGGCAATCGGCGATCAGGCCGAACTGCTTGGCGGTGTCCGCGCACAGCTTCTCGACATCGGCGAGCGTGGCGTGGCCGTAGGTCTCGGGTTCGCGCGTCCCCAGCAGATTGAGGTTCGGCCCGTTCAGCACGTAGATCGTTCCGGCAGCAGCCATTTCCCGAGGTTCCGGCGATAAATGAAGTGGGCCGGGTTATAGGTAACAACCGGCCGCAGGGGAAGCCTTTAGGTGGAATCTGAGCGTCTTCAACAGCTTCGTGTTTACCGGCAGGTAGCTGGCGTAACCTGCGGAAAACGCTGATTAACCAAATTCGGTGGAAGGCGCGTGCGGTGCCGGTGCCGTGGCGGCGCGATGGCAAAACCCCGCCCTCGGGAAGGGGCGGGGTTCGCAATGGATCGAGGGGGCCTAAGCCACCCTCGCATCGAGGCCGAAACTAGCCCTCGATGATGTAGACGATCTCATGCGTCTCCGGCTGCACGATGATGTAGCGGCCCTTGACCAGGATGAAATCGTAGCCGCGCCATTCCGGATAGATCGTGACCACGCGCTCGGGGACCGGATAGAAATGCACGTCGGCCGGGACCCGCGTGCCAACCGACACGTTGAAGTTCACGTTGGTGACTTCGGTGACCTTCTCCGACTTGATGGCGGTCGTGATCTGGCTGCGCTTCTCCGCCGGCGGAGCCGCGGTCGCCGAGGTGGCTGCGTTGCCGGTCGTGGTTTGCGAGCGGCTGCTGTCGTTGGTCTGCGCACGGTTGGCGTCGGCCGGGCTCTTGGTCTGGGCATTCTGGTTGGTGGCGCCGCTCTTGTCGCGGCTCTCGGCGTTCATGTTGCCGCTTTTGTCGCGCCCCTCGGCCTTCATGTCCTTGGAGTTCTCGCGCTGGCCCTCGGCCTTCATATCCTTGGAGCCCTCTTTCGAGCCCTTGGCCGCATCATTCTCCGAGCTCATGCCCTTCGAGCGTTGGGTGTTGTCCTGTGCGCCCTTGGTGGCAGGACCGGCCTTGTCGGATTCTGACGACTTCATCCCCGAGGATTCGCCCTGGGTGGAGTGCTCAGTACCCTTCATGCTGCCGGTGTCGTGCTGCTGCATGGTGCCGGACGACGCGCCACCCGGTGCACTGTGCTGCGTCGCTGCGCCGCCACCGGCTCCCGGCTGCTCCTTGCTCGCACCGCCTGCGCCCTGTGCATTCGCAAAGCCGGTGCCGGCGATCAGGGCCGCTGCTGCGACCGAAATCAGAAAGCGTTTCGACATCAGATATTCCTCCTCACATGTCTGCATTGCCCGCGCCGACAACGGAAGAGGATGGGCGATGTTCCTAGCGATTTATGGTTCCGCGCGGCTTCTTTCGTGAATGCGCCATGAACGCGCAAAGCTCAGCCGCAGGCCCAGTCGAACTCCATGTTGGCGAGATCGAGCTGGCCGTTGCCGCCGCCGAAATTGAAGCCGCCGAAATGCTCTTCGATCTCGAGATAGGTCGCGCTGTATTTCGGCGTCCATTGGTTGGGAAACATCGTGCCGCCGAGGTGATTGCGGCCCTCCAGCCGCGAAAGCCCGAGCGCCTTGCCGTTCTCGGAATAGGGCGCGACGTAACCGCCGAGCTCGGCCTTGTGCAGCAGATGATCGCGCGGCGGCTTGCCGACATTGGGATCGTCGTCGCGTGGCGCGAGACCGATGCCGTAGCCGTGGTGGCCGATTTCGGGGACGTGACCGAACAGGCGATACCAGTATGTCTTCTGCAGTTCGTCGACGTTGTTGGTGCGGCCGACCTGCGCCTCGAAGGCCGTGCGCGCCGCGCCCTTGTCGAGCCAGCGTGGCGCCGCATTGGCCCGCAGCAGCGGATTGCCGGCAAGGTCCGGCGGCGCGCAGAGCGGGCCCGCGAACTCGCGCTCGGTGAGCCAGATCGCCGCGAAATTGTGGTCGATGATGTCCTTCATCCGGCATTCCATCGGATGACGGTTCTGCCGATAGCTCCAGTACGGCAGCAGATCGGGATCGCTCGGGCGTTCGACGGTTTCCGCGGCCAGGTATTGTGCGATCGCGCCGACTTCGATCGGCTCGTCATATTGCTGGTCGGCGAACATCGCGAGCGCGATATGGGCTTCGCCGCGGGCGCGGTATTGCTCGGGCAGATGCAGGGTGAAGCAGTGCTGCATCGGGTAGCCGTCATGCGGGCTCAGCGGCCACTGCTCGGGGCGAATGCCCGGCGGCAGGCCATAGCACCAGCCATGGTCATGTTCACTGCCACGCTCGGGCGGCGTCTGCTTCAGCGTGAGGTCGTAGGCGAGGGTTGGGGCAAGGGTTGGCGGTGCCAAGGTCATGGCGCAAAGCTTTTCGTGATTGGCGATGGACCTTAGTTGCGGCCTGCGCCGAATTGGTTCGGAGACCGCGCCAACAAAAAATCCGGCTGCGCTGCAGCCGGATTTCGCCAGATGAAATGAATGCTGTCGTGTCGATCGGCAGGTTGCCTGATCAGCAGGTTGCCTTGCCGCAGCGGGCGACGCCGATCTTCTCCTTGAGATTGTCGAGGCCGACCGCGCCGATCACGACCTGCTTGCCGATCACGTAGCTCGGCGTGCCGTTCATGCCCATGGCTTCGGCAAGCTTGAAATTCTCCTCGATGGTCGCCTTCACCTCGGGGCTCGCCATGTCCTTCTCGAGCTTGTTCATGTCGAGGCCGACATCCTTGGCGACGGCGAGCGCGCGCGCCTTGTCGGCGGCACCGCGGCCGCCGAGCAGCTTCTGGTGAAACTCGAGATACTTCTTGCCGGTCGGATCCTGCATGCGCACGGCAACCGCGACCTGCGCGGCCTCGACCGAGCCCTGGCTCAGCACCGGAAATTCCTTCAGCACCACCTTCAGCTTCGGATCCGACTTCATCAGGTCGAGCATGTCGCTCATCGCGCGCTTGCAGTAGCCGCAATTGTAGTCGAAGAACTCGACGAAGGTGACGTCGCCGTCCTTGTTGCCAAGCATGACGCCGCGCGGCGAGTTGAAGATGGTGTCCGAGTTCTTGGCGACGCTCTGCTCATGCTTCTCGGCCTCGGCGGCCGCCTGCCGCTTGCTGAGTTCGTTCATGGCTTCCTCGAGCACCTCGGGATGCGCGATCAGGTAGTTGCGCACGATGGTCTCGATGTCGCCGCGCTGGGCGTCGTTGAAGCTTTGGGCGGATGCCGCCAGCGGCGCGGCGCAAACGCCGAGCGCGAGCAGGGCAGGGGCAAGAAAGCGGAGCGTTCGCATCTGGGTAATCCTTGTTCGGCGGAATTCGAAATACGGCGGAGCCGTGAGCCGGTTTCGGTGATCGTTGTATGGAACTAAGCTTTATTTCTAGTTGTTTTTCTGACCCGGCATCGGCTTGGCGCTCACAATATCGTCAGCTTTGACCCAGCCGGGCGTGCCGACGGCAAAGCGGGTCTTGGCGCGCGACGCAAGGTCGCGGGCGGTCTTGTTGTCGCCACGCAGAAAGGCAGCCTGCGCCGAGTTCAGATCGGCCTGCGCGTAGTCGCCCTTGCGGCCATAGGCCATGGCGAGCTGGGTGAAGCCGAGCGGCGCCTCGGGCTCGCGTGCCACCGCGGCCCGCAGGATGTTGATGGCCTCGTCGGTATAGGCGTTGTTCTCGGTCGCGACCAGCGCTTGGCCGAGCAGCATCTCGATCAGCGGCGCGCTGCCGGAAAGCTGCACCGCCTTGCGCAACGGCGCGATCGCTTCCGTTGGCCGGCCACCCTCGAGCAGGGCCTGTCCGCGCAATTCATAGAAATAGGGGTTGTTGGGCTGCACCTGGATCAGTCCGTCGATCTGTGCGACCGCCGAACGCAGATCGCCGTGCAGATAGGTGGTGATCGCCCGCGCATAGCGCGCCGGCAGGCTGGTGTTGGAGAGCGGATAACGGCGGTAGACCGTGTCCTGCCGCTCCATGAAGCCCGAGATCTTGGCGCGCATCATGTCGTGACGCATCTGCAGCGCCGGATCGTCCTTCTTGTCCCAATAGGGGCTGGCGCGCGCGAGGCCCTCCAGCGCTGCGACGCGATCGATCGCCATCGGATGCGACTGCAAATAGGGGTCGGCACCGTGTGAGGCGAACAGGCTCTCGTCGCTGAAGCGCTTGAAAGTATCGTACATGCCCTTGGGAGACTGGCCGGTGGCGGTCAGGAACTTGACGCCGGCGCGATCGGCGTTTTCTTCCTGCGAGCGCTGATAGGACAGCAGCGAGCGCATAATCACCGTCTGCGGCGCCGAGATCGCGGCTGCTCCTGCGTTGGCGAGGCCGTTGCCGGAACCGCCGCGCGCGCCGGCGGCGATCGCGCCGGCGCCGAGCAGCATGGCGATGATCATCTGGGTCTGTGCCTGCGCCAGCTGCTCGCGCATCTTGGCGAGATGGCCGCCGGCCAGATGCCCGGTCTCGTGTGCCAGCACGCCGATGATCTGGTTCGGCGTTTCCGATTGCAGCAGGGCGCCATAGTTGACGAAGATGCGACGGCCATCGGCGACGAAGGCGTTGAAGGCGCTGTCGTTGATGATCACGATCTGGATGTTCTGCTTCTCCAGTCCGGCGGCGCGCAGGATCGGCCTGGTGTATTCGCGCAGCAGCTGCTCGGATTCGGTATCGCGCAGCACCGGCGGCCCTTTGGCCTCCTGCGCCTGTGCGGTGGCCAACGGCCCTGCCGCGAGCGTTGCCACCGCGAGCAGGGCGGTCAGCTTGAAAATCCCGGTGCGAAGCGCGTTGCGGAACGGCATGAGGCGATCTATCGGCGATGGTGGGCGGCACCGCTCGCAGCCCTGATACAGCCAGGACCGTGGCACAGCCTGTTGTTTTTGCAGTTGTTCTTCACGCGAACCGGGGTATGCACTGGACCTGAAAGCGTTATAAGGAGCCACCGAATGCGGCCAGTCTGGGGCGCCAGCCTTGACTGGTCGCGCAACAGGAACCTGAACTCGGCACGCCGCCGTGCCATAGCAGATATCCATGCGTGAAGCGACACTGACGGACCGTGCAACCAGCCTGCTCGCTGCCTCCGGGCGGAGCGATGTTCCACCATTCATGGTGATGGACGTGATGGCGGCCGCGGCACGAATCGAGGCCGCCGGCGGCCATGTCATCCATATGGAAGTCGGCCAGCCCGCCGCGGGCGCGCCGAAGCCGGCAATCGCGGCGGCACAGCTAGCGCTCAGGGACGGCCGGATCGACTACACCTCCGCGCTCGGCATTCCCTCGCTGCGCGCGCGCATCGCCCGGCATTATCGCGACGCCCATAGCTGCGAGGTCGATCCCGACCGGATCGTCGTCACCACCGGTTCCTCCGGCGGCTTTATCCTGGCGTTCCTTGCGATGTTCGAACCGGGCGACCGGGTCGCGGTCACCGTTCCCGGCTATCCGCCGTACCGGCACATCCTGACCGCGCTCGGCTGCGAGCCGGTGCTGATCGAAACCACCGGCGACACCCGCCATGCCCTGACCGGCGAAGCGCTGCTCGCGGCGCATCGCAAAGCGCCGCTGAAGGGCGTGCTGGTCGGCAGCCCGGCCAACCCGACCGGCACCATGATGTCGCGCGAGGCGCTGGCGAACCTGATGGCGGCGGCCGATAGCGCCGGCATCCGCTTCATCTCCGACGAGATCTATCACGGGCTCGACTACGCGTTTCCCGCAGTGACCGCGGCCGAATTGTCGCCACGTGCGCTCGTGATCAACTCGTTCTCGAAATACTTCTGCATGACCGGCTGGCGCGTCGGCTGGATGGTGGTGCCCGACGTCCTGGTGCGGCCGATCGAGCGACTGCAGCAGAACCTCTCGATCTCGGTGCCGACGCTGTCGCAGATCGCGGCGGAAGCGGCCTTCGAGGGCCGTGACGAGATGGAAGCGATCAAGCGCGGTTATCAGGAGAACCGCCGCATCCTGATCGAGGGCCTGCCGAAGGCCGGCCTGACCAAATTCCTTCCTGCCGACGGCGCCTTCTATCTCTATGCCGACGTCTCCGACTTCACCCCCGACAGCTTTGCTTTCGCCAGCGAGATGCTGGAGAAGGCGCATGTCGCGGCAACCCCGGGCGTCGACTTCGATCCGATCCACGGCCGCGCCTTCATCCGCTTCTCCTATGCGCGCTCGGCGGCCGAGATGCAGGAAGCGGTTGCGCGGATCGCGCATTGGCTTAAATAGCGCGCCATCTTCAAAGAGCCATCCGGAGTTCGCCTTGTCAGTCCAATCGGTTTCGCAGCCCGCCGCCGCGCGGCATTTTCCTCTCGCCTCGGTGCTGTGGCCCGCGCAGGCCGGTGAGCGTTCCGGCATGGTGCGTGCGGTCGTGCTGGTGGCGCTCGGCGCCGCGCTGATGACGCTGTCCGCCAAGGTCAATCTGCCGTTGCCCTATGTGCCGATCACGCTGCAGACGCTTGCGGTGCTGATGATCGGCGCGGCCTATGGTTGGCGCCTTGGTAGCGCGACCATGATCGCCTATCTCGCCGAAGGCGCGCTCGGGATTCCCGTGTTTGCCGGTCCTGTCGGCGGCCTCGCGCCGTTGCTCGGACCCACTGCCGGCTACCTGTTCGGATTCGTTCCAGCCGCCTTGATCGTCGGCTATCTCGGCGAACGTGGCTGGGATCGCAGCGTGATCCGGTTGTTCGCTGCGATGGCGATCGGCCATGCGGTGATCTTCGTCGCGGGCTTTGGTTGGCTCGCCTTCGGCGCCGGCCTCGGTATCGAGAAGGCTTGGCTGGTCGGCGTCGTGCCGTTCATCGCCGCGACGCTGATCAAGAACGCGCTCGGCGCGACGTTGCTGCCGGCCGCACGACGTGTGGCAGGTCGCCGCGGATAAAATCTGCAAATCCGTCAGTTCCATTTGACTTGAGCGGCCAAGTTGCCCTTGAAGTTGCTCTTGGCTGCATCTGCTATTTCTGAGGGGGAAACACATGGCAACGGCAACCGTTGCCACGGCTGCGCCGGCGAAGGCCGGCGGCAAGCCGTGGTATAAAATTCTCTATGTCCAGGTCCTGATTGCGATCGTGCTCGGTGCGCTGGTCGGCGCGTTCTGGCCGGCACTTGCCACCAACGACTGGATCAAGGCGCTCGGCGACGGCTTCATCAAGCTGATCAAGATGGTGATCGCGCCGATCATCTTCTGCACCGTCGTCTCCGGCATCGCGCATATCCAGGATGCCAAGAAGGTCGGCCGCATCGGCGTCAAGGCGCTGGTCTATTTCGAGATCGTCTCGACTTTCGCGCTGGTGATCGGCCTGATCATCGGCAATCTGGTGAAGCCGGGCGCGGGCTTCGGCAGCGCGGCGGCCAATGCGCAAGCCGTCGCCAATTACGCCAAGCAGGCGGAGGCGCAGAAGAGCGTCGACTTCGTCCTGCATATCATTCCGGACACCGTCGTCGGCGCCTTCGCGCAGGGCGAGATCCTGCAGGTGCTGCTGTTCTCGGTGCTGTTCGGCTTTGCCATCATGGGGCTCGGCGAGCGCGGCCATGTGATCCGCAGCTTCATCGACGACGCGGCGCATGCCGTGTTCGGCGTGATCTCGATCGTGATGCGTGCAGCCCCGATCGGTGCGTTCGGCGCGATGGCCTTCACCATCGGCAAGTTCGGCACCGGCGCAATCCTCAATTTGATGGGGCTGATCGCGACGTTCTATTTGACCGCGGCGCTGTTCATCGTCGTCGTGCTCGGCATCATCGCGCGGATCGCGGGCTTCTCGATCTTCAAGTTCCTCGCCTATATCAAGGACGAGCTCTTGATCGTGCTCGGCACCTCGTCCTCCGAGAGCGCGCTGCCGTCCCTGATGGAGAAGCTGGAGCGGCTCGGCTGCTCCAAATCGGTGGTCGGCCTCGTGGTGCCGACGGGTTACTCGTTCAACCTCGACGGGACCAACATCTACATGACGCTGGCGACGTTGTTCATCGCGCAGGCACTCGGCTACGACCTGTCATTCAGCCAGCAGCTCACGATCCTGGTCGTGGCGATGCTGACCTCGAAGGGCGCATCCGGCATCACCGGCGCGGGCTTCATCACGCTGGCGGCGACGCTTGCGGTGGTCGATCCGCGGCTGGTGCCAGGCATGGCGATCGTGCTCGGCATCGACAAGTTCATGAGCGAATGCCGCGCACTGACCAATCTCTGCGGCAACGGCGTCGCCTGCGTGATCGTCGCCTGGTGGGAGGGCGAGCTCGACCGCGACAAGCTCAATGCCAATCTCGCCCGGCGGATCGATCCGACCGACATGGAGACGGCGGTGACGACCGACTAGCTAGAGCATGATCCGGAAAAGTGCGAAGCGGTTTTCCGAAGAGATCATGCTCAAACAAAAAGTCAGAACCGATCCGGCCGATACGGCGAGGCATCCACCACGGGTGCCTCGCCGTTCATCATTGCAGCGAGCAGCTTGGCGGTGGCGGGGCCGAGCGTGAATCCCTGATGGCCGTGGCCGAAATTCGCCCACAGGCCGCGGTGTCGCGGCGTGGGCCCCAGCACCGGCAGCATGTCGGTGGTGCAGGGGCGGGTACCGAACCAGGGCTCGGGCTCGACGCGGTTGCCGAGATCGAGCAATTCTCGCGCGGCCGCTTCGGCGTGGCCGAGCTGGATAGGCGTCGCCGGCGCGTCGGGGCTGGTCAGCTCGGCGCCGGTGGTGATGCGGATGCCCTTGGCCATCGGCGCCATCGCGTAGCCCATCGCGGTATCGACCAGCGGCAGATCGAGCGAGCGGCCGCCGCTGTAATGCATGTGGTAACCGCGCTTGCGCACCAGCGGAATCCGGTAGCCGAACCGCTCGAGCAGCTGCGGCGACCATGGCCCGAGCGCGATCACCGCATGGGCCGCGTCGATCCGACCGCCCTCGGTTTCGACCGACCAGCCGGATGTAGTCTGCTGAAGCGTTTTCGCGTCGCCGCGGATGAGCGTGCCGCCGAGCCGCTCGAACAATCCGGCATAGGCCGAAACAAGACCACCGGGATCCGACACGGTCCAGGGCTCAAGCCAGTGGATCGCGCCGGGCAGGTCGTCACGCAGCACCGGCTCGGCCTTGGCGAGATCGCTGCCGGAGAGCAGGCGAAATTTCACGCCGAACTCGCGCTGGTTCTCTTCCGCGATCGCGATAGCCTGCTCCAGCGCCGCGGCGTCGCGGTGCATCAGGCGATAGCCGGCGCGGCGGATCAGATTGTCGGCATGGGCCTCGCGGATCAGCGTGTCGTGCTCGCTGGTCGCGTGTGCGATCAGGCGCGCCCAGGCGAGGGTGGCCTCGCGATGCCGTTCGGGCGTCGAGTTCCACCAGTAGCGCAGTAACGGGCCGGCATGCCGTGGCAGCGACGCCAGCCGATAGCGCACGTCATTGGTGCGGCCCATCGCGATCCTGGCCAGCGTCGCGAGCTCGCGCGGCATCGGGTAGGGCCGCACGGCTTCGCTCTGGATGATGCCGGCATTGCCGTAGCTGGTTTCCCGGCCGGGCTCGCTGCGGTCGACGAGGGTGACCGACCAGCCGCGCCGTTGCAGATGCAGCGCCGTGCTGACGCCCACCATGCCGCCGCCAAGAACGATCGCGCTTTGCATTGGAAATCTGTGCCTGCTCGACAAAACGCCCGGTCGAGACCGGGCGTTCGCTTGGTAACGAGGCTAGTTGCCGCCGCCGAAGCGGCGTGACCACCAGCCCTTGCGCGCGGGGCCTTCGGCGGCAGCCGCCGGGGCGGGCTCCTCCTCTGCCACCGCGGCAGCGGCCGGTGCAGAAGCCGGCTCGTCAGCCGGGCTTTGCGCCAGCGCGGGCGCGGTCGTCTCGGGCTGTGGGCTCGACGCAAAGCTGACCTTCTCGCGCACGGTAGAGCGGCGCCGGGCGGCGCGGTCGGGCTCGGCCTGCGCGTCCTCGTGGGCTGCGGCTGCTTCGGGCGCCGCAACGGCCTCGGCCAATGGGGCCGTCTCCGGTGCTGCCTCGGCAGGGGCCGGCGCGAGCGGTTGCCATTCCACCGGCTGCACGGCGACCGGCTCGGGCTGCTCCGCGAAGCCGGCCGGCTCCGCATGACCCTCGAAATCGGCGACAGCCTCGGTCGCTTCCGGCTCGCCGGCCGGGCTCAGTTCGTCGGTGATCGATCCTGCGAGACCGTCTTCCGGTCCATTGCCACGCCGGCGGCGGCCGCCACGGCGTCCGCGACGCCGCGGGCGACGTTCGCCGGCACCGGCCTCCTGGTCACTCCTGGCAAAACCCTGCTCGTCGCTGCCGTCCTCGTCGCCGCCCTCAGTGTCCTCGGCGGTAGCCGCCTCGGTCCCCTCGGCAGGCATCACGTGCATGAGGTCGCTGTCCTCACGCGGCGCCGGCTGGGCGCCCTCGCGCACTTCGCCGCCGCGACCACGCCGCCGGCGCCGTCGCTTGCGGCGCTGACCGTCGCCTTCGCCCTCGGCGCTGGCTTCCTCTGACGTCGCTTGCTCGTCGGCCAGGCCTTCGGTTTCGTCGGTCTCGACCTCGGCCTCGTACTCGAACTGCTCTTCCTCGTCGTCGGCCTCGTCGGCCTGCGCCGGCGAAGCGGCGGCCTGGGCCACGAGCAGCGCCTTGGCGGCTTCGAGCGTATGCACCTGCTCGCCGCGATCGATGATGTAGGACTGCTGGCCGTGCACGGTGGCGTCGGCCGCGATCGACAGCGCCACCCTGAAGGAGTCCTCGAGATCGCGCAGATGGCCGCGCTTGTGATTGAGCACGTAGAGCGCGACGTCGGTGCGGGTGCGGACCACCAGATTGTGGGTCGCTCCCTTCATCAGGATCTCCTCAATGCCGCGCAGCAACTGCAGCGCCACCGACGAAACCGAGCGGACGTGGCCGGAGCCGCCGCATTGCGGGCAGGGCTCGGTCGAGCTCTCCAGCACGCTGGCGCGGATGCGCTGGCGCGACATCTCCAAAAGTCCGAAATGCGAGATGCGGCCGACCTGGATCCGCGCGCGATCCTGGCGCAGGCAGTCGGACAGCTTGCGCTCGACCGCACGGTTGTTGCGCTTCTCGTCCATGTCGATGAAGTCGATGACGATCAGGCCGGCGAGGTCGCGCAAGCGCAACTGCCGGGCGACTTCTTCCGCCGCCTCCAGATTGGTCTTGAGCGCGGTATCCTCGATATGGTGCTCGCGCGTCGCTCGTCCCGAGTTGACGTCGATCGAGACCAGCGCCTCGGTCTGGTTGATCACGATGTAGCCGCCGGAGCGCAGTTGCACGGTCGGCGAGAACATCGCGTCGAGCTGGCTCTCGACACCCATCCGCGAGAACAGCGGCTGGCCGTCGCGATACTGCTTCACCGCGCGCACATTCGCCGGCATCAGCATCTTCATGAAATCGCGCGCTTCTCGATAACCTGCTTCGCCCGCCACCTGAATCTCGTCGATCTCCTTGTTGTAGAGATCGCGCAGCGAGCGCTTGATCAGCGAGCCTTCCTCGTAGACCAGGGTCGGTGCCTGCGACTTCAGCGTCAGGTCGCGCACGGTCTCCCACATCCGGATCAGGTATTCGAAATCGCGCTTGATCTCCGGCTTGCTGCGGGAGGCGCCGGCGGTGCGCAGGATGATGCCCATGCCCTCGGGCACGTCGAGATCCTGCACCACCTCCTTCAACCGCGAGCGGTCCTGGGCGGAGGTGATCTTGCGGCTGATGCCGCCGCCGCGCGCGGTGTTGGGCATCAGCACGGCGTAACGGCCGGCGAGCGATAGATAGGTGGTCAGCGCGGCGCCCTTGTTGCCGCGCTCTTCCTTGACGACCTGCACCAGCATCACCTGCCGGCGCTTGATCACTTCCTGGATCTTGTACTGGCGGCGCGGACGGAACTGACGCTCCGGAACCTCCTCGAGCACGTCGTCGCCCCCGACGGACTCGACGACTTCTTCTTCCTCGCCCTCTTCGCCGTCGTCCTCATCCTCGTCGTCATCGGCTTCCTCATGCTCGCCTGCGGACGCCGTCGCGTCCTCCGGCTGAGCGTGCCCGGCGACGGCGGGAGCATCGGCGTGTAGCTCGTCGGCAGCCACATGCAGCGCGTCGTCCGCATGCGCGGCGTTTTCCTCGGCCTGCTCTTCATGGGCCCGTTCGGACTCATGATTGATCTCGGCGGGCTCGACCGCGTCCGGAGCGGCCGACGCAACGGAGGCTTCGAGCGCTGCAACGACGGGAGCGGGCTGGGCTTCGGCGTCCGGCGCCACGCTCACGCCATGGGCGTGATCGCGATCGTCGTCCCGCGCATCGTCGTGATGATGATGCTCGTGATCTGCGTGATCATGATGATGGTGGTCATGGTCATGGTGATCATGGTCATGATCGTCGTGGCCGTGATCGTCATGGTGCTCGTGATCATGGGCATGCCCGTGCGCATGGTCATGACCCTCGTGAGCGGTCGCATCGTGATCGTGATGCTCGGGATCGACCGGATGATCGTGTGCCTCGACGGGCTGCAACGCCTGGGGATCGGCGCTCGCGCCCTCGACCACCTCGCTCTGCACGCGCTCGCCATGACCGCGGCGACGGGCATTGCGGTGGCGCGAACGGCGGCGGTGGCCGCGGTTCTCGTGCTCTTCCTCGGCCTCGCGATGGGCGCGCTCGTCGGCCTCGATCAGCGCCTGACGGTCGGCGACCGGGATCTGGTAGTAGTCGGGATGGATTTCGCTGAAGGCGAGGAAGCCGTGCCGGTTGCCGCCATACTCGATGAAGGCGGCCTGCAGCGACGGTTCGACGCGCGTGACCTTGGCGAGATAGATATTGCCGCGCAGTTGCTTGCGTTGGGCGGTCTCGAAATCAAACTCTTCGACGCGATTGCCGCGGACCACGACGACCCGGGTCTCTTCCGGGTGGGTGGCATCGATCAACATCTTGTTGGGCATTTTGGAGCTCTTGGAGGCGGCGGGCGCGGTGCATGGCGCGCGCAAATTGCGCCGCCCGGTGACGCGACGGTCCACCTGATTCGGGGGTGAGGGGAAGGCCAAAACGCGTCTTGAGGCGCCGTGCCGTGCCGGAACCCACCGGGATGATGCGTCGGGCGAAGCTTTCACCTCGCGTCAGCGCGATCCTCTCGGGGACCCTGGTCGGCAATACAGTCTGGCGCATTAAGCGTCGGCCCGTCTAAACATGTTGGCGGCGAGAATACCGCCGGATCTTTTGCTGAAAGCCCGGCGCGGCGCCAAAGCGCCTGCCGGCCATCGCATATCGAGGCCCCGAGGGACCGGATAATCAGTTATGCCGTGTCTCGAACCGTCCTCTGGCGAACTGTGCCTGGGACCGGACGCCGCTCGGGCTCGAAACCGTCCCTCCAAGTCAGCCGCGCGCGGCGCTGGCTGCAGAGGGGCCGGAAAAACACGGCGGCATCTTCGGGGTTCGAAGGTTCCACCGCTGCACCGGGAGGCTGAACGCGACACAACCGGGAGTACTAGCCGTCAGCCCCTCGTACATACGTGGATTGACCGTCGGGTGCAAGGGAACGCGGAAGGGAACGTGAAGCGTCGCGCCGCGGCAACACTCGATGCTTTTCGCTTTCGCGTCATTAGGGTGCGATTAACCGTGTGGTTCTAATGCGGTAAGAGGCTGCTTGGGAGGCCCGAATCGGTGCTCAACCGCGCAAATCACCGTGTTTTACTGGGGTGCGGGCTGTTGTGCGCCGCAGCATTGGTATTTGCCGAACTGGGTGGACCGAGCGCAGCGGAAGAGCCACAGGTCGGCCAGCAGGCTCCGGCTGCGACCGCGAACTTCCCGGTTGCTTCCGGCGCGCGGCTTGCTGGCGACGACAAGCAGACCCGGTTCATCCTCGACCTCGACCGCAGAATCGATTTTCGCGCCTTCCCGCTGGCCGATCCCTATCGCGTCGTGGTCGATATCCCGCAGGTCGATTTCCAGCTCGCCTCCGGCACCGGTGCGACGGGCCGGGGGCTCGTGAAAGCATTTCGCTACGGCCTGGTGATGCCCGGCGGTTCGCGAATCGTGTTCGACCTCGCCGGTCCGGCGAAGATCGCCAATTCCTACGTGCTTGACGCCGCCAACGGCCAGCCGCCGCGGCTGGTGCTGGACTTCGAGGAGGTCGACCGCACGAGCTTCGCGCAGTCGCTGGCGCCGGAGAACCGGTCCGAGCTGAAGCCGGCGCTCGGCGACGTCAGCACCGTGACCGTTCCGCCGGTGACGACGGCCGCGCTGCCGCCGATTGCGGTGACGGATCCGCGCCCGCTGATCGTGATCGATCCCGGCCATGGCGGTATCGACAACGGCACACAGTCCGGTGCCGCGACCGAGAAGACCCTGGTGCTGGATTTCGGTCTCGCGCTGCGCGACCGGATCGAGAAATCCGGCAAGTACCGCGTGGTGATGACCCGGACCGACGACACTTTCATTCCGCTCAACGACCGGGTGAAGGTCGCACGCGCCCAGTCGGCGGCGCTGTTCGTTTCGATCCACGCCGACGCCCTGCCGCGCCGCGAGGGTGACGCCCAGGGCGCCACGATCTACACCCTGTCCGACAAGGCGTCCGATGCCGAGGCCGAGCGGCTGGCCGACACGGAAAACAAGGCGGACGCGATCGGTGGCGTCAATCTCGGCGACGAACCGACCGAGGTCGCCGACATCCTGATCGACCTCGCGCAGCGCGAGACCAAGACCTTCTCCAACCGTTTCGCCCGCCTCCTGATGACGGAAATGAAGACCTCGGTCAGGATGCACAAGAATCCGCTGAAATCGGCCGGCTTCCGGGTGCTCAAGGCGCCCGACGTGCCGTCGGTTCTGGTCGAACTCGGCTATGTCTCGAACAAGGGCGATCTCGAGCACCTGGTGTCGGAGAGCTGGCGCAACAAGACGGTCGGCGCGATGGCGCAGGCGATCGATGGCTACTTCGCCAAGCGGCTCGCAACCGCCGGGCCGGGCAAATGAAAATGGCGTTGTGAAAACACCGCCACCGTGGCGGCCAAGCCCTAGTTTGGCCACAGCCGCAACGGTATAGACAACGAACCGAAGGGCCCTCGGAGCCAGCCATATTGTCCGACGGCTCATGTATATTGGGCAAGCGCAACGGCAGCCCGCTGAGTCCCAAGCTTCGTTGTATGCGGGCTTCTTTGTGTGCAGCCCTCTTTGTGTGAGCGGCTTTACTTTGGACGGGCGCTTTCGAAGACCGAGCGCCGAAGGGGTGGAACGGAACTTCGATCATGCGCCTGCTCGTCCGGTTCCTGGGTTTCCTGTTCGCCGCCGGCACCGTGCTGTTCCTGGTCGGCGTCGCCGGTGTCGCCGGTGCGATCTGGCATTTCTCGAAGGACCTGCCTGACTACTCGCAGCTGCAGGATTACGAGCCGCCGGTCATGACCCGCGTGCACGCCTCCGACGGCCAGCTGCTCGGCGAATACGCCAAGGAGCGCCGGCTCTATCTGCCGATCCAGGCGGTGCCGAAGCTCGTGATCAACGCGTTCCTCGCCGCCGAGGATAAGAACTTCTACGAGCATGGCGGCATCGACTATCAGGGCATGGCGCGCGCCGCGCTGCTCTATGCGCAGAATTACGGCTCCAACCGCCGTCCGCAGGGCGCCTCCACGATCACCCAGCAGGTCGCCAAGAACTTCCTGCTCACAAACGAAGTTTCGTTCGCGCGTAAGATCAAGGAAGCCCTGTTGGCGATGCGTATCGAGCGGGCCTATTCCAAGGACCGCATCCTCGAGCTCTACCTCAACGAAATCTATCTCGGCCTCGGTGCCTACGGCATCGCAGCCGCCTCGCTGGTCTACTTCGACAAGTCGGTCAACGAGCTGACCATCGCGGAGGCTTCCTATCTGGCGGCGCTGCCGAAGGCGCCGGCGGCGCTGCATCCGGTGCGAAACCACGACCGCGCGATCGAACGCCGCAACTACGTGATCGACCGCTTGCTGGAGAATGGCTGGATCAAGCAGGCCGATGCCGACAAGGCGCGCAAGGAGCAGCTCAACGTCACCAACCGCGCCAACGGCGCCCACGTTTTTGCCGGCGAGTATTTCGCCGAGGAGGTCCGCCGCGACATCTTCGAGCGCTACGGCGAGAAGAAGCTGTATGAGGGCGGCCTGTCGGTGCGCACCACGCTCGATCCCAAGGTGCAGGTGATGGCGCGCAAGACCATGGCCGCCGGCCTCGTCAACTGGGACGAGGCGCAGGGCTGGCGCGGCGCGATCCAGAAACTCGACATTACCGGCGACTGGGGCGTCAAGCTCGCCGACGTCAAGTCGCTGTCGGATGTCTCGCCGTGGCGGATGGCGGTCGTGCTCGAGACCGGCGACCAGTCGGCGCGGATCGGCTTCCAGCCCGGCCGCGAGCTCGGCGGTGCCGTCAGCAAGGAGCGGCAGACCGGCATCATCACCCTCGACGGGGTGCGCTGGGCGAAGAGCAAGGGCAAGACGCCGACCGCGGTCTCACAGGTGCTGCAAGCGGGCGATGTGATCTATGCCGACCCGCTGGTGAACAAGGACGGTGGCGCGGTCGACGGGCAGTACCGGCTGCGGCAACTGCCCGAAATCTCCGGCGCCATGATCGTGATGGATCCGTGGACCGGACGCGTGCTCGCCATGGTCGGCGGCTTCTCGTTCGACCAGAGCCAGTTCAACCGCGCGACGCAGGCCTATCGGCAGCCGGGCTCCTCGTTCAAGCCGATCGTCTATTCGGCGGCGCTGGACAATGGCTATACGCCGTCGAGCATCATCGTCGACGGGCCGATTGAGATCGATCAGGGGCAGGGCGCCGGCGTCTGGCGGCCGGAGAACTTCTCCACCGGCCACTATTACGGCCCGACCAGCCTGCGCAACGCGCTGACCCATTCGCTGAACACGGTGACGGTGCGGCTCGCCCAGGACGTCGGCATGCCCTTGATCGGCGAATACGCCAAGCGCTTCGGCGTCTATGACGAGCTGCCGAATTATCTCTCCTACGCGCTGGGTGCCGGCGAAACGACTGTCATGCGCATGGTGACGGCGTATTCCATGTTCGCCAATGGCGGCCGCCGGGTGAAGCCGACCCTGATCGACCGTATCCAGGACCGCTACGGCCACACCATCTTCAAGCACGACGCCCGCGAGTGCCGCGGCTGCGACGCGCCCGGCGGCTGGAAGAACCAGCCGGAGCCGCAGCTGATCGACCGCCGCGAGCAGGTGCTCGATCCGATGACCGCCTATCAGATCACCTCGATGATGGAAGGCGTGGTTCAGCGCGGCACGGCGACGGTCATGCGCGACGTCGGCAAGCCGATCGCGGGCAAGACCGGCACCACCAATGACGCCAAGGATCTCTGGTTCGTCGGCTTCTCCCCGGACCTCGTGGTCGGGCTCTATCTCGGCTACGACAAGCCGCGCAGCCTCGGCCGGACCGCGCAGGCGGGCCGCACCGCGGCGCCGATCGCACGCGACTTCATGAAGCTCGCGCTGGCCGACAAGCCGCCGACCCCGTTCAAGGTTCCGGCCGGTATCAAGCTGATCCGGGTCGATGCCAAGAGCGGCGTGCGTGCTGGTCCGGGCGGCGGGAACACCATCCTCGAGGCCTTCAAGCCCGGCACCGCGCCGCCGGAATACACCCCGAGTGTTGGCGTGGCCGATGCCGACGGCCGCGCGCCCCAACCGTCGCAGCAGGGCGGGCAGCCCGATAATGGCTTCTTCATCCGGCCGGGCGGCCTGTACTAGCGGACCACAGGTCCAATTCACCGGGATGGCGCGGCCAAGCCGATTGCGCTTTGCAGCAGCAGTCGCTACATCCCAGCGAAGCTTTTTTCCCAACTCCTGAAAGATCATGCGCGCGGAAATCGAACGCCTTGTTGAAGAGATCAAGCAGTCAGTCGGGCTGCTGAGGAGGCATCTTTGACGTCGACCAATCGACGGCACGCCTCGCTGAGCTGAACAAGCTCGCCGAAGATCCCAATCTCTGGAACGATCCCCAGAAGGCCCAGAAGCTGATGCAGGAGCGCACCTCATTGGAGGACGCTCTCTCTGGAATCGGCAAGGTCGAGCGGGAGCTCGATGACAACATCGGCATGATCGAGCTCGGCGAGGCCGAGAGCGACGCGAGCGTGGTGACGGAAGCCGAGGCCGCGCTCAAGGCGCTCAAGAAGGAGGTCGCCCGCCGCGAGCTCGAGGCGCTGCTCTCGGGCGAGGCTGATAGGTTCGATTCGTATCTCGAGGTTCACGCCGGCGCCGGCGGCACCGAGAGCCAGGACTGGGCCGAGATGCTGCTGCGCATGTACACGCGCTGGGCCGAGAAGCATGGCTTCAAGATCGAATATCTCGAAGAGACCCAGGGCGAAGAAGCCGGCATCAAATCCGCGACCATCCAGATCAGCGGTCACAACGCCTATGGCTGGTTGAAGACCGAAGCGGGCGTGCACCGGCTGGTGCGGATATCGCCGTATGATTCCAACGCGCGCCGGCACACTTCGTTTTCCAGCGTGGCGATCTTCCCGGTCGTCGACGACTCGATCAAGATCGACATCAAGGAATCCGACGTCCGTACCGACACGATGCGCTCGGGCGGCGCCGGCGGTCAGCACGTCAACAAGACCGAATCCGCGGTGCGGTTGACGCATATTCCGACCGGCGTCGCCGTGGTCTGCCAGGCCGGCCGCTCCCAGCACAAGAACCGGGCGCAGGCCTGGGACATGCTGCGCGCGCGGCTCTACGAGATCGAGCTGAAGAAGCGCGAGGAGCAGGCCGCCGCCGACCAGGCCGCCAAGACCGATATCGGCTGGGGCCACCAGATCCGCTCCTACGTGCTGCAGCCCTATCAGATGGTGAAGGACCTGCGCACCGGCGTGCAGACCTCCGACACGTCGGGTGTGCTCGACGGCGACCTCGACGAGTTCATGGCGGCGACATTGGCACAGCGTGCGTTCGGCACCGGGCCCGGTTCGGTCGAGGATGTGGATTAACCGATGGCGCGGGTGGCCTTCATCGGGTTGGGACGGATGGGCCACGGCATGGCCGGCCGCTATCTCGATGCCGGCTTCACGGTCGCGGTGTGGAATCGCAGCAAGGCCAAGGCCGAGGATCTGATCGCGCGCGGCGCGCACTGGGCGACTTCGCCGGAGGACGCCGCGATCGACGCCGACGCCGTCGTCACAATGGTCGCGGACGACGAAGCTTCGCGCGCCGTCTGGCTGACCAAGGACGGCGCCGCCGCGACGATGAAGGCGGGCACCATCGCGATCGAGTGCTCGACCGTGTCCTATCAGCACACGCTCGAGATGGCGAACGAGCTGCAAGGCCGCGGCCTGATCTACATCGATTGCCCCGTGACCGGCCTGCCGGAGGCGGCGGCTTCGGGCAAGCTGACGCTGCTGGTGGGAGCTGACGCCGCCGATCTCGAACGGGCGCGGCCGTATCTGGCGCCGATCGGCAGCACGATCCGGCATTTCGGCGCGGTCGGCACCGGCACCGTGTTCAAGCTGATCAACAATCTGATCGGTGCAGTGCAGATTGCTGGTCTTGCCGAGGGCGTCGCGATCGCCGAACAGGCCGGCCTCGACATGCAGCTGGTGGCCGAAGCGCTGGCGACCGGCGCGGTGGCGAGCCCACAGGTGATCCGCCACTCCAGGCGGATGATCGAGCGCAATTTCGCCGGCGCCTCCTTCACCGCCGCGCTGCGCCACAAGGACGCCGCCTACGCGGTGCGGCTCGCCGAGACGCTGCTGCCCGGCGTCCCCGTCAGCCGCGCCGCGCTCGCCGCCTACGACACGGCGAAGTCCCACGCGCCGGACGCCGACGAAGGCCAGATGATCGAGATCGTGTCGCGGCCGAAATAGGCCGGCAGTTCGCGGGAATCGGGTGGGAATTTTGGCCGCGGCCGGCTAGTCATCCTCCATGTGGGAATGAGAGCCGGACATGCCTTCCGCCGACAACAGCATCGATCGCCGCGACTGGGCGCTGCTGGGCCTGCTCTCGGTGCTGTGGGGCGGCTCGTTCTTCTTCAACGGCGTGATCCTGCGCGAACTGCCGCCGCTGACGCTGGTGCTGCTCCGCGTGGTGCTCGGCACGCTCCTCCTGCTGCCGCTGCTGCGGGCCGGGAAGATCGCGTTCCCGCAGGGCTGGTTGGGCTGGGCGCCGTTCGTCGCGATGGGACTGTTCAACAACGTGTTGCCGTTCTCGCTGATCGTGTTCGGCCAGACCTACATTCCGAGCGGGCTGGCCTCGATCCTCAATGCGACGACGCCGCTGTTCGCCGTTGCGATCATGGCGGTTGCCGGCGAGGAGCGGCTGCAGGCGCGCCGCGTGGCGGGCGTCATTGTCGGCCTGATCGGGGTTGCGATCCTGCATGGCGATGCGCTCGGCTTCGAGAGCAAGCAGGGCATCGGCATCCTGCTCTGCCTCGCGGGCGCCTTCAGCTACGGCATCGCGGCGCTGGTCGGACGGCGGCTGCCGCAGCGGGTGCCGCCACTGGGCACGGCGACGTTCCAGATGATGGCGTCGGCCGTGATGATGGCGCCCGTCGCCGGCGTGGTCGACAGGCCGTGGCTGCTGCCGATGCCGCACGCCACGACATGGCTCGCGGTGCTCGGGTTGGCGGCGCTGTCGACGGCGCTGGCTTACATCGTGTTCTTTCAGATCCTGCAGCGCTCCGGCGCGACCAATGTGATGCTGGTGACGCTGCTCATTCCGGTCACCGCGATGTTGCTCGGCTATCTCGTGCTCGGCGAGCCGGTCGCGCTGCGCGAGGTGATCGGGGCGCTTGTCATCGCCAGTGCGCTGCTCCTGATCGACGGGCGCGTATTGGCTTGGTTCAGCCGCGCGCCTTCTTCCAGTCCGCATACCATCCGGTAAACCGTCCGCTATCGCGCTCGCCGCCGTGCCAGGCGGCGTAAGTCGTGCCGTCGTCGGCGACCAGCACCACGGCATCGAGACCTTTGGAGCGGCGCAGCGTGTCGATCGCCTGCGCCGGCGTCTGCGCGATCGGACCCGCCACGTTGAACGAGGTATTGACCGACATCTCGACGCCGATGCGGCGGCCGAGCGCCTTCAGATACGCGTAGGTGAGGGGATCGTCGGCCTCGCGCACGATCTGGATGCGGCCGGTGCCGTCGGCGTGCACCACGGCCGGAATCTTCGCGCGCGCTTCGGGCTTCGAATGCGCCGTGAGCACCATGTAGTTATAGGCGTTGTAGTCTCCGTCGGAGGCGCCGTCCTCGAGCTCGAAATAGTCACGCGCGCTCTCGAGCGTCGCCATCGGTGCAAGCGGACGGATCGCCTCGCGATACTTGACGCGCTCGTTCAGACGCTCGCGCACGTCGGGATCGCAGGGGTTGGCGAGGATCGAGCGATGGCCGAGCGCGCGTGGGCCGGTCTCCGCGGCGCCCTGATAGATCGCGATCACGCCGCCTTGCGCGACCATGCTCGCCATCAGGTCGGCGATTGCGTCGCGGCCAACGGGTGTCGCGACATTGCCGATCTCCGCCGAGGCGACATCGTCGGTCTTCAGCGCGTCGCCGATGTTGGCGTTTGACGGCGGCAGGCCGCAATAGAATGCGTGCGACAGCGGCGCGCCGCGCGGGGCGCCGGCCATATGCGCGAACAGCCAGGCCGCGCCGATCGGCACGCCGGGATCGCCGGGCACGGGCGGTATCCACATATGCAGCCGTGTCTTGCGCTGCTGCGCTTGTTCGAACCACGCCTCGTTGAAGTGCTCGAGCAGCCGCATGTTGCCGAGCGCATTCAGCGCCACGCCGCCGGTCAGCACCAGGCGATCGGTGCCGGTCGTGCGCAGGAGATGATCGATGACATGGACCATCGCATCCTCGAAAACCAGCTGCGTCGCGGCGGCCTTGTCGAGCCGATCCCTGGTATCGGGGCGGTGGTTGATGTCCTCGACGCGCAGCACGGCGTCGGGATTCCAGAGCTGGTCGGGCCGCAGCGGCGGCCCGATGATGTCGATCAGCGGCTGGTGATAGGGATTGTCGGCGGGATCGGCATACCAATTGGCCATCGCGCGATTGAGCTGTACGGTGCCGTTGGGGCCGAGCTGCAACACGTCCTTCAGGCGCGCATAATACGGATTGGTGGCGCGGTTCATGTCGCCCCAGGCGGCAGCGCCCATGTAGCGGCCTTCGCTGGAGAGCCAGGTCCAGCCGCCCTGACTGGACGAGATCACGGTGTAGAAGGCGCCGAGCGAATCGAACAGGCTCTCATTGCAGGAGAGCTGCTTCATCTCGCCATTCTCGGCGACATAGAGCGAGACCGAGCCGACATCGCCGGTGCCGTCGAGCACCGCGATCGCGACCGGCCCGCTCACATCGGCGAATGGCGAGGCCGTGTAGGAGTACCAGGCGTGGTTGTCGTGATGCGGCATGCAGATCAGCGGCAGCCCTTCAGGCAGTCCGTAGATCCGCGTCAGCTTGCGCGACAGCCGGCGCACCTGGTCCATCTGGCGCAAATTGATCGCGGGCGCGATCGGCGCGCGCAACAGTTTGAGACTATCAGGGGCCTCCTCGAACGAAGTGCGGATCAGCATCGCCAGCAGCGCCGGGTAATCCCAGGTCGTGACGAAGGCATCGATATCGCCGATGTCGCGGCCCATCCGCTGCAGCACGCGGCGCATGTCGTCGAGCGCGTGCTGCGGGAATTCGTTGGTGTGCTTGTTGCCGGAGAAGCGCTCTTCCTCGTTGTTGACGATCAGGCGCGGCCCGTCCTTCTGCGTCACCTCGACCAGCGCGACGCCGGTGTTGTGCGTGCCGGGGCAGGCGAGGCCTGCGATATAGACGGTCTCGCCGCGCTGCAGCCGATCGCGCACCTTCGCGATGGTGGCCTTGGCGACGTCGCCGTTCAGCTTGTGCAGGCCGCGACGCGCCAGCGCGGCCTCGCTCAGGCGGCGCGTAAGTTGATAGCCCCACGCCGCCAATCGCGGGTGACGCGGACCGATACGGATTTCCGGCTTGAGCAACAGAGCGCCTCTATTCGTGATCCAGTCCCCGGGATCATCAATCACAAATAACGTCAGGCAACAATGCCGTTTCGTGGAACGGAAAAATCCAGGCGCTTGCCAGCACGTCGGTGACTTGCGAGACTTAGTCCCAAAATCAGCGACAAAAATCGGGAGGAAACAATGCCGGCTCGTCACGGATATATTGGCGCGGTGGTGGCCTTCGCAAGTGCCGCACTGATCGCGAGCGCGGCCCACGCGCAGAAGAAGTATGATCCCGGCGCAACCGATACCGAGATCAAGATCGGCAACATCATGCCGTACAGCGGACCGGCGTCGTCCTATGGCGTGATCGGCAAGACGGAGGCCGCGTTCTTCCGGATGATCAACGATCAGGGCGGCATCAACGGCCGCAAGATCAACTTCATCTCCTACGACGACGCCTATTCGCCGCCGAAGGCGATCGAGCAGGCGCGCAAGCTGGTCGAGAGCGACGAGGTGCTGCTGATCTTCCAGCCGCTCGGCACGCCGTCGAATTCGGCGATCATGAAATACATGAACGCCAAGAAGGTGCCGCAATTGTTCGTCGCCTCCGGCGGCACCAAGTTCGGTGATCCCAAGAACTTTCCCTGGACGATGGGCTTTCAGCCCAACTACCAGAGCGAGGGGCGAATCTATGCCAAATACATTCTCGACAAGTTTCCGGGCAGCAAGATCGCGGTGTTCTGGCAGAACGACGACGCCGGCAAGGATCAGGTCAAGGGCCTGAAGGATGGCCTCGGCGACAAGGTCAACATGATCATCGCCGAGAAGTCCTACGAGGTCAGCGATCCCTCGATCGATTCCCAGATCGTCGCGCTGCACGATTCCGGCGCCGACATCTTCTTCTCCTGGGCCGCACCGAAGGGCTCGGCGCAGGCGATCCGCAAGGTCGGCGAGCTCGGCTGGAAGCCGAAATTCTTCCTCGCCAACACGGCGACCTCGGTCGCCTCGGTGCTGAAGCCGGCGGGGCTGGAGAATGCCAAAGGCATCATCTCGACTGCCTATCTGAAGGACCCGACCGACCCGACCTGGGACAAGGATCCCGCCGTCAACAATTGGCGCGCCTTCATGGACAAGTACTATCCCGACGGCGACAAGGGCAACGCCAACAATCTCTATGGCTATGTCCAGGCCGAGGCCATGGTACAGGTCTTGAAGCAGTGCGGCGACACGCTGACCCGCGAGAACGTGATGAAGCAAGCCGCCAATCTGAGAAATTTTCACTCCGACCTGATGCTGCCCGGCGTCATGGTCAACACCTCGCCGGACGACTATTTTCCGATCGAGCAGATGCAGCTGATGCGGTTCAACGGCGAAGCGTGGGAGCTGTTCGGCGACGTGATCACGGGCGAGGTGGGGCACGACGCGACGCGGTAACGGGGCAGGCGGTCAGGCGATCCGGACTTAGCCGTCGTCATTCCGGGGGCTTGCGCCAAGGGGCGCGCCCAATGACGGAGGGTTATGTTGCTTCGCTCATCCGGGCTACGCGCCGCTCGGCCAAAATCTTCTCCGGCTTCTGCGCGCGGAGCGCCATGCCGCCGGCGACGCCGATGCCGATCACATACATCCAGCCCTCGTGAAAATCCGACAGATGCGAGTTGAACAGCGAGCTCGTGACGTTCTGCACGACGATGGCGAGCCCGATCCAGCTCACGAGATCGCGGCCGGCGAACAGACGGATGTGGGCATACCACATGGCGTAGAGCAGGAAGATGCCGAGAAGTCCCCACTGGATCGCGACATTGAGCGTCTGGTTGTGCGGGTTGTTGACCACCTCGGCGGCGAGGCCGGTCTGTCCGATCGCATCCTGCGCGAACAGATGCCTGATCGTTCCGGTGCCGTGCCCGACGAGCGGCGCCTCGTGGATGAATTTCACCGACTTCCGCCAATAGGTCAGCCGCTGCGCGGTCGATGCGATGCCGGAGATATCCCGGGCGCGATATTCGACGCCGATATCGGCGATGCGATGGCGCAGATAGGGCGAGGTGGTCCAGACCACGAGGCTCGCCACTGCGACGCCGGCGAACAGCAGCCGCGTGGCGCCGCGACCGAGATGCAGTGCCGCGAACAGGATCAGCAGCACCGGCATATAGACCAGTGCGGTGCGTGCGGAGACGACATAGAGCATGTTGGCCGTGAACAGCAGGATCAGCGCAACGCAACCCGCTGCGACCGGCCAGCGTCGTTGGCGCAACGCCGCCAGCGCAGGCAGCGCCAGCGCGAAGGCGCACAGTGCGAACTCCTGGCTCTGGTCGAGATAGTTCTTCACCGGCACGCCGTCGGACGCGGTGTGGGCGAGCTTGAACTGCGGCCACGCCAGCACGATCCAGGACAGCACCATCAGCAGCGTACAGGAGATCAGGAACGCAGCGAACACCCAGAGCCCGCGCTGCGAGCGCTGGAAGTAGCCGAGCAGGAACGGCAGCAGCAGCAGCTTGCCGATCGGCTTAATGCCCTGCAGCCGTTCGGCCCAGTCTACCTCCGACCAGGTCATGCCGAGCAGCGCGAGGGCGACCAGCGCCAGAGGCAATGCGCAGGCCGGGTTCGCGAGATCGAGCACGAACTGTTCCCAGTCGACGGTCGGGATCACCGCGACCAGCCAAAGCAGCATGAAGACCGCGAGCGCCGTGGTCGACCACGGCAGCGACGCCGCGGCCAGCACGATCAGGACGTCGGTCGTTCGGGCATAGGCGGTCGAGCCGGGCCCGTAACGATCGCGCCACGGCGCTGCGGGCCTGATCGCGATATCGATGGCGCCGGGTTTGGCGATCATGAGCTGCATCACATGCCGTGGGCGGCGAGCCCGTCGAGGACCGGCGCAGCGGCCGAGGCGTGGTGGGCCGCCAGCGCGTTATCGACCGCGATGCGGTGGGCGAGGAGATCGCGTGCCTGGGTCTCGTGGCCGAAGCGCTCGGCGAGTTCGGACCGGCGTTCACGGATCTTGGCCCGCCATTCGCCCTGTCGTGCCAGCACGCGTGTGACCGAGGCGCAGATCGCGTCGATCGAGAACGGATCGAAATAGTCGGCGAGATCGCCGGCGACCTCGCGAAAGACGGCGATGTCGGAGCACAGCACCGGGGTGTTGACCGCGAATGCCTCGATGATCGGGACGCCAAAACCCTCGGCCAGGCTCGGCATGATCAGGCCGTCGGCCTGCGCGATCAGCGCGGTCTTCTCATGCTCGTCGACATAGCCGGAGAATTTGACGTTCTTCGGCAGGTTCCGCGTCTTGCTCATGCCGCCGGCATAGCCGATGACGATCAGATCGGCCTGCGGCAACTTGCGGAACGCGCGGATCACCGCGGCAAGGTTCTTGCGAGGCTCGTTCGACACGATGACGACAAAGCTTGGCCGCGCCCGACGCGCCGTCGGCATCGGCAGAGCCGGCACGGACGGCTCGTCAGCCACGTCGAAGCGGGTGCGCGGATAGACCACGCGCGCCGGAATGTCGACGAATTGCGGGAGAAGGGCGCGAAACCGGTTCAGGCTGTAGTTCGAGACGAAGGCCAGTTCGTCGGCCTGATGCACGCTAGTGAACAGGCGCGACAGGAACAACCGGGTGGCGACGTCATCGAGCTTGAGATCGGTGATCGGCAACAGGTCGTGGATCACGCAGATGACCTTGGCGCCGGGACGGCGCCGGATCGCAACCCGCGTCGGGGTGTCGACGAGGATGATGTCGTAGTCGCTGGCGTCGACCCGCGGCGGCGGCAGCCGGGTCAGCGCCGACGTATCCTGATAGGTGTAGAAGGCCGGCTCGAGCATGAATTCGCCGAACAGCCCGAGGTGACGCAGATCGGTCGGAACGTATTCGAGGCCCGCGGTGCTGTTCTCGATCAGCTCGACGCGGGTCGGCAGCAGATGAAGCGCACGCAGGAACGCGACGATGAATTCCCATGAGGTCGCGGCATTGTACTTGTGCTTGAACCAGTCGACGGTGCGGCGCAGGCCGCCGCGCATCAGCGGCGAATCCATGTTGGTTTCGTCGAGGAAGCGGTAGAGCGCGAGCAGCTCGATCAGCCGCGAATCCTCCGGCAATAGCCGGGTGCGCTGCTGGCGGCGGCGCAGCTTGCGGTAGCGGCGCGTGGTCTCCACCAATAACGTCAGCTGATGGCCGTCGGCCGACAGCGAGCGGATCAGTTCGCGCGTGAAGTGGAAGATGCCGCGCTTGTGGTTGGGCTCGCCGAGCGCCTCGCTGACGACCAGGATCTTCTTCATGCGCTGAGTTCTCTGAGCTCGAGATGGTGCGGGGCGGGCGGGTCCAGCGAGAGCGTGCTTGCGATCCGGCCGCGGTCGAGATTGATGATGCTGGTGCAGGTCCGGCGCAGCAGCGCGTGGTCGTGGGAGGCGATGATCACGATCGCCGCCGTCTCGACCATCTTGCGCAGCCGCTGCTCGGCCTTGGCGGAGAAATTCTCGTCGACCACGCTGAGCCATTCGTCGAGCAGCAGGATGTCGGCGGGAAACGCGGTGGCGGTCGCAAACAGCACGCGCATCAGCATGCCCGAGGAGAACATGCGCAGCGGCAGCTGCCGCATGCGTTCCTCGAGCTCGGTGAAGGCCCAGATCTCGTCGAGGATATCAGGCGTCGGCTTGCGTCCGCTGATCCGCAGCAGCAGGCTGATATTGTCGGCGGCGACGAAATCGAGATTGGCACCGGCACTGAGGCCAAGCAGCGGCACGATATTGCCTGATATCTCGCAGCGGCCGCTGCTCGGCGGGAACACGCCGGCGATCAGCCGCAGCAGGGTCGACTTGCCGGAGCCGTTGGGACCTGCGAGCCCGATGCGCGCGCCGGGCCTGGCGTCGATCGAGATGTTGTCGACGGCGCGGATGGTCCGCATCTCGCTGGTCTCGCGGAACAGGCGGCCGAGCAGGCGGCGCTTCAGCGAGAAGTCGTAGGCGCCGTACAGGGGGTAGTCGAGGCAGACGTCGCGGAGATGAATGCTGGCCATGTCAGATCCAGAACGCGGCCTTGCGCAGCTGCGCGACGGTGACGATCGATGCGACGACCAGCGCGGCGAGGCAGGCGAGCACATAGACCAGGCTGCTCATCGCGACATGGCCGGTCGACAACGGTTCGCGCCAGACCGCGAACAGATGGGTCAGCGGATTGAGCCGCATCACGGTGGAGCCGCGGTCGATCATCTCAGGCGTCCAGATGATCGGCGACGCCAGGAACGCCAGGGTCAGCGAGGATTCGATGATCGGCTTGATGTCGCGGTAGCGCGTCGCCAGCGCGCCGAGCACCAGGCTGAGCGCGAGCGTGCAGACGACGAACAGTGCGAGCCCGGGAATGGCGACGAGCGCACCGGAAAAATCCCGCGGCGTCAGCACCAGCCAGAGCAGCAGCGGGACGACCGCATTGTGGAGCGCGAACAGCGCCTGACGGAAGGTGCATTGCAGGAGGAAGATCAGCGGCGGCAGCGCGCGGTCCTTGATCAGGCTCGCCGAGCCCTGCAGCGCCGTGGTGGCGTCGAGCACGACGCTGTTGAGGAAGGTCCAGGCGGTGAGGCTCGCCGCCAGCATCGGCAGCCGCGCCATCGCGCTCGCATTGGAGAGATGGCCGATCACCGAGCCGAGCACCGCGACCATGATCGCCATCTGCAGCGACATCCAGAACGGTCCAAGCAGCGAGCGGACGTAGCGATGGCGCATGTCCGACCAGGCCAGCGCCGCCGCGATTTGCATCGCGACGGCGAGGCCGGCCGTGTGGGGACGCAGGCCTGGGGCTGGAAAGCCTGCATCCTCCGCGGCAGCATGTTCGGCAACGACCTTGCGGTACACCGTCTCGATTCCTTCCCTGAAGGCTGTGGTTGAGTATTTCGTCATGGCGCGATGGCGCGCGGCCTGGCCCATGCGGCGGCGCCGCTCGGGATCGTTGACCAGGGTCTCGATGGCGGAGGCGAGCGCTTCCGGATCGCCCGGCGGCACCGTGATCGCCTCGAGCCCGTCGCGCGCGACTTGCGGCACGCCGGTGTCGAGCGCGGTATTGATGACCGGGCGGCCGGCAGCCATCGCCTCGAGCTGCACCAGCCCGAAGGTCTCCGCTGACGTCACTGACGGCATCACGAAGACGTCGGCGATCCGCATCAGCTTGACGCGCTCGCTCTCGGCGACCGAGCCGAGCAGGCGGACGCGGTCCTGCAACCCATAATCGCGGATCAGCTGTTCGAGATGCTCGCGCTCGCGGCCTTCGCCGACGATCCAGACCTCGAAATTCCTGCTATGCGCAGCACGCACCAGCACGTCAAAACCCTTGTACGGCACCAGCCGGCCGCAGGCCAGCACGAGGCGGCCGCGGCTGTTGATTTCGGCCGGCTGCGCGGGCAACCGGTCATACTTCGCGACGTCGACGCCGAACGGAACGACGTGGCATTTGTCGGCAAATTCCTGCAGCAGCGGCGTGGTCTCGATCAGCGCCGGATTGGAAACGATGATCGCAGTGGTCCGCCGCAACGTCCGCCGCATCAGGGGCTCGACCAGGAAGCGCAGCGCGGCGTGCGAGACGATGTCGGCGTGCCAGTGCACCACCAGCGGACGATTGCCGCCCAGGCCGAGCGCGAACACGAGGTCGGCGAGCGGGAAGGGCGCATGCAGCGCCAACAGATCGTGCTCGCTGATGCGGCGCCACAGCCGCCACGGATAGCTCGGCGCGGCCGGCAGCGACAGCACGTCGCCGAACGAGTGCACGCGCTCGACCGTGACGTCGTTGACCACGATCCGGCGCGCGCCGCCGGACGGCGAGCACACCAGGATGGCGGCGGCGAACGACTCCTTCAGCCCCGCACAGATGTCGCGGATCACCGACAGCGTGCCGCCGAACAGGTCGGGATAGTAGACCTTGAAGATGTGCAGCACCGACGGACGGCGCGCCGGCTCGCTCTGAACAATCATGGGCGCCGCGCTCCGCATCACGCCGCAAACAGGGCGATGACGAACGGCGTCGCCAGTGCTGCGAAGAACACCACCGAGCGCAGCAGCGCCGGCAGCACCGGTTCGATCGGGCCGCAGGGGCCCTGCGGCGTGAAACGAAGTGGGGTCGCGACGAACCGATCGGATTCGCAACGCGGATCGGATACGCGGGCCGAACGAAGATACATTTGCGTCGGATTCCCTGCTCATGATTTCTGGATACGTGGGAAAATTTCACACGTCAATTGAGTGCGGAATAAAAAGTGGGATTATGTCCCACGTATGGCGGTCGTCGAATTTTTTGCGGAAGAGGGTGGAGGCAATGGCACGGCCGCGCGCCGCCCTGATGGGCGGGCGCGGCGCAGACGCCGGTCGGGCGCAGTGAGGCGTGTCAGGCCGGCTCGGCGGCCTGGCGTTCGGCGGATTGCAGCAGCAATTGCCTGATCGCGCCGATGTCGAACTGGATTCGCTCGGGCAGCAGCACTGCCGGTGCCAGCGGCGCATCCTGCTCGATCACGACGCGCTTGCCGCCGTTCGATGTCAGCGCGATCGAGATCGACCGGGCGCGCGGCTCGGCGGCGAGGCCGGCATGGGCACGGCAGGCATATTCGCCGGCGCGCAGCGCGCCGAAGCCGAATACCAACAGGCGGCCGTAGATGTAGAGCGCGACCAGGTCGGTCTCGGCGAATCGGCGCGGCGAGTCGGGCTCGACGCCCGGCAGACAGGGATAGCTGCCAGCCATCACCGTCGAGACGAAATCCTCGAACGGAACTTGTGCGGTCTTGCAGGCTTCCGCGATTTCGACGTCGAATCGGATGGATGTCATGTGATGTTCCATGGCCGGAGCGCCCCGTCGCGTGCGACCGCGGGAGCCGGGTCCCGCGCGCGCAAGCGCATTCTGTTTCCGGCAGTGACAATGTTTCCTATAAGTGGGAAAATTTCACACGTCAATCCGCGTTGCTGCAAAGGTGGGATTGTATCCCACGCCAGCCTTGGCTAAAATTTGGCCATGAATGCCAAAGTTCCGAAGTCGAAGCCGGCATCGCCCCCGCCGATCGCCGCGGCGAAGCTGCACGCGCCGCTGGCGCGGATGCTGCGCCCGCTGGTGCGGCTTTGCATTCGCGGCGGCATGACCTTTCCGGCGCTGACCGGGTTGTTGCGCGAGCTCTATGTCAACGTCGCCGAGCACGATTTCGCGCTCGAAGGCAAGGAGCAGACCGACAGCCGCGTCAGCCTGCTGACCGGCATTCACCGCAAGGAGGTGGCGCGGCTGCGCGGCGCAGGCGCGCCGGTCACCGAGGTGCCGGCGACGCTGTCGCGCACCAGCGCGATCATCGCGCGCTGGCTCGCCGATCCCGACTTCACCGACGCCAAGGGCGATCCGCTGCCGCTGCCGCGCACATCGGGCGGCGCAGCGCCGTCGTTCGAGGCGCTTGTCGAGACCATCACCAAGGACGTGCGGCCGCGCGCGGTGCTCGACGAATGGCTCGACCGCCAGCTCGTCACCATCAATGACGACGACGAGATCGTGCTGGTCGAGGAAGCCTTCGTGCCGCATGGCGACGACGATCGCAAATGGCACTATCTCGGCCGCAATCTGCACGACCACGTCGCCGCCGCCGAGCAGAACGTGTCGTCGGCGGCGCCGCGCTTCCTCGAACGTGCCGTGCATTATGACGGGCTATCGGCAAAGCTCGCCAAGCGGCTCGAAGGCCGCTCGCGCGAGCTTGCGATGGAGGCGTTGAAGGTCGCCAACCGCGAGGCCAACCGGGCGCTCGCCAAGGACAAGGGCGGCGACTACCGCTGGAATTTCGGCATCTACATCTACCGCGAGGGCCCCGACGGCCCCGCCGATGACGACACCGACGAGGGCGGCGCGTCATGAAGCGTGCTCCGGTGATCTCGCGTCGCGCGCTGCTCGTCGGATTCTGGCTCGCCGGGACCTCGCTCGCCGGCGCGCAGGTCAGGAAGCGCGGCACCGACCAGGGGATCGGCGGCACCGGGATCACCGGATCGGATCAGGGCATCGGCGGCACCGGCATCGTCGGCGTGATCCAGCGCTTCGGCTCGATCTTCGTCAATGGCGAGCGTATCGCCTATGGGACGGATGTGCCGGTGCGAATCGATGGCGAGGCGGCGAATACGAGGGCGTTGCGGATCGGGCAGGTCGCACGCGTCGTTGCGCAGCGTGGCGCCGACGGTACGCTGTCGACGAAGCGGATCGATGTCGCGAGCGAGGTGACGGGGCCGATCGAGCAGGCCAGATCCGGCGAGCTTACGGTGCTCGGCCAGAAAGTGGCATGGACCGGCAGCGAGAGCTGGCTGAAGCCCGGAGCTTCGGTTGCAGTGTTCGGGCTACGCCGCACCGACGGGGTGATCGTCGCGAGCCTGGTGCAGCAGCGTCACGACGCTGCGATGCGGGTCACCGGACCGCTCGACCGCGACAGCTCAGGAACGTTGCGGATCGGCCGGCTCAGGCTCACCGGCGTTGACGCTGCGCTCGCCGGGCAACGGGTGCAGGCCGAAGGCCACGCGATGGGCGGTGTGATGCAGGTCGCGCGTAGCCGTGCCGACGATTTCTCCGACCTCACCGGCGCCAAACGGCTGCTGATCGAAGCCTATGTCCGGAAGGACGGCAACGATCTCAGGCTCGGCTCCGGTCTCGTCGCGCGCGACAATTCACGCTACGCGCCGGCGGCCGACAGCCGCGTGGTGCTCAACGCCACGCGCGAAGGCGGCCTCGGGTTGCGGGTCGAATCGGTGCAATCGGTCGGCCGCTTCCCGGGCTCGTCGGTGCGTAGCCCCGGCAGTGGTGGCGGAGGCGGCAGCTCGGGACATCGGCCCGGCGGAGGGGCCGGACCCGGCGGCCGTGGTGGGCCCGGTGGCAGCGGTCCCGCCAACGCGCCGATGAGTCATGGACCCGGTTCTGGACCCGGTTCTGGACCTGGATCTGGGCCCGGACCTGACTCCGGCGGCGGCCCGTCGGGCCCCGGCGGCCTCGGCCCTCCCGGCGGTGGCGGGCCGTTTGGTCCCGGCGGCGGCGGTGGTCCGTTCGGACCCGGCGGTGGCTTCGGCGGTCCCGGGGGCGGCGGCTTTGGTGGTGGCGGCGGCCGTCGCTAGCGACGCGCAAACGTTCGGCGCAGGCGGAAGCTTGCGCCGATGGTTTGGAGTCGTCGTTGTGAGAGCTAGCCCGCCGTGAGGCGGACGCCAGCGCGCAAGAATTTCTGCGGATCGACCGCCTCGCCGTCGATGCGGGTTTCGTAGTGCAGATGCGGGCCGGTGGAGCGGCCGGTCGAGCCGACCGCACCGATCACCTGGCCGATCTTCACGGTTTCGCCGACCTTGACGCCGATTTCCGACAGATGGCCGTAGCGGGTGGAGAGGCCGTTGCCATGGTCGACCTCGATCATGCGGCCGTAACCGCCGGCCCAGCCGGCCGACACCACCTTGCCGTTGGCGGTGACGCGCACCGGATCGCCCATCGAGGCGCGGAAGTCGAGGCCGGTATGCATCGCGGGGCGGCCGAGGAACGGATCGCTGCGGATGCCGAAGCCGCTGGTGAATTCGACCTCGCCGATCACGGGCTTGCGGTAGGGCACCAGCGCCAGCGTCTGGTTCAGCCGCTGCATCTGCGCGCGGCTGATATTGATACGGTAGAGCTGGCGCTCGAACGGACCGGCATCGGCCGGCAGCTTGACCGGAACGAACGGGCCGCCCATGCCGGCGCGCGGGGTTGCCGCCTCGAGCTGGGCCATGTTGAGGCCGAGATCCGAGATCACGCCGCGCATCCGGCGTAATCGCGAATCGATGCTCTCCTCGGCGGAGGACAGCGCGGCGATCTGACGCCGCTCGACGCCATCGAGCGAGGTCTGCAGGTGGACCAGGACGTTGTCGACACCCTGCGCCTTGGCGAACTGGCTCGGCTGCGCCTTGGCGGCCACCGGCGCGCGCGATTCCAGCCGCGCCTCGCGGTCAGGGGGGGCCACGAAGATCACGGTGTCGCTGATCGGGGAGGGCTTAGGCGTGCCGGAGGACGGCGCGGTCTCGGCGCGGCCCTGCGGCTTGATCGAGCCGGTGACGGCGGCATCGGGCATCGCGCCGAGCGCGGTGGCGCGGGATTCCAGCGCCGACTGGCGCTTCATGATCTGGTCGAGCTTCTGGTCGAACTGCTCCTGGTCGAGCAGCTGCCGGCTGGTGGTGCGATCGACCTTGGAGCGCAGATCGGCGATGCGGTCCTCATAGGCGTATTGCATCTCGGCCTGGCGGGCGATCAACCGGGTCAGGACGTCGTCGCGGAACGCGAAATAGGTCGCGGTCGCGGCAGACCACATGCCGAGCATGACCACGGTGCCGACCGCGATCCAGAACACGACCGGCCCGAACCGGACCTGCTTGCCAGCATGCATGATGGTGTAGCCGGCGCCTGAAGCTGCCACCGCGGCAGTTGCCGAAGGTGCTGCGGTATGAGCGGCCGGACGCCGCGACGAGGTCCGGCCATGGTCCTGGGGATGATGGTGCGACTGGTATTCCTGGTGGTGACCGGACCGGCTTGACATCGGTACTCCCGCGGCCGGTCGGACCAAGCTCCGTACGGCTTAATTGCGGGCCGATTTGAGCCGGCCATGGTTAATTTTCAGGAAACGGAACTGGTCCGATTAGAGCGACCGGGCGGCCTCCAATACCTTTTCGGCGTGACCGTCGACCTTCACGTGCCGCCAGATCCGGGCCACCTTGCCGGCGGAGTTGAGCAGAACCGTCGTGCGAATAATCCCCATGAAGGTCCTGCCATACAATGATTTTTCGCCCCAGGCGCCATATGCTTGCAGGATCTGATGCTGCTCGTCCGAGATCAGCGGAACCGTAAGCTGATGCTTGTCCCGGAAGGAGTCCTGGGCCTTAACCGTATCGGCGGAAATGCCCAATACCTCGGTACCGGCGGCGGCGAACTCGCCTTTCAGCCGGGTGAAGTCGATCGCCTCCTTGGTGCAGCCGGGAGTGTTGGCGCGGGGATAGAAGAACAGTACCAGCTTCTTACCCGCGAAATCCCTGAGCGAGATGCTGCCGCCGCCATCGCGCGGCAGGTTGAATGCCGGCGCGCCGGCGCCCTCGCTGAGAGCCGAGGATGCGGCGGCGGAAGATTTGGCGGCGGTGGCCGGCTTCGGCTTTAACGGTTTCGATGCGGCCTTGTGCGAGGCTTTGCTCGAAGCAGCCGCGGCGGACTTCGTCTTGCTTGCTGTTTTGGCCTTTGTTTCGGTCCTGGTTTTTGCAGCCGCCGTGCGTGTTTTCGCCGCGGATTTCCTCGCGCTGGCGCTAGCGCCGCGCGCAACCTTTGTTGCGACCCGCTTTCCGGTTGTGTTGGAGGATTTCTTGCGCGTTTTCTTGGACATACGCCTTCCTTTCGTCGCTTTCGGAAGTTCAATCATTGGGCTATTGCGGCTCTCGCTTGCGGCGCACGGATTCGCATCCTGCGCTGGGCAAGTTTGATGGCCACGGGGTATGGTGACAAGGAATTCGACGCGTTACCCGTCCGCTCGTTGAATTGGCGTTTGATTGGCTGCTTTCGTCCTGTTTTTGCGTCCATCTTGGGTCCATCAGCGAGTAACATTAATAGTCGAGGATTGGCAGCGATGCCGGCACTGGAGCGCTCGAAACCGTTTGACGGGCGCCCCGATGGCGGCGATCAACTTCACCGCCAGCACCGAGAGGCAATGGCAAGGAACACGTCGCCGCAGGGGCCACATCCACGCGCCCAGGCCGATCTCTCGCAATGGGAAGATCAGCCCGCGTGGGACGAGCAGGATGAGGCGGCGGGTCACCGCGCGCGGCAATTGCTGTCGCGTTCCAACAACAATCTGCATCGCTTCGCCGATTTCTGCTCGGGGATGCAGCGCTGGCTGAACGGCGAACGCTGGATCCGGCGCATCGCGCTCGTGCTTGCCGTGCTCGTCGTGATCTTCGCGGCCTGCTTCGGCGCATTGTGGTGGCGGCTCGGCGCGGGTCCGATCAATCTCGACATGGCAACGCCGTGGCTTGCCGCCGCGATCGAGGAGAATATCGGCCACGGCAATACGGTGGAGGTCGGCGGCACGCAGATCGAGCGTGCCGGGCGCATCAGGATCGCAGTGCGCATCCGCGACATCGTGGTCCGCGACCGCGACCACGCAATCGTCGCCAGCGCACCGAAGGCCGAGGTGCGGCTGTCCGGAACGGCGCTGCTGATGGGGCAATTGCGGGCGGAAAGCCTCAACCTCGTCGATGCCGTGCTGTCGGTGCGCATCACGCCCGACGGCAATGTGATGGTGTCGGCTGGCGATACCGCAAAGCCGCTCGCGACCGGCGTCGCCTCGAAGAAGGATGCGGGCCTGGCACCCACATTCCCGCGCCCGGTGCCCGCATCGCCAGGGTCCGGCTCCGCTGGATCCGGCGCCCCACCAGCTGTGCCGCCGGCCGCGTCCGACCCGTCGACGGCCGTGCAGATGCCCGAATCGGCGCAGAGTGGCCTGCTCGCCGGTCTCGACTGGCTCGACAGCCTCAGCATGACCGGCCTCGACGGCCAGAACCTCAACGAGATCGGCCTGAAGAACGGCAATCTCGTCGTCGACGACCAGCAGCGCGGCAACAAATGGAGCTTTGAGAACATCAGCTTGAGCCTGCGGCGCCCGAGCGGCGGCGGCGTGGCACTGAGTTTTGGCGAGGACGGCGCCAAGCCGTGGGCGGTGCGCATGCTGGTCGGTCCGCAGCAGAATGGCGTGCGCTCGGTCGACATCAAGGCCGACAAGGTCTCGACCCGCAACATCCTGCTGGCGATGCGGACCAAGGATCTGACCTATACCGCCGACCTGCCGCTGTCGGGCGAGCTGAAGGGCCAGCTGGGTCGCGACGGCCTGCCGACCTATTTCAGTGGCAAGGTCACCGTCGGTGCCGGCACCATCGTCGACACCGATACGCCCGACTATCCGATGGCGATCGATTCGGCCGAGATGGGCGTCGAATGGGACGCAGGACGGCGGGTGCTGCTGGCGCCGATCAAGATCGTCTCCGGCGCCAACCGGATCACGCTGCTCGGGCACCTCGAGCCACCGAACGACAACGTTACCGACTGGCAGGCCGGGCTCTCCGGCGGCACCATCGTGCTGGCCGGCATCGACAAGACCGAACCGCCGCTGATCTTCAACCGCATCAATATCGGCTTCCGCTTCGATACCGAGCGGAAGCGGGTGCTGCTGACCCAGGCCGACATCTCCAATGGCGAGATCGGTGTCGCCGGCACCGGCAGCATCGACTATTCCGGCGAGCCGCGGCTGCAGCTCGGCTTCGCCGGCACGCCGATGTCCGCCTCCGCTTTGAAGCGGGTGTGGCCGGCCATCATCGTGCCCGAGGTACGCGAATGGGTGATCGAGCGGATCGATCGCGGCATGCTCCAGCGCATCGATGTCGGCGTCAACTCGCCGGTGCACAATCTGTCGCGCAAGGGGCCGCCGATTCCGGACGACGGTCTGTCGGTCAACATCGTCGCCTCCGGCGTTACGGTGCGCCCGGTCGACCAGATGCCCGCGGTCCATGACGCCGACCTGAAGGCCCGGGTGACCGGCCGCACCGCGACCGTGACCATCGGGCAGGGCGTCGCGGACACGCCGGCCGGCCGCAAGATCAATTTCTCGGACTTCACCTTCGAGGTCCCGGACATGGCGCCGAAACCGTCGCCGGCGAAGGTCAAGTTCCGGGTCGATTGTCCGGTGCCGGCCGCCGCCGAAATCCTCGCCTCCGACCGGCTCAGCGATCTGTCCGGTCCGCCGATCGATCCCAATGCCTCGAAGGGCAACGTCACGGCGACGATCAATCTCGGCATGCCCGTGAAGGGCGAATTGACCAAGGCCGACACGATGTATTCGGTCACCGCCGACGTCTCCGGCGTCGCGGTCGACAAGCTCGTGATGAACCAGAAGCTCGAGGCCAACACGCTGAAGGTGATCGCCAGCAATGCCGGCTTCCAGGTCAAGGGCGACGTCAAGATCAACGGCCAGCCGGCCTCGCTCGACTATCGCAAGCCGGCTGACGGCGATGCCGACGTCAAGCTGCAGGCGACGCTGGATGACGCGGGCCGGGCCCGGCTCGGGCTCGATCTCGGACCCGCGGTCTCGGGCCCGATCCCGCTCAAGCTCAGCGGCAAGATCGGCAGCGGCGACAATCCCACCACCAAGATGGGCATCGAGGCAGACCTCACTCAGCTCAAGCTCGACAACATCCTGCCGGGCTGGGTGAAGACACAAGGCAAGGCGAGCAAGGCGACCTTCAACGTGGTGCCGAAGGGGCAGTCGACGCGGTTCGAGGACATCGTGGTCGACGGCGGCGGCGTTTCGATCAAGGGCTCGCTCGAGGTCGACCAGAACGGCGACCTCCTCAACGCGAACTTCCCGACCTACGCGCCCTCGGAAGGCGACAAGACCTCGCTCAGGGCCGATCGCGGTCCTGACGGCGTGATGAAAGTGACGATGCGCGGCGACGTGTTCGATGGCCGCGGCTTCCTGAAGTCGGCGATCTCGGGCCGTGATGCCGATCCCAAGAGCAAGAGCAAGACGATCGATTTCGACGCCGACCTGAAGCTCGGCGCGGTCGCGGGCTTCAACGGCGAGGCAGTGCGCGGCGTCGACGCCAAGATCTCGCGCCGCAACGGTGTCTTCAAGACATTCACGCTGAACGGCAAAGTCGGGCGCGACACGCCCGTCACGGCGGATTTGCGACGTCAGCAGGGACGTGAGGGGATCTATCTGCAAACCTCCGACGCCGGTGCGTTCCTGCGCTTCACCGACACCTATTCAAAGGTGATCGGCGGCCAGCTAACGCTCGCGATGGAGCCGCCGACGCCCGACCAGAGCCCCAAGGAAGGCTTCATCAACATCAGCGATTTCTCGGTGAAGGGCGAGACCCAGCTCGACCGCGCTGTCGCCGGCGGTCCGATCAACACGCAGAACGGCATCGCGTTCTCGGCGCTGGGCGCCCAATTCATCCGCCAGAGCGGCCAGCTCACGGTCCGCAAGGGCGTCGTCAAGGGACCCAGCATCGGCGCCACCATCGAAGGCAACATCGATTACGTCGGCAACTCCGTGCGGATGAGCGGCACCTTCATTCCGATGTACGGGCTCAACAACGTGTTCGGCCAGATCCCGTTCTTCGGCATCTTCCTTGGTGCCGGCAGCGACGAAGGCCTGATCGGTGTCACCTATGAGATCGTCGGCACGCCGAACGCGCCGGTGCTGCGCGTCAATCCGATCTCGGCGCTGGCGCCCGGGCTGAGCCGCAAGATTTTTGACTTCAAGCCGTACAACGCGACCGAGCTGCCGCCGACCAACAATTAGGCGGCGATGATCCACCATGTCGGCGATGGCTGGGGTGAGGCATGCCGGACGAAGCCAACCAGATCGTCGATCATTACGAGCGTCACGCGCTTGCGTGGGACGCCGATCGACGTTCGGCCGGGTGGAACGACAAATCCTGGCACGACCGTTTCATCGCCGCTTTGCCGCATGCGGCGCAGGTGTTGGATCTCGGTTGCGGCGCAGGCGCTCCAGTCGCGCAATACATGGCCGAATGCGGGCTCCGCGTCGCGGGCGTGGATTCGTCGCCGACTTTCATTTCGCTGTGCCGACAAAGGCTGCCCGGCCACGATTTCCTGGTCGGCGACATGCGGTCACTCAATCTCTCCCGCCAATTCAACGGCGTGCTCGCCTGGGACAGCTTTTTCCATCTTGCGCCGGATGACCAGCGGGCGATGTTCGAGGTGTTCGCGCGGCATGCAGGCCCATCGGCCGTGCTGATGTTCAACAGCGGGCCGAGCGCCGGCGAGATCGTCGGCCAGTATCGCGGTGATCCGCTCTATCATGCGAGCCTCGGCGCGGCCGAATACACCGCGTTGCTCGACGGCATCGGGTTCGACGTCATCGCGCATGTGGTCGAGGACCGGACGGGCGGCGGCCGCACCGTCTGGCTCGCGCGCAGGCGATAGCTCGAGTCAGCCGCAGACTTGCCGTCAGTCACATCACGCCACGAGACAGCCATAGATATGCCGTGCCATCCCTGAGCCGTTCAAGCGCGCGGTCAGCGGCGACGTAGTCGATGTCACTGGGCGTCAGGCCGATATCCATCAGCTGTCTCTCGCTGAGTTCGTGCAAACTTATTCGCAACCTCTCGCGTTGGCGCCGTCTTCGAAACGCACGCCAATATCCCCGGAGCACACTCCACACGCTCCGCTTCGAAGCGACGGGGGGTCCAGCCGCTTCCCTTACCGAGAAGGCGTCCCTCAGGGCTGCGATGGAGACATTGGGGCACGCCTCGGCCAAAGCTTCGTCCGTGGCATCTCTCAGCAAATCGAGAGCGCGGCGAAGCCCTGCGGCATCACGCATGGTCTCGGATGCGACGTTCATCTGTCGGGGTGGCATCGGATGCTCCTGCTGTTGCGTCGGCAGGGAGCATGGCCAAACAAAAGGCCCCGTCCGATGCCGGCGGGGCCTGGTGAAAGATCACGTCGTCGAATTCCTAGCGCACGACTCCTTCCACGGCCCAGCGAGAGCGGGTCATGTTTTTACGGTTCGCGGTGCGCACGACGTTAATCATGGCGTCGTAGGTACCACAGGGGTCGCGCAAAATCAAGACGGGCCGCGCGAGCCGATCATGCCGCCGAAGCTGACGATAAAGCCGGTGAGCAGCCAATAGTTCGGATACCAATGCAGCAGCCGCGGCAGGATGACGCCGACGATCGAAATGCCGTAGCTGAACAGCGCCGACGGCCGGCGGCCGATGATGCCGTCGAGCGTCGAGACGCCGGGCATACAATGGCGCAAGACATCGGCGCCCGAATGGATCGGGCGCCGTCGATTTGAGGTCCTCTGTTCGCAGTGGTCCGACCTCAGCGGTCGAAACCGGGCAGGGCAGTGGTGTGCTCCGCGCGGGCGCCCTTCAGCTTGTCGGCGTCGAGGCCGAGCGCGTGCAGGATCGTCGGCGCGACCTGCTTGTTCTCGACCTTCTGATCAACGGCGCCCCCTTCGAAGGCCGGGTTGGCCATGATCAGGAGGACGTGGGTGTCGTCGTCGGTGAAGCCGCCATGCTCGGAGACCTTCGCTGAGCTGCCGCTATAGATCGTGCCGTGGAGCGGCTGGACGATGATGTCGGGCGTGCGGCCCTGGGCCGGGTCGCCGAATTTGTCCCTCAACTCGTCGCCGGCATAGATCTTCTCGATCCGGGCCTGGTTCAGCAGAACCTTGTCGTTCTCGAGGATGCCGACGGCTTTCCTGGCCTGGGTCTGATCGGCCAGCCAGATCAGCGAGACATCGTCGGCCGTTTCCTGCGCCACCTTGACGCCGCCGGCGGTCAGCAGGTCGACCGGGTCGACGACGTCGGCATGGCCCGGTAGCAGCCTTGGATTGCTGCTGCCCTTCAGCATATGAAGCTGGTTCACGTCGATCGGCGACTGGCCGTGCTTCGCGCCGACGACGATCAAGGTCTTCTTGATGAGATGCTGGTTGTCCAGCTGGTCGATCATCTGGTCAAGCGAACTGTCGACGAAGTCGAGCGACAATTCGAGTTGCGCGCTCGGTGTGCCCTTCGCATCGGTGTAGCCGTCGGCCGTGACCTTTTGCCCGACGCTGACGGCCTGGAAGTTCATGCCGAAGATCGCCGGCACGCCAACCCTCGTCGTCCCCGTGTGGTCAAGACCCTTGATCCAGTTCAGCACCGCGGTGACTTTCAGATTGTCATAATAGCGCGTGTAGACCGGATTCACTGTCCAGTCGTCGCTCGGCTGAGGGGTCGGGATCAACTGGGGTGCGGTGGCAAGCACGCTCGTGGAATTGATCTCGGGCGCATAGAGTTCGTCGAGACCCTTGCCGGAGGGGCCGCTGATGATCTCATAGGCCGGGTGCTTGTCCGACCAGGCGGTGCGCTTGCCGGCCTCGTGGATGACTTCCATGATCGTCGTGGTGTCGTTCTTCAGGTATGCGTGCGGATAAACCGGCTCGCAAGCGGTGCCGACCTTGCGCAGCGGCAAGTTCGCCGGATTGATGTGGTCGGAATTCGCCGGGCCGCCGCCATCGAGCTTGGTCAGGTCGTAATCGAGCGCCTCGAAATATGTGGCTTCGGTGCCCGGCTTGCCCTGGCAGTTGCTTCCGGGCGGATACAGCGTCCGATCATAGGTGTCGTCGTAGAAGACGCCGTGCGTCTTCGGCGACGCGCCGGTCATGAACGCAAGCAGCCCCGGAAAGGAATCCGAGGGGTGGGAGGTGTGCGCATTGGTGTAGTGCACACCGTGCTTCAGCAGCCTTGCGAAGGTCGATGTCGGGTGACCTTTGATGTAATTCTGCAGGTCGATCTCGTGCATGCCGTCGACGCTGATCAGAAGCACATGCTCGATGGCGCGATGGTCGTCATCGTCGGCACGCGCGCCCGAGCTGAGTGCGCTCGAGCCGAGCAACACTGCGATCGCGAGCTTTCCAATTCTTTTCATTGCTGACACCTCCCTTGAGAAACAGGGGTTCTTCAATACCGCCGTGAGCAAGACGGCGATGTGAAGCCGGAATGATCGTGTCGTGACCATCCCGAGTTCCCCGGACGTCGGCGGCGGAAGGCACGCGTTGCTTCCCCTTTTCGGCTTCGCTTCTTGCGCTGACCGGTTGTATTTCGATATGTCTACAATCGTCGCTTCTCATTCGCACGGCTGTAATAGTCCGCCCGCAGATTGCGTGTTCCGACCGCCGACATAGCGGGCGGTGATACGGCCCCGCCTTGAAAAAAACCTACATTGGGAGACTAGCAATGATCGCCAGAGGATCGCGCCCGCTTGCGCCGCTTCCGTTGTCTCGGCCCGTTCTTGCGCTCACGCTACTCGCCTCCACTGCGCTGGCCAGCAGTGTTGCGCGCGCAGATGGCGACGACGTTCATTTCCGGCCGGCTCATCTGTTGTTAAGCCGCGCGGTGTTCGTCAACAACGCTGTCACGATCACGCCCGGCGTCACCCAGCTGCCGCCGAACTGCGTGTCACCCAATTGCGTGACCGCCATCGCGGACGGCAGCTATCCCACGGTGTTCAACAATGACGGGGTCGACGGCTCGTTCGGCGTGACCGCGAAGATCCTGCTCGACGAACTGCGTCTTGACGGCAGGCAGGTGCAGTCGCTCGAGGTGCCGAACAGCGCCCAGCGCGGCGTGTCGCAGGGCAAGGACCAGATGGTTACGAGCTTCTCGTCAAAATCCGAGCTCGCACTCAATCTGTCGCTCGATCACCGCACGGTGACCTTCATGGGCTACCTCGCTCCGATCGGCGCCATCGACGTCTCGAACTCCAACACGCCTGACGTTGTCGATCCGACCAATCCGGTGCCCAACACCAATTTCCGCCTGGTCGCTGAAGTCGACGAGAACGGCCACTTCCACTTCACCAAGATGAATGCGTACAGCGGCAACAACGGCCGCGCCGCGATCTTCAACGACCGGCACGGCGCCGGCGTGTTCTACACCTCCGGCAACGCCGGCAATGGCGGCAACCCGCAGCCCGCAGGCGTTATCACCGGCGCCGGCATGCAGATCGCGACCGAGTCCGACGCGGCGCTCAGCCGGCAGCCGGATCCGGGCGGGCCGTTCCCGCTCGGCAGCTTCAATATCACCGAGCTCGGCCAGAAGGCCGACAAGATCGGCAAGGACACCAATTTCCGCGGTCTGACCGTGTTCAACAACGTGATCTACACGACCAAGGGCAGCGGCGGTAATGGCATCAACACGGTGTATTTCATCGACACCACCGGCAATGCCGCCAACGGCAATCCGAAGGCGTGCCCGAACGGCGTCGGCGTGCCGGCGCCATCGGCGTCGCTGCCGACGACCCAGCTCTTCTACGATGGCTCGAAGCTGGCGACGCAGGGTGTCACGCCCTACAACATGTGCGTACTGAGCGGTTTTCCCACCACGCTGAAGAGCACGACCTCGTTCCCGTTCGGCATCTGGTTCGCCGACGCGAACACGCTCTACGTCGCCGACGAGGGCAACGGCACCGCGACGTTTGATCCGAACTCGAACACCTATTCCGCCGCCAAGGCGCAGACGTCAGCGGGACTGCAGAAGTGGGTGTTCAACAGCACGGCCGGCGTTTGGAAGCAGGTCTACACTCTGCAGGCGGGACTTGACCTGGGTGTGCCCTACACCGTGCAGGGCTATCCGACCGGCAACAATGCCGCGACCGGCCTGCCGTGGTCGCCTGCGACCGACGGCTTGCGCAACATCACGGGCCGCGTCCATCGTGACGGCACGGTATCGATCTGGGCGATCACCTCGACGGTGAGCGGCAACGGCGACCAAGGTGCCGATCCGAATAAGCTCGTGATGATCTCCGACACACTTTCCGCCGTGACGGTGCCGGCCGGTGAGCGCTTTGTCACGCTGCGCACCGCGAGCTCCGGCGAGGCGCTGCGTGGCGTATCGTTCACGCCGGGCACTGGCGATGGCCGCGAGGAGGCCCATGACCGCGGCTCCTGCGGCCGTGATCACCGCGGCGAGGATTGCCGCGACGCCGATTGAACGACAGGCAATGCGGCCTTCGGCCTTTTCCCCCGGGCGTCTGTCGTCCCAGGCGCCCGGCCTGACGCGGATAATCTTCGCGTTTAATCGGCGCAACCCGACCGATCTGCTGCCGACCAAAATCACCGCCGCAGCGCGGGCACCACCAAAAACGGGATCAAGCCGAGCACGACGTTGACCAGCGCGAATGCGATCAACGGATTGTAGCTGTGGGTCCAGTCGTGCAGCAGACCCCCGCTCCAGGAGCCGAGCGCCGAGCCGAGTCCGCTGCCGATCGAGATCGTGCCGAAGATGGTGCCGACGCGCTCGCCGCGAAAGATCTTTAGTGCGGTCGCTGATATCAGCGGGCCGCGCGAGCCGATCATGCTGCCGAAAGAGACGATGAAACCGGTGAGCAGCCAGTAGTTCGGATACCATTGCAACAGCCACAGCAGGATGATGCCGACGATCGAGATGCCGTAGCTGAACAGCACCGATGGCCGGCGTCCGATGATGCCGTCCAGCGTCGACACGCCGAGCATGCCGACGAACAGCGCGACGCCGGAAAATCCCCAGGCGGTCGCCGCCTGCAACGGCGGGAAGCCGACATCGATCAGATAGGCGACGATCTGCGCGGTGAGCGCATACATCGCAACCGCGGTGAAGAAGAAGGTGGAGAACAGGGCCCAGAAGGCGTGGTGACGGATCGCACTGAACAGCGTCCAGCCCTGATCGTCGACGTGGCTCCCGGCCTTCCTCACGACATGCGGCGACCCGCCCGCAAGCAGCCGCCACGGCAGGAAGAACAGCGGCAGTACCAGGCAAAGCGCCGCGCTGCCGAACAGCTGATACGTCTCGCGCCAGCCGATCCGGTCGATCAGCACTTGCGACAGCGGCAGCAGGACGAGCACGCCGGCGCCCATCGCCGAATAGACCACCGCCATGGCGGTCGGCAGCCGCGGTCCGAACCAGCGGCCGAGCAGGATCGAGTTCGGCACGTTGCCGATCAGCGCGGTGCCGAGACCGACGCAGACGCCGACGCTGAGCTGGAATTGCCAGAGATGCTGTGCATGGGCCGCGACCAGAAACGCGCCGCCGAGCAACAATACGCCGAGCGAATAGACGATGCGCGGTCCCGAGCGGTCGAACAGGCGTCCGACCAGCGGCGCGGTCAGGCCGCCGGTGAGCCAGGCCAGCGAATAGACCGAAACCACGTCGGCGCGATCCCAGCCGAAATTTTCCGAGATCGGTTTCAGGAAAACGGTGAAACTGTCACTGAAGCCGCGGCCGAGCAGCGCCAGCACGAAGCACAGCGCCAGCACGTTCAACGCGACGCCGACCGGCTTGGTCGGCTTTGCAAGCTTCTCGTCGCGTGGCGTGTCCTGTTCCATCGCGGGCAGGGAGCGCGCTTTCGTGACTCCCCACAACCGATAAATGCGAATGCGCCTATGCAGGCTTGAGCAAAACGTGCCGCTTCTTGCCGAGCGACAGTTTCACCACGCCTTCCGGCGTGAGGCTGGCGTTCGTCAACAACATCTTCTCGTCGGTGACGGCGGCGTCGTTGACGCGCAGGCCGCCGCCCTTGATCTGCCGGCGCGCTTCGCCGTTCGAGGCGACGAGCTCGGCCTTGACGAAGGCAGCGAGCACGCCGAGGCCGGCGTCAAATTCGCCGCGCGGAATTTCCACTGTCGGCAAGGTCTCGGCCAGCGCGCCTTCCTCGAAAGTGCGGCGCGCGGTTTCGGCAGCCTCGTTGGCCGCGTCACGGCCGTGGAGCAGGGCGGTGGCCTCGGTCGCCAGCACCTTCTTGGCCTCGTTGATCTCGCTGCCACCGAGCGCCGCAAGCTTGTTGATCTCGCTCGTTGGCAGGATGGTGAAGAGCTTGAGGAACTTGACGACGTCGGCGTCCTCGACATTGCGCCAGTATTGCCAGAAGTCGTACGGCGAGAACTGGTCGGCATTGAGCCACACCGCGCCCTTGGCGGTCTTGCCCATCTTGTCGCCGGAGGCGGTGGTCAGCAGCGGCGTGGTCAGCGCGAACAGTTGCGGCGTGCCCATGCGGCGGCCGAGATCGACGCCGTTGACGATGTTGCCCCATTGGTCGGATCCGCCCATCTGCAAGCGGCAGCCGGTGCGGCGCGACAGCTCGACGAAATCGTAGGCCTGGCAGACCATGTAGTTGAACTCGATGAAGCTCATCTCCTGCTCGCGCTCGAGCCGGAGCCGCACCGAATCCATCGTCAGCATGCGGTTGACCGAGAAATGCCGGCCGATGTCGCGCAGCATCTCGATCCAGTTCAGCTTCGTCAGCCACTCCGCATTGTCGAGCATGATCGCGTCGGCATGGCCGTCGCCATAGCGCAGCACTTTCGCAAACACGCCGCGGATCGAGGCCTTGTTGGCTTCGATCTCCGCGACGGTGCGGATCGCGCGGGTCTCGTCCTTGCCGGAGGGATCGCCGACCATGGTGGTGCCACCGCCCATCAAGGTGATCGGCTTGTTGCCGCTCTGCTGCAGCCAGTACAGCATCATCATCGAGAGGAAGTTGCCGATGTGCAGCGACGGCGCGGTGCAGTCATAGCCGACATAGGCGGTCGCTTCGCCCTTCGCGGCAAGCGCGTCCAGCCCCTCGAAATCCGAGCATTGATGGATGAAGCCGCGTTCCTGTAAAGTGTTCAGGAAATCCGATTTAAATGCCGTCATTTGTCTGCGACCGAGATCATTCTTGTTTTACGGTTTTTGCATCAATTTGCGGAACCTTGGCAGTGAGGCTGCCGCAGCCTGACGCGCTGTGGCATTATAGGATGTACTTGTTTGAGACAAGCCGGCGGTTCCGGCCGGAGCGCGACCACCCATGATGTTGACGGCACTTGGACTCATGAGTGGCACCTCGCTCGACGGGGTCGACGTCGCCTTGATCGAGACCGACGGCCGCCAGATCAAGTCCTTCGGGCCGCTCGGCTATCGGCGCTACAGCGACGGCGAACGCAGCCTGCTGCGGCAGGCGCTGAGCGAAGCCGTGCATCTGCCGCAGCGCGACGCCCGGCCGGGCATTTTGCGGCAGGCCGAGCAGGCCGTCACCATCGCCCATGCCGAGGCGGTCGCGGCCTTCACGGCGCAGCACCGGATCACAGCCCAGGATGTCGACATCGTCGGGTTCCACGGTCAGACCGTGCTGCACCGGCCCGAGCGCCGGCTGACCGTGCAGATCGGCGATGCCGCAGCGCTCGCCAGGGCGATCCATATCCCCGTGATGCACGACTTCCGCGCCGCCGATGTCGAAGCCGGCGGGCAAGGCGCGCCGTTCGTGCCGGTCTATCACCGCGCGCTGGCGCAATCGCTCAACCGCGAAGGCCCGATCGTCGTGGTCAATATCGGCGGCGTCTCCAACATCACCTATATCGACGGGTTAGACACGCTGATCGCCTGCGATACCGGGCCAGGCAACGCGCTGCTCGACGACTTCATGTACCGCGAGATGCACCAGCCGTTCGACAACGCCGGCCGTTTTGCGGCGCAGGGCCGGCCGGACGAGGCCTGGATCGCGCAGGCCTTGCGGCTGCCGTTCTTCGCGCTGCCGCCGCCGAAATCGCTCGACCGCAACGATTTCGCCAGCCTCAAGCTCGGCGCCGTGCAGCCTGCCGATGGTGCTGCGACGCTGACCGCCTTCACTGCGGCGGCGATCGCCCGCGTGGTGCCGCTGCTGCCGAAGGTGCCGAAGAGCTGGATCGTCTCCGGCGGCGGCGCCTCCAACCTGACGATGCTGCGGATGCTGCGCGAGCGGCTGGCGCCGGCAAGCGTCGAGGCCGCCGAGGCGCTCGGCTGGGCCGCCGACGGGATCGAGGCGCAGGCCTTCGGCTTCCTTGCCGCGCGCGGCCTGAAAGGCTTGCCGCTGAGCTATCCCGCCACCACCGGCGTGCCGATCCCGATGACCGGGGGCATCATCGCGCGGCCGTGATTTAGATGCAAATGCATCTACCTTGACAGTTCCATGCGATTGCATTTAGTTAGATGCAGATGCATTGAACGCGAGGGTTCGTCATGGCCGGCCTAAAACTGATCAGCCACAAGCTCTGTCCCTATGTGCAGCGCGCGGTGATCGCGCTCGCCGAGAAGGGCGTTGCGTTCGAGCGGATCGACATCGATCTCGCCAACAAGCCGGACTGGTTTCTCAAACTCTCGCCGCTCGGCAAGGTGCCCGTGCTGGTCGTGACCCGTGATGACGGACGTGAAGTCGCGCTGTTCGAGAGCAACGTGATCTGCGAGTACATCGAGGAGACGCAAGACGGCTCCAAGCTGCATCCGCAGGACGCGCTCGTCCGCGCCCAGCATCGCGGCTGGATGGAATTCGGCTCGGCGATATTAGGCGATCTGTGGGGGGTCGAGACGTCAACCGATGCCGCGACCTTCGAAAGCAAGCGGCAGGCGGTCGCCGCAAAATTCGCCCGCGTCGAGGCGGCGCTCGGGGCAGGGCCGTTCTTCGCCGGGGAGAAGTTCAGCCTGGTGGATGCGGTGTTCGCGCCGGTGTTCCGCTATTTCGACCTGTTCGACCAGCTGACCGATCTTCGCGTGTTCACCGATACGCCAAAAGTTCGCGCATGGCGCGGCGCGCTGGCGCAGCGGGAAAGCGTCCGCGGCGCGGTGTCGTCGGATTATCCGGCGTTGTTGCACGCGTTCCTGGTCAGACACCAGGCGCATATGCTGAAGCTCGCGGCGTAACCGATCATGTCGCATTCGCTCGCCTGGATCGCGCTCGTCGTCGCCGGCCTGCTCGATGGCGGCTGGGCTATCTCGATGAAATATGCCGAAGGCTATACGCGGTTCGGCTGGAGCCTGGTTTCGCTCGTGCTGCTCGTCGCCTTTGTCCTCCTGCTCGGACGCGCGCTGCAGGTGCTCGGCGTCGGCGTCGCCCATACGGTGTGAACCGGGATCGGCGCGGCCGGCACGCTGACCTTGGGCGTGCTGCTGTTCAACGAAGCCTTGAACTCGATGAAGGTCACGGGGATCGCGCTGGTGCTGATCGGGATCGCCGCGCTGAAGTTCGCGCCGGAATAGGCGGAACGCGGCGTCACCGCACGTTGGCAAGCCGCATGTCGAGATAGCCGGTGACCGTTTCCATCAGCGGCTCGAGCTTGCCGTCGAAGAAGTGGTTGGCTCCGGGGATGACCTGCTGGTCGATCACGATGCCCTTCTGGGTCTTCAGCTTCTCGACCAGCGTGTTGACGTCCTTGGGCGGCACCACGGCATCCTTGTCGCCATGCACGATCAGGCCCGAGGACGGGCAGGGCGCGAGGAACGAGAAGTCATAGAGATTGGCGGGCGGCGCGATCGAGATGAAGCCCTCGACCTCGGGGCGGCGCATCAGAAGCTGCATGCCGATCCAGGCGCCGAACGAGAAGCCCGCGACCCAGCACGCGCGCGCCTCCGGATTGATCGCTTGCGCCCAGTCGAGCGCGCTGGCAGCGTCCGACAACTCGCCGGTGCCGTGGTCGAACGAGCCCTGGCTGCGGCCGACGCCGCGGAAATTGAAGCGCAGCACCGAGAAGCCGCGATGCGCGAAGGCGTAGTAGCACTGGTAGACGATCTGGTGATTCATCGTGCCGTGGAACTGCGGATGCGGGTGCAGGATCATCGCGATCGGCGCGTTCTTCTGCTTGGCCGGATGGTAACGGCCCTCGAGGCGGCCAGCAGGGCCGGTGAAAATGACTTCAGGCATTGTGATCTCTTGCTTGATCCCTCGATTGATCCGTTGGCATCAATCGATCATGGGCTGACTTCATCGCGCTCGGCAGATAAAGCGCCTCACTCGAAAGGGTGATTGGCGTCGCTGGCGCCGGCACAGACGACGCATTCGTGAACTTTTGAGGCCCGCTTCTAGCATGAGGCAAGGGGCAAAAAGCAAGCATCTTGAGCATTGGAACGCAGCCTTCGCGCGCGAGAGGCGTGATTGCGCGGGACGTTGCGATCGCCACCTGCCATAAGGCGTGTAGGGCCGGCCCCAAACCGCAATGCGAATCACGGGTTTCGCTCAAGAGGTAATATCGTAGGCATGTTCGAGCGCGTCTATCTCGACTGGAATGCCACCACGCCGCTTCGTCCCGAGGCGAAGGCGGCGATGGCTGCCGCGTGGGAGCTCAGCGGCAACCCGTCGTCGGTGCATAGAGAGGGTCGCAAGGCGCGGCGGCTGGTCGAGGACGCCCGCGCCGCCGTCGCCAAGGCGGTCGGCGGCCGGGCGCAGGACACCGTATTCGCATCCGGCGGTACCGAGGCCAATGCGCTGGCGCTGACGCCCGGCTTGCGGCGCGGCGCCGGCGCGCCGGCGATGCGGCTCCTCGTCTCGGCGATCGAGCATGCCTCCGTGCTGGCCGGCGGACGTTTTGCCGCTGATGCGACCAGGACGATCCGGGTCACACGTGGTGGGATCGTCGATCTCGATGATTTGCGCGCGCATCTCGCCGACGGCCCGCCGACGCTGGTGTCGGTGATGTTGGCCAACAACGAGACCGGGGCGATCCAGCCGGTGGCTGATGTTGCCGAGATCGTCCATGCCGCGGGCGGACTGCTGCATGTCGATGCCATCCAGGCCTTCGGCAAGATCCCGTTCGATCTGGCCTCGACGCAGGCCGATCTCGTGACGCTGTCGGCGCACAAGATCGGCGGCCCCAAGGGGGTCGGCGCGCTGGTGCTGGCCGAGGGCGTCGAGGGGCTCGAGCCATTGCTGCGCGGCGGCGGTCAGGAGCTCGGGCGGCGGGCCGGCACCGAAGACGTCGGGGGCATTGCTGGGTTCGGCGCGGCCACCAAGGCGGCGATGACCGGGTTGAAGGCCGATGCCGCGCGGGTACGGGAGCTCCGGGACCGCCTGGAGCATGGATTGCGCCAGACGCCAGAGCTTTTGGTGTTCTCCGACGAGGTCAAACGTCTGCCGAATACCGTGCTGTTCACGGCGCCCGGGATGAAGGCCGAGACCGCGGTGATCGCGTTCGATTTGGCAGGGGTGGCGGTGTCCTCGGGTTCCGCCTGCTCGTCGGGCAAGGTCCAGCCATCGCATGTTTTGGAGGCAATGGGGTACCGCTCCGAGCTGGCGCAGGGAGCGGTGCGGCTTAGTCTTGGCTGGTCTACCACGGCAACAGACGTCGATTTGGCCCTGAAGGCTTGGCGAAAGCTCGCCGATACCCTAGTTAAAGGAGTGCGACGAAACACAGCTTGAACAGTTCTAAGTGAGTGATTTCGTCCCCGAAGCATCGTAAAGAGACTTTCGGAACTTTGAGATCCACCGCGGTCCTTGAAACCGCGAGCGGAGGATATGGATGCCTGCAGTACAAGAGACGGTCGAGCGCGTCCGGCGCATCGACGTCGACCAGTATCGGTATGGGTTCGAGACGTTGATCGAATCCGACAAAGCTCCCAAGGGGCTGTCGGAAGACACCGTCCGCTTCATCTCCGCAAAGAAGGACGAGCCGGCCTGGATGCTGGAGTGGCGCCTGGAGGCGTTCCGCCGCTGGCTGACCATGACCGAGCCGACCTGGGCGCGCGTCGACTATCCGAAGATCGACTATCAGGACCTCTATTACTACGCGGCGCCGAAGGCGAAGAAGAAGCTGTCGTCGATCGACGAGATTGATCCGGAAATCCTCAAGACCTACGAGAAGCTTGGCATTCCCCTGCGCGAGGTCGCGATCCTGGAAGGCGTCGAGCCGGCCCCCGGCGGCGCGCCGTCGCCGAGCCGCAAGATCGCGGTCGATGCTGTGTTCGACTCGGTTTCGGTGGCGACCACCTTCCAGAAGGAATTGAAGGCTGCCGGCGTGATCTTCATGCCGATCTCGGAGGCGATCCGCGAGCATCCTGAGCTGGTGCGGAAATATCTCGGCACGGTGGTGCCGACCTCGGACAATTATTTCGCGACGCTGAACTCGGCTGTGTTCTCCGACGGCTCGTTCGTCTACGTGCCACCGGGCGTGCGCTGCCCGATGGAGCTGTCGACCTATTTCCGCATCAACGAGCGCAACACCGGCCAGTTCGAGCGCACGTTGATCATCGCCGACAAGGGCTCCTATGTGTCCTACCTCGAGGGCTGCACCGCGCCGCAGCGCGACGAGAACCAGCTGCATGCCGCAGTGGTCGAGCTGGTCACGCTCGACGACGCCGAGATCAAGTATTCGACGGTGCAGAACTGGTACCCCGGCAATTCCGAGGGCAAGGGCGGCATCTACAATTTCGTCACCAAGCGTGGCGACTGCCGCGGCAGGAATTCCAAAATCTCCTGGACCCAGGTCGAGACCGGTTCGGCGATCACCTGGAAATATCCGAGCTGCATCCTGCGTGGCGATAATTCGAGCGGCGAGTTCTATTCGATCGCGATCTCGAACGGCTTCCAGCAGGTCGATAGCGGCACTAAGATGATCCATCTCGGCAAGAACACGTCGAGCCGCATCATCTCCAAGGGCATCGCCGCCGGCAAGTCGCAGAACACCTATCGCGGCCTGGTCAGCGCCCATCGCAAGGCGACCGGCGCGCGCAACTACACCGCCTGCGACTCGCTTTTGATCGGCGACAAATGCGGCGCGCACACCGTGCCCTATGTAGAGGCCAAGAACTCGTCGGCGACGTTCGAGCACGAGGCGACGACGTCGAAGATCTCCGAGGATGTGCTGTTCTACTGCATCCAGCGCGGGCTCAGCCAAGAGGAAGCTGTCGGCCTGGTCGTCAACGGCTTCGTCAAGGACGTGCTGCAGCAACTGCCGATGGAGTTCGCGGTGGAAGCGCAGAAGTTGATCTCGATCAGCCTCGAAGGTTCGGTCGGCTAATCCATCCCGTTACAGGACGCGGCTGACGCGCCTCGGGATGATCTCAGGATGAAAATGATGTCTCTGCTTGAAGTGAAAGATCTGCAGGTTCGTGTCGAGGAGCGTGAGATCCTCCACGGGCTGTCGCTGACGGTGAACCCGGGCGAGGTGCATGCGATCATGGGGCCGAACGGCTCCGGCAAGTCGACGCTCTCCCACGTCATCGCCGGCAAGCCCGGCTATGAAGTGACCGGCGGCCAGATCCTGTTCAAGGGCGAAGACCTGCTGGAGATGGCGCCTAACGATCGCGCCGCCAAGGGCGTGTTCCTGGCGTTCCAGTATCCGGTCGAGATTCCCGGCGTCACCACCTGGAACTTCCTGCACGCGGCGCTCAACGCGCAGCGCAAGGCGCGCGGCGAGGACGAGATATCGTCGCCGGCCTTCCTCAAGAAGGTCCGCGAGGTCGCCAAATCGCTCAACATCCCGCAGGACATGCTCAAGCGCGGCGTCAATGTCGGTTTCTCCGGCGGCGAGAAGAAGCGCAACGAGATCCTGCAGATGGCGCTGTTCGAGCCGGCGGTCTGCATCCTCGACGAAATGGATTCCGGCCTCGACATCGACGCGCTCAGGATCGCGGCCGACGGCGTCAACGCGCTGCGCTCGCCGGAGCGCGCGATGGTCGTGATCACCCACTATCAGCGGCTGCTCAATTACATCGTGCCCGACGTCGTGCACGTGATGTCGAAGGGCAGGGTCGTGAAGAGCGGCGGCAAGGAACTGGCGCTGGAACTGGAAGAGTCCGGCTATGCGCAGTTCGAGGACGCCGCCTGAGGTTTGCGAGTTTTGAAATGAACGTTGTTGCAAAGACCGAGACCGGACGTGCGCTGGGCGAAGCTTTCGCCGTCGCGCGCGACCGTCTGCCGGGCAAGGGCAAGATCGCCGACGAGCGGCGCCAGGCTTTCGATGCCTATGAGCGCGCAGGGTTGCCGCATCGCCGGATCGAGGACTGGAAATACACCGATCTCCGCGCGCTGATGCGCGAGGTCCTGCCGCTCGCACCGGCGCCGGATGCCGCCGCGCTCAAGCGTGCTGCTGCCGCCGTCAAGGCGCATGCAATCGCGGGCGTGCGCCTTCTGGTGCTGGTCGACGGCATGCTCGCGCCCGATCTCTCCGATCTCGACAACCTCGACAAGGGGCTGACGATCCGCCCGCTGCGCGAGGTGCTGGATGCCGGCGATGGCGCGCTGTCTGTGCAGGCCTTCGCCTCCGACACCACCAATCCGATGATCGCGCTGAACGGTGCGATGGCGACCGACGGTGTCGTCATCGAGGTCGGCAACGGCACGGTACTGAGCAGACCGCTGCACGTCGTTCATGTTGCCGCAAGCGCAACACCTGTTGCGATGTTTACCCGCTCGCTGCTACGGCTCGGCCGCGACACCGGCGCGACGCTGGTAGAGAGCTATCTCGCCGCCGAGGGGGCCAAGGCCTACCAGGCGCATGACGGGCTGGTGGTGGCGATCGGCGACAATGCGCGGCTCGACCACGTCAGGCTGGTCGAGGACGCGATCGACGCCTTCAACATCTCGTCCGCAACCATCACGCTCGGCGCGCATGCGCATTTCAACACCTTCGGGATGACCACGGGCGGCCATGTCAGCCGCTACCAGCTCACGGTGGCGTGCGCCGGCGAGCATTCCAAGGTCGAGACCAACGGCGTCAATCTGATCAACGGCAAGCAGCACGCCGACACCACGTTGTTCATGGATCACGCGGTACCGAACTGCGCCAGCCGTGAGCTGTTCCGTGCGGTGGTCGACGATCGCGCTCATTCCGTGTTCCAGGGCCGCATCATCGTCCGTCCCGACGCGCAGAAGACCGACGCCAAGATGATGACACGAGCGCTGCTGCTGTCTGACGATGCCGAAGCCGACAACAAGCCGGAGCTCGAGATTTTCGCGGACGACGTCACGTGCGGCCATGGCGCGACCACCGGCGCGCTCGACGAGAGCCTGCTGTTCTATATGCGCGCTCGCGGTCTGCCGGAGAAGGAGGCGCAGGCGCTTCTGATCCAGGCCTTCGTCGGCGAGGCGATCGAAACCATTGCCAGCGACGATCTGCGCGAGGTCGCGATCGCGACCGCGCGGCGCTGGCTGGAGGCAAGGGCATGAGCACGCACCCGGCTGTCTCCAACGGTGCCTACGACGTCGCGCGCGTGCGGCAGGATTTCCCGGCGCTGGCCATGCAGGTCTATGGCAAGCCGCTGGTCTATCTCGACAACGCTGCGTCGGCGCAAAAGCCCAATGCGGTGCTCGACCGCATGACGGAAGCCTACAAGAGCGAATACGCCAACGTGCATCGCGGCCTGCATTACCTCGCCAACGCCGCGACCGAAGCTTACGAAGGCGCGCGCGGCAAAGTGGCGAAATTCATCAACGCCCGCCGCAATGAAGAGATCGTCTTCACCCGCAACGTCACCGAGGCGATCAACCTGGTGGCGTCGTCATGGGGTGCGCCCAACATTGGGGAGGGCGACGAGATCGTCCTCTCGATCATGGAGCACCACTCCAACATCGTGCCGTGGCATTTCCTGCGCGAACGCCAAGGCGCGGTGATCAAATGGGCACCCGTCGACGACGAGGGCAACTTCCTGATCGAGGAGTTCGAAAAACTCCTGACGCCCAGAACCAAGATCGTCGCGATCACCCAGATGTCGAACGCGCTGGGCACCCTGGTGCCGGTCAGGGAGGTGATCCGGATCGCGCACGCCCGCGGCATTCCCGTGCTGGTCGACGGCGCGCAGGGCGCGGTGCACTTGCCGATCGACGTGCAGGACCTCGATTGCGATTTCTATGCCTTCACCGGCCACAAGGTGTACGGGCCGACAGGGATCGGTGCGCTCTATGCCAAGCACGAGCATCTCGTCGCGATGCGGCCGTTCAACGGCGGCGGCGAGATGATCCGCGAGGTTGCCAAGGACTGGGTCACCTACGGCGATCCGCCGCACAAGTTCGAAGCCGGCACTCCGCCGATCGTCGAGGCGATCGGGCTCGGTGCTGCGATCGACTACGTCAATTCGATCGGCAAGGAGCGAATCGCGGCGCATGAGCACGATTTGCTCAGCTATGCGCAGGAGCGGCTACGCGAGATCAACTCGCTGCGGCTGATCGGCACCGCTCGCAACAAGGGCCCGGTGATCTCCTTCGAGATGAAGGGCGCGCATCCCCACGACGTCGCCACCGTGATCGACCGCCAGGGCATCGCGGTGCGCGCTGGCACCCATTGCGTGATGCCGCTTTTAGAGCGGTTCAACGTCACGGCCACCTGCCGTGCCTCGTTCGGGATGTATAATACCAAGGAAGAAGTCGACCATCTGGCGCAGGCGCTGATCAAGGCGCGGGAATTGTTCGCATGACCGATACAGCCGAAATGAAGGCAGCCACCGTCGAGACCACCTCGGCGCTGCCGCCTGAGGAAACCGAGCGCCTGAGCGGCGAGATCGTCGCGGCGCTGAAGACGGTGTTCGATCCGGAGATTCCGGCCGACATCTACGAGCTCGGCCTGATCTACAAGGTCGACCTCAAGGACGACCGCGCCGTCGACATCCTGATGACCCTGACCACGCCGAACTGCCCGGCCGCGGGCGAGCTGCCGACCATGGTGGAGAACGCGGTCGCCAGCGTTCCCGGCGTCGGCGTCGTCAGCGTCAATCTGGTCTGGGATCCGGCCTGGTCGCCGGACCGGATGTCGGACGAGGCACGCCTCGTCCTCAATATGTGGTGATGTGTTAGGGAACGGGATCTAGGCTTCGGGAAAGATCGGCAATTGATTTGCTGCTGGGACGGACCACATGACTGACATGACACACGCTTCACCAATGCCCGCCAAGCCGAAGCGACCGCGCCCGCAGGTCATGAAACTGACCGATGCCGCGGCCGAGCGCATCTCCGAGCTGACCCAGCGCGCCGACTCCGAAATCGTCGGCCTGCGCGTCGGCATCAAGAACGGCGGCTGCGCCGGCCAGTCCTATACCGTCGAATATGCCCACGAGATCCGCCCGACCGACGAAGTGGTCGAGGACAAGGGCGTCAAGATCCTGGTCGATCCCAAGGCCGTGCTGTTCTTGCTCGGCACCGAGATGGACTACAAGGCCGACAAGATGCAGGCCCAGTTCGTGTTCAACAACCCGAACCAGATCTCCGCCTGCGGCTGCGGCGAGTCAGTGCAGCTCAAGCCGGCGACGGTCTAATTGCTGTCGTCCCGGCGGAGTCCGGGACCATAACCACCACTGTTGATTATTGACCGGGTCGTCACCCATCTTGCCTCATCGATAGGTCTCGGCGTATGGGTCCCGGCCTTCGCCGGGACGACGGTGGACAGATGGACCGCGAATTCCTGACCGACCTGTTCGCCGATTTTGGCCCGGTAACCCTGCGCCGGATGTTTTCCGGCTACGGCATCTCAGCCGACGGCACCAATTTCGCGCTCGCGCTGCGCGCCGGGCTCTACTTCCGCGCCGACGACCAGACCATTCCGCAATTCGAGGCGGAGGGTTCGAAGCCGTTCCAGTATCAGACAAGCTCGAAGACGGTGACGGTCAATTCGTACTGGCAACTGCCGGCGCGGCTGTTCGACGACACCGAGGAGCTTGCAGTGTGGGCGCGCTCGGCGCTTGGCGCCGCCCAGCGCGCGGCGTTGCGCAAGCGGCCGCGGAAGGCGAAGGCGCCGGTGAAGGCGGTGAGCAAGGCCAAGAAGCCTGCCGCGAAGAAGAACCGTAGGGTGGGCAAAGCGAAGCGTGCCCACCATGTCCGATCGCGCTAGAATGGTGGGCACGGCGCCACGCGCCTTTGCCCACCCTACAGATCTGCCGTGAGCTCACGCCACACGGGTCTGCGTCTCGGCGTTGTATTCGGGATCGGCTTCGCAGATCACGCGGTTGCGGCCGGCGCGTTTGGCGGCGTAGAGGCAGGCGTCGGCGCGTTCGATCAGCGAATCCGTGTCGTCGCCTTGCTTCAGCATGGAGACGCCGACCGAGATCGTGACGCGGCCGAGGATTTCGCCGGTCGACTTCTTCTTCAATTCCTTGGCCATCACCGCGCGGCGGATATGGTCGGCGACCGTCAGCGCCTGGCGCAGTGCGGTGTTGGGCAGCACCACCGCGAATTCCTCGCCGCCATAGCGCGCCGTGATGTCCTGGCCCTTGATGGTCTGCTTCAGCGACTGCGCCACCAGCCGCAGCACCTGGTCGCCGGTGAGGTGGCCGTAGGAATCGTTGAACGACTTGAAATGGTCGATGTCGAACATCAACAGCGATAGCGGTTCGCCGGAGGCGAGCGCGGTCTGCACCGCCATGTCGATCGAGCGGTCGAAATATTTGCGGTTGCCGAGGCCGGTGAGCGGATCGGTCAGGCTCTCGGCGCGGATCGCCTCGAGGCTGTGCTGGAGATCGCTGATCTCGGATTTCGACAGCGCCAGCCGGTTCTCCAGCGCCTGGTTGGTCTCGCGCATTTCGCGGGTCGATTTCGCCAGGCTCTCGACGATGGCCTTGATCTGATCGCGGCTCGTCGCGGTCGCCAGCTTGTCGCTGGCGCCGACCAGGCTCGCGTCATAATTCGCTGACACGCCGAGTGCGTCGGTGATCAGCCGCATCACGGCGTCGATCTCTCCGATGACGCGGGCGCCGACCTTGTCGATCCGGTCGGATGTCTTGATGTGCGAAAGATAGGTCTCGTAGATCTGCTCGAGATCGGCTTCGGTGAGCTTGCCGCTGCGCGCCAGCGTCTCGTTGATGATCTTGTTGAGCGGCGCGTTGTATCCGGTCGCGTAGACGTACCAGATTTCATAGTTGCGGGGGACGGCGGTCTGGCGAAGCGAGCGGATCTGGCCAAGCGCGACTTCCGCGAAGGCCAATGTACGTTCGTGTTCGTCCAGCAGTTTGACCACTGTTACGTCCCCAATGCGCAGCAAGTACCGGTTGATGCCCGGCAGTAATGACTAAATTATCGGCGCAAGGGTACGGGACGAGAATGAAGGCAAGGTAAACAGTAAAAGTACGGGAAGCCGGTCGCGGGGGTGCCGGCGTGCAGCACGACACAGGCTTTCGCCTGGCGTACATTGTTCGGACAATTCGGCGTTCACTCACATCAAACGCGCCAGAAAGCGCGCTTCGATGGCCGGCGGAAAGAGCCGATCTTAGCGGCACCGGACGTCGCCTGAAACTCGTCAGGCCAAAGCTTGCCCAGAGCCCAAAGGGTTGCCCGGAGCTCTAAGCCTTACGCGCGTGCGCGCACCGGTCGCAGCAGGAAGGCGGGCAGATGCGAATGATCGGCCGGCTCGTGATCGACCTCGCGCTGCTGCCGCCGTGGCTCCGCACGTCCGATCGACGGCACGTGCGAGGCGGGGGCCTGCGGGGCACTGTTGCGGGCGTGGCGCGGTTCGCGCTGCGGTTCGCGTTCCTGGCGCGGCTCCCGCTCTTGCCGCGGCTCCTTCTCGTGACGCGGCTCGCGTTCGCCGTGACGCGGCTCGCGTTCACGCCGCGGCTTGCGACCGCCGCGGGCGCCTTCGCGCGATCCGTCGCGGCTACGCGAACGGCGCGGCGCCTCGCCATCATCGGAGGCTTCGCTGTGTGCGGCATAATCGCCTTCGGCGCGCGGGATCTGTTGGCCGATCAGCTTCTCGATCGCGACCATCGACTTGTTGTCGAGCGACGTGACGATGGAGATCGCGGTGCCGGTGCGCCCGGCGCGGCCGGTGCGGCCGATCCGGTGCACATAGTCGTCGGGATGATGCGGGACGTCGAAATTGAAGACGTGGCTGACGGCGGGGATATCGAGGCCGCGGGCCGCGACGTCGGAGGCCACCAGCAGCGGAATCTCGCCCTTGCGGAACTGATCGAGCGCGGCGGTGCGGGCCGACTGATCCATGTCGCCATGAAGCGCGCCGACGCTGAAGCCGTGCTTCTGCAGCGATTTGTGCAGCACGGCGACTTCGCGCTTGCGGTTGCAGAAGATGATCGCGTTGTTGAGATCCTTGGCGTCGCGCAACAGGCGGCGCAGGATCTCGCGCTTGTCATGGGCCTCGCGACCGGACGGGACCTGCAGTTGCGTCACGGTGACGGCTGTCGTCGCGGGCTTGGAGACCTCGATCCGCGCAGGATTATGCAAGAAGGCCTCGGTGATGCGGCTGATTTCCGGCGGCATCGTCGCCGTGAAGAACAGGGTCTGCCGCGTGAAGGGGACGAGTTTGCAGATGCGTTCGATATCGGGGATGAAACCCATGTCGAGCATGCGATCGGCTTCGTCGATCACCAGCAGCTCGACGCCGGTCAGCAGCAACCCGCCGCGTTCGGTATGGTCGAGCAGGCGGCCGGGCGTTGCGATCAGGACGTCGACGCCCCGCATCAGCTTGGAGTCCTGGTCGCCGAACGAGACGCCGCCGATCAGCAGCGCAACGTTGAGCTTCTGACCTGCGCCATATTTGTCGAATTGTTCCTTGACCTGGGCGGCGAGCTCACGGGTCGGCTCGAGGATCAGGGTGCGCGGCATCCGTGCCCGGGCGCGGCCCTTTTCTAGGATGGTGAGCATCGGGAGAACGAAGGCGGCGGTCTTGCCGGTGCCGGTCTGGGCGATGCCGAGGACGTCGCGGCGGGCGAGAACGTGCGGGATCGCCTGTTCCTGGATCGGGGTGGGGGAGGTGTAACCTGTGGCCGCAACTGCGGCGAGAACCTTGTCGGACAGGCCTAGATTGGAAAAGGACATTGAGCCTCTGGTCGATACCGCCGTTCGGAATCGAAAGTAAAAGGCTGTCGCGTTCGGCCCCGAAACGGCTCGCTTCTCAAAAAAGCTCGGGGGCTGCCAAAGGACGCTGACGGGCGGCAAACCTGACGAATCGCGTTTCGATCCGAGGCCGCGTTGCCTCGCAACATAGGGTCGCAACCGGCAAAGTCAATCGCTGACCCCGCCGGTTAGCCGAAAAAGCTTAATGTTTTCGCACAAATAAGGGCCTTTTCGTCATTTTCCGGTCAAATGACTCAACACTCAGCGTCGCTGCTGCGGGCCCTGAACTCGCCTGGCGTCGAGCCTTCGGACGCGGTGAAGATCCGGTAGAAGGTCGCCAAGCTGCCGAACCCGCAGGCGAAGGCGATCTCGGCAATCGGCCGCGGCGGTGTCGCGGCGAGCAGCCGGCGGCTCTCGGCCAGGCGCTGGTCGGTGACGGTGTGCGAGAAGCTCTTGCCGGTCGTCTCAAACAGCACATGCAAATAGCGGACGGATACACCGAGCAGCTCGGCGATCATCGTCGGTGACAGCGCCGGCTCCGGCAAATGGCGCGTGACCAAGCGCCGCGCCAGGCTGAGCCGGCCGATGCGAAGCGCCTGCTGGGCGCGCCGGCTGCCTGGCCTGATTGCGCCGCGCTCGAGCAGCGCGAACTCCGCCACCGCCTTGACCAGCGGCGGAACGCTCGCCGCACTGCCTGTCTGCATCGCTTCCTTGAGGTCGGCGGTGCAGGCCTCGAGCAACGGTGCCCAGCCGCGACGGCTCGGCGCGGCCGGCATGCCCCCGGGTGCAAGCGCAGGCGTCTGATCCCGGCTGACGTGCAGATCGAAGCTCGCAGGCGCCGTAGCCGAGGCGACGCTGCCGGATCCCTGACGATGGTCGAGATCGACTTCACCGCGCATGGCGCACCACCTTCCTGCAACTGGGAGGGATGGGCCGAGCCTCCGAGTCGGGCCATGCGCTGCGCCCTGTGTCCTGCCTGCCGCCGATCCTCGCCATGAGTCTGCCCCTGCATGTCGTTGTCGCCAGTGCAGTTTTGGCCGAGCCGTGGCCGGGCGTCTTCTCGTTGCGCGCACGCTGATCGTTTCGGCTGAACCTCCGCCGGTACGCGTGGCGGCGTGTCCAGTCGGCCCGTGACCCCATCCCAATCATTCGCGGTACCCTGAAAAGCCTTGTGAGAGCAATGCGTGTATTTCACATAATATTGTAAAATGTGAAACAGGAAAATTGCGGCCGGACGTCCGGGCATGGCTCCGCCCCGGGCCGTGTAGGTCGGTTTTCAAAAGAAATTTTTGGGTGAGGATGACGCTCGGACGCCGCCGGCTATTTCCGCTTCGGCATCACGGCGCAGCCGTACAGCACCATCGCGCACATCTGGCGATAGCGGCCGGAGAAGTCGTCACGGGCGATCGGCGGCAGCGCCTGATTGACGGCGCGTCCGCCGTCGGCGAGCGCCTGTGCGATCTGCGCCGGCGTGAAGGCGCCGTTCAGCCTCAAAAACCGACCGGCCTGAAGGTCGATGACCAGCTTCTCCAGATCGGCCTGGAACGACACCGCCGACTTGATCATCAGGTCGCGGCAGCGCTTGAAGGCTTCGGCGTTGAGTTCGACGGTGTGCGGCGAGCGCGTCAGCCGTCGCCGCGTCTCGCCGTAGCGGACGTCGAGGATCTTCGCGAAGATGTCGAGCGCGCTGCCGCCATTCGCCCGCACGGACCGGCCGGCCTGCAAAGCAAGCTCGACGTCGTCGACATGGCGAAAGCTGATCACCGCGCGGAAGGCGTCTTCCTTGTTGCTGAAATAATAATACAGCGCGCGCTGCGTGAAGCCGCAGGCCCGTGCCAGCACCACCATCGATAGCCCACTATAGCCGTAGTCGAGAAAGGCCCGGTCGACCTGCATCAGCAGGTCGGGTCCGGGCTTGATCATCTTCTTCGACATCGGGATTCCAAGGGCGCGGCGCGGCAGCACGCCTGCCGCCACGAACCCGGCTTACGGGCGTGGCCGCGCTTTAGCAACCCGCAAGTGCGCAGCCTGCCGATTCCCGGCATTGCATTCCTGGCATTGGATGATCTCGATGCACTCAGGCCGGCCGTGCCCGATAATCGCCCGGCGTCATCGACTCAGACGCATTGAACAGCCGATAGAACGTCGCGAGGCTCTCGAAGCCGCAGGCAAAGGCGACATCGGCGACCGACCGCTCCGGCCGTTCGCGCAGCAGGCGGCGGCTGCGCTCGAGCCGCAGCGCGGCGACGGTCTGCGAGAAGCTCATTTCCGTGGTCTCGAACAGCACGTGGAGATGGCGGACCGAAATGCCGAGCATGTCTGCGATCAGGGTCGGCGACAGCGTTGTCTTCGCGAGATGCCGTACCAGCAGGCGGCGCGCCAGCGACAGACGTCCGGTCCGCAGCGCCTGCTGCGCGAGCCGGCCTGCCGGCACCATCACGCCGCGCTCGATCAGGGCGATATGCGCGAGGGCCTGCACCAACGGGCCCGTCACCGCCGTCGCGGTCGCATCGCTGCTCTCGACGAGGTCGCGGAAGCAGGATTCCAGCAGTGGCCGCAGCATGGACCGGTCCTGCACCGGCCTCGGGACAAGCTGCTCCAATCCGGCGCGCGCATGGGGGAGATCGGTGGCTGGCACCTTGAGGATGCGCAGGTTGAATCCATCGCGGCCGAGCGGCGCAGTGCGATAGGGCAGGTCGGCATAGCTGGTGGCGAACATGCCATTGTGAACCGAGAAGTCCTCGAGCCGCACGCCCCCGAACCAGCCGCCGCCGCCAAGCTGCTGGTAGATGCACAGGCTGTCGCTGCGCGCGTCTGCGATGTCGCCGGCACGGCGCTCGACCCGGTACGGCGAGGCGCGCAGTTCGATCAGTCCGGCATTGCCGAGCTTGCGCAGCGAGAACTCGCCGAAGAAATCGCCACGCTGCGCCGGCTCGAGCTCCGCGGTCACGCCGAACAATCCCTTGGCGCGCACCTCACGCCAGTGGTCGAAACGCTCTCGGGGAGCGACCTGCTCGGTGGACCATGTGTACACGGAAAGCCCTTGCGACGCGCGGGACCAGATCCGCCTGTCCGGACAAACCTATCATGCAGATCGGAAAAGGAAACGTTACCTCCGGCCCTCTGCGCCCGCAGATGTCGATCCTGCACAGGATTCAAGGGTAGCGGGCGGCCGTTCCTGCACGGCGTGGCCGCCCGCTCGATGCTCAGACGATGTGCCAGCTCGAATCGACGTCGGTGGCGACGATATGGGCGGCCTGCATGTTGCCACTGTCCCACACGGACACCGCGCCGTTGTCGTTGTGCCAGAGGATATCGCTGCGGCCGTTGCCGTCATAGTCGCCGACGCCGGCGATGTGCCAACTGGCGTCGACCTGGCCCGCGCCGCGTTCATGACGACGTGACGTGATGATTGCGTCGATCAGGCATGATCGTTGAACCGCCTCGATCTATTCGTACACTGCATTGAGAATGCCGCCGTTCGGCGGCCGACTGATCTTGAAATGCAGGCGGATAGTTGGATGACGAGACGGTTTTCCGGACTGACGGCGCTGATGGGCATCATCCTGGCGCTGCTTGCATGGGTCGTGCCCGCCCATGCCGAAAAGCGCGTCGCGCTCGTGATCGGCAACAATGACTACAGGAACGTGCCGAAGCTGCAGAAAGCGGTCAACGACGCCCGCACCATGGGCGACACGCTGAAGCAGCTCGGCTTCGATGTCATGGTGGCCGAGAACCTGAACCGCCAGGCCTTCTCCGAGGCGCTGCTCGCCTTCGACCGCGCGGTCCAGCCGGGCGACACCGCGTTCTTCTTCTATGCCGGCCACGGCTTTGAGATCGCCGGCCAGAATTTCCTGCTGCCGACCGATGTGCCGGCGGCGACCGAGGGCCAGGAGGAGCTGGTGCGCGACGCCTCCGTGCTGGCCGACCGCATCGTCGAGCGGCTGCAGAACAAGAAGGTGCGGACCTCGATCCTGGTGTTCGACGCCTGCCGCAACAATCCGTTCGAGCGCGCCGGCACCCGTGCGGTCGCCGGCGGAGGCGGGCTCGCGCCGATGACGCAGCTGCCCGAGGGCGTGTTCTCGGTGTTTTCGGCTGGACCGCGCCAGACCGCGCTCGACCGGCTCTCGAATGACGACGCCAATCCCAATTCGGTGTTCACGCGGACCTTTGCCAGGGAGCTGCTGCAGCCCGGTGAAAACCTCGTGCAGGTCGCGCAGCGCACGCGGCGGCTGGTCAGCGAGATGGCCGAGACCGTGAAGCACAAGCAGATCCCGGTCTATTTCGATCAGATGGTCGACGACGTCTTCCTGAATGGCGCGGCAAAGGGGCAGGCAGATGCCGCAAAACCGTCGGCGCCGCCGCAACAGGTGGCGGCGCTGCCGCCGGTCGCGGTGCCGCGGCTGCCGAAGGAGGATTCTGTCAACGCGCCGATCGCGAGCTTCTCGCGTCACAATGGCGGCTGGACGGTGGTGTTCTCGATCGTCGATCCGACGCTCGGCATCTCCTGGCGCGTCGGCGACAGCGGGGATTTCCGCGAGACCGGATTCATCGACACGCTCGATCCGCGCACCCGCAAGCGGATGCCCAATCCGTCGATCGAGCTGCCCGCCGACGCGCCCGCCAGCACGATCGAGATTCGTTATGTCGATGCGCAGGGCGAGATGCAGGGCCCGTTTCCGATCAAGTTCGATCCCGAGGCCGCATTGATCCGCGACCAACGCAAGATCCTCGACATGACCGCCACGAGCTGGCTATCGTTCCGCGAATTCAACGGCCTCTTGGTCTATTACACGCATCTGATGTCGTATCGATGCGCGATCCGCGAGGTCCGCATCGGCATCGACAGCGCGGTGCCGGACAAGGTGCTGAAGATGCCGGCCTGCGATCCGCGTGATCCCAGCGCGATACCGTCCGAGGCGCAGCCCTATCTGAAGCTCGCGCCGCAGACCAAATCGGTGTCGGTCGAATTGACCTATCGCGACGGCAGCGTATCCGAGATCAAGACGTTCCGGCGCTAGCATCCTTTCGGTCTGATCCGCGTTACAATCCCGACCCAGGCTTGAGAGAACGGCGAGGACGGAGTCATGGACGGCAACAATCCGCAACGGCCGCGTACGATGAAGGTCCGCTGCTGCGTGGTCGGCGGCGGGCCGGCCGGCATGATGCTGGGCTATCTGCTCGGGCGCGCCGGGGTCGATGTCGTGGTGCTGGAGAAGCATGCCGACTTCTTCCGCGACTTTCGCGGCGACACCGTGCATCCCTCGACCTTGCAGGTGATGGACGAGCTCGGGCTGATCGACGGCTTCCTGAAGCTGCCGCACCAGCAGATCCAGAAGCTCGACGGCATCTTCGACGGTACCCATGTGCGGCTCGCCGATACCAGCCGTCTCGACGTGAAATATCCCTACATCGCGCTGATGCCGCAGTGGGACTTCCTCAATTTCCTGCGCGAGAGCGGCAAGCGCTTTGGACAGCTCAAGGTGCTGATGAACACCGAGGCCACCGATCTGATCCGGCGCGGCGACACCGTCGCGGGCGTCGTTGCGAAAACGCCCGAGGGGGAATTGGAGATCGAGGCGGATCTCACGATTGCCTGCGACGGCCGCCATTCCACGATCCGCGAGCGGACCGGGCTTGCCGTGGAGGAGATCGGCGCGCCGATGGATGTGCTGTGGTTTCGAGTCGGGCGGCACCCGGACGAGACCGAGAACCTGTTCGCGCGCGTCGACCACGGCAAGATGCTGGTGACGTTCGACCGCGGCGACTACTGGCAATGCGCCTATGTGATCGCCAAGGGACAGTTCGAGGCAGTGAAGGCGAGGGGGCTGCCGGCGTTGCTCGACGACGTGTTGCGGCTGGCGCCGATCCTCAAGAGCGGCATTGGCGACGTGAAGAGCTTCGACGATCTCAAGCTGCTCACGGTCGCGATCAACCGGCTGACTCGCTGGACCCGGCCTGGGCTGCTTCTGATCGGCGATGCGGCGCATGCGATGTCGCCGATTGGTGGCGTCGGCGTCAACCTCGCGGTCCAGGATGCGGTCGCAACGGCCAACATCCTGGCGGCGAAGCTCGTCCATGGCTGCCCGTCGGAGGACGAACTCGATGCTGTCAGACGCCGTCGCGAGTTTCCCGTGCGGGTGACCCAGCGCCTGCAGGTGGTCGCCCAGAACAACATCATCAGCGTAGCGCTGAAGCCGGGTGATCGGCCGACGCCGTTGCCGCTCCGCCTGATCACCGCGGTGCCGTGGTTGCAGGGACTGACTGCGCGCGTTCTCGCCGTCGGGGTGCGGCCCGAGCACGTCCATTCGCCAGCCTGCAGTTGAGTTGCGCTGCTATGAATTCATCAAGGATAACAGCCGCTTAAGTTAACCATGAAAAGTTGCGTGGTTGCAACAGACGGACAAGATTCGAAATCGGCGGACACCGATTCGACGCCACCGGTTGCGCCGGTTTTCTTTTGGTAAGGGTCTCTCTGGGAAAGCTGGCACCCATCGGACAATCCTGAGGGTGCCATCATGTTGCGTACCAAATTCATTGCTGCGTTGACCGCCACCACCGTGCTTGGCCTCGGCGCCGCATCCGCCGCCGACCTCGCGGCCCGTCCCTACACCAAGGCGCCGGCTTACGTCGAGGCGATCTACAACTGGGCCGGCTTCTACATCGGCGGCCATGTCGGCGGCGCCTGGACCAACGAGCAGTGGGCCAACACCGCGAACACCACGGCGTTCGGTGACCTCGCGCCGGGCCAGGGCTTCCGTCAGCGCGGCACGGGTTTCCTGGGCGGCGGTCAGATCGGTTACAACTGGCAGGCCAACAATTTCGTGTTCGGCGTCGAGGGCACGCTGTCCGGGCTCGATGCTTCCGGCCGCGTCAACAACACGGTGTTCGGTGCCGCGGATGATCAGTTCAGCTGGCGGGCCAATCTGCTGGCAACGATCGTCGGTCGCGCCGGTCTCGCCATCAACAACAACCTGCTCTACGTCAAGGGCGGCTACGCCGGCGTGAACAACCGCCTGTCGGTGGTCGACACCCTTCCGCCCGCAACCGGCTCCGGCAGCACGACCCAGTGGGCCAGCGGCTGGACCGTCGGCGCCGGCTGGGAATACGGCATCACCCGCAACTGGACCGTCGGTGTCGAGTACAACTACGCCGCCTTCGAGAAGCAGAGCTATCAACTCGCGGGTACCGCGACCGGCACCTACACGTTCGACGCCAAGCCGCGCGACCTGCAATGGGCGGTGGTGCGCCTGAACTACAAGTTCGACGCGCCGGTGATCGCGCGCTACTGAGCTCGTCTCAAATAGACTGAGTTTGAGAAAGCCCTGGCATCGCGCCGGGGCTTTTTGCGTTCCAGAGCGTCTAGACCATCACCGAATAGCCGCCGTCGACCGGAATGGCGGTGCCGGTGACGAAGTCGGACGCGGGAGAAGCTAGGAACACGGCAATCCCGGCGAAATCGCCGATCGCGCCCCAGCGTGCGGCCGGCGTACGCGCCAGCACGCGCTCATGCAGGCCGGCGACCTGCTGGCGCGCGCCTTGCGTCAGCTCGGTGTCGATCCAGCCGGGCAGGATGGCGTTGACCTGGATATTGTCGGGAGCCCAGGCGTTGGCGCAGGCGCGGCTGTACTGCACGATGCCGCCCTTGCTTGCGGCATAGGCCGCGGCAAAGCTCGCGCCGAAGATCGACATCATCGAGCCGATGTTGATGATCTTGCCGTGACCCGAGGCCTTCAGCGCCGGATAGGCCGCCTTCGAGCACAGGAAGGCGCTCGTGAGGTTGGTGTCGATCACCTTGCTCCATTCCTCGAGCGCGAGTTCGTGCGGCGGCTTGCGGATGCTCATGCCGGCATTATTGACGAGGATGTCGATCCGTCCGAGCTCGGCGGTCACGCGTTCGACCATGGCAGCGACCGCCGCCTTGTCGGTGACGTCGGTCGTCACCGCGATGGCCTTGACGCCGCGCCGGCTGAGATCCTCGACCGCCGCCTTCGATTTCGCCTCGTTGCGGCCGACGACGGCAATCGCAGCGCCGGCATCAGCCATGCCCTGCGCCATGCCGAGCCCGATGCCGCCATTGCCGCCAGTGACGATGGCGACCTTGCCCGAGAGATCAAACAGTCCGTTTTTCATTGTTGTTGTCCGCTGTGGTTTGAGCGGCCAAGACAGTGCCCGATCGATGCGGCCTTGACCAGCAGGCGGACCGGTTCCGCACGGAGGACGCCGGCCTTCGGGAAAGGGAGCGGCCAACAAAAAAGCCCCGGACGATGCCGGGGCTTTTGGTCTGCAATTCAGCAGAAATCAGTACTTGTCCGATCAGTACTTGGCGACAACCGGGCCGCTCCAGTTGAAGCGGTAGACCAGCGAGGTGCTGATGGTCTGCACCAGCGGCTTGAAGGTGATGTCGCGGCCGTTCGACAGGTTGGTACCGTCAGCCAACTCGGAGATGTTCTTGTTGTCGTAGTAGGCAGCGCGGTACTCGGTCTTCATGAACCAGCCGGGAGCCGAGATGCCGAAGAAGCTCAGGTTGTTCTCGACGCCGCCGCCAACGAACCAGCCACCGCGGTCGAAACCGTTGGTGTGCAGGCCGGACGGGAGAGCGGTGACGGTGCTGAGCAGGGTGGTGCCCTTCCAGTGCGCGTCCGAGTAACCGGCGTTCACGTAGGACAGGACGTTCGGAGCGACCAGATAGCCGAGGCGCGCACCGGCGGCCCAGGAGTAGTCGTTCTTGATGTTGCCCGCGATGAACGGACCCTGATCCTGGATGGTGCCCTTGAGGCTGCCGAACTGGCCGTCGGCGAACACGCCGAACACCCAGCTCTGGCTGGCCTGCCAGTCGTAGCCGGCGCCGACGGTGCCGTACCAGCCATCGCCGCCCTGGCGCTGGTTGAGGCCAAGGATGCTCGCGCCGCCAGCGGTCGGCTGAATGGTGGTGTCAGCGTCCCAGACGCCGCCGCCGCCGCCGCCAAACACGTAGAAGCCAGTCCAGCTCGGCGCCACCGGGAGCGGGGCGGGAGCCTTGGTGTACGGGCGGGCGGCGAGGTCGGCCGCCTGGGCCGATGCCGTCATCGCAGCAACCGCGGTCAGAGCGAGCAAGATCTTCTTCATATCCAAATCCTCGACTTTAGCGTTCGATCGGGTCGCTTGACGAAGGGCGCTCCAGCACCGATTCCCCAGCCTTGATGTCGGGACTATACGTGGTTCCGCCGGAAATGCTGTTGCGGGTGAGACACAACCGGCCGAAAACGAAACCTGCGGGGTTCGCGGAAACGGCGAACGAAAGCGGCCGCCCCCGAGCGAGGGCGGCCGAAAAAATGATCGAAATCAGCAGGTTGTCGCTCTAGACGTCGAGCAGATCGTCGCTGGCGAATTCGGCCTTGTCGGAAATAAAAGCAAACCGTGCTTCCGCCTTGGTGCCCATCAGCCGCTCGACGGAATCGGCAGTGCCCTCGCGGTCGTCAGCGAGCAGCACCACGCGCAGCATCGTGCGCTTGGCCGGATCCATGGTGGTTTCCTTGAGCTGGGCCGGGTTCATTTCGCCGAGGCCTTTGAAGCGATTCACCTCGACATTGGCGTTGGCGTTGAACTCGCTCTTCAGCAGCGCGTCCTTGTGCGCGTCGTCGCGGGCATAAACCGACTTGGAGCCGTGGGTCAGCTTGTAGAGCGGCGGCACCGCGAGATAGAGATGCCCTTCATCGATCAGCCGCGGCATCTGCCGGTAGAAGAACGTGATCAGCAGCGATGCGATATGCGCGCCGTCGACGTCGGCGTCGGTCATGATGACGATGCGCTGATAGCGCAGGTCCTCTTCGCGATAATGCGCAAGCGTACCGCAACCGATCGCCTGCACGAGATCGGAGAGCTGGGCGTTGGCGGTCAGCTTGTCCTTGCCGGCGGAGGCGACGTTGAGAATCTTGCCGCGCAGCGGCAGCACGGCCTGGTTTTGGCGATCGCGCGCATGTTTGGCGCTGCCACCTGCCGAGTCGCCTTCGACGATGAAGAGCTCCGAGTTTGCCGTCCCGGTGTCGATGCAATCGGCGAGCTTGCCGGGGAGGCGCAGCTTCTTGCCCGCGGTCTTGCGAGCGGTCTCCTTCTCCTGCCGTCGCCGCAGCCGCTCCTCGGCGCGGTCGATGACGAAATCCAGCAGGCGATTGGCCTGGTTCGGATTGCCCGACAGCCAGTGGTCGAACGGATCCTTGATCGCCTGTTCGACGATGCGCTGCGCTTCCGCGGTGGCGAGACGGTCCTTGGTCTGGCCCTGGAATTCAGGCTCGCGCACGAACACCGAGAGCATCACCGCCGCGCCCACCATCACGTCTTCCGAGGTGATGGAAGCCGCGCGCTTGCCCTGGCCGGCACGCTCCGCATGATCCTTCAAGCCGCGCAGCAGCGCACTGCGCATGCCCGATTCATGGGTGCCGCCGTCGGGTGTCGGCACCGTGTTGGTGTAGGACGACAGGAAGCCGTCGGCGTCGGCGGTCCACGCCACCGCCCACTCGCAGGCGCCGTGCGCGCCGCTGCGGCCGGACTTGCCGGAGAAGATGTCCTGATGCACCAGCGTGTCGGCGTGGATCGCCGCGGCGAGATAATCCTTCAGGCCGCCGGGGAAGTGGAATGTCGCCTCCGCCGGCACATCTTCGACGCCCTTCAACAGCTCCTGGTCGCAGTGCCAGCGGATTTCGACGCCGCCGAACAGATAGGCCTTCGAGCGCGTCATCTTGAACAGGCGCTGCGGCTTGAAGGTCGCCTTGGCGCCAAAAATCTCGGTGTCCGGCTTGAAGCGGATGCGGGTGCCGCGGCGGTTGTTGACCTTGCCGAGCTCTTCGAGCTTGCCCTTGGGAAGGCCGCGTTCGAAGGTCATGCGGTACAGCTGCTGGCTGCGCGCGACCTCGACCTCGAGCCGCGAGGAGAGGGCGTTGACCACGGAGACGCCGACGCCGTGCAGGCCGCCCGAGGTCTCGTAGACCTTGGAGTCGAACTTGCCGCCGGAATGCAGCATGCACATGATGACTTCGAGCGCCGACTTTCTCGGGAATTTCTTGTGCGCGTCGACTGGAATGCCGCGGCCATTGTCGGTCACGGTCAGGAAGCCATCGGCAGCAAGTTCGACTTCGATGAAGGTCGCATGACCGGCCAGCGCCTCGTCCATCGAATTGTCGATCACTTCGGCGAACAGGTGGTGCAGCGCCTTCTCGTCGGTGCCGCCGATATACATACCAGGCCGCTTGCGGACCGGTTCCAGCCCCTCAAGGACCTCGATGTCATCGGCGGTATAGCTGTCTTCGGCACCGCCGGTGGCGCGGGCGGCGACCTTCAGCGGCGCGCGTCCCTTAGGCTCCGGAGCACCGAACAGGTCGTCGGCCGATTTGGCTTTTGCGTTTGTTTTCAGTGGTTTGGACATGGTTCTTTATGTCACGCGCCAGTCTTGGCGCGGCGAATCGGTTATCCCTGACTATGCCACGGATAGGCTGCAAATGGGGACGGCGGAGGGCAGCAGGCCCGGGCCGTCCCCTACAGATAGGGGTGTCGGATTACGCCTGCGAGGTGCGGAATACAACGATCGCGAACAGGGCCATGGCGACCACCACGATCAGCGATCCGATGATGGGGGCGGCGACGAATGACTCTCCGTTCACGAGCACCATCGCTACCCCGGCCGGAAACAGGATGCCGCCGATGATATGCAACCAGCCCTGGATCCTCGCCAACCGCATCGCGCCCGCGGCCGGCACCAAACGGTAGTAGAGGCCGAACAGGAACAGCAGCACACCGCCGACCAGGTTGAGATGCGCATGCGCCGGCCCCATCGTGAAGTCGTGCCCGATTCCCATGGCGATGCCCGCGAGCATTCCGAACAGCAGCACGACAACGCTCACGCACATCATCACTGATCCGATCATTCAATTCTTCCTTCTTCGTGTCAGGGATGCCGGCCGGCCCGCGCTGAAGGGGAAATCACGATCGATCCCCGGCTTTGTGACTTGAAGTCACGCAATGGGCTGGCTTACCTGTTCTTAGGTGAGGAACCGGCAGAAAGGTTCATTCAAGGTCAAACGGGGAAGGCAAGCGACGAGATGGAAGATTTTGCGCACGCGCTGGCCGAATTCGTGCGCCATCATCAGGCTTGGGCCGCTCCGATCGTCCTGTTGCTCGCGTTTGGTGAATCGCTTGCCTTCATCTCGCTGCTGATCCCGGCCTGGGGCGCGCTGGTCGCGATCGGCGCGCTGATCGGCGTCAGCGGTATCAACTTCTGGCCGATCTGGATCGCCGGCGGCATCGGCGCGGCGCTCGGCGATTGGGTCTCCTACTGGTTCGGCTACCGCTACAAGGAACAGGTGGCCCAGATGTGGCCGCTGTCGCGCTATCCCGAAATCCTGCCGCGCGGCGAGGCCTTCGTGAAGAGCTGGGGCGTGCCCAGCATCTTCATCGGCCGCTTCTTCGGTCCGCTGCGCGCCTCGGTGCCGCTTGCCGCCGGGATTTTCGAGATGTCGTACTGGCGATTCCAGATCGCCAATTTCGTCTCCGCGCTGGTGTGGTCGGCGGCGCTGCTGCTGTTCGGCGACGTGATCGCCAAGGTCATGGAATGGATGTGGCGGGTGGTGTAGGCCGCGGTTTCCCGGCACCACACGCGATGGGAGAATGTAAAAGTTTTTCTATCCAGGCGAGGGGGTGCTAATCTCCCGATGCTAGCTCAACTACCGACGTTACAGATCGTCGCCGGGCTAGCATCACAATGGTCGCGCGAATCCTCTTCTTACCCATCCTGCTGTTGGCTCTGGCGAGCCAGGCCGCGGCCGAACCCGCGGACACGTTCGTCGCCGGAGCCGTAGACCGGCAACAGGTCTGGGTCGACCCGGGCTGGCGGCGCACGGTGATCCGTTATGCCGTCACCTTCGACGAGCAGGGCCTGAGCACGACGGTCTATGATTTCGAGGCCGAGGCGCTCAACGAAAAGGGGGCCGAGGCCCTCGCCCAACGGGCCGTTGGCTACAACAGCTATTTCTACGACGTTTTGTCCAGCGAGCTCGCCACCTTGAAGGCCGACGGCCGCGTCATCGCGGTCGACGAGCGCGCCGTCCGCGATCAGCCGGCCTCAACCGATTCGTCATCTCCCTATTTCGACGAGCGGCGCCAGCGGATCATCGCCTATCCGGATGTCGCGCCCGGCGACAAGGTGAGAGGACGGCTGATCTACAAGGCGAAGCGAGCCGAATTTCCCGGCGAGTTTGCGCGTTACTGGAGCCAGCCGGCAGATCAACCTCCCGAGGTGATCGAACTGACGCTCGATGCGCCTGCCTCGAAGCCGCTGCGCGTCGCAGCGCGCAATGTCGAGCACAGCGAGGAGCGATCCGGCGATCGGATCATCCATCATGTCCGCTTCAGGCAGGACACGCCGCGGCCGCGCCTGCTCGACATGGGATCGTTCGACGATGCCAGCCGCTTCGAGGTCAGCACCTTCGCGGACTACGCCGCATTGGCGGCCGTGCTGAACGCCCGCAACGCGCCGATGGCGCAGCCTGACGAGAGTGTGCGGAAGCTTTCGGCCGAGATTGTCGGCGATGCCGCCGACACGCGCGGCAAGGTCGAGCGGATCCACAACTGGGTCGCGCGCAACATCCGCTATGTCGGGATCGGTTTGGAGGACGGCGGCCTAACCTCGCAACCCGCATCCGCCGTGCTCGCGGCGCGCTACGGCGATTGCAAAGCGCATGCGACGATCCTCAAGGCGCTGCTCGCGGCGCAGGGGATCGAGGCCAATCTCGTCGCCGTCAACGCCGGCATGCAGTACACGCTGACGGAAGTCGCGACGCAGAATTTCGACCACGCGATCGTCTATGTTCCGGCGATCGACCGCTACCTCGACCCGACGGCCTCGCTGACTGCCTTCGACGCGTTGCCGCCGAACCTCGGCGGCAAGCCGGCGCTCAACATCGACAAGGGGACGGTGGCCCGCATTCCGGTGGCGGGACCGCAGCGCTTCGCGCTGGCGGCAGACACCGACTACACGCTGCTCGACGATGGCACACGGCGGGCGCGCTCGGTCTTGTCCGGCAGCGGATTGGGAGCGGTCATCGGACGGTCCGTGGCACAGGGCCTCGAGACGGTCGACAGGCAGAACAGCGCCAAGCGGATGGTCGAGCAGGCCGGGCTGGCCGGCAGTGGCGACTACAGCTTCCCGAATCCGCGGGACCTGTCCGACGCTTTCGCCATCACCGCGACGTTCGAGATCAGCAAGCCCGTCAACCTGCATTATCCCGAGCGCATCCGAACGCTGCCGCTAACGGATCCGCGGCCGTCGCTGCCGATGCTCGCCGCGGGTAGCGCGACCGAGCGGGCGTTTCCCTGTCGCGCGCTGGAGTACCGGGAGACCAGCTCGCTCACGGTGCCGGAAGGAACCCATTTCTTCGAAAAGCCGGCGCCAGTCACCTACAGCAACAGCTTTGCCGGCAGCACCGCATACGGCCCCGCAACCGGCCGGATCGAGGTCAATGCGACGGCCACGCTCGATGGCCAGACCATCCGCACCAACGCCGTCGTGCGCTTCAGCGTCGACGCTGCGATCTGTCCCGCCGCGTTTGCAGCGGCGATCAAGACCGGCTTCGACAAGTTCACGGAGTTCAGATATCGGCAGGTTGGACTGACGCCCCGGTCGGTGCCGCTCGTCACCGATGTCAGCGCCGACTATACCGACGGCGTGAAAGCGTACCAGTCGCAGAACTATCCGCGCGCGATGGCACTGCTCCGGCCCTACGCAGAGAGCGGCAACGCCTCGGCGCAATCCTATGTGGCGTACATGTACGAAAGCGGTTACGGCGTCGAGCGCAACTCTGCCGAGGCCATCCGCTGGTTCCAGTTGGCGGCGGCGCAGGGCGATTCCTACAGCCAGGGGAAGCTGGGATATGCCTATGAGTATGGGCTTGGCACGGCACGCGACGAGAAGGCCGCAGCCGAGTGGTACGCCAAGGCGGCCGAGCGGGGTAACGTGTTCGGCCAGTCGCGTTTGGGACGGCTCTATCGGGACGGTGTGGGCCTCGCCCAGGATTATCAGCAGGCCGCCAACTGGTTCTCGAAGGCTGCCGACCAGGGCTCGACCTGGGCGCAGATGAATCTCGCGCTGCTCTATCTCAAGGGCCAGGGACTGCCGATGGACCAGTCCAGGGGCATTGCGTTGTTGCGGATTGCAGCGGACCAGAACGACGGCGATGCCCAGTATAATCTGGGGTACGCCTATGAGAGCGGCACCGGCGTGCCAAAGGACACCCAGGAAGCCATCAAATGGTACGCCAGGGCATCCGATCGCGGCAGTACGCTCGCCCACGCGCGTCTGCAGGGATTGCTGGCCGGCGGCGGCTTCTGGGAGAGCCTGCTGCGCCACATCGGCTTGCTCAGCAAGCTGTGAATGCAACCGCAGCTCGGCCGGCCGTGGCGTCGGAATAACGCCGCCGGTGCAGGGTTAGCCGGGAAGACGGTGGATCGCGCAGCCGTCATCGCAGAACCGGGCGAAACGCTGTTAAAACCTCGCCCAACGACGCGAATTGCGCTGCTCGCTACCAGCATCTGATTGGGAGGACACCACCATGGAATTGTCACGACGTCACGCTCTCGCCGGCGCCGCGGGGCTCGCCGCCGCGCCGCTGCTGTCCGCCGCGGCCGCCAACGCGGCGGCACCGGCCGCCGATAAGCAGGCGCCGAGCTTCTATCGCTACAAGGTCGGCGACATCATGGTCACCGTGGTGTCCGACGGCAAGAACGTCTTCAAGCTGGAAGACGGCTTCATTCCCAATGCGAAGCGCGAGGATGTCAACGCGGCGCTGGAAAAGGCCTTCATGCCGCGCGACATGATGACGATCTGGTTCGCGCCGCTGGTGCTCAACACCGGCGGCAAGCTGGTCGTGATCGACACCGGCAATGGCGCGCTGGCGAAGGCCAACAGCAAGGGCGCCAACGGCGTCTTCGCGGACAATTTCGTCGCGGCCGGTTTCGATCCCAAGGCGGTCGACATGGTCGTGATCTCGCACTTCCACACCGACCACGTGAACGGGCTTTTGACCGCCGAGGGCACGCCGGCGTTCCCGAACGCCGAGGTGCTGGTGCCGGCGACCGAATGGAAGTTCTGGATGGACGACGGCGAGATGAGCCGGGCGCCGGCCGGCCGCATGCAGGGGCTATTCAAGAACAACCGCAACATCTTCGAAGCCGGCTTGAAGAAGAAGGTCACGCCCTATGAGTGGGGCAAGGAGATCGCGCCGGGCCTGACCTCGGTCGAGACCATCGGCCATACCCCTGGCCACACCTCCTATGTGCTGGCGTCCGGCTCGGACAAGGTCTTCATCCAGTCCGACGTCACCAACAATCCGAACCTGTTCGCCACCAATCCGGGCTGGCATGCGTTCTTCGACCAGGACGGTGACGTGGCCGAGAAGACCCGGCGGCGCATCTACGACATGGTGGTTGCCGAGAAGCTCCAGGTGCAGGGCTTCCACTATCCGTTCCCGGGCCTCGGCAACATCGTCAAGGACGGCAACGGCTATCGTGTCGTGCCGGCGCCGTGGAATCCGGTGATCTGACGGTTTTCCTTGACGTGACGCGGGCGCGGCCTTATTAGCCGCGCCCATGATCAACGCCGCGACCATCATCATCGCCCGTCGCCGCCGTACCCTCGCGGTACAGGCGGTCGTTCGCGTTTAACGATCATCGCCTCTGCCGCCGGATTTCTTCCCGCGGCGCTCTCCTTACGAAGACACGCGGTACGATCTGGCGGCTCCCTTGTCACGCAGGAGCTACCACCATGTATACGCCACCGGTATTCAAACCCGACCGCGCCGCAAGCCTCGCCTTCGCGGAAGCGCGCGGCTTCGGCCTTGCCTGCGCGTGGGACGGCGGCAAGCCGGTCGCCTCCGCGCTACCGTTCTACCTGACCTACGCGAGTGATGGCACGCCGCGGGCGCTGTTTCATGTCGCCGGTCACAATCCGCTGGTAAAGCTGGCAGGCGGCGCCTCCTGGCTGCTGGCCGTCACCGGCGCGGATGCCTATGTGTCGGCGGACTGGTACGTCTCGCCCGACCAGGTGCCGACCTGGCTCTATCAGGCCGTGCACCTGACCGGGCCGGTGCGGACGCTGTCGGATCAGGAACTTGCCGTTCAGATCGATACGCTGAGCGCCAAGTTCGAGGAGCGGCTGTTGCCGAAAAAGCCGTGGCTGCCGGCCAAGATGACAGCCGCGCGGCTGGATGCCATGAAGAAGGCGATCGTGGGCTTCGAGATGACGGTGGAAGAGGTGGAGGGCAGCTTCAAGCTGAACCAGCACAAATCCGAGACCGATTATGCGGCGGTCGCGGGCAGCCTTGCCGCGCAGGCCGACGCCGGCGCGCAGGCGATCGCGCTTTTGATGCGGCAGACGCGGCCGGATGTCTTTGCAAACCAAACGAACGAGCTCGAAAGGAGCGTGCCATGACCCTCACCGAAACCAATCAGCTGAAGACTGCGCGCGGCGCGACCAAAACCGTGTTCGTTGACGGCGCGTCCGGCACCACCGGCCTCGGCATCCAGGAGCGGCTGCGCCTGATCGGCGATGTCGAGGTCAAGCACATCGCCGAGGACAAGCGGAAGGACGCCGGTGCCAAGCGGGCGTTGATGGAGGAGGTGGATCTGGTGATTCTGTGCCTGCCGGACGATGCCGCCAAGGAAACCGTCGCCCTGATCGATACGATGGGCAACGCCGCGCCAAAGGTGCTCGATGCCTCGACCGCCTATCGCGTCGCGCCCGACTGGGCCTACGGCTTCCCCGAGCTCGCGCCCGATCAGGCCGACAAGATCAGGATGGCACCGAAAGTGTCGAACCCGGGTTGCTATCCGACCGGCGGCATCGCGCTGCTGCGGCCGCTGGTCGATGCCGGCCTGCTGCCGGCGGACTATCCGCTCGCCGTCAATGCGGTGAGCGGCTATTCGGGCGGCGGCAAGTCGATGATCGCGAGCTTCGAGGACGGCTCGGCGCCGGCGTTCGAACTCTACGGCCTCGGCTTCGAGCACAAGCACGTGCCGGAGCTGCAGCTCTATTCGCGGCTGACTCGGCGGCCGATCTTCGTCCCATCGGTCGGCAATTACCGACAGGGCATGCTGGTTTCGGTGCCGCTGCAGCTCGACACGCTGCCAGGCAAGCCTACGGGTGCAGACCTGCAGGCCGCGCTGGCGAAGCGCTATGCCGGCAGCAAGCATGTCACGGCGATGCCGCTGCACAGCGAAGGCGGCAAGCTCGAGCCGGAGGCGCTCAACGAGACTAACCAGCTCGAGCTCTATGTCTTTGCCAGCGACAAGCACCACCAGGCGGTGCTGGTCGCTCGCCTCGACAATCTCGGCAAGGGGGCCTCGGGCGCGGCCGTGCAGAACATGCGGCTGATGCTGGGGCTGGCCGACGCCTGAGTGCCGCGTCGTGGACGACGAGACGCTGCAATTCTATCGGCGCAATGCCGAGGCCTATGCCGGGTGGGCGAAAGCGCCGTCCACCCGGCTGAAGGGTTTCCTCGCGCTCTTGCCGCGGGGCGGCGCGATCCTCGAGCTCGGTTGCGGCGCCGGTAACCACGCCGCGGTGATGCTTGCGGACGGCTTTGTGTTGCGTGCAACCGACGGTTCGCCCGAGATGGCTGCGGTCGCGGCGCGCCGCATCGATCATCCCGTCGAGGCGATGCGTTTCGACGAGCTCGAGGATTGCGAGATCTATGACGGCGTCTGGGCCAGCGCCTGTCTGCTGCACGTGCCGCGCGACGAGCTGGCGGGCATCCTGGCCCGCATCCATCGCGCGCTGCGGCCGGGCGGCATCTTCTACGCGAGCTACAAGATCGGCCACGACGACGGTCGCGACAGCATCGGCCGCTACTACAATTATCCGCCCGCAGAATGGCTGCAGGCGACCTACGCCGCGTCAGGCGCCTGGACGCAGGTCTCGTCCGACACCGGCGAGATCAAGAGCTTTGACGATGCGCCCGCGACGATGCAGCACATCGTGGTGCGCAAGACTGCGGAATAGCACGACTGCGGAATCGGGAGGCCGGTGCGGCCGAGTGCCGCGACCGGAGGCAATGATCGGCTTCAGACGATCTTGAAGATCGCGAGCGCCAGGACGATCTGAGCGATGAAGCCGACCGTGAAAGCCAGTGTGCGGAACACCGGCACACCCAGCGCGTAGACGATCAGGTGCGCGACACGAGCCCAGAAATAGACGGCGCAGGCCAGCACGGTCCATTTGGTGGAATAGTCGGCGGCGTTGAGGATCAGCACCAGCGGCGCGAAGATCACGAGGTTTTCGATCGCGTTGTCATGCGCGAACATCAGCCGGTTGGCCCATTCGGCATGGGGCTTGTCGGTGCGCGAGGGATTGGCCATGGCGCCGGAGAGGCCGCGGACCTGGATCCGGTTCAAGGTGTAGGGGAGCCACAGCAGTCCGGTCAGGATCACCGTCAGCGCCAGCCAGAACAGTTCACGCGTCATCGTCTCCCCCTCGAATGATTTCGATTCCCGGCCCGGCCGGGACGATTTGTTATAGCCGAGCGGGAGGCACAGCGCTATGCGCGGACGCGGACGTAGCTGCCCGGTGCGTCCTCGAGCGGTGGCGTCGCGACCGAGCCGGCCTCGCGCGCCGGCACCTGCTCCGGATCGTGGCTCTCCAGCCATTGCCGCCAGTCCGGCCACCACGAACCCTTGTGCTCCTCGGCGCCCTTCATCCAGTCGGCGAGCTTGACGCCCTTGATGTTGTCGTTGGTCCAGTACTGGTACTTCTTCGACGCCGGCGGATTGACCACGCCGGCGATGTGGCCGGAGCCGGACAGCACATATTTCACCGGGCCGCCGAAAAACTGCGAGCCGTAGAGCACCGATTCCGCCGGCGCGATGTGATCCTCGCGGGCCGCCAGATTGTAGACCGGAACCTTCACCTTCGAGAGATCGAGCAGCGTGTTGTCGAGCACCATGGTGCCGGTCGACAGCCGGTTTTCCAGGTAGCAGTTGCGCAGGTAGTAGGAGTGGTTCGACGCCGGCATCCGCGTCGCGTCGGAATTCCAGTGCAGCAGGTCGAACGAGGAGGGTGACTTGCCCTTCAGATAGTTGTTCACGACATAGGACCAGATCAGGTCGTTGGAGCGCAGCATGTTGAAGGCCATCGCCATCTTGCTGCCCTCGAGCACGCCGCTCTCCTGCATGTCGCGCTCCAGCGCCGAGATCTGATCCTCGTCGACGAACACGAGCAGATCGCCGGCCTGGGTGAAGTCGACCTGCGCGGCAAAGAACGTGGCCGAGGTCACGCGCTGGCGGCGCTTCTCGGCGAGATAGGCCAAGGTCGAGGCGAGCATCGTGCCGCCGACGCAGTAGCCTGCGGTGTGCACCTTCATCTCGCCGGTCGCCTTCTCGATCACGTCCATCGCCGTGAGCGGGCCTTCGGTCATGTAGTCGGCCCAGGTCTTCTTGCCGAGCTCCTTGTCTGGGTTGACCCAGGAAATCACGAACACCGTGATGCCCTGGTCGACGCACCATTTGATGTAGGATTTCTCGGGGCGCAGATCGAGGATGTAGAACTTGTTGATCCAGGGCGGCACGATCAGGAGCGGCGTGCGCAACACGTGCTCCGTCGTCGGCGAATACTGGATCAGCTGCATCAGATCGTTCTGGTAGATCACCTTGCCCGGCGTCGTCGCCATGTTGACGCCGACCTCGAGATTGCTCGGATCGGACTGGCGGATGCGCAGCGTGCCGTGGCCGGCCTCGATATCCTCGGCCAGCATCTTCATGCCGCGGACCAGATTGTCGCCGCTGCTGTCGACGGTGGCGCGCAGCAGTTCAGGATTGGTCAGGACGAAATTCGACGGCGCGATCGCGTTGGTGATCTGCTGCACATAGAACTCGGCCTTCTTGCGGGTATGCGGATCGATCCCTTCGGCGTCGTGGACCAGTTGCTGCGCCCATCGCGAGGTCAGGAGGTAGAGCTGCAGGATGAAGTCGAAGAACTGGTTCGATTTCCACTCCGGATCCTGGAAGCGCTTGTCGCGCGGGGCCGGCTCGATCGCCGGCTTGGCGTCGGCTTCACCGGCCATGCGGCGCGCCGCCATGCCCCAGAGATCGAGATAGTCCTTGCCGAGCTGCATCTGCAGTGCCGAGGCGCGCTCCTTGTCGGACAGCCAGTATTCGGCGATCACGCTGAACGTCTTGACGACCTCGCCGAACTCGTTCGGCGTCTTGTCGCGGAGCTCACCGTTCTGGCGCGGCTTCAGATAGGCCGCAAGCGCCTGGCCGCTGCTCTCCATCGCGCGCGCGATGTTCATGGCGAAGGCTTCGGCGTTGAATTTGGGGGCGGTCTGGGAGTCGGGAATGACGTTGCTCATCTCAAGGACACTATCGCTTCGTATCGGGGGCGTCATCGCGCGGTGCGGCATTGATAATCAGTCAAATTCCAACGTTTCGTTGTGTTGCACTGCGACAAAAAAGCTTTGTTCTGACATATTGATGCCTCAGCGGATGGTTTTGGTGCTTCCGGCTTTAATCGTTTCGGACAACAATGGTTTGAACGACTAAGGTAAGATTTGACGCAGCGGGGACGCTGCAAGGCTTGTACCAGTGCGGCTCGTACCAGTGCGGCCCGTGTCGGCGAGGGTGCGCATCGCGCGCGGCCTGCTTGTTGGGGATATTCGGCGGATGCCGATCGATCGGATGATGAGGGGGCTCGTGGGCGCCGCGCTGCTTGCGTCGATGGCGGCGCTGGGCGGCTGCTCGAGCACGGTTGCCGATATGACATTGCCCGCCGACGCCCCGGCGCGGGCAAAGGATCCGAGCGGCTATCTCCCGGTTCACGATTTGCCGCCCGATCGTACCGAGCAGACCATGAAGCCCGCGGATCAGGCGAAGCTCGAGCAGGAGCTGATCGCCGCGCGCGACCACCAGGCCCAGGAGTCCGGCGCGACCCAGAATACGTCCGGGAAGTGAGGCCGAACGGCCGATCAGCGCTGGCGCCACCGGGCGTCCGTGCTAAAAGAACCTCAATTCAACCGCATATCCGGCCGTCGCCCGCTGATTGCGCGCCTGAGTTCGCTTTAAGTCATTGATTTAAGTGCGATTTCTGGATGAGGCCGGCTCCGGCCTCGAACAAGCCGCAGGGGTGATCGATTCTGGCATGCAGGTTTGTCGGAGCAAGGGTCCCATGGAAGATTTCTACCGCATTCGCCGTCTGCCGCCTTACGTCTTCGAGAAGGTCAACCAGGCCAAGGCGGCCGCACGCAATGCCGGGGCCGACATCATCGACATGGGCATGGGGAACCCGGACCTGCCGACCCCGCCGCATGTGATCGAGAAGCTGAAGGAGACGCTGGGCAAGCCGCGCACCGACCGCTACTCGGCCTCGCGCGGCATCAACGGCTTGCGCAAGGCCCAGGCCGGCTATTACGCGCGCCGCTTCGGCGTCAAGCTCAACCCGGACACCCAGGTCGTCGCGACCCTCGGCTCGAAGGAGGGCTTTGCCAACGTCGCCCAGGCGATCACCGCGCCAGGCGACGTCGTGCTCTGTCCGAACCCGAGCTACCCGATCCATGCCTTCGGCTTCCTGATGGCCGGTGGCGTGATCCGCTCGGTGCCGTCGGAGCCGACCCCGCAATTCTTCGAGGCGGTCGAGCGGGCGATCATTCATTCGATCCCGAAGCCGATCGCGCTGATCGTCTGCTATCCGTCGAACCCGACCGCCTGTGTCGCCGACCTCGACTTCTACAAGGACCTGGTCGCGTTCGCGAAGAAGCACGACATCTTCATCCTGTCCGATCTCGCCTACGCCGAAGTCTATTTCGACGACAACAATCCGCCGCCGTCGGTGCTGCAGGTACCGGGCGCGATCGACGTCACGGTCGAGTTCACCTCGATGTCGAAGACCTTCTCGATGGCCGGCTGGCGCATGGGTTTTGCGGTCGGCAATGAACGCATCATCGCAGCGCTGGCGCGGGTGAAGTCCTATCTCGATTACGGCGCCTTCACGCCGGTCCAGGTCGCGGCGACCGCTGCGCTGAACGGACCTGACGACTGCATCCGCGAGATGCGCGACACCTATCGCAAGCGCCGCGATGCGCTGGTCGAGTCGTTCGGCCGCGCCGGCTGGGAGATTCCGCCGCCGCAGGCCTCGATGTTCGCCTGGGCGCCGCTGCCCAAGGCATTCGAGGCCGTCGGCAGCATGCAGTTCGCAACCTTGATGGTGGAGAAATCCGGCGTCGTGGTGTCGCCCGGTGTCGCCTTCGGCGAGCATGGCGAAGGCTATGTCCGCATCGCGATGGTGGAGAATGAGCAACGGATCCGGCAGGCTGCGCGCGGCGTGCGCCGCTTCCTTGAAAGCGGCATCGAAACGTTGCACAACGTGGTTCCTCTCGCCAACCGACGCTGATCTCCCGGGTTCCTGAATTCTCATGGTTGCACCGTTGAAAGTGGGCATAGCGGGGCTCGGCACCGTCGGTGCCGATGTCCTCCGCCTGATCGATACGCAGGCGCGCGTGCTCGCCGAGCGCTGCGGCCGCGGTGTGCGGGTCACGGCCGTCACCGCACGCTCGAAAGCCAAGAAGCGCGGTCTCGATCTGGCCGGCATCGCGTGGGCCAAGAGCCCGCAGGCGCTCGCCGAGGATCCCAACATCGACTGCTTCGTCGAGTTGATGGGCGGCGCCGGCGATCCTGCGCTGTCGGCAATCGACGCCGCGCTGAAGTCGGGCAAGTCGGTCGTGACCGCCAACAAGGCGCTGATCGCCAAGCATGGCCTGCGTCTCGCCGCCGCCGCCGAGAAGCATGGCGGCGCGTTGAATTTCGAGGCGGCCGTCGGTGCAGCGATCCCCGTCATCAAAACGCTGCGCGAGGGGCTCGCCGGCACCGGCATCAGCCGCGTCTATGGCATCCTCAACGGCACCTGCAACTACATCCTGACGCGGATGGAGCAGGAGGGCCTGTCGTTTGAAGAGTGCCTGAAGGATGCCCAGCGCCTCGGCTATGCCGAGGCCGACCCGTCGTTCGACGTCGACGGCTACGACACCGCGCAGAAACTTGCGATCCTGGCGAGCCTCGCCTTCGGCACCAAGGTCGCCGAGAGCGCGGTCTATGTCGAGGGCATCTCCTCGATCGCACCTGAGGACCTCAAGGCCGCTGCGGAGCTAGGCTACCGGGTCAAGCTGCTCGGGGTCGCGGTCCGCACCGCGAAGGGCATCGAGCAGCGCGTGCATCCGACCATGGTGCCGAAATCGTCCTCGATCGCCCAGGTGATGGGGGTGACCAATGCGGTGACTGTTGACGGCGAGGGCATTCCGCCGATCACGCTGGTCGGGCCTGGCGCGGGCGGCGGCGCGACCGCCTCGGCCGTGGTCGCCGATATCGCCGATGTGGCGCGCGGCATCCGCGCCAGGCCGTTCGGGCTGCCGGTCGAGCGGTTGCGCGACACCACCAAGGCGCCGATGGAGCGCCACGAGGGCGGCTACTATATCCGCCTGATGGCGCGCGATCTTGCAGGCACTGCCGCAACAATCGCCACCCGGCTGGCCGAACAGAAGATATCCCTGGAATCGATCGTGCAGCGTCATCCGGATGGCGTCGACGTGAACGGTGCGGCCAAAAAACCTTCACCGGTTCCGGTCATTCTGATTACCTATGCTACCACCGAGGATGCGGTGCATCGGGCACTGGCCGCGGTGCAGCGCGACAAGGTCATCAGCGGGCGGCCGCAGGTGATCCGGATCGAGAAGAACTAGAGCGTTTTCGAGCGAAGTGGGTACCGGTTCGCGTGAAGAAAACGCGTCAAATGTAGAATCTGGAACTTCCATTCCGATACGATCGGAATGGCAGTTCCAGCGCTCGGCCCGAACGGGTCGCGCGCGAGACGATTGATGCGGGCAGGGGTCCCTGTCCCTGAGACCTGAGGAGTACGCGATGTCGACCCATATTTCCGTTCCGCCGCAGATGCTGCTCGAGCGCATCCTGACGCTTGAAATCGTGCGGGTGACGGAGCGCGCGGCGGTGTCGGCCGCGCGGCTGCGCGGCCACGGCCAGGAGAAGGCGGCCGACAAGGCCGCGGTCGACGCGATGCGGCGCGAGCTCAACAAGCTGCCGATCGAGGGCACCATCGTGATCGGCGAGGGGGAGCGCGATGAGGCGCCGATGCTGTTCATCGGCGAGAAGGTTGGGCTCAATGCCGGTCCCAGGGTCGACATCGCGGTCGATCCGCTCGAAGGCACCACGCTGTGCGCCAAGAACATGCCGGGCTCGATCGCCACCATGGCGATGGCCGACGGCGGCACGCTGCTGCACGCGCCAGACGTCTACATGCAGAAACTCGCAGTCGGTCCGGGCTATGCCAAGGGCGTCGTCGAGCTCGATGCCTCGCCGGCCGACAACGTCCGCCGCCTCTCCAAGGCCAAGGGCGTCGATCCCTCCGCCATCAACGTGCTGGTGCTCGACCGCCCGCGCCATGCGGACATCATCAACAGCGTGCGCTCGACCGGCGCTGCAGTGCAGCTGATCACCGACGGTGACGTCGCCGGCGTCATTCACTGCGCCAAGCCCGACGAGACCGGCGTCGACATGTACATCGGCACCGGCGGCGCGCCCGAAGGCGTGCTGGCGGCCGTCGCGCTGCGCTGCATCGGCGGCCAGATGCAGTGTCGCCTGATCCTCGACACCGAGGAGAAGCGCGAGCGCGCCCACAAGATGGGGGTCACCGACCCGAAGATGATCTACGGCATCGAAGATCTGGCCCGCGGCGACTGCCTGTTCGCCGCCACTGGCGTCACCACCGGCTCGCTGCTGTCGGGCGTGAAGTTCAAGAAGGACGTGATCGAGACCGAGACCGTGGTGATGCGCTCGGTGACCGGCACCGTGCGCTACATCAAGGCCGAGCACCGGCAGCTGGAGAAGTTTCATCTCGATTGAGAACAAGAACAACAACAATCGTCGTCATTCCAGGGCTCGCGAAACGAGAGCCCGGAATGACAAAGTGAAAGTGTGACGCAACCAAAAACAACAAAGGGAGAGACGCGCATGTCCGACATCTCCGGTGTCAAAGCCCTGGTCTTCGACGTGTTCGGCACGGTGGTCGATTGGCGCACCAGCCTGATCAACGACTTCACCAAATGGGGGGAAACGCGCGGCGTCACGGTCGACTGGACCGCGCTGGTCGACGGCTGGCGCGCGGTCTATTCCGCCTCGATGGATGAAGTGCGCAAGAACCCGCAAAACGGTTATGTCATCCTCGACGTGCTGCATCGTCGCTCGCTGGAGACGCTGGTCGCGCAGCTCGGCATCAAGGGCCTGACCGACGCCGACCTGCACCATCTGACGATGGGCTGGCACCGCCTCCATGCCTGGCCCGACAGCGTCGCGGGGCTGACGCGGATGAAGACGAAGTACATCCTCTCGCCGCTGTCGAACGGCAACGTCGCGCTGCTCACCAACATGGCGAAGTTCGCTGGCCTGCCCTGGGACCTCGTGATGTCGGCCGAGCTGTTCGAGCACTACAAGCCCGATCCGGAGACCTATCTCGGCGCCGCAAAGCTGCTCTGCCTCAAGCCCGAGCAGGTGATGATGGTCGCCGCGCACAATTACGATCTCAAGGCCGCGCAGAAATACGGCCTGAAGACGGCCTTCGTGCCGCGCCCTAGGGAATACGGCCCGCTGCAGAAATACGACCTCGAGGCCAGGGGCGACTGGGACATCGTCGCCAACGATTTCGGTGGGATAGCCGACAAGCTCGGCTGCTAGGGCTGGCCTGCGAATCATTGAAGCGTTACGGTTCTTTCCTAGATCGTTCGGTTCCGAGTAGTTCGAAACCGAACGATCTAGATTCTGTTTTGACGCGTTTTCTTCACGCGAACCGATGTTCACTCGCTTGAAAACGCTGTTGCTCGGAAAGGACCATGACGCTCCACGCATCCGCACTGCCCGTCGAGATGCCACCGGCATTCCTCGGCGTGACGCGCTCTCTCACCGGAAAGCTCTGGCGCGACCGGCTGGATGCGCGCGGCGCGGCGCGGGCGCTCGCGATCGTGCAGCGGCACAATCTGCCCGAGATGCTGGCGCGCGTGCTGGCCGGGCGCGATGTCGAGATCGATGGGGTCGCCGACTATCTCGATCCGACCATCCGCAAGCTGATGCCGGATCCGCATACGGTGACCGAGATGGAGGTTGCGGCCAGTCGTATTGCGGACGCCGCTGTGCGCGGCGAGAAGGTCGCGATCTTCGGCGACTATGATGTCGACGGCGCGACCTCGGCCGCGCTGCTCGCCTGGCATCTGCGGCATTGCGGGCTCGATCCGCTGATCCACATTCCCGACCGTCTGTTCGAAGGCTACGGGCCGAATACCGACGCCGTCCGCGCGCTGGCGGCCAAGGGCGCGACGCTGCTCGTCACCGTCGATTGCGGCACCACCAGCATCGAGCCGCTGGCGGAAGCGAAGCAGCTCGGGATGTCGGTCGTCGTGATCGATCATCACCAGACCGGCGACGAGCTGCCCGTGGTCGACGCGCTGGTGAATCCGAACCGGCCCGATGATCTCTCCGGCCTCGGCCATCTCGCGGCGGTCGGCCTCGTGCTGGTGACGCTGGTGGCGATCAATCGCGAGCTGCGCCAGCGCGGCTTCTGGTCGAGCGGGATGCCGGAGCCTGATCTGCTCGGCATGCTGCATCACGTCGCGCTCGGCACCGTCGCTGATGTCGCGCCGCTGATCGGGCTCAACCGTGCCTTCGTCGCCAAGGGACTGATCGCGATGCGACGGCGCGACCATGTCGGGCACACCGCGCTGATGGACGTGGCGCGGCTGAACGGGCCGCCGGAGGCCTGGCATCTCGGCTTCATGCTGGGGCCGCGCATCAATGCCGGCGGCCGCATCGGGCGGGCCGATCTCGGCGTGCGATTGCTGCTCGAGGGCGACGTCTCGGAGGCTGCGCGGATTGCGGCCGAGCTCGACCGCCTCAATGCCGAGCGGCGCGTGATCGAGCAGGCGGCGGAAGCACAGGCCGAAGCCGAGGCGCTGGCTTCGCTCGGGCTCGAGGACAAGGGCGCGGTGATCGTCACCGCGGCGGAAGGCTGGCATCCCGGCGTGGTCGGGCTGGTCGCGGCGCGGCTGAAGGAGAAGTTCGCGCGGCCCGCATTTGCGATCGCGCTCGAGCCCGGTGGCATCGGCACCGGATCCGGGCGCTCGATCGGCGGCGTCGATCTCGGCAAGGCGGTGCGGCAGGCCGTGCACGACGGCCTGCTGATGAAAGGTGGCGGCCATGCGATGGCTGCCGGCGTCACGCTGCGGAAGGAGAGGCTCGCCGAATTCCGCGCCTATCTGGAAAGCGCGCTTGCCGCCGACGTCGCCAACTCGCGTCACGAGAACGAGCTGTTCATCGACGGCGCGGTGACCGCGCGCGCCGTGACGCCGGAATTCGCCGCGACGCTCAATCGTGCGGGCCCGTTCGGCAGTGCCAACCCCGAGCCGGTGATCGCATTGCCGTCGCATCAGCTCGTCTACGCCGACGAGGTTGGGCAGGCGCATCTGCGGCTGCGCTTCAAATCCGGCGATGGCTCCATCGTCAACGGTATCGCATTCCGCTCGGTCGGACAGAAGCTCGGCAGCGCCTTGACGCAAAATCGCGGTCAACCATTGCATGTGGCGGGCTCTCTGTCGGTCGACCGTTGGCAAGGCACCGAACGTGTGCAATTCCGTGTGCTCGACGTCGCGGTGCCCGATCAAGGCCCGGCGGTGATCCGATAAGAAACGAGCGGGAGTGGACATGTCAGGACAGGTTTTGGGCAAGGTCGCGCTGGTGACCGGCGGCGCATCGGGCATTGGTGCTGCGATCGTGGAGCTGCTGGCGCTGGAGGGCGCGACCGTTGTTGCCACCGATGTCGATGAGCTGAAGGGGCCAGAACTCGCCGCGCGGCTCGAGAAGGCGGGCCGCGCGGTGATCTTTCTGCAGCAGGATGTCACCAGCGAGGAGCGCTGGATCGAGGTGGTCGCCGAGATCGGCAAGCGTTTCGGCCGCCTCGACATCATGGTCTCGAATGCCGGCATCGGCGTCGGCGTGCCCTCGATCGTCGACATGACGCTGGCGGATTGGCGCCGGCAGACCGCGATCAACCTCGACGGCGTGTTCCTTTCGGTGAAGCATTCGCTGCCGCTGATGCGCAAGCACGGCGGCGGCTCGATCGTGATGATGTCGTCGCTCGCGGGCCTCCGCGGCGCAGCGAACCTCGCCGGCTACAGCGCCACCAAGGGCGCGGTGCGGCTGTTTGCCAAGTCGATCGCAATGGAGTGCGCGCAGATCGGTGACGGCATCCGTGTCAACTCGGTGCATCCCGGCATCATCGACACGCCGATCTGGGGCAAGATCCCGACCGGCGCTGCCGGTGCCGGCCAGAACGCGCCGATCGATCCGGAGGAGCGGGCCCGATTTGCCACGCCGCTCGGCCGTGCCGGCCAGGCGATGGAGATTGCGCAGGGCGTGCTGTATCTCGCTTCCGACGCGTCGCGCTATGTGACGGGGACCGAGCTCGTGATCGACGGTGGCATGAATGCCGGCGGCGTGGTGCGGAGGACATAGAAGCAGCTGTCGTCCCCGCTTTGTGGGGACGACTATGTGGAGCGATCCCGCACTACCAAACAATCGGTGTCATCACCCGCGCATGCGGGTGATCCAGTATTCCAGAGACCGCGGTGCTTGAGAAGATGGGCCGCGGCGTACTGGATCGCCCGATCAAGTCGGGCGACGACAGTGGTGGGTGAGGACGCAGTCCGCAACCTGCATGAGCGAAGCGATATGCGCGATCAACTCCCCGAGTATCGCTGCGCTCACTCGGCTACCCGCCTTGCCGCAACCGCGCCAGTACCTTGAGCCCACCATAGCCATCGGCGGGCTGCAGGCCGGCCTTGACCTGAAAATCCTTGATCGCCTGCATGGTATCGTTGCCGACGCGGCCATCGGTGCCGCCGGTGTCGAAACCGGCTTTTGTCAACCGCGTCTGCATCTCCTGCACTTCGGCCAAGGTCAGCGCGCGCTCCGAGGCGGGGAAGGGCTGGATGAAGGGCGGACCACCGAGGCAGCGATCGCCGAGATGGCAGATCGCCAGCGCATAGTTCATCGACGGGTTGTAGCTCTTCACCGAATAGAAGTTCGGACCGAGCAGGAAGGCCGGTCCGCCCGGCTCGGGGATCCAGAACTGCGCCGAGGCATTCGGCTGCGGGAAGGGCTGGCCGTCGGCGCGGGTGACGCCAGCGCTGGCCCAGGCCGCATAGGAGCGGCTGCCGCCGGCGCCGCCGGAGGCGCGGACCTCGTAGCCCCAATGCTCGCCGCGGCGCCACTTGCCGCGATTGACCAGATATTTCGCAGTCGAGCCGAGCGCATCGTCGGGGCGGCCGAACGGCGAGACCTTGCCGTCGCCGTCATAGTCGAAGCCGACATTGAGCCAGACTTCCGGCATCCACTGCGAATGGCCCATCGCGCCGGCCCAGGAGCCGTTCATCTCCTCGGGCGTGCTCCAGCCGCGCTGCACGATCTTCATCGCGTTGATCAGTTCGCTCTCCCAATAGGCCTTGCGGCGCGGTTCGTTCCAGGCGAGCGCGGCAAGCGAGGGAAACACCGGCGTCATGTGGTTCTGCTGCACCAGCGGGTCGCCATAGGCGGACTCGACGCCCCACAGCGCGAGCAGCGTGCCGCGCTCGACGCCGAAGTCGCGCTCGATCCGGCCGAACAACGCCTCGTTCTTCCGGAGCGCTTCCTTGCCATGGATGATGCGCCAGTCGGAGACGCGGCGGTTGATGTATTGCCAGATCTTCTCGTGGAATTCCGGCTGATTGCGCATCTGCTTGAATACGCTCATGTCGGGCTCGACCCGCCCCATGCAGCGGTTCCAGGTCGCCTCCGAGATGCCCTTTGCGATGGCGCGGCCGCGGAAACTGTCGCGCCATTGATCGAAGCCCGCAGGGGCGGCCAGTGCGCGGAGCGGATCGGTCAGCGCGACGCCGACCGCGAGCCCCGTCTTCAGCACAGCGCGTCGGGCAGGGGATATCGGAGAATCAGCCTGTTTCATGCGTCCAGTCTAGCGGCGCAGTCGGGATGGACCAAAAGGCATGACGCCGCGGAATCATGATTTGAGCACGACCTGATCGGAAAACCGGTACCCACTTTTCCGGATCATGCTCTAGTTATCCTGCAAATCTGCGGCGATTTTTGACAGCCATTGCCGGACCACGCGCTCCGTCTTGTCGTCGAGGCCGGCGGCCAGCCGGCGCTCCTGCGCCTGGGCGATCCGGCGACACTGATCCAGCAAGGTGACGCCGTGGTCGGTCAGGGTCCACTGCAGCACCCGGCCATGGACCGGGTGCGGCGTCTTGCGGATCGCGCCGTCGCGTTCGAGGTTGCGGATGATCACACTTACGGTTTGCGGCGTCAGGATCGCGACCCGCGCCAGGTCGGCGCCTGATAGCCCCGGATAGGCCTTCAGCATCGTCAGCACGACGAACTGCGGCGAGGTGACGCCGAGGCGCGCCAGCGTGCGCTCCATCGACAGCCGCGAGGCCGCACTGGCCTGGCGGAGCAGATAGGCGAGATAGCCCTGCTCGCCGCGCTTGCCCTCGCCGGGCGGCGGTGGGACGGGCAGGGCGCGCGTGCCGGGGCCCGCTGCATGTCCCTGATCGCCAGTCGATTTTCCGGATGCCGCGCTGTTGGCCGGGCGCCGCTTGGCACCGCCGGATTTCCCGCGTTTCTGCATCGCCGCCATGCCGCCCGATGTTGCTCTGGTCGATATTCGCGTCTTGCTCATTTTATCAGTGCTCTGTTAAGTTAACAGTATACTGATAACATGAGGCCGACCCGATGTCACATGCGCGCAAGGAATACACCGACTTCCAGAAGCTCGCCCCGGACGTGTTCGCGGCCGTGCAGTCGCTCGGGCAGTTCGCGGCGAAGGCGGGTCTCGACAAGCAGCTGCTCGAGCTCGTCAAGCTGCGCGCCTCGCAGATCAACGGCTGCGCGTTCTGCGTGCAGTATCACATCCTGCAGGGCGAGAGCCTCGGTGTCCCCGTCGACAAGCTCAATCTCGTCGTGGTGTGGCGCGAGGTGTCGCTGTTCTCGGCGCGTGAGCGCGCCGCGCTGGCCTGGACCGAGGCGCTGACGAAACTGCCGGACGGCTTCGGCGACGAGGTCTATGTGCAGGTCACCGCCGAATTCTCCGAGCAGGAATTGACCTATCTCACCTCGGCAATCGCCTCGATCAATGTCTGGAACCGGTTCGGCGCTGCCTATCGCTGGACGCCGCCAGCGCGCAAGCCGAAAGCCGATGCGGCCGCATGAGGCGTCCGATTGAAAACCGTAACAGGGGAGAACCACCGATGAGTGCGATGACACTGTCTCTTCCACGCGCGCGGCCGCCGCGGCCGGTCGCGCTGGCCGTGGTTGCCGGCCTTGTCTGCGCGTTCGTGATCGGCAAGTCGCTGCCCGCTCCGATGGATGCGATCTCCGCGGTGATTGCACCGTTGTGCGCGAGCGCGAATGCGGCGTCTCCGCTCGACAAGGTCGAGGTCATCACCTCGCATGCCTTGCCGAACGTACCGGGCAAGCGCGTCACGGTTGTGCGTGTGTTCTACGGTCCGGGCGGCTTCACGCCGCCGCACCGCCATTCCGGCTCGGTGACGGCCTATATCACCAAGGGCGAGATCCGCTCGCAACTCGGCGGTGGGCCGGTGGAAACCTTCCATGTCGGCCAGTCCTTCTTCGAACCGCCGGGCTCGACCCACATGGTCTCGGCCAATGCGAGCACCACGGAGCCGGCCGAGCTGATCGCCGTGTTCGTGGCGGATGAGGGCGCGCAGCTGACGACGATGCTCGAATAGCCGCCGGCATCACCCGACGGGAGCCGGCTCAACTCCGCGGCTCGCTGAGCGCCGCGGAACACTGGACCAGTTTGGTGCGATGTCCGCGGCATACTGGACCTTGCAAGCGGGACGGGGGCGGGAATTGATGCGATCTCGCCGTCTGCTGTCGAGCGACTTGACCGATGAGGAGCAAACCGATGGTCCATCTGACGGGACTTTCTGCCTTCCCGATCACGCCCTCGAACCGGGATGGGCAGGTCGATGCGGGAGCGCTTCGCGCGTTGCTGGAGCCCTTGATCGCGGCGAAGGTGGATTCGGTCGGGCTGCTCGGGAGCACCGGCTCATATCCGTATTTCAGCCGCGAGGAGCGGCGGCGCGCGGTGCAGGCGGCGGTTGCCCTGGCAGATGGCAGAACGCCAATGCTGGTTGGCGTCGGCGCGCTGCGAACCGACGACGCGGTCAGGCTGGCGCAGGATGCACGCGATGCCGGCGCGGCGGCCGGCCTGCTGGCGCCGGTGTCGTACACGCCTCTGACGGATGACGAGGTCTTTGAGCATTTCCAGACGGTGGCGCGCGAAAGCGGATTGCCGATTTGCATCTATGACAATCCCGGAACGACGCATTTTCGATTCACGCCGGCGCTGATCGGCCGTTTAAGTCGCGTAGAGGGAATAGTCGCGGTGAAAAGTCCTGCGCTGGATGCTGCGGCTTTGCCCGGCCATGTCGCCGAGTTGCGGGCTGCCGTGCCGGATGGTTTCTCGTTGGGCTACAGCGCCGACTGGAATTGCACCGAGGCGCTGCTGGCGGGCGGCGAGACCTGGTACAGCGTTCTCGCAGGAGTCTTCCCCAGCATCTGCCTCGACATCGTCCGTGCCGTGGCACGTGGAGATATCGCCAAGGCGCGCCAGCTCGACGCGAGTCTGGAACCGGTCTGGCACCTGTTCAAGACATTCTCGAGTCTGCGCGTGGCCTATGCGATGGCCAATCTCAGGGGCCTCTGTGCTGCCGAGCCTCCGCGTCCGATCCTGCCATTGCCCCCGGACGCCCAGAACAAGGTCAGGGACGTGTTGGCCGCAACGGAGATCGACTGATCGCCTCGCATCGTCTGGCGTTGCGCAAGCGATGCAGTTCCGGATGGAACCCGCCGTCGCTCCGACGGCATCGTGGCTTCCATCCGCGCGCAAAATCGGCATAACAATCGCAAGGCGTGCCCGGCTCTCCTGGAGGCGTTCGATGCGGTTGGTGGTGTTGCTGTTGACGCTTCTGGTTCCCGCTGCGGCTTCGGTAAGATAGGCGGGCGTGCTGGCAATGCGGATCTCTCTCCGGCGCATGCTCGCGGGCGTGGCGATCGCCCTGATCGGCTGTACGGTTGCCTCGATCCCTGCCTTTGCCGAACGGCGCGTCGCGCTCGTGATCGGCAATTCCGCCTACCGCAACACGGTGCAATTGCCCAATCCGCGCAATGACGCGACCGATGTTGCGCGCATGCTCAAGAGCGCCGGCTTCGAGGTGGTGGAGGGCGTCGATCTCGACAAGCGCGGCATGGACGACGCCTTCCGCCGCTTCGCCGATGCGGCCGTCGGCGCCGACGCCGCGCTGTTCTTCTACGGCGGCCACGGCTTTCAGTTCCAGGGCACCAATTACCTCGTGCCTGTCGACGCCAAGCTCGCCGGCGCCACCGACATCGGTGCGCAGATGGCACGCGTCGACGACATCCTCGCCGATCTGCAGCGTGCCAGCGGCGTGCGCATCCTGATGCTCGATGCCTGCCGGGACAATCCGCTCGCCGATCAATTGCTGGCGCAGGTCAACCCGGCGCGCGCGGTGACGATCACGCGCGGACTGGCGCGGATCAAGCAGACCGCGGGCACCGTGATTGCCTATTCGACGCAGCCCGGCGCGGTCGCCGCCGACGGCGAGGGCCGCAACAGCCCGTTCGCCGCCGCCTTCATCCGTGAAGTCGGTCAACCCGGCGTCGAGATCGGCCCACTGTTCCGCCACGTCGCCGCCGACGTCTACAAGGCGACCAGCGAGCGCCAATTGCCCGAGGTGACGTTCTCGCTGCTCGGCGATTTCTATTTCACGGGTCAGCCGGTCGCAGCGCCGCCGCCGGTTGCCACAGCGCCGTCGACGACGCAAACGGTCTCGCTCGCGCTGCCGACGCCGGCCGCACGCTCCGCCGCGGAAGGCTGCGACAAGCTTGCCGCGTCGGCCGAGGATATCGACCGTCCCTCCGGCGTGCCCGGCGTGGCGCTGAATCGAATCCAGCCGCGGCTTGCGGTCGACGCTTGTCGCGCGGCGCTGGCGCAGGCACCGGATCACCGCCGCCTGCAGTTTCAGATCTCGCGCGCGCTGAGCGTCGCCGGCGAGAATGCCGAGGCGCGGGACTGGCTGACGAAGTCGGCGGCCGCGGGTTCGGTCGCCGCGATGTCCGACCTTGCCGTGATGCTCGAGAAGGGCGAGGGCGGCCCGGCCGACCTGCCGCGCGCGGTCGCCCTGTTCGATCAGGCCGCCGCCGCGGGCAACGTGCCGGCGATGCGCAATGTCGCGATCGAGTTCGAGAACGGGCTGGGGCGTCCGGCCGACGCGGCGCAGGCCGCGCAATGGTATCGCAAGGCGGCCGACACCGGCGATCCGCAGGCGATGGGTTTCCTTGCCGTGCTGTATCTCCAGGGCACCGGCGTGCCGAAGGATGCGAGCCAGGCACGCGCATGGATCGACAGGCTTGTCACCACCGAGCACACCGCGACCATGCTGCGCGTCGGCTATGTGCTGCTCGGGCTCACCGGCGCGGTGAAGGATTACGCGACGGCACGAAAGCTGTTCCTGCGCGCTGCCGAGCTCGGCGACGGCGACGGCAATGTGATGCTCGGCAACATGGCGGCCGGCGGCATCGGCGAGCCGCGCGATTTCGCCCGCGCCGCCGACTTCTACGAACGGGCGGCGGCGATCGGAAATCTCAACGCCAAGGCGAGCCTGATTCCGCTGCTGATGGTCGGCGTTGGCGGCGTCAGGCGCGATCCCGGCAAGGCCGCCGAGTATGGCCTGGAAGCGCTGCGCGGCGGCTCGCCGGTGGCGCGCGGATTATTGATCGAGAAACCGACGACGTCGCTGACGCCGGAGCTGCGCAAGGCCATCGAGCAGCGGCTGGCACGCGCCGGCCTGCTCAAGCGGGCGCCTGACGGCCGCTATGGTCCCGATACGCTCGCGGCGCTGCAGAGCGCGGTGCTCGCGAGATAGTGTCGGACCGCTAATTGCCGCCGCCTTCCTGGATGTCGATGTGATGCGTCACGTCGTCGGGCAGCGCATGGGCGACGGCGGCCGCGGGGCCGGGCTCCGGGCCGATCTCGCGGCCACGGCCGCGGATCAGCCGCTCATAGGCCGACACCAGCGTGGTGTAGGGATTGACCCACAGCCAGCCGTCGCGCGTGAACAATTGCACGTCGAAATGCAGGTGCCGCGAGGTGCCGTTGGGATGGTCGAGATAGTTCGAGACCACGCCGATCTTGTCGCCCTCGGTGACGCGGCGGCCGTTGAGCAGCCCGTCGTCATCCATCGCCGACGGGTTCATGTGCATGTAGCGGAAGCGGATATGCTCGGTCGAGGTGTTGACCTGCAAGGTCGCGGCCTGCTGCTGCGGTGAGCGGATCACCATGCTGTCGCGCACCGCGACCACCGCCTGTTGCTTGGGATCGCAGCCATCCTTGCTGTCCGCGGGGCAGGCGCCGGGGCGGATGTCTTGCCCTTGATGGCCGTAACCGCTGGCGCATTGGCCGACCTCGAAGCTGCGCGCCTCACAGAAATTGTCCTGCCAGGGATATTCGTCGACCGGCGCGCCCGCCTTGCGCTTGGCAAAGGATTGCGAGTGCGCGAAGGCCGGCGCCTTCTCGAGCGGAAAGCGGATTTGCGAATAGACCGTGAAGTCGGCGTGGCCGCCCTGCCTGCGTCCGCCGCTGCCGGTGACGATGTCGCCGCTCGGGCGATAGCTGAAGTCGGGCGATGGCGCGGCCGGCCGTTCGGCAATGTCGGAGGCGATCTGGCTGCGCGGCCGCGACGGTTGGCCGCCGGCGATGCGCAACGCCTTCAGGAAGCGTTCGGCAACCGGCGTCGCCTCGCGGCAAGCCAGTCGCTTCGCCCGCGGCACGCTGTCGAGACACTGGATCGAGACGACATAGGGAATGCCGAAGCGGGTGAAGGCGTAACGGAGATAGCCTTCACGAATGAAGCGGCGCAGGTCCGGAAACTGCGCGGCCAGCGCCTGCACCGGTTCGCCCTTGCCGCCGAGCCGGTCGGCAAGGTCGTAGACCAGGATCGAGCCCGAGATCTGCACCTCGACCGGTTTTGCGTATGTCCGCTTCGGCATGCCGTCGCCGGCACCCGGCTCGAGCGCGAACACGGCGTCATAACCGGATGCGCCGGCGTGGAAGAAATCGGCGGCGCGGAAGTCGGCCTGATAGCGCGCCACGGACGGGCTGTCCGGCGCGCCGGCCTGCCGCGCCTCAAGATAAACGGCCGCATCGAACGGCAGCAGCACCGGGATCGGACTACGCGAAATTCCGGGGAAGATCGGCGAGGTGACCGCGTTGAGCTGGACCAGCGCCGGCGTTGCGCGCGGATCGGAGGCCGGGACGCGGCGCTGGCCCGCGAACGTGAAGTTGGCGGCAACCGCCGACCGCACGTTGATCTCCTGCCGCAGCTGGTCGAGCACGGCACGCCACTCGACCCGCATGGCCGAGATCGATGGCGTCCTGAATTCGTCGGCGGAGGCGCCGGGAAGGGGCACGGCCAAGGCTGCCAGCCAGCAAGCGACGAAGCTGACAACCTTCCTGTTCACTGCGCCCCCCGGCCCCTGCTGCGACCAGAGAGACTAGCGCTTAGTCCTTGGCGCGTTCAACGTAGGACCCGTCCTCGGTCATGACCACGATGCGGGTGCCTGCGGCGACGTGCGGCGGCACGCCGGTGCGCACGCCGTTGGAGAGGATCGCGGGCTTGTAGGACGAGGAGGCGGTCTGGCCCTTGGTCACGGGCTCGGTCTCCATCACTTCCAGCGTGACGCGCTGTGGCAGCTGGATCGCGACCGGATTGCCCTCGTGCATCGAGAGCTTCACCGTCATGTTCTCCTGCAGATAGGGCGCGGACGAGCCGACGGTCTCCTTGGAGACCTGGACCTGGTCGTAATTCTCCGCGTTCATGAAGTGGAAGCCGTCGGCGTCTTCGTAGAGGTAATTGTAGTTGTGATCCTCGACCGTGGCCTTCTCGACCTGGTCGGTGGTCTTGTAGCGCTCCGACACCTTCACGCCGTCGCCGATGCGGCGCATTTCGATCTGGCTGACCGGGGTGCCCTTGCCGGGGTGAATGTTCTCGGCGGACAAGACCACATAGAGCCGGCCGTCCTGCTCGATGATGTTGCCCTTGCGGATGGAGCTGGCGATGACTTTCAAAGGTGTTTTCCTGAATGTGGCAGCCGGAGCGCAAACCGGATCGGCAGCTCCTTGGACATGCGGTGATTTCGGGCCGCAACATACTCATTTGTCATGGAGATACCAGCCTTTTGCGGCCGATTCCGACAGGTTGCCAACTGTTCCGGATGCGCCGTCGACCGGCCCTGAGCCGGTCGGTGCATGGACAAGCCCGATGTCTTTCGACATTAAGGGAGCGAGTTCGCTGCGGTTCCCCGGGATGTAGATCGTGCTGACCTTTAATTCTCGTAAAATCAACCGCTTGTGCCAATGTCTTGAGCTGAGATGCGGGCTTGTTGATGTTGAATCCGCAATGCTTGGGTCGCGACGGTAATGGCAGAGCAGGCTGAGCCTTCGCCGTGGTGGACGCCATCACGCTACACCGACCGCAGGCCGTTCCTGCAGGCGCGGCGCGCGATCACCGCGGCGCTGAGGGCGTGGTTCGAGGAGCAAGGATTTGCCGAGGTCGAGACCGGGATCCTCCAGATCTCGCCTGGCAACGAGACGCATCTGCATGCGCCCCATACCGAGCTGTTGCGGGCCGACGGCTCCCGCGCGACGCGCTATCTGCGGACGTCGCCCGAGTTCGCCTGCAAGAAGCTGCTCGCGGCCGGTGAGCCGAAAATCTACGAGTTCGCCCGCGTGTTCCGCGATCGCGAGCGCGGCGATCTGCACCTGCCCGAATTCACGATGCTGGAATGGTACCGCGCCCATGCCGGCTATGACGCCATCATGGCCGATACGATCGTGGTGATCGCGCACGCCGCGCAGGCGACCGGGATCGGGCGGTTTTCGTTCCGCGGCAAGACCGCCGATCCCTTTGCCGAGCCGGAGCTGCTGACCGTCGCTGCCGCCTTTGAGCGGTTCGCCGGCATCGATCTGCTGGCGACGATCGCAGGCGGCGAGGGTGACCGCGATGCGCTGGCGGCGGCGGCGCGCGACAGGGTGCGCCTTGCCGACGACGACACCTGGTCCGATATCTTCAGCAAGGTGCTGGTCGAGCATGTCGAGCCCAATCTCGGGCAGGGCCGCCTGACCGTGCTGTTCGAATATCCGTCGCCGGAGGCCGCGCTGGCACGCACCAAGGCGGCCGACCCCAGGGTCGCCGAGCGCTTCGAGGTCTATGCCTGCGGCGTCGAGCTCGCCAACGGTTTTGGCGAGTTGACCGATGCCGCCGAGCAGCGCCATCGTTTCACTGCCGCGATGGAGGAGAAGGCCCGCCGTTACGGCGAGCGCTATCCGCTCGACGAGGATTTCCTTGCCGCGGTCGGCTGGATGCCGGAGGCGAGCGGGGTTGCGCTTGGCTTCGACCGGCTGGTGATGCTGGCAAGCGGTGCGCCGCGCATTGATCAGGTGGTCTGGACTCCGCCTGCAGGAGAGACATGAACCGGATCGATCCCAAACTGGCGGCAACGCTGCGACAGCCGCGTGAGCTGGTCGATGCCGGGCTCGCGCCGGTCGACGCATTGACCGCGCTCGAACGGGTCGCCGCCCGTTATGCGGTCGCGGTGACGCCGGAGATCGCGGCCCTGATCGATCCGGCCGATCCCGATGACCCGATCGCGCGGCAGTTCATCCCCGATGCCGCCGAGCTCATCGCGCAGCCGGGCGAGAACCCCGATCCGATCGGCGATGATGCACATTCGCCGGTGGCCGGGATCGTCCACCGTTATCCCGACCGCGTGCTGTTCAAGCTGGTCCATGTCTGCGCGGTCTATTGCCGGTTCTGTTTCCGTCGCGAAATGGTCGGTCCCGGCAAGGCGACCGCTTTGTCGGACGATGCTTACCGCGCGGCGCTGGATTATATCCGCGGCCACGATGAGATCTGGGAAGTCATTCTGACCGGCGGCGATCCGTTGATGCTGTCGCCGCGCCGGCTGACCGAGATCATGGCGGATCTCGCCGGTATCGATCATGTGAAGATCATCCGCATTCATACCCGCGTGCCCATCGCCGATCCCGCGCGTCTCAGCCCCGAGATGATCGCAGCGCTGAGGCCGCAGGGGGCGACGACCTGGATCGCCGTTCATGCCAACCACCCGCGCGAGTTCGGCGCCAATGCCCGCGCGGCCTGCGCAGCGCTCGTCGATGCCGGCATCCCGCTGGTGAGCCAGTCGGTGCTGCTGCGCGGCGTCAACGATGACGCCGCCACGCTGGAGGCGCTGATGCGGACCTTCCTCGAGTGCCGGATCAAGCCCTATTATCTGCATCACGGCGATCGCGCCCCCGGTACTGCGCATTTGCGCACCACGATCGAAGCCGGGCAGGCGCTGATGCGCGCCTTGCGCGGCCGGGTCTCGGGTCTGTGCCAGCCGGACTACGTGCTCGACATCCCCGGCGGCCATGGCAAGGCGCCGATCGGACCGAGCTATTTGTCGCAGTCATCTTCCCGCGAACGTGAAGATTTGACGGAACGGCAATACCGTATCGTCGATTATTGCGGTGACGTGCACCTCTACCCGCCGGAAACATGAGCGGGGCCCCGGGAATCTGGCTACTAGGTGCGATGGCCGATATACGGAAGGTGCAGGATTGCGCGGCGCAGGGGCGGCGCAACTGCGCACCCATCGACGTCCCGGAGCGGGCGCGGTAAGAAGGGCTGAGAGGCGGAGGCGCAAGATGCGGAAAACAGTTTTGGCGATGGCTTTGATGGTTGCGGTCGGAGCGCCGCAAATCCTGACGCAGCAGGCTTGGGCCCAGGGCGGGTCGTCCACCATGCAGAAGGGCGGGCAGGTGCCGCAGGCGCCGATCGGGCACCGCCAGCCGCGCGCCGGCGACGTGCCGAGCGAGAAGAATCTGAGCGATCCGAACGCCGCCGCGAACAAGGAAGACGCGGCGCTCGACAAGAAGATCAAGAGCATCTGCCGCGGCTGCTAGAACGTGAGGTTCACCTCTCCCCGTCGGGGAGAGGCCGGATTGCGAAGCAATCCGGGTGAGGGGCCTCTGCTTGCTCGATAGACCGTAACCTTCACCCGATTTGGTGCGCAAATCGACCTCTCCCGAGGGAGAGGTGGCGTTTGCAATGCCGCTCCAGTTCGGCGTCTCAGGCCGAACGTTCCTGCAGGCCGGCGCGCCGCACACGTCGCCTGCCATCGACTGCATCCGCCAGCCGCTTCAACACGTCGGCCGTCGTCTTGAGGTCGATGCAGCCGTCGGTGATGCTCTGGCCATAGGTCAACGGCTTGCCCGGCACGACGTCCTGGCGGCCTGCGACGAGATTGCTCTCGATCATCACGCCGATGATGCGCTGCTCGCCGCCTGAGACCTGACGCGCGATTTCGTCGGCGACCATCGGCTGGTTCTCAGGCTTCTTGCTCGAGTTGGCGTGGCTGGTGTCGATCATCAGCCGCGGCGCGACGCCGGCACGGCCGAGCTCGGTCGCGGCGGCATCGACGCTGGCCGCATCGTAATTCGGCGCCCGGCCGCCGCGCAGGATGACGTGGCAGTCCTCGTTGCCGCTGGTGGCGGCAATCGCCGAGCGGCCGCCCTTGGTGACCGCCATGAAGTGATGCGGGTGCGAGGCCGACTTCACCGCGTCGGCTGCGATCCGCATGTTTCCGTCGGTGCCGTTCTTGAAGCCGACCGGGCAGGACAGGCCCGAAGCCAGCTCGCGATGGATCTGGCTCTCGGTGGTGCGCGCGCCTATTGCGGCCCAGGAGACCAGATCGGCGATGTATTGCGGCGTCGTCATGTCGAGGAATTCGGTGCCGGCCGGCAGGCCGAGATTGTTCACGGCCGACAGCACGTTGCGCGCAAGCCGCAGGCCCTTGTTGATGTCGAAGCTGTTGTCGAGGCCGGGATCGTTGATCAGGCCTTTCCAGCCGACGGTGGTGCGCGGCTTCTCGAAATAGACCCGCATCACGATCTCGAGGCGGTCGGCGAGCGCTTCGCGCAAGCCGGCGAGGTGACCGGCGTAGTCGACGGCCGCCGCGGGATCGTGGATCGAGCAGGGGCCGACCACGACCAGCAGGCGGTCATCGGCTCCGTTGAGGATGGCGTGGATGGCGTTGCGGGCGCCCATCACGACCCGGGTCGCGGTCAGGGTGCGCGGAATCTCCCCTATCACCTCTTCGGGTGTACTGAGTTCCTTGAGTTCTTTGATGCGAAGGTCGTCTGTGGTGCTCAACACGGCTTGGCTCCTTTGGATTGGGACCTGCCGGCACAAAAAAGCCGCCAGGTCTGGCGGCTTGGTTCGGACGTTTGCTGCAATTCTTCAGATTGAGCGCGATCCTCCTGCCGCCAGCGAGCTGTCGTAGCTAAAGTACCAAAAATAGCTGGTGGCGACGGTGATCATGAGGCGGCTCTATAGCGCACGGATATGGGTCTGTCATCCCAAATCCGCAACCCGTCGGGCGGTTCGGTGTCAGGTGTTGCGCGCGGCCAACGCCATGCCGATCAGGGTGGCGCCGCCGAACATCAGGTTGAGGCCGACGAGCAGGCCGATCGCCCATTCCGCCGAGCCCGGCAGGCCGGCGACGATGAAGAAGGCGATCACGATGTCCATCAGGCCGGCGATCAGGAGCCATGACCAGCGTCCCGACAATTCACGGCGATGCTCCAGCGCGTACATGATGGTGGCGACGCCTTCGGCGACGAAATAGGCGCCGATCACGATGGTCAGCGTCAGCACGCCCTGCATCGGCCGCGCCAGCAGTACCATTCCGGCCAGTACGGCGAGCGCGGCCGAGATCAGCGACCACCAGAAGCCCGGCATGTTGCGGGCCCAGAACGTCACGATCAGGCCGCCGATGCCCGAAATCAGGAACATCCAGCCGAGGAAGATGGTGACGGCGAGGCTCGCCAATGCCGGCACGATCAGCGCCGCGATGCCGAGCACCACCAGCAAAATGCCTTCGAACAGGAACGCCTTCCAGTGCTGCTTGACCGCGGCGCCCATCTGCGAGCGCAGCTTGTCGAGATCGTGGGGAAGGGTCATCGCGGCTCTCCCGGGTACGCGGGCGTGAAGCTATCCTAACCCGGGCCCGACGCCGACGAAAAGCCCCCGCCGGCACTCCGCACCCGGTTGCGGCCGAGCAGGTAGACCGCGATCGTGGCGATCAGCAGCGCCAGACCGATCAGGATCGAGGTGAAGCCGATCGGGACCAGGATGAACGACGCGTTGCGCTCGGGATTGACGTACCAATGATGCAGCGAGGTGAGCAGGAAGGCGACGCCGACAAAGCCCGCGCCGCCGCCGACCATCAGCAGCGCCCACATTCGCCTGAGCTGGCTCAGCCGCTCGCGCGCGACGTCGGTGCGCGGCGCATGGTGTTTGCCGACACGGCGCACCAGCCGGATCGCAAAGCCGATCGAGGCGAAGCCGATCACGACGCTGGACGTGCCGAGCAGGAGCCGCATGTTCGAGGAGAGGTCGGGAATCCGTTGCAGCGAGAGCAGCGGGAAGTCGAACGCCGCGTGCAGCGCGATCGGCGCGAACAGCACCAGCGCCCAGCTTGAGATCCGGGCCCAGTCGCGATGATGCCGGTGCGCACCGAGCGCGCCGCCCGAGCGCGCGATCGCAAGATAGGCGCCGGCAATGACGCCGAGCGAGCCGTGAAACGGCACGGTGAGCACGCTGCGCAGCGCGGCGAGCGCGCGCCACATGTCCTTGTGCTGGACGAGATAGGCGAGGTTCTCGTAGGCCGCAAAGCCCAGCCCGGCGGCTGCGCCATAGACCACGGTGTCCATCGGATCGGCAAAGGCGCGGCGTCGCGCCGAGATCGCGACGATGACGAGAACCTTAACGATCTCCTCCGGCGCCGCGACGCCGAACGCCGCGCGAACCGCTTGCGTCATCCAGGGATTGTCGGGAATGGCGAGCAGCGCGTTGAATGGAACCCGCGCCAGCCCGAGCAGCGAGATGCTGGCCGCGCCGAGCACGAAGGCGAGCCAGACCTGCGCCGGCGGTCCCGGGCGCTCGTCGGCCGCGATCACCAGCCACAGCACCAGCAATGCGGGCGCGATGGCGGCGGCGCCAATCACTGTGGGCAGCGACTCAAGCAACAACATGAACGTAATTTGTCCTTCTGAGCGGCGAAAATGGCCGCAAATCCAGCGCTTTGCAAGGTGGACTGGAGCAGCGGACACGCACTTGGGAATTCACGTTTCGCTGTAACGGATTGCGCGTCCCGCCGCGCGCGGCGCGGCGCCGCACTTCAAGGGGGCGGGCACGCCTGCATGCCACAGGCCGATGGAAGCGCCGATCAACGGCGTGATAGAGATATGTCTGATCAATCGGGAGGCATTGCCGGGTGTTTCTACGCGGGACAGAGACTCATACGCGGTCGATCCTCAAGGCCGTCAGTTGGCGGACACTGGGAACGCTCGATACGTTTGCCATCAGCTGGTTCATGACCGGCAAGATTGCGCTCGCAGGCTCGATCGCGGGACTGGAGATCGCCACCAAGATCGCCTGGTACTACGTGCACGAGCGGGTCTGGGCGCTGGTTCCGTTCGGCCGGCGGGCTTAGAGCATGATCCGGAAAAGTGTGAAGCGGTTTTCCGAAAGGATCATGCTCAAACAAAGAGCCGAAGCGCGATGACGAATCAAGCCAATTGCATCGCGCTTTAGCGCTGTGCCGCGGCCGCTTGTGACAACAGGCGCCGACAGGTCTCGACAAACACCTCGGCGCCCGTGACGATGTCGGCATCGTCGGTGTTCTCGCTCCAGTGATGGCTGATGCCGCCGATCGACGGCACGAACAGCATCGCTGCCGGCATGATGGTGGCGAGCACCTGGGCGTCGTGGCCGGCGCCGCTCGGCATGCGGATCGATCTGCCGTTCGCGAAGTTCGCGCCCGCGGCCTCGATCGCATCCTGGAACGCCGCGTCCATGATCGCGGGTGCGCCGGTCCTGATGCGCTGCACGTCGACGCCACAACGGCCTTGTGCGGTGACCTCGGCCGCCATGCGATGCAGCTGCGCCTCGAGGCGCGCGATCACCTCGGGATTGTCGTCGCGGATCTGGAACAGCATCTCGGCCTGGCCCGGGATGATGCTAGGCGCGCCCGGCTCCAGTGTGATGCGGCCGGTGGTCCACACCGTGCGCGGTCCGCATAGGGCAGGGAAGCTGTCGTCGATCGCGACGCAGAATCTTGCCAGCGCGAGCCCGGCGTCCTTCCGGACCGCCATCCGCGTGGTGCCGGCATGGTTCTGCGCGCCGGTGAATATGATCCGGTATTGCCAGATCCCGACGATCGAGGTGACGACGCCGATCGTGAGCGCGCTGCTCTCGAGCGTGTCGCCTTGCTCGATATGCGCCTCGAGATAGCCGATGTGCCGGCCCCGCTCGGCCTGCAGCCGCACCCGGCCGGCGAAACCCGCATCACGCAGCGCCTGCCGCATCGTGCGGTCGCTGCTGCGGTCGCGCGCGGCGTCGATCTCGGCCTCGCTCACGGCGCCGACATAGGATCGGCTGCCGAGGAAACTGCCGAAATGGCCTTCCTCGTCGCACCAGGCCGCCACCTCGACCGCGCCGCCGATGCTGGCATCGGCGTTGATCACGCGTGCTGCCTCCAGCGCATAGATCACGCCGAGTGGACCATCGAGCCAGCCCGCGTGGTTCTGGCTTTCGAGATGCGAGCCGGCGAGCAGCTTGGGGCCAGGCTTTGCACACATACCGAACACGTTGCCGATGCCGTCGATCGTTGCAATGAGGCCCGCGTCCGGCAGCCGCGCCGCAAGCCAGTCGAGCGAGCGCAGATGCGGTTCCGAGAAGGTCGGCTTGTGCACGCCGGTTCGGTAGGCGCCGATGGCGCGGAGCGCGTTGAGATCGGCGAGCACGCGCTTGCCATCGCAGCGGGCATTCATGATTGCGACTCCGTTTTGGTCCTTTGCCGCCTCAATAGCGTCGTCGTTGAATGTGAAGCTTCGGAAAGAAACAGGGCAAACGATTTCTTAGCGGTTCTGCTCTTAGCTCGCAGCACCAATAGCGTGAGAGTCTGATCATGTCTGCATTCCGGAACTGGGCCGGCAGGGCCGTTGTGCTGCTTCTGCCGATCGCACTCGGCGCCTGCGCGCAATATGCGCAATACGGCATGACCACGCCGGCACCGGGGACCGGGCCGCTGGCCTGGGATGGCGCCGGTCGCGATCCCAACCTCGCAGCCCCGCAACGGCACGCGCGGAATGCGACGCCCGCGGTGGCACAGTCGTCCGGTGAGCGGGAAACCGTGGCCGCAAACGACGACGACCAGCTGGCGCGAAAGCTCGTGATCTGCAGCACCTGCATCAAGCAGGCGCCGGTAGCCCAGTCGAACGATCGGCAGGATGTCGCGAGCGTCGCCAATCGTTAGCGCGGTCAGAGAGGGCGCGCCGTCACATCGTCATCAATGATGAGATGACGAGCCTTAGTTAGGCCACGATATCATCTGATGCGCACGGGCATGTTGTTCAGAAGACCCTTGGTTCTCGCGGCCATCCTCGCGCTCGCTGTCGTTTTGATCCACCTCAGCGGCAGCCGCGCGCACGCGCATATGCCGTCGCATTGCGGCTTCTGGACCTCGATTGAGGCCGGTTTGTCCTGCGAGTGAGCGGCCTGCGCGGCGCTCCCTGACGTTCTCCAGGTTCCTGGATCCAATGGAGGAACCCGAGCGGCCGGGCCTATGCCAATTGATCCATTTGGATCATGACGCGCACGCTGTGTTTGTGTTCTCAACTGGTGCAGTAAAAGGTGATATTGTAGGGTCGGACGTTCTCGGAGCGCTGCAAAGTGCGTGAGGTGTTCGGGTCGTTTTTCAGTGATTGTCGGGACGAATTTATGCTGCGTACTGGATTGATCTTGTTTGCCATTTTGGCGGGCCTCGTGGCCCTGTTGTCGCTGCCGGATACTGGCGACCAGGCATCGGCCGGTAGCGCGATCGGCACCCCGGTCAGTCAGCTGGATCGCTGACACGACGCTTGCCCGCCCGCTCAATCGCCACTATACGTTCGCCCGTCGCGGCCGTTCGCCGGCTGCGGCCAGTCCGGCGTGTCTCACGTTCAACGTATTGATTTGCCGGGAGTTTTGCTCCCTTCGTCTATCGGTTAGGACGCCACCCTTTCACGGTGGAGAGAGCGGTTCGATTCCGCTAGGGAGCGCCATTGATCCCAAAATCGCCCTCCTGCCATCAAATCCCCCGTGCTCGCATGACACCGCGATCCGCCGATCGCTGCAATCCAGTGCGATTTCGCAACCCTTTGTAAAGCGAAGGGGGGTACCCGTCAGCGTCGGGGATGAATGCGATGGCATTGGGAAGCAAGAAGCGTGAGTCGCGCCGGTCGCTGCGGCAGTCCGGCTGGATCACGCTCGATGGCGGCTTTGCGGCGCGGCCTTGCATGGTCGAGGACATCTCGTCGTCGGGCGCCAAGATCACGGTCGAGGACAACAACACGCTGCCGGCCAAGCTGCGGCTCGCGTTCTCGCGCGACGCGCGCACCGGGCGCGCCTGCGAGGTGGTCTGGCGCGAGGGCAAGACGTTCGGCGTCAAATTCGTGAACTAGCCTCGTCTGGCCGCGCGCGCTAAAAAGCGCGCATGCGGAAAACATGCTTTGCCGTCATCGCCGTGCTGCTTCCGGCCACTGCCTTTGCGCAACAGGCCAACAGCCGCAATTTTCAGACCCCGCCCGATGCCGGCAGGACGCTGCCGTCCAAGTCCACGACGCGCAGCAATCCTTGCGCGGCGTTCGGACCGGGCTTCGTCAAGGTCGAAGGCTCCGACACCTGCGTCAAGCTGGGCGGCGGCATCAGCGTCGGTGGCGGGATGTCGAGCGGGCGCTGAACCTCGCCCTGCGCCGCGTCACGACATCGGCGGCGCGACGACACGGACGAAACCCGGCCGTTGTCCGAGCTCGCCGAACCAGCGCGCGAGATTGGGCAGCGTCGGCTTGGCGACGCCCTCGACGCCGAGCCAGCGTCGCGCAAAGGCGCCGAGCACGATATCGGCGATGGTGAATTGATCGCCCTCGATGAAACGGCGGCTCGCAAGCTGGCCTTCGACGACGCGCCACACCACGGCTTCGGCATTCACATCCTTCTGGATCTGCACCAGGTCGCGCTTCTCCGGCGGCGTGCGGACCAGCGCCCAAAACACCGGGCGATCGACCGGCTGCAGCGTCGACAGCGACCAGTCGAGCCAGCGATCGACCGCGGCACGCGCCCGCGGCGCCGGCGGATAAATCGGCGTGCCTTGTCCGTAGGCCATGCAGAGATAGCGCATCACCGAATTGGATTCCCACAGCACGTAGTCGCCATCGACCAGTGTCGGCACGCGACCATTCGGATTCATCGCGAGATAGTCCGCCTGGTCGTTCTTGCCGAACTGCATCCCGGCATCGATGCGCTGATAGGGCACGTCGAGCTCGGCCAGGCACCACAGCACCTTCTGCACATTGACCGAGTTGGCCCGGCCCCAGATCGTCAGTTGCGGCTTGCCGTCCATCGCGCGCGTTCTCCTGCGGGCTTTTGCTTGCAGGTGTTCTTAGCGGAGTCTTCTGACGAACGCTCCCGATCAATTGCGTCAAGAGCAAAAAAGTGAAGCCCTGCCGCGGAGCGACAGGGCCTCACTTGTCTCGTCGTTGATCTGCACTCTACACGTCAGACCGGCTTCAATGACCGAAGAACAACCATAGCAGGATGATCACCGGGATTGGCACGCCCAACAGCCAAAGCAAAATTCCTCTTCCCATCGCGTCCTCCTCGCGTGTCTCATTTGCTGGAGACAACACGGGAGGTCGCGCACGGTTCCTATGCCGCTATGCCACGCGCCGCGACGATCACGGGATTTCCGAAGCTGAAAGACCGAACCCGACGAGGAGCGGGGCGAGGGCCTCACCAGTGGCCGGTGTTCGGCATCGAGGTCCACGGCTCGGCCGGCGGCTTCGGATCGCCCTTCTGCAGGATCTCGATCGAGTGCAGGTCGGGCGAGCGCACGAACGCCATGTTGCCGTCGCGCGGCGGGCGATTGATCGTGATGCCCATCTTCATCAGCCTGTCGCAGGTCGCGTAGATGTCGTCGACCTCGTAGGCGAGGTGGCCGAAATGGCGATCCTCGCCATACTTCTCCTCGTCCCAATTGTAGGTCAGCTCGACCAGCGGCGCGCCGCGGGTCGCGGGCTGCGACTTCAGGAGGTCGAGATCCTCTGGCGCGCAGAGGAATACCAGCGTGAAGCGGCCCTTGTCGTTGTCGATGCGGCGCACTTCCTTCAGCCCCAGCGCATCCTGATAGAACTTCATCGCGGTCTCGAGATTGCGGACGCGCAGCATGGTGTGGAGATAGCGCATTTTCTTGTCCTCCTGGGAGCGTTCAGAGATTTTTGTTGGGGCGAGGGTAGTCCGGGGGCAACAAATAGCAGCAAAATGCAACAAGGGGCAGCCTTTGCGCGTGCGATGCGAGCGTCCGGAAACCGCTTTGCGCCCTCGGGCTTCTCAACCTTTCGCGAGCTTGCAGGCGCGCGGGTCCGGCGGTGCCAACATGAAACCGTCTCGAAACACGCCTGAAACCAGATTGCGTGAACGTGCGGGCGTCTCCTCCTGTCTAACAGGCATAGGAGATCGACAATGCGTAAGATGATTCAAGTTGGTTCGAAGGAAGAAGTCGAATTGCTGCTGGCACTGTTCGGCTCGCAGCCGAAGCCGCCCAAAGAGAAGTCGCGCTAGACGATCCACGGCGCAATGGCCAAGCTCGCCGGACGACTGTTCGTCGGACTAGCCCTACACCTTGATATCGAGGACGGTCTCGACGGCGTCGCGGTCGGCCTGGTTCTTGGCGGCGAAGACGTCGAGGACATCAGCGCTGATGATGCGCGGTTGAGCCTTCGCCATCTGGTCGATGACGAGCTGCACCCTGGCTTGCGTCACTTCGACGGGCGTCGGGTAGATGAGCACGGCTCTCCTCCTGGCGGGAACCTTGTCGGGGTAAGCTTGTCGGCCGGCTCGCCTGCGGCCCCGGTTCGGGTCATAATGCTGAGGTATCCGGGACCGGGCGACGCGATCGATGAGGAATGGGCTCTATTCGATCCATATCCATATGACCGACGGCGTGAAGGGGCGCGACAGCGGCGTCCTGATTCTGCGCGATGGCCTGCTGATCGGGGGCGGTCCCTATTTCTGGTCGATCGGTGCCTATACCGCCGGCGAGGGGACCTGGAAGGGCCATCTCAGCACCAACCAGCACACCCAGTTCGCCGATGCCTATGTCCGTCCGCTGTTCGGCGGGCATGAGGTCTCGAGCGGCTTCTCCGGAACGTTCAGCGATGACGAGGCGGAAGCGTTCGGCACGGTGCTGGTTGGAACGCGCAGCCTGGGCTTCCACGCGACGCTGAAGCGGCTGGCGGATGCATGAGCGGGGGCTGTGGATTTGTGCGCAGCAAGAGCAGGAATTCGTTAACTAAAGGCGCACGCTAGCGCTGTGGATATGCTGCGGACAGAAACGGGATTTGCTGCGGACAATGCCTTTCGGACGGCGCTGCTTGCATCACGCCGGCGGCTCGCCGTCCGGCTGCTCCGGAGGTTTGTGATAGATCGCAATGCCGATGAACCCGGCGAAGGCGATCACATCAAGCAGAAGTTCCATCCACGCTGGCATAGCGATGGTCCCGTTCGTGCCGACAAACTAACCCGAACGATTGTGTTCTGGTTCCCGTGCTGACCGATGGTTGATCTGCCCGATCGCATGGCTGCGGAACCCGATCTGTGACGGACCCTCCGGATCGGGGCTGCAACCAACCCGGCGCGCCGGCGTTAATCGGCCAGATCAACGTGTTTGAGGAGGTGCGCATGAGAAAGGCATTGGCGGTTCTGGCAGCGGTCGCGACGGTTGGCGCGACGACGCTGAGCGCGCCGGCGCAGGCGCGCGGTATCGGCCCTGGCCTGGCCTTCGGTCTGGCGGCCGGTGCGATCGCCGCCGGCGCGGCGGGGGCCTATGGCCCATATTACTACGGACCGGGCTACGGCTATTACGGTCCGCGCTACGGCTACTACGGTGGCCCGCGCTATTACGCCTACGGCCCTGGACCATACGCCTACTATGGCGGCCCGTATTATCGGCACCGCTATTATTATCGGCACTGGTGACGGCAAAAGCCCGGAGCACATCGCTCCGGGCTTTTCCAACTCTGCTCTACAGGCGCGGTCGGCAACGGAGGTTCGTCACGCGGTCTCGCGTTGAAAGCCACTCCAGACGCTGCCGAGTTTGCTGGCGTAGAATTCCTGACGATCGCGTTCGAATTTTCGCTGGGTCGCCCTGAAGCTGGCAACGCGTGCGACGATCTCCTCGCGCTCGCGCGCGACGCGGTCTTCGTTCTCGGTCATTGCGCATCCTCCGTGTCGCCCTGTCCCCGTCGGCATTGGCATCACGGAATTGGGCGCGAATGCGGAGCGGGCGTTGCAGGAATGTGATGAAGCCGAGGCGACCTGATCGCCGTTTCGGCTGCCGGCGTCGCATGAACTCGCAATCGGTCTGCCCATGCTATAATGGTCGCGGCCAACCGGACCGTCTCCAGTGATTGCAAAAGATCTGCACAGCGGTGTCGAGCAGCTCGGCAACATGATTGCCGAGGCATCATCGATCGTTCCGTTCACGGGGGCCGGCATCTCGACCGAGTGCGGCATTCCCGATTTCCGTTCGCCCGGTGGGATCTGGACCCGCAACCGGCCGATCCCGTTCGACGAGTTCGTCGCCAGCCAGGATGCGCGCGACGAGTCGTGGCGCCGCCGCTTGGCGATGGAACCGACTTTCGCCGCGGCTAAGCCCGGTCGCGGGCATCGCGCGCTTGCCTCGCTCTATCGCGCCGGCAAGGTCAGCGGCATCATCACCCAGAACATCGACAATTTGCATCAGGCGTCAGGCGTCAAGGCCGCCGACGTCATCGAGCTGCACGGCAACACGACCTATGCCCGCTGCATCGGTTGCAGCAAGGACTACGATCTGTCGTGGGTGAAGCTGCACTTCGACCAGACCGGTAGCGCGCCCGACTGCGCCGACTGCGGCGATCCGGTCAAGACGGCGACGATCTCGTTCGGCCAGGCGATGCCCGAGGATGCCATGCGCCGCGCCACGGAACTCACCCAGCAGGGTGATCTCTTCCTCGCGATCGGGTCATCGCTGGTGGTGTGGCCGGCCGCGGGCTTTCCGATGATGGCGAAGAATAGCGGCGCGAAGCTCGTGATCATCAACCGCGAGCCGACCGATCAGGACGACCTTGCCGACCTCGTGATCCGCCACGACATCGGCGACACGCTCGGTCCCTTCGTGGGCAATTGATGCCCATTTGATTCGCGGCCGCGCAAGCCTGTTCATAGTTCCCGGCAGATTCGATTTTTATCTATGCGCCGCAAGCGGGAGTGTTATCTTTTGATTCGAGATTCGCGCGACGTTATCGCGAGTTGGTGATGGATAGCAGCGTGTTCAGGCTGCGCCGCGATGTCGGCGAGCTGCATTTGATGTGTGGGGTCCGGGGTCATGGGGTCGGACGGATTTGAGTCCAAGAAGCTCGGCGGACCACCGACGAGCGGCGTTGGGCAAAGCAGGATTGGGCAGAGCGAGTACGGTGCAGCCGCGCCGCGCGATCCAGGGATCGACGCATTCTCCGGTCTCGGCGACACGGCGGCCAACCTGGTCGAGCTCACCGGCGTCATCAAATGGTTCGACGCCTCGAAGGGGTACGGCTTCATCGTCCCCGACAATGGCTGGCCCGACATCCTCTTGCACGTGACGGTGCTGCGACGCGACGGCTACCAGACCGCCTACGAAGGCGCGCGCCTGGTCGTCGAATGCGTGCAGCGCCAGAAGGGCTACCAGGCCTTCCGCATCGTCTCGATGGACGAGTCGACCGCGATCCATCCGGCCCAGATGCTGCCGCCGCGCACCCACGTCACGGTGACGGCGACCAGCGGGCTCGAGCGCGCGCAGGTCAAGTGGTTCAACCGGCTGCGCGGCTTCGGCTTCGTCACCTGCGGCGAGGGCACGCCCGACATCTTCGTGCACATGGAGACGCTGCGCCGCTTCGGCATGACCGAGCTGCGCCCCGGCCAGTATGTGCTGGTGCGGTTCGGGCCCGGCTCCAAGGGCATGATGGCCGCCGAGATCCATCCGGAGAGCGGGCCGTCGGCGCTGTCGTCGCACTAAGCCCGATGGCTTGCGCCTGACGGAAACGTGAGGCGCCGGGCGGCTGCCGAAACGCCGACTTCAAGGGTCTGGCATTTGCCGCAATCGTCGGGGTAGGGTCCGCCGGAAATGTCCCGGACCCCGTGAGTATCATTCGATGAATCTCGATCGCATTGTTGGGCGGCTTCGGCCGTGGCTGCTGGCCGCGCTGGTCATCACGTTCGGCGCGCTGGCGGGTGCGTCGGCACAGGCCGCAACCTTCCAGCCGCTCGAGATCGTCACCAAGTCCGGCGTCCACGTCTTCTCGGTGGAGATGGCGACATCAGCGCAGGAGAAGGAAACCGGCCTGATGTACCGCAAGGAGCTGGCCGACGGCAAAGGCATGCTGTTCGACTTCTCGCCGGAGCAGGAGGTATCGATGTGGATGAAGAACACCTACATCTCGCTCGACATGATCTTCATCCGCGCCGACGGCCGGATCCTGCGCATCGCCGAAAACACTGAGCCGCTGTCGACCAGGATCATCCCGTCGAGGGGCCTCGCCAAGGGCGTGCTTGAAGTGATCGCCGGCACCGCACAGAAGTACGGCATCAAGCCCGGCGACCAGGTCGGTCATCCCTTGTTCAACGGCCGCTGAAGGGCGAACCGATCAGGTCGAGTTCGCCTCCGCAGGCGGCGCTCGGCCAAAACATCGAAAACAACCCCATGCAAAGGAGCCGGCGGGCCGCCGGCGTTCGACACGACGGCTGCTCCAATGACGCCTGCCCCAATGACGGCTGTCCCAATGACGGCTTGACACGTCGGGCAACTCAGGGGCATAATTCCAATATTCCGAAATTGCAGAGACTGCCGCGCTGTGGGATGTGCCCGTGGCCACCACATGCGATAGCGCCGCCCGTCGAGGAGAGGTGGACCGAACTCGCGGCCAATCCTCTTAAAGCTCATTCCATTTCGCGCTAGCTGCTTGTTTTGATGTCGATTTCCAAATGCGAGCCGACGCCTTGCTGGCGTCAGGCGAAGCGTGTATTCACAGGGCCTCTCGGAAAATCGGGGTATAGCGCAGCCTGGTAGCGCGGCAGTTTTGGGTACTGCAGGTCGTTGGTTCGAATCCAGCTGCCCCGACCAAACTTCGCGTTGAATCCGCTGCATTTTCCGTCCGTGATTCCGAGTTGCGGTTCTTGCCTTGTTGCGCCGTGATCGTTGGCAGCGTATGCCGGCGCGTGATCGCGAAGCAGTCGACCTTGCGCTCGAGCGCGCTGGCTACGAAGCCGGCGCGCAGCGAATGGCCGGAAGGAAAATGTCTTGGGGTCGAGGCCCGCGGGCCGCGATCACTCGCGTGCAGATCACCGACGATCACGACGTCCGCGGATTCCGCCCAGACCCGTCGCCTACTTGCGACGCTCGAGCGGGTACTTCTTGAAGCCGTGTAGGGCGGCCGCCTGGTCGAGCCACAAGAGAGCGTCGAGCTCGTTGCCGATCAAACGGATGTCGCTTAGGACACTGGTCGTGTTGCCGATGTCGGCCTGGATCGTATAGCTAGCCTGGGCTCCCGCCGGCGTATCCTGCAGCACGCCAACGAACTTCGCGCCGTTCTCTGCGCGGAAATGGCTGCGATCGACCTCAGCCCTCGTCCTGGGCCTGGTGTTCACCACTGCCTGGAAGCCGCCTGGAGCGGGATCCGGCATATCATGGTGAACGGGGACAGTTACGTTGCGCATTTTCGATGCCTCCTTGGTCATGGTGGGTGTGGGAACAAGATTGAGCCGGCCGCGCTCGACCAGGTCGACCGCGGCGCCATCGGGTAACCGAGAGATCGCGATCGCGATCGCGCGGACGTGTGCGGGCTTCGACGGGAAGCCGCAGGTCTCGGCGTCGCTGTCGTCGGCGGGCAGCCCAATGATGAAAGCACGCCGCCCGTAGTCTGGCTGCAACGATGCCGCGAAAGCCTTGCCGGCAGCCTCGATGCCGCGCATCAACACCTGCAGCTCGGTGATAACGTTTATCGGTGCCGGCCGGCGATCGCTACACCAGGATTTCACGCTGTCGAGCCTGACAACGTGAAAGTCGGCGGCCTCCTGCTGGGATAGCCCGCATGCCTCACGCATCAGATCGTAGACGCTGGCCATAGCGTTTTGTCTCCCGTTTCATCATGGAAAGTGCGGTCCCAGTCGCCGAGGATCGCGTTCGTCTAGTTGTTCTCGAAACGATCGTCGAAAGACTGGCGTTCGGCAATAACGCCAGCAGAGCGAAGCCCAACCCTTCGCCTTGGCGTAGCGGGTGGGGCGGCGACGATTCGGAATGCGCTCGATGATCTCATACGGGTGGAAGGTCATCATCCAGGCTATGCTGGTGATGTGAGATTCACCGCGACCTTTCGAGATAGTGCAGGCCAATCCGCTCTGCGCCGTTGCGCAGTGCTTGCACTTCGTTCAGCGGGTTACGCTCGTAAAAAATTGAACATTGAAGGCTTCCTTTCCTTGCGGTGTCGGGCAAATCCCAACGCTGAAAAATTGTACACTAAAAGAGTACATGCGGCAAGGCCGATCGACACAAGACGGAAATATAAGGCTCTAGGAGCGTCCTGTTTCGTGTGGCGACATTCGATATCCTTGCCCTTAAGCTGTGCGCGGTGCAAACCGGGGAAACAGGCAAGATGAACTCAAATTTCGAGGCCATCGGTAAATACATCTTCTATTTTTCTCACCTCGAACAAGTTGTGCGCGTGGTGGCCAAGGAGCTTCTGGGGCTCTCCGACGATCAATACCACGGAGTGATGCCGGTGATTGATTTCGCGGGCGCTTGCAACGTCTGCAAAGCCGAAATCTCGAAAGAGAAGCTCCCATTGCCACAGGTCGGGCCGGCTCTCGATCTCATCAACCGAGCCTTAAAGTGCAACGAGGACCGGATACGTGTCGCTCATGGAAGCTGGAGATTAGGCCTGGGGGCCGCGGTCGCGTCACACGTCTCTCGAACGACACTTCGCGAAACCCACTACTTCTCCAATCCGGGAGAGCTTGATGAGAAAGCCGAAGCCTTGAAGGTCCTCGCTGGCAACCTGTGGGACTTTTTCCTTTCACCCGAGCATGGGCTGATCTGACATTCGCTGACGCAGCCTCATAACAACAATCCGGCGAGGAAACCCCATGCCCCGCAGACTGATCGATATCTCCGTTCCCTTGCAGAACGACGTTCCGGCCGATCCGCCCGGCAATCACCCGACGATCCAGTATATCGATCACCAGCAGGGCCTGCCGCGCATGCTGCAGTTCTTCGATGGGTTGAAGGCGGAGGATTTGCCTGACGGGCAGGGCTGGGCGGTGGAGCAAGTCTCGCTGTCGACGCACAACGGCACGCATCTCGATGCGCCCTGGCATTTCCATCCGACCATGAATCGCGGCGAGCGGTCCTGGACCATCGATGAGGTGCCGCTGGACTGGTGTTTGCAGCCCGGCGTGAAGCTCGACTTCCGGCATCTGCCTGACGGCTACGTCGCAACCGCAAAGGATGTCGAAGCCGAGCTGAAGCGGATCGGCCACACGCTGTCGCCGCTCGAGATCGTCGTCGTCAACACCAGCGCCGGCGCCAAATATGGCCGGCCGGATTACGTCACCTCGGGCTGCGGCATGGGCTATGAGGCGACGATGTATCTGCTCGAACGCGGCGTGCGGCTGACCGGCATCGACGGCTGGAGCTGGGACGCGCCTTTCGTCTACACCGCGAAGAAATACGCGGAGACCAGGGACGCCAGCCTGATCTGGGAAGGCCACAAGGCTGGCCGGCACATCGGCTACTGCCATATCGAGAAGCTGCACAATCTGGAGGAGCTGCCGTCGACCGGCTTCATGGTGTCGTGTTTCCCGGTGAAGATCGAGCGGGCTTCGGCGGGGTGGACGAGGGCGGTCGCGATCCTGGATGGCTAGGCCAACTGCTTGGGCAGCATGGTTTTTGGAACCGCCGGCGTGCCGATCATTCCGGCGGGCTGTTGCCGCGAGGCTACAGCCTCAGGCATTCAGATGCGTTTTAATGCACCCACTGGTCGTAGGCGTGTCGGATGATTGAGCGAAGGCCGTTCGTCGTCCGTTCATGGCTTCGCGGTTCTCTCCCTTAGACTAGAGCCCCGGTCTCGTCCGGGGCTCTTTCTTGCGCTCAACCTGAGGCCGCTGCTGTCGTGCCGCGCCCGAGCGCAAACTGGCCGACCGGTCCTTCGACGTGAAAGTCGAGCCCCGTCATTCGCGCGAACAGGTCGATATTGGTGGTGCCGATCGCGCAGCCGCCGAGACCGAGTGCGGTTGCCATCATGTACAGCGTCTGGGTCAGCACGCCGACATCCTTCAGGATCAGCGCGTAGGCGATCGCGCTGTACTTCCAGGAAACGCGGCCGAAGCGCGCGGCGATCGTGATCAGGATCTGCGGCGCAGCTTCCGCGTCCATCGCAAAGCTCGCGCCTTGCAGCATGGCGTCGAATTGCTGCGGATGCGCGTCGATGGCGGTCAGCGCATGCGCATCGGCATCGTAATGATAGAAGCCGCGCGCCAGGCCATCGCAATTGTCGACCGCCAGATAAAGCTCGAGCTCGTAGGCGCTGCCCGCCGCGGGATAGGGTCGGCTGGAGTATTCGACGTCGGGGCCGTCGGCGGCGAATTCGAGCGCGCCGCTCCATTTCGACCGGATGCGCGTGGCGCCATCGAGAAGTGCCGTGAGCTCGGCCAGCGTGACCGGCCGCTGCGCGTCGAAATCGCGTGTGGAGCGCCGTTGATGCAGCAACGCCTCGAACGGCGTGCGGCTACCGTCGCGCTCCTGCAGCTTGATCGTCTTGCCGGGCCAGGCGGGGCGCGCCGCGGGCAGCGGCGCGATCAGGCCCGTGTTCGGGTAGAGGCCACCCAGCGGGTTCGCCTGCCGGCCTTCGGTGCTGCGGGTGTGGAACAGCAGGTCGTGAAAGTCCCAGAGCACGAGGCCGTCATCGCCCTCGGCCTGGCGGAGCGTCTCGTGCTTCGTGGTGTCGACCGCGACCAGGATCTGGCAGTCCAGCAGCAGCGCCAGCAGCTCCGGCCCCGGATAGCCGTCCTGACGCTTGATCCGGCGGATCGTCTGGGGCGCGGCAAGGGATGCGAGCAGGCTCGCGATCGCCGCGTCGCGGATGCAAAACAGCGCAGCCGCGCGCGGGGACTCCAGCACCATCTCGGTGCCGCGGCGGCGCAGATAGGCAAAGCGCGACAGCACGATGGTTGCAGCATCGTCGAGCTTCGGCGCCTGCGGCCAGTAATCCGGCGCCTGCGGCTCGATGACGACGAGCTCGGTGTCGTCGCGCATCAGGCGATATTCGACGAGACCGCGCCGCGCCAATTGCCGGATCAGGCGCGCGATGTCCCGCGCGGCCGTGTCGTTTTCACGGGCCGCGAAAGGCAGCGGCAAGCCTGTCCGCAGCTCGCGCGCCCGTTCCGACGTGGCGGCGCTGTACTTGCCCAGCGGCTCCGAATAGTCGTCGAAATGGGCGGCGATGCTGCCATCGTCCTGCGCGTCGAGCGTGACGTGCGGATTGAGACGCGCTGCGAGCGTCGGCGGCGCGGCCTTCTGCGATCGCTTCGGCGCCGGCTTTGGCGCTCTCGTTTTCGATTTCGTTTTCTTCGACGCGCGCACGCCGGCCTGTCCTCAGGTATGCGGCAGGAACGGCGTCAGCTCGCTTTCCGGCGACGGGGCATCGCGCAGTCCGAGCTTGACCGGCACGTCATAGAGCCGTCCGGCTCCGAAGCGGCGATAGAAGTGGCGCATGCCGGGAACGATGACCCGCACGACGGGCACTTCGACGTCCGGCCGGGTCTGATCGAGGACGAGGAAGTCCATGCCGGCGCGGGCGGCGATGTCGACACAGGCCTCCGCCTGCGCGCGCGCATCGTCGAGCGGCACATTCGCCGACGGGGCCGGGGGAACCGCCGGTTTCGCCGCTGGGATCAGGAACGGGTAGTTGTCGAGCCGAAGCGGATTGATGCCGTCGAGGCTCGGCTTCTCGCCGTCGCCGCCGCCCATCAGCCCGATCGACAGGAACTGGTTGAGCTCCGTCAACGATCGCAGCAGCGCGATGCGCCGATCGAAGTGCGAGCCGGACCCGAACTCGATATTCTCCTGTCCGTTCTTGATCCAGTGCACGATGGCGACATAGGTCGGGATGCCGAGATCGCTGGTGATGTCGAGCACCCAGAGCTTTCGGCCGGATGCGGCGAGCTGGGACTTGAGGTCGCGGATGTAGGAATCGTCGAACTGATCGAGGTCGACCTCCGCCCGCTGCGATCGGTTGTACCACCAGATCGCGTAGGCATCGCGCTCCATCAATTCGAGGAAGCCCTGCACGATCGCTTCCTCGCGCGTATTGCCGGCCGCGCAGCCGTTCGAGTCGGCAGCGAAGAAGGCGCCGGGGCCATCGTAGAAGAAATACAGCAGGCTGGTCGGAATCTGCCTGAATTTCTTGTCGCGCAGCGACCAGACCGGCGACCACTCGATCCGTGCCGATGGATCGAACGGTTCGGGGGCGGGCTGAGTGTGGAAGGAATCATTTTCATTGCCGCGCGGCCCGGCGCGGTACTGCTCGTCGCTGAACAGCAGGATGTCGTTGGGACGGATCGCATCATCAGGCGCAAAATCGGTGAAGCGCTTGCGCGAGCGAATCTCGTCGCCCTGGAATATCCCCGAATAGCGCTCGATGGCTTCCATCAGCGCGCTGGCTTCGCCCTGCTCGGCGGTGCTGCCTTTGCCGAAGCTGCCGCCGCTCAGTCCCGCGCGGAGCTGGTCGACGCTCTGCGCCGGCGCGGAGAAATTATGCTGGGCGTGGAAATTGGTGTTCATCGGCAGATCAACATCGATCCGCTCGAGCCTGGTCACGACGCCGGTGAGCGGGCTGACATGCTTCCTGAAGCGATCCACCGTCGCGCGCGAGGACATGCTGCGATAGCCGCCGCTGGTCATCACGAGCTTGGCGCCCGCTTTCAACTCGATCGGCTGCGGCGCCCGCTTCGGATTTTGCAGCTTCTTGTTGCCACAGGTCGGACATTGCGGGCGTGTCGCCACGTAGTGCCTGGCCGTGGTCGAACCCAGCAGGTCGAGGCTGACGACGTTATTGCGCAGATCGGTGCGGAAGCCGCTGCCGATCGCCTTGGCGATCTCGATGGCGGCGAACTGGATCGCGCTTTGTCCGACCGTCTGCTGTGCGAGCGGAGAGAGCGCAACCGGGCGCGCGTTGCCACGATCGAGAAAGCCCTTGATCTCCCGGTTGCGGATCATGCGGTCGAACAGACAGGTCCAGCACGCGCCGTCCGCCTTGAAGACCGGGCCGACCAGCGGAAACACCCCGGCGGGCTGTACCAGCAGCCACGGAGCCTTGGCTGCCGCGCGCTCCCGGTTGCGCTCGGTCAGCCGCCGATCGAGGTAATCGTTGACCAGCGTGACCGTGAGATCGGGCGATGATTTGACGACGTGCACGCCGAGATCTTGCAGCGCCTTGCCGAGCTCGGCCGCGCCCTTGACGTCGATGGCTTCGACCCGCACGCGGCAGTTCTGCAGATTTTGTCGCGCGACATCGACGGGCAGGCCGAGGCTCGCCCAGAGCCCGTCGACGACGCCGCCCGAACCCGGCTGCTTCAGAATCACATAGCGCCGATCGAACATTCGCTTCAGCGCTTCCTGGATCGTCTCGACCGGAAACTTCCGTCCAAGGTCGGTCAACAGCTTGGTGACGCTCGCACCATTGGTGCCGATCGCGGAAGCCAGTGCGCAATAGAGCTCGCCGTGCAGAAAGAATTTGCGGTCTTCGGAATACAGGCAAACGACGTCGGGAGGCAGGACATAGGCCGTGAAATTCGGAGCGAATTGCAGAATTTCCTTGTTGGCCTGCTGAGAAGGTTTTTTGGGCAAAGACGCGATCCTGTACGACGGGCGGGGTCCGATGTTCTGACGGGGCAGGGCGCCGTCGTCAGCGTCCCCGCATCGACGTCGAGATCACGTCGCGCAAGGGCGAATGGACAACCGATGTGATGACAGATGTCATGGCATAAGTGGCGACGACATGAAATGGCCGGGTCGACCTGCGTCGAACCCGGCCATGACGATTGATACGCGTCAACTGATAAGCGTCGACGCGATGCTGTTGGGTCAGCAGAGGCGGCAAGCGCCCCACGACAGGCAGCAGCCGCCGCCGCAACCGCCACATCCGCCGCAACGGCAACCGCGGCAGCCGCGACAGCCTCTGCAACCACGGCAACCGCCGCAGCCGCGGGCTTCCTGGACGCGCTGTCCACCGACCTCTTCCTTGTCGAAGAGGTGGAACGTGGCGAGGCTGACGTCGGCGAGTTCTTCTTCACCGAGCGTGATGGCCTGGGTCGGTGCATAGTGGTTGGTCTGCGGCAGGTCGGCGGCCGGCACCGCAGCTGCGGATGCGCTTCCCACCAATGAGAAAGTCAGTCCGGCCGCACCCAACGCGGGCACGGCGGCCTTGGTCACTCGCTTCCGCTTCGGGGCTTGCTTCAGACTTGGCATAATCGCATCCTCCATTCCTGATCGTGACGAAACTGTTTTCCACTCCACCCTCGATATTTGTACGCTTCGTGCTGTCGGCATGCAAGACTCGCTGCGCCACGTTTCATCGTGCGTTCGTCGTTCATCGTGGGTTCATGCTGTGGTTCATCTTGATGAATGTGATCAGCGGCAGACGGTCGTCACACGGTCCTCTCGTTCACCATAGCTGCGCGCCGAGCGCGATGTTGCACTGCAGCTGACTTGAACGATCGCCACGGAATCGGCATCAAGGAATCGGCATGCAGAATGATGGCGCGAGCTTTGCTTGGTACGAGCTGCTGACCACGGACGTGGCGGGCGCGACCGGATTCTATCGCGGCGTTCTCGGATGGGACGCCAGGAACATTTCGACCCCGGGCTTTTTCTACAGCCTGTTCACCACAGGTGGCACTCCGCGAAGCGGGCTGATGGAGCTGCCGGAAGAGGGCCGGCGGCAAGGCGCGATGCCGCGATGGATCGGCTATGTTGCCGTCGCCGATATCGAGGCGACGGTGGCGCGGATTCGCGCGCTTGGCGGCGCCATCTACGTGCCGCCGACCGGCACCAATATCGGCTGCATCGCGATCGTCGCGGATGCGCAGCAGGCTACCTTCGGACTGGTCGACGGCTTGAAGATCGATCCGCCGCCGGTCGATGACCTCGATGCGCCCGCGCGGGTCGGTTGGCACGAACTGCTGGCAGCCGATTGGGGCAAGGCCTTCGGTTTCTACGCCGAGCTGTTCGGCTGGCAGCCGGTCGATCTCGACGGCCCGGCGCCCGAACCCTATCAGCTGTTCTCGACCGGTGGCCGGCCCGTCGGCGGCATCTTCAACAAGCGCCCGCTCGAACCGATTCCGTTCTGGCTCTACTACTTCAATGTGGACGACGTCGACGCCGCCATCGCACGGGTGACGAGCGGCGGCGGCCGCGTCTACGAGGGGCCGTTGCTGCTGCCAGACGGCGGCTGGATCGCGCGTTGCCTCGATCCGCAGGGCGCCACCTTTGCGCTGCAGGGTCCGCGGACCGAGGCCGGCATCGCCAGCGCCGCGACGCCGGAGATCCGCTGGAGCTCCAGCTGGGGCGGAATCTCGTCCAAGGGAAAATGGGCCGGCGACCAGCCGCCCGGAAAGCCGCGGCCGCCGCGCAAGTGAGCGAGCTCGCTCGGGGACGGCCCACTCAGCCCGAAGCGCTCAGCCAGCCTTGTTCAGCCAGGCTTGCTGCTCCAGCCCTTGCTCAGCTCGCTTTGGCGACCGGCGCTGCCGGCTTCGGTGCCGGCGGCTTGATCGGCTTGTCCTGCCGCTTCGACCACGAGATGTAATAGGCCACGATCGTCATGATCGCGATGCCGGAGATGCTGACGAAGATCTGCGCGAACAGCGAGCCCGAGCTCATCGACAGCTCGAAATGCCCGACGAACGACAGGAACACGCCGACGCAGAACACCGCGAGCGATTGCTGGCCGCACACGATCACCGGATCGAACACCTTCCACTCCAGCGCCGACCAGTCCTTCGGGATGAAGCGGATCACCAGCACGGTGATGACGACGAAATGCAGGAAGCGGTAGGGCGCGAGGTTGGTCTTGTCGTTCGGGTTGAAGGCCGAATAGAGCCAGTCCGGGAACATGGCGCCGAAGTCGGTGAAGCGCCCGGCCATGGTCATGATCAACCCGAAGATCAGATAGGCGATGCAGAACCACAGCGTGTAGCGCGAATTGATGATGTGCATGTTCTTGCGCGCGCCGCCCATCGCGCACCACGAGCCGAACACGAATAGCACCTGCCAGCAGAACGGATTGAAGTACCAGGTCCCGGCCGGATAGGCCGGCAGGTTCCAGCCCATGTGCCGCGACACCAGCCACAGCGCGATCGAGGTCAGCATGGTCCAGTTCGGCTGCCGCAGCATGATCCACAGCACCGGCGGGAACAGGCCCATCAGCACGATGTAGAGCGGCAGCACGTCGAGATTGACCGGCTTGAACTTCAGGAACAGACCTTGCCGCAACGTCTCGGTCGCGTTGTCGACGAGGCCGGCGACGTTGAACTCGTTGATGATCTCGGAATCGCCGAAGCGCAGCGCCAGATAGCTGATCGAAGCGATGTAGATCACGAACAGGATGATGTGGGCGACGTAGAGCTGCCAGACCCGCTTGGTCAGCCGGGTGGCGCCGACGACGAAGCCACGCTCCAGCATCATGCGGGCATAGACGAAGGATGCGGTGTAGCCGGAGATGAAGACGAACAGGTCGGCAGCATCGCTGAAACCGTAATTCCGCGTCGTGACCCAGTTCACGATGTTGTCGGGGATGTGGTCGAGATAGATCGCCCAGTTCGCGATCCCGCGGAACAGGTCGAGCCGGAGGTCACGTCCTTTGTCGGGCAGGGTGGCGTGGATTTCCATGGGGCGCGCGCCGCTTCTTCGAGTGATGCTGTCGAGAAGGCCGCGCTGCGGGCCCAAGGGGACTTTTCAAGAGGGCCCCGAGGCCAGATTGTCACAGCGCGGTAGAATGACTATACCGGTCCGGCGAAAGTTGCCTCCGAGATCAGGGAATCGCCGATCACAATGCTGAACGGTGTCTCTATACTATCCCGGTGGTTTCCTCCAATCGCTTCCATCTCGCATATCCCACGGGGCCCGACCATCCATGACCGCACGCATTTTTAAGCCCGCCAAAAACGCGATGCAATCGGGACGCGCCAAGACCAAGGAATGGCAACTGGACTACGAGCCGGAGCAGCCGCGCACCGTGGAGCCCCTGATGGGCTGGACCTCGTCCGGCGACATGAAGCAGCAGCTCACGCTGCATTTCGAGACCAAGGAAGACGCGATCGCCTATTGCGAGCGCAAGGGCATCGCCTATCAGCTGATCGAGCCCAAGGCCTCGGCGCACCGCCAGATCGCCTATGCCGACAATTTCGCCTTCCGCCGCTGGGAGCCCTGGACCCACTAGCTCGCTGCGGCGAGGCCGGTCGGGATCGGCAGCGGCGCGTCCTTGGAGACGCCGAGCACCGGAAAGCTCCTGATCTTCCGCACATTGGGCAGGCCGGCGAATTGCAGCAGCTGCCGGCGCATGTCGTCGACGCTGGGCGCCACGCAGCGAAGCATGAAATCGGCATCGCCCGAGATCCGCCAGCATTGCAGGAAGCGCGGTACCTCGGCCACCGCCGCCTCGAACGCCTCGATCGCGACCAGGGTCTGGCTCTCGAGCTGGATCAGGACGAAGGTCGTCACCTCGTAGCCGAGCATCCGCTCGTCGAGGCTGGCGCGGACCGCCTGGATCACGCCGCGGCCGCGCAAGGCGCGCAGCCGGCGCAGGCAGGGCGGGGCGGTGATGCCGACGCGGGCGGCGAGTTCGTTGATCCTGATCCGGCCGTCGTTTTGCAGCTCGGACAGGATCTTCAGATCGATGTCATCGAACTGTTGGCGTTCTGTCACGGTTGCGAGCCCGCGACGGCCGCGTGCGGGGTGCTGCCGCCGCTGCGAAGCTCGCCGCGTACGGTCTGCGCCGCGACGCCGGACAGCACCAGCTTCTCATGCGCCGCGATGATGGCCTCCCGGGTCAGCCGCCCGCCGGGGCGGTACCAGCTGCACAGCCCGGTCAACAGCGCGATGATGGCGAAGGTCGCGACCTGGACGTCGACCACATCGAACACGCCGTCGGCGACGCCCTGGTTCAGGATCTGCGCCAGCCGCTGCTCATAGGCGCCGCGCAGCGTCACCACGGCGTCGTAGTTCTTCGGCTCCAGGCTGCGCAGCTCGGAATTGGCGATGAAGACCTCGCGCTTGCGGGTCATGTGGTAGGTGACGTGGAAGGCGACGAAAGCCCGCAGCTTCTCGACCGCATCGCCCTTGCCCGCGAGCGCAAGGTCGAGCTCGCGCAGGAGATCGTTGATATGCTGCTGCACCAGATCGAACAGCAGATCCTGCTTGGTTGAGATATGATTGTAGAGGGAGCCGGCCTGGATGCCGACCTCGGCGGCGAGCTGGCGCAGGCTCATCGCCTCATAGCCGCGCTCGAAGATCAGGCGCACGCCGGCCTTGCGGATCGCTTCCAGCGTCTTCGGGCCGTGTGAGCCGATCGTGCGTGCCATCGGGGCCTCGGATGGGTGTCAGCTTGTCGGAAGCGAGAGAAACAAGCGAACGACCGTATGTTTATTGCACGAAATCCGAGCAAATTCAATGCGCTGCGGATTTCTTGCATGAACCATAGCACGATCGCTTGCGAAGCCAAGAAAAAAACGTATGATCGTTTAATTGCAAGATGAATCTCCAAGGGAGGGATCATGGCCTCGAACCGGGCAGCCATCTTCAATTTCGACCTCGGCGAGACCGCGGATGCGATCCGCGAGACCGTCCACGATTTCTCCTCCAATGAGATCGCGCCGCGCGCGGCCGAAATCGACCGCAGCAATCAGTTTCCGCGCGACCTCTGGCCGAAGATCGGCGCGCTCGGCCTGCACGGCATCACGGTCGAGGAGGAGTACGGCGGGTCGGGCCTCGGCTATCTCGAACACTGCATCGCGGTCGAGGAGATCTCGCGCGCTTCGGCCTCGGTCGGGCTGGCTTACGGCGCCCATTCCAACCTCTGCATCAACCAGATCCGCCGCAACGGCAACGAGGCGCAGAAGCGGAAGTATCTGCCGAAGCTGATCTCCGGCGAGCATGTCGGTTCGCTCGCGATGTCCGAGCCGTCCGCCGGCTCGGACGTGGTCTCGATGAAGACCCGTGCCGAGAAGAAGGGCGACCGCTTCGTGCTCAACGGCAGCAAGATGTGGATCACGAACGGTCCCCACGCCGAGACGCTGGTTGTCTACGCCAAGACCGATCCGAATGGCGGCCCGCGCGGCATCACCGCCTTCATCATCGAAAAGGGCATGAAGGGATTTTCCACCGCGCAGAAGCTCGACAAGCTCGGCATGCGCGGCTCCGACACCTGCGAGCTAGTGTTCGAGGATTGCGAGGTGCCGGAGGAGAACGTCCTCAACGACGTCGGCCGCGGCGTCAATGTGCTGATGTCGGGCCTCGACTACGAGCGCGCGGTGCTGGCCGCTGGCCCGATCGGCATCATGCAGGCCTGCATGGACGTGGTGCTGCCCTATGTCCACGAGCGCAAGCAGTTCGGCGAACCGATCGGCTCGTTCCAGCTGGTGCAGGGCAAGATCGCCGACATGTACACCACGATGAACGCTTCGCGCGCTTATGTTTATGCGGTGGCAAAAGCCTGCGATCGCGGCGAGACCACGCGCGAGGATGCCGCCGGCGCGATCCTCTATGCCGCCGAGAAGGCCACCCAGTGTGCGCTGGACGCGATCCAGCTGCTCGGCGGCAACGGCTACATCAACGACTATCCGACCGGCCGCCTGCTGCGCGACGCCAAGCTCTACGAGATCGGCGCCGGCACCAGCGAGATCCGCCGCATGCTGATCGGCCGCGAGCTGTTCGCGAAGACGGCCTGATTACAATCATCGCGCCCTCGGCGCGATGATCCAGCTCGAACATCCGGCTCCTCCAACGAAACGTGCAACCGAGATGCCGCTTCATTCGACGATCGATCCCACATCCTCCGAATTCGCGCGCAACGCCGACGTCATGCGTGGCCTGGTCGCGGAGCTCCGCGACAAGCTCAACGAGGTCTCCGGCGGCGGCGGCGAGGCCTCGCGCAAGCGTCACACCTCGCGCGGCAAGATGCTGGCGCGCGATCGCGTCGATCTGCTGGTCGATCCCGGAACGGCGTTCCTGGAGCTGTCGCCGCTCGCCGCCAACGGGCTCTATGGCGGTGACGTGCATTCGGCGAGCGTTGTCACTGGCGTGGGACGCATCGCCGGGCGCGAATGCATCATCGTCGCCAACGATGCCACCATCAAGGGCGGCACCTATTATCCGATGACGGTGAAGAAGCATCTGCGCGCCCAGGATATCGCGCGGCAGAACAATCTGCCCTGCGTCTACATGGTGGATTCCGGCGGCGCCTTCCTGCCGCTGCAGGACGAGATATTCCCCGACGAGCGGCACTTCGGCCGCATCTTCTACAATCAGGCGCAAATGTCGGCGCAGGGCATTCCGCAGATCGCGATCGTGATGGGCTCCTGCACCGCCGGCGGCGCCTATGTGCCGGCGATGTCGGACGAGAGCATCATCGTGCGCAATCAAGGCACCATCTTCCTCGGCGGGCCGCCGCTGGTGAAGGCGGCGACCGGCGAGGTGGTCACGGCCGAAGAGCTCGGCGGCGCCGACGTGCATTCACGGCAATCGGGCGTCACCGATCACTATGCCCAGAACGACGCGCATGCGATCGGGATCGCGCGCCGCATCGTGGGGACGCTGAAGCAGCCGGCCAAGCCGCCGCTCAACATGCGCACCCCCGAGGCGCCGCTGTTTCCCGCCGAGGAGATCTACGGCGTCGTCTCCGCCGACGGCAGAAAGCCGTTCGACGTGCACGACATCATCGCGCGGATCGTCGACGGCTCCGAATTCGACGAGTTCAAGAAGCTGTACGGCACCACGCTGATCTGCGGTTTCGCGCACATCTGGGGCCATCCGGTCGGGATCATCGCCAACAACGGCATTCTGTTCAGCGAGAGCTCGTTGAAGGGTGCGCACTTCATCGAGCTGTGCTGCCAGCGCGGTATTCCCCTCGTGTTCTTGCAGAACATCACCGGCTTCATGGTCGGCAAGAAATATGAGGCCGGCGGCATCGCCCGCGATGGCGCCAAGCTGGTGACCGCGGTTGCTACCGCCGGCGTGCCGAAATTCACCGTCGTGATCGGCGGCTCCTACGGCGCCGGCAATTACGGCATGTGCGGCCGCGCCTACTCACCGCGTTTCCTCTGGCTGTGGCCCAACGCCCGCATCTCTGTGATGGGCGGTGAGCAGGCCTCGATGGTGCTGAGCCAGGTGCGCCGCGACAACATCGAGGCCAAGGGCGAGGCCTGGTCGGCGGAAGAGGAGGAGGCGTTCCGGGCGCCGATCCGCGCCAAATACGAGAGCCAGGGCAATCCCTATTACGCAACCGCGCGCCTCTGGGACGACGGCGTGATCGATCCCGCCGATACCCGCCTGTTGCTCGGGCTCGGGCTGTCTGCCGCCGCCAACGCGCCGATCGAGCCGACGAAGTTCGGCCTGTTCAGGATGTGACCATGGACCGCTCAAAACTCTACCGGCGCTTCCGCACGCTCCTGATCGCCAACCGCGGCGAGATTGCCTGCCGCGTTATTCGGTCCGCGCGCGCCATGGGGTTGCGCACCGTCGCGGTCTATTCCGAGGCCGACCGCGATGCGATGCATGTCGCGCTCGCCGACGAGGCCGTGCTGCTCGGGCCGGCGCGGGCACGCGACAGCTATCTCAACATCGAGCGTGTGATCGCGGCCGCCAAGGAGACCGGTGCCGAGGCCGTGCATCCCGGCTACGGCTTCCTGTCGGAGAATGCCGAATTCGCGCAGGCCTGCCTCGATGCGGGTCTCGTCTTCGTCGGCCCGACCGCCGAGATGATGACGGCGATGGGCTCGAAGTCCGGCTCCAAGGCGCTGATGGAGAAGGCCGGCGTGCCGCTGGTGCCGGGCTATCACGGCGAGGCGCAGGACGAGGCGGTCCTTGCCGAGGCCGCCAACCGGATCGGCTTCCCGGTGCTGGTCAAGGCGTCAGCCGGCGGCGGCGGCCGCGGCATGCGCGTGGTCAATGCGGCGGCCGAGCTGTCGGCTGCGATCACCAGCGCAAAGCGCGAGGCCAAGGCGGCGTTCGGCGACGACCGCATGCTGATCGAGAAATACGTCCAGAACCCGCGCCACATCGAGGTGCAGATCATCGGCGACAGCCACGGCAAGCTGCTGTCGTTGTGGGAGCGCGAATGCACGCTGCAACGGCGCCACCAGAAGGTGATCGAGGAGGCGCCGTCGCCGACGCTCAACGCCGCGCAGCGCGAGGCGGTCTGCGAGGCCGCGCGCAAGGCGGCCGGCGCGGTCAATTATGTCGGCGCCGGCACCATCGAGTTCGTCTCCGACGGCAAGGACGTGTTCTTCATCGAGATGAACACCCGCCTGCAGGTCGAGCACCCCGTCACTGAATTAATCACTGGCGTCGACCTCGTCGAATGGCAGCTCCGTGTTGCCTTCGGTGAGTCGCTGCCGCTGAAGCAGGACGAGATCAGGCTCAACGGTCACGCCATCGAGGCACGCGTTTACGCCGAGAACCCGCAGAAGAACTTTATGCCCTCAGTCGGCCGCATCAAGACCTGGCGGACGCCGCCGGATGGCGATGGCTTGCGCATCGACGCCGGCTATCGCAGCGGCGACGCTGTGTCTCCTTACTACGACGCGATGCTCGCCAAGGTGATCGCCTGGGCGCCGACGCGAGAGGGGGCGATCGAGAAGCTCAACCGCGGTCTGGAGCAGACCGACGTCCGCGGCATCGTCACCAACATCCCGTTCTTGTCGGCGCTGGTGACGCATCCGGACACGCGGGCGAACAAGATCGATACCGGCTTCATCGAGCGTCAACTGAAGAACCTGACCGCCGAGAAGGGCGCGGCCGGTGAGTTCGAACTCTGCGCGGCGGTCGCGTCGATCGTGAGCGAGGAACGGAAGGCTGCGCGGAGCGAGGCGAACTCGCCCTGGCAGACCTTTGGCTGGATGCCGGTCGGCCGCCGGCAGCGGGTCTTTTCGTTCCGGCAGGGCCACGAGCCTGCCCAGACCATCACGCTGCACTATGGCAACGGACCGTCGACGCTGACGATCGGCGGCCGCGAACTCACATTTTCGATCTCGTCGCCTGGCGACGGCGGCTTCGACCTGATCCTCAACGGCGTCAAGTCGCGCGTTGTGTCCGTGATCGAGGGCCACGAACTCTATCTGCGCACCCGCAACGGCCGCTTCGACCTGCATTGGGTCGATCCGTTCGGCGGCGAGAGCGAGGAGCAGGTCGGCGAGGACAAGATCGTGGCACCCTTGCCGGGAACGGTGGTCGCTCTGCTCGCAGAGGAAGGCGCGACGCTCGAGAAGGGCGCACCGATCCTCACTCTGGAAGTGATGAAGATGGAGCAGACCTTGCGCGCGCCCTATGCCGGCGTGTTGAAGAAGCTCAAATGCAAGGTCGGCGATATCGTCGGCGAGGGCGTCGAGCTCGCCGAAGTCGAGCCGGCCGCGTCATGAGCGATCACGTCAGGATCATCGAGATGGGGCCGCGCGACGGCCTCCAGAACGAGAAGGCATCGGTCAGCATCGAGGCCCGCATCGCCTTTGTCGAGGCGCTGGTGGCCGCCGGTCTCACCACCGTCGAGGTCGGCGCCTTCGTCTCGCCGAAAGCGATCCCGCAGATGGCAAGCTCCGATCAGGTGCTGCGCGGCGTCAGCCACATCAAGGGTGCCGAATTCCACGTGCTGGTTCCGAACGAGAAGGGCTACGACGCCGCGCGCGCGGCCGGTGCTCAGGTGGTCTCGGTATTCGCGGCGGCGTCCGAAGGATTCTCGCGCGCCAACATCAACTGCTCGATCGCGGAATCAATCGAGCGCTTCCGGCCGGTGCTGGCACGCGCCAAGGCCGATGGCGTCAAGGTGCGTGGCTATATCTCCTGTGTGCTGGGCTGCCCGTTCGACGGCGAGATCAAGCCGAAGGCGGTTGCCGACCTCGCCGTCACGTTGTGGGATCTCGGCTGCTACGAGATTTCGCTCGGCGACACCATCGGCGTCGGCACACCGCTCAAGGCCAGGCAGATGCTGCGTGCCGTTGCCTCCGAGCTCCCGGCGGCCAGCCTCGCGATGCACTTCCACGATACCTACGGCCAGGCGCTGGCCAATCTCCATGCCGGCATGGAGGAGGGCGTCCGCGTCATCGATAGCGCCGCCGGCGGCCTCGGCGGTTGCCCCTACGCACCCGGCGCGACCGGGAATGTCGCGACGGAGGACGTGGTCTATATGCTCGAAGGCATGGGGATTGCGACCGGCGTCGACATGGGCAGGTTGCTGGCCGCGACGAATGAGATTGCCGGGTTGCTCGGCCGCCCGCCGGTGAGCCGCGTGGCCACCGCGCTGAACGCCAAGGCGACACGCGCTTCGTAGCGCGGGTAGAGCGAAGCGAAACCCACGGAAGGTGATGGGTTTCGCTTCGCTCTACCCATCCTACGCGCTGGAGCATTTTCGGTTCTGATTGAATCAGAACCGAAGCTCTAGCTTTTTGTTTTGACGCGTTTTCTTCACGCGAACCGGTATCCACTTCGCTCGAAAACGCTCTAGTGGCTCCCGTCCGGGCCCATGACCAGGTTCGGCAGTGAGGTGGAAATCTCCGGGAAGAAGCACAGCATCAGCACCGCGAACATCATCAGCAGCACGAAGGGCAGCGTGCCCCAGATCACCTCGCTGAGCGGAATGTCCGGCGCGACGTTGCGGATGACGAAGATGTTCAAGCCCACCGGCGGGTGGATCAGGCCCATCTCCATCACGATGGTCATCACGATGCCGAACCAGATGATGTCGAAATTGGCGGCGCGGAGCGGCGGCAGGATGATCGGTGCGGTCATCAGGATGATCGAGACCGGCGGCAGGAAGAAGCCGAGCACGATCACCATGACCAGGATCGCGAACAGCAGCTCCCAGCGCGGCAGGTGCATCGCGACGATCGACTCCGCCGCCGACTGCGAGATGTGCAGGTAGCTCATCACGTAGGAGTAGAGCAGCGACATGCCGATGATCAGCATCAGCATGGTGGATTCGCGGATGGTCGATTTCAGGATCGGCGACAGGTCGCTCGGCCGCCACACGCTGTAGATCACCGCGATCAGCGCCAGCGCGAGCAGGCCGCCGAGGCCGGCGGTCTCCGACGGCGTGGCGTAGCCGCCATAGAGCGCGATCATGACGCCGGTGAGCAGCAGCACGAACGGCAGCACGCGCGGCAGCGCGCTGAACCGCTCGGCCATCGTGAACTCGTCGCGCTGCAGGATCGCGGCATCCTTGCCGGTCGCCTCATAGGCCGCCTTGGCCGTCGCATATTCCTTGCGGAAGCGGAACACGGCGTAGATGCCGAACAGCGTCACCAGTAACAGCCCGGGTCCGATGCCGGCGAGGAACAGCCGGCCCAGCGATTTCTCGGCCGCGACCGCGAACAGGATCATTGTGATCGAGGGCGGCAGCAGGATGCCGAGCGTGCCGCCGGCGGCGATGATGCCGGCGGCAAAGCCGCCGGAATAGCCGCGCTTGCGCATCTCCGGAATGCCGGCCGAGCCGATCGCCGAACAGGTCGCGGGCGAGGAGCCTGCCATCGCCGCGAACAGCGCGCAGGCGAACACGTTGGCGACGCCGAGGCCGCCCGGCACCCGGTGCAGCCAGGCATGCAGCGCCGAATAGAGATCCTGGCCGGCGCGCGACTTTCCGATCGCCGCGCCCTTCAGGATGAACAGCGGGATCGACAGCAGCGTGATCGAGGCCATCTCCTCGTAGACGTTCTGCGTCACCGTATCGAGCGAGGCCGCCGGCATGTAGATCGCCATGAACACGACCGCAACCGCGCCCAACGCAAACGCAATGGGCATGCCGGAGAACATCGCAAACAGGGTGGCAAGCCCATAGGAGATGCCAATGCCAAACACGGTCATCGGCGGGCGCCACCAACAAGCGGGATGAGGATCTGCAGCAGGAGCTGCACGCAGAGCAGCGTCATGCCCAGCGCCATCAGCACATAGGGGATCGCCAGCGGCGGCGACCACATCGAGTTCGAGACCTGGCCGTCGACATAGGCTTCATGCGCCAAGGTCCAGGACTTCCAGGCGAAGAAGCTACAGAATGCGAAGCTCGCGACGTCGACCAGCCACAGCCTGACGCTGTTGGCGCGCGTCGAGAGCAGGCCGACAAAGGCCTCGATGCTGACATGGCCGCGCTGGCTCTGCACATAGGCCGAGGTCATGAAGGTGGCGCCGACCAGAAGGAACACGGCGGCCTCGTCCTGCCAGTAGTTCGCCATCTGGAACAGGGCGCGGCCGAGCACGCTGTAGCTCAGGATCGCGCAGGCGGTGATCAGCGCGAGGGCTGCGAACACCACGATGATGTTGTTGCAGACGGACAGCACGCGCTCGAGCGCCGCCAGGGGCGTATTGCCCGCGGCGACGCCAGTGCTTTCGTCTTGATCCGCGACCGGACCATGCATCATGCGGCAACGTCGCTTGCGAGCTTCAGCAGGTTGGCCGCGGTCGCGGTCTTGGCGCCGTAGTCCTTCCAGGCGGTGTCGCGCGCAATATCGCGCCACTTGCCGACGATGCCGGCATCGAGCGCAGCGACCTTGGCGCCGGCCTTCTCATAGACCTTGGCGACCTCGGCGTCGTCGTCCTGCGCGCCCTTGAGGCCGAACGCCTCGAGCTCCATGCCGACCGCGAGAATGATGTCCTGCTGGTTCTTCGGCAGATTGTCGAAGATCGCCTTCGACATCATCAGAGGCTCCAGCATGAACCAGTAGGAGGCGGTGGCGCCCGAGGTCAGCGATTTCGCGATCTCCTCGAGGCGGAACGAGATCAGGCTGGTCGAGGAGGTGATGCCGGCGTCGCAGGCGCCGGTCTGCATCGCGGCGTAAAGCTCGTTGGAGGGCACCGACAGCACCGCGGCGCCGGCGGTCTGCAGCACCATGTCCATCTCGCGCGAGCCGCCGCGCACCTTCATGCCCTTGGCGTCTTCCGGCGCCACGATCGCCTTGGAGCGGCTGGCGACGCCGCCGGCCTGCCAGACCCAGGAGATCAGCAGGATGCCCTTGTCGGCGAGGAAGTCGGACAGCGCCTTGCCGACCGGCTCCTTTTTCCAGCGCAGGCCCTGCTGGTAGGTCGTGACCAGGCCCGGCATCAGGCCGATATTGGTCTCCGGCAATTCGCCGCCGGCATAGGGCATCGGATACAGGCTGAGGTCGAGCGCGCCCTTGCGCATCGCCGAGAACTGCGCGTTGGTCTTGATCAGCGAGGAGTTCGGATAGACCTCCGCGGTGAGATCGCCGCCCGAGCGCTTGGCCACCTCGGCCGCGAACATCCGGCACAGCCGGTCGCGGAAGTCGCCCTTGTCGATGGTGCCGCCGGGGAATTGATGGGAGATCTTCAGCGCGGTCGCGGCATGCGCGGTGCCCACGCCCATGCGCAGGACGGCAGGCGCGGCGAGGGCGGAAGCGAGGACGTGGCGGCGTGTGAGCATGGTGTCTCCCAGGAAGAGCTTCTTGAGTGGCTGTTAGGCCGGGTGCGGAGCTTCAGCTTACCCGGTCTCGGCGTGAATCTTCTCTAGTCTGATAGTTCGAGGCGCCCTGATAGAGCGGACCCGCGCGCGACGGCAAGAGCTCGTCTTGCTGCAGCGCACACTGTGCCGCGCGGTTCAAGAATTCGTTATTCGCGGTAACACGGGATGGTCCCGACGCGTCGAGGAGGAAGCGGCAGTCGTCGCGCTCACATTCGACCACACAAGGGATCACCCTCATGACCAAGACCTCCATCGGCCTTTCCGCCGCGCTCCTGTCGCTCAGCCTCGCGCTCGCGCCCACAGCCTTCGCTCAGGACAAGATGGGCAAGGACGACGCGATGAAGAAAGAGGACTCGATGTCCAAGGATGCCATGAAGAAGGATGGCGGCATGATGAAGAAGGACGACGCCATGAAGAAGGACGGCGGCGCCATGATGAAGAAAGACGACGGCATGAAGAAGAACTGACCGCCGTCACCGCGTCGGCGTCACCGTATCGCCGTCCTCGCATCGCGGTCGTCTTATCGTCGTCAGCAGGCCCGCCGGTGCGGCGGGCCTGTTGTGCGGCCTACCGCTTCTTCTTGCCGCGCTCCTTGCGGGCGGCATAACGGGCATCGCGCTTGGCCTTCTGTTCGGCCTCCTGTGCGGCGAGCCGCGTCTCTTCCTCTTCCTTCTCGCGCGCGATCCGGGCGGCCTCGGCCGCGGCGGCCTCTTCCTCGCGGCGCTTCTGCTCGGCCTTCTCGGCGTCGCGCGCCTCCTTGGCCTTGGCGCGCCGCTCGGCGATCGCCGCGCGTTCGTCGGCCCGCGCCTTCACGGCAGGATCATCAGCTCCCGGCTGGGCGCGAAACTTGTTGAGGATGTTTTGCCGCGCCTGCTGGGCCGCCTTCGCGCGATCGGCAAAACCCGGTTCCTTGAAGCCACTCATAGAGGAGGTCTGCTCCGTTCTGTCTGTGTTGGGATTGGGGGTTAGTTCGCCGTTTCAATAAGTGATGCGAGGCGAAAATGCCAGCGTTGAACCAATACTCCGGAAGCAAGCGAGATATGATTCCGCAGCGATCGGCGCGGCGCCGGCCGTGTTACGGTGGTGAGCGAACGATCACCGCGAAGTCCCGACCATCAGCTGCGCGGAAAATGCACGCGCCGTCCGTAGTTGCCCAAGACTTTTGCAACCGTCTCGGCGGTCATTGCGGTCCGGTCGGAGGCGCGCTGGGCCTCCAGGCGGTCGCGCGCCTTCTCCCGGATCAGGAGGTTGATCAGCTGCAGCCGGCTGGTCTCGTCGACGGCCTCCGCGAGCAGTTGCCGGTAACGATAATGGTCGTAGCTCGCCTCGTGTTCGCCCATGTGGCACGCCCCGCAACCCGCGCTTCCCTTACGCGAACATTTTTTCGCAAGCTGCCGCCGCGTGCAACGTCTGGCGTTGAACCTGCGCATTTAATTCCGCGACTGTTGCAGAATTGATCGCCCGCAACAGTGCTAAGCGGTCATGATAAGTTCGACACAACTGGAACCAAGGCGATCATGAGCGAGCCGGAAGACGGAGGAGGCAGCCGCCGCGGCGCGCTGGTCGGGCTGCTGGTGGCAGTGGTGATGCTCGTCGTCGGCCTCTGGCTCGCCCGCGAGCTGACCGCGCAGAGCAAGCTGCAGGACTGCCTGATGTCCGGCCGTACCAACTGTAATGTGATCGAGCCGGCACGCTGACCGTTCTTGCGGCAGTGCAGTATGACCCCCACATCGGGTCCCAAAGGTCGGTCCGAAATATTTGGTCCCGTTTGTGATTTCCTTCACAGGACCCCGGGCAGGCCGTTCCTAGATTGCCAGTGATCGGACGGGAACCAAGGCCATGATGTCCAAGCTGTGGTCCGGAAGGGGCGTGGCGCTGGTTGCCGCGATCCTGACATGCGCATGTCTGGCTGCTCTTTTGTCCTGGAGCGTGGCGTCGCCGATGCCGGTCTCCAGCGCCGCCCTCGGGCCGGATTGGCAATGCAGCCGGGTCGCCTTCATCCTCACCACCTGCACCCGCGCGGTAGCGGCCGAGCGGCGGGCGATCCCGGTCGGGGTCCGGGCCAAGGAGGATTGCCCTCCGGAGCTCTAGCCGCCTTTCGATCTATTTCTTGGCCGTCCTGCGCGGCTTGATCGAAAGGCCGAGCCGCATCGCCATCTTCTTGATCCGCTCCGGCGAGCGGCCGGTGACCTTTGCAACCTCCTCCAGCGACTTGGAGGAGCGTGCCAGTTCCATCAGTCGTCGGTCCTCCTTGAACGACCAGCGCGGCTTTCGGGCCATCTTTCTTGCTATCCTTGCATTGCTCGCCAACAAAGCCGCCAGACGAATCGCCTGACGGCTTTGCCGGTGTGGGCCCGGACCTTGGGGAAATGTCCGGTGGATAAGCAATACTGCTTCCGGATAAGGCCGCAATTGAAACCGGAATTTAACCTAACCCATCAAGGTTACTCCGGTGGCGCGCGGCAGGAGGCCTTATGCGCAAGGTCGCCATTCCAGGTATTTTGCCAGGTATTTTGCCAGGTATCTCGCTAGGTATCTCGCTAGGTATCTTGCTAGGTATCGCGGCGCTTTGCCTGTCCGGGTGCTGGTCCGATTCCGAAGTCACGGGATCGACCAATAGCTGCACGGCCAACCTTTACAGCAGCTACAATCCCAAGGTGATGGACCAGTGCGTCAACGCCTGCATCAAATGTGACCACGGCAACATCACGACCTGCACGACCTCCTGTACCCTGAAAGGCGCGCGGTAATTCGATCCCGTGCCTTCGCACGGTGCGTGCAACGCGCCGCTGCCGGACGCGGTGCCATCAAAATTTAACGGCCCTGGGCTACCAAGCCGGCATGATGGATGCGGGAGCTTCACGGTGGTGGCGGGAGCGGGCGATGCGGATCGGCATCGCGGCGGCGCTGACGCTCGCCTCCACCATGGTCTTTGCCGGCACCGAACCGCCGGCGCGGGCCGACGATGCAACGTCCGCGGTCGACGCTGCGACGGCCGAGCTGCCGGTTGCGCCGACCCAAACCTTTCCGGCGCGCGCGGCGATCCGTGTGCTGATCGAGCAGGAAGTGCTCGGCACCGGGCTGCCGGCCGACATCGCCGAAGCGGTCGTGTTCGTCGAGAGCCGCTACGATTCCAGCGTGATCGGAAGCGTGGGCGAGATCGGCGCGATGCAGGTGCGTCCCGAGACAGCGGCGATGCTCGGCTTCCGCGGCGACAAGGCCGAACTGGCCAGGCCCGAGGTCAACATCCATTACGGCGTGATCTATCTCGCCCGCGCCTGGCGGCTGGCGCAGGGCGATTTGTGCCGCGCGCTGATGAAATATCGCGCCGGCCACGGCGAGGAGACCATGACGCCGCGCTCGGTGGTCTACTGCAACCGCGCGCGCAACCGGCTCGTCGCGATGAGCTCGCCGTTTGCGGTGCCGGGCGCAATGGCCGCGTTGCCGCCGGGCAATCCACCGGCGGCTGCACCGAAGCCGCCAGCCGAGGCCAAGTCCGAGGCGAAGTCCGCGCCGGCTGTTGCCAGATCGCCGCGTCCGGCCGACGTCTATGCGCGGCTCAGGCAGGGCACCCCCGCCGCCAGCCGCGCGTTCTGGGCCGTCCACGAGGCCCGTGTCCGCGCCATCAAAGCGAAGATCGAAGCGAAGTGGAGCCGCCGCGTGGCGGCGCGCTGAATAGACCTTCTTCACGTTTCAAATGGCCTGCGTTGCTCTCAGTCCCGTCATCCCGAAGCGCGGGCTGTCGCGAGCCTCGGATGCATTCGCCTCGCGCCTTGCACGATGCCGCGAACGGCTCTATCGCATCCTGATGGCGACACCCGTCGTTGCGCAGCAGGGACATCGTGGGACGGAACGGAATGAGCGAGGCGGCCTATGTTGCCATCGATTGGGGAACCAGCAGCTTCCGGCTCTGGCTGATGGACGCGGCCGGCGGCGTGCTCGGCGAACGGCGCAGCGACGAGGGCATGACGGTGGCCGCCAGGACCGGCTTTGCCGCCGTGCTGCAATCGCATCTCGATGCGCTCGGCGCGGCCGCCGGTCTGCCGGTCGTGATCTGCGGCATGGCTGGCGCGCGGCAGGGCTGGGTCGAGGCCGGCTACATCGATACGCCGGCGCGTCTCTCCGATATTCTCGATCGCGCCGCGGTGGTCGGCGGACACGCGCGCGAGATCCGGATCCTGCCGGGGATCGCCCAGCGCGATCGCGCGGCGCCCGACGTGATGCGTGGCGAGGAAACCCAGTTGCTCGGCGCGCTCGGCCTCGATGCGTCAGGTGCAGCCGACGTCTGCATGCCCGGGACGCACTCCAAATGGGTGCGCGTGCGTGGCGGCATCGTCGAACGTTTCGCGACTTTCATGACCGGCGAGCTGTTCAGTGCGATCGCGCGCGACACCATCCTGTCGCACGCCGTGGCAGACGCCGAGGATGCCATCGATCAAGATGCGTTCGGAGCGGCGGCGAGGGCGGCGTTTGCCGCGCCGGCGTCCGCCGCCAACCTGCTGTTCCGGGTCCGCGCGCGGCAGTTGCTGTTCGGCGGCACCGCTTCGGCCGCGCGCGAGACGATCTCGGGCACGCTGATCGGCATCGAACTGGCGGCCGGGCTTGGTGAACATGCGCAAGGCGGTGCGATCACGCTGATCGCGTCGGGGCGGCTCAAGCGGCTCTATCAACTTGCGCTCGAGACGCTTTCGATTCCGCATCATGCCGTCGATGCAGATGAGGCGGTCCGCCGCGGGCTCGTCACGGCGGCGACGGCGATCTGGACGAATTGAGGGATCAACCGATGAGCATTCCGTTTCCGCCGATGAAGCGCCCGCTGGTCGCGATCCTGCGCGGGGTGAAGCCGGATGAAGTTCTGGGCATCGTCAGCGGGCTGATCGAGGCCGGCATGACCGCGATCGAGATTCCGCTCAACTCGCCGGAGCCGTTCCGCTCGATCGAGATCGCCGTGAAACGTGCACCGCCCGACGTGCTGATCGGCGCGGGCACGGTGCTGACGGCTGATGACGTCGATCGCCTGCACGGTGCCGGCGGCCGGCTGATGGTGTCGCCGAATGTCGATGTCGACGTGCTGGCGCGGGCGCGTGCGCGTGCGATGGTGACGCTGCCCGGCGTGCTCTCGCCGACCGAGGCGCTGCTGGCGGCGCGGGCGGGCGCGTCGGGCCTGAAATTCTTTCCGGCGAGCGTACTGGGTGCTGCCGGCATCACAGCGATCCGCGCGGTGCTGCCGCCGGATCTGATGGTTGCGGCGGTCGGCGGCGTCTCCGACCGGAATTTTGCCGAGTATGTGAAGGCAGGCATTCGCGCCTTCGGTCTCGGCTCCAGCCTCTACAAGCCCGGCATCACGGCTGTGGAGATTGCGGCGAGGGCGAGGGTCACGATCGACGCCTATGATGCCGCGGTGCGCAGCGCGGGCTGACGCGCCGCGCACGCCGCTTTCCCGCATATCAAGAGCGACTTCGCTTGAACCGTCATCCTGCCTGCCCGGTCGCCTTGCGCATCACGAGATCGACGTAAGCGGATTTCGCCTCGGTGTAGGCTTCGCGATCGGTCGGATGCTCGGCGGCGAGCCGTCGCTTGAGCCGCTCGTAGGTCAGGGCTTCCTCGGGATGGCTGCGCAGATAGTCCCTGAATGCCAGGCGATGCCACATCTCGCCCTCCGGTTCCGTGACGTGCACGTGATGGGTGCGTCTCGCGCCGAACGGCGGCATCCCCTTGACGAAGAACATGCGGTCCTTCCTGGGATTGTGATGCCAATAGACATAGTCGAGGGGCTGAAGCGCCTCGACGAACGTCGCCTTCGCTGCGGCCAATGATCGCACGGCGATCAGGATATCGATGATGGGCTTGGCGGAGAGGCCGGGAATCGCGGTGCTTCCGAAATGCTCGAGCCCGACGATCAGCGATGAATCGAGCACGGAACGCAGCGTTTCGGCCTCTTCGCCGAACAGCAGCGGCCATCGCGGATCGTAGTCGACGATTTCGATCTCATCCATGCCGCTGTCGATCACCTGGAATAACGCGGAGTGTATCGCTGCGAAACAAGTACACGTTGCGAAAATGTCTAGCACACGGTGCGGCGGACTTGCTAGGTTGCTTGTGATTGATTGACGAACGGCAGAACGCCTTTTCCCAGCCGTGAAATGAATTTCAACCTGTGGGTGATTTCGATGCGGACCATTGCAAGAGACGCCATTGCTGTCTTCACGCTCGTGGCGACGGGGACGATGCTGGCTGATGCCGCGAAGGCGTCGTGCGACCACCGGCCTCCGACGCCGGAACCGCTCGCGGTCAATTCGAATGCGAATTCCATCACCATCAATTGGACACCGAAGGCCGGCTGGATCGATCTCTCCGTCAAGCGGAAAAAGACCAACACGTTCGTCGTGAACGTTGCCGGTGGCCTCGGCGGCCAACATCGCTATGTTGTCCCCAATCTTCCCTCAAACGAGGATTTCGAAGTCATGATCCGGTCTCGCGACGAGACCGGCACGAAGGGGTGCGTCTCCGTTCCACCGGTCGTGATGACCGTCAAGACGGAAGCGCCGGCGCCCGTCACACCGCCGACACCTCCGCCATCGACCTCGCTGACGCCTGACCAGAATGCCATTCTCGCCAAGCACAACGCCTATCGTCAGGTATGTGGTGCGCCGAACCTGGTGTGGGACGCCGCGCTTGCCGCGAACGCCGCCAGATGGGCGGGCGGCTGCCATACCGACAGGTTCGGCAATTTCTGCCACCAGTATCAGTCGTCGGCGGACTGCCCGGGTGCGCCAGGCAGCAATCCGAACGGCGAAAGCACATCGTTCGCGTGGCGTACGACGCGGCAGGGCAATGGCCCCGAACAATCGGTTATGCCCGGTCAGTTGCCCGCCGACGCCGTCAAGGGCTGGTACTGCGAGGTGTCGCGCTTTCCGTTCGACAGCCCGAACCCCACCATTGCCGGCGGCTTCACGGGCAACAATTGCTCGGGAACGGCGACGGGACACTTCACCCAGGTGGTCTGGAAAAGCACGACGCGGCTTGGCTGTGCGTCCAATACGTGTCCCGTTCCCGGCAAGCCCGGAATGACGGGCACGTTGTGGGTTTGCGAATACGCACCGGCCGGGAACGTGAACACGCCGCAGCAGATCCTCGCCAACGTGTCCAAGACTTGCGCGCGCCAGCCGTAACCGATCACGAGGCGATGGTGGCGGTGGACTATTCGTCCCGCCTGCCGCCGTCGATCACCCTGAACAGCGGCGCGGCCTCGCGGGGATGTTCGAGCAGCTCGTCGACCATGGCGATGGCCGCGGCGACATATTTTTCAGTCGCGGCATCGAGCGGCCGTTCGGCTTCGTCGGCCAGTGCGAGCTTGGCGCCATCGAGCAGTTTGCGGGTCCGCGCGGCGTGTTCGTCGCCGGCGGTCAGCGAGGCGCGGGCGATCGAGCGCAGCACGAACAACTCGCCCTCCAGCCGCAGCAACCGGTCGTTCAGCTTGCTCAGGACGGTGTTCAGGTTCCGCATGATGTCCTCGTCGCGCGCAGGGGGCCGGCCTTTCTACACGTCCTTTTCTGACGAAAGTCTTGCGCTCTCGGCCGGAATGGTCACGAACCATCCGGTGCGTTGCACGGCGCCGCCGGCCTGCCCATGGTTCCGACGGCCTTGGCGCGTCGGGAGGTTCGATTTGTGGATCGCAGCGAAGCTCCGTAGATTGATCGTGTCCGTCGTGCCGGTTCGGACGCTTTGCTTTGAGGAATGCAGATGAAGATTTCGGTCGAAACCACCGTTGCTGCAGACATCGCCGATGTCTGGCGGGCCTATACGACGCCTGATGACATCAAGCAGTGGAATGCCGCCTCCGACGATTGGCACACCACGGCTGCGACCGTCGACCTCCGCGCCGGTGGCGCCTTCTCGTCGCGGATGGAGGCCAAGGACGGCAGCATGGGTTTTGACTTCGCCGGAACCTACACCAAGGTCGAGGCGCCCCGCCTGATCGAATATGCGTTCGGCGACCGCACCGCGCAGGTCACGTTCACGCCCGAGCCCGGTGGCGTCAAGGTGCATGTCACCTTCGATGGCGAGGACACCCATTCGGTCGAGCAGCAGCGCGGTGGCTGGCAGGCGATCCTGGAGAATTTTGCGCGCTATGTCGAAGCGAAGCGGCGCCCTTGAGCGGAGCGCAGGCGAGGGCGTAATGCTGAAGCGTCCGCGCGCAACGATGCCGGCCGGCATTCGTCGCGCGCTCGACGCGGCCGGCCTGATGGCGGTATTCAGGGAACGGCCGCCCTACCAGCGCAACGACTATTTGCGCTGGATCGCCCGCAGCGTCCGGCCCGTGACGAAGCAGAAGCGCATCGACCAGATGCTGGAAGAATTGCGCAAGGGCGGGGTTTACATGGGCATGGCGCATCGGCCGAGCAAACGGAAATAGCCGCGTCGGATGGCACGGGCTCGGCTGACGTCGATGTCTGGATTCGTGGGCCACGCCGTCTGCGGCTGGCAGATGGATGATCCGGAGCAGGTGCGATGCGTTTTGCTTTGGCTCTCGGCCTGTTGCTCGCTCTCGGCGCGTCCGCGAGTGCGGCGCCGGCGCATCACCTCCACGCGCGCCGGCCTGCGGCGGCTCGTCCGCCCGCAGCCGCGGATGTCACGCCGAAAGCCCGCTTCGCGGTGCCCGGCTGGAGCGACGAGGACACCCGCAAATGGCTCGACAACGCGTCCATTGTCGGGATCGGCGGGTAGTTGCCGGCCTTAGACGATATTTAGTCGTCGGCCTCGGACGTCTCGTCGCGCCCGCCTGACGCCGAGCGGCCGCTGGACCGTCGGGATGCGCTCGACCTCGATGTTGCCGGCGCGCTTTCGCTTTCGCGCAACTCCTTGCGGATACGCCGCGCCGTCCGCATCACCCGCTTGATGATGGGGTTTGCCGAATCCTCGTCGAAGAACAGCATCACCTCGCAGCTCGGGCATTGCCGCGAATAGCCGTTCTGCAGCCGCCTCGCGCGATCGCGAAACACGTTCTTGCAGCGGGTGCAGTGGATCTGGACGGAGTCTTCCATGATGGCTTTGACCTGTCGGCGGGACGCCGGGCAGGGTACGCGACAGCCGCTTGGCGAAGCAACCGGCTGCCGCGTAGCTATTCTGCATCTGCTCCGCGGAACCGGCGGAGCAGATGGTCACGAGCCATGCAACAAGCGGCCTATTGCTGGCCGAGGTCGGAGGTGGCGCCGCCGGCCGGCGTGATCGTTCCCAGCGCCGACGAGGTGTTGCGGTTGTTGCCGTAGGTGATCACGCTGCCGGACACGTTGTTGATGCCCGTCGAGTTGAACGAGAGGGTGTTGTTCGACAGCCGCGTGGTGCCGCCCGACTGGTTCCGCACGCCGGTCAGGTTGCTCGAGATCTGGTTATCGTTCGCGAAGATGAACGCGCCGGTGTTGTCGATTCCGGAGATCGTGTTGTTGGCCAGCACCGACCTCGTGATCGTCGCCGTGGTGTTGTTGCCGAGCGCGATGCCGTAGGTGTTGTTGGTCGACCGAAAATTGTCGATTGCCACGGCGACGGTGCCGGACATCGGCGCGACCCCGAGGCCGGCCGAGCTGTAGCGGGCGTAGGTATCGAAGATGTTGAGAGTGCCGGCCGATGTCGAACGCGTATCGACGATGGCCTGCTGGGAGAAGTTCTCGATCCTCATCTTCTCCAGCGAGACGTTCAGCCCGGCGAGGATATTGACGCCGTGGAGGCCGAGGGTCGTGCCGGCGCCGTTGATCGTGAGGCCGCGCAGGATCACCGTATCGACTGGGCCCGCGTTGATGTTCACGCCGTTGGTGGCCGACGCCAGGATCGACGACGGGACGTATTCGCAATCGATAACGATAGCCTTGGTGATCGTCACGGTGCCGAAGCCGCCCGGATCGAGGCAGTTGATCTCGCCGCCCGCGGCAGTCTTGGAGATCGCACCGGCAAAGGTCTTGCACGGCGCGGTCCGGCTGCAGGGGTTGACGTCGTCACCGACGCCGGAGACCCAGGTCCGGGTTGCCTGAGCGTATGCCGGTGCCGATGCCAGCAGCATCGACGTGACAAGCACAAGAGATGAATCGAATGAAAAAATACGACGCATGATCAATATCTCCTTGGTTAGCGCGCGCACTATCAGCCATTTCTGCGGCAGCAACACAATGAAATTCGTCGGCAAACGATCGTCGACCATGCAATGCCGGTGATTTTGCGCACCGGGGAATTACGGGCCAGTGAAATTTGAGACGGCGATTTCCCATCGCGCGCACGATGTGCCTTCGTGGCCGCTGGCGCGACCGGCATATCGCGGCCGAACTGCGAATCGCAGCCGGTTTGCGCCGGCACTTGATGCGGATGCGAAACGCTGCTTCATGCGAGATCAGTGCGCGCGAAAATGCCGCAGCATCTCGCGCGCCGTCCGGTGTCGCCGCGCAGTGGGCGGACATTGGGCCGCGACGACCAGCAGCCGTGGGACTTCTCGCAACCGGCACTGGCGATCCCGGCAGGGCTTCCCGAAGTGAGCGGATCAAGGACTTACGAGGAAGTGGGTCACAAAACCCATCCAAGGAAATGCAGGGGATTTCGCAGCGTGTGACCCACTTCTCACGCATTGTTCTGCCCTCCCGGCGTGAACGCGAGAAGGTTCATGGCGCCGCCGGCCATCATCTGTTGCTGCACGGCCTTGGTGTAGAGCTCGGCCTGCTGCAGCGTGCGCCAGCCGAAGATTGCCATCAGCTGATGCGGCGTGGCGAGGTTCTGCGCAGCCAGCGTCGCGCCGGCCTTGCGGAGACCGTGGGCGCGTCCGGGCACCTTGGCCTCGTTGCAGCGGTCAGCAAACCAGTTGCCGAGACCCTTGACCGTGTGAGGCTTGCCGTACTCGGTTTCCAGGAAGGTCATGGTGCCGAGCGCACCGGCTGAGCGAGCTTGCTCGAGCACGGCCTCGAGCTGGGGCAGGATCGGGATCACCAGATCGACCGGCGCGCTGTTGCGGTTCTTGTGCTGCCTGAAGTCGAGCCAGCGGCCGGGATGGATCAGACGCAGAGGTGCGGCAACGTGCTCCGGCCGGCGAATATGCTGCTTGCCGAACTTCGACACATCGGAGATCCGCTGGCCGAGCAGCAGGAACAGCATCAGCGCCAGATGCGCCTTGGTGCCTGGCGGGTGCCGCTCGCAGTAGGTCTCGATCTCCGGGACGGTCCATGTGTGGTGGCCACCCGTCTGCGGCGCCCTGAGCAGATCGACGGCCTTGGCGCGGTTGGCGCCGATCAATGGCGGCTTCTGCTTGACGGCCCATTCGGACATCTTGCGGATCGCCTTCAGGCGATGGTTGGCCGCGTTGATCGAGGTCAGCGCCTTGCGGTTGACCAGCAGTTCGATCTTCTCCTGCGGGATGTCGCAGGGCAGATCGCCGATCTCGCGCTTGTCGTCCTCGCTGACCAGCTCCCGGCAAAGCGCCTTGAAGATGCGGACACGGTTCTTCTTGGTCTCGCCGTCATAGCCGCGGAATTCGAGGCTTTCGCGCTGGTATTTTTCGACCAGCCAGCGCAGCGATTTTTCCACAACTTTCGGCTCGGGTGGCCGTGGCTTCTCGCCTGCTTTGATATAGGGCCGCCCGGCCATCGCGGCCGCGAATTCCTCCAGAAACTCGATGGTTCCGGGCTTTTGACGAAGCCGGACCTTGCGGTATTTGCGGCTGCCGGGAATCCGTCGGCGGAAATAATGCCGCCAGTTACCGTGGCGGTCCTGGTCCTTGTAGTAATAGCGCTGGTCGAGGTCGGGCATGGGGATGCTCAAGTGACGGCCCCCCACGCTGGGTCGGGGACGAGCGACGCACTTTCGTCCTCATCCGGCAGTTCCTCGAAGGCGATGTCAAGCTGATACCGGTCCCAGACCCGGCAGCCGCGCACCAGCTTTCCGCGGGGCATCAGGCCGGATTTGACGAGCTCGTCAAACTTGGTTGGGGACATGCCGACCCAATCGGCCGCGGCCTCCCTCCGCAGTCCGCGGGGGGCGTAGGCACGCTCGCGATGGTCGACGGTCTGCTTCAAGGGTCGTGTCTCCGTCCGACCTCGGCATCGGCTCGCACCTGCGCCGCGATCCGGACCGCCTCGCAGGCGAGCGGCAGCAGGCAGAACACGAAGATGATCTTCTCGATGAGCAGGGCCATGATGTTCAACCCGGAAGGAGGGGTCCGCGTTCGCGGTCTACCGCTGCAAGACCCGCGCGCCGAGCGGATCTCCTGTGGATGACGCGCACATCGCGGCCGGCGAGCCGGAGATCGAGACGCGCGGCTCGGGCCGGAAGCGTTTGGCGAAGGGCAAAGGCGTGGTGTCGACGAAGGTGCCGAAGGTGGCCTTCTCCCGCCCGCGGGCTGTGGCCTTCTTCAGCGCGGCGACGAAGGCGTCGTCGGCGGCCTCGGCCTGCTCCTTGGCCTGCAGCTCGGATTTCGACAGCCAGCGGTCGAACTCGGCCGGTGACATGGTCTTGATGTCGGTGACGTCTGCCATGTGATGCTCCTTGGCAAGATTTTAAGGTTGGGGACAATGAACAGCGGGACGCGCGGGCGCACCTGTCAGGTTATCTGGCAGACGCGCCCGCGGGCCTTCGCGCCGCAATCACGCAGTACGCAACAGCACGCATCGCAACGAGGTCGCCGGTCTTGGCGTAAAGCCGCTCGGCGGCGACAAAAGGATTGATATCGAGTTCGGCCCAGAACGCTTGTTCGGATCGGTTGTGCTGCGCGGTGCGCGCCAGGCGGTGGCACTGCGCGCAGAGCGGAAGCGCCCAACGGTCTTCCGGCTTCTTGCCGAGCCCCGATGCCTTCCCGTGCGCCGCGCTCGCCATCCGGACGTGCGCCGCCTCGCTCGGCTCCATCCCGCACGACAGGCACGGGCAGCACCTGATCAATTTCAGATGCGCCTCGTCACGATCGGCTCCCTGCTTGACGCGCAGCCGGGGCTGGACGTCCACGCGCTTGAGCAGGGAGCCGATCGGAGCCCGGGGAAAGCAGTATTGCGGACGGTCGATGGTCACGGCGCCGACATCTCCCGCGCCACCACATGCTGAACCGCAACCGCGATCGCGTCCTCGACCAGCTCGGTGACCTCGAAGGCGCTGAACCCGCACAGCCGCAACGTCAGCACGGCATCGTGGCGGTCGGCGAAGGCCTCATGCTCGATCAGGACCTTCGCCATCTCGGCGACCCGGCAGCAGCGGGCGCTGTGCTCGGGCAGCACCAGCGGGCCGTCGACCAGGCGGAGGCGGGTGTGGATGGTCATGGCAGCACCGTCGAACAGTGCGGGCAGACGATGTCGCCGCAGTCGGAAATGGCCTGATGCATCCCGGTCGGCGAGAACGCGCAGTTGCGCACGACCAGGAACGGATCGCGCGGCGGAAATGCCTCCGAGATCAAGAGCTGCAGATGAGCCTCGATCTCATCCGCGATCGCGATGCAGACCGGTGGCGGGGCGGGTTGGGTTTGGCGAAGGTAGCCCATGTCAGTAGACCTCCGCCGCGATGCACGCCGCAACGGCGCGCTGGAAATCGCCGCTGGCGCGGGACATGTCCCGCCATACGCTACCTTCGGCCAGATCATCGGCGAGCCAGGCGAAGTCGGTGACGTAGCAGATCGCGTGCAGCAGGATGCGCTCGCCGGAGGAGCACACGCCATCGCACTCGCGCACGCGCTTGACGAAGTTGCCCTGGTCCGGATGGTTGAACTCGACGATCAGTTCGCGCAGGTCGCGCCAGCTCGATGCGGCGGCGAGATGATCGAGTAGACCCATCTTGCGGAACATGATCCGGGCCGGCTGGCTCATTTTGAATTCGGCGAAGTTCATGGTGGTCCTCGGTGATGCTGTGAAGGGTGAGGCGGCGGCGCAACGGAGCCGCCCGGCGCCGCCGCCCGTCGTGACCTTGGCGTGCTACGCCGCGGCCACGAACTCGGATGGGGTGGCATCGCCGCGCTGGCGCATCAGGGCGACGACCTCGTCGAGATCGGCATTGAAGCGGTCGACCTCGGCGGCGAGCGTCTTGATGTAGGCCTCGTCCCGGAAGGTGCGCTTCACGAACAGCGGGATGCCGGGCCAGTAGACCGCGATGTCCCACCAGTCGCGCCCGGTGATCCAGAGCGCGCCCTGCACCTGCGCCTTGTGCTCCTCGGGGAACTCGTCCTTGAGGATGACGTCGATCAGCAGATGCGGCGCCTTGGTCTTGATCTCCAGCCCGCCATTGTCGCCGATCAGCGAGTCCGGCGAACAGCCGACCCGGTCGCGGCGCAGGAAGCCGACCCGCTCCGGCATCTCGCCGGTCTGCAGCATGTACAAATCGCGCGCCTCGGGCTCGAGCAGGTGGCCGCGCTCCATGTCGCGGGTCGTCACCATCTCCATCGGCTGGCCGGTCAGGACCTCGCCGGCCAGCTTCAAGAGGTAGGTGCGGCGGGTCTTCTGCTCGGTCTTGGTCTTGCCGGGGGTCAGGACCGCGTCGAACGAGGAGGATGTCGCAATCCCCATCCGCGCGCGCTGCCAATCGGCCGTGTTCTGCTCGCAGGCCATGATCTGCAGCGGGTCGACGATCGGCCAGGCGAACGGCGTGACGACATGCTCGGGCAGGTCGGCGGCCGTGATGACCGGCTCAGCCGCAGCCGGCGCCGTCTCCACCACGCGCGGCCGGCGCGGCTTCTTCGGGGCCTCGGCGGGCACCGGGGTTTCCTCACGGAGGCGGGCGGCGAACTGCTCGGCGAGCAGATTATGGTTGGTCTTGTCGTCCATCACTTCCTCCCCACGTTCTTGATCAGGTCGACGGCCTTGGCGAAGTGCTCAACGCCGATATCCTCGATGCGCGCCAGTTTGATGCGGGCGGCGAAGGCCTTGTGCGAGATGCCGCGCTCGTCGAGCAGGGCGCGGATGGTCTGAGCCTGGGCGGCGCTGATGCAGCCGGGCAGCGGCGGTGCCGCGGCGGCCGTCGTGCCGGCGGCGTTGCCGTCGTCGTCCTTGGAGACCGCGATGTTGAAGATCAGCCGCAGCAGCCCGCGCTGGCCGTAGGTGAAGGCGCTCTGGGTGGCATGGGTCTTGGTCATGACGTCGCCGCCGCGCGCGCCCTTGCCGTCGGCCGGCATGTCGACATGGTATTTGCGGACGTGGCTGCGCTGGACGCTGAAGCCGCCGCTGCGCTCGGTGTGGGTGACGAGGCAGAACACCCGGACGTGGTCGGCCTTCGGCGAATCCTCCTCGCCGTAGGACAGCGCGAAACCCGCCGGGGCGTAGATCGGCCGCAGCATGCGGTCCATCGCGGCGTAGTCGGCATAGACGCTGCGGGTCTGGGTGTTCTCGACCATGGCGCGGACCGTCGTCATCTCGCGCTGCACGTCGGCCATCGCCGCGTTGAAGGCAGCCTCGGCGGCGAGCTCGGCCCGCTTGTCCTCGCGGGCATCCTGCCGGTCCTGCTCCTCGCGCTGGATCGCAACCAGCGCGCGGAACTTGTCGACGTCGAAAGCCGGGTCGCTGCCGGCGTGCAGGATGACGTCGAGCAGCGATGTCGGTGCGGGCATGGTCGGCGCCGCCGCCGGGGTGCGGTTGGTCGGCATGCTGGCGCGGGTCTGGCGCGCTGGTGGTCGGCTCTCAATGGTCTCGGTCACGTTCAACATGGGTTTGGCTCCGTTTTGATAAAGTCGCTGTGTGGGCTTGCCGTAGCTGCGCTCGAAGGCCGCGATCTGGCGGAGGCGCAGGCGGATAAAGTCGGGGTCAAGGGGCGTCGGGCGCCTCCTCTAAATCCGTGATGATCGCCCGCAGCACGCCGATCATCTTGTCCTTGTGCTTGGCGGTGCGGGCCAGGTGATTGAAGAAGGCGGCGAAGCACAGGTAGGTGATGATGACCTTGTGCTCGTCGGCGTCTTCGGGCTTGTAGAAGCAGGTCGTGGTCGCGACCAACGAAGTGGCGAGGATCGACATGGTTTGAGCCATGGTGACCGGTGCGACTTCGAAAGCCTTCTCCATGGTGTCATTGGTGGCGTCGGTCATTTTGATCCCTTCGGCTGGTAGGTGATGACGTTCTCGGAAAGCCGCTTCATCGAACCCAGAAGCGGGTTGAGGTAATCGACCGCAATGCCGTCGGACCGGCCGGCGTCGATCAGCTTGCCGAGCTGGCCCATGAATGCGTGGAGCTTGGCCTGCTCGGCCGACGGGAGCGCTTTGATGTAGGCTCGCGCCTTGCCGACGGCATCGGCGAAGTCGTCGCCCTGAAAGACCTGGTAGTTGCGGTCCCAATCGTTCTGGACGTGCGGCTTGACCCAGCTCAGCGTGATGTAGATGCCGGCGTTTGCCTCAATCTTGAGGTCGACGTTCGGTTTCACCTTGCCCTTCTCGGACAGCATGGCAGGCAGCGGGTTGATCGCGGCGTAGACGTCGTCGATCGTGACGGATGCGGGTTTGGACTTGGCCATCACGCAGCCTCCTCGATCTGATCAAGAAGGTCGGCGATCGCGTCCTGCTCGGTCGCGCCGTGCCCGACCGGATGGGTGCTGAAGAAGCCGTCCTGGTCGCAATCGCAGTCGTAATCGTCGGTCACGGCGGACCAGTCGAAGGAGCGGACCGGGATCGGCGGGTAATCGAACGAGGTGTGGATCTTGACGCCGTTGATCTGGTGCAGGGCCATGATCACACTTCGTCGCTGTCGAAGGCGTAAGGCGCGGTCTCGGTCGCGTGGGTCGCGTTGCCGTCGACGGCGCCAAGGAAGGCGCCGGAGAACAGGCGGAGATCGACGGCGCGGTTGGCGTTCTCGGCCACCTCGGCGCCGATCGCGAACAGCCATTCATCGAACAGGTTGGCGGCGTCGCGGATGTGGTCGGCCAGATGGGCGAACTCATCGCGTCGCGGGCGCAGCGACAATTCGCGCGGCACCTCCATCTCGACCAGCCGGCGGATCAGCGCCGAGCGGGCGGCCTCGAAGGGGTTGCGGATGGGCGTGACGCCGTAGGCCTTGGACACGGCGGGCGCTGCGGCAGGCTTGGACGGAAGCGGGGCGGGGAGAACTTCGGCGGTGGCGGACATGGGCGGCTCCATGTGGTTGATGGAGCCATTCTTAGCTAGTAGCTAAATCATGGTCAACAAGAATCTTTAGCTATCAGCGAAAAAATTTAGCTGCTGGTTTTGTCTGACCTGGAGGAGGGCATACCGAGAAGGCGATAGGAATGATCAATGCCGGCCTGATAACCCGCCTTGAAACCGATCCGGCGTGCGACCAAACAGGCGCCCGCGGTCGCCAGTATCCACGCACACAGAAAGATCAGCTGCATCGGGCCGCCCTCGGGAAACAATCTAAAGTCTCACGTGCGGGTTGTAAACGGGCGTGCTATCCACCTTTTGATTAAGACACCAAGGGTTGCATCCTTGTCGGCGGACGTCAGGTTTTCATTGCTGATTGCCTTCATCCTGTTCAGTCTAACGGCCATTTTGGCATGTGGCATGAGGCCCGAGCAAATGATCGTGCCCCACGGTGAAATCGTGGTGCAGATGATCCGTCCATTCTATGTCGACGGGCATGCGGCCGTAGCGCCGCCAAATCAGATCGAAAAGCTCCTGCAATATGGCGACGATCCAGATGAGGCGGATGACGTCTCATCAACGATCGAGATTTATGAGGACGGCCACCCCATCGGTCCCGGTCACAGTAGCTATGCCGACATCCGCGCGTACGGAGCAGGGCGGTATTCGCATTGGAAAGGCCGCGGAATCGCGTTTTCCACCAGCGACAATTCCGACCCGAACAGCAATGGCCGGAAGTATTTTGCTGTAAAGCCGAACCATCAATGATAGTTCGCCGTGTACCGGCGTTGGATGTCGTCAAGCCGATCCATGAGGGCCGTGTTTGGCAGTCTGTCGCAGATCCCCGGAAACGTTCCGAAGTCTTTGGCGACCTCAGCCTTGATCTCTTCCATGATCCGATTGGCGCGCTGGTAGGGGATGTTCGCGCCACGCGTGATTTGGTCGTTGGCGGCGCGCCAGCCGGCCTGCATCGAGGCGAACCAGGCATTGCTGCGCAGCGAGCAGATCGAGGCGTTGAACGCGAGCATGTAGTTGCGATCGACATTGCGCAGCGCGTCCTCCGCAGTTGGCCTCGCCGGACTGGCTGGTTGCTGCGCCAGCGAAGGGGTGGCCGATAGCAAGAGAAGCGTTACGGCACTGCACAATCGATGCATGAGCGCACCATCGCTAAAAAGTTGGGGACTAACTGCGCTTGGCCTGGTCGAGCAGCCGGGTGAGCGTGGCGGCATCGGAAGGGGACAGGTTCTTCAGCCGATCGAGCTGCGCCTGCGACGGCGGCTTTCGGTAGAAGTCATTGACCGTAATATTCAATTCCTCGGACAGCGCCCGCAGCACATGGGCTGACGGGTTTTTCTTCTTCCCCGAGATCAACTCGGACAAATAGGCATCGGTGATCCCCGCCGCGTCGGCGATGTCCTCTTGCTGGCGCCCGGACTGGGCGACCCATTCGCCCACGTATAAGGGCCTGAAAAGCTTCGCGGAACTTCGTGGCATGGGGGCATGATTTGCTAACGGCGAACCGTTGTCCAAAGCTGATAGCTAAAATGCGCGTTGACAGAAGATTTAGCCGATAGCTAAATCGTGCCCATGAGTGAGCAGACGAATCAGCGGGCTGAGGCTGCCCTGCAGGAATTGGCGCGAGCAATCGACGCCAAGCCGGGCACGCGCGCGGACTTCGCGAAGAAGGTCGGCATCGGCCAGGTCTATTTGTCGCAGATCCTGCGCGGCCGGCGCCCCATCGACCGCTTGCCGATGGGCACGGTGCGCAAAATCTGCGACGCTGCCGGTGTCCCGATCGAGCGTGTCGCGGTTGCGCCTTCGCTCTCGCCGTCCGATGAGGACGGGCGATGAACGCGTCAGCTCACATGCTTGGGCGACAAGGGCATCACCCCCGCGATGTTGTGCGGGTTCAGGGCGGCAATCGTGGCCAGGACCGCGTCCGGAATGTTGCTCGCGGGGAAGACGAGCTTGGCGACCACCTTCTTCTCGGTCTCGCCGCTGTCGTTCATCTCGTCGATGACGAACCAGAACCGATAGAGGTTGCCGCCGAGGCGTTCGATCGCGCCGAGGTTCGAGCATATAATGTCTTGAATTGGAACGGTTTCTTGCAGGCCGCGCATTGCAATTTCCCCCGCACACGAAAGGGGGAGAACGTCGCGCCGTTGCATGCGAAATACAACGTTCAATTCGTCTACCCCGTAACAACACGGGGTTTGCTGTCCCAATCACGTGCAACTTGTTCGCTCGGTACGTGCGCGAGGGCGGCGCCTCAACCTGCTGGAAATATCTGTGCACGTGATGGTGATTATCGTTCACGCGGCCGTGACAGTACCTGCCTCGCGTCGGACTGCTTTCCGACGAAATGGAGATATCCATGATCGAGGTCACCGACCACACGCGCGCTATGATGCGCACAGGGTGGATATATTTCATCAAGCCCCGAGGGCAGGCCGGTCCGATCAAGATCGGCTTTTCAAAAAGCTTGGGGGAGCGTTTCGGCTCGATCTCGACTGCATCGCCCCTCTTGCTGGAAATCATCGGATCCACGCCTGGCTCTCTGGAGGATGAGCGTTTCCTTCATCGTTGCTTTGCCGAGCAACATTCCCACGGCGAATGGTTTTACCCGAGCGCGGCTCTCCATGCAGCGATCGAAAATATTCTGCAAAAAGGGATTCAATTCGCGCGCGAGACTCTGACCGAGAAGGGTAAAGATCGGCCGTGGGCGCGCCGGAAGCGCTCTGATCTGACGAAATCTCGCATGTCGGCCTCGATGCGCAAGCAATGGGCATTGAGGCGCGCGCGGCTTGCGGAGCCAAAATCATGATGGTCTCCGCATCACGCGAACATCTTAATCCACGCGCCAGCGGCGATGCCGGTTGCGAGCACGGCGAGGATCGTCGCATCCCGCGAGCGCCGCAGCGCTTTCGCCGCCAGCTCGTAGGCGTGCTCGCCCATCGCTTGCGCGATCTCGGTGCGGCGCTGCTCGGGGGTGGGTTCGGTCATTTTCTGATTTCCAGTTCAGTTGCGTTGGGTGAGTGGGGGTTCGTTCCATGCATGGAACTCTACAGAAGCGGGTCGACGAGAATCGAAAAATCGAACGCAAGATCCTGCAGGGCTCTGCAACTTTTTGCAGTGCTTCGATTTTCGGTAAGGCCTGCAAGGGGATGTGGCCCGACAAGACAGCCGAGACGCTGGCCGCGATCACAGGCTGCTCGGTGCGCGCCGCCTCCTACTACATCTCCGGCGAGCAAGAGCCTTCCGCGCGCGTCCTCCAAGCCATCATCAATCTGTGGCTCCCGCCGCGCGAGTGATCTGGATCACCTCGCCAGCCAGATCGCGTCGGCCATCATCGGTCACCCCGCAGGGGAGGGTGTTGCAGCATGAGCAGGTCCCACTACAGCGACGACATCGACAACTGGCAGTTGATCAAATGGCGCGGTGCCGTCAACAGTGCGCTGCGCGGTGCGCGCGGGCAGGCCTTCTTCAAGGAAATGCTCGCCGCGATGGACGCGATGCCGGTCAAGCGCCTGGTCGCGCATGAACTGGTCGAGCCCGAAAACATCCCGTGCTCGCATTGGGGCATGTTCGAAACCGAATCCGTCTGCGCGATCGGCGCGGTCGGCAAAGCCCGCGGTATCGACATGTCCAGCATCGATCCGGAAGACGCCGACACCGTCGCCGGCAAGTTCAACATCGCTCACGCGCTCGCCTGCGAGATCGTCTACATGAACGATGAGTGGGGTTCATACAAGGAAACTCCCGAAGCGCGTTTCATCCGCATGCGCAAGTGGGTGGAATCCAACATCCTCGCCAATCCGCAGCCTCGCATTGCATCCGTCGGCGATGAGCATCTGCGCTGGGCCGATGACGGCGGCGCCAACATCGAGCCGAGCCAAGACCCAGAAATAACCTGACAGCTGCCGCAGCGAGTCCCGCCGGCAGTTGTCCCCATATCCAAAGCGTTTCCGCGTATCAGAACTTTCAGTTTCTTCCGGTTTTCGTAAGCGTAGCATCACGACCGCGTACCTCTGAAATCCAGAAAGCCTGATCCCCGCGCCCGGCCTCGTTTCCGGACGTGAGGCTGCTTGACCCTTTTGTGGAGCACCGCTGCCCATGCTGCCGACCTTCGACCAGTGCATCACTTTCGGCCTGTGGTGGCTCCTCGCAGGCTCGCTCACTTGGTGGGCGCTGTGGTGCCGGGACGTGGTGCACGAGATCAATGCCGAACGCGGCGCCAAGGCTATCTCGGTCGTGATCGCGTCCGCTGGTGTCATCGTCCTCTGGCCCGTCGCGTGGCTGGGCGTGGCTTACGGCGTCGTGATCATGCTCCGCAAGGGGGTGCGGCGATGAACGCAACCCCGTACCAGGTTATGCCTGCGCTCGCGCCCGACGAATTCGAGGCGCTGAAGGCCGACATCAAGGCGCGCGGCGTACAGGTCCCCGTCGAATACGACGAGATGGGCAATATCCTCGATGGTCACCATCGCGTGCAGGCCTGCTTCGATCTCGGCATCACGCATTGGCCGCGCCTGGTGCGGCATGGCCTTTCCGAGGAAGAGAAGCGACGCCACGCGCGGCGGCTCAATCTCGACCGTCGCCATCTCAATGCCGAACAGAAGCGCGAGCTGATCGCAGCCGAGCTGCGCGAGCAGCCGGCGCGCAGCGACCGCACCATCGGCGCCGGCCTTAACGTCGACCACAAGACCGTCGGCGCCGTCCGCGATAAACTTGAATCAACTGGGGAAATTCCCCAGTTGACCGAGCGCGAAGGCCGCGACAACCGGACCCGGCGCATCACCCAATTCGTGCCGGCGACGCCGGAGGAAGAGAAGGGTCTCTTGATGTCGGCGCGGGAATTGAACTTCCGCAATGACGAGGCCAATCGCGAGAACCGGCGCAGCCTGCAAAAGGAACTGTCCGAAAAATCGCTCGAGCTGACCGGCTCGCGCAAATACGCCGCGATCTACTTCGATGCGCCATGGAAGCGCAAGCAGGGCATCACCGACCGTTCCTATGAGAACCACTACCCGACCATGACGTGGGACGAGATCGTTGCGTGGGCCGCCTCGATGCGAGAGCGGCTACTCAACGATGCATGGGGTTTCATGTGGATCCCCCGCGCCCACGCTTTCGCGCTGCATCCGGTCACCTACAAGGTCGATGTCGGCGGCGAGATCGTCGAGGTCGACATCAAGACGCCGCTCGCCTGGGCCATCGCGCGGGCGATGGGCTTCGATGCGTTTTCGACCTGTTTCGTCTGGACCAAGACGGACGAGGAGCATGCCGACGACGCCGGCATGGGCATTCTCGTTCGCGACCAAGACGAGCTGCTGCTGATGTTCAAGAAAGGCCGCGGCAACGCCAAGCCCGCGCGCAACGAGGTCTACAACTCGAACCATCGCGAGCGCTCGCGCCCGCTCGGCCATTCCCGCAAGCCGCAGCATTACCGCGAGATGATCGCAAGCATGGTCGGCGACGGCGTGCCGGTGCTCGAATGCTTCGCGCGGCATGACGAGAAATTCCCGCTGCCCGGTGGCTGGGACAGTTGGGGCAATCAGGCGAAGTCGGCAAACGAGGAGGCCGCATGACCGAGCGCTGTCCATCCTGCAATGCCGATCTCGACGGCGGTCCGATCCCGGAAAACATCCGGCAGCACTATTCGCCGCCGTATCGCTTCTCGCGCCGCATCGACGTCGTGGATCGGCAGCGAGACTGCGTCGTCGCGCACAAGTGTCCGGATTGTCATCATCGCTGGCCCGCCGAGGATCACCGTCAATGAAACTCCCGCAATCCATCGTCTCCCATCTGTTCGCGCGCCTCTCCGCCATCACGGCGAAGCGTCCGCCTGACGTGCTGATCGGCAAGCCCGACGACACCTACATGCGCCGCTGGTGGGTGATCCCGCGCAACCGCGTCTTCAACGTCTACCTGCACCACTTCCTGCGCTCCGACGATGACCGCGCGTTGCACGACCATCCCTGGCTCAACGCCTCGATCCTGCTCGACGGCCGCTACACCGAGCACACGATCTCGGCCGGCGGCGTCAACCATCGCGTCGAATATTCGTCCGGCGCCGTGAAATTCCGCGGGCCGCGCTACGCGCATCGGGTCGAGCTGACGGACGGGCCGTGCTGGTCGCTGTTCATCACCGGACCGACCGTGCGCGACTGGGGTTTCCATTGCCCGGCCGGCTGGCGGCATTGGAGCGAATTCGTGGACGGCAACAATTCAGGCCACATCGGCAAGGGCTGCGACTAGAGGAGGGGACGATGACGGAATCCGAATTCCTGCGTGCGAGCGAACTGCGCGGCATGGAGCGTCTTGGCGCGGTGCTGCTCGGCGTCCTGATCGGCGCCGCTGCGATGGCGGTCGGCGGCACGATCTTCCTGCTGGTGTGATCGCGTGGGCGCAACAGAAAACATCCGCAACCTGGTGCCGAACATCGTGCTCAAGCTCGATCGCAAGGTGGTGTGCATCGAGCTTCATTGCTCCGATGATCCGGCGCCGCATGTCCTGTTCGATGACATCTGCGAGAAAACGAAGTCGGAGTGTGGGCTGTGCCTGACGCTTCACGCCACGGAGCCCGTCGCGCCATGACCGCCTCAACCCGCCATTCCTGGTCCGAGAAGCATCGGCTCCAGTTCACGACCTCACGCGCCTGCTGGCGCTGCGGGATGGTTGAGATGGTGCATCATCAGCACGAAGGCCCGCGGGATATGATCTGGACCGAATACTGGCGGGACGGCAATTGCGAGCGGGGTGACGGACGAGTCCCGGCGTGTGATGGGCGCAATGAGAAGGGTGTGAATCAAGGTGCCGCTGCCGGTGACGCGGCACTGAGCGGTCACCCCGGCAACGTCGGGGCCGCAACAGGGGCGCAGTCCCATGCGGGTTGAGCAGCAATAGGAGAGAGCGATGCTTGCAGTGCGTTGGAGCGACAACGATCATTATCTCGGACCCTTCACCTTCGCGTGGAGCGATCACTATCGGACCGTCGCGATCAGCGTGCAGTCCGGGGATGAAGATGAGCGGAAGGCTTATTTCCGGCTCAGCCTTGGGCGATTCTCCTTCCTATCGACGCTCCCGGCCTGGCTGATCCGACCTGAGAGAAAGCGCGTGCAGGCGACTTACTGGTCGCCGGAAGATATCGCGCGCATGGGGCGTGATTGGTATTGGGAGGCAATTCCGCGCGAGTACGGCGTCAGCATCATCGACGGGCATTTCAATGTCCAGTACGGGCGCGTGACGCACGATAGTTCGACCGAACAGCGCTGGGGTTGCTTCCTGCCGTGGACGCAGTGGCGCTTCGTGCGTCACAGCTTTTATGACTCGCTCGGCAATCATTTCTGGACCGCCCCCAAAGGGGCGTCATGGGATGTGCGACGCGAGATGGAAGATAAGTGCCCGACGCTCAAGTTTTCGTTCCGGGACTTCGATGGCGCTGAGCTGACGGCGACAACCAAGATCGAAGAACGGGAGTGGCTGTTTGGCGAGGGCTGGTTCAAATGGCTGTCCTGGTTTCGCAAGCCGATGATCCGGCGCAGCCTCGACATCAGCTTCTCCGGCGAGACCGGCCCAGAGAAGGGTTCGTGGAAGGGCGGAACGGTCGGCACCGGCATCGACATGCTGCCCGGCGAACTGCATGAAGCCGCGTTCCGCCGATATTGCGATCAAGAGCATCGTTCGAAATATCGCAAGTACCGGATCGAATTCGCAGACCCCGTCACATGAGTGCTGGTGCCAGCCACGCATGCGCCCCTGATCGGGTTTCCAGCAGCGGCGGGGTGATCTCGCCGTGGCTCGGCCGCGGCAGAGGCGCCTTGATTCACCCTGACTTCCGATCCGCAAGCCGTTCTGTCCCCAACGGCCTGCGGCCTGTCGACGATGCCGGCGCGACAAATGTCGTCGCCTGTGCATCGCGACGAGAGCCCGCGTCCGACAGCGCCCATACCCCAACGGACGCGGGCTCGTTCTTTTCGAACGGAGGAACGCGACCATGACGCGACCTGACCCGATCCCGAAGATCGTCGACCTGATGCCGCCCGATCCGTCGGCGCTGCCGCGCTACTCACCGGGATTCCTGGTTGCGATGGCACTGCTGACGACCGAACTGGTCAAGCGCCCGATCTCCGAGGAGAGCATCCCGGTCACCACCATCCTCGACATGTTCGAATACGGCGGATGGAAGCTGGAGCCGATGACGCGGGAGGATTTCGAGAAGGCCATGCGCAAGCGGGCGGGGAGGTCGATATGACGGGAGGGAAGGATATGGATCAAGGCACCACCACGCCCGCGTCGGCATCGAGCGGTCACCCCGCTGCGGAGGATGCTGCGGCAGCGGCGAGCGCGATCGACTTGAAGCAGTTCTGCGGCGACGATGATTTCCGCCCGTATATCCGCGCGCCGTTCCGCTACAAAGGGCACGTCTACGCCACGGACGGACGCGTCTTGATCCGCGTGGCCGACAATCAATCCTATCAAAGCTCCGACAAGGTCGCGGTCGAGAAGGTCCTTGATCTCGATGCGCCGCGCGAATTTCTCCGCGCGCCAGCGACCAAGCAATTTCCGAAGAAGCGGCCGGTCGAGAAGGTGAGATGTCCCGATTGCGACGGGCGCGGCACCGATCACGACTGCGAACGCTGCGAATGCACCTGCTACTCCTGCAAGGGAAGTGGGTCGATCGAAGAAAAGCCGGAGGTCTCGACAATCTTCGGGGGCCAAATCTTCGATCTCGAATACGTGCGGCTGCTCTACACGTTGCCGGATTTGGAGATCGCGCCGAACCCGGCCGATGCACCGATGTTCACACCGCTTTTCTTCCGCTTCACCGGCGGTGTCGGCGCGCTGATGCCGATGCGCGAGCAATACAAAATCCATGTCGACATCTCGCCGAGCAAAGATGCGGCAATAACCTGACAGGTCGACCAGCGCACGCCGCCGGTCATTGTCCCCAAATCGAAAGCATCACCATGCTCGCACCATCCGAATCCTCAGCCCCGGTTCTCAAAGAAGAACCCGCAACCCGCTTCGCCAAGGACCAGCTCCGCTCCATCATCGAGCGCATCGAGCGCCTGGAAGAAGAAAAGACCACCATCGCAACCGACATCCGCGACGTCTACGCGGAGGCCAAAGGCAACGGCTTCGACGTCAAGGCACTCAGAGCGATCGTCCGGATGCGCAAGCAGGACCCGAACGAGCGGCAGGAATCCGAGACCATCCTGGAAACCTACATGCAGGCGCTGGGGATGCTGTGATGGACCGCGAGAAAAAGGCCGTGCCAATCCCAGATCGCCGGATCAAGGAACGTATCGTCCGTAGCACCCCGGATTATCCATTGACGCCCGGGCTGCGCGTCACGCGGGCGGACGCCATCGGATTTATTCATAGATTTGATCGCGAGGAGGAGATCGAATGACACTCCTCCCCAACGACCCCTTCGAGCTCGGCCTGCTCCGCGCCATCCCCATGCTGCGCCGCTTCGCCTTAGCGCTCACCCGCAACACCGACCGCGCCGAGGATTTGGTGCAGGACACCCTGCTGCGCGCGCTCGACCACCGCGCCAAGTTCACCCCCGGCACCAACCTCGACGCCTGGCTCACCACGATTTGCCGCAACACCTGGTACCACCAGCGCCGCAAGGGCTGGCGGGAGATCCCCGACGCCGACGGGCTGATCGCGGCCAACCGCACCGCGAGCGACGACCCGCAGGCCGTGCTCGAGGCCAAGCAGGGGTTAGATGCCTTCCACGCGCTGCCGGACGCCTGGCGCCACCCGATGCAGCTGCATGCCGACGGCATGGAGGTGACTGCCATCGCTGCCCTGGTCGGCGTGCCCGACGGCACCATCAAGAGCCGGATGAACCGTGGTCGCGCCGCACTGCGCGCCGCAACCGCAGCGGAGGTCCGATGAAAGCAGGTTGGTTTTTGATGACGGCGACTGCGCTGGTTTTGGCGGCGTTCACCGCACCATCCGAATGGCACGACACAATCGCAGCTGCGAGCGCCGCGTTTCTCTGGAGCGTTGACCAGATCATTTGCGCCATTCGGGAGAGCAAGAAATGATCAGCCCGGACGCCAAGGTGACCACCCACGTCCCGCCGCGGAAGCGGATCGACCTCTCCCCGCGACGGGGAGGTGACCCCAACGCGGACATCGCCGCCGACATGGCCTACAGCCCGACCGAATGCGACCGCATCTGGGCGCTGGTCAAGCAGGCGGCGGGCTCCGAGGTGACGCCGGTCGACCTCGCGCGGCTGTGTGCGCCGCTATGAGATACCCGCTCTGGACGGTTGACGAGTTGAAGGCACTCCAGGCCCAGCGCCAAGCAGGTGCGTCGATCAACCGGCTCGTCCTGCCGGGCCGCACGCGGAAAGCCTGCACGCAGGCCTATTACCGCTCGCTGGACGGCCGGCTGGAGGTCATCGAGCGACACGAGCAGCGTGCTGCCCAGGCGCGTGCTGCTGCGGCGTCCGTGCCACAGAAGGCCGGCCGCAAGCCGAAACAGCCTGAGCCGCAGCCGATCGCGTCGCCAACTGCGGCGCTCTGCGGAGTGCACGGCCGCAGGCAGGACAATCTCGAAGTGCTGCGCGAGCGCGCCGATTTTCATGCGCGGATCGCCGAGCGCGGCCTCACTGCTGGCTTCTTCGGCGATCCGCCGCCGGGGCGCAGCGCGCTCGACAAACGGGAAGGGTCCTTACCATGATCGAGGCCCAGCACCCGGAAATCCGCGACCTGATCCGTCGCCTGACCGCGGCAGGCGCGGACACTGCCGCCTCGTGGCGCGCCATCACCGACACGCTCTGGACTCTCTCCGTGCGCTGCGCCGAGGCGGAAGCCCGGCTGGCGCAACTTCGACTGCAGGTGCCACTGGAATGAGCCGACCCTGGATGCCCCTCTACATCGCGGACTATCTCCGCGACACCCAGCACCTCAGCGCGCTGGAGCACGGGGCTTATATGCTCCTGATCATGCAGTACTGGACCGCGGGCGGCTTGCCGCAGGATGACGCGCGGCTGGCCCGCGTGACCCGCTTGACGCCGGCTGAATGGATGGTGGTCCGCCCGGTCGTTGCGGAATTCTTCGAGGCCGGCTGGCGGCATCCGCGGATCGACGCCGAGCTTGCGGAGGCCGAGCGCATCACGGCGGCGGCCAAGGCGGCCGGACATGCCTCGGCGCGCAGCCGCCGCAAGAGGGGGCATTCCCCGCATGAACCGGACGGCAACGAAACGTCAACGGACGTTGCAACGGAAACGCAACGGTCGTTCAACGGACGGGGCAACGAAACGCCAACGGCAGGGCCAACGGAAACGCAACCTATCACAACCACAACCACAGTTGATAGGATGGGAGATGCGCGCGCGGGCGCGAGAACCGCGTTCACCGCAGGTTCGAAAGCGCTGGCATCGGCGTTCTGGACCGCGCTCGGTTTCGACGATCCGCTGAAAATCCCGCCGGAATTCGCCGGCGTCGACTGGCGCGCGATCGAGTGGGAGCGGGCAGGCTGGACACCGGACCTGATCGGGGCCGAGGCACGACGTCTCGCCCGCGACGGCCCGCTGAAGCCGCTGACCTATTTCGAAAAAGTGTTCGCAACCGCCTTCGCCAAGCGACAGGCACCGCTCCCGGTCGTCACAGTCCGGGACGCGGAGAAAATCACGGTGACACGCCATGCAGGACAACCCGGAAACATCATTCAAGCCGCTGACCGTCTCGTTGAAAAACTCGCCAGCTTCGATGCCGGATCAGGCGACACTGACGAGCTACGCGGCGAAGCGGGCACGCCTGTTGTTCGGCTGCTATCGCAAGGGTGACGCCAACGACCCGGAGACCTACACCGCGGCCATCACCGCCGTGCTGGCGCGCTATCCGGAGGACGTGATCCAGGCGGTCACGCATCCGGCAACCGGGCTCGTCTCGAGGTTGAAGTTCCTGCCCGCCGTCGCCGAGGTCCGCGAGGCCTGCGAGGATCTGATGCAGCCCAGGCGCGAGCGCGAAGCCTACGAGAAGCGGGTCGCCAAGCAGATCGCGGAGCGCACGCAACTCGAGGAGAGGAAGCCGCCCCGATGAGCGCCAAAGCCTTGAACTGGGCGCAGGACCAGCGCCTCGCCAACCCGCTGCAGCAGATCATCCTGCAGGCGATCGGCGACTGGGCCGATCCCAAGGGGATCGCCCGCGGCTGCGACCTCACGTACCTGGCTGACGCGGCCAGGCTCGCGCCGGCCTCGGTGCGCAAGCATCTCACCGAACTGCGCGAGGCCAATACGCTCGATCTCGTGGAAAAGTTCAACGAGGACGGCGGCAAGGTCTATGACTTCACGCTGCACCTCGGGGATGCCGTCGCCTTGAGGCGGGTGCCGCTCTCCAAGGACGAGAAGAAGGAGAAGCCACAGCCGCAAGGGCCGGCCAGCTATCCAGCCGGCAGCATCGAGGCCAAGGCCATCCGCGTGCTGCACGACATGTGTGGCCGCTCCAGCGCGTTCTTCAAAATCTTCCGCAAGGCCGACGGCTCCGTCACCTGGTCAAAGGACATGACGCCGCAGCTTGCCGCGCTCGGTACTCCCGAATGTCCGCCAGCGGAACGCTGGGTGAGACTCAACCGACAGCAGGCCGGCGCGTGGGAGGATCTGATGCGCCATTACTTCGAACAGGGCGTGCTGCGCCAGAAGCTGCAGGAAGGCTCGCTCGCGCCTTGGCCGTGGCCACCCTCGTTGGACGGCAAGACCTATCCGGTGGGCGCCGAGCCGCCGCTGATGACCGACGACGACTACCAGAACTTCAACTGAAAACCCGAGGCAGGTGAGATGCAGATGACGGAGACGACGAAGGGCAATCTCGACACGGTGCGGAGTGCGTTGACGGGTATCACCGGTGTCGAGCCCGTCGCGGTCGGGCAGGCCGAGCGGTATTACGTGATCGTCTGCCGGCCGAACCACGAATTCGAGGCGGTCGATAGCTTCCGCCGCAACGCACAGCCGGCCTTCTGGCCGAGCTATGAGGAATTGGTGACCACGCGGCAACGCCAGAACGACCAGCCGGTGCGCCGCATCCGCCGGATCGGCATCATCTCGGGCTACGTGTTCACGCCGGCATCGCCCAGCCGGGACTTCACGGTCTTCCTGCAGCGCATCGTCGGCGCCATCGAGATCGCCAAGACGTTCTCCGGCGCGCCGCTGGTCCTGGACGAGGCCGATGTCGCGGTGTTCCGCCGGATCGAGGCCGAGGAGGGCTTCAAGGACACGGTCAAGACCGAGCACGATTTCAAAATTGGGGAAAAGGTCCGCTTCCGCGACGATCTCCAGCGCCGCTGGCCTCCCGGCAAGATCATCAAGCTTGCCCGCCAGGGGAGAATCAGTGTTGAAGTAGCCATGATGGGGCGGAAGATGGAAATCAAGGTCCTTCCGCATCAGATCGCCCGAACCTAAGTCCTGCCCCCTGCCAAGGGGACGCTCACTTAAAGGTCCGGCGACGGCGGCCCCGAGGGGCGGTTTCACAGCTCCTGCCTTGAGCAGGAGTCGGGCGGCGTGGCCCGATCATCAAGCCCCGGCATCGTCCGGGGCTTTGTCGTTTCTGCACCACATATTGCGTGACCGCGCGTTCGTTCGCTTTCGCGCGGTTGCGGCCCTTCTTGGGCTGTTTCCTCCCTAGACTTGGGCCGCTTGCCGCTGTGGTTGCTCTCGCGCAAGCGGCCCGTTTTTCCGTCGCTCATGGTCCGGTCAGGCACCTGACATAGGTTGACCAAGACCCAGCAATCAGCTATCAACGGGGTTCCACGCGCCGTTTTCGCTGGTGCTGGGTCTTGGTCTTCGTCACAACGAAGACTTCATGCCTTCGCCGTCGAAGCTCGGTAAACAAACACCCTCCCTGCAAGGAGGGTGTTTTGCGTTGTGGACCTGTTCCGTTGTGGCGGCGGTTTCGACGTCACCTACCGGTTCATGAAGGGCGGTTGACCCGTCAAGCTTATGAACGGATTTGATTCAGAGTGATTCACCGTGTCCTTGCCTGCATCGTCCGACAAGCTCGATCCTTCCGTTCCGCTCACTGACGAGCGCTACGAGCGGTTCGCGCGTTTGCGTGTGATGGGTGTGGGCTGCAAGGAAGCAGCGATCGAGGCCGGTCTGCCGGTGACGCACCGCAATGCGCCCCGGTTCGACCGGCATCCGGAGATCATCGCGCGCAAGGCCTATTTGGCCAAGGATGATGCCGAAGTCATCGCCGCAACCCGATTGATGGTGCGTGACCGGCTCGTCGCCTCGGTCGAGCTCAACGTTCTGGCGCACTATGCGATCATTGGCCACCAGGAGGTGGGCGGCAAAAAGGTCGCCCGTGTCGTGGGGATCAACTGGAAGGCGCTTCAGAAGTCCGACCACTCCGCCGCCGTGACCGGCTTCAAGTTCGACCGCGAGACCGGCGTCATGACCGAGTTCACGCGCGACGATCCGATGCAGGCGATGTCCCAGCTGCGCGACATGTACGGCTTCCGCGCGCCGCGGCGCACCGAGCTGACCGGTCGGGCGGGCGGTCCGGTGCAGATGATCGATGTCACCAAGTTGACGCATGACCAACTCGTCCAGCTCGAAAGCATTCTTGCCGCCGCCGCTCCCGCCGGGGACGTTGAAGCAGGTGAGAGCGGAGATCCAGCGGCGCACGGCGCTGCAGCAGAGGGAAGCGGAGAGAATTCGTCTCAGCCGCGACTCGATCTCCCAGCCAACGGCCGTTAGGGCGCAGGCGGGTCCGCAGGAACGCTTTCTCGCCTCGACGGCGGATATCTGCATCTACGGCGGATCGGCGGGCGGCGGCAAATCCTACGGCTTGCTGCTCGAAGCGCTAAGGCATATCGACAACGCCGCGTTCGGCGCGGTCATCTTTCGCAAGACGCTGGTCGACGTCAAAAAGCAGGGATCGCTGCTCGACACGTCGATCCCGCTCTACGGTCAGTTCGGCGCGTCGCTTCGCCAGGCCGGCGACATGCTGTGGCGGTTCCCATCCGGAGCCAAGGTCGCCTTCGGCCATCTCGAGCACGAAAAGACCGTGCTCGACTGGCAGGGTGCGCAGATCCCGCTGATCTGCTTCGATGAGTTGACGCATTTCTCGCGGACGCAGTTCTTCTACATGCTGTCGCGCAATCGTTCGACCTGCGGGGTGCGCCCGTATGTCCGTGCGACCTGCAACCCGGATGCAGATAGTTGGGTCGCGGAGTTCATCTCTTGGTGGATCGACCAGGAGACGGGTCTTCCGATCCCGGAGCGCTCAGGCGTCATCCGCTATTTCGTGCGGGTCAGCGACTCGCTGGTGTGGGGCGACACCGACCGCGAACTTCGCGAGCGATTTCCTGGCGCCGAGCCGAAGTCCGTCACGTTCATTCCGTCTCGCCTCGAAGACAACGCCATCCTGATGGCGCGCGATCCCGGCTACCGCGCAAACCTGATGGCGCTCAACGTCGTCGACCGCGAACGGTTGCTCGGGGGCAACTGGAAAATACGGCCAGCGGCCGGCTTGTTATTCAAGCGCGGCTGGTGCGAGGTGGTCGACGCCGTCCCCAACGGCGCGAAATTCGTGCGAGGGTGGGATTTGGCGGCGACGCCGAAAACCGAAAGCAACGATCCGGACCGCACCTGCGGCACCAAGATCGGGCGCATGCCGGACGGACGCTTCATCGTCGCGCACCATGTGCGCATGTGGGGCGCACCGCTCGAGGTCGAGCGGCTGCTCAAGAACACTGCCTCCGACGACGGCCTGCACACCCTGATCGCGTTGCCGCAGGACCCCGGCCAGGCCGGCAAGGCGCAGAAATCGCATCTCGCCCAGGTGCTGGTCGGCTATCGGGTCAAGTTCGCGCCGGCGACCGGCGACAAGGTCACGCGGTTCGGCGCGTTCTCCGCACAGGCCGCGGCCGGCAACGTCGTGGTGCTTCGCGGCCCGTGGAACGAGGACTGGTTTGCGGCGCTCGAAGCGTTCGGACCGGAAGCCCGTCACGACGACGACGCGGACGCCACCAGCGAGGCGTTCAACGAATTGATCGGCAAGCGCAGCATCGTGATCTCCGAGGAAGCGCTGGCAGCATCACGCCGCCCCAGCGTTTCCGCCCACCAGCACAGGTCCATCCGGTGACGAACCAGTCCCCCGCAGCAAAGCGGCAGGCGCGTTACCGGGAACGGAAACGAGCCGACAAGATTCAGGGGAAGGCGCCGGCCACCAAAGCGGGGGCCACGCGCCGCCTTCCTGTCGGTCAGAATGCGGTCGCCGCTTCGCAGCGACGTCCGATTGCCTCGACGAAAACAGCTGCGAGCCTGTTCGCGATCCCAAAGCCGCCGCCGGGCGTGCTGCCGAAAGAGCACCACGGGCTGGCCATGGACCAGCAGCCCAACGTCCTGCAGTTCGGTGCATGGGCCGGAAGCTATTACGGCGGCGCCTTTGCCGAGGGCATGGAATTCCTCGGCTATCCCTACCTTTCCGAGCTCGCGCAGCGCCCGGAGTATCGTCGGATCGTCGAGATCACCGCGACCGAGATGACGCGGAAGTGGATCAGGCTGCATTCGACCGGCGACGACAAGAACAAGGCGGACCGGCTCCAGAAGATCAATGCCGAGATGACGCGCCTTGGTGTGCAGCGGGCATTCAAGAAAGTCGCCGAGCAGGACGGCTTTTTCGGGCGCGGCCATCTCTATCTCGATACCGGAGCGACCGACGATCCGGGCGAACTGATCACGCCGATCGGCGACGGCCGCGACAAGCTGAGCAAGAAAAAGGTCGCCAAGGGTTCGCTGAAGGCTGTGCGTGCAGTCGAGGCGGTCTGGACCTATCCGACCAACTACAATTCGAACGACCCGCTGAAGGGCGACTGGTACAATCCGGACGTCTGGTTCGTGATGGGCAAGCGCATCCATGCGAGCCGGTTGCTGCCGTTCATCGGCCGCGAGGTCCCGGACCTCCTGAAGCCGGCCTATTCGTTCGGCGGCCTGTCGCTGACGCAGATGGCCAAGCCCTACGTCGACAACTGGCTGCAGACCCGGCAATCGGTCAATGACGCCGTCTCGGCATTTTCGGTCTTCTGCCTGAAGACGACCATGTCGGAGATGCTGCAGGCCGGCGGCGATGCTCTGACGAACCGGGCCGAGCTGTTCAACAACTTCCGCAACAACCGCGGCTTGATGTTGCTGGACAAGGAAGCGGAAGAGTTCGCGAACGTCTCGTCGCCGCTCGCCGACCTCGACAAGCTTCAGGCTCAGTCGCAGGAGCACATGGCCAGCGTCTCGGGGCTGCCGCTGCTCAAGCTGCTCGGCATCCAGCCGGCCGGCCTCAACACCACGTCCGAGGGCGAGTTGCGGTCGTTCTACGACTGGATCGCGGCCTGCCAGGAAGGTCTGTTCCGGGCCAACCTGACCCGGGTAATCGATTTCGTGCAATTGTCGCTGTTCGGCGACGTGGACGAGGAGATCACTTTCGAGTTCGTGCCGCTGTGGGCCCTGAACGAAAAGGAAGAGGCTGAGGTCGAAAAGATCGCGGCCGAAACGGCCGAAATCCGGATCAATTCCGGGGTCATTTCGCCCTCAGAGGAGCGCCAGGCGCTGGCCAGCCGGCCGGACTCGCCCTACGAAGGTCTCGACCCGGACGATGCGCCCGACCTCCTTGAGGAGGAGGAAGAAGGCCTCGAACCCCGCGCCGGCGCCGCCAAGCTGGCGTTGGGTACCGAGGAAGACGACGAATCGGAGGCGGACCGCAAGGCGGCGTGAAAAAGTGTCGATTTCGTCTATGCAAGGCTGGGTGCGAGGGTAGACTCGTCGCTTCTGAATCGGCCAGAGGCTAATATGAGTGCTCAAGAGTTGAGGTTTGGGATCAGGCAGTCGGTGGAAACCGAGGTCGTGATCACCGCGACATTTCCGACGTATCTCACCTTGTATGATTACGTCGATGATGGCACTGCGGACTGGCACTTTTTTGTCCGTATCGATCTCATCGGAGCTAGTTCCGCGCGGGTCGACTTTCTGAAGATCGAAAGCGACGGGACGTATGAATTCCGGTCGGAGGTGAGGTTGACAAGCCGGCTCGGCGAATATTTTGGTCCGCATAACAGCTATTCGAGGATCAGCGCGGGCGAATATCGATCGAAGATCGCGGAGTTGCGTGGCGTGCTCGATACGATTCCGAACGAGGAGTGATCTCGCATGATCGGTGTATCTCCTCGATTTGAGATGAGCGAGCGTGACAGGGGCGACAACGATCTGGTCGAAACGAGCCTTTTGATCGCGACTGGCATCGATCTCGACGACTGGGCCGAGCAGCTTGGCGTTGTTCATCGCAGCATCGTGCTGGATGAAAGTGAGACGCACGTCATAGACATTCGCACCGGCATGCCAGCGCTAACGGACGATGCATTTAGGCGCAGCATCCTGACACGAATTGGGCGCCTATGACGCCGAGTGAATGGATCAAGAGATTCTCGGATCGAATTGTCCTCTTCTTCGGGGAAGAAGAGCGAGAGCGTGCTGAGGAGAATGCTCGCATTTATCTTCAGGACGGCGATATTCGCGATGACCCGGAGGCGGCCGCCACGCTAATCATGGAAGGTTGGCGTGCTGCATGATCGACATCCGCCTCTCCGACATGCTCGACGCCCACGACGAGGACGTCAGCGCGGTGCCGATCTCACTATCTGATTTGCAGAAACAGGAAGCCGGACGAACCGAGCATGCCAAGCGCGCGCCGCAAGGGCGAAAAGCTGCTCGCGCCGGTTCACCCGAACGCGGGCGTTGAAGCTGAGTACCGGCGCCGTCTCGTTCGCCTGGTCGACGAAATGGCCGCGTCCTATCTCTATTGGGTGAAGGCGACATATCGCGCCAACGAGCCCGCGATCGCGCAGGACGAGACGCCGGCCGTCGCGCTGAAACGGCGCATCTCGCGGCTCGGCGCGCAGTGGACGAAGAAGTTCGACCAGGCCGCCGACGACCTCGCGAAGTGGTTCGCGGAGGCGGCCTCCAAGCGGTCATCGGCGGCGCTGCGCTCGATCCTGAAGAAGGGCGGTTTCTCGGTAGAGTTCAAGCTCACACCGGCGGTGCGCGACATCCTGCAAGCGACGATCGCCGAGAACGTCTCGCTGATCAAATCGATCCCGAGCCAGTACCTCACCAACGTCGAGGGGCTGGTGATGCGCTCGGTTACGGCAGGTCGTGATCTGGCGCAGCTGACGAAGGATCTGCAGGAGCAGCACGGCGTCACGCGGCGCCGAGCCTCGCGGATCGCGCTCGATCAGAACAACAAGGCGACCGCCGCGATCACGCGCGCGCGTCAGGTCGATCTCGGCATCACCGAGGCCATCTGGGTGCATTCGGGCGGCGGCAAGCATCCGCGGCCGACGCATCTGAAGGCGGGGCGGGAGCGGACGAAGTACACGATCAAGGACGGCTGGTATGATCCCGCCGTCGGCAAGAACATCTGGCCTGGTGAGCTAGTGAACTGCAGGTGCGTGTGTCGCGCCGTGGTGCCGGGATTTAGCTGAGGACATCATATGCGACGGTTGATTATTGGAGCGGCGTTACTCGCGCTCGCCGCTGGTTCGGCACACGCCCAGTCCGCGCCGACCGACAAGATGACCATCGAGGTCACTCGCGCCGAGCTCCAGATCATTGGCCAGGGCCTGATGGAATTGCCCTACAAGTCGGTCGCGCAATTGATGATCAAGCTGCAGGCGCAGATCGATGCGGCGGAGAAGACAAAGCCCGTCGATCCTGCGCCGGCGATCGTGCCGAAAGCCTATCCGGACGCGAAGCCGAACTGATGCGCGCTGATTACATCGTCGCGGGAGCGGTATCGCTCGTTGGATTGGCCAACATCGTGACTGCGACGATGTTCGATCGTCCGCGCACCATCGTCGTGCTCGCGCCTGCCATTGGCGGTGACGCCGATTGCAATCTGGCCTCGATCCAGCCGGATCGCTCGGTGAAGCTCGATTGGGAGTGCATCGACCGCGCCTCGGGCCGTTTCCGGATGGAAGCGCCCAGCATGTACGGCTCGATGGCGCTGGCGCTGAAGGCGGCGAAGGACCAACGAAGCGAGCGTTGACCCAGGATTCTGTCAAGTGCGAACGGCGCAATTAACAGTTTGTCCCCCGGGGCAAAATGGAAGTGCGGTTGCCCCACTGACATCGGGTGGGCTGAGGTCTATTCTTTTTGTCTAGACTCAACCGAGGCAGACAAAATGAATCAAACAGCATTTACAATCGATGAGTGGTGCACCGCGAACCGCATGTGCCGCGCGACCTTTTACAACCTGATGAAGTCGGGCAAGGGCCCGGTCATCATGAAGGTCGGAAGCAAGACGCTGATCAGTGTGGAGGCAGCAGAAGCCTGGCGGCGCCAGCGCGAGGCGGGAAATCATGAGCGCCGAGAAGAGACCATGAAGGCGAACGTCAGCAAGGCATGCGAGACGTGCGCATGTGCGCAACGGTTACACTCCGGAGAATGGCATTGTCGTCGCCACGCGCCCGTAGTGATCCTCGCAGGGTCTTGCGCTGGCGAGTGCGTGTGGCCGCTCGTTGGACCAACATCATGGTGTGCCGAATGGGAAAGGCGGAAATGACTCCGCTCGCATATCGCATACTGAGAGAAAATACGCTTCCGCTTAAGGAGCGGACTTTTCGCGATCGATGTGGACTGGTCGCGGCGATGAATGACATTCATTGTTTCGAGTGCAGCGACGTACTCCAAGCAGCGCGCGCCTTGGTCTGGGACAAGAAAAAGCCGCTAGAGGAAAATCAAAAGCGCGCTGCGTTGATGTCGGAAGTGACGTCCTTTTTGCCTGCGCCAAAAACGTGGATAGAGTTTAAGGACCCGGAGCGGCGTAACACGCGCTGGGGCGTGCTCATGCAAGAAGACGCCGGCTTTGCAACCTTTACAGTGGGCGCAGCTTGACGACTTCTGCTCCGCATCCGTCACATCGGAGCTTGCATTACGCGGGGAACGCGTCGGCGAAGTTAACAAGATGTTCATACCTGAAGCGTGTGAAGGCGGCCTCGCGGATTTGTTACGGCGGCTGAATACGCTGCTTGTGCCGTTGCTGGCGATGATAAACACGCCTCGCATTATCGGGCGCTGCCAGCATATGCCTCATGCTGGCTTGGCACGTGACTTGCGCAAGCGCTTTGGTGCGGGTCGATTCCCGCTGCGGGCTTGGACTGAAATCCAATTGAAGGTCACGCCTCCCGAACAAGGCGAAGGCGAGGCTGAGGCCCACCTGACCGGAGCGCGTGCACTACACTTTTGCAGAGCGCATCTCCGCGTAAGGCTCGGCCGCTTGGAATTGGTATCATCCCATTGGCGGGGCGATCCGGCGCTGGGCATCAAGCAGTCGAAGTATCGGCTGGTTTCCTAAACCGAGCAATCACTCATGCCATTCCTCACCGGATCGTCTCAGGCGACGATCTCCGCCAACATTGCTGAGCTGGTGCGCGCCGGGTATCCGGAGACGCAAGCAGCGACGATTGCGTATCGCAGGGCGGGCGAGGATGCTGCGCTTGCGCATGACTCAATGACGCCTACGGACTGGAGCGATCTTGTCTCTGGTCTCACGGCCCACATTGACGGAGGACAGCTCTCAGACGGCGAGATGGGCGAGATGACGCGAATCCTCGTCGCAGCGCGCGGGATCGCAGCGGACGCGTCCGGCAAATTGAGCGAGAAAGAACGCGAGGAAGCCGACCGCACCCACGGCTCGCGCGAGGACATGCCGGCCGGGGCCTTCCTGGAAGGTGAGGCGCGCAAGTATCCCGTCAAGGAAAAACAGGACGGCGAGTGGGTCTATTCGCGCAATCTGCTGCTGGCCGCTGCACGCGAGGCGCGCATGCATGGGCATGGGGACCTTGCCAAGCGCGCCGATACGATCCGCGCGCGCGAGTTCGGCGCCGCGCAGGATGAGGCGCTGCTGTCGTTTGACCGCGCCTCGGTCCGCAACTACGACGCCAACGGCTGGCTGCACGTCAAGACGACGCCGATCTCGAAGGCCAACGTCTGCGAATACTGGGGCCGCGAGATCCCCGGTCACGAAGACCTCGGTCTGCGGCCGGACCAGAAGTACAAGCTGCTGCGCCATCCGGATGAGTTGCGCAAGGCGGCATCGTCGTTCAACAATCTGCCGCTGCTCAACAAGCATGTGCCGATCTCGGTGCTGCAGTATGATCCGGAAGACGTGATCGGGTCGACCGGCTCCGATACCGAATTCGATCATCCCTATCTCAACAACTCGCTCGCTGTCTGGCGCAAGGACGGCATCGACGACGTCGAGAGCGGAGCCAAGAAACAGCTTTCCTCAGCGTATCGATACCGCGCCGACATGACGCCCGGCGAATTCGAGGGTGAACGCTACGACGGCGTCATGCGCGACATCGTCGGCAATCACGTTGCCATTGTTCCTGAAGGTCGAGCCGGGCCCGATGTGGTCGTCGGCGATAGCATGGAGAACTTGACTATGACGCTTTCCCGCAAGGCCCTGATGGTGCACGGCGCAGTCGCCGCCTACCTGCTTCCCAAGCTGGCGCAGGACGCCAAGATCGACGTCATGTCGGCCTTCCACGGCGTCACCCACAAGAACTTCCCCAAGCGCCGCGCCCAGATCGTCACCGACCTGACCAAGCTCACCGCTGGCAAACTGGCCAAGGACGCGAAGCTTTCCGACCTGCCGACCGTGCTGATGGCCTTCGATGCCATGGAGCCGGATGAGCCGAAGGCCAAGGACGAGGAAGACGACAAGGACAAGAAAGCCAAGGACGAGGGCGGCATCCGCGAGTTCCTGAAGGGCAAGCTCTCCGAGGACGACTACAAGGCGGCCTGCGACATGATGGACGACGATGATGTCGACGCCATGGACGAGGACGACGACAAGGAGAAGGACAAGGATAAGCCGAAGGCCGAGGACGAGGAAGACGACAAGAAGGACAAGGTCGACCGCAAGGCCATGGACCAGGCCATCGCCGACAATACCAAGGCCGAGCGCGATCGCGCCCGGGCCGTCCGCGATGCCGAGCGCTTCGTCCGTCCCTGGGTCGGCGATCTCGCCCATGCCTACGACTCGGCGGAGGAGGTCTACGGCGCGGCGCTCGAGGCGCGCGGCAAGAGCACCAAGGGCCTGCATCCGTCGGCCTTCAAGTCGGTGCTGGAGATGCTGCCGAAGGCCGGCGAGGCCAACCGGCCGGCGCCGCGGCTCGCGACCGACGCCAAGGGTTCGTCGAGCTTCAACGAAATGTTCCCCGACGCTGGCAAGATCAAGCTAACGGCGTAACCAGTTTCTGGCGGCGGCGTGGAAAGCAGACACGCGAACCTTTAGCAGCGCTCGGGTCATGGCCTGAGAGTCAAGCGCTGGAGCCCGGGTAGCGTCGGGCCCGCCAATTTCGAGTTTGAGCTTCCTTCCCAACCCTCATCAGCATGGAGAAACGCCAATGTCCGGCGGTATTCAGAGCCAAATCACGACCCAGCCGGCCCCGGGCATTCCCGGCGATTTCGCGAGTGCCAATCCTCGTTTCGCGGCAAACTTCGGCGCGGGCGGCGCGGTTGCAGGGCCGAATGGTCTTGTCGTCAACCTGGCGTGCTGGGCCTCGTATTCCCAGATCGACGGCGACGGCGCGCCGTGCGCGCTGAACAACTTCGGCTCCGGCAACATCACCGGCATTGCCGGGCGTCTGGAGCAGGGTCTGATCACGACCTATCTCTCGAATGCCGGCGTGACCATTCCGGCCGGCGTGCAGGCCTCGGCATTCACCGGCGGCGATTTCTGGGTGAAGAACAACGGCGCAGGTCAGGCACAGTCCGGTATGAAGGCCTACGCCAGCTTCACTACCGGCCAGTTCACCTTCGCCGCTCCTGGTGCGCCCACGACCGCGAGTGCGACCTCGTCGTCGATCGCGACTGGTACGGCTGCGACCTTCACGGGATCGATCTCCAACGACGTCCTGACCGTGACCGGGAGCGTCACCAATACGATCTATCCGGGCGCTATCTTGTCCGGCTCCGGCGTTGCGACGAACACGGTCATCACCAGCCAGTTGTCGGGCGCGACCGGCGGTGCCGGCACGTATTCCCTGTCGATCCCCGAGCAGTCGGTTGCATCCGAATCCCTGACTGCCACCCCGTATGTGCTCGACACCACCGGCGGCACGGTGACCGGGTCGATCGTGCAGGGGTCCGTGATTTCGTCCGCGGGCGGCACGGCAACCGGTACCGTCGTCGGCATGTCGGTCGCGACCGTCAATCAACCCGCCACGGGCAAGTATATCGTGGCTCCGGTCGCCAACATCGCGCCTGGTACCGTGACGTCCGGCACTATCGTCCTCGCGTCGAATGTCGAGACGTCGTTCTATGCGGTGTCGTCGGCGCTCGCCGGCGAGAGCGTCAAGATCAGCAACAACCCGGGCGTGACCCACTAACGGTCATGCCCTACGCTGTTGTCAGCCGGCTAACGCAAGGTCTCGCGATTGGCGCTCACGTCATTCGCGGGACCAACTACGATCGGTCCAAAGAGCGTCCCGACTACCTCATTTACGGGTGGGCGCTCACCGAAAACATCCCGGACGCTGTCTGGGAGTCGTGGTTCGAGGCGAACAAGTCGGCTCCGTTCATCGTAAACAAGATGGTCTTCGGGTCCAAGGACCTGATGGAAGCTCGGCGGTTCGCCCATGGCCGCCTCGCGGGCATCGGCCTCGCCGACGGCGCGCCGCAAGGTGCGGTGAAGCCGACCTGACGATGACATTTGTTCGCGTCCGCGAACTCTGAGAGATAGCAGCGAAATTGTTCCCTTCATCGGCCCTTGGGTGATGCGAAAGCATCCCCTGCTTGCTGCGCCGGGCGTGGATGGCCCAAGGCGCCGATGAAGTCGAGCCAGAGTCCTCGCATCCACGGGGATTGAGACCTGCGCGGTGAGATTTTCATAAACCTCATCGGAGCACTGAAGATGAACCAGCAAGAAGCAGTATCGCTGTGGAATGAGCACAAGGCTGCTCTTGCCCTGCGCGGCGTGACCATGGATTCCGTCCGTTCGTACCTGCCGGATGAATTCCGCCATGACTTCGGCATGGCGATGGACGCGCAGCCCGCGCTGTCGACGACTGATCCGAACTCGGCGGTCCCCGCGATCTTCACCACCATGGTCGACCCCAAGGTGTTTAAGGCGCTGTTCGCGCCGAACAAGGCTGCCGTCATCCTCGGCGAGGAGCGCCGCGGCACTTGGGTCGACGACACCATCATGCTGCCGGTGACGGAGGCGGTCGGCGAGGTCTCGAGCTACGGCGACTACGCCGAGAGCGGCACCGTCAATTCCAACATGAACTGGCCCCAGCGCCAGTCGTACCTGTTCCAGGTGATCAAGCAGTACGGCGAGCGCGAATTGGAGCGCGCCGGCGTCGCGCGGATCAACTGGGTCGCAGAGTTGGATTATTCGGCCGCGCTGATGCTGAACAAGTTCTCCAACTTGACCTATTTCTTCGGCGTGAATGGCCTGCAGAACTATGGGCTGCTCAACGACCCGCATCTCAATGCATCGCTGACGCCGGCGACGAAGAGCTACGGTGGAACCACCTGGTACAATTCATCCGGCCAGATCGCTGCGACGGCGAACGAGATCTATGCCGACATCGAGAACACGTTCGTCCAACTCGTCGCGCAGACGGCAGGCATGGTGGATCGGGAGACGCGCATGGTGCTCGCAATGTCGCCCCAGTCGGAAGCGGCGCTGACCACCACCAACTCGTTCAACGTCAACGTCTCCGATCTCCTGAAGAAGAACTTCCCGAACCTGCGCGTCGAGAATGCCGTGCAATACGGTGTCCTGTCGGCGACCAACCCGCAGGGCATCGCGGGCGGCAACTTCATGCAGCTGATCGCCGAGGAGATCGAGGGCCAGGAAACCGGCTACTGCGGCTTCAACGAGAAGATGCGTGCGCATAAGCTGATTCCGAAAACCTCCTCCTATGTGCAGAAGGTCTCGGCCGGCACGTGGGGCGCGATTCTTCGGCAGACCAACACGATCGCATCGATGTTGGGAATTTAACTTAGACCATTCGCCTAAACCGAACGAAAGGGAATCGCGCATGTCTGGCGCTGGAGACACTGTGACCGTTGCGTGCAAGCATCCTCCCGGATTGCTGCTGGTGCTGTACGGACGCGATGAAGATCATTACGAAGCCGCACCGGGCGGCGGCCGCATGCTCAAATTGGAATCGCGCGCGGTCGCACTTTCCGATCCGATCAAGATCAACGGACCGGCCGTACCGTTCGGTGCGACTCCGCCGTTCGTCATCGCGGGCGGCTACGCGCTCACGCCGAATGTGCCCGGAGACTTCATGGAAAAGTGGATGGAGGCCAACAAGGACTCACCAATGGTGAAGAACAATGTGATCTTCGTCCAGAAGAGCGACGCGGCTGCACAGAAGCAGGCGAAGGAGCAGAAGGAAGTCCAGTCTGGACTGGAGCGGCTTGACGTCAGGATGGTGCGCAAGGGTGAGCGCATGGTCCCCCGCGACCCCCGCTGGCCGAAGAGCGTCAATCCGAACCTGTCCGTCGTCGCCACCGACACCCGCGACGTCGCGTAACGCGTCACGTCACGCGTGACGCCCTGAAGAGGTGCGGCGATGGGTGTAATCGTCCCGTTCGACTTCACGACATGGTCGGAGCTGTTTCCGGCCTTCGTGACCTCGACGCCACAGTTCACGGCGTTGACCGAGCCGCAGGTCGTCAACCTGATCCTGCCGATCGCCGAGCAGTACAACCGGAACGATGGCGGCGGACCGGTCAACAATGCGGGCGTCCAGACGCAGCTATTGAACCTGATGGTCGCGCATGTCGCGCAGTTGATGTTCGGCTCCGCGACGCAGCCGCTGTCGCCGCTCGTCGGTCGCATCTCGAACGCGACCGAAGGTTCGGTCTCGGTTGCGACCGACTTCCCGACCACGCCGGGCAATGCATGGTTCGTGCAGACCCAGTGGGGTGCGATGTGGTGGCAGATGGCGCTGCCGTATCGGCTCGGGCGCTACCGGGCCAAGATCACACCGCAGGTGCAGGCAATCAATGGGGCAAGGGGGTTCTGGTGATCGTTGATACGCTGAAAATTCGTCGCAGCGAAGTGATGCAGTCCTTGACGCTCAGGGTCCGCGCGCAAGGCTTTGGCCGCGCATTTCGGGTTCGCGTCTGGATCGCCACGCGGCTCATCTCATTAGCTGGCAAGATTCTGGGCTGCCGGATGGACATCGAGATCAAGTAGATGGCCACCATGCGCGGCGGCGAGAAGCTGACGGCCGAGCTGCAGCGCATCGCCGACAACGTCCGCGGCAATGCGACGGTGAAGGTGGGTTTCCTGGAGAAGGCGACCTATCCGGACGGCACCCCGGTGGCGATGGTTGCGGCAATTCAGGAGTTCGGCGCGCCGAGCATCAATATTCCGCCGCGGCCGTTCTTCCGCAATATGATCGCGGACAAATCGTCGGAGTGGCCGAAGGCGGTCGGTGACCTCCTGAAATCGAACGACTTCGACGCCGAGCAGACCATGGGGCAGGCCGGCGAGGGCATTGCAGGGCAATTGCGCCAGAGCGTGGTCGACACCAATTCGCCGCCGAACGCAGCCTCGACCATCGAGCGCAAGGGCGCGAGCAAGCCGCTGGTTGATACCGGCCATATGCTGGCGTCGATCGATTACGAAGTGAAAACCTGAGTTCATCTTCAACGTAAAGCCAACCGCCCGCGTAACCGGGGCCTGAAGGAGCAATCGATCATGGGTAATCGCGGCACTCTCTGGGACCCGCAGGTTGGCGACCGTCCGTTCAACATCGCGCTGACCAACAACTACAGCGGCACCGTGAACCCGGGACCGACCAACGATTTCTCGCAGGGCTATCGGAAAGGCTCCGAGTGGATCAACACCACGACCGGCGAGATGTACAAATGCGTCGACGACACCACCGGTGCCGCGGTCTGGGCGCTGATTACCGGCTTCAGCGGCAACACGCTCGCTGCAGGCCTTACCTCGGCGCCGACGGCGATCGTCGACACGATCTCGAACGTCACCACGGCGGATGCGACCCATATCGCGGTCATCCTGCCGACCGGCGTCAAGGGCGACCAGCGGCTTGTGAACAACAGCGGCGGCGCCAGCGCGCAGACCATGAGCGTGTATTGCCAGTCCGGCGACACGATCGACGGCGGTAGCGCCGGCGGCCACGTCACGCTGACGGTCGCGCACCGCGCCGCATGGTTCTACTGCGTGGCGCCGAACACCTGGATCAGCGCGCTGGTCGGCGCGGTCTCGACCTAACCGGTGAACCTGCATTCAATCGTCGCGCCGATCATCGGCGCGATCAATCCGCTCATCTTCGTCACGGTCCGCAAGAGCGTCGGGCCCGTGACGAACCCGGATTTCACCAAGACGCCGGGCTACGCGACGCCCGGCGGCTTGACCGCGAGCATCGCAGGCAATGTGCTTGATGTGACGGCGGTCGCATCGGGCTTGCTGCAGCCCGGCCAGACGCTTGCCGATACGTCCGGAAATCTCCAATCCAATACCCTGATCACGGCCCAGCTCACCGGCACGCCGGGCGGCATCGGGACCTATCAGGTCAGTGTCGCGCAGGACGTGGCCTCCGAGGCGATGACCACCGCGCTCGTGGTGCAGGCGCAGGTGCAGGCGCTGTCGGGGCGGGATCTTCGCCAGCTCGAAGGCCTCAACCTGCAGGGCACGCTGAAGTCGATCTATTTGAACGGCGACCTGGCCGGCGCGGTTCGTGTCTCGGTCAAGGGTGGCGATCTCGTCACCTTGCCGGATGGCTCGGTCTGGCTGGTCACGGTGGTGCCGGAGCCGTGGAATCTGACGGCAGGATGGACCCACGCCGTTCTCACCTTGCAGGACGGATCGTGACGTCATCCATCACGCCGACGCAGTCGAACCTGACGCAGGCGATCGGTCAGTTCCTGATGGCGACGCTCGGGCTCTCGCCGGACCAGATCATCGTCGGCGAGGGCAACCGCGTCGCGGAGCCCGCCAGTCCGATCTTTGTCGTGATCACCCCGATGCGGTCGGATCGGCTGGCGACCAACATCGACAGTTTCGCCGACGTCAAGTTCACCGGCGCGATCACGGGTACGACGCTCGACGTCACGAACGTGGCGTTCGGAACCATCGCGCTCGGCTCGATGCTGTTCGGCATCGACGTGCTGTCCGGGACCGTCATCACGGCGTTCGGAACGGGGTCGGGCGGGGTTGGGACCTACACCGTCTCGCAGGCGCAGAATGTCGGCAGCGAGACGCTGTCCGCCGGCACCAAGGCGCTTCTGCTGGAATCGCGCACCACGGTGCAGCTGGATTTCCACAGCGCCGACCAGAGCGCGTCCGATCTTGCGCAGACAGCGGTCGCGACGCTGCGCGATGAATACGGTGTCGATTTTTTCGCGGCGCTGGATGCGCCGCTGAACCGGATCGCGCCGCTCTATGCGGATGATCCGCGACAGGCGCCGTTCATGAACGACCAGAGTCAGGTCGAATGGCGCTGGTCGCTCGATGCGGTGTTCCAGGTCAACCAAAGCGTCTCGGTTCCGCAGCAATTCGGCGACAGCCCGACGCTCACCACCATCGCCGTCCCCGAGCAGGTCGCTCTCTGATCTTCACCCGGGGTATCCCGGTCTTTTCCAAGAGGGAAGTTGAATGGGCACCATCGACGCGTCACAACTCGTCAGCGTTACGCCGAGCGTGCTGTCCGCCGGCGGCAGCGCCGTCGACATCGTCGGCATGATCCTGACGAACGGCACCCGTGTGCCGCTCGGCCAGGTCCTGGGCTTCCCGACGGCGGCGGCGGTCTCGAGCTATTTCGGGCCAAGCTCGAAAGAGGCGCAGATCGCGGGCGGCGGCGCCGGTCTCGGCAGCGGGTATTTCGGCGGGTTTGACAATTCCAACAAAAAGCCTGCGATCATCTATTACACGCAGTACAACACGGCGGCGGTCAACGCCTGGCTGCGCGGCGGCAACGTGTCCTCGCTCACGGTCGCGCAGTTGCAGGCGATCAACGGCACGCTGTCGATCAATATCGACGGCTCGACGAAGTCCGGCAGCATCAACCTGTCCGCGGCGACGTCGTTCACCAATGCGGCGACCATCATTGCCGACACGCTCGATATCGAAAGCCCGCAGGCCGGCTCCTTCACGGGCTCGATCACCGCGACCACGCTGACGGTCTCCGGCTCGGTCACCGGCACGCCGCTTGCGATCGGCCAGTTCATTCATGGCGCCGGCGTCGCCTCTGGGACCTACCTGACCGCGGGCAGCGGCACGTCGTGGACGGTCAACAATTCGCAATCGGTCGGCAGCGAGGCCATGACCTCGACCACGCCGGGCGTGGTGTTCGACAGCGTCTCGGGCGGCTTCCTGGTCACCAGCGCCACCACGGGCCCGACCTCGACCATTGCCTACGCGACGGGATCGACCGCCGCTTCGCTGAAGCTCGACCAGGCCGACGGTGCGGTGCTCTCGCAGGGTGCCAACGCGGCCGTCCCCGCAGCGTTCATGAACGCGCTGGTCGCCCAACAGAACAACTGGGCCACCTTCATGACCGGTTTCGATCCGGACGGCGGCAGCGGCAACACCGTGAAGCAGGCGTTCGCGGCTTGGAAGAATTCCAAGAACAACCGTTACGCCTATGTGTGCTGGGACAACGACATCACGCCGACGGAATCGGTCCCGGCAACGTCGAGCCTGGGCTATATTCTCGCCAACGACAACGATTCCGGCACCTACCTGCAGTATGAACCGTCCGATCTGAACCACGCAGCGTTCTTGTGCGGTACAGCGGCGTCAATCGATTTCTCCGAGACCAACGGACGCATCAGCTTCGCCTATCGCTCGCAGGCGGGCCTCGTTGCCGGCGTGACCGATCCGACGGTTGCGATCAATCTCGCCGGCAACCCGCAGACCACCGGTCGCGGCAACGGCTACAATTTCTACGGTGCCTACGCCAACGCCAACCAGGACTTCGTCTGGGAGCAGCGCGGCTTCGTCACCGGGCCGTTTGCGTGGTTCGACAGCTACATCAACCAGATTTGGTTCAACAGCCTGGCGCAGAGCGCACTGTTGCAACTGCTGAACACGGTGAAGTCGATCCCGTATGGTCCGGTCGGGCAGTCGCTGATGGAGGCGGCGCTCGCCGATCCCATCGCGCAGGCGCTCAACTTCGGCATGTTCGGGCCCGGCACGCTGACCAATGCGGAGATCGCCGCGGTCAACGCGCAGGCCGGCGCCAGCATCGCAGGGGCTCTGCAGGTCAACGGCTACTATCTCCAGATTCTCGCCTCCGATCCGACCGCGCGGCAGGGTCGCACCGGGCCGCCGGCGACGTTCTGGTATCTCGATCTCGGCGCCGTGCAGGCGATCAACCTCAACAGCGTCGCGCTGTCGTAACGGAGACGCATCGATGACCGATATCACAGCAGCGAACGCGATCCTGACGCTGGCGATCCCGGGGCTGTTCTCCAGCCCGCAGCAGATTCAGGGCTTCTCCGCAGATGACGTCTATGATCTCAACGAGGTCTCCAACGTCCAGGCCGTCATGGGCGTGGATGGTGTGCTCTCCGGCGGCTTCGTCTGGGTGCCGCAGGAACAGTCGATCGTGCTGCAGGCGAACTCGGACTCGAACGCGATCTTCGACACCTGGAACCAGAACCAGAAGGCGTCGCAGCGAACCTATCCGGCCTCGGGCGTCCTGACATTGCCCAGCCTCGGTCTCAAATTCGTGCAATCCGGCGGCCTTCTCACCACCTACAAGCTGCCGGGCGCGAAGAAGATCCTCACTCCGCGGCGCTTCATCATCACCTGGGAAGACGTCAGCCCGCAGCCGGCGTAACAAGGGGTTTCGCGTGCGAAAGACGGAAATCGTCAAGGCCACCCATGGCCGCGACGCCAACAAGCATTTCCAGATCACGGAATGGCCGGCGGAGGCCGCGGACCGCTGGGCGACCCGCGTTCTGCTCGCGATGACGCGAGGGTCCAAGCCGATCCACATCCCGGTGGAATCGCTGCTCGGCCGCGGCATGGAAGCGATCTTCGTGGTCGGCCTGCAGACCATCCTCAGCGCCAGCGTCGATACCAACGAGGTGCTGCCGCTGATCGACGAATTGCTGGACTGCGTGCAGATCGTGCGCGATCCCGTCGCGCGGGACAAGACAACTGGCGGTCCCGTCGCGTCGCCAGTCGTCGCCATGTCAGGCGATATCGAGGAGGTTCAAACCCGCTGGTGGCTGCGCTCGGAGGTGTTGCGCATCCACACGGGTTTTTCCGCGGCCGACATGTTCGGCACGCTTCTCTCCTCGATCTTGTCGCCGACGGGCCCGAATTCCGGGAATATGCCAACATCGGCGGCAAGCTCGGCGCCGTGATCTCGGCACGGCTGGCGACGCTCCACGAATTGCAAACGGTCTACGGCACCGAGGACCTGGAAGACATGCTGGAGATCGTCCAGGTCGATGCCGAGAACGCACGCATCGCATCGCGCTGGTCGGCCAGGCAGGCTAAGGCATGATCATCGACGAACTGGTGCTGGAATTCGGGCTCGACAGCCGCAATTTCTCGCGCAACCAGCATGAGGTGCTGGAGCAGCTGCGCCAGCTCGAGCAGGAAGGCGCGAAGTCGGCAACCCACGCCGAGCGTAATGCCAAGAACCTGACCGACATGTTCGCGACGTTCCGACGCGAGGCGGTCGGGGCGCTCGGCGTGTTCCTGGGCGGTGCGGGGATTGCCTCGTTCGTCAGCCAGATCGCGACCACGGACGCGACCGTCGGGCGTCTCGCCCAGACGATGAACATGTCGGCGAAGGAGTTGGTCGCCTGGCAGGGTGCGGCGCGAACGCTCGGCGGGTCCGGCGAAGGCGTGACCGGCACGCTGAACGCGATGACGCAGGACATGAACCGGTTCATGCTGACCGGTCAGGGAACGCTCACGCAGGTACTGCGGCCGCTCGGCATCAGCATCATGAATGCGAACGGCGAATTGAAGACTGCCGGCGAACTGATGGAGGATCTGGCGCAGGCATCGCAGCACATGGACCCGGCGCGGTTCGCGGCGCTGTTTCAGATGCTCCCCGGCGCCAATCAGGAAAGCCTCAACCTGATCATCAACGGCCGCGATAGCCTGCGCGCCATGCTCGATGAGCAGCGGCGGATCAACAACATCACGCCGGAGTCGATCCGGCTGGCGAAGGAATACCAGAAGGCGGTTTCCGAGCTCGACACGACATTCTCCCGGCTCGGCCGCACCATCGCGGTCGAATTGTTTCCCGTGATGACGGGGCTTGCCAAGATTTGGGCCGATACGCTGTCGGGCGGCGACAACAGCCTGCTCAAGATCAAGAAAGGCAGTCTGGTCGATCGTTTGCACGATTCCTTTTCCGGCGCTGTGCCCGGTCTGACGCCGGCGCAGGCGGTCAAGGACTGGTGGAATGCCAACCACCCGCAAGAGCCGGCAGCGTCCGACCAATCGAAAAGCGACAATTCGGCACCCGGGCCCGCCACGTCCGAGCCGCCTAAGCCGCCAACGGCCGGCGGCACCAATTGGACAAATTTCCTGCACGGCCTGTCCTATCTGGAAACCAGCGATCGTGATTCCGGCAATGCGACGTCGACCGCGCAAGGCTATTTCCAGTTCCTGAAGGGGACGGCCGCGCGCGCGACCAAGGCAGGGTTGCCGGACCCGCGATACGGCAGCTACGATGAGCAGTCGGACGCCACCAAGCGCTATATCGAGCGGTTCTATCCGCAGGCCTCCGCCGCGATCGCGCGCGGCGACTATGCAGCGGCCGAGCAGATGCTCAAGGAAGAGTGGCCGAGCCTGCCCGGAGGCTCGCAACAGCAGAACGCGGCGCGATACTCCGTGTACAGGCAGAAGCTCGGCGGCAATTCCTCGACGTCGAGCAGCAAGACCGACGTGCACATCGGACAGGTCAACGTCCAGACCCAGGCGACCGATGCGCGCGGCATCGCGCAGGATATCAAGCCGGAGCTCGACCGGGCCATGACGACGTCGCAGTTCAACACCGGGTTGGAATGAGCGATGCCGAACGTACCTGACGTCCCGGGCGTGCCCGCGCTGTCGTCGTTCCTCGACGACACCATTACGCTGCTGGTCTCCGATGCTGTTTCGCTTTTGGTCGGGGCGCAGGGCAACACCTATGACGTCCTGCTCGACGGATCGTCGGCGTTCGACTTCAATTCGATCCTTCGGGTCGGCTACGATCAGGAATACGCGGTTGCCGACTACAAGGTCGAGCCCGGCAGCTTCGTCTCCTACGACAAGGTGCAACAGCCGGCTGCGATCCGGCTTCGCTGCACTTCGTTGGGCGATCCCGATTCCTTCGCCAGCCTGGTGGCGCAAATCCAGAGCGCGGTCGACAGCACCAACCTCTACGACATCCAGACGCCGCAGCAGCTCTACCAGAACTACAACCCGGTGCGCTGGAGCTACGAGCAGACCGCGACCAACGGCGTCGGCATGCTGATCGCCGACATCATGTTCCTGCAGATCCGGGAATCCGAGGCCGCGGCGTTCTCGAATACGCAGCAACCGGGATCGGCCGGGCAGGCGGGTGCCGGCAACGTGCAGCCGCGCGACCCGACCGCGCAGGAACAGAGTTCACTGCTGGCGCCCGAGGATGGCGGCGCTCCGGGGATCATGTGATGCAGGTGGTGCCGACCCAGCCGGTCGCGAGCCAGCAGTTGCAATGCCAGCTCAACTCGCAGGCCGTGACGCTGAACATCTATCAGCAGGCCTTCGGCCTTTATGTCGACGTGCTGGTGGGAACGTCGCCGATCATCCAGGGCGTCATTGCGGAAGATCGCAACCGCATCGTGCGCTCGGCCTATCTCGGCTTCACAGGCGATTTCGTGTTCATCGATCTGCAGGCGCCAGCCGGGCAGTTCGGCGACGACCCGGTGTATACGGGTCTTGGAACGCAGTTTCAGCTGGTCTACCTCACCGTTCCGGACCTTGAATCCTATGGGTTCGAAGCATGACGACGACCTTTGTCGCAAAGCAGATCGAGGTCTCGATCCAGCTTGCCAACAACCCGCAGACCAACCAGCCTGCGCAGTTTGCCGAGACCGGCGGCGATACGCTGACGACCTCGGACAAGCGGGTCTCGGTGCGTATCCAGAACTCCGGCGCGCCATCGAGCTCGGCCGCGCAGGTCATGATCTTCGGACTCTCCAGCTCGGTGATGAACCAGCTGTCGACGCTCGGTATGGTGCTCAACCTGGTGCCGCGCAACACGCTGACGATCAAGGCCGGCGATGTCGGCGGCGCGCTGTCGGCGGTGTTCTCCGGCACCATCGTCAATGCCTATGCCGATCTCAACGCGGCACCCGATGTGCCGTTTATCCTGACGTGCCAATCGGGTCTGGCGGACGCGACCATGAACGTGCCGCCGACCACATTCAACGGTTCGACGCCGGTCTCGACCGTCATGTCGGGGCTCGCACGACAGATGAACGTGGGCTTCGAGAACAACGGCGTCGACTCCACGCTGTCCAATCCCTATTACCGCGGATCGCTGACGCAGCAGATGCGGCAATGCGCGAAAGACGCGGGCATCAATGCCGAAATCGTCAACGGCAATGTGCTGGCGATCTGGCCGAAATTCGGCTCGCGCGATACCCAGAACATTCCGCTGATCGCAGCACCTCCCGATGGCGGCATGATCGGCTTTCCGTCGTTTACGCAGCAGGGCATCCTGGTGCGCAACATCTTCAATCCGAACATCTCGTTCGGCGGCAAGGTGCAGGTGCAGACCAGCGAGGAGGCAGTCCAGAAGGCCAATGGCACATGGACGGTCTACAAGCTCGACATGGCGCTCGACGCTCAGCTGCCGCACGGCAAATGGGAGATGGCGGCCTACTGCTATAACGCCAATTCGCCGAATCCGGTCCTGCCGCCGCCGTGACCGACAACACAGCGAGTGCCGGCAGTAACGGCGCCGGACAGCAGGGCCCGAACGACAGTGCGGCCGGCATCAACGAAATCTCGTTCGCGGTGGATCGCATCCTCGCGCGCTACGACTTCATGAAGCCGGTCAAGGTGATTGCGGTCCATCTTAGCGATGGCACGCCGCCGGCGCCCGCGACGGTCGACGTGCAGCCGCTGGTGTCGCAGGTCGACGGCAACATGAATGCGGTGCCGGAGGGGACGGTCTACGGCATCCCATGCCAGCGCACCCAGGGCGGTCCGTGGACCATCATCTGCGACCCGGCGGTCGGGGACTTCGGCTATGTGATCTCCTCGGATCGCGACATCACCAAGGTCAAGGCGAGCCCCGGCGTGGCGCCTCCGGGCTCGCAGCGGCGGTTCTCGATTGCCGACGGCGTCTATGTCGGCGGCGTGCTCAACAAGCCCGGCAAGGCCTATCTCTGGCTGAAGGGTGACGGCTCGCTCAAGTTCGCGGATGCCGGCGGATTCGTGATCGAGAGCGATGGGCACGGAAACGCGACCGTCACGGGCAACGTGCTGATCAACGGCAATCTGCAACTCGGCGGCACGATCCAGGCGCTGGACGGCTCCGAATATGCCGGCAACATTTCGACGCTTGGCGACGTGCAGGCCGGCACGGTCAGCCTCAAGAACCATGTGCATCTTTACCAGCGGCCGACCTCGGGCGCGACGACGCCGACCGAGACGGGAGCAGCGCAAGCGCCATGAGCAGCACGCTTCTTCTCGATACCGTCGCATGGGACCTGGTGCTCGATGCCGACGGCAACATCGCTGTTGCCTCGGAGCCGTATTCGCTGGCGCAGGACGCGGCGTCGGCGATCCGAACCTGGTTCGGCGAAGCCTATTTCGACACCACGCTCGGGGTCCGCTGGGGCAACATCTTCGGCAAGGTGCCGAACTACGCCTTCATCAAGCAGCAATGCCAGGCGGCCGCAGTCACCGTGCCTGACGTGGCCTCCGCCAAGGTCTTCCTCACGTCAGCCGGAGGCCGCGGCATCTCCGGGCAGGTGCAGGTCACCAGCCAAACCACCGGGCTGACATCGGCAACGAACTTCACGGTCATCAGCCCGCAGGGAATTGGTTAAGCAATGACCGGAACGCTCGTCCCGTCTTTCACGTTCGGCCCGACCGGGTTCGTGGCGCCGACCGGGCCCGCCGTGCTCGCCGGCGTGCAGGGCGACATCAACGCGGCCTTCGGCAACACGCTGAACTATCAACTGACCACGCCGCAGGGGCAGTTGGCCTCTAGCGAAGCTGCGGTCATCTCGAACACCTACGCCACGTTCCAATATTACACCCAGCAGGTCGATCCGGCCTATGCGTCCGGCCGGATGCAGGACGCGATCGCGCGGATCTACTTCCTCGAGCGGGACCCGGCCGAACCGACCGTGCTGCAGCTCAACTGCACCGGCGGTCCCGTCACCATCCCGGTCGGCGCGCTGGTGCAGGACTCCAGCCAGAACATCTATTCCTGCACCACGGCAACGCTGATCCCGGCGACCGGGTCGGTGGTCGTGCCGTTCGCCTGCACGGTGCCGGGGCCGGTATCGGTGCCGGAAAGCGTTTCGATCTATCGCGGCGTCAACGGCTGGGACACAGTCTCGGTGGTCTCGGGCGTGGTCGGCCGCGACGTCGAAAGCCGCGCATCGTTCGAGCTCCGCAGGCAGGACTCGGTCGCCGGCAATAGTTTCGGTCCGGTGCCGGCTATTCTCGGCGCGGTCGCCAAGGTCGCGAACGTGCTGGACTATTTCGGCTACAACAACAACACGGCATCCCCCGTGACGGTGTTCGGCGTCACCATCCCGGCCTATGCGATCTATATCTCGGTGTCTGGTGGGCTCGCTGCGGACATCGCCTCGGCGATCTTGTCGAAAAAAGGCGCCGGCGCGCCGATGGCCGGCAACACCACGATCACGACCTATGACGAAAATCCGCTCTATGCGGCGCCGATCCCGTACACCATCAAGTTCACCATCCCGAATCCGCTGCAGCTCGTCTTCGGCGTCGTGCTGGTCAACAATGGCCTGATCCCGAGCGACGCGCAGACCCAAGTGCAGGCCGCGCTGATCCAGGCTGTGACCGGGCAGAGCAACCTCAATCCGGCGCCGCCGCGCGCGCGGATCGCCTCGACGGTCTACGCCGCGAACTACATCCCGGCGATCGCCGCGCTCGGCTCGTGGGCGCAGGTGGCCTCGATCCAGATCGGATCGACCAATTCGCCGGGTGCGGTCGTGGTCGGCAGCATGTCCGGCAATACGCTGACGGTGGCAAGCGTCACCAGCGGCGCGCTTGCGATCGGGCAGGCGCTGTTCGACGCCGATGGCCGGATCATCAACGGCACCGTGCTGGTGGCGGGCTCCGGCTCGTCCTGGACCGTGAACAACCCGCAGAGCCTCGGGGCGACGTTCACCGGTACCGGCAGCGGCACCAATCTCACGGTGACGTCCGTCACCGGCCTGATCGGGATCGGCGACGTGGTCAGCGGCACCGGCGTCCCGGGCAGCACCACGATCGTCAGCCAGACCTCCGGCACGCCCGGCGGCGCGGGGGTCTACGTCACCAGTAACGCGACGACGTCGGCCGGCGCTTCGCTCACGACCAACGCGGTGATCTCGGCAGTCGCGGCCAGCGGATCGTCGGTTGCGGTCCGGGCCGACCAGGTGCCGCAGATCACGGCGCCGAACATCGCGGTGACGACGACGTGAGCGGGCCTCCGTATCCGCACCCGAACCCGGCGCCAGGGTCGAATGCGATCGGGTCCTTCGCGATCGGCGTTTCGCCGATCGGTACGATCCCGACCTTCGACGTCTGGACCACGATCCTTGCGCAATATGCCAACTCGCCGATCATCACGTCGTGGGTCAATTCGTTCAACGCCGCGATGGACCTCACCGAGGCGTTCGATAATTTCTACGACCTGATCTGGAACGTGCTGACGGCGCAAGGATACGGGCTCGACGTCTGGGGCCGGATCGTCGGCGTGCAGCGCGCGATCTCGATCCCCGGCGGCGTGCAATATCTGGGCTTCGAGGAGGCGGGCGGCAGCTGGACCGGCTTCAACCAGGGCGGCTTCTATAGCGGCGGCGGCCTGACCCAGAACTATGTGCTGAGCGACGATGATTTCCGCAAGTTGATCCTCGCCAAGGCTTCCGGCAACATCTCCGACGGATCGATCCCGTCGGTCAACGCCATCCTGCTCGGGCTCTTCCCCGGTCGCGGTACTTGCTACATCGCCGACAACCTGAACATGAGCCAGACCTACACGTTCAATTTCGCGCTGACGGCGGTCGAGATCGCGATCGTGCTGCAGGCCAACGTGCTGCCCAATGCGGCCGGCGTGATCGTCAATATCCTGGTGAACTGAGGAAATCCCTCGCATGAAAAGCGTCCTCCGGCTGGCTTCAGCCGCAGCGTTGCTGTGGCTCTCGCAGATCGTCGGCGTGCTGGCGATGACGCAGGCACAGATGCCGACCAAGATTCCGATCCCGTGGGGCAACAGCGCGGGCTCGGCCTATATCCGCACCATCCCGCAGACCTCCCAGATCGGCATCCAGAACTGTGCGGCGTCGTGGCCGGATGGCTTTCCGCCGCTGACCTTCGTGCCGTCTTCGAGCGGGGGTTGCCCGCCGTTCGGCCAGGACATGAACGGCGTGCTGGCGGCGATCTCGCAATGGTCCCGCTTCATGCAGGCCTATTCCGGTCTGCCCTACGACGCGACGTTCTCGACGGCGGTCGGCGGCTATCCGAAGGGCGCCGTCGTGCAGTCGGGCCTGGTGCAGGGCCGGCTCTGGTACAACACGACCGACAACAACACGACGACCCCGGATGCGATCTCGGGCTCGTCCGGCTGGACCGTTCTTCCCGGAACCTATGCGCCAGGGACGCCGATCCCGGTCTATTCGACGACCTCGCCGCCGCCAAATGCGGTGCCTGCCGACGGTCTCACGGTCGGCAACGCAAGTTCGAACGCGACCTCGCGCGCCAATATCGACACCGCCTTCCTGTTCGCGTTCCTTTGGAATAATTGCATCAATTGCACGCTGTTCAATTCGTCCGGCGGCGTGGTCTCCAAGGGCGCCACCGCGCTCGCGGACTTCAATGCGAACCGCGCGATCGCGACCATCCAGATGATGGGGCGCGGCCTGATCGGCGCGGACTCGATCGGCGGCTCCTCCACGACGTTCCTTACCGGCGTGCCGGTGACGGTCGGCGGGCGGGTCATCCCGAGCTCGGTTCTCGGTGAGAACCTGCACCAGCTCACGGTCTCTGAGCTCGCGACACACACCCACGCGAACAGCCTGACCGATCCAGGGCATATCCACGCGAACTCGCTGACCGACCCTGGCCACACGCACACCAACTCGCTGACCGATCCCGGTCATAATCACACCCAATCATTCGCAAACCAGGCAAATCTCAATCTCGCCGCGGGCGGCAATGCGGTCCCGACCCAAGTCAATCTAGGACCCTCCGGCACCTCTGTGACCGGGATCACGATCAACAACGCGTCCGCGACGACCGGGATCACGATCAACAACGCGTCGTCGACGACCGGCATCACGCTCACGAACGCCAACCAGGGCGGCAACGTCGCGCACAACACGGTCGAGTTGTCGACGGTCGTCTGGTGGTACCTCTCGCTATGATGGGCCGAAACATGCAACTCATGCGAAAGTTCGTCTTCGCAGCGGTGCTCTGCGGAGCGTGGTCGACCGCCCATGCGCAAAGCTCGCCCGGCTGGACCTATGGCCAGGTGCCGACGCCGGCGCAGTGGAATGGCGCCTTCGCTGCGAAGCAGGACTATCTCGGTGCATCGCCTCTTTTGATCACCGGCGGGACGTTGTCCGGCCGCCTGATCACGGCGGCTCCGTCGTCGACCCTCGCAGGCCTCAATCTGACGCCTGGCTCGGCGCCGTCCGCGCCGGCCGACGGCGATCTCTGGTTCACTGCATCGGGCGTGTTCGCGCGCGTCAACGGCGTGACGGTCGGTCCATTGTCGAGCGGCGCAGCGGCATCGTTCGCCGCGACCACGCCGTTATCGGTGTCCTTCCCGGCCGGCGTCACGACCTATGCCTGTGCGACATGCGGCATCACGTCAAATCCGCTCTCGCAGTTTGCGGCGACGACGTCGGCGCAGCTCCGCGGAGTGATGTCGGACGAGACGGGCACCGGAGCGCTGGTGTTCGCAGGCGGGGCGATTGGAGCGGCCACCGGCACGTCGCTCGCGCTCGGTGGCGCCTCGATCGGGTCCAACGCGCTCGCAACAACCGGCTCGTCTCAACTTGGCGGCGCGGTGACGGTGACGTCGAACTCCGGCGCAGCCTTCGCGGTCGGAGCGAATGGCGGCACCAATGCCGCCTTCAGCGTTGACGCGTCGGCAAGTTCGGTTGCGACCGGGCTTCGTGTGCAGGGGCTCGCCGCCGGCAACGGCATCAACCTGCAGGCGACCTCTTCGGCGACGAATGAGGCGCTCGGCATCAACGCCAAGGGTTCCGGCATTCTCGCGCTTGGCGCAGTCTCGACCGGGCAAGTCCAGATTGGCGGCGGAGGTGGTGGCGTCCAGATCGGGTCCGCGCTGACTTATGGCGGCGTCACCTTGAACAATGCGGTCGCCGGCACCGGCAATCTCGTTGCCAGCGTCTCCCCCTCGCTGTCGACCCCGACCATCGCGGGCGCGACGCTGTCGGGCACCTTCGCCGGAACGCCGGCCTTTTCCGGTGCCAATTTCATCACGCTCGGCAACATCGCGCAGAACACGACGGCGTGGTCCTTCCTCGGTAACGCCACGAGCGGGACGGCGAACAATGCGCCGTTCACCATCGGTGGCTTGACGGCGAAGTCGTCGCCCGCATCGACCGATCTTTTGATGCTGTCGGACCAGGCCGCGAGCGGCGCCCTCAAGCAGGCAACGATCGCGCAGGTGGTCGGCTCGCTGGCGTCGGGCGTATCCTCGATCGATAGCAAGACCGGCGCGTTCACGACCGGTAACGGCATCGACACCAGCGTCAATGTCATCGAACTGACCGCGGCCCGTCGAACCCTGCCGACCACGCAGGTCTTCCTGTCGGGCTCCGGCACCTACACGACGCCATCGAATGTGCTGTGGCTCGAGATCGAGATGGTCGGGGGTGGCGCCGGCGGCGCCGGCAGCGGCAGTACCGGGGCGACGTTCGGGACCAATGGCGGCAACTCGACGTTCTCGACCTTCACCGCAGGCGGCGGCAATTCTCCCGCCAGTCAGTCTTCGCCCGGAAATGGCGGAACGGCGTCCGGCGGATATCTCAATCAGATCGGCGGCAGCGGCGGTGCCGGCAGCTCGGTGACGACGCCGGCCAATGGTCCGATCGGCGGGTCGTCGCCATTCGGCGGTTTTGGCCAAGGGGGCGCGCCCGGCGCCGGTGCGGGCAGTGCTGCAACCACCAACAGCGGATCTGGCGGTGGCGGCGGTGGCATCAACACGACCGCGCCCTCGGGCGCGGGCGGCGGCTCCGGAGGTTACCTGAAAGGCATCATCCAGAGCCCGAGCGCGACCTATTCCTACGCGGTTGGCGCGGCCGGCGGCGGCGGATCGGCCGGCAGCGGTGGTGCAGCGGGTGGGGCCGGCGCCGCAGGCCGCATCATGGTGATCGAGCACTACGGGTCCTAGGCGGACCATCACGACCTTCCTTCACATTCGGAGACCATCCCCATGCCGGAAATCGTAAACCCGGCGCTGGCCAATGCCGGCGCCGGGCCCGCTGCCGTGCCTCAACCGCGCTCGTCACAGGACGCGATCGACCTGATCGTCCGGGAAGAGGACTCCAGCCCCGAATATTACGCGCGCCATTACACGCATTTCGAATGGCCGCTCGGCGCCTCCGGGCCCACGGTCGGCATCGGCTACGACTGCGGCTATTCGACTGCGGCGCAGATCAAGTCCGACTGGACCGGTTTCGTTGCGGACGATGTGGTCACGGCGCTGCAACGCGCCGCTGGCCTGACCGGCGAGGCCGCGCATCAATGGGTGAGGGCGCATGGCGGCAGCGTCACGATCACCTGGAACCAGGCGATCGCCCAGTTCCGGGCGCATGAGCTCTTGAAGTGGGAGCACATCGTCTCCCAGCACCTGCCAGGCAGCGACAAGCTGAACGGCGACTGTTTCGGTGCGATCACTTCGATCGCCTACAACCGCGGTCCGTCCTTCGACGCGCCCGGTCCACGCTACGCCGAGATGCGGAGCATCAAGGCACATGTGGCGAGCGGCAACCTCGCGGCAGTCCCGGGCGACATTCTCTCGATGCGCCGGCTCTGGCCAAAGGGCGGCGATCTCTGGAATCGCCGCGTCCATGAAGCGGCGCTGTTCACGCAGGGCCTTCGCACCGCAGGCATCGCGTGAACCCGCACGCGCTGATCCACAAGCTCGCCGCCTTCAAGGGCTGGCAGCTGATCAAGGCGATCGACGACATCAAGTCGATCGTCGAGCCGCTGGGCTATTCGGTCAACGTGACCGGGGGCCTGGTGAACGTCGGCTCGATCGACAACGAGCCGACGCGCCTCAATGTCCGCATCGACGCGGATTCCATCATCAAGTCATTCTCGATCGGGTAGATCATCATGTTGCTGATCTCGACCGCACAGGCGCAACCGTTCGGCGGCTCGGCGGCCGAAGGCACCAACGGCTTTGGCGATGCCGTCTATCACGGCGTGATGGGCGTCCTGGTGTTGGCGCTGCTGGTGGCCGTGTTCTGGCCCGCGCTCAAGCGGCTGGTCCGTGCGGGGCTCGGCCGATGATCCGCATCCGCTTCGTTGACGGTGTCGACGCGGTCGCGGCCGGCATCCGCGCGGCCTGCTACGGCTTCTGGGCGATCCACACCGAGGCGGTGATGCCGGACGGCACGCTGCTGGGAGCCCACTACAAGGGCGGCGTGCAGGCGCGCGCCGGTGACTATGACGTCGGCCAATACACCAAGGACATCATCGTCGAGATCCCCGTCGAGCAGGCCTTGGCCGACAAATTCCATGCCTTCATGCGGGCGCAGCTCGGCAAGCCCTACGACATCGAGGCGATCGCCGCATTGGCACTCAACCGCGAATGGCAGGAGCCGGAAGCCTGGTTCTGCTCCGAGCTCGTTGCGGCCGCGCTCGTCGACTGCGGCTGGTTCACCTACCGCCTCGCCACCGAGTTCAACAAGATCACCCCGCGCGATCTGCTCTTGATCGTCTCGGGCCGCATCAACGTCAACTGAGGAGAACGAGAACATGGACTTTCTGAAGGGCTTCAATTGGGTTGCGGTGCTCGGCATCGTCGTCGCCGTCGAGACGCAGCTCGGCAACGGCTCGATGTCGCTTGCCAACATGGTGCCGGAGGCATGGATTCCCTACGTCAAGGCGTGGGCCGCCAATCTCGGATCGGTCGGTGCCCTGATCATGTCGGCCGGTGCGTTCGGCCCGCGACCTGCCGGGCAGTTCACCGTGACGCCGGCGGTGAAGCCGGCGGTCATGTTGGCGATCGCGACGGGCCTTCTGCTTTCTTGCGGCATCAATGGGGCGCGTGCGCAAACCCGGCAACCGGTGCGGGCCGCAGCTCCTGCAGGTGACGCCACACCCGCGGCCCCGTCTCCGTCGTCGCTTCCGACCCTCGGTTCCTATACCGCCGGCAAACCCCACCTTCTGAAGATTCCCAATCCGCTCGGCCTGCCGGACCCCATGTGCATCACGGACCATCCGGGCGCTAGCTGCCCGACCGGTACGGTGACCGGCGGCGGCGTCAAGATGACCGGCGACGCCAACAAGGACCTCGCCGACTTCATCAAGCGCGGTGGCATCACGCTGGTGCGCGACATGATGCGGGCCGACCAGTTCCTGTCCTATCCATGCGCCGTTGGGCCGGTCGCCGCCGGCTCGACCTGCACCAAGACGGACGGACTGTCGTCATCCTGCATAGAGGCAATCGTGCCGATTGCGAAGCTGGTGGTGAATGGGCCACCGGTCGCGCCGTCGCCGACGGCTTCTCCCGCGGCTGCGTCAGCAGCGCCAACTCCGACGCCTTCAGCAACGCCGACCCCTTCGTCGACGGTTCTGACTCTTGACGGCTTGCCTGCGGTCGAGGGGCCGGATGGTACGACAATGTCGACGGACAGTCCGGCCGTTACCTCTGCCGATGATGGCGTGGTTACGCAGGCGGCGAAGCTCGATATCGTCTTCATCGCGTTGACGGGGCCTTCTCTCAAGGCCGGATGCGCTGGTTGGGTGCAAGACAAGTTGCAAGCCGGCACGGGCCTTGCCGCAGGCGTCATGACATTCGTGACCACGCTCGGCGTCGCCGGCGCATAAGTTCAAGACGGGACAGCGCGCCGCTTGGAACGACGCGCTGCCCCTGACCTACATCGAGGTGCGGCCCTCAACGCAGGCTGGGAATGAGCAATGGGAATGAATTGCGAAGGCTTTCTTAACGCGAGGGAGGCCTGACCGATGGGAATCTCCTTTGAGTGGACGTTCAGGATCGGCGACATCCTAACGTTCTTCGGCGCGCTGTCGGTCGCGGCGGCCTTCCTCTACCGCCGGGGCGGCGACGAGACGCGCACTCGGCTGATGCTGGAGGCGCTGAAGGACGAGATCAAGGAAATGAAGACCGAGTTCAAGGCCTTCGGCGAGACCGTCAAGCAGGTCGCGACCCAGGGCGTGCAGATCGGCATGCTCATGAAGTGGTACGACGAGTTGCGCCGCGGTGAAGGGTTCGTGAAGGGCGCCCGCGGCGTTGATCGCGAATACCCGTGATCGCGCTCTACTACGTCTTCGCCTATGTGGTCGTCGTGCTGATCCTGGTGGCCGGCGTGCTGGTCCAGAACTGCTGGGACGGCCGCCGACGCCGCAGAAAGACTGGCAAATAACCTGACAGGTCGACCAGCGGACCCCGCTGGTCATTGTCCCCAAAGCTTACGACAGCGCATCTCTGACCCGGGAAAAGGCCGGGTGCTGCCGGTTCTTCACCTTGACCCAATCGCAGGTTCGCGGCCGGTACCGTCGCTGCCGGTGCTTGGAGACGATGCCTTCCAGCCCCATCTTGCAGGCGGCATCGAACAGGTCGGGGCCGATCTCGCCGTGCTCGAAGGGTGCGACGAAAATGCCCTCCGGCCGGCGCGCCAGCAGCTTCGCCAGCCGCGCCTTGCGGTCGACCAGCGGCAAATCGCGCAGGTCGTCGCCGTCGAGTGCAAGCAGATCGAACGCGTAAAGCTGCGCCTCCTCGTTGTTCCGGTTCGAGTGCAGGGCGTCGAAGTCGGAAATGCCGCGGACGTCGAGCACGCAAATCTCACCGTCGATCACGAAACGCTGCGGCTTCAATTCCAGGGCGGTCTCGACGATCCACGGGAAGCGCCAGGTCCAGTCCAGCCCCGATTTGGAGCTCAGCCGTACCGTGGCGCCATCGCGCTCCAGCCGGCCGCGGTAGCCGTCGTATTTGACCTCGTGGAGCCAGTCGTCTCCGGTCGGGACGGCCTTCGCCAGCACCGGCAGGCAGGGCTGTAGGGGTGTCTTTCGCATGGTGCGAAGATAGGTATTCCGGGCCGGATTTGCGAATCTAGACCGATGGCACAAGCTTGTTCCGGACGACGTAGGCGCGACCCTTGGTTGTAAGAGACCAGTAATTGTCGCCGCTGTTCATGTTAAACCCGCCCAGGTTGACCAAGTCTCGCTCGGCGAGCTCATCCAGATGATACTGCGCGATGCCTGGGTCCATTTTGAGTCTGGCGGCTAAGTATCTAGCATCGCTGTGATCGGAGTTCGGTTGCCCGAACATATCGATCAAAACGCGTACCGTATCGGCATCAAGATCAACTGATGGTGCGGGTGGGTCAACAAAGTCCCTCATGTGAACGGGCTGCCCGTGAGCAATCAGCTCCGCGCCGATTGAGTGGTCGAGTTCTTTGCATGCATCCGCCAAAAACTCCGCGGTCGGCGCGCTTTTGAAGCCTGTCACGATGTAGCGGGCATCCATCGCGACGTCTTCTTCCTTGATGTGGCTCAGAAGTGCAGTGGTCTCTGTCGATATTGGAAGGCCGGTTTTGGCTGCTTCTTCGCCCAAGCGGCTGATATTGTGGCCGATGCCTTTCAGTTTGCCCAGGTCGTAGCCGTGGCACCGCAGCTGGCTCTTCAGGTAGAGCTCGATCGCGTGGCAGAACAGGAAGGTGATTGGCGCGCTCGGGTGCGTCACCTTCAGCTGAGCCTGATGAAGCGTGACGGCCGATCTCCAATAGGATCGGGCGGTATTGAACAAGCCAAGCGCGGTCGTGCGATCAATATCCATGCGTGCGCCTCAATTGGACCAGCCGCAGCGTCAACTGCCTGCGGTCTCCGATATGCCGGTCGACGAACCCTTGGAGTTGGGAGGGGACCGCAGTGCCGTCGAGATCGCATCTGCGCTGGATCTCGCGCGCGATGTCCTCCGACACGTCCTCGCTCCAGTGCTCCGCCGTGTTGAAGCCGATCACCCGGATCGGGTCGTGATATTCGCCGGATAACAGACTGGAGATCACCGTCTCGAGGTCCGTTGCCTCGACATCGGCCTCGCGCCAGGCGCGGCCGATCTGGCCGAAATCGTCGGCGACCAGGTAGACGGTCTGGTCGGTTGCCGGGACAATCGATGGAACCCAGCCGGTCCGGGTCATACGCATACTCCACGCTACACGGGTGCCCCAAAGATAGGGGCGGCCGGCAGCGTTGTCGAATCGATCGCTGATATCCGAGCCGCCGTGTCGACCGCGCCGGCCAGCTATGCCCGGCCGGGCTTCCTCCTCGGTGACCGGCGGGGCGCCCGCGCGGGGCTGATCCGGCACCCGCGCGGGCAACCCTTCCTCGATCCTCTAAAACCAGGTGTTGGACATGAAGAAGCGATTTCTGATTGCGGCTGGACTTGCGGTCGCTATCGCCACGGCGGCTCTGGCGCAGGCGATCAGCACCGGCAACGAGTTCGCCACCCAGACCGCCGGCAAGTCGGTCGTCGGCACCGTCCAGATGTTCTGGAATGCCGCGCTGGGCTACGCCCAGCCGGTCTCGTCCACCACGCCCTTGCCCGTGAGCGCGGGCACCGGGACCAATCTGGCGCCGTTTGCCGCCTATTCCAAGGCGACCATCGCCCGGCCGAACAACACCACGACCTATACCGCCAACACCGGCTGGAACAACGCTACGTCGGCCGCGACCGGGTTCTTCTCGTTGACGACCGCCTGCCGCGTGAACGGCGGCCAGGTGCTGATCCCGCGCATCGACATCTGGTCGAGTGCCAATCCGGCCACCAAGCTCACCGGCGTGGTGTGGCTGTTCAGCGCGGTGCCCGGCACCAACGTCTCGGACAACGCGACCTTCACGATCGCCGCAGCAGACTTCGCCAACCTGACGGGCAGCGTTCAGGGCTTCGCGTTCACGCTCGGCAACGCGCAGACCAATTCCGGCGCCTCGAACAGCGGCGCGTCGCTGACCGGCACCACGTTCCAGGCGCAGTGCGCCTCCGGAACGACGACCATCACCGGCATGGTCGAGGTGACCAACGCCTATGTGCCGGCGGCCAATGAGGTGCTGACGGTCGGCGTGGCGACGATCGGCGCCAATTAGCGAAGTCAGGCTTGGTTCACCGAACCGCTGCCGTCTTATCGACAACGGTGCGGTCATCATGAAGCGCGGGGATTTTCACCATGGGTCAGAAGACGATTGGTGTTCGTGTGATGCCAAACGCTTCAGGCTACCTGGATGCGTCGGAAATCGACAAGCCGAGCCGATATGGTCGTGCGACCGCGGAGCGCGTGAAGAATACGCGATCAGGTTGGTGGCAGGTCACTGCGCCCGATGGGACAGTCGGTTCTCTGAATCCGGCTGTTCACCAAATTGAAGAACACGATGACGGCACCATAACGGTGTCGCCCTCGCTTGACTACGGAAAGCGCAAGCCGGGCGCGTGGCACGGGTGGCTCCGCCGCGGCGTCTTTGACGAGTGCTGACAAGCACACTGCCAGCGCACGGATGGAAGAGCGGCTTGCTCCGCTGCGCATAGTCCAAAGCATTTTCTTCCTTCGATCAGACAGAGACCTCACGACATGCTGAAGCATCTGTTGCTCGGCGCGATCGCGCTTGCGCTCATCATCGCGCCAGCGCTCGCCCGCGACCCCGACGGCCGCTACGCCAATTCACCGCTGAAGCCCTGGTTCGAGCAACTGTCCTCGAAGGGCGGCGGCCGCTGCTGCTCGGATGCCGACGGCACGGCGCTGTCCGACGTCGACTGGGAGACTCATGACGGACACTACCGCGTCCGGCTCGACGGCCAGTGGGTCGACGTCCCCGACGACACGGTCATCACCGAGCCGAACCGCTACGGTCGCACGATGGTGTGGCCGTTCTATCTCGACGGCCGCCCCGTAGTCCGATGCTTCATGCCCGGGAGCATGACCTGATGGCAAAGCGCAAAGGCATCACCCGGCGCGAGCTCGTCACCGGCGTCGCGGCGCTCGCGGCATATTCCCAGATCGGGGAGGCGGAGGCGTTCCCGCCGAACAAGTTCGTCACTCTCCTTGGGGGAGCTCGCACGCCGTCCTGGCTACCGGCGGGATTCGCCGGAGCTCTGAACTTCCAGACCCAGCAAGCTTATGTCGTCGGTCAGGGATACATCCCTTTCAGCCCACTGCTCACGACCGCGCGCACGACGCCTGAGCTTGTCACCGACTACAATGGCAACGTCACCGTCGTAGGTAATAATACCGCAGCGATTTCAAATGCTGGCCTTCAAATCTATGGTGCAACGACGAACGTTGTTCTTTGGAACAACGATGGCACCAACGCCGCGTGGACGAAAACCAACTGCACGGCGGCTCTTGATCAGCCTGCGGTCACCAGCGACCAAACACCGAATACGGCCACGAGCCTGACGGCAACCGGGGCCAATGCGACGTGCCTGCAGTCGATCACGCTGGCTTCCTCGGCGCGCTTCCATACAGCCTACGTGAAGCGCATGGTTGGCTCTGGCGAGATCGACATGACGATGGACGGCGGGGCCACATGGTGGCCCGTGACGCCGTATCTCAACTCGAGCGGCTATACCCGTCTTTCAATCCCCGGCAAGACGCTCGCCAATCCGCAGGTCGGCTTTCGGATCGTCACAAACGGCGACAAGATCGCCTTCGGTCTCGTCCAGAACGAGAATCATAATTTCCCGTCGCCCGCCATCCCGACGACCAGTGCGGCCGTCACCCGTAACCAGGATGTCATCACGGGAACGGCCGCGCTCAGAGCGCTGATTTCTCCGACCACTGGCACCATCTACGAGGCCTATGGGACGACCTACGCGCCACCGGCCGGGATTTGGTCTCTCTCGGACGGCACGACCAGCAATCGAATGGATGTTCGTTCGAACCAGACAGGGCTGGCGGGTTCGTTCATCACGGTCGGTGGCGTCCAGCAGTCCGGCATCAATGTCGGCTCTCAAGGCTCGCCGGGCTCGATTGCTGCGGCTGTGATGTCCTATACAACCGGATCGCAACAACTCGCGGTCAACGGGGCGCTTGCAACACCGGGAACGCCAGGCTCGATTTTTGCGTCGCCGACCACGATGCATTTCGGTCAGCTCGCAGGTAACACCAATCCGCTTCAGAATAATCTTCTTGTCTTTGCATGGTCGGCCTCGGCTTTGAACGGCGCCGCTGCCCAGGCAATGAGCGCACAGGCCTACTTCTCGCTGCCCGCGAATACGATCTTTTGTTGGGGCGACAGCCTTACCGCCGGTACGGAGGATGGCACCAACATCACCTATCCGAACGTGCTCTCGACGCTGTATGCCCCGGCGCGGCTGACAGAGAATATGGGGGTTGGTGGGCAGCCGAGTACTGCGATTGTCGGTCGCTTTCTAGCCGCCCCGTTCACATGGAATTACAACTCGGTCCTCTGGCTTGGCCGCAACAACACGAGCCAGGGATCGACGGTTCAAGCCGATATCGCATCTATGGTCGCCAAGCTCGGCCTTAGTCGATCCCTTGTGCTTGCGGTGCTCAATGGTGAGGGTGAAGGATCCAGCTCCGGCACGGTCTACAATAACATCACGGCACTCAATGCGGCGCTGTCGTCCACCTACGGCGCGCGTTATCTGGACGTGCGCAGCATGCTCGTGGCAGCCTATAACCCAGCAAATCCAGTCGACGTCATCGATCACACCAACGATATTCCGCCGTTCAGCCTCCGTGCGATCGATGTGACGGGAACGATATCGACAGCAACCGTCAATCCAACCGATACCGCGTTCTCCGTCTCGGTCAGCGGGTTGGCCGCGAACTTCATTCTGACGGTCGGCACTGAATATATCTATGTGAACGCTGTCTCCGGAACATCCATCACGAGTTGCGTCAGGGGCTACGCCGGGACGACTGCCGGGACGTATTCTTCAGGACAGACGTTCAGCGGGACGGACAACATTCACCTCAGCGCAGCCGGCTACGCCCTGGTGGCGCAATGGGTGGCGGCTGCTGCGGGTTATTGAGGTCGGTATCCTCCGCAAACGCCACGCCCTCCGGATCGTGCACAGCAAGCCACGCCTGTGCTTCATCCTCGGTCTCGAACCGCTTGAAGCGCTCGGGATCGTCCGGGGCTTTGGAGGTGTCTTCGTAGACCCTGACTTTCATCGGATGATCTCCGGAAAATGCGAAGCCCTCCCGCCCGAAGGCGAGAGGGCCTATGGTTAGCCCACATTGAGGCGCTTGTTAGTTTCCTTGACGTAGGCATCTGGGTCGTCCTGGCCGCCGCGATCGATCCACCTCTCGTACTCTTCTCCCATCGCTGGCTTGCCGTCACGTCCATGGAAGCGGACGAGATAACGTTCTTCGCCGGGCGAGTCGGTGGGCTTGAGTACGGTCGCGCGGCCTTCGAATATCAGCCCCTTGTTCACCGACATCTGAAACACATTAACGACGTCGCCCTTCTTGTGAAGATGCTTCACGATAGTTCTCCATTTTCAAACAGCCCGCACTTCCCGAGTGCGTGAGAACATCGTAGCAAATCGACTTTCGCCAACTTGGCAGTTTCAGCCGTTTCGGCTCTGTGATGTCCTTTGAAAATAGGGGTTGCGTGCATTTCCGAAAATCAGTTGACGCGGCAAAAATAGAGGCGGCGCGCATGATTGCGCGAGGTCACACTCGGATTTGGCGCCACTGTACCCTGCAACAATTTGTGAATCATCATCGGATGATCCTATAGCCTTTGACCGCCTTCTTTCTCGGCGCCCGCGGCTCCTCCGGCTGCCCGTGGTTGATCGCCCTCAGCATGAACATCCACGCAAACAGCACCCATCCTTGCTCTCGTTCTGCGGCCTTGATCAGGTGCTCTACGGCGTCCTGCCAGTGGGGTTGCTGCTGCTGGGCCTTGGGTAGCGAGAGGATGTGGTCGGCGGCCTCCTGGAGCGTCCTGAGCGTCTTGCCGGGCAGTTCGATCGGGTCGGTGAACTCGCGGGACCAGGTCATCCACGCACCGGCCCCCATTTCTGCCTCGGGAAGTCCGGCCGGATATCGGCACCGCGGCGGTGACATTCCTTGCACGTGAACCTGGGCTCGAGATCGGACAGCCGGACGTCATCCGGCCATTGGTCCACCTCTGCCGGCGCCAGCTCGACGGAATGGCTACACCTGTGGTCCGAGCAATAGACCAGCAGGCCGCGCACGCCCGATTGCCGCATTTCCCCGAGGGTGATCTTTTGTTCCGCCATCCCCGCAGGCTATCAGGCCGCGGGCGGCGTGAGGAGCCTGTGTGGGCGGCTTGTTTCCGGTGCCGCCGCCCCGAGCACCTGACAAATCGTCTTGGTCAGTAAACCAAAGGGAGAAACCTGACGGCCGACGATCCGGAACTGGTGATGGCGCGCCCCCTCAGGGAGAGCGTGGAGGGGATGGTAACTCGTCTTTTGAGTAGGGTCCTTTATCGACTTGCGTCCTCGTGAGCCTGCATCCGTCTCCACACCTTCGACCATCCGCAGTCCGATCGAAGCGCCCCCCGCAAACTTCGCAGACCTGATTGACTCTGGCTAATCCTCGTGCTCGCCGTATCTCGGTAGGCGTCCTGTTGTCTGCCATGCCCCCTCCATCTTGGCTTAGGACTGTTGTAGTTCTTCGCAGGATCGAACGCGTGCGCGGTGAGGCGAGATCGATCTATATGATCCGTCATGTGCGATATAGCGGCAACCGGCTCCAGGTCGAGCCAGACAATAGGGGCACTGTACTTTGAAATATTCGCTGTTCTTTGTCGGCGTTGGCGGCTTGGTAATGGCCGCCAACGCGGCTCGCGCGACATCGCGCTCAGCCTCGCCTATGGCTGTATTTAGCCCCAGCTTTGCTACAATAGCCATCGCGACGCGATTTATCGTTGCAAGGTCGTAGATCATTCCGCACTCCCTGCTCACCAAAGTCGTTAGGGGTTGCTCGCTCTAATTTTCTTCGGAATTGGCGGCTGGCCTGATTTAAGGCCGAGTCTATATGTCCTAGCTTGGACGGAACCTCGCGGCCAACCGACGTGGGGCCGATTGCCCCAATAAGCCTCGAGGGCTGCGACGCACATCTTTTCTGTGATCGGTATGTTGTCCACGTCGCGCCTCCTCGGGTTCTACTGAAGTACGCTGCGGGTCTTGACGCCGGGACCCATAAGCAGTTCGCCGTTGTCGTCGTGATATTCCCACCACAGGGTTTCCAGCCGATCGAGATCGCTTCTCTTCCAGCCGATCTGCAGACAGTAGGCGAGCCAGCGGGCGCAGGCCATGATCGCTTTCTTCTTCGGCATTCAATCCCCCTCCCGCGAGTTTCCCACAGGACTGGCCGGCCGCTGCACCAGATCGAGAAGCCGTTCTATCTTCCTCGAAACGGAAACCCATTCGGACGCCGGTATGCGCCAGACGTCCTCAAACGAGATGGTGGGCTCCGATTCCTCGGTTTCCTGTTCGATTGTGACCGTCACCTTGAAGCCGCTGCCGTCGCTGTACGGAGCGAAGCCGGACTTCGAATAGAAGAACTTTTCGTCACCCATTGCCGCCCTCCGTGCTCGGTGAGGAGATGGCACCGGGCCGCACTGGCAGACGCTTCCAATGCGTAAAGGCTCGAATGTGAAACGTCGGGCCGTCCGAAGTCGCAAGGCGCCACTCGGTTTCATCGTTGTCGTCATCCCAGAAGACAACCTGATGGAAGCCATCTAGCAATCGGTCGTCGCAGACGAGATAAGCCTCACCGTCCCTTGGGAAGGTTTCGATCGGCTGCCAGTCACCGCCCGTCTGCTCGGATGACCGAGCAACCCCCGTCAGCAAATCTTCAATCACCTCAGCGATCGATTGCCGAACCGTGTTCGGGACGCGCTGCAGACTGGCGTCCGGTTTGCGGAGCGCGTCGATGGCGCGGTTCGCTCTTTCGACATCAATCTGCATTGCGGGCCTCCGCAAACTTGCGACGAAGCTCTTCACGCCGAGCATCTTCCTGCGCCTGCGCTTCCGGAGTGAGCTTGAACATCGCGACGCCGCTCGATGTCGGGTAAATGTCGCCGCCGTCCGAAACCATGTAGAGGCCGTCAGGCCACTTGCCCTGGTAGTAGCAATCGAAGATTCCGGTCGAGCCGAGTTCGATCACTTTGAAGTCGGAGCCGTCCTTCGGGCAATACTGCGGCTCTCTCCAGCCCAGTTCCCTTAGCCTTTGATGAGCGTCCCATAGAGCCGCGATAGCAGCCTTCTCGTCCGGCATTTGCTCGGCGCGTTTGGTCTCCGCTGTCTTGGCGTGCTGCCATAGGGCGTCGGCCTCGGCTCGCGTCAGCGGCTCATGCCGCAGAATTGGCATGCCGTTATGATCGCGGCGCTCAGTGTCGAAGGTTTTGTGCCCGACGATATCGTCAGGTCCTTGGGCGATGAACATATTGCAGGTGTCGGCGGTGTCCATGCTGTGTTCCCCCAGCGCTCGGTTGCACATACGGCAAACCTCATCTGTCATGATCCTATCCCCGATCTCTCCGAATGACCGTTGCGGCCATCAGCCAACTTGTGCGATCTGGATGGCTCGATCGAACATTGCCATCGCCTGCGAATGACCCTTGTCGTTCTCTTCGTGAGGCCACGAGCTGCCCTGTTCTTTGGCCGCGAGTTCCAGCAGTTTGTATGCCGAAGAATTTTCAGCGACTTTGATGTTCGTGCCGGAGACAACAGCAAGAGCTCCGATCGAGCAGAAACTGACAGCGCCCGCCTCGTCGAAACGAACCCATGAGTGATTGATGTCTCTCGCGTACTCGCCGCATGTCCAGTGCTCCGGGTTCGCTATGATATCTTTCGCCTTGCGGAGGATGGTAACGACGTCGTTCTTGGTGGCCCAATTCGGATCGTAAAGCATCTTCGTTCTCCTAGAGTGTTGAACCGGGGTCGGTGGGGTTGCGTTGAGACCGGCTATGCCGCGCGGCGGTAGCCTGTCATCATGATGAAGCCACTGCCGGCGGCTTGAGTGGCTTCTTCGCCCTTCATTCCGAACATGGCTGGAGTGATCACGTCCCAAAGGCCAAGCACCTTGCCCAGCGCAAAAAGCTGGAATGCCGCGCCCTGGTCGCCGATCTCGGCCCCGACCGTGATGTAGGATGGACCGCCGGCCAGCGAGGCGGGGTCCGGATACTCATTGAGAAGATTGACCAGCTCGGCCTTGTGCTTCTCAGCCTCGACCTTGTTGACGCCGATGACGAGAAACTCAAGGTCAACCTTCACTAGGTCATCTGGCGCATCGTTGGCGGGTGGCATCATGTCGAAGGTGACAACGCCGCCGGGCAGCTTGTCGCTCTCGACGCCTTCCTTGATCGCATCGACGAGCTCGGGAGTGCCGTGAATCACTTCGCCCTTGCGAAGCTGTACGGTAGTTTCGTTCAGTATTTTATAGAGGCGATTGAGGTCCATTTTTAAATCTCCTGATTGGGGGTTGAGAGGTGGTGGCGCGAGAGTGATGCGCTGGCTACCGCCTCCAATGCGCGCACGCAGACCTCGATCTTATGATCGACGTGGGAGGTCGGCAGACCTCTCCGCTGCAGCCGTTCTTGCTCGGCCATGAACAATGCACCGGCGCGTTCGAGGTCGCGCTCAGGCGTTTTCGGCTTCCACCACTTGGCATCCCACGGCCAGCCCATGGGGGCACCGTCGTATCTGATCGGGGCGAGCTCGCCGGGTAGCAAGCGCGCGTTGGCGAGGTAACACATTCCCGCTCTCAATAATTCGCCGTCGGCGTGATGGTCATCATGGCTCGTCGACCAGCCTTTGATCGCGACCTGCCGGCGTCGTTCGGCGACAATTCTGTCCATCGACGTCATGGGATTCCTCGGTGAGTTGAAGGAAGTGATGCTGCCCCGCGGACCTCGTCGATGTGCTCTTTCGTGATGCCGCCGTTCTCGACGAACCAATCCCAAGAGCCTTCGCGCAACAGACCAAGGCGCTCACAGCGACGAACGAGTTGTCCCGGTGACGTTCCGTCCATGTCGGCAAGCGCAATTGCCATGCGCCTGGTGAACGTGCTGCTGCCCTCGACGTGGCTCCGGAATGCGGCCGTAAGCGCGTCCATGTCCATGATGCTCACTCCCGCACCCCCTTGTGCTGCGGAGCGGAGGGGGCGGACGCGCGTCTGAGCACATCGGCCTGACGCGGTGTCGCGATGATCGTCGAGTTGCCAATGACCAAGACGTCGGTCGGCTCCCGATAGAGCATGATGAAGTGAGGAGGGTTGCGACGTTTCCACATGCGGCGCGTTCCCCAGCGGCCAGTTCGCTTGCTTGGGACTTTCGGACGCACCCAAGGGCCGCAGACATCTTGTTCGGTGCGACACTGAGCTTGTGCATCAACAATCCGAACGGTCATCCCGCCGTAGGTTCCGGGTCGATCAAATATGCCCCTCATCGCCGCTCCCCATTGTGTTGAGGCTCGGGGGCGGATGGACGGTTCGCCAGCTCGAGTAGCACGTCGGCGTGGCACGGCTGATCGAGCGCGCACCAGCACGCCAAATTCTTGCCGCCAAGCTCTGCTCTGATCTCCTCGCACGAGGGTGGCTTTCCGAAACAATTCTCATAGCTTCGAACGGCCGGGTCACGATCAAGCCACGCCTGGTACTGTCGAACAGCATCAGCGGCCGTGAAATCCTTCCACATGCCAACCCGGAGCGGATTGCCCCACTTTCCCGGCCGCGTGACGCTCACTGTGTTCGGCGGCATCTTCCAGCCCGGTGTTCGCTTGCGCTGCATCCTGATCGGCTCACCCATGGGCGCCACCATCGGTGCTACGTGCTCGATCTCCTTCCGCCACCAGCGCCGCCATCTTCACCAGGGCGCCCATTGCATCGTCCTTCGTCTGGACTTCCGCAACGCTGAGTGCATAGTGTTCGCCGATGTTCTCGGCCAATCGATCGGCATAGGTGCGTAAAGCGCCGCCCGATCCGCCATTCAGCAGACCCGTCTTGCTCCAATCTAGGAGTTCGCGGCAGCGCTGAACGAGATCAGGATCAACGGCCGGCACCACCGCCATCGTCCCGCCCTGCGCAGGCTGGGACGCGGCGAGCTGGGCGCGGAGAGCGTCGGCGAGGTCCCTGCGAACCTCCCAAGCGCATTGCAGGCCGTGCTTCGCGAAGACGTCGATGATGGCTCGGTCGATGTCACTCATGGTCTTCTCCCGACTGCGCCTTGCGCTCGCGCTCGGCCGCAGCTTTGGCGTCTCGCCCATCGCACCAGCCGCGGTTGTAAAGTTTCTCCGCCCAAGTCGCGTTGATCTTGGGGATCGCGGGTCCCGGTTTTCCTGCTGCTGCGTCGGCGACGCCTCGGAGATAAGGTGTCGTCATTTGCCTTCTCCCGACTGCGCAGGCTGGAGGGCGGCGCGGGCTCGTTCTCCGCAATCCTCCAGCAATGCTTCGGTGGGCTTCCATTCTGACAATCCGACTCCCATGCGCGTTCGCTTTTGATGGAGTTTGAAATTGTCGCGATAGAACTCAAGCGCCTCTCTCAGCGGCTGCTCGGCCGGGCGGGGATGGGCGGGATGCTTGGCAAAACAGCTAACCAGACGCCGTTCAAAATTCTCTTTGGCTGCTACTTGGGCGGCTTCGACCGTATCGAAATTTCCGATGACTCGGCCGCCGGCTATAAGCTCCCATGGAATGACACTAAAATAATCGCGCTCAATCGCATAGGAACCGAACTGATGGTCGGCCCAATATGAGATTTCGTCAGCGGGGTTCTTGTGCTCTTCCCATTCCAATGGAAGGATTGATATTGACGCATGTTCTAAGTTAATCCGGCGCTCGATCTCCAGCATCCCGCGGAGCTGGTCCAGATCTCTCCGCAGTTGATCAACGGTCGGCTGATCCACATGCCTGAGCGGCTCGTCATAGGGCTGGGTTGTCGGATCGTAGACCCCCTCCGGCTCTCTGGGCTGCTCACCGAGGGACCGGGTATTCCAGCGAACGGCCATCGCGTCGTGGTCGTCGCCTTCGATCGCGTCGAGCATGGCGTCGCAATCGTCGCACCGAACATAGGGCCACGGCACGAAATCGATCTCATTCACGCCGAACACGGCTTTCCCGCCGCAAAACGGGCACGGCTTCAGCTCTGTGGTGGTGTCGGGGGTCATGGGGTGGCTCCTATCTCGGATCGCACTTCGGGCAATGCCAGAAACCGGCGCCTAGCCCCTCGTATCGCGTCATCTCGGCCCCGCATTCGCATTGCGGTCCCCGGTTCATCCACGCGACAAAGCGCTTCCAAATCCTCATTGGCCTATCCTTTAGCGACGGTGAGCGGGCCAATTTTGCGAACAAGCGCGCCACGCAGCCAGATTTGACCAATCTCGCGCGGGTGTTTTTTCAGACGCTCCTCGACCCTGGCCACGGCATGGTCGAGCGTCGTTGCGCTATCGCGCATTCCCGTTCCGTAGGAAATCAGATAGGGGCGATTTTGCTGCTTGATCTTGCGCATGCAGATCAGCACTCCCCCATGTCGGCGCTATCCATGCGCTGGCCGTACAGCGGGTCGCAGCCGTCGTCCTCGTCGCGCGGCGGCTCCTCGTCGTTAGCGGGGGCCTCGAAATACGGGGACTGTCCGCGATACTTGATCACGTAGCCCTTGAAGCCATCGCCGCGCCTGGAATCGTAGATGCCGATCTGGCCTTCCTCGACCTCCGCAAGGAGATCGGTCGCGATCTCGATTACGGTCTCCAGCTTGTAACCCTTGGAGACGTAGCGGCTCTTGAGCGGGGGAGTGGTGTCGCAATCGAGATGCATTGTCTTGCTCCGCTGTTGACTGGATATCTCGTATGAGTTATTTATCTCATATGAGATATCATCCGTCAACAATAAATCATATGAGAAATGGCAAATTTCGTGTATGTGATCGGAGCCGTTAGCGGCCCCCAAAAGATCGGCATTGCGCGCGACGTCCAAAAGCGCATGAAGACGATCCAGAGCGGCAGTTTCGAGCCTCTTGCGATCGGTTTTTGCCTGGAATCGCCCGACCTTGCCGTTCATATTGAGAGCTACGCCCATTGGCTTCTCCGCGATCACCGGATGTCCGGGGAATGGTTCAAGGTCTCTCCGGATGCAGCGATTTCGGCTGTCAAAGAGGCGGCGGCCGCCGTCGCGCTGGGTGAGCGTCGTGCTAAGCTGGTAGGTGTTGTGGGCAGGAAGAAACGATGGTCTGAGGACATGCAGGCTCGGTTCCCGGAGGGGACGTTCGAGCGCATTGAGGCCGTCTTGGCGGATGGTGAGGATCGGACGGACTTCGTCCGGGACGCCGTCGAGCGCGAGCTGAAGCGCCGCGAGAAGGCAGACCGCTGAACCCGCTCCGGCGATCCTTGGGCAGCACCGATCATCGCACCGGCTCCGCAAGGCGCCGAAGCTGGTAGAGCAGGTACGGCTTGACCCGCTTGGCATCGGCGGCGGTCTTCACGAAGAGGCCGATCTCCGCGATGTTCGAGCCGATGCTATGCTTGTGCGAGGGAAGGCTGGGCCGGGCGCGCAGCAGTGTGCGGGCCATCTCGCGCGCGGCGGCGACTTCGGGGTGAACACCCAAAGTGCGACAATCGCCCGGGTTTGCAGGGCTTTCAGCGGGTTTTTCCGGGGCTGGAAAACTGTCGCACGCATTGACATCGCTACTTTGTTGTAGCTCTGCCACTCCTGCCATCTCGGCAAGCAGATCTTCGCCTGTCATCACGCTGTACTCCGATACGCAACAAAAAGCCCCGCGCTGAACAGCGCGAGGCGGCACACACATCAGATGCGATGTGAACTCGGTCGACATGCGAGCGCGCGCAGCCGCGCGTCGCGTCAGGTCGCTATAATGGCGAAAGGATCGATGTGACCCACCAGAACAAGGGTTCTGAAAAGTGGGCCACTGAGCGCTGTTTTTTGTAGAGATTTCAATGCGCGATTTTTGCGCTGGCGATCCCGGCAGGATTCGAACCTGCAACCCGCGGAGTAGAAATCCGCTACTCTATCCAGTTGAGCTACGGGACCGTGGCCGCCTTGTAGCATCGCCAATATGAAAAATCTGCTTGTCTGCCAAGCCGTCGGAGCCGATTTTATCTGCCCACCTCGAGGCGCCGCACCAGCGCCCTGGCTGAAAAATCCGCGCCATCGCCAAAACTCTCCGAACCGGTCTTTACCATCGCGCGACTAAGGCGAGCAGGCCCCCTTCCGGTCGCCTGTCCAGTTGGCAGGCGCCGGCACGACACGGCCGCTTGCGCTGGCGCAAGGACTGCTGGCAATGACATCTGTGACGTATTCGTCCGTTCATGTTGACGCCTTCACTCCGTCACCTTTTCGCGCACTTCTTATCAGCCCGTGCGGCATTGCTGCCGCTGGGCCTTCAGGAGCTCCATCATGATCGGTTTGGTTCGTGCCGCCGCAATTTGCGCCGCGCTGGCGCTCGGGCTTGGGTGGGGCGCGGCCAGCGCCGCGAACAAGGCCTTCACCCGCGACGACCTGGCCGATTCCGCGATCAAGCTGGAGGCGCAGATCAAGAGCGAGGCCGGGCCGGTCAACAAGACGGCCGCGACGCTCCGGACCGACGCGGATGCCGCCTTCAGGCGCAATGATTTCCGGGCCGGCTTGCAGATCCTCGGCCAGATCGCCGCGACCACGCCGGAGGACGGCGCCAACTGGCTACGGCTCGCCAGGACCATTTTCCAGATCTGGACCAACAGCTCGAGCGAGCGGACCTTCCTGATGGAGCGCGCCTCGACCGCGGCCTATATCGCCTATCAGCGGGCCGGCAATCAGGGCGAGGAAGCCGACGCGCTCGGCGTGCTCGGCACCGCGTTGTCGGAGCGCAAGCTGTGGCGCCCGGCGCTGGATAGCTTGCGGATGTCGCTCGACATGCGCGAGGTCGCCGATGTCAGGCGCCGCTACGAGACGCTGCGCGACGAGCACGGCTTCCGGCTGCTCGACTATACCGTGGATTCCGACTCGGCGTCGCCGAGGGCCTGCTTCCAGTTCTCGGAGGACCTGGCCAAGCGCGTCGACTTCGCGCCGTACCTCGCGCTCGCCGGTACCGACAAGCCGGCGCTGTCGGCCGAGGACAAGCAGCTCTGCGTCGACGGGCTGAAGCATGGCGAGCGCTACAACATCAATCTGCGCGCCGGCCTGCCGTCGACCGTGAAGGAGACGCTGCCGAAATCCGCCGAGTTCAACATCTATGTCCGCGATCGCAAGCCGTTCGTGCGCTTCACCGGCCGCGCCTATGTGCTGCCGCGGACCGGACAGCGCGGTATTCCGGTGGTCAGCGTCAACACGCCGGCGGTCAAGATCGACGTGTTCCGGATCGGCGACCGCAACCTGATCAACACTGTGATCGACAGTGACTTCCAGAGCGCGCTGAGCCGCTACCAGCTCTCGGACCTCGGCGACCAGCGCGGCGTCAAGGTCTGGTCCGGCGAGCTCGCGACTGCGACCACACTGAACCAGGACGTCGTCACCGCATTCCCGGTCGACCAGGCACTCGGCGACCTGCAGCCGGGCGTCTATGTGATGACCGCGGCCGCCAAGGGGCCGGGCACCGACGATGACGGCTCGCTCGCCACGCAATGGTTCATCGTTTCCGACATGGGGCTGTCGGCGTTCTCGGGCAATGACGGGATCCATGTCTTCGTCAACTCGCTGGCCTCGACCGATCCGGTCGCCAATGCCGAAGTGAAGCTGGTCGCCCGCAACAACGAGATTCTGGCGACCCGCAGGACCGATGCGGCCGGCCATGTGCTGTTCGAGTCCGGACTGGCACGCGGCGAGGGCGGGCTGTCGCCGGCCCTGCTGACGGTGACTAGCGACAAGGCGGATTATGCCTTCCTCAGCCTGAAGACCAGCGCCTTCGATCTGACCGACCGCGGCGTCGCGGGCCGGGCGATCCCGGCCGCGGCGGATGCCTTCGTCTATGCCGAGCGCGGCGTCTATCGCTCCAACGAGACGGTGTATCTGACCGCGCTGCTGCGCGACGGGCAGGGCAATGCGCTATCGGGCACCCCGCTGACCATGGTGATCGAGCGGCCGGACGGCGTCGAATTCCGCCGCGCCGTGCTGCCGGACCAGGGCGCCGGCGGCCGGTCGCTGGCCGTGGCGTTGAATTCAGCGGTGCCGTCGGGCACCTGGCGCGTCAGGGTCTTCACCGATCCGAAGGGCAATTCGGTCGGCGAGACCACCTTCATGGTCGAGGATTACATCCCCGAGCGGATCGAATTCGACCTCACCGCCAAGGACAAGCTGATCAAGGCTGAAGTTCCAGTGGAACTTCAGGTAAACGGCCATTTCCTCTATGGCGCGCCGGCGTCCGGCCTGCAGCTCGAGGGCGACATGCTGGTTGCGCCGGCGGCCAATGGCCGTCCGGGGTATCCCGGCTACCAGTTCGGCGTCGACGACGAGCAGACCGCGAGCAACGAGCGGACCTCGATCGGCGACCTGCCGGAGGCCGATGCCAATGGCGCGGCGACCTTCCCGGTCAAGCTGGAGAAGCCGCCGACCTCGACCCGGCCGCAGGAGGCCCAGATCTTCATCCGCATGGCGGAGACCGGCGGCCGTTCGGTCGAGCGCAAGATCGTGCTGCCCGTGGCGCCGGCGGCCTCGCTGATCGGCGTCAAGCCGCTGTTCGGTGACAAGAGCGTCGCCGAGGGCGACAAGGCCGAGTTCGACGTCGTGTTCGTCGCCCCCGACGGCAAGCAATTGCCGCGTGACGGGCTGCGCTACGAGCTGTTGAAGCTGGAATCGCGCTACCAGTGGTATCGCCAGAACTCGTCCTGGGATTACGAGCCGGTCAAGTCGACCAAGCGCGTCTCCGACGGCGACGTCAATCTGGCCGCCGACAAGCCGATGCGGCTGACCTTCCAGCCACAGCCCGGCCGCTACCGGCTCGACGTCAAGTCGAACGATGCCGACGGCCCGGTGACCTCGGTGCAGTTCGACGTCGGCTGGTATTCCGACGGCAGCGCCGATACGCCGGACCTGCTGGAGACCTCGATCGACAAGCCGGAATACGCCTCCGGCGACACGATGACGGTCACGGTGAACGCGCGCAGCGCCGGAAAACTGTCGGTCTATGTGCTCGGCGACCGCCTGCTGACGACCGAGAGCATCGACGTCAAGGAAGGCACCCAGCAGGTCAAGATCCCCGTCGGCAAGGACTGGGGCACCGGCGCCTATGTGCTGGCGACCTTGCGACGTCCGCTCGACGAGGCGGCCGGCCGTATGCCGGGCCGTGCCATCGGGCTGAAATGGTTCGGCGTCGACAAGAAGACCCGCACGCTCAGCGTCGCGTTGTCGCCGCCTGCGTTGGTGCGGCCCGGCTCGACGCTGAAGATCCCGGTCAAGCTCGGCGGGCTCAATCCCGGCGAGGACGCCAAGGTGGTGCTGGCCGCGGTCGATGTCGGCATCCTCAATCTCACCAATTACAAGCCGCCGGCGCCGGACGATTACTATCTCGGCCAGCGCCGCCTTACGGCCGAGATCCGCGACCTCTATGGGCAATTGATCGACGGCATGCAGGGCACGCGCGGCCAGATCCGCAGCGGCGGTGACGCCGCCGGCGCCGAGCTGCAGGGCTCGCCGCCGACGCAGAAGCCGCTGGCGCTGTATTCCAGCATCGTCACCGTCGGTCCCGACGGCACCGCTGAGATCAGCTTCGACATCCCCGAATTCGCCGGCACGGCGCGGGTGATGGCGGTGGCTTGGAGCGCCACGAAACTCGGCCGCGCCACGACCGACGTCACTGTGCGCGATCCGGTGGTGCTGACCGCGACCTTGCCGCGCTTCCTGCTCACCGGCGACAAGGGCACGCTGAGCATGGATATCGACAATGTCGAGGGCGCCGTCGGCGACTACACTGTCAGTGTCAAGACCAGCGGACCGGTCAAGGTCTCGGGCAATCCGACCACGACTATGAAGCTTGCCGCCAAGCAGCGCTCGTCGCTGTCGCTTGGGCTGGAGGCCGGCGGCTCGGGACGAGCCGATTTCGATGTCGATATCTCCGGTCCGAACGGCCTGACCCTGGCGCGGCACTATGCGCTCGACGTCAAGCCGGCCACGCAAGTGCTGGCGCGGCGCTCGATCCGCACGCTGGCGAAGGGCGAGAGCCTGACGCTGACCTCGGACATGTTCTCCGATCTCGTCCCGGGCACCGGCAGCGTCTCGATCTCGGCGTCGCTGTCGACCGCGCTCGACGCCGCCAGCATCCTGCAAGCGCTCGATCGCTATCCCTATGGCTGCTCCGAGCAGATCACCAGCCGCGCGCTGCCGCTGCTCTATGTCAACGATCTCGCCGCCGGCGCCCATCTGGCGATGGATACCGCGGTCGACCAGCGCATCCGCGATGCGATCGAGCGGCTGCTGGCGCGGCAGGGCTCCAACGGCTCGTTCGGACTGTGGTCGGCTGGCGGCGACGATGCCTGGCTCGACGCCTATGTGACCGACTTCCTGACCCGGGCCCGCGAAAAGGGCTTTGCGGTGCCGGACGTGCTGTTCAAGAGCGCGCTCGACCGCGTCAGGAATTCGGTGGTCAACGCCAACGAGCCGGAGAAGGACGGCGGCCGCGATCTGGCCTACGGCCTCTATGTTCTGGCCCGCAATGGCGCAGCGCCGATCGGCGATCTGCGTTACCTCGCCGACACCAAGCTCGGCAATCTGGCGACGCCGATCTCGAAGGCGCAGCTTGCCGCGGCGCTGGCGCTGGTCGGCGACAAGGCGAGGGCGGAGCGGGTATACGCTGCCGCGCTCGACGCGCTGAACCCGAAACCGGTGCTGGAGTTCGGCCGGGTCGATTACGGCTCGGCGCTGCGCGATGCGGCAGCCTTGGTCTCGCTCGCCGGCGAGGGCAACGCGCCGCGGCAGACGCTGACCCAGGCGGTGCTGCGGGTCGAGGCCGCGCGAGGGCTATCGCCCTACACCTCGACGCAGGAGAATGCGTGGATGGTGCTGGCCGCGCGCGCGCTCGCGAAGGAGACGATGGCGCTCGACATCAACGGCGAGGCGGTCAAGACCGCGGTCTATCGCAGCTACAAGGCCGGCGAGATGGCAGGCCAGCCGATCCGGATCACCAACACCGGCGACGCGCCGGTGCAGGCGGTGGTCTCGGTGTCCGGCTCGCCGGTGACGCCTGAGCCGGCGGCGTCGAACGGCTTCAAGATCGAGCGCGCTTACTACACGCTCGACGGCAAGCCGGCCGACGTCAGCAAGGCGAAACAGAACGACCGTTTCGCCGTTGTCCTGAAGGTCACGGAAGCCAAACCGGAGTTCGGGCACATCATGGTCGCCGACTACCTGCCGGCCGGGCTCGAGATCGACAACCCGCACCTGGTGTCGTCGGGGGATTCCGGCACGCTCGACTGGATCGAGGATGGCGTCGAGCCCAAGGACAGCCAGTTCCGCGACGACCGCTTCACCGCGGCGATCGACCGCGCCGCCAGCGACAAGTCGGTGTTCACGGTCGCTTACGTCGTGCGCGCGGTGTCGCCGGGCAAATACGTGCTGCCGCAGGCCTATGTCGAGGACATGTACAACCCCTCGCGCTACGGCCGCAGCGGGACCGGCTCGGTCGAGGTGCAGAAGGCGAAATGAGCGATCGTGGTATGAACGGCGATGGACGCCCAGCACTCATGTCGTCATCCCCGGGCAAAAGCGCGAAGCGCGTCTTCGCGCAGATGACCCGGGGATCCACGTCTGCGGAAAGCGCAAGAGAAGACGTGGATGGCCGGGTCAAGCCCGGCCATGACGGATGGAGGAAGCGGTTCGTTCTTCGCCTCGCGGCTTTTGCGGCCGTCTCTCTGTTCGTCGTTGCCGGTGGCCTCGCCGCCTGGGCCTTCTCGCTCGGCCCGTTGCCGCTCGACGAGGCAAAGCAGGTCTCGACCACGGTTATCGACCGCAACGGCAAGCTGCTGCGCGCCTATGCGATGGCCGACGGGCGCTGGCGGCTGCCGGTTGATGCGAGGACGTCGGTCGATCCCGGCTATCTCAAGCTTTTGTTCGCCTATGAGGACAAGCGCTTCTACGAGCACCACGGCGTCGATCCGCTGGCGCTGTCGCGCGCCGCGTTCCAGCTCGCGACCCGCGGCCGCATCGTTTCCGGCGGCTCGACCATCACGATGCAGCTGGCACGGCTGATCGAGCCGCGGCATCAGCGGTCGGTCTATGCCAAGCTGCGGCAGATGGTGCGCGCGGTCGAACTGGAGCACCAACTCACCAAGGACCAGATCCTCGACCTCTATCTCGCCCTGGCGCCGTTCGGCGGCAATCTCGAAGGCGTGCGTGCGGCCTCGATCGCCTATTTCGGCAAGGAACCGAAGCGGCTCTCGCTGGCCGAAGCCGCGCTCTTGGTGGCGCTGCCGCAATCGCCGGAGCGGCGGCGGCTCGACCGTCATCCGGAAGCCGCGCATCTCGCGCGCGACCGCGTGCTCGACCGCATGGTCGAGGACGGTGTCGTGTCCAAGGAAGATGCCGCGCAGGCCAGGGCAACGCCGGTGCCGAAGCTGCGCAAGCAGATCCCGATGCTGGCGCCGCATTCCTCGGACCAGGCGGTTGCGACGGTGAAGGATCAACCCGTCATCAAGCTGACGCTGGATGCCACGCTGCAGAAGAATCTCGAGGCGCTGGCGCATGACCGCGCCATCGCGCTCGGGCCCGACATCTCGGTCGGGATCGTCGCCGTCGACAATGAGAGCGGCGACGTGCTCGCGCGTATCGGCTCGCCGGATTATTTCGACGAGCGGCGGGCCGGGCAGGTCGACATGACCCGCGCCGTGCGCTCGCCGGGCTCGACGCTCAAACCGTTCATCTATGGACTCGCCTTCGAGGACGGCTTCGTGCATCCCGACAGCCTGATCGAGGATCGGCCGATTCGCTTCGGCTCCTACGCGCCGGAAAATTTCGACATGACATTCCAGGGCACGGTGCCGGTGCGCAAGGCGCTGCAATTGTCGCTCAACGTGCCGGCGATCGCGTTGCTCGACCGCGTCGGCGCTTCCAGGCTGTCGTCGCGGCTGAAGCAGGCCGGCACCAGCCTGGTGCTGCCGAAGGACGAGGCGCCAGGCCTCGCCATGGGCCTCGGCGGCGTCGGCATCACGCTGCAGGATCTGGTGCAGCTCTACGTTGGTCTGCCTCGGCTCGGCACCACCAAACCGCTGCGTGAAATCATGCAGGCGAGTGACGCGCGAGAGACGATGCGGCTGATGGATCAGGCCGCGGCCTGGCAGGTCGGCAACGTGCTGCTCGGCACGCCGCCGCCGGAAAACGGCGTCCATGGCCGGATCGCGTTCAAGACCGGCACCAGCTATGGCTACCGCGATGCCTGGTCGGTCGGCTTCGACGGCCGCATCACGATCGGCGTCTGGGTCGGCCGCCCGGACGGCGCGCCGGTGCCGGGCCTGGTCGGCCGCGTGTCCGCAGCACCAATCCTGTTCGATGCCTTCGCGCGCACCGGAAAAATCCCGGCCGCGCTGCCGAAGCCGCCGCGCGGCGTGCTGATCGCCAGCAACGCCAAACTGCCGCCGCCGCTGCGGCGCTTCCGGCCGCTCGGCGAACTGGTGCGCTCTGGCAGCGACCAGGCGCCGCACATCCAGTTTCCGGTGAATGGATCGCGCATCGACGTCGACCATTCCGAGGGCGGCCGCTTCGCGGCGATGCCGGTCAAGGTCGCCGGCGGCGTGCTGCCGCTGACGGTGCTGGTGAACGGCGTCTCGGCCGGGGATATCGACAGCCGGCGCCAGCGCCTGATCGATCCGCCCGGGCCGGGTTTTGCGCGGGTGACGGTGGTCGACGCGACGGGCGCTGCCGATACGGTGGTGATCCGGGTGCAGTGATGCGTCGCGCCGGTTGAATTCACGCGTCGACAAAATTGATCTGACCCAGGAAATCCATTTTTCCGACCTCCACGCCGTTGTGACGCAAGATCGCGTAGGCCATCGCAATGTGGAAATAGGTGTTGGGAATCGTCATCTGCAGCAAATAGTCCGTGCCGCCGATCACCTTGCCTGGTGCCCAGGATAGCCTGACCTTGCGGTTGCCGGCGTCCGCATATTGCTCCAGCGTGACGCTGTTCACGAAATCCACGGTCTTGCGGATGCGCGCTTTCAGCTCATCGATCGTCTGCTCGTTGTCTTCGTGCACCGGCGGCTTCTGTCCTGACAGCCACGCCGCTGCGGCCTTGACGTAGTCGCACGCGCTTTGAACCTGATAGGAGGTGAGTGGCTGCATGTCTGGGGCAAGTCGGCTGCTCAAGAGCACGGTCGCATCGAACGTCTTCGCAACCGCATGCTGCTCGGCCTTGTCGAGGCAGATCAGGAGGTTGCTGAGGCTCTGCATACATTGCAAGATGACATCATGGTACATCCGATCTCTCCTTTGTCGCGTTTGGATCGTAGCGCATAACGCAATACGGGCCGACGCTGTGTACGTCGGCCCATATCGCGTCGATGGCTGTCAAGCTGGCGCGCTGCAGGTTGCCGTGCGGCAATTCTCGGCGGCGGCGATGCGGATGGTCGCGAGCTCGGCGATGACGAAAGCCACTACGGCCAGGCCCGCGCCGACAAAACCGAGATAGTGGGCGCCGACGAGCGGAATGGCGACTGCGCCGATCAGGCCCGCCGCCGACATCCCGAAGAATGAACCGGCGGTATTCAATCCCAGCAACACGGGAGCGATCGACGGGGCGAGGGCGACGAGGCGGTATTGTTGCGGCACCAGCAGGCCCCATCCGGCCGCGCCCCAGATCGCGACGACAGGAACGGCGGTCCACAGGCTCGCGCTGGTCCACGGCATCGATGCGCTGACGATGGCGAGCACGATCAGCGTCGTCAGGATCACCATCCGCGAACCGATGCGGTCGATCAGGCGTCCGAACGCGAGGTTCGCCACCGTGCCGCCGGCGCCCCACAGCACGAGCAACGCGCCCAGCACGACCGCATCGTTGCCGATGGCACGGTCGAACGCGACCGCGAAATACGTGTAGACGGTGAAGATGCCACCGAGGTTGACCAGGGTGGTGGCAAGCGTCAGCAGGATGCGCAAGTCAGCGAGGGGCGCCAGCCGCTTCGACAGCGAGACCGCCGGAGGCAGCGGCACGTCGGTCAGGAAAGCCCAGACCCCTAAACCGGCGGCGGTGCCGAGCGCAGCGACGAACAGCATCGTGTATCGCCAGTCGCCGAGGCCTCCAATGACTGCGCCGGCCGGTGACCCCAACGCGGTCGATAGCGTCAGGCCCGCCACCACGATGGAGAGCGCGTAGCCGCGGCGCTCCGGAGGCACCAGCATTGCGGCGGAGCCGGTTGCGGTCGGCGAGAACATGGCGGCGCCGACACCGGCGAGCGCGCGGGTCAACAACGCGATGGTGAAGGTCGAGGCGACTGCGGTCGCAAGGTTTGCCAGCACGAAGACGGCGGCACCCGCGATCAGCATGGTCTTGCGCGGAACACCGGCTGCGATCGCGGCGATTGTGGGAGACAGCAGCGCGAACGTGACCGAGTAAATCGTGGTCATCTGCCCGGCGGCGCCGATGCCGACATCGAAATGGCGAGCGATCTCCGGCAGCACTCCGGCGACAACGAAGCTGTCGGTGCCGAGCGCGAACATCCCGATCGAGAGGACGAGAAGGCGGCGGTCCATGATATTCTCCTGAATGTGTGTTGCGTGATGGCGGGCGCGGTCAGGCGGCAGCACCGATCGTCCCCCGGGTGGGCGCGAACCTCGCCTTGATCTCGCAGGCGACCTGCGAAACGTTTTCGTCGAGCACGAAATGTCCGCTATCGAGCCAGACGAGCTTGGCGTCCGGCAGGTCGTTCAGGTAGGCGCGCGCGCCCGGCGGAATGAAGAACGGATCGTGCTTGCCCCAGACGATCAGCGTTTTCGGCTGGTGCTTGCGGAACGCGGCCTGCCAGTCGGGATAGAGCGCGATGTTGCTTTTGTAGTTCTCGAGCAGGTCGACCTGGTAGTCCTGCGTGCCGGGACGGTCGAGCAGTGCCTGATCGAGAACCCAGTTGTCGGGGTTAATCGCTTGGGGATTCTTCGCTCCGACCAGCCAGTGGAATTTGGTCCCGTCGAGGCTGACGAACTCGCGCGCCGCCTTCTCCGTTTCGGCAGTGCGTTCCTCCCACAGCGGCAACAGCGCCTTCTTGGGAGCTTCGCCGACGCCCTCCATATAGGCGTTGGCGTTCTGGATGATGAAGCCTTTCACCTGCTCGGGGCGCTGCGCGAACAGGCGGAAACCGATCGGACCGCCGTAGTCCTGCATGTAGAGGATGTACGAGCTGAGACCGAGGACATCGACAAGTCCCGCGACATGCGCCGCGAGATTATCGAAGGTGTAGGAGAACTCGTTGCGGGACGGGGCGTCGGAGTGGCCGAAGCCGATGTAGTCGGGCGCGATCAGATGGAAGCGCTCCGCCAGGGCCGGCATCAGGTCGCGGAACATCTGGCTTGAGGTCGGCAGCCCGTGAAGCAACAGGATGGTCGGAGCGGAGGGGTCTCCAGCCTCGCGATAGAACACATTGCGACCGTTCACGGCGGCGGTGCGGTATGAGGTGCGATTGATCATGGCCTTGCTTCCTGGTTGTCCGGCCGCGGACGAGGATTACGCCGTCATGCCGTGGCCCCCGTTTTGGGGCTTCCCGGAGTTGCCCGGCAGCCGGTAAGATCGGGAGAAACCCTCTCAATTTTTGGAAGACCTATGGATCGCTTGGACGCCATGTCGGTATTTCTCGCCACAGTTGAGTGCGGCAGCCTGTCGAAGGCCGGCCGCGAGCTGAGGCTTCCGCTGGCGACGGTCAGCAGGAAGGTCGCGGAACTCGAAGCGCATCTGAAGGCGACGCTGCTGATCCGCTCAGCCAAGGGCGTCGAGCTGACCCCGGCCGGACGGTCCTACGTCACCGCCGCGAAATCGATCCTGGAGCAGTTGACCGAAGCCGAGCGCGCCGCATCCGGCGAGTACACCGAGCCGAAGGGCGATCTGGTCGTTACTGCGCCGATCATGTTCGGCAGATTGCACGTGCTGCCGATCGTGACGCGCTTCCTGGAGGCGTATTCCGAAGTGTCGGTCGGCCTTGTCATGACCGACCGGCTGGCGCACTTCCTCGAAGATCAGGTCGACGTTGCCATTCGCATCGGGCCGCTGCCGGACAGCAACCTCATCGCAACCCGCCTTGGCGCGGTCAGGCACGTGATCTGTGCCAGTCCGGATTACCTGGCTGCCAACGGGATTCCGGCGGCGCTCGATGACCTCGCGCAGCACAGGCTCATTTCGTTCCAGAGCGTGTCCGCATTGAGCTCCTGGATATTCGAGACCGGCGGCACCGAAACCACGGTGCCGTTTCGCTCGCGCCTGAGCGTCAACACGATCGATGCGGCAATCGATGCGGCGCAATCGGGCGCAGGATTGGTTCGCGCGGTGTCCTACCAGGTCGCTGATCACGTGCGCGACGGACGGCTGGCCATCGTCTTGCAAGACTTCGAGCCGCAGCGCCGCCCGGTGCACCTGGTCTACGATTCCCAGAACCGTTTGGCGCTCAAGCTGCGCGCATTTGTCGATTTTGTCGTCCCGCGCTTGCGCGAGCGTCTCGCTCACGCCGAGCTCTAGGATTCAGCGCGACGGCCGGCAGAGCTCAGCGGATGAACGACCAGTTCTTGTAGAACACGGTCTTGAACGAGGCCGCGATCGCGGCCGCGACCACGAGCGCCGCATCGAAGGCCGGCTGCAAATGGTTCGGGCGCACGATGTCCATGAACAGGCAGTAGCGGGTCTGGTCGACGTCGTTCACAGATTGGTGGAACAGGGTGTCGTCGAACACGAACAGCGGCTGGTTCTTCCAGTAATGCGTCTTGTCGTCGACATTGATGTAGACGTCGTTGCTGTCGATCGGCTCGAGATTATAGAGCACGCGGAAGGTCAGGCGCAGCGGGCCGAAGTGCCAGGAGGTCTTCTCGCGGGTGTTGAACACCGAGACCGCGATGGTCTTGATGTAGCGGAAGTCCTGCTCGAACGCGGGAATCTTGACCGTGATGTCTTGCTGCCGCGCGAACCATTTGAAGGTCAGCATGCCGCGCTTGCTGTTGCCGAGCACTTCAGCGACGCGCGCCTTGATCAGGTCGCCGTTCTCGACGAAAGCCTTGACGCAGGTTTCGATCTCGGCGCGATGCTCCGCCGGGAGATCTTCCAGACGGTACATGCCGAGGTTTCGCGCCGACAACAGGTCGGCAAGCAGGTTGATCGGCGACAGCAGCCAGGTCGGGATGCCGTTGCCGAGGAAGTACTTCTCCGCCATGTCGGGCGTGACCTTGAAATGCCGCTTGATGTCGAGCGCGCCGCAGATCAGGAAAAACAGCGTCAGGGTCGGCACGAAATACAGCGCCGGGACCAGGATGACGAGCACAACGGCAAATCGCCGGATGCGCTTGCGGGTGTTACGATCCATTGCCATCCACCAAGCGTCGATCAAAGGTACGGACAAAATCCGTTTCTGGAGGTGTTTAGGATTTCTCCACCGTGGCGGCAAGGCCGCAGGCTCCCCGGGGGCAGGTGGAACGACGCAGTTGTTTGCAGTGCGGTTTCATCGTATGCGGAGCATATGGTCGATACCCTCCAGCCCCGGCGCTTCGGAGCAGGTCAACAGCCTGCAAAGCCTACGCATTCCAGCCGCAGGCTGTTCATGGCGTTCGAATTCGCAACTGCGAGCCATCCCCGCGCGGTTTTGTTCCTGCTGCTGTGCTGCCTAGTGCTGTTCCTGCCCGGGTTCTTCACCATTCCACCGATCGACCGCGACGAGGTGCGGTTTGCCCAGGCGACCAAGCAGATGGTCGAAAGTGGCGATTATGTCGACATCCGCTTCCAGGACGACGTCCGCTACAAGAAGCCGGTCGGCATCTACTGGCTGCAGGCGGCCTCGCTGAAGACGGCGTCCGCGCTCGGGCTGCCGCGCGCGCAGGTCCGCATCTGGGTCTACCGCGTGCCGTCGCTGCTCGGCGCCATCGGCGCGGTGCTGCTGACCTACTGGACGGCGCTCGCCTTCGTCACGCGGCAAGGCGCGGCGCTTGCCGCCCTGATGATCGCGAGCTGTGTGCTGCTCGGCGGCGAGGCGCGGCTTGCCAAGACCGACGCGATGCTGCTTTTGACCGTCACCGCGGCGATGGGCGCGATGGCGCGGGTCTATCTGTCCTGGCAGCGCGGCGAGGATCCGGCGCGTCCGCCATGGGCACCGCCGGCGATCTTCTGGACGGCGCTGGCCGCGGGCATCCTGATCAAGGGACCGCTGATCCTGATGTTCGTCGGCCTTGCGATGGCCGTGCTGGCGTTCTTCGACAAGTCCGCCGCCTGGTTCTGGCGCATGCGCCCGGTCTGGGGCATGACCTGGATGCTGGTGCTGGTGCTGCCATGGTTCGTGCTGATCTTCCTGCGCGCCGGCGATGCCTTCTTTGCCGATTCGGTCGGCGGCGACATGCTGAGCAAGCTCGGTGCCCAGGAGTCCCATGGCGCGCCGCCCGGCCTCTATCTGCTGTTGTTCTGGATCACGTTCTGGCCCGGCGCGCCGCTGGCCGGCATGGCTGCGCCCGCGGTCTGGCGCGCGCGGCGCGAGCCGGGCGCCCAGTTCCTGCTGGCATGGCTGATCCCGTCCTGGATCGTGTTCGAGGCCGTGCTGACCAAGCTGCCGCACTACGTGCTGCCGCTCTATCCGGCGGTCGCGATCCTGACCGCCGGCGTGGTGGAACGGCGCATGCTGTCGTCGAACTCCTGGCTGGTGCGCGGTGCGGCCTGGTGGTTTGCGCTGCCGGCGCTCGCCTCGGTGCTGGTGATCGTCGGCGCCATCAAGGCGATCCATCAGCCGGTGTTTCCGGTCTGGCCGCTGTTCGCCTTTGCGATGGTGTTCGGCCTGATCGCCTGGTGGCTGTTCGAGGAGAGCCGCGGCGAGCGTGCGCTGCTCAACGCCGCGATCGCGGCGATGCTGCTCGCCGGCGGCACTTATGGCGTGGTGCTGCCGCGGCTGACGACGATCTTTCCGAGCCAGGAGGTGGCGCGCGCGCTGCGCAACGTCACCTGTGTCGGTCCGAAAGCGGCCGCCGCTGGATACCTCGAGCCGAGCCTGGTGTTCATGACCGACACCTCGACGCTGCTCACCGACGGATCGGGCGCCGCCGATTTCCTGGCGCAGGGGTCATGTCGCTTCGCGCTGGTCGAGCAGCGTTCGGAGCGTTCCTTCGTGCAACGCGCCGAGGCGATCGGGCTGCGCTACAACGCGCCGGTCAAGGTCGAGGGCTACAACGTCTCGCAGGGCAAGGCGGTCTCGATCTCGATCTTCCGCTCCGAAGGAACGGAATGACATGCCGATGCTGCAAGCAGGCCCGGAGTCCGCCCATTATTTCGGACGATTGCTGACACTGGTCTGGCTGTCCTTTGCCCGGCTGGTGCGCGCGCCGTCGCATTCGCGACGCGCCGATGCCGCACGGCGCTCGGCGCGTCACGTGCTGCTGCTCGTCGTCATCGCGGGCGCCGTGATCGTCGCGCTGATGGTCGCCGTCGACACAGCTGAAATCAGCGCGATGCCGCCGCGCGGCACGCCGAGCCTGTGGTGGGCACGGATCCTGACCGATTTCGGCAAGGACGTGCACGTGCTGTGGACGCTTGGTGTGCTGCTGATCGCGGTCGCGCTCGTTGCGCCTGCATTGCACGGCGTGCGGCGCGCGGCCTTGCTCGGCCTCGGCACACGGCTGCAATATCTGTTCCTGTCGGTGGCACTGTCGGTCGCACTGGGCGAAGTGATCAAATGGATCGTCGGCCGCGGCCGGCCCTTTGTCGGCGGCAAGGCCAATGCGTTCAACTTCCAGCATTTCGCCGGCACCGAGGCCTATGCGAGCTTTCCGTCGGGACATGCGATCACGGCGTTCGCGCTGGCGTTTGCGGTCTCCGCGGTGTGGCCGCGGGCGCGGGCCGTGATGCTCGTTTATGCGCTGGTCATCGCGGCGACCCGGCTGCTGCTGCTGGCGCACCATCCGAGCGACGTGGTGGCCGGCGCGGTGGTCGGCGTGATCGGCGCCATGGCTGCGCGCTACTGGTTTGCCGCGCGCCGCCTTGGTTTTGCCATCAGGCAGGACGGCGCCATTTTGGCGCTCTCCGGACCGCCCGAGGGGCGTCTCAAAAGGGTTGCGAGGAGCGCTTTCGCCCCATAAAAGCGGTCGCCCGGCCGGATCGGGTGAGTTTCCGCCGCTGCCAACACCAACCACGAGTGCCCTTTGCCTGCTTCCGACCCAACGCCGGTCGCCGTTTCCATCGTCGTGCCGGTGCGCAACGAAGCCGACAATATCGCGCCGCTGATCGCCGAGATCGCGGCGGCACTGGACGGCCGCTGGGCCTACGAGATCGTCTATGTCAATGACGGCTCAACCGACGCCACCGGCGAACGGCTCGCCGCGATCATGGCGCAACGGCCCAATGTCCGGCAGCTCCGCCACACGGTGTCCTCGGGCCAGTCCGCCGCGGTGCGCAGCGGCGTGCGCGCGGCGCGCGGCGCCGTTGTGGCGACGCTCGACGGCGACGGTCAGAACAACCCTGCGTTCCTGCCGGACCTGATCGCGGCGGTCGAGAGCGGCAACGGCCGGGTCGGACTTGCCGCCGGCCAGCGGGTCGGGCGCAAGGACACCGGCTTCAAGAAGCTGCAGTCGCGCATCGCCAACGCGGTACGCGGCGCCATCCTGCGCGACGGCACCCGCGACACCGGCTGCGGTTTGAAGGCGTTTCCGCGCGAGGTGTTTTTGGCGATGCCGTATTTCGACGGGCTGCATCGCTTTCTGCCAGCGCTGGTTCGTCGCGAGGGATTTGCGATCGCCTATGTCGACGTCGTCGACCGTCCCCGCCATTCCGGTGTCTCGAACTACGGGTTCTTCGACCGGCTTTGGATCGGGATCATGGATCTCTTGGGTGTGTGGTGGCTGATCCGCCGCAAGAAGCCGACCCCTGTGGTCACCGAAGTGACCGACGTTACCGAGGTGAACCGATAATGCTGATTCAGTACGGACAGGCACTGAACGCCTATCTCTACGACGTCTTCATCGCCAAGTTCGATTTCTGGCTGGCGTTCGGCCTGATCGCGCAACTGTTCTTCACGGCGCGATTCCTGGTGCAGTGGATATCCAGCGAGCGCGCCGGCCAGAGCGTGGTGCCGATGGCATTCTGGTTCTTCTCGATGGGCGGCGGCCTGATGACGTTGGTGTACGGCCTCGCCAAGCGCGAGCCCGTCATCATCGTCGGCCAGGGGCTGGCGACGCTGATCTATATCCGAAACATCATGCTGATCGTGAAGAACCGCGGCAGCGCATCGAAGACGCTCGAGCGCTGATCACGGCCGGCCGGGAGCCGGCGCCGGAAGCTCGGCCGGCTCCATAGCGCTCTCGCCGGCGGTTGCCGTCTCGCCTGCGGCATCGAGCACGGGATAGGCGACCGAGCAGATGTGCGAATGGATGCGGCGAAGGTCGCGCAGCACGTCGAGATGCAGCGAGGTGGTCTCGATGGTTTCGGGGCGGCCTTCGCGCAGCCGCTCTAAATGGCGATCGACGGCGGCGAGCTCGACCGCGCGCAAGGACGCTTTCTCGGCGAGCAGCTTGCGCGCTTCGCCGACGTCGCCCGACATGAACACCGCGAACGCGATCCGTAGCGAGTCGATGGTCCGCTTGTGGAAGGCAGCCAATTCCGCGGCACCCTCGGCGGAGAATTCCAGCCGCCGCTTGATCTTCTTGCTCGCGAGCTCGCTCAGATTCTTGTCGATGATATCGCCGATATGCTCGAGGTTGATCGCAAAGGACACGATCTCCATCGCGCGCTGGCCCTCGCGCTCGTCGAGGCTGCCGCGGGTCAGTTTTGTGACGTAGAGCTTGATCGCCTCGTTCAATCCGTCCACGGCATTGTCGGTCTTCGAGACCTGGTCGACCAGGGCGCGGTCATTGGCAGTCATTGCCGCCATCACTTTGCGCAGCATGGCCTCGACATGGTCGCCCATGTGCAGCACCTCGCGCGCGGCATCGGCCAGCGCGAGCGAGGGCGTCTCCAGCGCGCTCTCGTCCAGATAACGCGGCTGCGACGGGTCGGTCGCCTGCGCGCGTTTCGGCAGCAACCGCTCGAGCAGCCGCGCCATGGTGTCGAGCACGCCGATGAACAGCACGGCGGTGACGACATTGAAGGCGATGTGGAACAGCGCGGTCGCCCTGGCGAGGTCCGGCTCGAGCGCGTGGAGATGCTCGGTGATCGGGCGCAGGAATGGCGCCACGACGAGGATGCCGATCACGCGGTTGACGAGATTGCCGACCGGCAGGCGGTAGCTCGCCGGGTCGTCGCGCCGCGCGCCTTCCATCAGCGGGTTGATGGCGCTGCCGAGATTGGCGCCGAGCACCAGCGCGAACGCCGCGTAGGGCGAGATGAACTGGGAGTAGGCGAGCGACATCACCAGCAGCACGCTGGCGACGCTGGAATGCACCGCCCAGGTGACGACGGCGCCGATCAGGATGCAGAGCACGGGATCGCCGGTGATCGCGCTCAGGAAGACGCGCACGCCGGGCGCATTCTCGGCCGGCGCCATGGTGTCGAGCAGGATGTGCAGCGCCAGCAGCATCAGGCCGAGGCCGATCGAGACCCGGCCGAGGTCCTTCACCTTGGAACGCGGCCCGCTGCGGAACGCGACCAGGCCGATGATGAACAGCACCGGCGCCACCGCGGCGACATTGAACGACAGCACCTGCACGATCAGGGTGGTGCCAACATTGGCGCCGAGCATGATGGCCAGCGCCGGCACCAGGCTGACGAGCCCCTCGGCGGCGAAGGAACTGGTGATCAGGCCCGTGGCCGTGGAGCTCTGGAGCAGGGCGGTCAGGCCGAGACCCGCCGCAAAGGCGGTGAAGCGATTGTGCAGCGCCTTCCCGAGCAAGTGGCGCAGATCGGGTCCGAAGGCGCGCAGGATCCCGCTGTGGACCATGTGCAGGCCCCACAGCAGAAGCGCAACGCCTCCCATCAAATCGAGCAGAACAATGCTTCCCATGCTTGCTTTCATCCCGGCGAAATCAGGTCGAAGGGAACAAGTTATGGCCTATCGAACGCCAATCAACCCCTTTTTGTTCTTGCAGAACTGGATGGTACTGACCGGAATAAGGCCGCTAACTGACGTGGCCTCAGTGCCTGGCTCCTACGTCTCTATAGATGAGGGAGACGCAAAACAGCCTCTTCGTTGTAGAGCGAACCTCGATCGCCATATCCGGCCGTCCGCTCACGAAGGTTGAGTCCTTCGCCATGCCGGCAAGCGTGGTCAGGGCTTCGATCTCGGCGGCTTTGAGGTCGGACAAATCCAAGCCTTCTTCATCGGCGTAGAACTCGCCGTTGCTCTGGATGTCGAAATAGTACCGGGACATGGGCGCCTCCCGTCGATATGGCGGGAGCGCGCATGTCTCTCAGCCACCGGCGCACCAAGGTTTCTGCCGGTGGTGCTCCTACAAGCGACGCCGTCGCGGTTGGTTTCTAGTCATGTCTGGGCTTGAATCTCCGGAGCGCGTAGCCAATCGCTCATCTGCGCGCCGGTCTCAGCCTGCCGGGCTCGCTTTAACAGGGCTTCCTTCTCGGCCCCGGGCGGCATTGCCTTGGCCCGGTCACGAAGTTCCTTGGCCCGTTCTTTTAGTCGTTCTTCAAGTGTCTGCGTCTGCTTAAGCCGCCGTCGCTTCTGAACCATATCCTTTCCCCTTGCCGTTCCCTGCCCGGAACGGCGACTCTAAATTTTAACGAGGAGTAAGGTTCCTATGCCTGCGGGGAAGTCATGGCCCGCTCGACGTCATCGGCTAACATGCGATGGTGCGCCGCCAGCTTGGCGAACAGAGCTTTCTTGGTCGCGTTGGTCGCGAGCTTGCTGATTAGTTCGCATTCCTCAGCTTCGATCCGAAGTTTCTCCAGATGCGCCTTCATGTCCTTCATCGGATGCTCCCATGTCCGGTGGGTTTGAACACGGGAACCGATTTAGGCAAATGTCGGCACTCGTCAAGACCGAGTGACAAGGACACCCCACTGTGGATGGAAACAGGCCAGCATCGGACTGGATCGCGGGAAGGGATCCGAACGAAAAGGCCGCCAATCGGGGCGGCCTCGTTTCGCTCTTTCGTTCGCTGCGCGGTCAGTTCTTCAGTCCGAGATTGCTGCAATACCAGGCCTGCGCGTTGTTGTCCCAGCCGAGGCTCTGCAGCTTGATATGGCATTCGCCGACATTGGTGAACTTGTAATAGTTCCGGCATGGGACCGCCGCGCCGATCCAGCCGGTGCTGCCGTTGCATCCGATCCTTGTGTCCGACGTGACCGTCGACGTGTCGCTTGCCCTTTGCACCGGCCCCGCGTGGGCCGCAGCCATGGACAAGATGGCCGTGAGCAGGAGTAACGAGGTTCTCATCTCTTTTTCCTCCCAAGTCTTTGGGTCCAACAAGTCTTTGTATCCAAGCGTGCAGCGCAGCGGATTGCTGCCTGCGCGCGCAGGATAGCATGCTTCGTCGAAAACGAATTAGCATCTTGTTAACCGCGGTCCGGCGGGCCGGGCCCCGGCGATGAACGAAGCCCTAAGCGATCGGCTCAATTGCAACCGGTTCCGCTAGGCAGTTCCCAATCTTTCTCAGGTATCCCAGTTGCCAGCCGAAGGTTGTCCAGCAAGGGCTTGGGGATCGAGATGTTTGCCAATCGCCGCCAGAGCGAACGCCGTGTGTGCCGTAGCGCTGCCAAGATTCAGGTCGGGACGGGCTCGCTGCCGCGCGACTGCATGATCACCGATATCTCCAACGGCGGCGTCAAGGTGATCGCCGAATATCTGGAGATACCGCCGCAATTCACCATCATTTTCTCGGCCGGCAGTCGCCCGCGCCAATGCCGTCTGGCCTGGCGGATCGGCCACGAATTCGGTGCCCAGTTCGTCGACTGACCCGATCCGAACGCGATGTCCGTTCGTGTCGGCGGGACACCCGCGGCCGCCCGCAATTGGTTGGTATGACGGCGACATGATGCCAAGCTTAACCGGAACTTAGGGTTAAGCTGTGAGCATCCGGAACAACAGTTGTTCCGAGTCCCCGTTGATGTCCGAGAAATCATTCCGACCAAAAGGCCGCGCGCATCGCCTCGCAGGCTCGCTCTCCGCCGCGATCCTCTTGATCGGGCTGTCCGCCTGCCAGACCTCGGGACCGTCTGACATCACTGGGTCATTGGGCGACACCGTGGAACAGGGCGAGGCGCCCGTCGACCCGCGCCGCGACATCGAAACCTATCACGAGCGCCTCCGCGCCAATCCCAAGGACGCCGACGCCGCGCTGAAATATGCCAGGGCGCTGCGCGCCACCGGGCAGCGCGCGCAGGCGGTCGCGGTGATGGAGCAGGCGGTGCTGGCTCAGCCATCCAACAAGGCGCTGCTCGCGGGCTACGGCCGGGCGCTCGCCGACAACGGCAATTTCCAGCAGGCGTTCGACGTGCTCGGGCGCGCGCACACGCCGGAGGATCCGGACTGGCGCATCCTGTCCGCGCAAGGCGCCGTGCTCGACCAGCTCGATCGCCACGACGAGGCGCGGCAATATTATGCGAGCGCGCTGAAGATTGTGCCCGACGAGCCGTCGGTGCTCTCCAATCTCGGCCTGTCCTACATGCTCGCGAAGGACCTGCCGAAGGCGGAGGAAACGCTGCGGCGGGCCCGCGAGCGCGCACCTCGTGACATGCGCGTCCGCACCAATCTGGCGGTCGTGGTCGGGCTACAGGGCCGCAGCGCCGAGGCCGAGACCATCATGAAGGCCGACTTGGCGCCGGCCGAGGGCGCCGCCAACGTCGCGGCGCTGAAGAAGCTCCTGGCGCGCAAGGAAGCGGTCCGGGCCGGTGCCGACAAGATCCCGGTCGCCGCCAGCCACCGGGTGGACTAAGCGTCCCTCAATTTGATCTAGAGCATTTTCGGTTCTGATTGAATCAGAACCGAAGCTCTAGCTTTTTGTTTTGACGCGTTTTCTTCACGCGAACCGGTATCCACTTCGCTCGAAAACGCTCTAGCTCGCCGCGCGGCGCCCGTCGCCGCGGCGCGATTGCAGGCGCTTGAGCAGCGGCGACAGGAACGACTCGCTGTTTTCGGCGAGATCGGGACGGCCGGTCAGGCGCTGCGCGATCTGCAGGAAGGTCCTGGTGGTGCGGTGGCGCGCGGAGACTTCCGCGATCATCTGGCCGTTGTTGGCGGCCTCGCCGAATAGCCGGCAGTCGAACGGGATCGTCGCGATCGGCTGGCTCTCGATCGACTTGGCGAACTCCTTGACCTCGATCTCCGGCCGCTTCGGCATGCCGACCTGGTTCAGGCAGTACAGCGGCGGCCGGTCGTTGGGGCGCGCCGCCTTCAGCAGGTTCAGCATGTTCTTGGTGTTGCGCATGTTGGCGAGGTCAGGCTCGGCGACGATCAGGATGTCGTCGGCGCCGACCAGCGTGCGCTTGGTCCAGGCGGTCCATTGATGCGGGACGTCGAGCACGATGCAGGAGGTCGTCATGCGCATCGTGTCGAAGATGGCGTCGAACGCCTCGGCGCCGAAATCGTAGACCTGGTCGAGGGTGGCGGGCGCCGCCAGCAGGCTGAGACGGTCGCTGCACTTGGCGAGCAGGCGGTCCATATAGGCGGTGTCGGGCCGCTCCGGCGAGAACACCGCATTGGCGATGCCCTGCACCGGATCCTGGTTGTAGTCGAGCCCGGCGGTGCCGAAGGCGAGGTCGAGATCGACTACGACCGAATCGAGCCCGAGGTCGCGCGCGACGGTCCAGGCGACATTGTGCGCCACGGTCGAGGCGCCGACGCCGCCTTTGGCGCCGGCGACCGCGATCAGGCGGCCGACCGAGACGGCCTCCGAGGCCGAGAACAGGCTGCAGATCGTGCGCACGATGTCGAGCACCGTGAACGGGCCGACGACGTAGTCGTTGACGCCGCGGCGCACCAGCTCGCGATACGGCGCGACGTCGGCCGCGTTGCCGAGCACGACGACGCGGGTGCCGGGATCGCAGACGGTGGCGAGCTCGTCGAGGCCGGCGAGGAAATCGCAGTCCGGCTCGGTCTCCAGCATGATGACGTTGGGGGTCGGCGCCTTGTGATAGGCGTCGATCGCAGCCGTGATGCCGCCCATATGGACGGAGAGGTGGGCCTTGGCGAGCCGGCGATCCTCGGCGGCGGCGCGCGCGGCCGCGGCGGTGGCGACGCTGGCGCAGAACGCCTGCACCGAAATGCGCGGCGCCGGCGCGATGTAATCGTCGCCATGCGGCTGGTCTGGTTGCTGCTCGCTCATTTCCCTGCGTCGCTCAGCTTGGCTTTCTCGGTTTCGGGATAGGTGGTCGCGGTCGCCTCGCCCTTGCGGTACTTCTCGAACGCGATGGAGCGGCGCGGCGTGTAGGCCGCCGTCTCGCTGCGCGGCTGCTCGAGGTCGGACGGATTGACGACCATCGCCGCCATGTTGCGCTGGGTGGCGCAGCCGAAATTGCTGTACTGCTTGTTCTCGTTGTAGCCGGGATCGAAGATGTTGGGCCCGAGATCGGCCGGCCACACCCCGCAGGGACCGGCAACCGCGGCCATCTTGGGATAGCTGAGGCGGATGGTGGCGAGCGCGCGCGGATCGTCGCTGCGGTATGGGCGCTTGGTGATGGCGTGGGCGGGCACGCCCGTCGACGCGAGCAGCCCGTGGATCTCCTGCGACATCGCCTGCGCGGCGCGCGCGTTCGGCGTATCGACGGGAACGTCGATTGCGATCGCGCCGGTGCCTTCACGGCGCCAGTTGCGGGCCAGCCCCATGACGTCGTCACGCTGCGTTTCGGTCAGGTTGCCGCGGCTGCGGCCGACGAACACCACGATCGACTGTTCGCCTTCGGTGACCGCGACCGGATGGCGCAGCCGATAGTCGTCAGGCACCGTTCCTGTCGTCGCGACGTCGCCGGTCAGATTGCAGCCGCCGAGCGCGATTGCGGCGGCGGCGAGGGCGCCGAGCAGCGGCAGCGTTGCGGCGCGGCCAGCCTGTTTGTTGCGTGTCATCGTTCGATCCCCCAAAGCTCAAGGCGCGGCGTTAGTCGATGATGAAGCCGAAATTGACCGGCGTGGCCCCGATCGGTTCGGGGCGGGCGGCGACGCCGTAGATGCGGTTGATGCGTCCGAGCAGCGCCGACTGCGAGTCGGAGGCCGGGGCAAATCCATCATCCGGCCGCGACAGCTCCTTCTGCGCCACCGCGCGCACCACGTAGGGCGTCACGATAACCACGAGCTCGGTCTCGTTGTTGACGAAGTCCTGGCTCCTGAACAACTGGCCGAGGATCGGGATCTGGTCGACGCCGGGCATGCCGTTGATGGCCTGCTTGGTCTGCTGCTGGATCAGGCCTGCCATCGCGATCGAGCCGCCGGAAGGGACCTCGAGCGTGGTGTCGGCGCGGCGGGTCTTGATCGAGGGGATCGTGGTTCCGTTCTGCCCGCCGGTCAGCGCGTTCTCGGTCGAGACCTCGGACACCTCGGTCATCACCTTCAGGCTGATCCGGCCCTCCGAGAGCACCACCGGCGTGAAGTTGAGCGAGATGCCGAATTTCTTGAAGCTGACGGTCTGGACGCAGTTTCCGATCGCGCCCGTCGTCGAGGTCTGGCAGGTGACACCGGTCGGGATCGGAAATTCGCCGCCGGACACGAAGGTCGCGGATTCGCCCGAGATCGCCGTGAGATTGGGCTCGGCCAGTGTCCGCACCACGCCGGCGCTCTCCATCGCGCGCAGCGTCGCGGTGACCGTCGGCGAGCCGAGCTTGTTCAGGGCGGAGCCTGCCAGGCCGTTGTCGGGGACGAGGGCGCCGCTGTTTGCGGTGAACGGATTGCTGTTGGCGAACACCACCGATGCGGTGCCGTAGTTCATGCTGGCCGAGAGATCGACGCCGAGCTGCTTGATGACGTCGCGGCGCACCTCGGCCACGGTGACCTTCAGCATCACCTGGTCGCGGCCGCGCACCACGATCGAGTTGACGACCTTGTCGGCGCCACCGACCAGCTTGGCGGCGATGTCGCCGGCCTGCTGGGCCTCGACGGGACTTGCCACCGTGCCGGTCAGCACCACGCTGTCGCCGACACCCTCGATATTGACGCCGGGCAGGATCTCCTTGAGCGCGGAGCGCATGCCGTTGAGGTCGCGCTTGATCGCGATGTCGTAGGAGGCGACCTGGTTGCCGTCGGCATCGAAGAACACCACGTTGGTCTGGCCGACCGCGGCGCCGATGATGTAGGCGCGCTGCGCCGAGCGGATCACCGCATTGGCGATCTTGGGATCGGCGACCAGCACGTCCTTGGCTTCGCGCGGCAGGTCGACCACGACGGACTTGCCGACGCCGAGCGAGACGAACCGCGTCTTTGCGGCGATGCTGCTGGTGAAGGTCACATCGGCGTTCTTGTCGGTCTCAGCCGCGATCGCCGGCGCCAGCGCGGGGATCAGCACCAGGGCTGCGACCGCCGAGAACGACAGCGAGCGGACCAATGCGGTCCGCGTCGTGGTTTGGGTCGTGGGTTTTGTTGCGCCGGATGTCATGTCGAAGCCCCCATCACTTCTGTGTCGTCTGAGAGCTGGGCACGCCGTAGCGAACCACCCTGATGCTCTCGCCCCGCTTCGGGGCCTGGTCGTCCTCGGTCGGCTTATCGACCGTCTTTTCGTTGACGTCGGCGATGCTGCGCAGCGCCAGCGTCACGATGCCGCTTTGCCGTGCCCGCGCCAGCGTCTCGGCCTGCTCGGGCTTGAGCTCCAGCGTGACCGTCTTGCCGACGAGCGCGTTGTTGCCGTCCTTTTCCTTCGGCGCCTGGTCAATGGCGAGCACGCGGACGTTGGACAGCAGGATTTCGGTGGAGACGACGTCGGCGTTGTTGCCGGTGCCGCCGTGGTCCGGATTCTTCTCGCGCTTGGACAGGATCACGTCGACGCGGTCGTTCGGCAGGATGAAGCCGCCGGCGCCGGTCTCGGGCGAGATTTCAGTGGAGATCGCGCGCATGCCGGAGGGCAGGATCGCGGCCATGAAGCCGCTGCCGTCGGCCTTGACCAGCTTCTGCTCGCGGATCGGCTCGCCGATGATGAAGGCGGAGCGCGCGATCGAGCCGATCACATCTTTCATCGCATTGGCATTGGTGTCGTTGCGCATGAAGCCGGCGCTTGCGGTTTCGGCCGGCCAGCGCTGCCATTGCACGTCTTCGGCCTTCAGCACCTGGCCGAGGCCGATGTCGGACTTCGCCACCAGCACCTCGACGGTCGGCACCTGCACGACCGGCGCGACCGGCTCCGGCTTGTGATCGCCGACGCTTGCGAGATAGGTGGCCGCCAGACCTGCGACGCCGGCGATGGCCAGGACCACGATGCGTGCCGTCTTCATGCGATTGTCTGTATGCCCTTGCAGCGGGCCTCACGCCTTGCGGCGGACAGCCCTTCCCGTGAGCATGACTACGGCGGCAAAAGTATAAGGGAACTTGATGCGACGGCCGGCCGGTTAAGGGATTGGTGGGGATGGTGAACGGCAGGTTAGCGATGCCGTCACAACCCGCAAAATGCTGGGGAAGCAGACGCAATGCGTCGCTCGCGCTGCGGTTGCAGCGCGCGGTCGTGGTTAATTTCGTCCAACTCGCGCCGTCAGTGCGCGGCGCGCAGCGCTGCAAATCCGCGGTCGAGATCGGCCTTGAGGTCGTCGACGTTCTCGAGCCCGATATGCAGCCGCAGCGTCGGTCCGCCCGGCGCCCACTTCGTCGCGGTGCGATACTCGCTGCAATCGAAGGGTATCGCGAGGCTCTCGAAGCCGCCCCATGAGAATCCCATGCCGAACAGCGTGAGCGTGTTGAGCATGGTATCGACGGCCGTTTGCGGCGCGGACTTCAGTACGATGCTGAACAGCCCGGAGGCGCCGGTGAAGTCGCGCTTCCAGATCGCATGCCCCGGATCGGTTTCGAGGCCAGGGTGCAGCACGCGCGCCACTTCCGGCCGTGCGGCGAGCCAGCGCGCCATCTCCAGCCCGGAGTGATGATGCTGCGCGAGCCGCACCGACAGCGTGCGCACGCCGCGCAGCGCGAGATAGACGTCGTCAGGTCCGGCGCAGACGCCGAGCAAGCGGATTCCCTCCGAGATCAGCGGCCAGGCCTTTGCGTTCGCCGAGATGGTGCCGAACATGATGTCGGAATGGCCGCCGTAATATTTGGTGCCGGCCTGCATGCTGATGTCGACGCCCTGTTCGAGCGAGCGGTGAAAGAGTGGCGTCGCCCAGGTGTTGTCGTCGATGACGAGCGCGCCACGCTGATGCGCGACGGCTGCGATCGCGCGCATGTCGGGCATCTCGAAGGATTGCGAGCCCGGTGCTTCGAGCAGCACTGCACGCGTGTTCGGCTTGAACAGACCAGCGATGCCGGCGCCGATCAGGGGATCGAAATAGTCGGTCTCGACGCCGTAGCGCTTGAGGATGCCGTTGCAGAAATTGCGGGTCGGCCGGTAGGCATTGTCGCAGACCAGAAGATGATCGCCGGCTTTCAGCACCGCGAGCAACGCGGTCGAGATCGCTGCCGCTCCGGACGGGGCGAGGCCGACGCCGGCGCATTGCGGACCTTCCAGCGCCATCAGCACGTCCTGCAGCGCCCGCGTGGTCGGGGTGCCGTGGCGGCCATAGGTAAATTCGGCGCGGTGGGCGTGCAGGTCCTCCGCGGTCGGGTAGAGCACGGTCGAGCCGTGGAACACCGGCGGATTGACAAAACCCTTTTGGGCCTTGGTGTCGCGGCCGGCGGTGACCAGGCGGGTCGCAGTCTGTTGCGGGTGGGCGGGCGAGTGAGGAGGCTTGGAGCTGTCGGAAGCGGTCATGGGTTCGTCCGGCGTTAGACTTTTTGCCACGGCCATGACGCGTCGGGAGGACAGGCAGGCCGGGAAGTTTACTAACAAGACGCAGAACCGGCACGTCAACCCCTTGACCCGGCTCGTCAGTCGCTATGTGATGCGCCGCAACTACCAGTCGCCGCACGTTGAGGGGCCTGCCGCGACCTTCGATCCCGGGATCGACGTTCGATCCCTGCCTGACCGATTTGCAGTCATGCTGCCGGTCAGATCAGCAGTTTCTGCTGAAGGGATCATCGGGGTTGGCCCGTGAGCGCCAGGCGAGCAAAAAAGCACCGTCCACGGACGACCCTTGAAAGGCCCTGCCCATGAAACGCGTATCCCTGGCTGTCACCCTTGCCGCTGCCGCCGTCCTTTCGGTCCAGGCCGCCTCGGCGCAAACCCTGAAGACGATCAAGGACCGCGGCCAGCTGTCCTGTGGCGTCAGCCAGGGCCTGCCGGGCTTCTCGGCGCCCGACGACAAGGGCAACTGGACCGGCCTCGACGTCGATGTCTGCCGCGCGATCGCCGCCGCGGTGCTCGACGACCCGACCAAGGTCAAGTTCGTGCCGCTGTCGGCCAAGGACCGCTTCACGGCGCTGCAGTCCGGCGAGATCGACGTGCTGTCGCGCAACACCACCTGGACGGTGTCGCGCGATACCTCGCTCGGCGCCAATTTCACCGGCGTGACCTATTATGACGGGCAGGGCTTCATGGTGAAGAAGTCGCTCAAGGTCAATTCGGCGCTCGAGCTCAACAGCGCCTCGGTCTGCGTGCAGACCGGCACCACGACGGAGCAGAACCTCGCCGACTTCTTCAAGGGCAACAACATGAAGTACGAGGTGATCGCGTTCGGCAGCATCGACGAAGCGGTCAAGGCCTATGAATCCGGGCGCTGCGACGTCTTCACCGACGACGCCTCGGGGCTCTATGCCAGCCGTCTGAAGCTCGCCAATCCCGCCGATCACGTCGTACTTCCGGAGATCATCTCCAAGGAGCCGCTGGGGCCGATGGTGCGCCACGGCGACGACCAGTGGTTCGATATCGTGAAATGGACGCTGTTTGCGATGATCAACGCCGAGGAGCTCGGCATCACCCAGAAGAACGTCGATACGATGCTGAAATCCGACAAGCCGGAGATGAAGCGGGTGCTCGGCACCGACGGCAATCTCGGCGAACAGCTCGGCCTCACCAAGGATTGGGTGGTGCGCATCGTCAAGGCAGTCGGCAATTACGGCGAGACCTTCGAGCGCAATGTCGGCAGTGGATCGCCGCTCGCCATCAATCGCGGCGTCAACAATCTCTGGAACAAGGGCGGTATCCAGTACGCGCCGCCGATCCGCTGAGCCCAGCCAGCGGCTGCGGCGATGAGCATCGCGCCCCGAAAACCACCGGTGCAATTTGCCCTCAGGCTGAAGCGATCGCTTGGCGGCAAGGCCGGCTGGAACGGGCTCGCCGCCCAGCTCGGCTTCGCCGCGGTCCTGGCCTGGATCGCCTACGAGATCGTGGCCAATGCGCGCACCAATCTGGAGACCCAGCACATCGCGTCGGGCTTCGGTTTCCTGCAATACAACGCAGGCTTTGACGTCAGCCAGAGCCTGATCGCCTACAACAATTCCGATACCTACTGGCGGGTGTTCTTCGTCGGCCTGCTGAACACGCTCGTGGTCTCGGTGATCGGAATTGTGTTTGCCACCGCGATCGGCTTTGCGGTGGCGCTCTGCCGGCTGTCGCCGAACTGGCTGTTGTCGCGGATCGGCGGCATTTATGTCGAGATCATCCGCAACCTGCCGCTGCTGTTCCAGATCCTGTTCTGGTATCTCGCGGTGCTGGCGGCGCTGCCGGCGCCGCGGCAGAGCATCTCGATCCTCGCGACGTTCTTCCTCAACAACCGCGGTCTGATCGTGCCGCGCCCGGTCAGCGAGCCCGGCCTCGATCCGTTCCTGGTGATGCTCGCCGTCGGCATCCTCGCAGCGCTGGGTTTGCGGCATTACGCGCGCAGCGCCTTGTTCCAGCGCGGGCAGGTGATCCGGATCTGGCCCTATGTGCTGGGCGGCGTGATCGGCCTGCCGCTGGTCGCGATGCTGATCTTCGGCTGGCCGCTGACCTTCGAGGTGCCGGTCCTGAAGGGATTCAACTTCGCCGGCGGAGCGCGCATCATCCCCGAATTCGTGGCGCTGACGGTGGCGCTGTCGACCTACACGGCGGCCTTCATCGCCGAGATCGTCCGCGCCGGCATCCTGTCGGTCCACAAGGGACAGATGGAGGCAGGCTCCTCGCTTGGCCTGAGCCGCGCATCGACCTTGCGGCTGATCGTGGTGCCCCAGGCAATGCGCGTGATCGTGCCGCCGCTGACCAACCAGTATCTCAATCTCACCAAGAACTCGTCCTTGGCGGTCGCCATCGGCTATCCGGATCTGGTGTCGGTGTTCGCCGGCACGGCGGTGAGCCAGACCGGGCAGGCGATCGAGATCATCGCCATGACGATGGGCGTCTATCTGCTGCTCTCGCTGACGACGAGCGCGCTGATGAGCATCTACGGCTGGCGCATCAACCGGAGCCTCGGGACATGACGGATCTCGCGGCGCCGACCTTTGTGCGGCAGGATCTGATCCCCGAACGCCCGACGCCGGTGAAGACCACCGGCTTCATTGGCTTCGTGCGCACGCGCCTGCTCAACTCGCCGGGCAATATCCTGCTCACGATCCTGGCGCTCCTGGTGCTCTGGTACACCATCGTCCCGTCGCTCAAGTTCCTGCTGGTCGACGCGGTCTGGACCGGCAAGGATCGCACCGCATGCCTTGCCGAGAAGGCGGGGCATGAGGTCGGCGCCTGCTGGCCCTACATCCAGGCGAAATTCAGCCAGCTCATCTATGGCTTCTATCCGGAAGCCCAGCGCTGGCGCGTCAATCTGACCTTCCTGCTTGGCGCCGTGCTGCTGCTGCCGCTGCTGGTTCCGCGGCTACCCGCGAAGAGCATCAACTCGGGCCTGTTCTTCTTCGCGTTTCCGGCGGTGGCATTCTTCCTGCTGCATGGCGGCGGCTTCTCCGGTTTCGGCGTGAGCTGGACGGCCGGGCTGCTGCAACTGTTCGACGACAGTATCAGCGGTGCGGGGCAGGTGCTGGTCAATACCAGCCAGACCTCGGCGATCGGTCCGCTGCTCTGGGTCGTCGGCAAGCTGATCGTTCTGATCGGCGTTGCGATCCACTGGCTGATCTTTCCGTTGACCTGGCTGCGCGATCAGATGCAGGCCTCGTCCCAGCCGGTCTGGGTGGATTTTCTCGTCACGGCCGTGATCGTCTCCGCCGCTCTGTTCGTGCTGGGCGGCGGTATCCGCACCGGCCGCAGGGCGCTGGTCGGCAGCCTGGTGACGTTTGCCGGGATCGCCGTGGTCATCAAGCTGATGGCGCTCGATCGCGGCGGCTTCCCGATCGTCGATACGCGGCTGTGGGGCGGCCTGCTGGTGACGCTGGTGATCGCCATCACCGGCATCGTCGCCTCGATGCCGATCGGGATCGCGCTGGCGCTGGGTCGGCGCTCGACCATCCCGCTGATCCGGATCTTCTCGATCACCTTCATCGAATTCTGGCGCGGCGTGCCGCTGATCACGGTGCTGTTCTTCGCGACCTACATGCTGCCGCTGTTCGTGCCGGGCAATTTCACCGTGGACGGCCTGTTGCGGGCCCTGATCGGCGTGGCGCTGTTCACCGGTGCCTATATGGCCGAGGTGATCCGCGGCGGCCTTGCGGCCGTGCCACGCGGGCAGGCGGAGGCCGCATCGGCGCTCGGCCTGTCGTGGTGGAAGACGACGTCGCTGATCGTGCTGCCGCAGGCGCTGCGCTATGTGATTCCGGGCATCGTCGGCAGCTTCATCTCGCTGTTCAAGGATACCTCGCTCGTCTCGATCGTGGCGCTGTTCGATCTGTTGGGCTCGCTGCGGGCATCGTTCTCGGATCCGGTCTGGACCACGCCGACCACGGCCTTTACCGGCTTCGCGTTTGCCGGCATCGTCTATTTCGTGTTCTGCTTTGGAATGTCGCGCTACTCGCTGTTCGTCGAACATCGGCTCAACGCCCATCGCCGCAATTGAACAAGGCCACCATGTCCACCAATCCAATCGTCAACATTTCCGCGCTCAACAAATGGTATGGCGACTTCCACGTGCTGCGCGACATCAACCTCGACGTCGGCCGTGGCGAGCGTATCGTGATCTGCGGCCCGTCAGGCTCGGGCAAGTCGACGCTGATCCGCTGCATCAATGCGCTGGAGGAATTCCAGGAGGGCGAGATCAATGTCGACGGCATCGATCTCGGTCCGAACCTGCGCCGCGTCGACGAGGTGCGCCGCGAGGTCGGCATGGTGTTCCAGAGCTTCAACCTGTTCCCGCATCTCACCGTGCTCGACAATTGCACGCTGGCGCCGATCTGGGTGCGCAACATCCCGAAGAAGGATGCCGAGGCGATGGCGATGAAGTTTCTGGAGCGGGTCAAGATTCCGCATCAGGCCAGCAAGTTTCCCGGCCAGATGTCGGGCGGCCAGCAGCAGCGCGTCGCGATCGCCCGCGCGCTGACCATGAACCCGAAGGTGATGCTGTTCGACGAGCCGACCTCAGCGCTCGACCCGGAAATGGTCAAGGAGGTGCTCGACACCATGGTCGATCTCGCCAAGGAGGGCATGACCATGCTGGTCGTGACCCACGAAATGGGCTTCGCTCGCGAGGTCGCCAACCGCGTCGTGTTCATGGACGCCGGCCAGATCATCGAATCCAACACGCCGCAGGAGTTCTTCGCCAACCCGCAGCACGCGCGGACGAAGCTGTTCTTGAGCCAGATCTTGCGGTGATCAAGATTTCGTAGGATGGGCAAAGCAAAGCGTGCCCACCACATCTTGCACGGCTCGTGAGGGTGGGCACGCTGCGCTTTGCCGCCCCTACGACGCTGTTGCGCGCCTCACACGAACGGCAGCTCGAGTTTGCTGCGCTTCTCGAGCCAGGTCGGCGCCGGCAGGTTCTTCGAGCGCATGAACTCCGGATTGAACAGTTTCGACAGATAGCGGCTGCCGGAATCGCAGAGGATCGTGACGATGGTCTTGCCGGGGCCGAGCTGCCTGGCGAGACGGATCGCGCCGGCGACGTTGACGCCGGTCGAGCCGCCGAGGCAGAGGCCTTCGTGCTCGAGCAGTTCGTAGATCACCGTCACGGCTTCCTCGTCGGGGATCAGGAAGGCGGTGTCGACCTTCGCCGTCTCGATCACCGGGGTGATGCGGCCAAGCCCGATGCCTTCGGTGATCGAGCTGCCCGGCGTCACCTTCGGCTCGCCGTTCTTGAACAGCTCGTACATCGCCGCGCCGTGCGGATCGGCGCAGGCAACCGTGATGCCGCTGTTCTTCTCCTTCAGGTAGCGGCTGGTACCTGCCAAGGTGCCGCCGGTGCCGACCGAAGAGACAAAACCGTCGACCTTGCCGTCGGTCTGCTGCCAGATCTCGGGGCCGGTTGATTCGTAGTGCGCCTTCGCGTTGTCGAGATTGTTCCACTGGTCGGCGAACAGCACGCCGTTCGGCTCGCTCTTGCGCAACTGGTCGGCGAGCCGTTTGCCGAGGTGCTGGTAATTATTCGGATTGGAGAACGGCAACTGGGGCGCCTCGATCAACTCGGCGCCGCACAGCCGCAGGAAGTCCTTCTTCTCCTGGCTCTGGGTCTCCGGAATCACGATCAGGCTGCGATAGCCCCGCGCGCTCGCCACCACCGCGAGCCCGATGCCGGTATTGCCCGCGGTCGATTCGACGACGAGGCCGCCCGGCTTCAGGGTGCCACGCTTCTCGGCCTCCAGGATCATCCATTTGCCGGCGCGGTCCTTGACCGACTGGCCTGGATTCATGAATTCGGCCTTACCGAGAATGGTGCAGCCGGTGAGCTCGGATGCGCGCTTCAGCTTGATCAGCGGCGTGTTGCCGATCGCTTCGATGACGTCTTTATTGAATGTCATGTCGGGAGAATTCTTTGCGGGTCCGTATGTTGCTAGCCGCGAACCTAGTGCGCTGATCGGAAAAGGGAAGGGCTTTTGCACTGCGGCAAGGTCGCGGAGAACAGGGCTTTTGCGGCGATGATGTCGGCCGGTACGATCTTCTTGCAAAGCATCGTTTGACGCGAATCCCGCCAAGCGCCCGCGAACGACCGATGCCTGCGAGATCGATTGGCCGCCGTCAAGACAACGATCGGAAGGCCGGTCGCCTCAGGCTGCGGATTTGGCGCAACAGGTGCCGAGAAATCCCCATGAAATCTTGGTAAGAATCCCGGTGCTGCGCGCCTGGCGCATCGCGCGAAAATGCCGCGAAAAATAGCGGAATGTTGACGTTCCAGCAGCCTGAAATCGCCGTGGATGCGACCTTGAGGGATACTGCCGGGGTCTGTCCGCCCCAACCTGCCAAGGGTAGTATGGGGAAGGCAGGTTCCATTGGAAGCATCACCCCGTGAACGTCTCTCAGACCATCCCTGAACGCGTCATTGCTGCGCCACAGGTGAGGTCTGTGCTCGGCGGAGAACGGGTGTGACCCAGCGCATTGCCGCAGCAGTACCTGGAGGCCCGTTCGGCCTCGCGTTTCGCGTGGCTGCACGCGCGCTGGTCGCGTTTGGCCTGCTCGCAAGCTCGGCCGGCTGCATCCTGACCCAGGATATCCCGGATCCTGCGCTCGACATTCCCCAGGGCTACAAAGCCGCCAAATCCGGCAAGCCGGGTGAGGCTGTGCCCACGCTCGACTGGTGGCGGGCATTCCGCTCCACTGAGCTAACCCAGCTGATGGAGGAGGCACAGGCCGTCAATCTGGACATCGCGGCGGCCGTTGCGCGGTTTCGCCAGGCCGACGCGTTGGCGCGGCAGGCCGGCGCGGCACTGCTGCCGACCCTGAACGGCGGCGGGCAGGAGAACTACTCGCGGAATTCGGGCTCGAGCGCCAGCGGCCTCACCAATGGCGGGCGCGAGGTGGTCAACTTCAGCGCCACGCTGAGCGCGAGCTACCAGCTCGACTTCTGGGGCCAGAACCGGGACGCGCTGCAGGCGGCGGAGGAGACGTCGGTCGCCAACCGGTTCGACCGCGAGGTGACGGCGCTGACCACGATGACGACGGTCGCAACCGCCTATTTCACGGTGCTGGCGTCGCAGGACCGGCTGCGCACCGCCCAGCGCAACATCGCCAGCGCCGAACGCATCCTCAACGCCATCAGAGACCGCTTCAAGGCCGGCACCGGCACCGATCTCGACGTCGCCCAGCAGGAGAGCGTGCTCGCCAACCAGCGCGCGCTGGTGCCGCCGCTGCGGCAGACGCTCGACCAGAACATCAATGCGCTCGCCGTGCTCGTATCGCGGCCACCGGAAAGCGTCCGTATCGCCGGCGGATCGCTGAATACGATCGCGATCCCGAAGGTGACGCCGGGGTTGCCGTCGGAATTGCTGACCCAGCGACCGGATATCCGCCGGCAGGAGGCGCAGCTTGCCTCGGCCACCGCCAATGTCGGCAGCGCGCGGGCGCAATTCTACCCGAGCATCCAGCTGACCGGGAACGGCGGCTATCAGAGCCAGGCGCTGACGTCGCTGTTCCAGCCGCATGCGGCGTTCTTCAGCCTGGTCGGCAGCGCCACCCAGCCGATCTTCGACGGTGGGAAAATCCTGGGCAATTTCGAGTACAGCCAGGCCAAGCAGGATGAATTGCTGCAGACCTACCGCAAGACGGTGGTGCAGGCCTTCACCGACGTCGACAATGCGCTGGTCGCGATCCGCGAGACCACACGGAAGCTGCAGCTGCAGCGCGACGTGCTGTCGGCTTCGCGGCGGGCCTTCGCGCTGGCCGAGCAGCAGCTCAAGGCCGGCACCGCCGATATCGTAACTGTGCTAAACACCCAGCTCACTCTGTTCCAGGCCGAAGACGCCTATTCGCAGGCCCAACTGGCCCGTCTGACGGCGATCGTGAGCCTCTATCAAGCGCTGGGCGGCGGCTGGGAGCCCAAGATCGAAAAAATGGAAAGACCGGTCGATGCTCTTTAAGCCCGATCAGACGGACGACGAGACAAACACGGCGCCGCGCAAGCGCAGCGTTCTCTCGCGCGTGCTCGGGCGCATGGTGTCGCTATCAATCACGCTCGTGATCCTCGGCGGTCTCGGGTATCTCGGCTGGCTCGCCTTCCAGCCCAAGCAGGGCGGTGGTTTCGGTCGCGGAGGCGGGCGGCCCGATTTGCCGGTGCCGGTGCTGGCCGCCACTCCGCGCGTCGAGGACGTACCGGTTTATCTCGACGGCGTCGGCTCGGTGAAGGCGCTGAACACGGTCACGGTGCGCTCGCAGGTCGACGGCAAGCTGATCAAGGTCAATTTCGTCGAGGGCCAGGACGTCAAGAAGGACGACGTGCTCGGCGAGATCGATCCGGCGATCTACCAGGCGCAATACGACCAGGCGGTGGCCAAGAAGGCGCAGGACGTGGCGCTCTTGACCAACCAGAAGCTCGATCTCGTCCGCTATCAGCAACTTGCCACCACCAATGCCGGCTCCAAACAGCAGGCCGATACCCAGCGCGCGCTGGTCGCCCAGCAGGAGGCGCTTGTTAACGCCGACCAGGCCGCGATCGACAATGCCGCGGCGACCTTGAGCTATACCAAGATCGTGGCACCGATCGCGGGCCGCGCCGGCCTGCGCCAGGTCGACCAGGGCAACATCATCCACGCTTCCGACACCACCGGATTGGTGATCCTGACCCAGCTGCAGCCGATCGCGGTGTGGTTCAGCCTGCCGCAGCAGCAGATCATGCGGGTCAATGCCGCGGCGGCGAAGGGCCAGCTCGCGGTCGATGTGTTCGGCAATGACGGCGTCACCGTGATCGATACCGGCAAGCTTGTCGGCATCGACAACCAGGTCGATCCGACCACCGGCACGCTGAAGCTGAAAGCCGAATTCCCCAACGCTCAGTACCAGCTCTGGCCGGGCCAGTTCGTCAATGTCCGCCTCAAGGTCGAGACCCTGCCGCAGGCCATCGTGGTGCCGACCTCGGCTGTACAGCGCGGGCCGGCCGGCACCTTCAGCTATGTGATCGGCGAGAACGACATCGTCACCGCGAAACCGGTCACGGTGACGCAGCAGAACGAGCATGACGCCGTGATCGCGAGCGGTCTCACGACATCGGACCGCGTCGTGACGACCGGCTTTGCCAATCTCGCCGAAGGCTCCAAGGTCGTGGTCGGCACCGACACCGGCCCGCCCGTGGTCGATCTCGCGCCGCGCAAGCGCACCCGCAATCCCGATGGCAAGCGCGGCGGCCAAAATCAGAATCAAGGCCAGAACCCGGGTCAGCAAGGCCAGGGTCAAGGCGAAGGCACCAAGCGGGATTTGCAGGGCAAGAACGGCGAGCATCACGGCGAACACCGCGGCCATCACGAGCATGGCGAGGGCGATCAGAAGGGAGCGACCGGGCCGGCTCCGGCGCCAGCGGCAGGGGGCGAGCAGTCAGGCGGCGCGGCGAAGTCGCAGCCGTGACCGCATGATCAACCCGTTTTCGAGAGCGAGCACGCAAGCATGAGCGTCTCCGAACCGTTCATCCGCCGGCCGATCGCGACCTCGCTGCTCGGCATCGCGCTCATGATCGGCGGCGCGCTCGGCTACTGGGCGCTGCCGGTCTCGGCGCTGCCCCAGGTCGACTTCCCGACCGTGGAGGTGACGACGCAACTGCCGGGCGCGAGTCCCGATGTGGTGGCCTCGCTGATCACGGCGCCGCTGGAGCGGCAACTCGGGCAGATCCCGTCGCTGTCGTCGATGAACTCGACCAGCTCGTTCGGCGTCAGCCAGATCTCGCTGCAATTCGACCTCAACCGCGACATCGACGGCGCCACCCAGGACGTGCAGGCCGCGATCAACGCCGCCGCCGGCATCCTGCCGAAGACGCTGCCGTACCCGCCCGTCTACGCCAAGGTGAACCCGGCCGACGCGCCGGTGATGACGCTGGCGCTGACCTCGGACACCATCTCGCTGCGCGCGATGAGCGACCTGGCCGACACCATCCTGGGGCAACGGCTGGCGCAGATCTCCGGCGTCGGCCGGGTCTCGATCCTCGGCGGGCTGAAACCCGCGGTGCGCGTGCAGGCCGACCTGGCGCGGCTTGCCGCCTATGGCATCGCGATGGAAGACCTGCGCAACGCGATCGCCGGCGCCAACGTGTCGGGGCCGAAGGGCTCGCTCGATGGCGCACAGCAATCCTATACCATCGCCGCCAACGACCAGATCGCCGCCGCCGACGCCTACAAGCCCGTGATCATCGCCTACCGCAACGGCTCGCCGGTCACGATCGGCGACGTCGCGCGGATCGTCGACGGGCTAGAGAACGACCGCACCGGCGGCTGGTACAACGGCACGCCGGCCGTGATCATCGATATCCAGCGCCAGCCCGGCGCCAACGTGATCGACGTCGTCAGACAGATCCGCAACGAGATCCCGCGCATGCAGCGGACGATCCCGGCCGGCGTCAAGCTTACCATCGTCTCCGACCGCACCGTGACGATCCGCGCCTCGGTGCATGACGTGCAGTTCACGCTGGTGCTGAGCGTGGTGCTGGTCACGCTGGTGGTGCTGCTGTTCCTGCGGTCGCTGCGGGCGACCCTGATCGCCGGCGTGGCGCTGCCGCTGTCGCTGATCACGAGCTTTGGCGTGATGTATTTTGCCGGCTTCAGCCTCGACAATCTGTCGCTGATGGCGCTGACCATCGGCACGGGTTTCGTGGTCGACGACGCCATCGTCATGATCGAGAACATCGTCCGCCACATGGAGCAGGGCGAGACGGTGATGGAGGCCTCGCTGAAAGGCGCCAGCGAGATCGGCTTCACGGTGATCTCGCTGACGGTGTCGCTGATTGCGGTGTTCATCCCGCTGCTGTTCATGTCCGGCCTGGTCGGCCGCATGTTCCGCGAATTCGCGCTGACCTTGACGATCGCGGTGGTGACCTCGGCGATCGTCTCGCTGACGCTGACGCCGATGATGTGCTCGCGGCTGTTGAAGAACATCCACGAGGAGATGGCGGTTCCCGGCCTCGCCGCGATCAGCCGCTTCATCGACCGCATGGTCGAGTTCTACCACAAGACGCTGCTCTGGGTGCTGCGGCACCAGCGCGCGACCTTGCTGGTGACGTTCGCAACCATCGCGCTGACGCTGCTGATGTACATGTTGGCGCCGAAGGGGTTTCTGCCGCTGCAGGATACGTCTTCCGTCACCGCGGTGACCGAGGCCGGCCCCGACGTCTCCTTCGCCGAGATGCGGCGCCGGCAGAGCGAGGCGGCCACCATCATCAAGGCCGACCCTGACGTGATCGGCGTGGTCTCGGTGATCGGCGCCGGCTCGGTGAACCCGACCACCAATGTCGGCCGCCTGGTGATGACGCTCAAGCCGCTCGATGAGCGGCGCGAGGGCGTCGCCAAGGTGATCGAGCGCCTCAAGCAGAAGGTGGCGACGATTCCCGGCATGACCGTCTACTTCCAGCCGGTGCAGGACGTGCAGATCTCGACCCAGTCGAGCCGCTCGCAATACCAGTACACGCTGACCGCGACCGATGCGGCCGAGGTCTCGCAATGGAGCCAGAAGCTGGTCGCGGAGATGCGGCGCGACCCGATCTTCCGCGACGTCTCCTCGGAGGCGCAGGAGGGCGGCCTGCGCGCCGCGCTCGACATCAACCGCCAGCGCGCCGGTCAGCTTGGCGTCAATCTGCAGGGCGTCACCGACACGCTGAACGACGCCTTCGCGCAGCGCCAGATCTCGACCATCTACGGCCAGGCCAACCAATACCGCGTGGTGCTGGAGGCGCTGCCGATGTACCAGCGCGACCCATCGATCCTGGACAAGCTCTATCTGCCGGGCGCGGCCGGCGCGCAGGTGCCGCTGTCGGCGGTGGCGACCTTGATCCGCACCACGGCGCCGCTCGCGATCTCGCATCAGGCCCAGTTCCCATCGGTCTCCCTGAGCTTCAATTTGGCGCCGGGTGAGGCGCTGGGCGATGCGGTCCAGGCGGTGAAGGCGATCGAGACCAGGATCGGCATGCCCAACAGCATCGTCGGCCTCTATTCCGGCGACGCCGCCGAATTCTCGCGCTCGCTGGCGGGACAGCCCTGGTTGATCCTGGCTGCGATCATCACGATCTACATCGTGCTCGGCGTGCTCTACGAGAGCTACATCCATCCGATCACCATTCTGTCGACGCTGCCCTCGGCCGGCGTCGGCGCCATCCTGGCCTTGATCCTGTGCGGGCAGGATCTCTCCGTGATCGGCCTGATCGGCATCATCCTGCTGATGGGCATCGTCAAGAAGAACGCGATCATGATGATCGACTTCGCGCTCGAAGCCGAGCGGCATCAGGGCATGTCGTCCTATGACGCGATCGTGCAGGCCTGCCTGTTGCGCTTCCGCCCGATCATGATGACGACGCTGGCCGCGCTGTTCGGCGCGCTGCCGCTGGCGATCGAAAGCGGCACCGGCTCCGAGCTGCGCTTTCCGCTCGGCATCTCGATCATCGGCGGCTTGCTGCTCAGTCAGCTTCTGACGCTCTACACCACGCCGGTGATCTATCTGGCGCTGGATCGGCTCAATCGAAGGATCGAGCGGGCGGTGCCGGAAGCCGGTCCGCACGGCCCGCCGGTCGCGGGCGCGACCGAGGGCATGCAGTGATCTCGATCTCCGAGCCCTTCATCCGCAGGCCGGTGGCCACCACGCTGCTTGCGATCGGGCTGTTCCTGGTCGGGATCGTCGCCTACGAGTTCCTTCCGGTATCCTCGGTGCCGAATGTCGACTTTCCGACCATCCGGGTGTCGGCGTCGCGGCCCGGCGCCGATCCGTCGGTGATGGCCGCGACCGTCGCCGCGCCGCTGGAACGTAAGCTCGGCACCATCGCCGGCGTCGACCAGATCACTTCGACGAGCTCGCTCGGCACCACCAGCATCCAGGTGCAGTTCTCGATCGGCCGCGACATCGACCGTGCCGCGCGCGACGTGCAGGGCGCGATCAACGCTTCGCTCGCCGATCTGCCGAGCGATCTGCCGTCGCTGCCCAAATTCCGCAAGGCCAATCCGGCGGCTGCCCCCGTATTCGTGCTGGCGTTGACCTCGCCGACGATCTCGACCAGCGCGATGTACGACGTCGCCGACACCGTGCTGGCGCAGCGTATCTCGCAGGTGCCGGGGGTCGGCGAGGTCACCGTCAGCGGTGCCGACCAGCCAGCGGTGCGCATCGCGCTCAATCCGGTGTCGCTGGCCAATGCCGGGATCGCGACCGACGATGTGCGGCTTGCCATCATCAACGCCAATCCGCTCGGGCCGGTCGGCATCTTCAATGGCAACAGGCAGAGCGAGACGCTGTCGATCAACAAGCAGATGCGTACCGCGGCCGAATTCCGCGACATCATCATCAAGAGCTCGAACAGCAATTTCGTCCGGCTCTCCGATGTCGCAGAGGTCGAGGATTCCGTGCGCAATGCGCGTTCGATCGCCTGGTTCAACAAGCAGCCCGCGGTGCTGATCCAGATCACCAAGCAGGGCGACGCCAACGTCATCGACACGGTCGACCGGGTCCGCGCGCTGATCCCGGTGCTGAAGCAATGGATCCCGGCCGGCGTCGAGATCTCGACGCTTGTGGATCGCACCGGCACGATCCGCGCCAGCGTCGAGGACATGCAGTTCACGCTGCTTGCGACCGTCGTGCTGGTCATGGTCGTGGTGTTCGTGTTCCTGCGCCGGCTGGTGCCGACCATCGCCGCCGGCGTCTCGGTGCCGCTGGCGCTGGCCGGCACTTGCGCCGGGATGTGGCTTGCCGGCTTCTCGGTCGACAATCTGTCGCTGATGGCGCTGGCGATCTCGGTCGGCTTCGTGGTCGACGACGCCATCGTGATGATCGAGAACATGTACCGCAACCTCGAGCAGGGCATGGCGCCATATCCGGCCGCGCTCGAGGGCGCCAAGCAGATCGGCTTCACGGTGCTGTCGATCTCGGTGTCGCTGGTCGCGGCCTTCACGCCGCTGGTCTTCATGGACGGCGTCGTCGGCCGCCTGCTGCGGGAATTCTCGCTGACGCTGGTGTTCGCGATCGCGGTCTCGACCGTGGTGTCGCTGACGGTCACGCCGATGATCTGCGCGCACTACATCAAGGAAGCGACCTCGGATCACGCCACCTGGTACGACCGCGCCATCGAGGGCACGCTGTCGCGGATCGTGGCGTTTTATACCCGGACCTTGCGAAGCGTACTTGGCTATCCCTGGCTGACGATGATGGTATTCGCGGCCACCGTCGCGCTGACGGTCGTGCTCTACGTCAAGACACCGAAGGCCTATTTCCCGACCGACGACAGCGGTTTCGTGATCGGCTCGACGCGGGCCTCGGCCGATATCTCGTTCCAGGCCATGCTCGGGCTCCAGCAGCGGCTCGCCGATATCGTGATGGCCGATCCCGCGGTCGCCGGCATCGGCTCCTCGGTCGGCTCCGGCGGCGGGCCGGGCGGGGCGACGGCCAACCGCGGCAGCATGTTCATCAGCCTGAAGCCGCCGGGGGGGCGCGGAGGGCTCACCACCGCGCAGGTGATCGACCGGCTGCGCCGCAATCTCACCATGGTGCCGGGCATCCGCCTGTTCATGTTCGCGGCACAGGACATCCGTACCGGCGGTCGGCAGAGCGATTCCGATTACCAGTTCACGCTGTCCTCGACCGATCTCGAGCTGTTGCAGAAATGGGCGCCGCTGGTGGCAAAGCGCATGGAGACGGTGGAGGGCATCACCGACGTCTCCTCGGACCGCGATCCCGGCGGCTTGCAGCTCAACCTCGTGATCGACCGCAAGACCGCCTCCAGCCTCGGCGTCCGCGTCCAGGACATCGACAACGCGCTCAACAACGCCTTCGCGCAGCGTCAGATCTCGATCATCTATACCCAGCGCAACCAGTACATGGTGGTGCTCGAGATCGATCCGAGATTTCAGAACGACCCGTCGAACCTGGAGCGGGTCTATGTCGCCGGCGCCAACGACGTCCAGGTGCCGTTGTCGGCCGTGGTGCACCAGCAGCGCGGCCTGTCGGCACTGGCGGTGTTTCACTCCGGCGGATTCCCCTCGACCACGGTGTCGTTCAACCTGCTGCCGGACGTGCCGCTCGAAGTCGCGACCACGAACATCCAGCAGGCGGTCAACGAATTGCACATGCCCGAAGGCATCCGCGGCAGCTTCGACGGCAATGCCGGCGACTTCAACAAGACCGCCGGGCGGCAGCCGCTCTTGATCCTCGGCGCGCTGGTGGCGATGTATATCGTGCTCGGCGTGCTCTATGAGAGCCTCGCACATCCGATCACCATCATCTCGACGCTGCCGTCAGCCGGCCTGGGTGCGCTGCTGGCATTGCAGGTGACCGGTCTGCCGCTCACCGTGATCGCCTTCGTCGGCATCATCCTGCTGATCGGCATCGTCAAGAAGAACGGCATCATGATGGTAGACTTCGCGCTGGAGGCCGAGCGGCACCAGGGCCTGTCGTCGCGCGAGGCGATCTTCGAGGCCTGCCGGGCCCGCTTCCGCCCGATCCTGATGACGACGATGGCCGCATTGTTTGCCGGCATCCCGCTCGTCATCGCGACCGGCCCCGGCACCGAACTGCGCCGGCCGCTCGGCATCACCATCATCGGCGGCCTGTTCGTGTCGCAGATCCTCACGCTCTACACCACTCCGGTGATCTATCTCCTGATCGATCGGCTGCGCGGGCGCTCCGCGCCATCGGCGGTGCACGTGCCGGCGGAATAGGTTGAATTGCGCCGCTGTCAGCGTATAGCGAAGCGATGTCAGACCCGACCGAAGCCGACACCGATCTCACAGACGCAGCACGCGAAGACTGCCCGCATTGCGGCAAGCCCAAGCCGCTGTGCATCTGCGACAGCGTCACCCCGATCGAGAGCCGCATCCAGCTCCTGATCCTGCAGCATCCGCAGGAGCAGGACAGGGCGCTCGGCACCGCACGGCTGACCGCGCGGCATTTTGCGAACGCCGTGGTGCGGATCGGGCTGTCCTGGCCGAGCCTTGCGAAGGCGCTCGGTCGGCCGGTGGCCGACCCACAGCGCTGGGCGGTGCTCTATCTGGGTTCGGCCAAGGTCGAGGATCTCGAGACCGATGCCGAGATCGCAGCCATTAACCGCAAGGGCGAGCTCGAGCCCGAGCAGCGCCGCATTCTCAGCCGGATCGAGGGCATCGTGCTGCTCGACGGCACCTGGAGCCAGGCCAAAGCGCTGTGGTGGCGCAATCCCTGGATGCTGAAGTGCCAGCGCGTGATTCTCGGGCCGAAACGGCCGTCGCGCTATGGCGCGCTGCGCCGGGAACCGCGCCGTGATGGCTTGTCCACCCTTGAAGCGGCCGCAATGCTGCTCGCGGGGCTGGAGAAGCGGCCCGACATCGCCGCAGCGTTAATCGATAGTTTCGAGCGGATGCTGGCCAAATACCGCGAAGTCCAGGCCGAAATGCCGGAATTGGCGCCGAAACCGAAGAAGCGGGACTATCGCAGGCGGAAGCGCTAGCCGTCCGGCTTGGTTGCCTATCGGAAAGAGGGCGTATATGAGTGCGCCTCAAGGGGCCACGTGGCGGAGTGGTTACGCAACGGTCTGCAAAACCGTGTACACCAGTTCAATTCTGGTCGTGGCCTCCAAACTCATCCATATCAGGGCCTTGTGCCGGACAGATGAGACGCCGCATTAGCTGGCGGCGTACCAGCCTTCAGGAAAAGGGATCAGCGGCCAGGGCACGACGTCGTTGTCATTAGCGGCGCGCGGTGGCGGCTGGATGCGGGGCGAGGGCTGAGCCACAAAATCCTCCTGAGCAATAGGTGCGAGCGCCGTTCGCACGGCGTCCAGCAACAGATCAAATTCGACTTCGCTCATCGGGCTCTCCGAAATTCGAGAGCGCCAACTTCGCAAAACTGTCTTGGACCCGGATTGAGCCGATCGTTCGCATTTTAACGAACGAGCGATCGCATCCGCGTTGGTTAATGAATTGTTGCGGTCCGTCGGAACCTAGGCCGGCTGCACCGGGCCTCGTGTGAGACAAATCACATTCGCCGAAAAATCGTTCGCGTAATCCCCGATCACGCCACGCGGCAAGTCATAGGCAAGTATCGGATCAATTTTACGGAGACGCGACCATGAAGGCAAGTTTCGTCCATCGATCCTCACCATTGCGTGTGTGCCGCGCATCGATCCTCGCTTGCGTCATTGCGACCGCCGTCAGCGGCGCGGCGTTGGCCGAGCCGGGCACGCCCGAGCAGCGCAGGGCCTGCACGCCCGACGTCTATCGCCTCTGTGCCGGTGAGATCCCCAATGTCCGCGCCATCACCGCCTGCTTGCGCCGCAACAGGGCGAATTTGAGCGCGGCCTGCGCGGCGGTGTTCGAACAATGACGGCGTGCCTGTAAAAGTGGCCGGTCGTGCGAACGAATCTTGAGCAGGCCTGCCCATTTCGCAGGCCTTGTTGATCCAATTTTTTGTGCGTCCCGGGACAAGCCATCCCGGCGTGGTTCCCCGTAGCCTTTCCTCCGAGCTTTGGAGCATGGCCCTCGCCATGACACATTCGGAGGAGCTGCAGCATGCAGAAGTGGCTTTGTGGGGAAGCACGGTGCGCGCCACGTGCGTTGCGCGTAATGGTGCTGGGGGCAATTGTCGCCGCCGGATGTCTGGCATCCGCCGGCGCACAGGCGGCGCCGGCCGCGTGCGCGGCGTTGCAGGAGAAATACCCGGACTGGAAGGGCAAGACGCTGGTCAACGCCATCAACCCGCACACCCCGGGCTATGAGGCGATCGACCCGAAGGACCCCAGCAAATATGTCGGCTTCGACATCGATCTCGGCGAGGAGATCGGCGAGTGCCTCGGCTTCAAGCTGACCTATAAGGCGGTGACCTTCGCCGCGCTCTTGACCACGCTGGCGAGCGGGCAGGCCGATATTGTCATTTCCGACATCTACGCCACCGAGGAGCGTGCCAAGGCCGCCGACTTCATCACCTATTCGAAGGTGTTCGACGGCGTCTTGGTCGCCAAGGGCAATCCGAAAGGCATCAACGGCATCAACCTCTCGCTGTGCGGCGCTGCCGCGGCCGAGAATACCGGCTTCGTCGAGGTCCCGCTGGTGCAGGCCTTGATCCCGCAATGCAAGGCCGCCGGCAAGCCGGAGCCGACGCTGCAGCTCTATGACAACAACGCCAACTGCATCCAGGCGATCCTCGCCGGGCGCGCCGACACCTACATCAACGACGTCAACACCGTCGACAATGCGGTGAAGGCCTATCCGGACAAGCTTGAGAAGGCGATCGCGGTCACGATTCCCTATTCGGTCGGCATCGGCGTTCCCAAGGACAAGCCGAAATTCCGCGAAGCCGTGATGGCCGCGATGGTCGAGATCTACAAGTCCGGCGACCAGCTCGCGCTGCTGAAGAAGTGGGAGCTCGATCCGAACAATCTGAAAGAGCCGGGACTGCTGACCGTCAACTGATGTCGCTGTTCCTGCACTATCTCAGCCTGCCGTATCTGCTCGAGGGCATCGAGGTCACCCTGGAGGTGACCGCCCTCGGGCTCGGCGGTGGGTTGATCCTCGGGCTGATCCTGGCCTGGATGCAGCTCAGCCGGTTCTGGCCGCTAGCCGTCTTTGCGCGCGGCTACACCGTGATCTTCCGCGGCACGCCGCTGATCCTGCAGATGGTGTTCGCCTACGACGCCCTGCCGCATATCGGCATCAAGCTGCCGGCGATCCTCGCCGCCGGCCTGGCGCTCGCCTGCAACGAGGCGCCGTTCATTGCCGAGATGCTGCGTGCCGGCGTGCTCGGCGTCGACCGCGGCCAGGTGTCGGCCGGCCAGGCGCTCGGCATGACGCCGGCGGTGGTGATGCGGCGGGTGATCGCGCCGCAGGCGATCCGCACCATGATCCCGGCGTTCGGCAACGAGACGGTCAGCGCGCTGAAGAACTCCTCGCTTGCGTCGGTCATCGCGGTGCAGGAACTCACGCTGCGCTCGACCCAGCTGGCATCCTCGACCTTCGATTTCTTCTCGATCTTCTTCGCCTCGGGCCTGCTGTACCTGGTGCTGACCGGTGCGGTGAGCGTGATCCAGCTCGCACTGGAATGGACGCTCGATCTCGACCGCACCGCACGCCAGCGGCGGCTTGCCGACTACCTGCCGTGGCGCCGGGTCGATCCCGGTAGCAAGCTCGCGCTCACGGACGAGGCCGGCCCGGCCGTCGCCGCCGCGACGCAGCCGGAGATCCCGTTGCCACCTGCGCGTGCCCTGACGATGGAGGATCGTGCCAGGCGAGCCGCGACCATCGCGCGCAACAATGTCGCGGTCGAGGTCGATGGCCTGCGCAAGCGCTACGGCACCCAGACCGTGCTCGACGGTCTCGACATGACGGTGCGGGTCGGCGAGGTGGTTGCGCTGCTCGGGCCGAGCGGGTCCGGTAAGAGCACGCTGCTCCGCTGCGTCAACCATCTGGAGGACTGGGATGCCGGCACGGTGCGCGTCGGCGGCCGCCGTCTCGGCCTGTCCGAGCACGGCAAGCGGCTGTCGCCGCGCGCCATCGCCAATGAGCGTGCAAGTGTCGGCGTCGGCATGGTGTTCCAGCAGTTCAACCTGTTCAGCCATCTGACGGCCAAGGAGAACGTTGCGGGGCCGCTGCGCTGGGTGCACGGCATGACCCGGCTCGACGCCGATCGCAGGGCGCACGAACTGCTCGATCGCGTGGGCCTGAGCCATCGCGCCGATGCGTTGCCGCGCCATCTGTCCGGCGGCCAGCAGCAGCGGGTCGCGATCGCCCGCGCACTCGCACCCAATCCGAGCGTGCTGCTGTTGGACGAGCCGACCTCGGCGCTCGACCCCGAGCTCGTCAACGAGGTGCTCGAGGTGATCCGGCGGCTCGCCGTCAACGACGGGCTCACCATGATCATCTCGACCCACCAGATCCGCTTCGCCGACGAGGTCGCCGACCGCGTCGCCTTCCTCAATGGCGGGGCGATCCTGGAGGAGGGACCGGCGCATGAGGTGCTGTCGCGCCCGCGCCATCCGATCACCGCGCGCTTCCTCCGCGTGATGGACGCCGAGAAGGCGCCGGAGACGGTGCGATGAAGGCGACAGGCCACCCTATCTTTCGACCGCTCGAAGAGGCACGTGCATGAAACACTTCAACCTGCCGGTGTCGCCGGCGACCGTTCACTGGGGCTATTTCAGCAAGCAGGTCCAGCCGGCGCTGACATTGCGCTCAGGCGACCGGGCGACCATCGAAACGCTGACCCACCACGCCAATGACGACTACGAGCGAATGATCGCGAACGATCCCGGCGCCGAGAGCGTGTTTCAGTGGACGCGCGAGCACAAGGCGGTGACGCGTCGTGGTGCCGGTCCGACCGAGGGGCCGTTCATTCGCGGCGCCGGCGAAGGCCTCGGCGTGCATCTGTTGACCGGCCCGGTCGCGATCGAGAACGCCGAGCCGGGCGACGTGCTCGAGGTGCGCATCCTCGACATCCGGCCGCGGCCGAGCTGCAGCGCCTGCCATGCCGGCCGCTGCTTCGGCTCCAACGTCGCGGCGAACTGGGGCTTTCACTATCACGATTTGATCGAGGAGCCGAAACCGCGCGAGGTCATCACCATCTTCGAGCTCGACACCTCGGGCGAGCCGTTCGCCAAGGCGGTCTACAATTACGTCTGGACGCCGCAGACCGACCCCGACGGGATCGTGCATCCGACCATCGATTATCCAGGCGTCCGGGTCGATCATGGGACGATCAGGAAGCGCGAAAACATCCTGACCAATGTGAAAGTGCCGGCACGGCTGCATTTCGGCACCATGGGGCTCGCGCCGTCGGAAGCCGACTTCGTCAGCTCGATCCCGCCGAACTATACCGGCGGCAATATCGACGACTGGCGGATCGGGAAGGGCGCGCGGATGTATTATCCGGTCGCGGTCCCCGGTGCCTTCTTCTCGGTCGGCGATCCCCACGCGGCCCAGGGCGACAGCGAGCTCGGCGGCACAGCGATCGAAACCTCGCTGACCGGCGATTTCGAGTTCATCCTGCACAAGAAGAACGATCTCGGCGGCACCAGCCTGGAGGGTCTGATCCATCCGTTGCTGGAGACCGAGCAGGCCTGGTCGGTCTACGGCTTCACCTTCCCGAACTATCTCGCCGAGCTCGGCGCCGGCGCGCAGACCGAGATCGTGAACCACTCGAGCCTCGACCGCGCCATGCGCGACGCGTTCCGCAAGCTGCGCCGCTTCCTGATGACGGTGCATCGCCTGAGCGAGGACGAGGCAATCTCGCTGATGTCGGTCGGCGCCGATTTCGGCGTCACCCAGGTCGTCGACGCCAACTGGGGCGTGCACGGCACGATTCGGAAGAACGTCTTCAGGTGCGATTGACCGCGGCCGGGTCGGTCGCGCGATCGAGTTTTGGCGTCGATGTGACGCCGCCCTTTGGGCGGAGGAACCGGCTTGTCTGGCACGCAGGTTGCTTTGATCGATCCCGATTGGGTCGATGCAATGAGTTTCCGTCCGTTCACGAGTGAATCCTACGTTCAGGACGACCGCCCGGAAGCATGGCGGGACGTGCTGGGCGCGGTCGGCCTGCAGCCGGAGGGCGCCTTCCATGACGGGCACGCCACCGCGTCGCATCGCGCGGCGCCGGGGATTGCCCTGACCCGGATCGCGGCGGGGGCGCAGACCGTTGCGCCGCTGCATCATGGCGGCGAGGGCCTGCCGATCGCGCTATTGCCGATCGATGACGGCGTGATGCTGCGGCACGGCGGCAGTCACCGGATCGTGCCGGTCGGACATCTCCTGCTGCTGCCGCGATCGGGCGATTGTGGCGTCGTGTTCCAGCGCGACATGCGGGCGATCATGCTGTCGGTGACAGCGGAGGCGCTGCACGGCCGGATCTCCGGCAAGCTCCGCTTCGGCGAACCGCGCGTGGTGGCGCCGGGCGGACTTGCGGACGTGTTCTCGCGCATGCTGGATGCGACCGCACGCACGCTCGAGACGCTGAGCGATGTCGAATGGGCTGCGGCCGCCCAGGCGATGGCCGATCTGCTGCTGACCATCGCACATCAGCTCGCCGGCGCGACACCGGATGCCCGCCACACCGCGTCGCAGGCCGCAACCTTGCATCGGATCTGCCAGGCCGTCGAACGCCGGCTCGACGACCCCGACCTCGCACCGGCGAGCGTCGCGCAGGCCGAGCGCATTTCCGAACGTTACCTGCAAAAGCTGTTCGAGAATGTCGGCGACAATTTCACGCACTATGTGCGCGAGCGCCGGCTGCAGCGGGCCTGGGCCGACCTGTCCAACCCGGCCGAAGCGCAGCAATCGATCTCCGAGATCGCCTATCGCTACGGTTTTGGCGATTCCGCGCATTTCAGCCGCGCCTTCCGCCATCGCTTCGGCCTGCCGCCCCGCGAATTCCGCCAGCAGGAGGCGCGCGCGACACCGGCGCCGGCATCGACCGGGCAGCGCGGCTGGCCGCTGGATGCGTTGGCGCAATCGCGCGCGCATCAGCCGTCGGCGGGAACGAAGCGGGCCGCAGCGCTGGCGACAGCCGAGCACGGCGCCGGCCAGGCCGGGCAAATCCACCACCATCTCGCGATCGAGGCCGCGAAGGTGCACTGGGGCTATTTCAGCCGCACGCTGCTGCCGCAGGCCGAGATCGCCTCGGGCGATACCATCACGATCGAGACGCTGACCCAACATGCCTCCGACGATCCGGAGCGGATGATTGCCGGCGATGACGGTGCGGAGAGCGTGTTCGGCTGGACTGCCGACCGCAAGAACGTCGACCGTCGTGGCGCCGGTCCGATGGATGCCTCGGTGTTCGGCCGCGGCGCCGGTGAGGGGTTCGGCGTTCATATCTGCACCGGACCGATCGCGGTGAAGGACGCGCAGCCCGGCGACGTGCTGGAGGTGCGCATCCTCGACATCGTGCCGCGTCCGAGCCGCAGTCCTGAGTTCGAAGGCCGCGTGTTCGGCTCCGGCGTCGCGGCCTGGTGGGGCTATCACTACAATGAATTCCTCGCCGGTCCGAAACCGCGCGAGGTCGTGACGATCTACGAGATCTTTGCAGGCGAGGGCGATACGGCGCCGCATGCCCGCGCGCTCTATTCCTACCGCTGGGAGCCGCAGACCGATCCGTTCGGCGTCGTGCACGCGACCTATGATTATCCGGGCGTTCCCGTTCAGCCTGGCAGCGTCAAGCGCCGCCACGCGGTGCTCGACGGCGTCCGGATTCCGTTGCGGCCGCATTTCGGCGTGATCGCCGTCGCGCCGCGCGAGGTCGATTTCGTCGACTCGGTGCCGCCGTCCTATTTCGGCGGCAATCTCGACAATTGGCGGCTCGGCAAAGGCTCCGCGGTCTACCTGCCGGTGTCGGTGCCCGGCGCGCTGCTCTCGGTCGGCGATCCCCATGCCGCGCAGGGCGACGGCGAGCTCTCCGGAACCGCGATCGAATGCTCGATGACCGGCACGTTCCAGGTGATCCTGCACAAGAAGGGCAGCCTCGCCGGACAACCGTTTGCCGATCTGAGCTATCCCCTGATCGAGACCGCGACCGACTGGGTGCTGACCGGCTTCAGCCATCCGAACTATCTCGCCGAATTCGGCGCACAGGGGCAGAGCGAGGTCTATGCAAAATCCTCGCTCGACCTTGCAATGAAGGATGCATTCCGCAAGATGCGACGCTTCCTGATGAGCGTCAAAGGCTTGACCGAGGACGAGGCGATCGCGTTGATGTCGGCGGCGGTCGATTTCGGCGTCACCCAAGTGGTCGATGGCAATTGGGGCGTTCACGCGATCCTGAGCAAACGGCTGTTTGACCTCAGTTGAGCGGGGCAGGCGGAGAATCTCACGTGAAATTCCATATGATTGCAGGCGGGCCGAAACCCGTCGCTCCCTTCAGCCATGCGGTCGAGACCGACGGCTTCGTCTTCGTCACCGGCCAGATGCCGGATACGCCGGCCACGCCCGGCGTGCTGCCCGACGGCATCGTGGCGCAGACCAGGGCCGTGATGGAGAATCTGCGTGTCGTGCTCGCGGGCCTCGGCCTCGGTCTGGAGCACATCGTGATGTCGCGGATCTACCTGACGCGCTTCAAGGACGACTACGCCGCGATGAACGAGGCCTACCGGGCATTCTTTCCGCCGGATCGGCTGCCGGCCCGCACCTGCGTCGGCGTCACCGGGCTTGCCTATGATGCGCTGATCGAGATCGATCTGGTGTGCCGGAGGCCGTGAGGCCCGTCCGATCCTGGAGCCGAGGTTTCGCATTTTGTGCACGATTTGTCCGCCTGCGGCACCGTCGCTAAGCAGGTGAATGTCGCGCACCGGAGCGTGACTCACCTCCAGGAGGACTTTTTCATGAAGCATATTTTGTCGGCATTGCTTGTGATGGGAATTGCGCTTGCCACGGCACCCTCGCGCGCCGCTGACAACCGCAATGTCTCCGTGGTCAACGAGACCGGCTACGCCATCAAGTTTCTCGGCTTCAACGGACCCGACGACGGCCTCGACGAGTGGGAGAACGAGCTCGAGGAAACGCTGAAGAACCAGGACACCGCCTATGTCGAGTTCGGCGCCGATGACGAAGGCTGCGTCTGGAACATCAAGGTCGACTTTACGACCCCGGCACCAAGACCACCTCGTTCGTCGCGGAGTAACGGGCCTCGTCCCGCCAAGGCCGGGAATCACGGCGCGGCAGGCTCCGCCGCGCCGCTGACAGTCCCGGGCCTTACCCAGCCCGCAATGCGGCAGGCCAACTGGATCGGAGGCCGGCAACCCCTTGTGTCACAGTGGGTTTACCCTTCGGGTTAAAGTTGCGCGGGAGCGCCATTTGGTTCTTTGCAAGGCCGGAAGGCTTTGTTATACGCTGCCCGCTCGCGAACAGTTGGTTCGCCTATTCCTCGGTAGCTCAGCGGTAGAGCATTCGACTGTTAATCGAATGGTCCCTGGTTCGAATCCAGGCCGGGGAGCCAGTTTCTGGCCCCATCAAAACACGCAAGATTATCGCCGATGTCCAGACCGCCGATCACAAGCCCGTGGTCCGGATAGGCCAAATTAGTCGTCAAATCGACTTAATAGATGCCGAGCTTTCCTCTTGCCGGGTTCTGAGAGGTGATGTCCATGGCTGTGAACCTGATCGACCTGTCGTTCGCGCAACCGACGCTCGTTCCGAGCGGTGTTCCCGAGATCAGCGACGATGAGTGCCTGCGTCGGCTGGCCAAGGCGGTCGAGGAGCATGATTCCGAGCACCTCGACGAGGTGGCCCGGATGATTAGCCGGCTCGCCGTCACCATCGAATAGCGCAACGGGCCTGCGGCGCGGGCGTGTTGCGTTTTGGCGGAGCTTGTTCCAAAAGATGGCCCTCATCTAAGCTCCTCCAGCGGCATCGCCGCGCGATTTGCAGGGTCCAGCCAATGTCGGGTTTTTCGACCGCGCGCCAGTACATGGTCGATTGTCAGGTGCGTCCGAGCGATGTCACCGACGACCGCATCCTCGAAGCCATGCTGGAGGTGCCGCGCGAAGTGTTCGTGCCCGACAGCAAGCAGGCGCTGGCCTATCTCGACCTCGACCTCGATGTCGCCGAGGACGGCGCCGCCAAGCGCTGCCTGATCAAGCCGGCGCTGCTCGCCAAGCTGTTGCAGGCGGCGGACATCGGCAACGGCGATCGCGTCCTGGTGGTGGGTTGCGCCTCCGGCTATGCCGCCGCGGTCGTGGCGAAGTTCGCAGCCGAGGTTCGGGCGACCGAGAGCGATCCGGTGCTCAGTGCGAAGGCGAGCGCGGCGCTGGCCGGGCTCGGCATCGGGAACGCGACCGTGACGACCGCGGCTGCGGCCGACGGCGATGCCGCCGGCGGGCCGTACGACGTCATCGTCCTCAATGGTGCCACCGAGGTGGTGCCGAGCGGGCTGTTCGGCCAGCTCAAGGAAGGCGGCCGGCTGGTCGGCGTGTTCGGCCTGACACCGCCACCGCGGGCCGGCCTCGTGGCGCACTCGCACGCGGATTTCGGACATCGCGAGCTATTTGACGCATGGGCACCCGTGCTGCCCGGGCTGGAGCGGCTGCCGGCGTTCGTTTTCTGACGCTATTGCGCTGCCGTCACTCGATAAAATCCCGTTCTGAATCAGAAGTGTGGCCCGTTTGCCCCACGTGAAGAGTTTCCACCGCGTTTCATTGCGGAGTGGTTCCGTTGCCCTTAGCTGCGGACTAAGGTGAGGCGGGACTCACTTGGTCTGAAGCGACGTCTGGCTCCTGTAAGTGCGCCGGCGACTACAATGAATGGATAATTGGGGATGCGTGGGGTGAAGGTTGTCACCGCGGCTGCGACAGCGGTCCTTCTGTTGGCTGCAATGGGCCCGTCGCCCGTGCTGGCCGATACGATCGAGGCCGCGCTGGTGCGTGCCTACCAGAATAATCCTCAGCTGAACGCCCAGCGCGCGCAGGTGCGGGCGACTGACGAAAACGTTCCGCAAGCGCTCTCGGGCTACCGTCCGACGGCTAAGCTGACCGTGAGCGGCGGATATCAATACACCGACGAGCAATTGAGCGCGAATACCGCTCCGATCCATGGTACCCAGAATCCGGCCCAAGCGGCCCTGACGGTGAACCAGTCGCTGTACAACGCGCAGACGCCGCAAAAGGTGCGCGCCGCCGAAAGCCAGGTCTCGTCGGCACGCGAGGGACTGCGCGTGCTCGAGCAGACCGTGATCCTGAACGCGGCCACGATCTACATGGACTATCTACGCGACGCCGCGATTGTCGAGGTCCAGCGCAGCAACACCCGCGTGCTGGAGCAGACGCTGAAGCAGACCCAGGACCGCTTCAATGTCGGCGAGGTGACGCGCACCGACGTCGCGCAATCCGAGGCGCAGCTTGCGGCAGGCCGAACTCAGCAACTGCAAGCGGAATCGCAGCTCACCACGACGCGGTCGAACTTCCGCCGCATCATCGGCAATGAGCCGCAGAACCTGGCACCGGGCTCGCCGGTCGACCGCTACTTGCCGGCGTCACTGGCCTCCGCGGTCGAGCTCAGCCTGACCGAGAACCCGAACGTCACCTCCGCGATGTTCGGCGTCGATATCAATTTCCTGCAGACCAAAGTCGCCGAGGGTGCGCTGCTGCCGAGCGTCGGGTTGCAGGCGACGGTGAGCGAAGGCTACCAAACGCAGTTGTCGGTCAACCGCCTCTTCAATGCGGCCGCCAACGTTCAGCTGTCGGTGCCGATCTATGCGGGCGGTGCCGAGTACTCGCTGATCCGGCAGTCCAAGGAGTCGTTGGCCCAGCAGCGTCTCGTTCTGGAGCAAACGCGCGATCAGGCGCGCGCCAACGTCGTCACTGTCTGGGGTCAGCTGGTCGCCGGCAAGGCGCAGGTGATCTCGGCGCAGTCGCAGGTCACCGCATCCGAGATCGCGCTCAACGGCGTGCGCGAGGAAGCCAAGGCCGGCCAGCGCACCACGCTCGACGTGCTCAACGCGCAGCAGTCGCTGGTCAATGCCCGCAACGCGCTGGTCACGGCGCAGCACGACCGCGTCGTCGCCTCCTATAACGTGCTCAACGCCATCGGCCGGCTGTCGCCGACGGTGATGGGCCTGAAGACCAACGTCTACGATCCGAGCGTGCACTACCACCAGATTCGTGACAGCTGGGCCGGCGTGCGCACGCCGGACGGCCGCTAACCGCGAACACCGTCGCGCTTCAGCTCTTGAGTGAAGCATGATCGTCTCGGAAGAGTGCGTCGCACTTTTCCGGATCATGTCCTGACCGCCACATCAACGTCGCTTGTCGTACTTAAGTTTGTGGTCCTTGAGTCAATCAGGGCCACAAACGCCGTGCGTTTGCTTGCAATCGATAATTGCCCTGACATACCGTTTTGTCGGGCAGAAAAGCGATTCGCGGCAAGGCCAATGCCATCGCGCGGCGCAACGAACGGTTTGCTGCCGCAGTGTTGGGCGAGGCGAGGCCGCATGAAGCCTCTGGCGGGCTTGATCTGGGGACAAGTCGGGCGTGAGTGACGAAAAACTCTGCCCGCATCATCGGAACCGGCGAATCCTCACAGGCTTGATGTAAAATAGTTTCGATGTGGAGTCGGAGATGACGCAACCTGCGAAGGTCCAAGAGCCCTCGATGGAGGAGATTCTGGCGTCGATCCGTCGCATCATTGCCGACGACGAGGCAAAGCCGGCGGCTGCCGAGAAGTCGGCGCCTGCCGCTGCTGCACCGCCGCCGCCCAAGGTCGAGCCGCCGCAGGCTCCAGCCAAGCCCGCGATGAAGAGCCCGCCGCCCGCGCCGGCACCGGCCGCCAAGGCGGCTGCGCCCGCGCCGAAGCCGGCGCCGGCTGCACCGGCCGCTGCCGCCAGCAACAGCCAGGACGATATCGATTCCCTTCTGGCGAGCCTCGATGAGGCGACGCCGGCCTCCGAGATCAGGCCGCCGCAGCCGGACGGCGACGTGTTCGAGCTGACCGACGAGATGGCGCTGCCGGAACCGGCTGCTCCCTCGTTCCGCAAGGTCGATCCGCAGGACGATGTCGAGTTCACCGACCCGTCGGCACGGGGCCGGTCGCAGGCCCAGGAACGAAGCCAGGAGCCGAGCCGAGAACCGAGCCGCGACCCATTCCGGGAGCCTGTGCGCGAGCCGCCGGCGATCGAGACGGCTCCGATGCAGCCGATCATCTCGGGAACCACGATGCGGGCGGTGGAATCCGCCTTCAACTCCCTGGCCAACACCGTCCTCAGCAACAATGCGCGGACGCTGGAGGACCTGGTCAAGGAAATGCTGCGGCCGATGCTGAAAAACTGGCTGGATGACAACCTGCCGGGCTTGGTCGAGCGGATCGTCAAGGCCGAGATCGAGCGGGTCTCCCGCGGGCGGTAGGGCGCTAGCCCTCATTCAGCCACCCCAAATTGCCCTAATCGCGCCTCCCGCGCGCCAGTCCGGTTGACTTGGTGCGTTCGGACGGCTTTCTAGCCTTTCCACATCCCCATATTGCATTGCCATGATCGAGAAAAACTACCAGCCCGCCGATATCGAGAGCCGGATCTCCCAGACCTGGGAGCAGAGCGGCGCGTTCAAGGCCGGCCGGCCTGAGCGCAAGGACGCCGCGCCGTTCACGATCGTGATCCCGCCGCCCAACGTCACCGGCTCGCTGCATATGGGCCACGCGCTCAACAACACGCTGCAGGACATCCTGTGCCGGTTCGAGCGGATGCGCGGCCGCGACGTGCTGTGGCAGCCCGGCACCGACCATGCCGGCATCGCGACCCAGATGGTGGTCGAGCGGCAGCTGATGGAACGGCAGGAGCCGGGCCGGCGCGACATGGGCCGCGCCAAGTTCCTCGAACGGGTCTGGCAGTGGAAGGCCGAGAGCGGCGGCACCATCGTCAACCAGCTCAAGCGTCTCGGCGCCTCCTGCGACTGGTCGCGCGAACGCTTCACGATGGACGAGGGCTTGTCGCGCGCCGTCGTGAAAGTGTTCGTCGAGCTGCACCGCGAGGGCCTGATCTACAAGGACAAGCGGCTGGTCAACTGGGACCCGAAGCTGCTCACCGCGATCTCCGACCTCGAGGTGCAGCAGGTCGAGGTCAAGGGTCATCTCTGGTACCTGCGCTATCCGATCGAGGGCCGGACGTTCAATCCCGAGGATCCAAAATCATTCATCGTGGTCGCGACGACGCGCCCCGAGACGATGCTGGGCGATACCGCGGTGGCCGTGCATCCGGACGACGAGCGCTACACCGATCTGGTCGGCAAGCACGTCATCCTGCCGCTGATCGGCCGCAAGATTCCGATCGTCGCCGACGATTACTCCGACCCGGAGAAGGGCTCGGGCGCCGTGAAGATCACGCCGGCGCACGATTTCAACGATTTCGAGGTCGGCAAGCGCCACGGCTTGCCGCAGATCAGCGTGCTCGATCAGGAGGGCTGCCTCACCCTGGTCGGCAACGAGGATTATCTACGCGGCCTGCCTGAAGGCGCGGATGAATTCGCCGCGGAGTTCGACAAGATCGAGCGCTTCGCCGCGCGCAAGAAGATCGTGGCTCGGCTCGAGGAGTTCGGTTTCCTGGAGCGGATCGAGCCCAACACCCACATGGTGCCGCATGGCGACCGCTCCGGCGTCGTGATCGAGCCGTATCTGACCGACCAATGGTATGTCGACGCCAAGACGCTGGCGCAGCCGGCGATGGCGGCGGTGCGCTCGGGCGAAACCACCTTTGTTCCGAAGAACTGGGAAAAGACCTATTTCGAGTGGATGGAGAACATCCAGCCCTGGTGCATCTCGCGCCAGCTCTGGTGGGGCCATCAAATTCCCGCCTGGTACGGCCCCGACGGCAAGGCCTTCGTCGCCGAAACCGAGGACGAGGCGGTCGCCAACGCGCTCGGCTATTACGTCGAGCAGGAAGTCATCACGCCGGAGCAGGGCCATGACATGGCCACCGATCCCGCCAACCGTGAGGGCTTCATCGTCAGAGACGAGGACGTGCTCGACACCTGGTTCTCCTCGGCGCTATGGCCATTCTCGACGCTGGGCTGGCCGGACGATGTCCCGGAGGTCGCGCGCTATTATCCGACCAACACGCTGGTCACCGGCTTCGACATCATCTTCTTCTGGGTCGCCCGCATGATGATGATGGGCCTGCATTTCATGAAGCAGGCGCCGTTCTCGACCGTCTACATTCACCGTCTCGTCCGCGACGAGAAGGGCGCCAAGATGTCGAAGTCGAAGGGCAACGTCATCGACCCGCTGGGTGTGATCGACGACTTCGGCGCCGACGCGCTGCGCTTCGCGCTGACCCGCGAGGCGGCGCAGGGCCACGACATCCGCCTGTCGCCGCATCTGGTCGAGACCAACCGCAATTTCGCGACCAAGTTCTGGAACGCCTGCCGCTTCGCCGAGATGAACGAATGCGTGACGCCTGACGGTTTCGACCCGAAGGGCGCCAAGGAAACGCTGAACCGCTGGATCGCGCACGAGACCTCGCGCGCCACCCGCGAGGTGACCGAGGCGATCGAGGGCTATCGCTTCAACGATGCCGCCGGCGCGATCTATCGCTTCGTCTGGAACGTGTTCTGCGACTGGTATCTTGAGCTGGCAAAACCCGTGCTGATGGGCGAGGAGGGCGCGGCCAAGGCCGAGACCCGCGCCATGATTGCCTGGACGCGTGACGAGATCCTCAAGCTGCTGCATCCGTTCATGCCCTTCATCTCCGAGGAATTGTGGGCGGTGACGGCGAAGCGCGACGGCCTGCTGGTGCTCGAATCCTGGCCACGCAAGGCCACCGCCATCACGCCCGAGCAGCTCGCCGAGATGGCGATGACCGGACCGAACGGCGAGATCATGCCGGCGGTGCTGATCTCACCGGACACCGACGACTTCAGCGATCCCGCGGCCGAAGCCGAGATCGGCTGGGTGGTCGACCTCGTCACCGCGATGCGCTCGGTGAAGGCAGAGATGAACATCCCGCCCTCGACGCTGACGCCGCTGGTGATCGCGGGTGCTTCCGCCGAGACGAAGGATCGCGCGCAGCGCTGGAACGACACCATCAAGCGGCTGGCGCGGCTGTCCGACATCTCGTTTGCCGATCATCCCCCGGAAGGCGCCGTGCAGCTCGTCGTCCGCGGCGAGGTCGTCGCATTGCCGCTCAAGGGCGTGATCGACCTGGCCGCCGAACGGACGCGGCTGGAGAAGGAGCTCGGCAAGGCCGACGCCGACATCAAGCGGGTCGACGCCAAGCTTGCCAATGAGAAGTTCGTCGCCAACGCGCCCGAAGAGCTGGTCGAGGAAGAGAAGGACAAGCGCGAAGCGGCGCTGGAGCGCAAGGCCAAGATCCTGGAGGCGTTGGAGCGCCTGAAGAAAGCTTCGTGACTACTCCTCGAAGCGCTTACTCAGAAACTTCGATCCCTTCACCCCGTAGCGCCACGGCAGCTCGACGGCCTTGGTGATGCCGATCCGCACGCCGGTGGCGATTTCCGGCTTCTCGGTGCGGGCGTACAGCGCGATCGGCGGACGGTCGAGCGGCAGTTCGCTGTGGGCAATGGTGATGCCCAGCGCCTCGCAGAGCTTGCCCGGCCCCGAGCAGAGCGCCCGCGCATCGTCGAGCCCGCGCCGTCGCCGCATCGCCGCGAGGCCGTGGGTCGGCTCCAGCGCGCGGATCAGCACCGCGCTGGCGGAGCCGGCTTCCTCGCAGACGAAATTGATGCACCAGTGGATGCCGTAGGAACGGTAGACATAGGAAAAGCCTGATGGCCCGAACATCACCTTGTTGCGCGGGGTCGGCCCGTTGAACGAATGCGCTGCCGGCTCGGTGTGATGATAGGCCTCGAGCTCGACGATGCGGCCGCCGACGCCGTTGACGAGGAAGGTCGCGCCGATCAGGTCGGGCGCCACCTCATGGACGCTGCGGTCGAAGAACGACCGCTTCAGCGGCTTGCCGAGGCGAGGCGTCGTGGCCGTGGCCGATTTGGGTTTTTGAGCCATTATCAGGTGGGAATCGCGGCGGAACGGGCCCCGAGACTGCCAATATATTGGCTGATCTGCTAGGGTCGCATGGGCCGGGTTGCGAGCGGCGCCAACACGGACTAGCTAAGGCCTCTCGCGACTTGCAGGCACCATGGTCACCATCGTCGATACCATCTCCACGACCCCGCTGCGGCCCCGTCACCCCGAAAAGGTGAACCGGCCGGACGCCGTGTCGCCGCCGAAACCGGACTGGATCCGGGTCCGCGCGCCGAACACGCGCGGCTATGCGGACACGCGCCGGATCGTCAAGGAGAACGGCCTGGTCACGGTGTGCGAGGAGGCGGGCTGTCCGAACATCGGCGAGTGCTGGGACAAGAAGCACGCCACCTTCATGATCATGGGGGACACTTGCACCCGCGCCTGCGCGTTCTGCAACGTCAAGACCGGCATGCCGACAACGCTCGAAGCGAGCGAGCCCGAATATGTCGCCGAGGCGACGTTCAAGCTCGGACTGGCCCATGTGGTCGTGACCTCGGTCGACCGCGACGATCTCGCGGACGGCGGCGCCGAGCACTTTGCACAAACCATCCGCGCCATCCGCGCGCGCTGCCCGGCCACCACGATCGAGATCCTGACGCCGGACTTCTTGCGCAAGGAGGGCGCGCTGGAGCGGGTGGTCGCGGCTAAGCCCGACGTGTTCAACCACAATCTGGAGACGGTGCCGTCGCGCTATCTGACGGTGCGGCCCGGCGCACGCTATTTCCACTCGATCCGGCTGTTGCAGCGGGTCAAGGAGATGGACCCGACCATCTTCACCAAATCGGGCATCATGGTCGGCCTCGGCGAGGAACGGCACGAGGTGCTGCAGGTGATGGACGATCTGCGTTCGGCCGACGTCGATTTCCTGACCATCGGCCAGTATCTGCAGCCGACCCGCAAGCATCACGCCGTGATGAGCTACGTGACGCCCGACGAGTTCGCCGGCTATGAACGTGTCGCTTACACCAAGGGCTTCCTGATGGTGTCGGCAAGCCCGTTGACCCGCTCGTCGCATCACGCCGGCGAGGACTTTGCCAAGCTGCAGGCGGCGCGCGTGGCGCACGGCGGCTAGCCGCCGGCGGCGAACCGCGTCGCCTTATTGAACCTCGGACCGATCAATGCAACGCGTTCTGGTGATGGGATCGTCGGGATCCGGCAAGTCCACCTTTGCCCGACGACTGTCCGGCATCACCGGACTTCCGACCGTGTCGATCGACGCGCTGTTCTGGAAACCCGGCTGGGTCGAATCCGATCGCGACGAGTTCCGGCAGCGCATGATCGAGGTGACGGAACAGCCGCGCTGGATCATGGACGGCAATTACACGCGGCATGGCGCGGGCGAGCTGCGCCGGAAGCTTGCCGACACGATCATCTGGTTCGACCTGTCGCGCGCGGCCTGCATGTGCGGCATCCTCGGCCGGATCGCGAAGAGCTACGGCCAGGTCCGGCCCGAGATGGCCGCGGGTTGCCCGGAGAAGATCGATCTCGAATTCTTCCGCTATGTCTGGACCTACCGGCAGCAGCAGCGCCCGACGCTGCTCGCATATTTCGAGGGGCTGCGCCCCGATCAATCCCTGATCTGCTTCACCGCACGGAAGCAGGCGGACAACTACCTGAAGGCGCTCGCACCCCGGCAAAACCGTGCGAGTATCCACTGATGCCACGATTCTCCAGCAAGAAGCGGGTGCGCCACGCCGCCGCGCAGATGTTCGATCTGGTCGCCGATGTCGAGCGCTATCCGGAATTCGTGCCGCTGTGCCAGTCGCTGAAGATCCGCCAGCGCACCCCGAAGGATGACGGCACCGAGATCGTTGTCGCCGACATGACGGTGTCGTTCAAGCTGGTGCGGGAGACCTTCACCAGCAAGGTGACGCTCGACCGGCCCAATCTGAAGATCCTGGTCGAATATCTGCGCGGCCCCTTCAGCAACATGGAGAATCGCTGGAGCTTCGAGCCGAAGTCGGACACCGAGTGCGATGTCGGCTTCTTCCTGAGCTATGAATTCAAGAGCCGGATGCTCGCGATGCTGATGGGCTCGATGTTCGACGCCGCATTCTCGCGCTTCGCCGCTGCGTTCGAGAAGCGGGCGGACCAGGTCTACGGGAAGCCGGCCGCGTCGACTTAGCAAGTCCTCTCGTCGTCATGGCCGGGCTTGTCCCGGCCATCCACGTCTGTTGTGCCACGCTGCCGGAGAGACGTGGATGCCCGGCGCAAGGCCGGGCATAACGGATAGATGAGAAAGCTGCCTTACGGGCAGGAACGGCGCACGCCGCCCGCCGCGAGGTAGGTGCCCGAATTGGGATCGTAGGAACGGAAGCGCTGCGAGCAATAGGCGTCGTTGTTGGCCTTGGCCTGGCTGGCCGCGATCGCGCCGCCGATGATGGCGCCGACCGCGAGGCCGCCGATCAGCGCACCGGCACCACCGCCGCCGCCACCATGCCGATACCCGCCGCGGTAGCCGCCGCCGCGATAGCCGCCATGGCCGTGATATTGCACCTGCTGCACGGATGTCGGCCGATCCTGCAATGGCATGGGTGCGAGCGGCGCGGCAAAGGATGGGGCAATCGTCGACAGTGCCATGGCGCCCGAGGTGACGGCGGCCACGACTAAAGTTCCCAACTTCATCAATTTTCTCCTTGTTGTAGGGATTTATGCTGGGTGGGGACGACGATTGAAGCATCGGAAAGCGGCGAAGTCACGTTCTGCTCCGCCTGTGCGGGTGTCACATGGTCGCATTGACCGAAGGTGGCATCGGCAAAGCGACTCGGCGCTCTATCCGCGCGGCGGACGCCGGCGCTTTGCGGCGTGACTGCGCGGCGAACGCGCCACCCGTGGACGCAAGCGACTGACGGCCTCGCGGCGCGGCTTGGCCGCCTGCGGCGGTCGCGCCAATTCCATCAGCATGCGCAGCGCCTCGACCACCGAGCGCTGGCGCACCGCGCTGCGGCCGATCGCGCCGAAACGCTGCTCGCGATGAATGATGCGGCCGTCGCGCGCGGCGACGGCGAAATGCACCAGCCCGACCGGCTTGCCCGGCGTCGCACCGCCGGGACCGGCGATGCCGGTGATGGAGACCGCGAGATCGACGCCGGCCTTTTCCAGCGCGCCGATCGCCATCGCGGTCGCGGTCTCCTTGGAGACGGCGCCGAAGGTGTCGAGCGTTGCCGCCTTGACGCCGAGCATCGCCCGCTTGGCCTCGTTGGAATAGGTGACGAAGCCGCGGTCGATCACGTCGGACGAGCCTGGGATGTCGGTCAGCGCGCCGGCGACCAGGCCGCCGGTGCAGGATTCGGCGGTCGCAACCGTCAGCTTGCGCATCCGGCACAGGTCGAGCAGCGCGCGGGAGAGGGCTCGAGCGTCGCTGCCGCCCATGTCAGGCACTCCAGCCTTTATCGTCCCAGGGAAGCCGGATGGTCGCACTCGCGGTCGCGGCGATGCCTTCCTCACGGCCGGTGAAGCCGAGCCGCTCGCTGGTGGTCGCCTTCACCGCGACGCGTGAGACGTTCACGCCGGAGATCTCCGCGATCTTCGCCCGCATGGTGTCGCGCAGCGGGCCGATCTTCGGCCGCTCGCAGATCATCGTCACTTCGAGGTTGGCGATCCGCCCGCCGCGCGCGGTGACGCGCTCGACGGCGTATTTCAGGAACTGGTCGGAGGAGGCGCCCTTCCACTTGGCATCGCTCGGCGGAAAATGCGAGCCGATGTCGCCGTCGGCGAGCGCGCCGAGGATGGCGTCGACCAGCGCATGCAGCCCGACATCGCCGTCCGAATGGGCGAGGAAGCCCTTCGTATGCGGCACGCGCACGCCGCAGATCATCACATGATCGCCGTCGCCGAACGCGTGCACGTCGTAGCCGGTGCCGGTCCGGATGTCGCCGAGCTGGCTTGCGAGCCGCGCTTCCTCGCGCACGAAGTCCTCGGGTGTGGTGAGTTTCATGTTGGCAGGATCACCTTCAAATGTCGCAACCGTCAATCCCGCCCATTCCGCCAGCGCCGCATCGTCGGTGAAATCGCTGCGCCCCTCGCGCGCGGCGCGGCGATGCGCCTCCAATATCACGTCGAAGCGAAAGGCCTGTGGCGTCTGCGCGATGCGTAGCCGCGCGCGGTCCGGCGTCGCCTCGACGTCGCCGGCCGCGTTGGTCAGCTTGATGGTGTCGGTGACCGGGGCGACAGGGATCGCGGCGCCGGTGCGGCCGGTGGCGGCGATCGCGCGCGAGATCACCGCCGACGTGACGAACGGCCGCGCGGCGTCGTGGATCAGCACGATGTCCGGCTTCTCGGCCGCGAGCGCCTCGAGCCCGGCATGCACCGAGGCCTGGCGGGTCGCGCCGCCCGGCGTCGGCGGCTGGTGGCGCAAGCCGGCGACGGCGTCCTGAAACAGCGCGGTGTCATCGGGGTTCACCACCGGCTGCACAGCAAAGACATCAGGATGTCCGGAGAACGCCTCCATGGCGCGGTAGATCACGGTCTGTCCGCCGATGGTTCGATACTGCTTCGGTCCGCCCGTGCCGGCGCGCAAGCCGCGGCCGGCTGCGACAAGAATGGCTGCGGTACGCTCAGGCTTCGGCATTGTTGAACCAGTGACAGACGAATCGGGGATGAGGAGAGGGCGACGGGATCGCCGCGCACAGCCCCTTACCATGACCGCTGCGCAAGAACAGAGCGTTTCCAGATGACTGTGGGAAAAGCAGATTTTGTTGCAGTGCACTTGCGCGCGTGGTAGGAATGTCTAAAGTGTAGGCATGAAGCTTGACTGCACAGATATTGTGCGCACAATGTGCGCCATCGGCTGCAATGAGGTAGCCGATCCAACCACGAGACGGCCGTGACCGGCGTGCAAAGAGTTCCCCGTAACCCATTGAGGATAGGCGACATTGCTGTCGCCAACCGGGTCCTCCTCGCGCCGATGTCCGGGATAACCGACGCGCCGTTCCGCCGACTCGCGGCGACGCTCGGTGCCGGGTTGGTGGTCTCGGAAATGACCGCCAGCGATGATCTCGTGAACGGCAAGCCGATGTCGAAGCTGCGTTGCGAAGCGGCCGGGATCGGTCCGCATGTGGTCCAGCTCGCCGGCTGCCAGACCCACTGGATGGCGGAGGGCGCGCGCATTGCGGAAGCCGCCGGCGCCGACGTCATCGACATCAACATGGGCTGTCCGGCCCGCCACGTCACGGGCGGCCAGTCCGGCTCCGCCCTGATGCGCGACCTCGACCACGCGGTTGCGCTGATCGAGGCGACGATCGCGGCGGTCAAGGTGCCGGTGACGTTGAAGATGCGGCTCGGCTGGGACGAGCGCTCGCTCAATGCGCCGGAGCTGGCGCGCCGCGCCGAGGCCTCCGGCATCCAGATGATCACCGTGCACGGCCGCACCCGTTGCCAGTTCTACAAGGGCGAGGCGGACTGGGCCGCGATCCGCGCCGTCAAGGACGCCGTCACCATCCCCCTCGTGGTCAACGGCGACATCACCTCGTTCGACAAGGCCGTCGCCGCGCTCGATCGGTCGGGCGCCGACGCCGTGATGATCGGCCGCGGCGCGCAGGGTCAGCCCTGGCTGCCCGGCCAGATCGGCCGCCGCCTGGAGACCGGCATCGCGGAGACCGCGCCGCCGCTCGCCGTGCAGCTTGCGCATGTTCGCGCGCTCTACGACGAGATCTGCAGCCATTACGGCCTTCGCATCGGGCTCAAGCATGCGCGCAAGCATCTCGGCTGGGCGCTGGAAAGCGCCGCCGCCTATAGCTGCGCGCCGGCTGCGGTGCTGAAAACCTGGCGGCAGAAAATCCTGACCGCCGAAGAGCCGGCGAGCGTGCATCGCGCGCTCGAGCAGGCCTATGACGATTTCGCCCGGAGTGCTGCCGCATGACGTCAGCCATGGATTTTCGCAGGTCGGTGCCGACCGATGGCGAGGCCATCCTCAACGCGCTGCCCAACCCGGTGCTGCTGGTCGCGCCGGACGGGCGGATCGTCGATGCCAATATCGCCGCCGAATCCTTCTTCGAGATATCGACGCAGTTTTTGCGCCGGCAGTCGTTGAAGGAGCTGGTGCCGTTCGGCAGCCCGCTGCTGGCGCTGATCGATCAGGTGCGGGCGACCGGCTCGCCGGTCAATGAATACAAGGTCGATTTGGGCACGCCGCGGATCGGCGGCGACCGTCAGGTCGATCTGCACGTAGCACCCTTGACCGAGCGGCCCGGCCATATCGTGGTGATGCTGCAGGAGCGTACCATCGCCGACAAGATGGACCGCCAGCTCACCCATCGAAGCGCCGCGCGTTCGGTGATCGCGCTGGCCGCGATGCTGGCGCACGAGATCAAGAATCCGCTGTCGGGCATCCGCGGTGCCGCGCAGCTGCTGGAGCAGCAGGCCTCGTCCGAGGACCGGCTCTTGACCCGGCTGATCTGCGACGAGGCCGACCGCATCGTCACGCTGGTCGATCGCATGGAGGTGTTCGGCGACGAGCGCCCGGTGGCGCGCGGGCCGGTCAACATCCATTCCGTGCTCGACCACGTGAAGCGGCTGGCGCAGTCCGGCTTCGCCCGCAACGTCCGCTTCGTCGAGGACTACGATCCGTCGCTGCCGCCGGTGCTCGCCAATCAGGACCAGTTGATCCAGGTGTTCCTCAATCTGGTGAAGAACGCAGCCGAGGCGGTGGTCGATCTCGGCACCGATGCGGAGATCCAGCTCACCACCGCGTTCCGGCCGGGCGTGCGGTTGTCGGTCCCCGGCAAGAAATCGCGGGTCTCGCTGCCGCTGGAATTCTGCGTCAAGGACAACGGAAGCGGCGTGCCGGAAGACCTGCTGCCGAACCTGTTCGATCCCTTCGTCACCACCAAGCAGACCGGCAGCGGGCTCGGCCTTGCGCTGGTCGCCAAGATCATCGGCGATCACGGCGGCATCATCGAATGCGAGTCGCAGCCGCGCAAGACCACCTTCCGCGTGCTGATGCCGGTTTACAGTGCCACCAAGCAACTCGACCACAGCAACCGCGACGACGTTCCGGGTACGCCGTCGCCTGCCTCTCAGGATGCACGATGAGGAACCACGATGCCTGCAGGTAGCATACTTGTCGCTGACGACGACACCGCGATCCGGACCGTCCTGAACCAGGCGCTGTCGCGCGCCGGATATGAAGTGCGGCTGACCGGCAATGCCGCCACCTTGTGGCGCTGGGTCAGCCAGGGTGAGGGCGATCTCGTCATCACCGACGTGGTGATGCCGGACGAGAACGCGTTCGACCTGTTGCCGCGGATCAAGAAGATGCGGCCTAACCTTCCGGTCATCGTGATGAGCGCGCAGAACACCTTCATGACCGCGATCCGCGCCTCCGAGCGCGGCGCCTATGAATATCTGCCGAAGCCGTTCGACCTGAAAGAGCTGATCACCATCGTCGGCCGCGCGCTCGCCGAGCCGAAGGAGCGCGTCACCAGCGCCAACGACGACAACGAGTTCGACTCGATCCCGCTGGTCGGCCGCTCGCCGGCGATGCAGGAGATCTACCGTGTGCTGGCGCGGCTGATGCAGACCGATCTCACCGTGATGATCTCGGGTGAATCAGGCACCGGCAAGGAGCTGGTGGCCCGCGCGCTGCATGATTACGGCCGGCGCCGCAACGGCCCGTTCGTCGCGGTCAACATGGCGGCGATCCCGCGCGACCTCATTGAATCAGAGCTGTTCGGCCATGAGCGCGGTGCGTTCACCGGCGCCAACACGCGCGCTTCCGGCCGCTTCGAGCAGGCCGAGGGCGGCACGCTGTTCCTCGACGAGATCGGCGACATGCCGATGGAGGCGCAGACCCGGCTGCTGCGCGTGTTGCAGCAGGGCGAATACACCACGGTCGGCGGCCGCACGCCGATCAAGACCGACGTGCGGATCGTTGCCGCCTCCAACAAGGACCTGCGCATCCTGATCCAGCAGGGCCTGTTCCGCGAGGATCTGTTCTTCCGCCTCAACGTGGTGCCGCTGCGGCTGCCGCCGCTGCGCGAGCGCATCGAGGATCTGCCCGATCTCATCCGGCACTTCTTCGCGCTTGCCGAGAAGGACGGCCTGCCGCCGAAGAAGCTCGACACCCAGGCCTTGGAGCGGCTCAAGCAGCATCGCTGGCCGGGCAACGTCCGCGAACTCGAGAACCTCGCGCGCAGGCTCGCCGCGCTCTATCCGCAGGACGTCATCACATCATCGGTGATCGACGGCGAGCTGGCGCCGCCGGCCGTCACCTCGGGCGGCAACGCCACCGTCGGCGTCGACAATCTCGGTGGCGCGGTCGAGGCCTATCTGTCCTCGCACTTCTCCGGCTTCCCGAACGGCGTGCCGCCGCCGGGCCTCTATCACCGCATCCTCAAGGAGATCGAGGTGCCGCTATTGACCGCAGCACTCGCGGCCACCCGCGGCAACCAGATCCGCGCCGCCGATCTGCTCGGCCTGAACCGCAACACGCTGCGGAAGAAGATCAGGGATCTCGATATCCAGGTGTATCGCAGCGGGGGCTAGGCGAGGCGCCGCGTTCCGCTTCCATGCGGCGGCGACGTGCAGAAATTTCGCGGGGAGAGCGGACCGCTCATTTGGTCTTGGTCTTGTCGTCCGGCGCAGCGCGGTCAGCCGTCATCGCCTCGATGACGTCGAGCAGCTGCAGCCTGATGGCGCGATCCTTGATCGAGCGGTATGCGCGCACGAGGCGCAAGACCTCCGGCGCGTCTCGGGAGAGTTCGTCTTTTGACAAGGCAGTTTCCATCCTGGGGCTTGGAAGTCCCAAGGCCGCGATGAAGGTATCGGCCAGCAGTCGCGCGTCTTCAATTCCGGAGAACTGCGGTCTCGGTCGTCATTTCCGTGCCGGATTGCTCGACATTCTGCCAAGCGGGTGGAACCGAGGGGTGACGAGGGGGACCAGGCATTGCTCCTGCCGGCACGGAAGACGGCCTCAGCGGGGAGGAGCGCTGAGGCCGTTTTGAATCCCGCGGTAATGTGGACTGCTATTTGGGCGCTACTTTGGTGCCGCCCTGGTCGCTGCCCATGCCGGAGCCGCCTTGGCCGGAGGCGTCGGGCTTCGTCATGCCCTTGGACGCGCCGCTGTTCATACCCGTGGTGCCGTTGTCCATCGAGCCCTTCTGCATCGAGCCCTTTTCCATGGTCCCGCTGGTCATGCCGGGCTTCTTCATATTGTCGCTCTGGTTGCCCGGCCCGGTCGTACCTTGGGCAAATGCTGAGCCGCACATCATGAGGGCCGCGGTGGTGATGAGAATCTTCTTCACGAATATATCTCCATTGACAGGTTCACACCGCGACAACGGCTGTCGAGCAATCGACGTTCCTAGCAGGGACGGCCTGTATTTTTGCTCCCGATCTGAAACGCGGGTCTGCGTCGATCGTAAGGCGCTCGGCGCCCTTCCTGTCGCATCACAAGCAGACAGGGTAATCTCGGGACGGCTCCAGCGTTTGCGGGGTGGAGCGGGAGGATTGTGTATGTCGACGATGATGACGGGAGTCTTCATCTCGATGAAGGATCAGCGTCCGAGCCGGGCGGTCGAAAAGCCGGACAATCGAAAGATGCTGGAATGAAAACGTCTCGCGGCGCTCAACGCGCGGCGCGCGCCGTCATTCCGGGCACCTCAGGCCCGGAGAGCGCAGCCATTCGCTCATGTGAGCGGCAACGTCGGCCTGTCTGGCTTTTTTCAGAAGCGCCTCTTTCTCCACGCCCGGGGAAAGAGTCTTGGCCTCGATGCGAAGGCTCTTCGCCTCGGCCGTAAGGCGCTCTTCCAATACGTCCTGTTGCACGAAACGCCGCCGCTTGATGATCATGGCGCTGCTCCCTGTTGAATGGGGCGGGAGCGCTGTGATGGGGGCGATCTCATCACCGATGTTTGCCAAGGGCCGGGCGGTGATGGGTCGATCATACGCCGTCCGGTCGCCCGATTAGGTAACGCAAGTTAACTGGACGGCGAATAATGTTCGGAACCTTTAGTCGTTCTCCGGATTGTGTTGGCGCCGTCTGACCAGCCCCGGGGCGGCATGAAACGACCCCGGCATTTCAGCCCCCAAAGGCTACCGGGGTTTTTTCTTTTCGACGAGCAGGTGCTGCTGGCCTACGCCACTTCGGTGAATATCCCGCAGTCATGAGCCGGCACACCGATGGAACTGGCTTCTGATCGGGAGAGAGCCCGGTTATCGGCCGTTACAAATGGTGTTTGGGGACACGGCGCCGCACCCGGCTTTGCGCCGCGGAAATGTCGCAATTCGGCAACATTGTGATATGATTGCATCAGTCCGCACTTCCCGCGGGCGAGAAAGCACTCATCTCAATTGCCGGTATGACCAGCGCAGAGACCACGGCCGCACCGTTAGACGCGTCACCTGCCGAGCCCAACGGGGAGGCTCGGGGCTTCCCGTTGCGGCGATGGCTGGCGCCGTTCGCTGCGACCACGGCGCTGCTGTCGGCGTTCCTGACCTTCGTGGTGCTGAGCGGCCTGACGCCGATCGAGCCCACCAAGAAGGTCGTCTACTCGTTCCTGCTGATCAATGCCGCTTCCATCCTGCTCTTGATCGGCATCATCGTCCGCGAGGTCTGGAAGGTGATCCAGGCCCGCCGTCGCGGCCGTGCAGCGGCCAGGCTTCATATCCAGATCGTCAGCCTGTTCTCGATCATCGCGGTGCTGCCGGCGGTGCTTGTCGCCGTCGTCGCCAATGTCACGCTTGATCGCGGCCTCGACCGGCTGTTCTCGGGACCGACGCGCGAGGCCATCCAGAATTCGCTTAGCGTCGCCCGCGCCTACACCTACGAGCACGCGCAGCTGATCAATGGCGATATCCTCGCGATGGCCTCCGACCTCTCCAACGCGCGGCCGCTGTACGACCAGGACCGGCGCTCGTTCAACGAATACCTCACGGCGAGCGCGGCCGCCCGCGAACTGCCGGGGGCGATGCTGCTCGACAAGGACAGCAATGTCGTGGAGCGCGCCGACACCGGCATCAGGGCGGCGTTTGCGACCCCGCCGAAGGAGCTGCTCGACGACGTCGGCGAGAACAAGCCGGAGATATCGGTCTTCCCCGAGGAGAACTACGTCGCCGCGGTGGTCCGGCTGCGCGGCTTCGACAACGTCTTCCTTTACGTCGCACGGCTGCTCGATCCGCGCGTCATCAGCCAGCTGAAGCAGACCCAGGCCTCGGTCGCCGAATATGCCCAGACCGAGTCGCGCCGGCTCGGCATCCAGGTCACCTTCGCGCTGATGTTCGCGGTGATCGCGCTGACCATCCTGATGGCCTCGGTGCTGATCGGGCTGAATTTCGCCAACTGGCTGGTCGAGCCGATCCGCAACATCATGAGCGCGGCGAACAAGGTCTCGACCGGCGACCTCGACATCCAGGTGCCGGAGGTCAAGTCCGAGGGCGATCTCGCCCAGCTCGGCCACACCTTCAACAAGATGACGCAGGAGCTGCGCAGCCAGCGCGACGAGCTCGTCAACGCCAGCGAGCTGATCGACAGCCGCCGCCGCTTCATCGAGGCGGTGCTGTCCTCGGCCTCCGCCGGCATCATCGGCGTCGACGCCTCCGGCAGCGTCGGCATCCTCAACCGCTCGGCCGAGAAACTGATCGGGCACGCCGAGTCCGAGACGCTCGACCACCCGCTGTCGGATGTGCTGCCCGAGCTCGACGAGATGATGAAGACGGCGCGGGAAGGCACCCAGCGCCTGGTGCAGGGACAGATCACGATCACCCGCGACGAGCACGAGCGCAATCTGTCGGTGCGGATCGCCGCCGAGCCGACCAGCCAGGCGCGCGACAGCTACATCATCACGCTCGACGACATCACCGAGCTGGTTTCCGCGCAGCGCACCTCGGCCTGGGGCGACGTCGCCCGCCGCATCGCCCATGAGATCAAGAATCCGCTGACCCCGATCCAGCTCTCGGCCGAGCGCATCAAGCGCCGGTTCGGCAAGGCCATCACCGAGGAGAAGGACAAGTCGATCTTCGACCAGTGCACCGACACCATCGTGCGCCAGGTCGACGACATCAGACGGATGGTCGACGAATTCGCGCGCTTCGCCCGGATGCCCAAGCCCGTGATGGAGGGCGAGGACGTCGCCGACGTGGTGCGCCAGGCCGTGTTCCTGATGAAGGTCGCCAATCCCGACCTCGACATTGAGGCCGACATCAAGCAGTCGCCGCTGCCGGCGCAGTTCGACCGAAGGCTGATCTCGCAGGCGCTGACCAACATCATCAAGAACGCCACCGAGGCGATCGAGCAGGTCGCCCCGGAGGAGCTCGGTCGGGGCCGCATCGACGTCGTCGCCCAGCGCGAAGCCGATGACATCCTGATCGACGTCATCGACAACGGCATCGGGCTGCCCAAGGTGGCGCGCTCGCGCCTGCTGGAGCCCTACGTCACGACGCGGGCCAAGGGCACCGGCCTCGGGCTTGCGATCGTCGGCCGCGTGCTGGAAGACCATGGCGGCCGCATCGAGCTCAAGGACGCGTCCGATTTCCGCGAGGGCCAGCGCGGTGCCTGGATGCGGCTGCGCTTCGCCGTGACGGGGCAGGCGGCGAAGCCCGACAGCAAGGAGCAAGTGCCGGACGTCAAACCTGAATCATCCGAACCGACAGCTGAAAAAAATCCGCAGCGGGAGCCGACCGACGGCCTCCGAGAGACGACCAACAATGAACCCAGAAGCCAAGATGCAGCGCAAGAACCTCTTCAAGAACCAAAAATCAAAGCCGCGACGGGCGACTGACAGGCAGGTGTAACCCATGGCAAGTGACATTCTGATTGTCGACGACGAGGCTGACATTCGCGACCTCGTTGCGGGCATCCTGGACGACGAGGGCTTTTCCACGCGCACCGCGCGCGACAGCGATTCGGCGCTTGCCGAGATCGCCAACCGCCGCCCGAATCTGGTGTTCCTCGACATCTGGCTGCAGGGCTCCAAGCTCGACGGCCTGCAGCTGCTGGAGCAGATCAAGAAGGACAATGCCGATCTGCCGATCGTCATGATCTCCGGCCACGGCAACATCGAGACCGCGGTCGCCGCCATCAAGCGCGGCGCCTATGACTTCATCGAGAAGCCGTTCAAGTCGGACCGGCTGATCCTGGTGGCGACCCGGGCGCTGGAGACCTCGCGGCTCAAACGCGAGGTCAAGGAGCTCAAGCAACTGGCGCCGGCGGCGAGCGTTTTGACCGGCCGCTCAGCCTGCATGAACCAGCTCCGCCAGACCATCGACCGTGCCGCCAAGGCCAACAGCCGCATCCTGATCGTCGGGCCCTCCGGCGCCGGCAAGGAGCTCGCGGCGCGCACGCTGCACCACGCCTCCGGCCGCGCCGAGGGGCCGTTCGTGGTGATCAACGCGGCCGCGATCACGCCCGAGCGCATGGAGCTCGAACTGTTCGGCACCGAGGGATCGAACGGCGAGCAGCAACGCAAGGCCGGCGCGCTCGAAGAGGCGCATGGCGGCACGCTGTTCATCGACGAGATCGCCGACATGCCGCGCGAGACCCAGAACAAGATCCTGCGCGTCCTGGTCGACCAGACCTTCCAGCGCCAGGGCGGCACCGCCAAGGTCCATGTCGACGTCCGCATCATCTCCTCGACCGCGCGCAATCTCGAGGAGGAGATCGCCGCCGGCCGCTTCCGCGAGGACCTCTACCACCGCCTCTCGGTGGTGCCGATCCGGGTGCCACCACTGTCGGAGCGTCGCGAGGACATCCCCGAGCTGATCGACTATTTCATGGACCAGATCTCGGCCACGACCGGCCTGCCGAAGCGGCAGATCGGCCAGGACGCGATGGCCGTGCTGCAGTCCCATGTCTGGCCCGGCAACGTCCGCCAGCTCCGCAACAATGTCGAACGGGTGATGATCCTGGCCGGCGGCGGCCCGGAGGCGATCATCACCGCCGACATGCTGCCGCAGGACGTCGGCTCGATGGTGCCGGCGATGCCGACCTCCAACAATGGCGAGCACATCATGGGCCTGCCATTGCGGGAGGCGCGTGAGGTGTTCGAGCGCGACTATCTGATCGCCCAGATCAGCCGTTTCTCCGGCAACATCTCGCGCACCGCCGAGTTCGTCGGCATGGAACGCTCGGCGCTGCATCGCAAGCTCAAGGCGCTGGGGGTCGGCTGACCCCCGGAGCGGCAGGAACGGAGTGGCCCGGGTGTGCCTTCAAAGGGGGCGCCCGGCGGCAGCAGAAGGGCTGGGTACAACCGGGGATTTATCCACTTCGGTCGAGAATATTCGTCTCTTTCGGCGGCTTTTCTTAGAATTGCCACCGTGTTCCTACCGACTGGTACGCGAACTGGCTTGCCTTAAAACCGCGCGTAGCCTCTAATCCTTGCCGCAATGCCTGCCGGAGGGGGATCTCAGGGCAGGCAAAGCAGCCGGAGGAGGCTCCGTCAGAGAGCCGAGCCGGTTCAATAAAAAGAAGCACAAGCATGCGGGACAAAAACAATGGCGGCAGACCGCGCACAAAATCTACAAGACACCTTCCTTAATCACGTTCGTAAAACCAAAACACCTTTGACGATCTTCCTGGTCAACGGGGTAAAGCTGCAGGGCATTGTCACCTGGTTCGACAATTTCTGCCTGCTGCTGCGGCGCGACGGTCATTCGCAGCTGGTCTACAAGCACGCGATCTCGACCATCATGCCCGGCGCTCCGATCCAGCTGTTCGAGGGTGGCGAGGACGCACCGGCTTGAGAGTGAACTGATTGGAACCCTTCAACCGTGAAGGGGGCGCCGACCGGCCCAAATCTCGGCCGACGTCGGCGGGGGACAATAGCACCGGGCGGGTGATCGTCATCGGCCCTTACCTGCGCACACGCCGTGGCGACGGCGATGCGCAAACGGATTCCTCTATCCGCGACTACGAAGCGCGGATCGAGGAAGCCGCCGGTCTCGCGCGCGCCATCGACCTCGACGTGGTCGAGAGCGTGGTCGCGCCGATCAGCCAGATCCGGCCCGCGACCTATCTCGGCAAGGGCAAGGTCGAGGAGATCGGCGGGCTCGTCGCGGCTGACAAGGTCGAGCTCGTGGTGATGGATTGCGCGCTGTCGCCGATCCAGCAGCGCAACCTCGAGAAGGCCTGGAGCACCAAGGTGCTCGACCGCACCGGCTTGATCCTGGAAATCTTCGGCCGTCGCGCCAAGACCAAGGAGGGCGCGCTCCAGGTCGAGCTCGCCCATCTCAACTACCAGCGCAGCCGCCTGGTGCGGTCATGGACCCATCTCGAGCGCCAGCGCGGCGGTTTCGGCTTCATGGGCGGCCCCGGCGAAACCCAGATCGAGGCCGACCGCCGCCTGATCGGCGACCGCATCACGCGGCTCGAGAACGAGCTGAAGAAAGTGCAGGCGACGCGGCGGCTGCACCGCGCCGGCCGCCAGCGCGTGCCGTATCGCGTGGTGGCGCTGGTCGGCTACACCAATGCCGGCAAGTCGACGCTGTTCAACCGCCTGACCCGGGCCGATGTCCAGGCCGCCAACATGCTGTTTGCGACGCTGGACCCGACCTTGCGCGCGCTCAACCTGCCGCATGGCGGCAAGGCGATGCTCTCGGACACGGTCGGCTTCATCTCCAATCTGCCGACCCAACTCGTGGCTGCTTTCCGCGCCACGCTGGAGGAGGTGCTGGAGGCCGACATCATCCTGCATGTCCGCGACATCTCGCACGAAGACGCCGAGGCGCAGGAGCGTGACGTCGAGGCCGTGCTGCGCCAGCTCGGCATCGATCCGGATGCCGACGGCGGCCAGCGCATCATCGAGGTCTGGAACAAGATCGACCGCTTCGATCCGGAGGAGCGCGAGAACCTGCACAACATCGCCGCGCGCCGCCCGCCGGAGCGGCCGTGCTTCCTGGTCTCGGCTGTATCGGGCGAGGGGATCGATGCGCTGCTGTCGGCGATCGAGGACCGCCTCGCGGCCAAGCGCTTGACGCTCAATCTCTCGATCGACGCCTCCGACGGTGCCGGCATCAGCTGGCTGCATCGCAATGCCGAGGTGCTGAACAAGGAGCTGCATGGCGAGCGCTTCGACATGACCGTGCGGGTCGACGAGACCAAGCGCGACATCGTCATGAACCGGTTCGACGCGGTCCCCGGCAGCGCCTGAGGCAGGCAAAATACGACATTGTCGTGACATCGGCGGATTGCGACCAACGGCCGCACTTTCCGTTTGAAATTCCCGCCGCCTTGGTTCATTGCGCTGCAGAACGCGCAACGGCGAGGGCAATCGATGCAAAACCCCGGCGACACCATGACGAGCGAGCCGCTCGCGGCCCAGAATGGCGACCTCGCCCACGAACGGGCGCCTGACATCGTCGAGGCACTCAACGCACACGAGCCCGAGGAGGCGGCCAGGCTGCTGCGATCGCTGCCGCCCGAGCGCGCCATCGAGGTCCTCGATCTTCCCGGGCTCGAAAACACCTGCGAGATCCTGGCCGAACTGCCGACCGACGCCGCGGTGGCGCTGCTATCGGGCGTCTCGGACGACCGCGCCGCCGACATCTTCAAGGAGCTGGTCGAGCCGCTGCGCAGCACGCTGCTGAACGGGCTCCATCCGGAGACCCGCAACGTCATTTCGGGCCTCTTGGCCTATCCCGAGCGCAGCGCCGGCTCGATCATGACGACTGAGTTCGTCAGCGTGCCCTCGACCTGGACCATCGCCGAGGTGCTGCACCACATCCGCATGGTCGAGCGCACGCGGGAGACCGTCTACTCGATCTTCGTGATCGATCCGGTCAAGAAAACCCTGATCCAGGCGGTGCCGCTGCGCCGGCTGATTTCCGCCGACCCACACGCCAACGTGTTGACCGCGGCGCCTGCGCGCAAGCCGCTGATGATCGCGCCGGAAGCCGACCGCATGGAGGCGGCACGGCTGATCTCGCGCTACGACCTGCTCGCGGTCGCGGTGGTCGACGGTCCCGGCCATATCCTCGGCATCGTCACGGTCGACGACGTCATCGACGCCATCGTCGAGGAATCCACCGAGGACGCCCAGAAGTTCGGCGGCATGGAAGCGATCGACGAGCCATATCTGCGGATCGGTTTCGGCGAGATGATCAAGAAGCGCGCCGGCTGGCTGTGCGCGCTGTTTCTCTCGGAGATGCTGACCGCGACCGCGATGCAGTCGTACCAGAGCGAGCTCGAGAAGGCGATCGTGCTGACGCTGTTCATCCCGCTGATCATGAGCTCCGGCGGCAATTCCGGTTCGCAGGCAACCTCGCTCCTGATCCGCTCGCTGGCGCTGCACGAGGTGCGGCTCGGCGACTGGTGGCGCGTCGCGGTGCGCGAATTGCCGACCGGTATCGTGCTCGGTGCCATCCTGGGCGTGATCGGCATCGTCAGGATCACGCTGTGGCAGACGCTCGGCCTGTTCGATTACGGCCCGCATTGGGTGCTGGTGGCTGCGACCGTCGGCGCCGCGCTGGTCGGCATCGTCACCTTCGGCTCACTGTGCGGATCGATGCTGCCCTTCATCCTGAAGCGCATCGGCTTCGACCCCGCCAGCGCCTCGGCGCCGTTCGTCGCAACGCTCGTCGACGTCACCGGCCTGGTGATCTATTTCGGCGTCGCCGCGGTGATCCTGCACGGGACGCTGTTGTAGGCACGCAGCAACCCCAAATTCGATGTCGTCCCGGCGGAGGCCGGGACCCATAACCGCAGGCCTCCATAGAGGCCGCGCTAGCCGTTCCGCATGCGCGCGCGACTGGCACCGTCAGATCACGCGGTATGGGTCCCGGCCTTCGCCGGGACGACGGTGGTGGTTTCGGTTTTTGCCTCATTCCACAGCGCGTCCATCTCCGCCAGCGACGCGTGATCCAGCGAACGTCCCTGCGCCGCCAGCGCCCGCTCGATATAGGCGAACCGGCGCTCGAACTTCGCATTGGTCCCGCGCAGCGCGGTCTCCGGATCGGCGCCGGCATGGCGCGCGAGATTGACGACGGCGAACATCAGGTCGCCGGTCTCGTCGGCGATCTCGTCCTTGTCGTTGCGATCGAGCGCAGCCTCGATCTCGTCGGCTTCCTCGCGAATCTTGGCGAGCACGGCGCGCGGATCGTTCCAGTCGAAGCCGACCGTGGAGGCCTTGCGCTGCAACTCCAGCGCCCGCGTCAGGGCAGGGAGGCCGGCCTTCACGCTCGCGAGCAGCGATTTGCGCGCGGTCTCTTCCGGCGGCCGCCGCGCGGCGCGCTCGGCCTTCTCCTCGGCCTTGATCCGCTCCCAGGCGCTCTTGACGCCGGCGGGCTGGATGTTGCCGTCTCTGTCGGCAAACACATGCGGGTGACGACGGATCATCTTCCGCGTGATCGCCTCGACCACGTCGCCGAACGCGAAGGCGTTCTGCTCTTCGGCAAGCCGCGCGTGGTAGACCACCTGCAGCAGGAGGTCGCCGAGCTCCTCGCGCAAATCGTCGAGATCGCCGCGGGTGATCGCGTCGGCCACCTCATAGGCCTCTTCGATCGTGTACGGCGCGATCGTCGCAAAATCCTGCTCGAGGTCCCACGGGCAGCCGGTCACTGGCGTGCGCAGCGCGGCCATGATCTCGATCAGGCGGGAAATATCGCGGGAAGGGGTCATCGAGCACCGGACTGTGAGAGCTGCCGCCGTTATGCCAAATCGCACCGGATGATCCCAGCCGGACGTGCCCAAATCGCCGTGATGTCCACCGATTGGCCGGCGCCCGCGGGAGTGCTAAGTCCGTTCCATGCAAACCACCTCCGATACCGCCCTGGTGCTGTTTTCCGGCGGCCAGGACTCGACCACCTGCCTGGCCTGGGCGCTGCAGCGCTTCGCCTGCGTCGAAACGCTCGGCTTCGCCTACGGTCAGCGCCATGCGATCGAGCTCGATTGCCGCGACCGTCTCGTCGCCGGCATCAAGGAGATGCGGCCGGACTGGGCGGCCAAGCTCGGCGACAGCCATACGCTCGCGATCCCGACACTGGCGGAGATCTCGGACACCGCGCTGACCCGTGACGTCGCGATCGAAATGGGCGCCGACGGACTGCCGAACACCTTCGTGCCCGGCCGCAACCTGGTGTTCCTCACCTTCGCGGCGGCGCTGGCCTATCGGCGCGGCATCCACCACATCATCGGCGGCATGTGCGAGACGGATTATTCCGGCTATCCGGATTGTCGTGACGAGACCATCAAGGCGCTGCAACAGGCGCTCAACCTCGGCATGGCGAAAAACTTCGAGCTGCACACTCCGCTGATGTGGCTCGACAAGGCCGCAACCTGGCGGCTCGCGCATCAACTCGGCGGGGCAGGGCTGGTCGACCTGATCCGCGAGCACTCCCACACCTGCTATCTCGGCGAACGCGGCGCCCAGCACGACTGGGGCTATGGCTGCGGCGAATGCCCGGCGTGTGCGCTGCGGGCCAAGGGCTGGCGGGAATATGTCGCGCAGGGCGTGGGTTGATAGTCCTCGGCAGGGGCACACTGCCAAATATTGAAAAACAACCCCATGCAAAGGAGCCGGCCGGCTATCGCGTCGTCGTCTCGCGGGGTGTCGTAGGGCTCGGCTCGCTCCAAGGTGTCGTCCCGGCGAAGGCCCATAACCTCCGTAGTTCATTGCTGCGCAACGCTGGGGCCACAGCCTATTCTAACAACCCAACCCTGTGGTTATGGGTCCCGGCCTTCGCCGGGACGACACTGAGTTTGGTTTCCCATCAGTTTGTCCAACAAGTGAAACGCTACTCGAAATCTCTCGGCATCAGCTCGATCGGCTTGCCGTGCGGCGTGCGGTCGGCGGCGTGGTCCCAGGCGTTGCGGTAACGGCGCAGATTATCTGCGGTGGTCACACCTTTGGCGGCGACGAGGTGCTCGAGCGTGGCCAGCCAGTGCAGATAATAGGTCTCGCCCGTATCGGGATCGCCATCCGCCTGCGCGCGCTTGATCTGGTCGGCAAGCGCAGCGGCCCATTCGGTCCAGGTGAACACGCCGCGGTCATACAAAGACAGCGCCATGGCGAAGGCCTGTGCCTCCCAGGGCGCGCGAAACACCGGGCCGTCTTCGTCGCGGGGGACGCTCGGAACGGCGCTGGTGGCGCGCGCGGCCGCGGCACCGTCCATCAGACAGTCTCCAGATATGGCTCGAACGCGTCGACCGACACCTTGATGGTCGGGTCGGAGTCCGGTCCCCACAGCTCGCGCCCCTCGAACACGACGGTGTACAGCCATTGCGGCTGCTCGCCGGCATCGTTCGCGGCGGTGTCGGGAAACACGTGGCAGCCGTGATCGCGCTCGACGATCCCGACATGGCCGCGCACATAGCGTGGCAGCCTGGTGTGCGTGACGGGGTGGATGTTCTTGGCCCGCACGCGATCGCCGGCCTTGAATTTTGCCGGCGCCGGCGCCGTGCGGCCGAACTTGCCGCGCACCATGATGCGCTCGACGTCTGCGGCGGAGAACTTGCCGTGCTTGAGCGATTTCGCCGGCACGACGGAATGGCCGGCGGCGACATCCTCCTGCGCGACAAAACCTTTGTCGAGCAGCAGGGCCTCCAGACCGAGCAGCCATTTCTTGTAGTAGGAGCTCGTCATATAAACGTGCGGCGGCAGCGCCTCGCGATAGAACCGCGACGCATCGATGTTGAAGGCGCCGGCTGCGCCCATCGCGCGCACCATCGCCAGCACGCGCGATTCCCATTCCTCGTGAAACATCGGCTCGTTCGGCTCGGGCTCGACCTTGCCGAAGCCGTCCATGCCGCCCATGTCGTGGACGCCGTTCATGACGGCGCTCCCGGGGTCTTCGGGAAGCCGGTGCCGATCATGGAATCGCGCGTCACGAGTTCGGCGAGCTGGGCTTCGCTCCAGCCCTCGGTGCCCGCGGGGCGCATCGGCAGCACCAGGAAGCGCGTTTCGGCCGTCGAGTCCCAGACCCGGATCTCGGTCTCGTTCGGCAGGCTGACGCCGAAATCGGCGAGCACGCCGCGCGGATCCTTCACCGCGCGCGAGCGATACGGCGAGGCCTTGTACCAGACCGGCGGCAGCCCCAGCATTTCCCAAGGGTAGCAGGAGCACAGCGTGCAGACGACCATGTTGTGGCGGGAGGGCGTGTTCTCGACGGCGACCAGATGATCGCCGACGCGGCTGACATGACCGAGCGTGCCGACCGCCTTGGTGGCATCCTCGAGCAGCGCCTGCCTGAAGGCGGGATCGCTCCAGGCCTTGGCGACGACCTGGGCGCCGTTGTGCGGGCCGATCTTGGTCTCGTAGGCCTGCACGATGGCGTCGAGCGCGGCCGGATCGAGATAGCCTTTCTCGCTCAGGATCGATTCCAGCGCGCGGACGCGCAGCTCCATCTCCGACAGCTCGGAGTGGTCGTGATCGTGGTGATGATGGTCGTGGTCATGGTCGCTCATGAGCGCAGGATAGGCGAAGAGGCCGTGCTATGTCGAGGCAGGCGGGACACGACAAAGCGAGCAGGGAGGTATGCGTGGTTGACGATGTGACGATTGAAAAAGGCCTCGGGCCCGAGGGCCGCATCGCGGTGGTGCGCTTCGACCGCGGGGACGGCATCAACGCGCTGTCGCCGGAGGCGATGCGGCAGCTCACCGACGCCGCGCGCAGCTTCGAGGATGACGGCGGAACTTCTGTCGTCGTGCTGACCGGCGGCGCCAACGCTTTCAGCGCCGGTTTTGACCTCAAGGACGTCGAGGGGCGCTCGCGCCAAACCATGGACATGGGCGCGCTGCGCCGGCATCTGAAACTCGGGCCGCGGCTGACGCGGGCCTGGCAGGAGATGGAGCAGGTCACGATCGGCGCGATCGAAGGTTTCTGCATCGGCGGCGGTGTCGCACTCGCCGTCGCGCTGGATTTCCGCGTGATCGCGCGCGACGCGCACATGCGCGTGCCCGAGATCGCGCTCGGCATGAACATGAGCTGGCAGAGCGTGCCGCGCATGCTGCATCTGATGGGGCCGGCGCGCACCAAGCAGGCGGTCATCCTGGCCGACGACAGGATCTCGGCCGCCGAGGCCTATGAATGGGGGCTCGTGGAGCAGGTGAGCGAGCCCGGACAATCCTACGAGGCCGCCATGGTGCTGGCGACCAAGGTCGCGGCGCAGCCGCCGATCTCGGTGGCGATGACGAAACTGACGGTCAATCGACTGGCGCATGCGCTGGACGATCTCGCCGGCCATATGGACCTCGATCAGTTCGCGCTGGCGAGCCTGACCGAAGACCACAAGGAAGGCGTCGCCGCCTTCCTTGTGCGTCGGAAACCGCGGTTCAGGGGGCGCTGATGCGACGTGCCGATCGGATCGATCCTCAGCCGCGGCTAGGGGTGCAGGACGCGCCTAAGCCTCGGGCAATTTGCAGAGGCAATGTCGGATGCCGATAAGCGCGTTCGTCGTTCCGACGAGACGGGCATAAGGATCATCGACGTGAACGTGCAGACGCAAATCGACCGATATATCGACGCTCAAGACCCGCCAAAGCGAGACGATATCGAAGCCATACAACGGCTCATCCTCGCCGCGTCGCCGAACTGCAAGCTGTGGTTCCTGGATGGCAGGGACAGCGACAACAAAATCGTCACCAACGAGAACATCGGATATGGGACGCAAACGCTGAAATACGCGAGCGGCAAAACCCGGGAGTTCTACCGGATCGGCCTAAGCTCAAACGCAACCGGAATTTCCCTCTACCTCATGGGGCTCGAGGACAGGAGATACCTGCCCGAAACCTATGGCGGGAAAATCGGCAAGGCGAAGGTCACCGGCTATTGCGTCAGGTTCAGGCGCCTCAAGGACTTAAACCTCGACATATTGGAAGAGATGATCGCGACCCACATGACCCAGGGCGCGGCCGGCGGCGCCTAGCCGGCCTTCGCGTCACGGCTCAGCGGCCCGTGATCGACCGGGGCCCCAAGGCGCTCGGCGATCTTAGGGACGGAGACCTGGCTTCGCGGATATCCCACCCACCCATATCCGTAATTCGCATAATGTATATTATGGAATATTTATATCTACAATTAGATCAGATATTTGCGGTATCTTTCTCACCCAAGGCCTTCAATACGGCCCGGCACTCGGACGTCATGCCGTCCATGATCTGGCGGATCGATTGCTCTTCCTTGATGCGGCCGACGATCTGCCCGGTCATGTAGCCCATGTAGTCGACGGCGTTGGCGAGCTCGAGCCGCTTCAGCGCAGGCGCCACGAGCAGCTTCTGGGCGGCCAGCGGCAGCGGCTGCGGCGCGCCGGGCGCATCCCAGGCGTCAGACCATTTGCTGCGCAGACCGCGCAGCGGCTTGCCGGTGTCGTATTTGCGCTGGATCGCATCCTGGGACCGCGCCGCCAGGACCCGCTTGCGCATCTCCGGCGACAGCTCGCTCTGCGGCGAGCCGAGCCAGATCGTACCGCACCAGACGCCTTCGGCGCCGAGCGCGAACGCCGCCGCCAGATGACGGCCGCTGCCGACGCCGCCGGCAGCGAGCACCGGGACCGGCGCGATCGCATCGACCACCTCGGGCCACAGCACCATCGAGGAGATCGTGCCGGTATGGCCGCCCGCCTCGCTGCCTTGCGCCACGACCAGGTCGACACCGGCCTGGACCTGCTTGCGGGCGTGCTCGGCGCTGCCGGCCATGGCGCCGACCTTGATGCCGTAGCCGTGCAGGCGGTCGACGACATAGGCCGGTGGCGCGCCCATCGCGCTGAGCACGAATTTGGCCTGGGGATGCCGGACAACGACCTCCAGGACCTCAAGGACGCCTTCCTCGGTATGGCCGTGGCCCGGCGGCTTTTCCCGCAACATCTCCGCCTCGACCTCCGGCGGCAGCGGCGGAATGCCGGCGTCGTCGAGCAGCCTGTCGACGAACGCGATGTGCTCCTTGGGCAGTGCCTTGAGGCGATCCGACAATGGGACCACCTCGCCCACCTTGTTGGCGAACAGCACGTCGATGCAATAGGGCCGTCCGGCGGTCTTGCGGTCCATGTCGGTCAGGATCCGCTCGAGCTCGTCCGGCTGATAGTAGCTCGCCGCGAGCGCGCCCATGCCGCCTGCATTGGTCACCTCGATGGCGACCTCCGGCTTGTGGGTGAAGCCGAAAATCGGGACCTCGACCCCGAACATCTCGGTGACCCGGTTACGCATCGGCGACCTCGCGTGTTTGGCAAATTGGTTCATCGTCAGTCCCGACTGTCGTGCCGGTGCGCTTTACAGCGCACGCGCGATCAGCTCCTTCATGACTTCATTGGAGCCGCCCCAGATCTTCTGGATGCGTCCGTCGCTCCACATCCTCGCGATCGGATAGTCGAGCATGTAGCCGTAGCCGCCGTGCAACTGGACGCAATCGTCGATGATCTCGCATTGCTTGTCGGTCGCCCACCACTTCGCCATCGCCGCGGTCTCCGGGTCGAGCGTGCCGTCGATCAGCCGGTCGATGCAGCTCTCGACGAAGCTGCGCGTCACCGACGTCGCGGTCTTGGCCTCGGCCAGGACCATCCGCGTGTTCTGGAATTCAATCAGCGGCTTGCCGAACACCTCGCGCTGCTTGACATAGGCGATGGTCTCGGCGAGCGCCGCCTCGGCCAGCGCCAGCGCCTGCATGGCGATGTTGATGCGCTCCTTGGCGAGCTGCTCCATCAATTGATAGAAGCCGCGGCCCTCGATGCCACCCAAAAGATTCTCGACGGGCACGCGTGCGTCGTCGAAGAACAGTTCCGCCGTGTCCTGGGCCTTGAGGCCGACCTTGTCCAACCTGCGGCCGCGCCGGAAGCCGTCAGTCTTGTCGGTCTCGACGACCAGCAGGCTGAAACCGCGCACGCCCTCGCCGGTATCCGTCTTGACTGCGAGGCAGATCAAATCGGCGGTGTGGCCGTGGGTGATGAAGGTCTTCTGTCCATTGACGACGTAATCGCGGCCGTCGCGTCGAGCATGGGTTCTGATGGCCCTGACGTCGGATCCCGCGCCCGGCTCGCTCATCGCCAGCGCTGCCACGAGCTCGCCGCTGGCCATGCGCGGCAGCCAGCGGCGCTTCTGCTCCTCGGTGCCGTACTGCACGAAGTAGGGCGCCAGGATCACGTTCTGCAAGGGGATGCTGAAGTCGGGAAATGCGATCGCAGCCAGTTCCTCGATGATCACGGCCTCGTGGCGGAAATTGCCGCCGCCTCCTCCATAGATTTCCGGCGTGCTGGCGCAGAGCAGGCCGAGCGCGCCCGCCTTGCGCCAGAGATCACGGTCGATGTAGCCCCTTGCCCGCCACGCATCGGCATGCGGTACGACTTCGGCGGCCAGGAAGCGGCGGACATTGGCGCGGAAGAGATCGAGCTCGCCGGTGTCGGGCATTGCGGTCACGAGCGGGCTCCGCGGCTATGGGCTGACCAGCGGACAGCCGCCTTGATCGAGCGGCCGGACCGCCTTGTCCGCCGGGATCACCGCGATCTGCTTGTAATAGTCCCAGGCTGCCTTGGATTCCTTCGGCGACTTGACTTCGAAGAGATAGAGATCGCGCATCACGCGGCCGTCGGCGCGCAAATGCGCATCATGCGACATGAAGTCGTTGATCGGCATCTCGCGCATCTTGGCCATCACCTGGTCGGGGTCCTTGGAGCCGACCGCCTTGATCGCCTTCAGGTAATGATTGACCACGCTGTAGGCGCCGGCCTGCACCTGGGTCGGCATCGCCTTCATCCGCTCATAGAACCGCTTGGCGAACGCACGGGTCTCGTCGTTCTGGTCCCAGTAGAAGGCTTCGGCGACGATGATGCCCTGGGCGTCCTTGAGGCCGACGCCGTGGATCGCATCGATCGTCGCCATCAAGGCCGCGAAGCGCTGTCCCTGGGCCTTGAGGCCGAACTCCTCGCCCTGCTTGAGCACCGTCGCAAGATCGGCGCCGGCTTCGACGAGACCGATCACCTTCGCCTTGGACGATTGCGCTTGCAGCAGGAACGACGAGAAATCCGTCGCGCCGGTCGGCGTGCGCACCGAACCGACTACCGTTCCGCCACCGGCTTTCACGGCAGCGGACGCGTCACCTTCGAGGCTGTTGCCGAACACGGTGTCGTTGGTCAGAAAGAACCAGGAGTTCTCGCCGCGGTGACCAGGCCGCTGGTCGGCCCATGGCCCAGCGAATAGGTGTCGTAGGTCCATTGCGCCACATGGGGCGAGCATTTCGCGCCCGTGAGCTCGGAGCTTGCGGCGGCGTTGAACAGCGCGAGCTTCTTCCGGGTTCGGGTCATGTCGGCGATCGCCAGCGCAAGGCCCGAGAACGGCACGTCGATGATCGTATCGACGTTCTCCTCGTCGTACCATTTCCTGGCAATCGCCACCCCGACATCGACCTTGAGCTGGAAATCCGCGGAGACGATCTCGACGGGTTTCCCAAGCACCAGGCCCGCGTCTTCCGCGGCGAGCTTCGCCGCTTCGACGCTGCCGCGTCCGCCGGCGGCCGAATACACCGACGACTGGTCGCCCAGCACACCGATCTTCACCGGCGCATCAGTGGCTGTTTCGGCAACAGCGTGCCCAACCGCGAGCAACGATATCGCCGCAGCCCCCAACCATTTCAACATACGCGCCTCCCCGCTTCGGTCTTCTGTTTGACCCATGATGGCATAATTTGTCGAACGTTCAACAAAAATATGTTGCCTTCCTCCTTGGCGGCCCTAGGATCGATTTCGACAGCGAAAAGAAGCAGAGCCGGGCCGTTGCGCCTGCGCCAGCAAACGCGGGGAGAAACGGTGGCTGAGACGATCTTCGAGGCATTTCAGGCCAGCGTGGCCACGGCACCGGACAATGCCTTCGTCTGCGTGCCGGCAGGGACCTCTTACGCGCCAGATGGCTTCGAATGGACCTATGCCGAGACGATGCGGCGCGTTGCCGATCTCGTCGCGCGCTACAAGCAGGCGGGATACGGCCTCGGACATCGCATCGCCCTGCTCGTCGAGAACCGGCCGGCCTATTTCATTCATTTGCTGGCGCTCAACGCCATCGGTGCGAGCATCGTGCCCGTCAATCCCGATCATCGGCATGCCGAATTGCTCTATCAGATGAGCCACAGCGGCGCGGTGCTCGCAGTGGCGCTGCGTCACCACGTCGACCGTTTGAAGGCCGTCGCCGGCGAACTGACCGGCCCGTTCGCCGTCGTCGCTGCCGACGAGTTGCCGGAATATCTCCCCTCGCCGTCACGTCAGGCGGCTTCAGGCGCGCTCGACCGCAACACCGAGGCCGGCGTCTTCTACACATCGGGAACGACCGGCCGGCCGAAGGGCTGCCTGGTCACCAACGACTACTGGCTCTCGGCGGGCGAATGGTTCTTCACGCTGGCGAACGCCGGCGGCCGGTTCTCGATCGAGCCCGGACGGGATCGCCTGTTCAATCCGATGCCGGTGTTCCACGTCCATGCCGGCGTCGTCGCGCTGATGCCGATGCTGCTTTCGCAAGGCTGCATCATCCGCCCCGAATATTTCTCGGCCAAGCGCTGGTGGCGCGAGGTGACCGAGAGCCGCGCCACGATCGTCCACTACATCGGCGCCGTGCCGCAGGCCCTGGTTGCGCTCGATCGCTCGGCCGACGAGCGCGCGCATGCGATCCGGTTCGGCTTCGGCGCCGGGATGGAGCCTGCGATTCATCGCGCGTTCGAGCAGCGTTTTGGAATTCCCCATCTCGAAGTCTGGGGCATGACGGAGGTCGGGCGCTGGACCGCCAACGATCACGAGCCGCGTCCGCTGGGGGTTCGCGCGATCGGGCGCGCGATTCCGCCGCTCGAGGCGAAGGTGATCGACGAGCAAGATTGCGAGGTGCCAACTGGAGCCGAAGGCGAACTCGTGGTGCGGCTGGCGGGAGACAATCCGCGCAAAGGCTTTTTCGCCGGCTACCTCGCCGACGACGCCGCGACGGAGGCCGGCTGGCGCGGCGGATGGTGGCATTCGGGCGACATCGTGCGTCGGGACGACGACGGCACGATCTATTTCGTCGACCGGCGCAAGAATATGATCCGGCGATCCGGCGAGAACATTGCCGCGACCGAGGTCGAGACCGTGCTGTGCCGGCATCCCGCGGTCGGCCAGATCGCGATCATGGCCGTTCCTGACGAGAAGACAGGCGAAGAGATCTTCGCCTGCGTAGTCCCGGTGCCGAAGCGAACCGCCGATCATCAGCTCGCGAACGACATTGTCGATTATTGCAACGGCCAGCTCGCCTACTACAAGGCTCCGGGCTGGATCCTGTTTCTCGATCGGCTGCCGGTGACGGCGACGCAGAAGATCAACAAGGCGCAGATCTTCGAAGCCGGGCTCGACCCACGGACGCTGGTCGGTGCGATCGATCTGCGTTCGATGAAACGGCGCAGGTAATGCCGAGCGGAGTGACGCTAGGCCGACGCGCCCTTGCGCAGGAACGCGTCAAGCAAATCGTGGCATGCCGCCTCGCCTTCCGCAGCCGACACGGTTTCCGGATCGGCGGCCCAGCCGGCCCACAAACCTTCGGTGAGCTGGGTCAGCGTGATCGCGAGGCGATCGGCTTTGATCTTCGCCCCTCGCGCATCGGCCGCGCGCCGGATCAAATTGGTCAGTCCGCGACGGTAGGGCCGGTAGAGCTGCCGGTAGATTTCGGCGAGCTCGGGAGACCAGTGCGAGGTGCTGGCGAGCGCGACCCAGACCAGCACCCGCTCGGGCGTGAACACCGGCGGAGAAAAACTCGCCGTCACCACGGCGTGCAGGCGGTCCAATGGATCCGATCCAGCCGCCTCTGCCGCAGCCCTCGTGGCCTGCTCGAACTCCCGCGCCACCTCACCGACGGCGTGCAACAGCAACGCATCCTTGCCGGGGAAATAGTGCCCGATCAGCCCGCGCGAGAAGCCTGCGGCCTCGCAGATGGTCGCAACGGTGACGTCCTTGTAGCCGTGCTCGGCGATCGCCTTCATCACGGCGACGACGAACTCGCGCCGTTTCAGCTCCTGATCCGACGATCCGACCGGACGCCCCCGCGCCCGCTTCTCCGCTTTCTGCAAGCCGTGCTCTCCCTGGTGGCCGCGCGTGTTCGGTTGAACCTCAATCGCCCGAATTTATTTGAATGTCCATTTAATTTCATGCGCGACTGAACGCCGGGCGTCTCGACCAATGAAAAAAGCAATACAGTTGAAAGCGTTAGGCTGAAGTTTGCAACTGCGATCCGTCGACAGAATGAATTTTGAGCGGACCAGGCTGAGCGGTCCATCGACGACGTCTTCTCGTCTGAAAGCCGATATTGCCGCAGTTGGCGGACGCTGCAATAAGCGCGGGCTCCGATGCAGAGATCACTGGTGACCCCGCGGCATCTGGTCCGTATAGGATGGCATCAGAGAACAACAACAAGCCTCCCGAGGAGACTACCAATGAGCTTTTCACGACGCACGCTGCTGAAGGCCTCCGCCGCTTCCGCCGTCCTCGGCGGGATTGGCGCACCTCATGTCGCGCGCGCCCAGGCCGCCGAGTTCAGCTACAAATTCGCCAACAACCTGCCGGAGTCGCATCCGTTCGTGACCCGTGCCCGCGAGATGGCGGCGGCGATCAAGACCGAGACCAACGGCCGGTTCGATCTACAGGTGTTCCCGAACAGCCAGCTCGGCTCCGATACCGACATGCTGAGCCAGGTGCGCTCGGGCGGCGTCGAGTTCTTCACGCTGTCAGGCCTGATCCTGGCGACCCTGGTGCCGGCGGCCTCGATCAACGGCATCGGCTTCGCGTTCCCGGACTATCCCACGGTCTGGAAGGCCATGGACGGCGACCTCGGCGCCTATGTCCGCGGCGAGATCAACAAGTCCGGCCTCGAGGTCATGGACAAGATCTGGGACAACGGCTTCCGCCAGACCACGTCGTCGACCAAGCCGATATCAGGGCCCGATGATTTCAAGGGCTTCAAGATCCGCGTGCCGGTGTCGCCGCTGTGGACCTCGATGTTCAAGGCGTTCGATGCCTCGCCCGCCTCGATCAATTTCAGCGAGGTCTATTCGGCCTTGCAGACCAAGATCGTCGAGGGCCAGGAGAATCCCCTGGCGCTGATCTCGGCCGCGAAGCTCTACGAGGTGCAGAAATACTGCTCGATGACCAACCACATGTGGGACGGCTTCTGGTTCCTGATGAACCGCCGTGCCTGGGCCGCGCTGCCTGACGACATCAAGACCATCGTCGCCAAGAACGTCAACGCGGCCGCGGTCAAGGAGCGCGAGGACACCGAGAAGCTCAATGCGACAGTCAAGCAGGAGCTCACGAGCAAGGGCCTTGTGTTCAACCAACCCGAGGTCGCGCCGTTCCGCGACAAGCTGCGTGCCGCCGGCTTCTACGCCGAGTGGAAGGGCAAGTACGGCGAGAAGGCGTGGGAGCTGCTGGAAAAGTCCGTCGGCAAGCTGTCCTGATCGCGCGGGAGCTTTCCATGGCGCATGTTGAGATGACGCCGGCCGTGGCGGGCGAGGCGGCGTCAAAGCCCCCTCGCCGCCGCTCCGTTTTAGGCTCGATCGATGCCGCGCTCGGCATGCTGGTGGAGATCCCGGCGGCGATCCTGGTCGTCGCCGAGGTCGTGATCCTGTTCGCCGGCGTGATCTCGCGCTACGTGCTGCACGCGCCGCTGATCTGGTCCGACGAACTGGCCTCGATCCTGTTCCTGTGGCTCGCGATGCTGGGCTCAGCGGTCGCATTCCGCCGCGGCGAGCACATGCGGATGACGGCACTGGTCGCAAGCGCCGGGCCCAGGCTCTGGGCCTATCTCGACGTCGTCGCCACCTGCGCGGCGCTGGCGTTCCTGATCCTGATCGTCAAGCCGGCCTACGAATACGCCTACGAGGAAAGCTTCATCACCACGCCGGCGCTACAGATCTCCAACACCTGGCGCGCGGCGGCGCTGCCGATCGGCACCTGCCTGATGGCGCTGTTTGCGCTGCTGCGGCTGGCGCGGGTCGGTGATTTCAAGACGTTCCTGCTGGCCGCGCTCACCGTTGCGGCGCTGATCCTGCTGTTCTGGCTGGCGCAGCCGCTGCTGCGGCCGCTCGGCAACCTCAACCTGATCATCTTCTTCGTCGGCGTGGTCGCGTTCTGCGTCTTCGCCGGCGTGCCGATCGGGTTTGCCTTCGGCATGGCGGTGTTCGGCTATCTGGCGCTGACCACGCGGACGCCGCTGATGGTGCTGGTCGGCCGGATGGACGAGGGCATGAGCCATCTGATCCTGCTCTCGGTGCCGCTGTTCGTGTTCCTCGGCCTCCTGATCGAGATGACCGGCATGGCGCGGGCCATGGTCGCGTTCCTGGCGAGCCTGCTCGGGCATGTTCGTGGCGGGCTGCACTATGTGCTGGTCGGCGCGATGTACCTGGTCTCCGGCATCTCCGGCTCGAAGGCAGCCGACATGGCCGCGGTGGCGCCGGTGCTATTCCCCGAGATGAAGCAGCGCGGCGCCCGTTCCGGCGATCTCGTCGCCCTGCTCGCGGCCACCGGCGCGCAGACCGAGACCATTCCGCCGAGCCTGGTGCTGATCACCATCGGCTCGGTCACCGGCGTCTCGATCTCGGCGCTGTTCACCGGCGGCCTGCTGCCGGGCGTGGTGCTCGCGATCACGCTGTCGACCCTGGTGTGGTGGCGCTACCGCGGCGAGGATCTGAGCCACGTGCAGCGCGCCACCGGCAGCGAGATCGGCAAGGCCTTCATCTTCGCCCTGCCCGCCTTGGCGCTGCCCTTCGTGATCCGCTACGCCGTGGTCGAGGGCATCGCGACCGCCACCGAAGTCTCGACCATCGGCATCGTCTACGCCTTCATCATCGGGCTTCTGATCTACCGCCAGTTCAAATGGCGGCGGCTGCTGCCGATGCTGATCGAGACGGCGTGCCTGTCGGGCGCGATCCTGTTCATCATCGGGACCGCGACCGGCATGGCCTGGGGCCTGACGCAATCAGGCTTTTCGCGCGCGCTGGCGGCGGCGATGACCGGGCTGCCCGGGGGATCGGCGACCTTCATCGCGGTCTCGATCCTGGCCTTCGTGATCCTCGGCAGCGTGCTGGAGGGCATTCCAGCGATCGTGCTGTTCGGGCCGCTGCTGTTTCCGATCGCCAAGGCGGTCGGCGTCCATGAGGTGCACTACGCCATGATCATCATCCTGGCGATGGGCATCGGCCTGTTCGCGCCGCCGTTCGGCGTCGGCTATTATGCCGCCTGCGCCATCGGACGGGTCGATCCGGCCGAGGGTATTCGGCCGATCTGGGGTTACATGCTGGCGCTGTTGATCGGCCTCGTCATCGTCGCCATATTTCCGTGGATTTCGATAGGGTTCCTGTAAATTCTTCAAATGAGATAGAGCCATGAGTGCAGCTCAAAACCAGTACGCGATCGGGCTGGACAAGACGCCGGCCAACTACGTGCCGCTGACCCCGCTGAGCTTCCTGGCGCGCTCGGCCGCGGTCTATCCCGATCATGTCAGCGCGGTCTATGAAGGCCGCAGCTTCACCTGGAAACAGACCTACGAGCGCTGCAAGCGCTTCGCATCCTATCTCGCGGGCCGCGGCATCGGCCATGGCGACACGATCGCTGCGATGCTGCCGAACATCCCGGCGATGAACGAGTTGCATTTTGCGGTGCCGATGGCAGGCGCCGTGCTGAACGCGCTGAACATCCGCCTCGACGCGGCGTCGATCGCTTTTCAGCTCGATCACGGCGGCGCCAGGATCATCCTGGTCGATCCCGAATTCTCGCACGTGATCACGGAAGCCCTGAGCCTGATGCAGGGCGCAAGGCCGTTCGTGATCGATGTCGACGATGCGGCGTTCGGCGGCGGCAAGCGGATCGGCGAGATCGAGTATGAGGCGGCCGTCGCGGCCGGCGATCCGGCTTTCGCGGAGCGGCCGCCGGGCGACGAATGGGACGCGATCGCGCTCAGCTACACGTCGGGCACGACCGGCAATCCCAAGGGCGTGGTGACCCATCACCGTGGCGCGTATCTGAACGCCGTCAGCAATATCCTCGCCGGCAATCTCGGCCAGCATCCGGTCTATCTGTGGACCTTGCCGATGTTCCACTGCAACGGCTGGTGCTTCCCGTGGACGATCGCGGCGACCGCCGGCGTCAATGTCTGCCTGCGCAAGGTCGATCCGGCGAAGATCTTCGAGCTGATCCCCGCGCACGGCGTCACCCATATGTGCGGCGCGCCGATCGTCTACAACACGCTGATCAATGCATCCGATGCGCCGAAGGGCGGCAAGGCGAAGCCCGTGATCGGGCTGATCGCGGGCGCGGCGCCGCCGGTCGCGGTGCTGGAAGGCGCCGAGCGGATCGGCATCAAGCTGACGCATGTCTATGGCCTGACCGAGGTCTATGGCCCCGCCTCCGTCTGCGCCGAGCAGCCGGGCTGGGATGAGCTGTCGGCCGATCAGCGCGCGCAGCTGAAGCGGCGTCAGGGCGTCTCCTATCCGCTGCAGGAAGGCGTCACCGTGCTCGATCCCGAGACGATGCGCGAGGTGCCGCGCGACGGCGAGACCATCGGCGAGGTCATGTTCCGCGGCAACATCGTGATGAAGGGCTATCTGAAGAACGAGAAGGCGACGCAGGAAGCGTTTGCCGGCGGCTGGTTTCACACCGGCGATCTCGGCGTGCTCGACGAGCACGGCTACGTCATCATCAAGGATCGCTCCAAGGACATCATCATCTCCGGCGGCGAGAACGTCTCCTCGGTCGAGGTCGAGGATATCCTCTACAAGCACCCGGCCGTGCTGTTCGCGGCCGTCGTCGCCAAGCCCGATCCGAAATGGGGCGAAGTCCCCTGCGCCTTCCTCGAACTGAAGGACGGCGCCAAGGCGACCGAGGCCGAGATCATCGCCTATTGCCGCGAGCACATGTCGGGCTTCAAGACCCCGAAATCCGTGGTGTTCGGCGTGATCCCGAAGACGTCGACGGGCAAGATCCAGAAGTTCCTGCTGCGCAATGAGGTCGGGTCAGTGAAGGCGATCTCGGCCTAGTCGACCGTCCGCGTCGCGTAACAGAGTTCTCGCGTCCTTTGCTTATCGCGGATATTCTCGTGATGTCGCGGTCGGTTACCATCCTCGCGGCACGGAGCATTGCCGATGAAGTATGTGGCACTCGTCCTCGGTACGGTAGCCATGCTCGCTGTTGCCGGGATCGCATTCATTTGGCGTTATCTCAGCCCAAAAGATCTCGATACCGAGATTGCAAAATCCCTGTTGAGCGTGCTGACCGCTTCCGTTGTGACCCAAGCCGTAGCGATTGTCGTTTATCAATATAACGAGTCGAGAAAGACGCAGGCAGACAGAGACGCCTTTCGTGCCCGAGTGCTCGATCGTATCAACGAAGCATTCGTGAAGATAAAGGGATTACGCCGCAAATTGCGCGCTCAGGCTACGCTAACGGGGACCGAAGAAGCACCGACCTATAGCGTTAGCCAAAGTTTGTACCAGGAAACACTCGAGGAGGTGAACGATATTCAACTGGGTCTCGAAGTCATTGCCAAGGACGTGGAAACCAACTCCGGCATTCTGAAATTCGGGAAGGAAATCTTTCGAGGCCTGCGTTCGATGGAAGAGTATCTCAATGAAATTGTCGACGAGTGGGAACATCTGCATGCCGAATTCGAAGGCGAGCCCGCAGTTGCGCAAACGTCGGCTATTCCGAAGTTCAATGACTTGCTGGGTCCCTACAAAACATCCCAATTCAGGCCACTGTTCGTCCATGCCTATTACGAGACTATCGAGCGCGTCAGAGCATCCATGACAGATGGGAGTGCCCGGCGGTGGCAAATGTTCTTGAAGCCGTTCAAGGCCAGTTAGCGATCCTTGCCGACAGCTCAACGTAATCGCGCTTCAGCCTGCCCGGTCGAGGGTCAGGCGCATGCCGTCATAGGCCGGCACGACATTTCCGGGCAGCGAATTTCGCAGCACCTCGTAGTCGAGGTCGGAATGCAGATTGGTGAGCACGGCCTGCTTCGGCTTGAAGCGCTCGATCCACGACAAAGCGTCGTTGAGGCTGAAATGGCTCGGATGCGGTGCGTAGCGCAGGGCGTCGACGATCCACAGATCGAGGTCTTTCAGCGCCGGCCAGCTCGCCTCGGGAATATCGTGCAGATCCGGCGTGTAGGCGGCTGCGTCGATGCGATAGCCGAGCGCGGGGATGTTGCCGTGCTGGACCAGGAAGGCGGTCAGTTCGAGCGGACCGCCCTTCCCGTCAATCGTCTGGCTCTCGCCGGCCTCGATCGCATGTCGCGTCAGGATCGGTGGATAATCGCTGCCTTCCGGCGAGATGAAGCAATACGAGAATCGCGCCATGATGTCGTTGGCGGTCGACGTGTTGAAGTAGACCGGAATACGTCGCCGCTGGTGCAGCACGACCGAGCGCAGATCGTCGATGCCATGGGTCTGGTCGGCGTGCTCATGCGTCAGGAACACGGCGTCGATGTGCTCGACATCGGCGTCGATCAATTGCTCGCGCAAATCGGGCGCGGTGTCGATCACGACCCGCGTGGTGCCGTGCGCGCCCTCCTGCTCCGCCATGATCGAGCAGCGACGGCGGCGGTTCTTGGGATTGTTCGGATCGCAGGCGCCCCAGCCGAGCGCCGGGCGCGGCACGCCGGCGGAGGAGCCGCAGCCCATGATGGTGAGTGTCAACGTCATGCAATAACCTTTGGCGCCGGCACCTTTGAGAACAGCCGGAAGAAATTTTCGCTGGTCTGCCGCGAGATCTCCTCAAGCGAGACGCCGCGCGTCTCGGCGAGCACCTTGGCGACCTCGACGAGATAGGCCGGCTCGTTGCGCTTGCCGCGGAATTTGCCGGGCGCCAGGTACGGCGCGTCGGTCTCGACCATGATGCGATCGGCCGGCAGTTCGGCCGCCAGCTCGCGCAGCGCCTCCGACTTCTTGAAGGTCAGGATGCCCGTGAACGAGATCGACAGCCCGAGCGCGATCGCCTTCATCGCCAGCTCGCGACCGCCGGTGTAGCAATGCAGCACGGCCTTGAACGGGCCCTTCGCGGCTTCGTCTTCCAGGATGCGGCCGCAATCCACATCGGCCTCGCGGGTGTGGATGACAAGCGGCAGGCCGGTTGCGCGCGCAGCGGCGATATGGGCGCGAAAGCCGCGCTCCTGGGCCTCGCGCGAGCCGTGCTCGTAGAAATAATCCAGCCCGGCCTCGCCGAGTGCGACGACCTTCGGATGCGTCGTGAGTTCGATCAGCTCGCCGGTCAGAATGCCGTCCTCCTCGTCGGCATGATGCGGATGGGTGCCGACCGAGCAATAGACATCCGGGAAGCGATCGGTGATCGCGAGCAAGCCGCCGAGCCGCTTTACCCGGGTCGAGATCGTGACCATGCGGCCGATGCCGGCCGCTTCGGCGCGGCCGACGATGCCGTCGAGATCGTCGGCGAAATCAGGGAAATCCAGATGGCAGTGACTGTCGACCAGCATGATGTCCGAACCGCTCACTCGGTCTTCGGTTCCACATAGCGCGGGAACACGCCGACCGGCGCCGGCAGCACCGTCCCCGGCCTGATCCGCTCCGCGAGCGCCTCGAAGCTGCGGGTATTCTCCGCAACGCCGAGGCTGTCGAGCATCTTGCCGCAGGACGCCGGCATCACCGCCTGCGCCATGATCGCGATCTGGCGCACGACTTCGGCGGTGACATAGAGCACCGTCTTCTGGCGCGCAGGATCGGTCTTCGCCAGGGCCCACGGTGCCTCGCCGGCGAAGTAGCGGTTGGCCTCGGCGACCACGGCCCACACCGTGTTGAGCCATTGGTGGATCTGCTGCGTCGCCATCGCGTTGCGCGAGGTCTCCAGCATGGCATCGGCCTGCGCCAGGATCGCCTGGTCGTTGTCGCTGAACGCGCCGGGCTCCGGCACCACGCCGCCGAGTTGTTTCGCGATCATCGACAGCGAACGCTGCGCCAGATTGCCGAAATCATTGGCGAGATCGGCATTGATGCGCGCGACGATGGCCTCATGGTTGTAATTTCCGTCCTGACCGAACGGCACCTCGCGCAGGAAGAAGTAGCGCACCTGGTCGACGCCGTATTGCTCGGCAAGATTGAAGGGATCGACCACGTTGCCGACCGACTTCGACATCTTCTCGCCCCTGTTGAACAGGAAGCCGTGCGCATAGACGCGCTTCTGCACGGGGACGCCGGCCGACATCAGGAACGCCGGCCAGTACACGGCGTGGAAGCGGATGATGTCCTTGCCGATGATGTGGACGTCGGCCGGCCAGTAGCGCCAGCGCTTGTCGCTCTCATCGGGATAGCCGACGCCGGTGATGTAGTTGGTCAGGGCGTCGACCCAGACATACATCACATGCTCTGGATCGTCCGGGACCTTGACGCCCCAGTCGAACGTGGTGCGCGAGATCGACAGATCCTTCAGTCCGCCGCGCACGAAGCTCATCACCTCGTTGCGGCGCGAGTCCGGGCCGATGAAATCGGGCTGGCTCTCGTAGAGCTGCAGGAGCTTGTCCTGATAGGCCGAGAGCTTGAAGAAATAGCTCTTCTCCTCGACCCACTCGACCGGCGTGCCCTGCGGGCCACGGCGGACATTGTCCTCGCCGACGGTGGTCTCGTCTTCGGCGTAATAGGCCTCGTCGCGCACCGAATACCAGCCGGCATAGGCGTCGATGTAGATGTCGCCATTGTCCTGCATGCGGCGCCAGATCGCCTGCACCGATTTGTGGTGCGCGGGCTCCGAGGTGCGGATGAAACGGTCGAACGAGACGTTGAGCCGCTCGTCCATCTCCTTGAAGCGCGCGGCGTTGCGGGTCGCCAGATCGTGGGGCGTCATGCCCTCGCCCTGCGCGGTCTGGATCATCTTTTGGCCGTGCTCGTCGGTGCCGGTCAGGAAGAACACGTCCTTGCCGTCGAGCCGCTGGAAGCGCGCCAAGGCGTCGGTCGCGATCGCCTCATAGGCGTGGCCGATATGCGGCTGGCCGTTCGGATAGGCGATCGCGGTCGTGATGTAGAACGCATTGCCGCGATCCGCGGCCGGCGCTGCTGCGGGAGCAGCCATGGACTTTGGTTGCGTGGCCGCCGGATTCGCGGTTGCAGGCTTCGGAGCCTTTTTGGGCGTTGTCGTTTTAGCTGTCGTCTTCGGCGCTGGCGCCTTCGGAGCATCAGGACCCTTGGTCGTGGCCTTCTTCGCCATCTTGGCTGGTTTCCTGATGACCTTCTTGGCGACCTTGCCGGCTTTCTTCGCGACGGCTTTCTTGCCCGAATTCTTTGCGGTCTTCTTGGTGCTCTTGTTGCCGGCCTTCGCCTTCGCAGCGCCCTTTCTCCTGGTCGCGCGCGTCTTGACGGCCGCCTTCTTTGCAGCGCCCTTCTTCGCAGTCTTCTTGGACGATTTCTTCTTAGCCTTGTTGGCCACCACAAAATCCTTCGGATCGAAACTTGATTGTCGGGAGTGTCGTCAGACGAGTGCTGTCAGAGGGGGCGTCTACCGGGTTGCGTCCGCAAGCATCGAAAACACCGAGAAAACCAGCGGCTTGCGCTCCAGATTGTAGGCCTCGGTGTCGCGCGCGGCGCTCGTGATCTTTTCCCATACCTCTGCCAGCCGTGCAAGGCGCGGCAGATTGGCATTGACGTCGCCAGCGCGCATGCGCTCGCTCATCCAGCGATCGATGCCGTCGATGAAGGCCGCGAGCGCGACGCGGTCGCTGATGCCGAGCGCATCGCCGAGCGCATGCAACTCACGCGGATCGACATTCGGCAGCGTCGCGAGCAGCGCGGCGGTGCGCTGCTGCAGCTTGAGCGCGTCGCCGCCGAGCAGCGACAGCGCCCGCCCCACGCTGCCCTCGGAGGCCGCGGCGGCCTCGAGCAGCGCGGGATCGTCGGCGGCCATATCGGTCGCAGACGCAGCCGCGCGCACAACGTCGCTCGTCTCGAGCGGCCGCAGCAGCAATTTGCGGCAACGGGACAGGATGGTCGGCAGCACCCGCGACGGCGCGTGACTGGCCAGCAGGAACAGCGACTGCTGCGGCGGCTCCTCGAGGATCTTCAACAGCGCGTTGGCGGCATTGGGATTGAGCTCGTCGACGGTGTCGACGATGCAGACGCGCCAGCCCTCGACCGCGGCGGTCGAGCCGAAGAACGAGATCGTCTCCCGCGTCTCGTCGACCGTGATGACCGTGCGCATCACGCCACGGTCGTTGAGGCCGCGCTCCAGCACCAGCAACCCGCCATGGGCACCGGCCGTGACCTGCCGCGCCACATGATCGGACGGATCGAGGCGGAGCGTCTGTGCCTGCTGCACCTGGGAGGCACGCGGATTGCGGAACGCGAGCACGAAGCGCGCCATGCGATAGGCCAGCGTCGCCTTGCCGATGCCCTGCGCGCCGCCGATCAGCCAGGCATGCGGAATCCGACCACTGCGATAGGCATCGAGCAACGCGGCTTCCGCCTCGCGATGCCCAAACAGTTCGGACGTCTCGCGCGGATGCCGGACCGCGATCTCCTGTTCGACCTTGCGCGCGCTCATGCGGAACTGGCTTCCGTCATCGTCATGCGCAGATGCTCGCGCAGCTCGGTCCAGATCCTGGCCGCGACCGTGTCAGGATCGCCGGTGGCGTCGATCGGCACGCAGCGCTCCGGGTCCTCGGCCGCGATCCGCAAGTAGGCTTCGCGCAGATCCTGGTGGAACTTGACGCCCTCCGCCTCGAAGCGATCGGCCGCAGCGTTGCCGCGGCGCGCGGCGGCGCGTTGCAGGCCGACCTCGACCGGGACGTCGAGGATGAAGGTCAGGTCGGGCTTGAGATCGCCGATGGTGACGCGCTGCATGGCGTTGACGAGGCCGGGCGGCACCTGGCCGAGCTGGCCTTGATAGGCGCGCGTGGAATCGAAGAAGCGGTCGCACAGCACCCAGACGCCCTGCTCCAGCGCCGGCAGGATCACGCTGCGGACATGGTCGTCGCGGGCGGCGGCAAACAGCAGCGTCTCGGCGTCGGGCCCGAGCAGCTTGCCCATCCCTGACAGCAGCAGATGGCGGATGATCTCCGCGCCGGGCGAGCCGCCGGGCTCGCGGGTGACGATGGCGCGCAGCTTGGCGGCATCGAGACGCTCGGCGAGCTTGCGGATCTGGGTCGATTTGCCCGAGCCTTCGCCGCCCTCAAAGGTGATGAAGCGACCGCGCAAGCTCGGCCGTTTGACTGCCGCTTCCGCCATGTCAGAGCTTCTCGACGCCGGCGCGGAACATGCCGATGACGAGCTCCTGAACGCCGTCGAGCGCCCGGCGCATGGTCGATCCCGTGCCGACGGCTTCCGCGGCAAACACCGGCTGCTCGACGGCGACATTGGCGCCGCGCCACACCCTCACAACGCCGATCTTCTGGCCCGCCGTGATCGGCGCCTTGACCGGGCCGCTGTAGATGACCCGGGCGAGCAGCTTGTCGTTGCCGTTCTTCGACACCATCACCTTGACCGGATCGGGGCTGGTCAGCTTGACCGAGCGGCTGTCGCCGCCGAACACCCGGGCGTAGCCGATCGGCTGGTTGGCCGCGATCAGCGTGCGCGTCTCGAAGCTGCGGAATCCCCATTCCAGCATCTTCTTGGCTTCGCTGGCGCGATCCTCCGAATCCTCCAGGCCATTGACCACGACGATCAGCCTTATGTCGTTCTGCACCGCCGAGCCGACCATGCCGTAGCCGCCCTCCTTGGTGTAGCCGGTCTTCAACCCGTCGGCGCCGGGCATGGCGTTGAGCAGCGGGTTGCGGTTCTGCTGGCGGATCTTGTTCCAGGTGAATTCCTTCTCGCCGAACAGCTTGTACATGTCGGGATAGGTCAGGATGATGTGGCGCGCCAGGATCGCGAGCTCCCGGACCGTCATCTTGTTGGCGGGGTCGGGCAGCCCGTTGGAATTGCCGAAGGTCGACCTGGTCAGGCCGAGCTCGCGGGCGCGCTTGGTCATGACATCGGTCGCGAAGGTGTGCTCGTTGCCGGCAATGCCTTCGGCGAGCGCGATGCAGGCGTCGTTGCCGCTCGGGATGATCGCGCCGTGCAGGAGGTCGTCGACCGAGACCTTGCTGTTGATCGCCGCGAACATCGTGGACGTCCCGGACGGCGCACCGCCGCGGCGCCAGGCGTTCTCGCTGATCCGATACTCGTCGGTCAGCTTGATGTCGCCCTGCTTGATGGCGTTCAGCACCACCTCGGCGGTCATCAGCTTCATCATGCTGGACGGCGCGCGCAGCTCGTCGGCGTTCTTCTCGAACAGCACGCTGCCCGAGGAGGCCTCGACCAGGATCGCGGTCGGAGCATCGCCGTCGAAGCCACCCTCTTCCTTCTTGGCGCCCTGCACGCTTTGGTTGGCGGCATAGACCACCCCACCCCAGCCGATCCCGAGCGCCACCGCAGCCACGACCAGGCCGCGCCAGCTACGCCCGGCGCGAGCGGCGAACGTGCGGGGAACTGCGGTCTCTGCTGCCATCGGCGATGTCCTGAGAGGCTGCGTTCTAGAACCTTTTCCGTTCCGATGGAATCGGAACGGAAAAGCTCCAGATTCTTTGTTTGACGCTTTTTCTTTACGCGAACCGGTGACCACTTCGCTCGAAAACGCTCTAACAGTTGGAAATATCGCAAACAACTGAGGTTTTTGCGCTGTGCACGGCCGGCACCGCGCGCCATCGCCATCCTGACCGGAACTGTTAGACAATCAGGCGAAGTACCTGAGCAAGCGACCGATTCAATAAAGGCCGCGTCCGCTCAGCACTTCGGCCGGTCCGCGAGCATCGATCGGCACATAGGCCGCCGCCGGGCTCGGGCTTGCGGCATAGCGCTCGTCGCCCTCATAGGAGACTTCCCGCGGATTGTTCAGCACACGACCCCGCGAGCGGCTCGAGGCCGACATTTCGGAGGTGGCATTGATCGAGGCGTAGTCGGCCGAGGTATTGCCCAGGCTATACGGCCGCCCCTCCGGCATCGGGACATCGCCACGGATCCGGCCCGCCGAAGACCCCATCTCGGGCACGAACGACCGCGCCGAGGCGACCCGCACCATCGAGGGTGACGGCGCCGGCGTCCCGGTCCGCAAGGTCGCGATCAGCTGACGATCGTCGGACCCTTCCAGCGGCGCCCGGCCGACATATTCGACGCGGACGCGGGCGACGCCGTTGCCTTTGAATTCAAGCAGTTCCGCCGCCTTGTTCGAGACGTCGATGAGGCGGTTGCCGTGGTACGGGCCGCGGTCATTGACACGGACGACCAGCGATTTGCCATTGCTCAGATTGGTGACCCGGGCGTAGCTCGGCATCGGCAGGGTCGGATGGGCTGCCGTCAGCGAGCCCATGTCGAATACCTCGCCGTTGGCGGTCAGGCGGCCGTGGAAATCGTCGCCATACCAGGAGGCGATGCCCTCGGCGCGGTAGTTGACGTCTTCCTCGGGCACGTAGGTGCGGCCACCGACGACATAGGGCTTGCCGATCCGGTAGGTGCCGCCGCCCTTGGGCACGGGGTCACCGAACGCCACCACGCGGGGGCTCGAGGACACCCCGTATTTGGGATCGACGCGGCTGGCGAATTTGCCCGACGAGGCGCAATTGGCGAGCAGAAGACAGGTGGCCACCGCAACAGCACCGCGTGCCGTCCGGACGATCGAATCTGGCCGTCGATTCCCCATCTGCCCCAAGTACCATTCTGCTGGAGCCGCGCCTACTGCGAGGCGTCGGCGTCACATCCCCTAACGATGCGGCCCACCTTCCGCACCAGACAGTGACAATATCGCAACCGGAACACGGCGGAAATGGGGACGGCCGTCCGGCGGTGTCGCCTTGGTAAACGGTCGCTTGCGCTTCCTCCGTTCAACTACGGAGCTGCGGCACCCTCGCCTGTCCCGCGATCAGACACACTGTTGCAGCAAATCATCAGTCGGGCGGCATCTTAGATTCCAACAATTGAATCTTTTTGACTGTGCAAGGCTGCAATCGTTTTCTCTCGGGTGTGGGGCGCAAAGGAAGTTTGCGATGATCGAGACGGTTACAGCGGTTATGGGCCTGGTGAGTGCAGCCATCTTCCTGGCGCACGCCGTGGAAGGCTATCGGTATCGGGCTTAAGGCCGGCACGAACGGAAAGACGCATCACCTCTTTCCAGGAGCGACTTCCAGGCGACGACGTTCCAAGGACGACTGTTCGGAAAGCTTTAATCAATTCGGATGAGCATCGGGTCAAGGCAGGTGTGTCATGCGTAATCACGATTTTGTCTCCGACGGATTTCTGACCCTCACCGCAGCGAGCCTCGTGCTGCTGTGCTCGAGCCTGCTGGCGTTCGCCTTCAACTGACCATTTGTTATCGGGCGCGGTCCGCGCCCATCCGAGGGGCATCGCATGCCCCTTTCGCGTTTCCTTCCCCTTTGCTATGTGGCTCGCATCCAGCTGGAAGGGTGGCCGAGTGGTTTAAGGCACCGGTCTTGAAAACCGGCGTGCCCGCAAGGGTACCGTGGGTTCGAATCCCACCCCTTCCGCCAGATGGGTGACAACCTCGTGCCGTGTGCGGTCAGGTCTGCCGGATGAAATCCGCGATCAATCCTCCGACTGCCTCCGGGGCATCCTCAAAGCAATAGTGCCCGACACCGGCGAGCCGCTTGACCGGCGCATCGGGAAAGATCGCTGAGAACAGCGGCAGGAAATGCTCCGCTTGCAGCGTGCGGTCGGCCTCGCCCCAGATCGCGAGCGCGGGCTTGCTGCGGATGGCGCGGTCAGTGGCGGCATCGGGGGTCTCGAACCGGTGTGCACCCGTCGCAAAGCCCTTGGCCCAGCCGATCGCACCCAGGCAGTCGGCCGGACGCGCGAACGGTTCGCCATAGGCCGCGAGCCAGCTGTCGTTGATGATGGCGTTGTTCTCAAAACCGTTGAGCTTGAGCGTGCTCAGGATGTTGAAGCCGAGCTGTCCCAGCACCGGCTCGAGGTCGCCGCTCGCCGCGGCCTTCGCGATCCACTGAAACCAGGGCGAAGCCTGCGCATTCGCGGTGAGACGGTCGAACAGATCGCCCTGCCCGAACGGCGTCGGTCCGTTGGCCGAGATGACGCGGCGGATGCGATCCGGGTGCCGCGCCGCTAGGCCCATGCCGACCGGGCCGCCGAAATCGTGCATCACGAGCGTGATGTCGGTGAGATCAAGCGCGAGAACCAATGCCTCCAGATTATCGACGTGGTCCTGAAGCCAGTAGCTGCGCGCCGCCGGCGTCTCGCTTTTGCCAAAACCCATATGGTCCGGGACGACCACGCGGTGCGTTGCGCTCAGGACCGGAACCAGATGGCGAAACAGGTAACCCCAGGTCGGTTCGCCATGCAGGCAGAGCACGACCTCAGCGTGCCGCGGGCCCTCGTCGAGATAGTGCATCCGGAAGCCTGGCGCTGCAGTGACGTGCGGCGCGAAGGGAAAGGTCCCGGCGAAGGTGGCATCGGATCGGATCATGGTGCGGATTTCCAGTGGAGGTTTTAATTTGAAACCACGCCATATCAGTTGAGGTTTTAGTTTGCAACCGCTATATCTCCCTTGTGTCGGAGCAGCAACGGACGAGGAAGCGGAAGGCAGATCGGCGATGGCCAAACGAGTGAGCCACAAGGATTCGATGTGCGGCGTGGCGCGGCCGCTGGATGCGATCGGCGACTGGTGGTCGCTTTTGATCGTCCGCGATGCCTTCGACGGGCTGCGCCGGTTCTCCGAATTTCAGCGCAGCCTCGGGCTTGCCAAGAACATCCTCTCGGCCCGGCTACGCAATCTCCTCGCGCACGGCATTCTGGAAAGCGCGCCGGCTGCGGATGGTGGCCCCTATCAAGAGTATCTGCTGACCGAGAAGGGACGCGGTCTCTTCCCGCTCCTCGTCGCGCTTCGGCAATGGGGCGAGGATTTCTTCTTCGCGCCTGACGAGGCCCATGTGCTGCTGCTGGATAGGAAGAACGCGCTGCCGGTCCGGCGGCTGGAGCTTCGGGCGCAGGACGGCCGTGTGCTCGGCGCCGAGGACACGATGGTGCGCCTGCCGTCGGTCGAACCTCGGAGCGCAAAGCGTTCACGGTGAACGTTGCGGCGCTTCTGCAGGCAACCGGATGTTAACCCTCCCGGCCGCAGCATTCGGTCCGTGGAGGTTCGACCAATGCAGACATTCCGGATTTCGCTGAGTGATGGAACGCGCAAATTCCACACCGTGATCCAGGCTCCCGATTCCGCTTCCGCGCACATCAAGGCCACCTACTTCTTCGATACGTCGAAATGGCGGATCCTGAGCGTGTCGCTGACCGGAGCCAGCGCCGTGGCGGCGTAGTCGCTGCTCGCGTTCCGAGCGAGTTCCATCGCGCCCTGCCCATGTTGGCTGATGACAGCCCCCACCCACCTCGCGCTACAATGGCGCGCCGGTGGACGGGAGGTGTGGTGATGCCGCGAAAGGGAATTACCGGACACGATGACTGGGTGGTCACCGAGGCCCTGGCCACCGCGCTGGTTGCGCTTGAACAATTGCCGTCAAAGCATCAGCCGCGCGCGCATATGGATGACGTCCGGAAACTCCTGACGGCAAGGTGCGAGGCCGGCGCCGTCACGCTGCATCTGGCGCAGGCCAAGTGCAGATTGTTTCCCGACACCAGTCCCCTGACGATCTACGAGGAGTACGGCCTGAAGGACGGGCTGGGCTAAAGCATGATCGATCAAGGTGAGTTGGAGCAGCAACGGAGGTCACCTCTCCCTTGGGAGAGGTCGGCGCGCAGCGCCGGGTGAGGGGTTACGGTCTCTCGTTAGACTAGCGCTGCGGCCCTCACCCGATTTGCACTGGACGATGCTTCGCATCGCCAAGCGCAAATCGACCTCTCCCCGCCGGGGAGAGGTGACCCGAACCTGACGCGAAATCGATTCAACCTAATTCCATCCCGCTGTAGCCGCGCCAACCAGCTAGTCGTGGCTGATGCGCCAGATCGTGCCGTTGCCGTCCTCCGAGACCAGCAGCGCGCCATCCTGCGCCACCGTGACGCCGACCGGTCGGCCCCAAACCTCGTTGTCGCCGACCACAAAGCCGGTGACGAAATCCTCGTACTGGCCGGTCGGTACGCCGTCCTTCAGCCTGATGCGAATGACCTTGTAGCCGGTGCGCCGGGACCTGTTCCACGAGCCGTGCTCGGCCGCAAAGGCATCGCCGCGATAGTCCGGCGGAAAGTTGCTGCCAGTGTAGAAGGTCAGGCCGAGCGAGGCCGAATGGGCCTGCAGCAGCACGTCGGGGATCGTCACCTTGTCTATCAGATCCGGTCGCTCGCCGGCATGCGCGGGGTCTTCGTTGGCGCCGATATAGTACCAGGGCCAGCCATAGAACGCGCCCTCGCGGACCCGCGTCACGTAGTCGGGCACCAGATTGTCGCCGTGGCCGTCGCGCTCATTGGTCGAGCACCACGGCGTGCCGCTGCCGGGCTGGATCGCAAGCCCGACGCAGTTGCGGATGCCGGTGGCGAACAGTTTTTGGTTCTTGCCGTCGGGGTCGAAGGCGAGCACGGCGGCGCGGTCGGTCTCGGCGCCCCAGGCGGCGCCGAGCGCGTGGTCGCGGCTCCACGCCTCGATGCCATCAGGCGGCCGCCCGAGCCCCTCGCCTGCGTTACCGGCGGAGCCGACCGACACCAGCATGCGCTTGTCGTCGGGCGTGAACACGATGTCGCGGGTGGAATGGCCGTAGCCGTGCGGCAGCTGCGCAACGATGGTCTCGGGTTTGCCGGACGCCTTGAGATCCCCGCTGTGATAGGCAAAGCGGACGACGCTGTCGGTGTTGGCGACGTAGAGCCATTGCGGATCGTCGCCGCTCGGGAAGAACGCGATGCCGAACGGCCGGTTCAGGCCGCTCGCAAAGACCTCGTTGGTGGCAGACCTCGTGGCACCGGCGGCGCTGCGCAGGATGCGGATGCGTCCGGTGCCGGTTTCGACAACAAAGATGTCGCCGTTGGGCGCGGTGCGGATGATCCGCGGCCCGCTCAGCCCGCTGGCGAACAGCTCGATCTTGAAGCCCGCCGGCACCTGCGGAATCGCCGATGCCGGACGCGGCATGACGCGGGACGCATTGCTGCTGGAGGCCGTCGCGCCGGGTTTCGGCAGGTCCTGCGGCGTGATCAGGCGGACCGTACCCGGCTTGTCGCGCTGCCAGTCGCCGAAGGCGTCTGCGCCCTTCAGCACAGGCTCGGCGGCCGCAGCCGATGCGATGAGGCAGGCGGCGCAGCCTGCAATGAAGACATTTCGCTGGTTCGGCATCATGCATTCCCGACACGCGACGGTCCGATCGCTTGCCAATATCTAGCCGAGCCGCCCCTTCAACTCATCTCACAATCGCGCTGACGTCGTCACCCGACTTGTGAACTGACCACGGGCTTGCGGTCCTGCGTGGGTATTTCGCGGAACGGCGGGGAATCCGAGGAGAGCACCGCGCGCAGCGGGACAGTGAGGCGACAGATCAGGCCTTCGCTGCGCCAATCGAAATCGGCGTGCCCGCCGAGCTGGGTCTCGATGCTGGCGATCACGCTCCTTGTGCCAAAACCCTTTTGCGTCGGCGTCGTCACCCTGGGCCCGCCGGATTCTACCCAGGCCAGGATCAGCGTTTCGCTCGCCACTTCCCAGGTGATCGCGAGCCGGCCGGCCAGTGCGGACAGGCTGCCATATTTTGCGGAGTTGGTGACAAGCTCGTGCAGCGCAAGTGCGAGCGTCTGTGCGGTCGCAGGCTGCAGCTGCACCTCCGCACCGTCGATCTGGATCTGTCCGGCCTCGGAGTAAGGCGCGACCTCCTCGCTCACCAGCCGCCGGATTTCGGCGCCCTGCCAGCTCGACAGCGACAGCACGGTGTGGACCCGCGCCAGCGCGGTGATGCGCCCCTCGACCGCCCGCACATAGGCATTGACGTTCTGCGCACGCGTCAGGCGCACGATCGATTGCGCCAGTGCAAGCGCGTTCTTGGCGCGATGATCGACCTCGCGGGTGAGCAGGCTCTGGCGTTCCTCGGCCTTCTTGCGATCGGTGATGTCGACCGTGACGCCGCTCACCCGCACCACCTTGCCATTGCGATCACTGGTGGCGGCCGCGGTGCCGACGCACCAGCGCACCTCGCCGTCGGGGCGCAGCACGCGGAATTCGGCTTCATACGACGTCTGGCCGTTGCCGAAGCCAGCCCAGGCCTGCCGAAGGTCTTCGGCGTCCTCCGGATGGAACATGCGCTGGATGTTCTCGGAGGTGAGCTGGAAGGAGTTCGGGTCGACGCCGAAGATCTTGTACTGGCCTTCGTCCCACATCCAGTCGCCGTTGACCCAGTCCCAGTCCCAAGAGCCCATCTTGCCGGCGGCGATCGCCATGCTGCGGCGCTGCTCGCTTTGCAGCAGCCTCGCGGTCGACTGCTCCAGTTCGGCGGTGCGCGCGCGCACGCGGTCCTCGAGCTCGGCATTGAGACGTTCGAGCTGCCGGGTCTTGCGGTACAGCTCGGCGAACACGCGGATCTTGGCCCGCAGCACTTCGGGCACGACCGGCACCGGCACATAATCGACGGCGCCCATCTCGTAGCCGCGCAGGCGGTCGATGTCGGAAACCTGGATCGCCGAGATGAAGATCATCGCGGTCTTCTGGAAACGCGGATGCTCGCGGATCATCGCCGCAAGCTCGAAGCCGTCGAGCTCGGGCATGCAGACGTCGACCAGGATGACCGCGACCTCATTCTTGAGCAGGAACTCCAACGCCTCGCGCCCCGACGACGCGACGACGAGGTTCTCGCCGAGCTCCTTCAGGATGACCTCGTAGGCGAGCAGCTTCGCCGGCTGATCATCGACCAGAAGAATGTTGATCTTTTCGTGGTCCATCATGTTCGATCGCCGATCAGCGGTGCAGCCACATGCGGATCGCGAGCAGCAGTTGCTCGGTGTTGACGGGTTTCGCCAGATAGTCGGATGCGCCCGCCTCCAGGCATTTCTCGCGGTCGCCCTTCATTGCCTTGGCCGTCAGCGCAATGATCGGCAGCCGTGCGAAGGCCGGGTTTTGCCTGATCGCGCCGATGGTCTGGTAACCGTCCATCTGCGGCATCATGATGTCCATCAGAACGATCGCGATCCTTGGATTGGACTCCACGAGCGAGATCGCCTCGTGACCAGTTGTCGCAGTCAGCACCTTCATACCGCGCCGCTCCAGCACGCTGGAGAGCGCGAAGATGTTGCGGGCGTCGTCGTCGACCAGCAGCGCCGTCTTGCCAATGAGATCCTCATCGGAACTGTTCAGCTTCTCCAGCATCCTCTGTTTTTCGAGAGGCAATTCCGTGATCACACGGTGCAGGAACAGTGACGTTTCATCGAGCAGCCGTTCCGGCGATTCCACGCCCTTGACCACGATGCTGCGCGCCATGGTGTGCAGTTCCGCGTCCTCTTCGGCGGAGAGTTCCCGCCCCGTGAATACGACGACGGGAACGTTGGAAAGCGCATCGTCCTTGCGGATCTGGTCGAGCACCTCGAAGCCGCTCATGTCGGGCAGGCGCAGATCGAGCACGACGCAATCGCAGGGATTGTCGCGCAGCGCCGACAGCGCCCCTGCCCCGGTGTCGCTGGTCACGATCTCGATATCCTCGTGCCCGAGCAACTCGCGGATGCTGAGCTGTTCGGCGGCGTTGTCCTCGACGATCAGGAGACGCTTGCGGCGCGGCTTGGCGTATTCCTTGATCTGGGTCAGCGCCGCGCTGACGCCTTCGGTCGTGGTCGGCTTGTTGACGAAGGAGAAGGCGCCGCGGGCCAGCGCGTGCTGGCGGTCCTCGTCGAGTGTGATGATCTGCACCGGAATGTGCCGGGTCAGCGGATTGTGCTTGAGCTGGCTCAGCACGCTCCAGCCCAGCATGTCCGGCAGGAACACGTCGAGCGAGACGGCCGTCGGCTGGAATTGCTTGGCGAGATCCAAGGCCTCCGTGCCACGGGTGGCGATCAGCACCTTGAAGCCCTTGTCGCGCGCCAGGTCGATCAGCACCCGCGCGTAATGCGGGTCATCCTCGACGATCAGCAGGATGGTGTCGCCGGGCTCGAGATTGAGCCGGTCGTCCGACAACTGCTCGATCGCGCGCTCCTGCGTGGATACGACCTGCAGCGACGGCGCCGGCGTGTGGGGCATCGGCAGCGGCTGCCCCTGCGCGCGCAACGCGACCGAAGGTCCGGAATATTTCAGCGGCAGATAGAGCGTGAAGGTCGAACCCTTGCCTGGTGCGCTGCGCAGATGGATCTCGCCGCCAAGCAGGCTTGCGAGCTCGCGGCTGATGGCGAGGCCGAGCCCGGTGCCGCCATATTTGCGGCTGGTGCCGGCGTCGGCCTGCTGGAATGCCTCGAAGATCAGCTTCTGCTTGTCCTGGGGAATGCCGATGCCGGTGTCGGACACTTCGAATGCCACGACCGCGGGCGCCGTGTTGAGGATCGGATGCTCGGCGCTCCAGCCGCCGAGCGCGCCCGAGACGGTGAGCTTGACGCCGCCCTCCGCCGTGAACTTGAAGGCGTTCGACAGCAGGTTCTTCAGCACCTGCTGCAAGCGCTTGGAGTCGGTCACCATACTGCGCGCAAGGTTGCCGTCGACGTCGATGCCGAACGAGAGATGACGGTTTTCCGCCTCGTGGCGGAACGGCCGCCCGACGGTCTCGAGCAGGCTCGAGGTCAGGATCTCCTCGGCATCGACGGTCACCGTACCGGACTCGATCTTGGAGAGATCGAGGATGTCGCTGATCAGGTTCAACAGGTCGGTGCCGGCACCGTGAATGGTGCGGGCAAACTCGACCTGCTTGCCGGTCAGGTTGCCGTCGGGGTTTTCGGTGAGCTGCTGGCCGAGGATCAGGATCGAGTTCAGCGGCGTGCGCAGCTCGTGCGACATGTTGGCGAGGAATTCGGACTTGTACTTCGAGGTCAGCGACAATTCGGTCGCCTTCTCTTCCAGCGCGCGCCGTGCCTGCTCGATTTCCTGGTTCTTGCGTTCGACGTCGACGTTACGCTCGGCGAGCTGCTGCGCCTTCTGCTCGAGCTGGTCGTTGGTCTGCTGCAGCTCCTTCTGCTGGGTCTGAAGCTCGCCCGCGAGCTGCTGCGACTGCTTCAGCAGCGCCTCGGTCTGCATCGTCGCCTCGATGGAGTTGAGCACGATGCCGATGCTGTCGGTGAGCTGTTCGAGGAAGGTGATCTGCGACGTCGTGAACGAGGCGATCGAGGACAGCTCGATCACCGCCTTGACCTGGTTCTCGAACAGCACCGGGAACACGACGAGGTTCTTCGGCATGATCCGCATCAGCGCCGAATTGACCGGCACGGCGTCGCCGGGAATGTCGGAGACCAGGCGCTGCCGCTTGTCGAGCGCGCATTGGCCGATCAGGCCTTCGCCGAACTGGACGATTTGCGGATGCGGATTGGTGCTGTCGTTGGCATAGCCCGCCAGCAACCGCAATTGCGGGTTGTCGGGATTATCGATCTGGTAGATCACGCCCATATGCGCATTGATCAGCGGCGCAAGCTCGGTCAGCAGCGAGCGGCCGACGGTCGCGAGGTCGCGCTGGCCCTGCAACATGTTGGTGAAGCGCGCCAGATTGGTCTTCAGCCAGTCCTGCTCGGTGTTGCGCTCCGTGGTGAGACGGAGGTTGCCGATCATGGTGTTGATGTTGTCCTTCAACTCGGCCACCTCGCCGCGCACGTCGACCTGGATCGAGCGCGTCAGATCGCCCTTGGTCACGGCGGTCGCCACCTCGGCAATCGCGCGCACCTGGGAGGTCAGGTTGGCCGCGAGCAGGTTGACGTTGCCGGTCAGGTCCTTCCAGGTGCCGGCGGCGCCGGGCACGTTGGCCTGACCGCCCAGCCGTCCCTCGACGCCGACTTCGCGCGCCACGCTCGTCACCTGATCAGCAAAGGTCGCGAGCGTCTCGGTCATGTTGTTGATGGTGTCGGCGAGTGCCGCCACCTCGCCCTTCGACTTCACGGTGAGGTTCTGCTTCAGATCGCCGTCGGCGACCGCGGTCACCACCTTGACGATGCCGCGCACCTGCTCGGTCAGGTTCGCCGCCATCACGTTCACGGTGTCGGTCAAATCCTTCCAGGTGCCGGCGACGCCGGGCACCTCGGCCTGGCCGCCGAGCCTGCCTTCAGTGCCGACCTCGCGCGCCACGCGCGTCACTTCGCCGGCGAAGGCGTTAAGCTGGTCGACCATCGTGTTGATGGTGTTCTTGAGCTCGAGGATTTCGCCCTTCACGTCGACCGTGATCTTGCGCGACAAGTCGCCGCGCGCCACCGCGGTGGTCACCTCGGCGATGTTGCGGACCTGGGTGGTCAGGTTCGCCGCGAGCAGGTTGACGTTGTCGGTGAGGTCCTTCCAGGTGCCGCCGACGCCGGGGACGACGGCCTGGCCGCCGAGTCTGCCTTCGGTGCCGACCTCGCGCGCCACGCGCGTCACTTCGGCGGCGAACGAGCGTAGCTGCTCGACCATCGTGTTGAGGGTGTCCTTGAGCAGCAGTATCTCGCCGCGCACGTCCACCGTGATCTTTTTCGACAGGTCTCCGCCGGCGATCGCGGTCGCGACTTCGGCGATGTTGCGGACCTGGGCGGTCAGGTTCGAGGCCATGAAGTTGACGTTGTCGGTGAGGTCCTTCCAGGTGCCGGCGACGCCGGGCACCTCGGCCTGGCCGCCGAGCTTGCCTTCGGTGCCGACCTCGCGCGCCACGCGTGTCACCTCGCCGGCAAAGCCGTTGAGCTGGTCCACCATGGTGTTGATGGTGTTCTTGAGCTCGAGGATCTCGCCTTTCACGTCGACCGTGATCTTGCGTGACAGGTCGCCGCGCGCCACCGCCGTGGTGACTTCGGCGATGTTGCGGACCTGCGCCGTGAGATTGCCCGCCATCGAATTGACGCTGTCGGTGAGATCCTTCCAGGTGCCGGCGACGCCGGGCACGTTGGCCTGGCCGCCCAAGCGTCCCTCGGTGCCGACCTCGCGCGCCACGCGCGTCACCTCGCCCGCGAAGCGGTTGAGCTGGTCGACCATCGTGTTCAGCGTTTCCTTGAGCTGAAGGATTTCGCCCGAGACGTTCACCGTGATCTTGCGCGACAGGTCGCCGCCGGCGATCGCGGTCGCCACCTCGGCGATGTTGCGCACCTGGCCGGTCAGGTTGCCGGCCATCGAGTTGACGCTGTCGGTGAGGTCCTTCCAGGTGCCGGCGACGCCGGGCACCTCGGCCTGGCCGCCGAGCTTGCCGTCGGTGCCGACCTCGCGCGCCACGCGCGTCACCTCGCCGGCGAAGGCGTTGAGCTGGTCCACCATCGTGTTGAGCGTTTCCTTCAGCTGAAGGATTTCGCCCGAGACGTTCACCGTGATCTTCTTCGACAGGTCACCCTTGGCCACCGCGGTCGCGACATCGGCGATGTTGCGGACCTGCGCGGTCAGGTTGGAGGCCATCGAGTTGACGCTTTCGGTGAGGTCCTTCCAGGTGCCGGCGACGCCGCGCACATTGGCCTGGCCGCCGAGCTTGCCCTCGGTGCCGACCTCGCGCGCCACGCGCACCACCTCGCCGGCGAAGGCGTTGAGCTGGTCCACCATGGTGTTGATGGTGTCCTTCAGCTCGAGGATTTCGCCGCGCACGTCGACCGTGATCTTTTTCGACAGGTCGCCGCCGGCGACCGCAGTCGTCACCGCGGCGATGTTGCGGACCTGCGCCGTCAAATTCGAGGCCATGAAGTTGACGTTGTCGGTCAAGTCCTTCCAGGTGCCGGCGACGCCGAGCACGTTGGCCTGGCCGCCGAGCTTGCCCTCGGTGCCGACCTCGCGCGCCACGCGCGTCACTTCCGAGGCGAAGGCGTTGAGCTGGTCGACCATCGTGTTGAGCGTTTCCTTCAGCTGAAGGATCTCGCCCGACACGTTCACCGTGATCTTCTTCGACAGGTCGCCGCCCGCGATCGCGGTCGCGACGTCGGCGATGTTGCGGACCTGCGCGGTCAGGTTCGAGGCCATGAAGTTGACGTTGTCGGTCAGGTCCTTCCAGGTGCCGGCCACACCGGGCACCTGCGCCTGGCCGCCGAGCTTGCCTTCGGTGCCGACCTCGCGCGCCACGCGCGTCACTTCCGAGGCGAAGGCGTTGAGCTGGTCCACCATGGTGTTGATGGTGTCCTTCAGCTCCAGGATTTCACCTGACACGTCGACCGTGATCTTGCGCGACAGGTCGCCGCGCGCCACGGCCGTCGTCACGTTGGCGATGTTGCGCACCTGGGCGGTCAGGTTGCCGCACATCGCGTTCACGGAGTCGGTCAGGTCCTTCCAGGTGCCGGCGACGCCGGGCACGATCGCCTGGCCGCCGAGCTTGCCGTCGGTGCCGACCTCGCGCGCCACGCGCGTCACTTCCGAGGCAAAGGAGCGCAGCTGATCGACCATCGTGTTGATGGCTTCCTTCAGTTGCAGGATCTCGCCGCGGACGTCGACCGTGATCTTCTTCGATAGGTCGCCGTTGGCGACCGCGATCGTCACCTCGGCGATGTTGCGGACCTGGCCGGTCAGGTTGTTGGCCATCGAGTTGACGCTCTCGGTCAGGTCCTTCCAGACGCCGGTCACTTCCGGCACCTGGGCCTGGCCGCCGAGCTTGCCCTCGGTGCCGACCTCGCGCGCCACGCGCGTCACCTCGGAGGTGAACACCGAAAGTTGCTTGATCATCGTGTTGACGATGTTGGCCGACTGCAGGAATTCGCCGCGCAGCGGCCTGCCCTCGACGTCGAGCTGCACCGTCTGCAACAGGTCGCCCTGGGCGACGGCGGCCACCGCGCGGGTCACCTCGCGGGTCGGCCACAGCAGATCGTCGATCAGCGTGTTGAGCGAGCTTTCCATGTCGGCCCAGGAGCCGCTGGCGAGCCCGAAATTGACGCGCTGGCGCGTTTGGCCCTCGCGCCCGACGACCTGGCCGACGCGCGCCAGCTGCTGCGACATCCGCTCGTTGGCGGCGGCGATTTCGTTGAAGGCGTCGGCGATCTTGCCGTCGATCCCGAGATAGTCGCCGCGCATCCGGACCGAGAAATCGCCGCCGCGCATCGCCTGCAATGACTGCAGGAGGTCGTGCGAGGAATCCAGATTTCCGTTGGGTGGATTGGCGCGGCGTGTTTCAGTGCGGGGACGAGGCGGCGAACCGAGGTCGGTCATGGAAATTCCCCTACGTGCCGGCCGCAAGTCCGGAGACTCGGGTGAGCCAGCGACACCATAAGAAAGACTGCCCGTGATCTATTCAAGCGGGAAAACGGAATAACCGCGATTTGTGACGCAAACCGAGCAGGTTAATTGTCATTGGAACCAAAGGTTCCATCGGGCGTTGGAACTTTTTTGGCGGTTGGATTATTCTACCGGTTGCGCGGTTGCCCTGCTCGCATTGGAACAAAGGCCACCCCGAAGGCGTTTCGGGCGCTGGCAGGATGACGATGGTTAAAAAATCACGACAGCGCGAACAGGCGGTTTTCGAGACCGAGCGGCAGCAGGCGCGGGCGGAGCTCGAAGCCAGCGAAAGCCAGTTCCGCCTGCTGGTGAGCAATGTCACGGATTACGCGCTCTATATGCTGACGCCGGCCGGCATCGTCGCCAACTGGAATGCCGGTGGCGAGCGGATCAAGGGGTATGCCCCCGACGAGATCATCGGCCAAAGCTTCGCGCGATTTTATACGCCGGTCGACCAGGCTGCCGGCAAGCCGGCCCGGGCGCTCAGGATCGCCGAAGAGACCGGGCACTATGAGGAGGAAGGCTGGCGGGTCCGCAAGGATGGCTCGTTCTTCTGGGCAAGCGTCGTGATCGATCCGATCCGCGACGCTGACGGCCAGCTGGTCGGCTTTGCCAAGATCACGCGCGACATTTCAGAGCGGCGCGAGGCGCAGCAGAAGCTTGAGCAGGTGCAGCGTCAGCTCGCGGAATCGCAGAAGATGGATGCGCTGGGTCAATTGACCGGCGGCGTCGCGCACGACTTCAACAACCTCCTGATGATCATCTCCGGCAATTTGCACAGGATCGAACGCGAGGTGACGAGCGAGCGGGGCCGGCTTGCGCTCGGCGCGATCGAAACCGCTACCCAGCGTGCCGCTTCACTGACCAGCCAGCTCCTCACCTTCGCGCGCCGGCAGAGCGTCAACCCGCAGACCATCGACGTCGCCGACAGGATCGCCTCGGTGCGCGAGGTCCTGACCAGTGCGCTCGGCGGCATGATCAAGCTGAACATCGAGATATCGCCGGAGCTCTGGCCGATCTTCGTCGACCCGAACGAGTTCGAGACCGCACTGATCAACCTTGTGGTCAATGCGCGGGACGCGATGCCGGACGGCGGCACGTTGAGCGTGACAGCCCACAATGCGGCTGCCGCCGACCAGGTGGTCGTCAGCGTCGGCGATACCGGCGAAGGCATTCCCGACGATGTGCTGAGCAAGGTCTTCGACCCGTTCTTCACCACCAAGCCGGTCGGCAAGGGCACCGGCCTCGGGCTTTCCCAGGTCCATGGCTTTGCCCACCAGGCCGGCGGCAGGGTTGAAATCGCCAGCACGCTCGGCAAAGGCACCACCGTCAGCATCCATCTGCCGCGGGAGACGACGGTCCCGAAGGTCGAGGTTGAGGGCCGGGCCGCGCCAAAGTCCGCCACCGTGCTTCTGATCGAGGACAATCCCGCCGTGGCCGACGCCAGCACCGGGCTGCTCGAACAGCTCGGCTACACCGTGCGCTGGACGTCGAATGCGGAGACCGCGTTGCGGGAGATCGAGGCCAACGGCGTCGATGTGGTGTTCAGCGATATCATCATGCCCGGCAAGATGGACGGGCTGAAACTGGCGCGCGCCATCAGGGCCATGAAGCCCGATTTGCCCATCCTGCTGACGACGGGCTACAGCGACAGTGCGCGTGACGTGAAGTCGGATTTTCCGGTGCTGCGCAAGCCGTATCACATTCACGACCTCAGCCGCGAATTGTCGAAGCTCACCGGACATGATCCCGGCGAAGGGGCCACGATTCCAGCGGAATCGGATACCGGTTCGCGGCCGCCTCGACCAAGGGCGAAGGTCCGCTCCTAGAGCATTTTCGGTTCTGATTGAATCAGAACCGAAGCTCCAGCTTTTTGTGTTGACGCGTTTTCTTCACGCGAACCGCTATCCACTTCGCTCGAAAACGCTCCGGAAGCGCGCCGAAGAGCTGGTCTAGCGCTCCGCGGGCCAGCTGCGACGCACCAACTGCACGCGCTCGATGCGGCTGCACTGCTCGCAGCGGTACTGAAGGATGTCCCTGCCCTCGTCGCCGGGATAGCTGGTCTCAAGCCGCATCGTCCTGTTGCAACTGATGCAGGAGATCAGCGTCAGGAGCGGACTGCGATCATCATTCATCGATGCCCGCGGCGGTCGCGCGGTCAGATCGGCGATCATTGCGTTGGACGAAGCCATCGAATTGGACATCACCACCAGAAAATGCCGATCCCGTGGCCCGGGTTCCAGCCCCGAAACCTCAACTTGTCCTCAGACCCGGGGGCTGCGACCAGGCCCGGGCTTTCCCTTGTCGAGCCCAACCTTGGCCACCGGACGCGCCCCGCGGCTCCGGTCCAGCCGCTCGCGCACGGCCGGCAAGTGCTCGCCGCCGCCTGCGGCCTTCCAGCGGCCGATCAGCTCGGTCACCTCGGCGCGCATCGCCATCAGCCGGGTGGACGCTTCGCTGCAATCGAGGTCGCGGTTGACCTGATCCCGGATCGCGGCTTCGACCAGCGTCATCTCAGCCCGCAACACGCTGATCTTGCGACGAATTTCATTGATTTTATTGTCCATATCTTGTTAGAACAAAAATAGAACATATTGTCAAGTCACAACACAGCCAGCAAGGTGGAACATGAGCATGGCAGCGGTAAGATATGGTGGGGTCGCCGAGCGCCTGGGCGAGCAGATGACCCGTGCCCAGGCTCTGCGGTTGAGGGGCCTCGCCGAGGAGGCCTACCAGCCGAGCCAATATGCACGGGACCTGACATACGAGGAAGCGGAGCGCCGCATCGGCGCCCTCAAGGCCGAGATCGCGCTCGCGGACTCGTTCTGAAGCACCCCACTGGTCGGTTGCCGGACAGCACTTAACACTTGCTATAGCCGACGCAGCTAGTTCTGTTCCCGTGGTGCCGTTGCCTCGGGGAGTCCCTCACGTGCTGGAGCTGGAGAAGCGATCGCCGCTCGCCTTCCCGATCGCGCTGAAGGACGGGCGCAGGCTCGAGACCGTCGGCGACGCGGCGGATTATTTGTCCCGACTGAATGTCGAACAGCGTGAGCGCTTCTATTGGAGGAACGCCATCATGATGTTCAACAACGCGATGCGCGAACCGAACTATCTGAAGATCGCGACCATGAATCTGCGCTCGGCTCTTGTGTATGACCGGCTCGTCGACGACGCCGGCGCCTGACTGTGCTTTGACAGCTACAGCCGAATCGACGGCGCTTGCGTAGAGGCCATTCCGTTATGGCCGCAAACAAGGTAACGGCGGTACACACCACGGCTCGACGCTGACGGCGCCGCGAGCTGCGATCTGGGGCCGCCTGGGAGGGCCAAGGCGGCCCATTCTTTTTTCGCGAGCGCTGCGAAAAATCCGGTCAGAGCATCTTGTCAAAGCATCTTGGCGCGGACGAACAATGCGCGCAGCGCGTTGGTCGCCTGGATCGTCAGCATGGCGTTGCCGGCCGCCCGCTCCAGCGCGGTGACGGCGTCGTCATGCAGCGAGCGGAATTCCATCCATTCGACAGCGCTGAGATTGGTGATGAAGCGATAGGCCTGGCCGACGGTCGCAAGCGTCATCGTCTCGCCGTTCAGCCGCACCTTGAACGTCGCCTTCAGCGGCGTGTCGGATCTGGATACGTCAGCCATCTACGTCACTCATGGCGCGGTTGTGCGCTGCGCCCCGTTAATGTCAATCTAATTTCTCGCGCCCCTGCTCCGGCGCAACAGCCCCGACGATCGCAATGTCTGTTAGCGTTTGCTGGGGGTGATTCGTGCCTGATGTTGCCAACACAGCCTATCTCGACGCGCTCAATCCGCAGCAGCGCCGCGCGGTCGAGCACGGCATCGGGCGCGACGGAACCATCGGCACGCCGCTGCTGGTGATTGCGGGCGCGGGTTCCGGCAAGACCAACACGCTCGCCCATCGAGTCGCGCATCTGATCGTCGCCGGCGCCGATCCGCGCCGCATCCTGTTGATGACGTTTTCGCGCCGCGCGGCGGGCGAGATGGCCGGCCGCGTCGAGCGCATCGCGCGGCGCGTGCTCGGCGACCGCGCGTCCGTGATGACCGACGCCTTGAGCTGGGCCGGCACCTTCCACGGCATCGGTGCGCGCCTGTTGCGGGAATTCTCCGAGCGCATCGGGCTCGATCCAGCCTTCACGATCCACGACCGCGAGGATTCCGCCGACCTGATCAATCTGGTCCGCCACGAGCTCGGCCTGTCCCGGACCGAAAGCCGGTTTCCCACCAAGGGCACCTGCCTTGCGATCTATTCGCGCTGCGTCAACGCGGAGCTGCCGATCGAGGCGGTGCTCGGCCAGTTCTTCCCATGGTGCGCGGGCTGGGCCAGCGAGCTGAAGCAGCTGTTCGCGGCTTATGTCGAGACCAAGCAGCAGCAGAACGTGCTCGATTATGACGACCTGCTACTGTACTGGGCGCAGATGGTCGCCGACGCCGGCCTCGCGGACGAGATCGGCGGCCGCTTCGACCATGTCATGGTCGACGAATATCAGGACACCAACCGCCTGCAGTCCTCGATCCTGCTCGCGCTGAAGCCTGCGGGACGCGGGCTCACCGTGGTCGGCGACGACGCGCAGTCGATCTATTCGTTCCGCGCCGCGACCGTGCGCAACATCCTCGATTTCCCGAGCCAGTTCGCGCCGGCAGCGGAAATCGTCACGCTCGACCGCAACTATCGCTCGACGCAACCGATCCTCGAAGCCGCCAATGGCGTGATCGCGCTCGCCAGGGAGCGCTTCACCAAGAACCTGTGGACCGACCGCGCGTCGACGCGCAAGCCGCTGCTGGTCGCGATCCGCGACGAAGCCGATCAGGCCCGCTATGTCGTCGAGCAGGTGCTGGCGACCCGCGAGGAAGGCGCGCTGTTGAAGCACCAGGCGGTGCTGTTCCGCACCTCCTCGCATTCGGGACCGCTCGAGATCGAGCTGACCCGCCGCAACATCCCCTTCGTGAAGTTCGGTGGCCTGAAATTCCTCGACGCCGCGCATGTCAAGGACATGCTGGCGCTGCTGCGCTTCGCCGCCAATCCGCGCGATCGCGTCGCCGGCTTCCGCATCCTGCATCTGTTGCCCGGTGTCGGGCCCGCGTCGGCGCAGCGCGTGCTCGACCTGATGGCGGAGGCCGCGGATCCGATTGCCGCGCTCGTCGCACTGCCCTCGCCGCCCCGCGCCGGCGCGGACTGGCGGCGGTTCGTCGAGGTGATCGAGAACCTGCGCCATTCGGAATGGCCGGTCGATATCGAGCGTGCCCGGCTGTGGTACGAGCCGCATCTCGACCGCATCCATGAGGACAGCGAAGTCCGCCGCGCCGACCTGATCCAGCTCGAGCAGATCGCAAGCGGCTATCCCTCGCGCGAACGCTTCCTGACCGAGCTGACGCTCGATCCGCCGGATGCGACCAGCGACCAGGCCGGCGTGCCGCTGCTCGACGAGGATTATCTGATCCTGTCGACGATCCATTCCGCCAAGGGCCAGGAATGGAAGTCGGTCTATGTGCTCAACGTCGTCGACGGCTGCATGCCGTCCGATCTCGGCGCCGGCACTTCGGCGGAACTCGAGGAAGAGCGCCGCCTGCTTTATGTCGCGATGACCCGCGCCAAGGACGATCTGCACCTGATGGTGCCGCAGCGCTTCTTCGTCCACGGCCAGGCCGCCAGGGGCGATCGCCACATGTACGCTTCGCGCACCCGCTTCATCCCGGAGAAGCTGCTCCCGATGTTCGAGCGCGCCACCTGGCCGCGCGCCGCTGCCGCCGATCCGACGTCATCGAAACGAGCGCCCCCCATCGATATCCGCGCCAGGATGCGCGGCATGTGGCGCTGAGCAGGGGCGAAAGAATTTCTCGTCGGACCGGAACGAACCTGCCGTCGTCGCGTTGAAGCGCTGTTCGTAATCGGCAAACGACCATCCCCGACGGCTTCGGCGCATCGTCCGCAAGGACGCGCTGAAGCCGTCGTTTCTTTGCGTTCCGACGGATCACGCCGGGAACAATGTCACCGGTTCGGCAAAGCCTTTCAGCACATGATCCGAACCGTCGGCCGTGACCATGCCGCCGGTTCGCTCTCGCACGGCCGACGTGACGAATATCTCGCCCGATCTTGCCACCGATTGTGCGCGGGCCGCGCGATTGACCACGGTGCCGATGGCGGTCAGGTCGCGATGGCTCTGGCCGAATTCCCCGAAATTGGTCTCGCCGCTGTCCATCCCGATTCCGATGCCGATCTCGACATCTCCGGCACCGATCGCGCGCGCCAGTTCACCGCGCCGCCGGCCGAAGCTCTGCTGGATCTCGCGGGCCGCCAGCAGTGCCTGCGTCGCGTGATCCTGCTGGCGAACCGGAAAATTGAAGATCGCGAACACGGCATCGCCGATCGTTTTGTTGAGGATGCCGTCATAGCGCCAGATCGCCGCGGCGCAATCGTCGTAGAACGCATCGAGCAGCGAAGTCAGCCCACTCGGAGCGATGGTCTGCGTCAGTGCGGTGTAACCGCGCAAATCGGCGAACAACACGGTGGCGTCGATCGTGACGGCGCGCGCTTTCATGATCTTCGAGAACGCCATCTCGCAGATCGTGCATGTGTTGGGGTTCATGCGGCTCGGCTTGACGCCGAACAGGCGGAACGGCGCCGACAACGGTCCGCGCAATGGGATCGGCATGTGCAGATTCTGCCAGCAGCCGAGACAGACCGATGCAGGTTCCGGAGTCATGGACGCGCCTGCCGTTCCAGCGACGAGATTTGCTAGCTTAGCACCATTGCCGCCGTCCTGGCACGGATTTACCGCGGTCAGGCGGGGGCGATGAAGCTCAACCCGATCCGGGTCTTCTGGCGCCAGATCACCTGGCTGTCGTAGACGACCGACGCATCATTGGCCATCACCAGGCGAAAGCGGTCGGGAACATAGGCCGGATTTGCAACCTCGATCGCCGCACCCTCCGCCGAGATATTGACCACCACGCAATGCATCACCGAGCCGCCCGACGAGACATAAGCGGGCTCGTTGACCTCGGTCCGCGGATGTCTGCGCTTTTCTTCCATCCGGCTTGGCCTCTCGCGTTTGGACGCGAAGGCTTGGCGATTGAGGCGGACGAGTCAACGGCCCGAGCTCATCACATCGACGTTCGCAGCGCGATTTGTGCGCGGCACCATGGGACGCCGCGTGCGGCCCGGACGCAGACGAGCCCCGCGTCGGCGCGGGCTTGCCGTTCGCGACGCCGGAGAGATAGCCTGACGCATTGGCGGTGTGCTGGCGCGACGCCCGCTTTCAAATAACGAACAGGCGCCAAGGGGAAACGCCATGTTCGAGATTCTCGATCGCCGGACGAGTCTGACCGGCAACCAGATCAAGATCCTTGCGGCGGCCATCATCGGCGATGCGCTGGAGTTCTTCGATTACTTCCTGATCGGCTTCGTGCTCGCCTTCCTGATCGGGCCGTGGAAGCTCACCTTCGGCCAGTCGGCGACCGTGCTGATGAGTTCCGGCATCGGCGCCATCCTCGGCGCCTATCTCTGGGGCTGGCTCGCCGACCGGGTCGGGCGCCGCATCGTGTTCATCGGCACGGTGCTGAACTTCTCGATCGCCACCGGCCTGCTCTATTTCACGCCCGACAATGGCTGGGTCTACCTGGCGATCCTGCGCTTCTTCGTCGGCACCGGGGTCGGCGGCCTGTATTGCGTCGACCTGCCGCTGGTGCAGGAGTTCATGCCCTCGCACAAGCGCGGCTGGGTCGGCGGGCTCGTCACCTGCGTGATCCCGCTCGGCGTCGGCCTCGGCGCCGTGCTGGGCGCCTTCCTGGGCAGCGACCAGTGGCGGCTGTTGTTCGCCGTCGGCGTGCTGCCGTCGCTGATGGTGCTGCTGGTCCGGCTCTGGGTTCCGGAATCGCCGCGCTGGCTGTGCCGTCAGGGTCGTTATGAGGAGGCGCGCAAGTCGCTGGCCTGGGCCTTGCAGGTGCCGCCATCGGAACTGCCGTTGCCGAGCGCCGCCGATGCCGGCCCGATCGTCAAGACGAGTTGGCTCGATCTGTTCAAATATCCGCGCAGCCTGATCACCTCCTGGCTCGGCAATGCCGGCGCGCAAACCGGCGTCTATGGCATCACGCTGTGGGCGCCATCACTGTTCGTGCTGCTCTTGAAGGTCACGCCGCAGGAAGCCGCCAAGATGATGATCCTGCTCACCATCTCAGGCTTCATCGGCCGGCTCTCGTTCTCCTATTTCTCCGAGCTGCTCGGACGGCGCGTGGCGGGCGGCCTGCTCGGCCTCGGTGCCGGCGCGCTGACCATCATTGCCGGCTATCATTACGACACGACGCTGTTCGGCATGTCGGCGTTCTGGCTGCTGCTCGCCGCCGCCTTCTTCTTCGCCGATGGCGGCTTTGCCATCGTCGGCCCCTATGCGGCCGAGGTCTGGCCGTCGCATCTGCGTACCACGGGCATGGGTTCGGCCTACGGCTTCGGCGGCATCGGCAAGATCATCGGACCGGTCGGCCTCGCCCTGATCGTCGGCTCGAACAACTACCTGAAACCGGACGTACCGCTGACCCAGATCCCAATCGCCTTCGTCTATCTCGGCTGCTGGTTCCTGATGGCAGGCGCCGTCTATCTGTTCTTCGGTTTCGAGACCCGGGGCAAGTCGATCGAGCAGATCGACAGGGAGCTGAACGCGACCGTCGATGTCGCGGCCTCGGCGACGATCCGGCAAGCCTGAGGAAACGTCATGGGCATCAGTTCCGCCGACCTTGCGGGCAATCGCGACGTGATCGCCCTGGCCGAGGCCGTCAGGGGCGCGGTCGCGGCCGCCTCCGATGCGATCGAGACCACGCGCCGCCTGCCGCCCGAATTGCTCGACCGGCTGCACGAGGCGAAATTGTTTCGCCTGCTGCTGCCGCGTTCGTCCGACGGGATCGAGACCGATCCCGTCACCTTCTTCCATGTCATCGAGACCATCGCCAAGGCCGACGCCTCGACGGCGTGGTGCCTGAGCCAGGCCGGCGGTTGCGCGATGTCGGCCGCCTATCTCGACCTGCCGGTCGCCCGCGAGATTTTTGCCGACCCGCGCGCGGTGCTGGCGTGGGGGCCCGGCCCCAAGGTCAAGGCGATCGAGTGCGAGGGCGGCTACCGCGTCACCGGCGTGTGGTCGTTCGCCTCGGGCGGCCGGCACGCGACCTGGCTCGGCGCGCACTGCCCGATCTATGCCGCCGACGGCACGCCGCGCCGCGACGCCAATGGCGAGCAGCTCGAGCGCACCATGCTGGTGCGCACCGAGGACGTCGAATGGACCGACATCTGGAACACGGTCGGACTGCGCGGCACCGCCAGCGATCAGTTCGCCCTCAACGACTTCTTCGTCCGCTCGGACCATTCGATCATCCGCGAGTTCGACCGCGAATGCCGCGAGGACGGCCCGTTGTACCGGATGAGCAACCACACCTGCTACCAGGTCGGCTTTGCCGGGGTGGCCTGCGGCATCGCCCGCAGTGCGCTCGATACCTTCATCGACGTCGCCCGCAACAAGGTGCCGCGCGGCATGAAGAGCCCGATCCGCGACAATGCCGTGGTGCAATCTGGCCTCGCCCAGGCAGAGGTCAATCTGCGCGCTGCCCGCGCCTTCCTGCTGCAGTCGATGGCGGATATCTGGACGGACCTGGAGGCCGGCAACAGCATCACGGTCGCCCAGCGCATCACCATCCGGATGGCGGCGACCAACGCAATCCACAAGGCGCGCGAGGCGGTCGACTTCGCCTACAACGCCGCCGGCGCCACCGCGATCTTCGACGGCCATCCGCTGGAGCGGCGCTTCCGCGACATCCACACCGTGACCCAGCAATTGCAGGGCCGGCTCAGCCATTTCGAGACCGTCGGCGCCTGGATGCTGGGCGTCGATGCCGATCTCGCTTTCGTCTAACCCTGGATATCAAGGAGAAGAACCATGCCATTGGGCGGACTGCAGCATTTCACCATCGAGCCGCAGGATCTCGAGAAGACCAAGGAGTTCTATTGCGACGTGCTTGGGCTCGAGAATGGCGATCGCCCGCCGCTCGATTTCCCGGGCTACTGGCTCTATTCCGGCGGCCAGGCCACCGTGCATCTGATGGGCACAAGGAAGCCGCGCGAGGGCATCGTGGTACGCGGCACCGAGAAGAAGTTCGAGGATACCGGCCGCCTCGATCACATCGCCTTTGCCGCCACCGATGTCGAAGGCGTCCGCAAGCGGCTGCAAGCCAGGAAAGTCAGCTTCCGCGAGCAGATCGTGCCGCGCACCGGCGATACCCAAATCTTCCTCTACGATCCCGATGGCGTCGGCGTGGAGCTGAATTTCCCGAAGAGCTGAACACCCCACCGTTCATCAGCGGCCGGACCGCGTGCCAGCCGATTCCGCAATATTGCGCAATCGGTTCCCGACAAGGCCGCGGGACGGCCATCACTCGGGCGCGATCCGGTCCGCTTTTCTTCAACATTGAATGACGATCTGGCCGGGCCGCGCCGCTGCGGCAGAATAGCCGGGTGCCGCGCCTTTAACCTACCCCAGGGCCAGGCGGCCCGGCTATTCGTCCCCACCTCCCCACGAGTTGGGCGTCAATCGAGCCCGCGCTCGTGGCTGAGGCGGACCATTTCATTGATGAAGATCTGCTTCTGCTTGTCGTCGAGGCTCGCATAGAGCGGTTCGGCGGCATCGGCGACGCTGCGCTGATCGCCGGCGCGGTCGTTGAGAAACTGGGCCTCGTTGCGCATTTGCTCGATGATGTCGTCGGGCGGATCGCGCTGGGCGCGTGCGATGCGCAGGTTGAGGCGGTCGGCGCCGTTATGGCCGAGATAGTGCATCGCGCTGTTGAAGCCGGCCCACTGCTTCTCCTGTTCCGGTGTCAGGTTCAGCTCCTTCTTGATCCGATCGATGTTGGCGTCGCTGTTGGCGACGATCTGCTCGGCGGTGAGCTGCGGTGCGCCATCCTGGGTCAGCACGGCCGGCTGCTGCTTGGCGCCCTTGTCCTTGGCCGCATCCTTGCTGGCAACCTTGGCCGATTTGCTGCCCTTGGTGGCTTGTTTGCCGGCGGGTGGCGCGGTCTGGCCCGCGGCGTTGGTGTTGGCATTGCCGTTGGGATTGTTGCCATTGTTGCCGGTGAAGACGCCCGTCACGCCGGTCACCACGCCGACGACGCCACCGATCGCCCCGCCCAGCACGCCGCCGACCGGACCGGCCGCCTTGTTGCCTTCACGCGCGCCCTTCTCGACGCCCTGCACGATCTGTGCATCGACCAGATGAGGCGCTGCGAGCAGCGTAACGGCGGCGGCTCCGAGCGCGACGCACAATTTCCAGCGCGTCCGCAGCTTCGCGACCGGGATGGGCATTATCGTGTCTCCATGATCGATGGTTCGTTGGGCGATGCGAGGGGTCAGGGCGGGGTCGGCGCATCCGGATTTTATCGTTTCCGGCTTGCGCAAGTCTATTGGCAACGCTGGGCACCAGGATGACCAGACAATCCGCTGCTGCCTGAGCGATCTGCTTTCCGATGGGAAACCTGCGGCCCAACCGCGCACCTTGCCCCCGAAGCGACACGCGCCGCGCTGAACGTTGCGGCGCAGCATGGTGACAAGAAGCTTTGCTCGCGCAAGGATTACCAAGTGCATTGCCTGCAATTTGACCACAACGTTAGTTCTACATGCACAAGCATCTGATTTCTCGACAGACGACGGCAATTCTGTTCTGATCAAACTGAACGCAAGTACACGACGTCGCGCAAAAGCGACGCGCAAAAAATACGAAAAGTCTTTGTCCGTCGGCTCACCAGGGAGGGAACGCCATGTCACGGAAGAAGCTTTCACGGCGGCAATTCGTTGCTGCGACAGCGCTGTCGTCGGCCGCGCTGATAACGGCGCCGTATGTGCGCGGCGCCTATGCTGCTGGAAAACTATCGATCGGCTTCTGGGACCACTGGGTACCCGGCGCGAACGACGAGTCGAGAGCCCTGGTCAAGGAATGGGCCGAGAAGGAAAAGGTCGACGTCCAGATCGACTACATCACGAGCCAGGGCGACAAAAACCTCGTCACCATCGCCGCCGAGGGCCAGGCGAAAACCGGCCACGACATCTTTGCGATGCCGACCTGGTGGCCGCATGCCAATTCCGAGCAGCTCGAGCCCCTCAACGACGTGATGGAGCCGCTGATCAAGCAGAACGGCGAGGTCAACGGCACCGTCAAATATCTCGGCCAGCTCAACGGCAAATGGCTCGGCGTTCCGACCTGCCTGGGCAGCCAGATCAAGGGTCCTTGCTCGCGCATCGACCTGATGAAGAAATACGCCAATATCGACGTGCAGGAAATGTATCCCGCAGGCAGCCCGCCGAAGGCCGACAACTGGACGCTCGACACCTTCCTCAAGGCCGCCGAAGCCTGCCACAAGGGCGGCTTCCCGTTCGGCATCGGGCTCGGCCTGACCAGCGACAACGTCGACACCGCGGGCGCGATCTTCCAGTCGTTCGGTGCCCAGCTGGTCGACGCCAAGGGCGACATCAACGTCAAGACCGACGCGGTGCGCCAGTCGCTCGAATTCTACAAGAAGCTGATCGCCTTCCTGCCGCCCGACGTCGCGGCATGGGACGACGCCTCCAACAACAAATGGCTGGTCTCCGGCAAGGGCGCGATGATCATGAATCCGCCGAGCGCATGGGCGGTCGCCAAGCGTGACGCGCCGCAGATCGCCGAGCAATGCTGGACGCACGGCTTCCCGGCCGGCCCGAAGGGCCGCTTCGCGCCGTTCCTGCCCTACTTCCTGGCGCTCTGGAACTTCTCCAAGAACAAGGAGGCCGCCAAGAGCCTGCTGACCCATCTGTCACAGCCGGCCTCGATCGAACGGCTCGTCAACGCCAGCGGCGGCTACGATCTGCCGGCCTTCGCGAACCTGACCACGCTCAAGATCTGGCAGGAGCAGTCGCCGCCGAAGGGGACGCTCTATCACTATCCGAACCCCTACAACCATCAGACGCTGTCGATCGCCGCGTCTCCGGCGCCGCCCAAGATCGCCCAGCAGATCTACTTCCAGGCCACGCTGACCAAGATGTGCCTGAAGTACTATCAGGGCGAGACCATGGAGAACACGCTCGCCTGGGCCGAAGGCGAGTGCGAAGGCTTCATGCGAAGCTGACGAAACCTAGCCCGCCGCGCGGACGCCTTGTGCGGACGATCGCGCGGCGGCTTTGCCTTCGCATTCCGGCTGCGACAATTACGGGCCGGCCCGTTCAACCAACCCGCGCGAGGACCCTGCGTCATGGTTGATGTCACCTTGCAGCCGAACCGTGTTGCGGCGACGCGGCCTGCGCGCAAACGCACCAGTTTGCGCAATGCCATGAAGCGCAAGTCGACGACCGCGTTCCTGATGGCGCTGCCGCTGATCGTCCTGATCGCCATCTTCGTGATCTATCCGGCTATCTACGCGATCCATTTGGCAACCCTGAACAAGTCGATGTCGAAATTCGTCGGCTTCGGCAATTTCGAGTTCCTGTTCAAGCGCGAAACCTTCTGGATGGTAGTCAGGCAGTCCTGCCTGTTCGCGATCTCGGCAGTCATCTTCAAGGCGCTGATCGGCTTCATCGTCGCGCACTTCGTGCACAATGTGCCGGCCAGCAAGCAGCGCAAATGGCGCGGCATGCTGCTGGTGCCCTGGGTAATCCCGCCGGCGATGAGCACGCTGGCCTGGCTATGGCTGTTCGACCCGTCCTACAGCGCCTTCAACTACACGCTCGGCCTGTTCGGGATAGGCCCGATTTCCTGGCTCGGCGAAGTCGGCTGGGCGCGCTTCTCGGTCATCCTCGTCAACGTCTGGTATGGCGCGCCGTTCTTCATGATCATGTATCTGGCCGCGCTGAAGTCGGTGCCCGAGCAGCTCTATGAAGCCGCCGCGATCGACGGCGCCAATTGGTGGCAACGCATCTGGTACGTGACCTTGCCGATGATGCGCAACATCATCGCCATCACCACGCTGTTCTCGCTGATCGTCACCTTCGCCAACTTCGACATCACCCGGATCCTCACCAACGGCGGCCCGCTCGATCACACCCATCTGTTCGCCACCTGGGCGTTCCGGGTCGGCATCGAGAGCAGCGACATCCCGCTCGGTGCCAGCGTCTCGCTGTTCATGTTCCCCATCCTCGCGATCGCGGCGATCTTCATCCTGCGCGACATCTCCAAACGGGGGAACGAAGCCTGATGAGCACGATGGCGATCGACAAGGCGGGACCGACGCGCAAGATCAAATATCGCAGCATGAGCCGCGACCGCGCCTGGGCGCTGCGCTGGTCGTATTTCTTCCTGGTGCTGTTTGCGATCTTCTCGCTGACGCCGCCGCTCTATATGCTGATCACCTCGCTGAAGAGCAGTGCAGAGATCTCGGCGGCGACCAACCCGTGGTGGGTGTTTCATCCGACGCTCTCGAACTACGTCGAGCTTCTGACCTCGAACCAGTTCCTGCGCTTCTTCTGGAATTCGGCCTGGATCTCGATCATCGTGGTGACCGTCACGATGCTGATCAGCGTGCCGGCGGCGTTCGCGCTGGCGCGGATGAAGTTCTGGGGCTCGGCGACGCTGGCGACCGGCGTGTTCCTCACCTACCTCATTCCCGACACGCTGCTGTTCCTCCCTCTGTTCAAGATGTTCGCGCTGTTCGGCGACCTGACCGGCATCGAGCTGATCAATCATTGGTACGTGCTGGTGTTCATCTATCCGACGCTGACGGTGCCGTTCTGCACCTGGATCATGATCGGCTATTTCGCCTCGATCCCGAAGGAGCTCGACGAGGCCGCAATCATCGACGGCGCGAACTGGTTCCAGACATTGACCCGGATCTTCATCCCGGTCGCGCTACCCGGCCTGATCGCGGCGACGATCTTCGCCTTCACGGTGTCCTGGGCGCAGTACCTCTATCCCCTGGTGTTCACGACCTCGACCGACCAGCTTGTGCTGCCGGTCGGCATTACCACGACGCTGATCAAGGGCGACGTGTTCAACTGGGGCCAGATCATGACCGGCGCCCTGCTCGGCGCCGCGCCGCCGCTGATCATCTACGCCTTCCTGATGGACTACTACATTGCCGGCCTGACCGCCGGTGCGACCAAGGGTTGAACGCGAGGTAGGAATTCATGGCTGATGTGACGTTGCGCAAGGTGGTGAAGCGTTACGACGACGTCGAGGCGGTGCGCGGCATCGACCTCGATATCGCCGACCATGAGTTCGTGGTGCTGGTGGGGCCGAGCGGCTGCGGCAAGTCGACGACGTTACGGATGATCGCGGGCCTCGAGGACATTTCCGACGGCGACATCATGATCGGCGGCGACGTCGTCAACGACGTGCCGCCGAAGGATCGCGACATCGCGATGGTGTTCCAGAATTACGCGCTCTACCCGCACATGACCGTGGCCGAGAACATGTCGTTCGGGCTGCGCCTGAAGCACTATCCGAAGGCCGAGATCAAGAGCCGGGTCGCCGAGGCCGCCCGCATGCTCGACATCACCGAGCTGGTCGACCGCAAGCCGAAGCAGCTCTCCGGCGGCCAGCGCCAGCGCGTCGCGATGGGCCGCGCCATCGTGCGCAATCCGAAGGTGTTCCTGTTCGACGAGCCGCTCTCGAATCTCGACGCCAAGCTGCGCGTTCAGATGCGGATCGAGATCAAGAAGGTGCACCAGAAGGTCCGCACCACGACCGTCTACGTCACCCACGACCAGGTCGAGGCAATGACCTTGGCCGACCGCGTGGTGGTGATGAACCACGGCAGGATCGAGCAGATCGGCACGCCCAACGAGCTCTATCACAAGCCGGCGACGCGGTTCGTGGCGAGCTTCATCGGCTCGCCCGCGATGAATTTCGTGCCGTGCCGGCTCGAGGACAATGCCGGCCGCCTGCAGGTGAGGCTGACCGACCGCATCGCCTTCCCGCTGCCGCCGCAACGTGCCGCGCGCTATCAGGCCGTGTCCCGCACCGACAGACTGCTGCTGGGGATCCGGCCCGAGCATATCACCGAGGCCAGCCCGCATGCCGAGCCGGGCGTGGAGCCGTTCGATGCCGTCCTCGACGTCACCGAGCCGATGGGCATGGAGACCCTGGTCTATTCCACCCTCGACGGCACCCCGATCTGCGGCCGGGTCAATCCCAATGCCGGGGCGAAGGATGGCAGCCCGCTCCGATTGGCTGTGGACCTCAACAATATGCATTTGCTAAACGAGGTGACCGGCGCCGTCCTTTGACGGCGGACAAGAACCTCAAGGGCAGGAAATGGCCACCAACAAGAAGAAGATTTTCATCACCCAGACTTTCTCGGCAGGTGCACGGGCGCTGCTGGACGCACGGGATGATGTCGAACTCGTCGAATTTCCCAACCTGATTTCTGCCAAGGACTTCCAGTCCATGCTGGAGCAGCATGCGCCGGTCCATGGCGTCGCGCTCGGCGCGACCCGCTTCGGCGAGCCGGAGCTCGAGGCCTCCAAGGGCATGATGGTGGTGACCCGGATCGGCGTCGGCTACGACGCGGTCGACGTGCCTGCCCTGTCGCGCAAAAAGGTGCCGCTGATGGTCGCGGGCACCGCGAACTCGCCTTCGGTCGCCGAGCAGGCGCTGTTCATGATGCTGACACTGGCCAAGCGCGCGCAGGAGATGCACGCGGTCGTCAAGGACGGCACCTGGGCGGGCCGGCTTGGCGTGCTGCCCTACGATCTCTACGGCAAGACCGTGTTGATCGTGGGCTTCGGCCGGATCGGCACACGCACCGCCAAGCGCTGCCTCGCGATGGAAATGAACGTCCTGGTGTACGATCCCTACAAGCCGGCCAGCGAAATCGCCGCGGCCGGCTGCGAAGCGGTGCCGGATCTCGACGCGGCGCTGCCGCGCGCCGATTTCGTCACCGTCCACTGCCCGAAGACACCCGAGACCGTCGGCATGTTCAACGCCGCGCGGCTCAGGCACATGAAGCCATCAGCCTATCTCATCAACACCGCGCGCGGCGGCATCGTCGACGAGAAGGCGCTGCACGACGCGCTGGTGTCGGGCAAGATCGCGGGCGCCGGCCTCGACGTGTTCGAGGTCGAGCCGCCGCCGACAGGCCAGCCGCTGCACGGCCTGCCCAACGTGATCATGGCGCCCCATGTCGCCGGCGTCACGGTGGAGGCGGTCGAGCGCATGAGCGAGCAGACCGCGCGCAATATCCTCTCCGTGCTGGACGGCACTCCGCTCCGTCAGAACGTGATCAACCAGGACGTCCTCGGCTGAGCTTTCGGCCTTCCTCGTGCGCGCCGCGACCGCTTCACGCGGCCGAGCGCTGCGGAGCATGCAGATGGGTTTCAAGGAATTCGCCAATTACGATGCGGTCGGTCTCGCCGAGCTCGTCCGCAACAAGGACGTCACGGCCAAGGAGCTGCTCGACGAGGCCGTCGCCCGCACCGCGAAAGTCGACCCGCAGATCAATGCGGTCGTGGTGAAGCACTATGATTACGCCGAGCAGCAAATCGCCAGGGGCCTGCCCGACGGGCCCTTCACCGGCGTGCCGTTTCTGATCAAGGACCTCGATCCCCTCGCGGGCACAGGCACGACGTCGGGCGCGAGCGTGCTGAGGGATAACATTGCCGATCACAATTCGACGCTGGTGCAGCGCTTCCTCGATGCCGGCCTGGTGATGTTCGGCAAGAGCGCGAGCCCGGAGTTCGGGCTGATGCCGACGACGGAATCCCGCCTGCACGGTCCGACCCGCAATCCCTGGAATCTCGATCATTCCTCGGGCGGCTCCTCCGGCGGCGCCGGCGCCGCGGTCGCAGCGCGCATCCTTCCCGTGGCGCATGCCAGCGACGGCGGCGGGTCGATCCGCATTCCCGCCTCCGCTTCCGGCGTGTTCGGCATGAAGCCTTCGCGGGCGCGCAATCCGGTCGGCCCCGACCGCGGCGAAGGCTGGGGCGGCTTCTCCGTCGGTCACGTGGTCAGCATCAGCGTCCGCGACAGCGCGGTGATGATGGACGCGGTCCACGGCCCGGAGCCGTCGAGCCTCTACGTCGCGCCGCCCCCGGCGCGGCCCTACTCACAGGAGGTCGGCCGCGATCCCGGCCAGTTGCGCATCAGCTTCACCGACAAGTCGCCATTCGGCGAGGCCATCGACCCTGAAATCGCCGCGGCGGTGCGCGACGTCGCCACCGTGCTGTCCGGGCTCGGCCACCATGTCGAGGAGCGCGCGCCACAGCTTCCCGCCGATCCCGCCCCCGTGATGACGACGATCGTCGGCGGCAACACCGCGTTGATGGTGCGGCAGCTCGAAGCGCGTTTCGGCCGCCCCATGACCTCGGACGATGTCGAGCGCCTGACGCTCATCATGGGACAGAACTCGCTGAAGCTGACGCCGGCGGATTATGTCGCCGCACAGCAGACCGCGTTTCAGATCACGCACGCGCTTGCCACCTTCTTCGAAGGTTGCGACGTCTTCCTGAGCCCCACGCTGTGCGCGCCACCTCTGCGGCTCGGCGAACTCAACACCATGTCGGAGGATTTCAGCCACGTCGCGCCAGTGCTGCGCCGCTACATGCCGGGCACGTCGATGTCCAACATGTCTGGCCAGCCCGCAATGTCGGTGCCATTGGCCTGGAACAAGGCCGGGCTGCCGCTCGGCATGATGTTCGCGGCCAAGCTCGGCGAGGAAGGCCTGCTGTTCCGCCTCGCCGGGCAGCTCGAGCAGGTGCGCCCCTGGAAGGACAAGCGCCCGGCGGTCTGCGCATGAAGCTGACAAAGGGTAGCCAAGTCAGCTAGATGGAGTGGCGTCGGCAATCGGCCGGCGTCCTGTCTGGAGATCGAATGTGAGCGACGACCCGACCGACAATGCGCTTGCCGCGATCGCGAGCATTCTCGATCAGCCGCGCGAGCCGGCCAAGGCTGCGGATAAGGCCGATCCCCCCGAAGCGCCGATTGCGGGGCCGCCGCCCCTGCCTCAGGCGGCGGAGCCGGAGGCGCGTGAATTCGCGCCAAGCGAACCGCCATCGGTCCAGCAAGAGCCAGTCCAGCCGCAACCCGTCCGGCCGATCGAGGCCAACGGTTATTCGAAGGCCGGGCCCGGCCCGATGGCCGCGCTGCGCTTCCGCTGGTCCGTGCGCGAAGAAGCCGGTCGTTATTACGTCGACGAGACCGTCGGCGAAGGCTCGACCCCGCTGGTCAACGGCCCGATGGACCGCGACGAGGCGATCAAGTTCGTGGACGATCGCGAGGCCGCGGCGCGACAGCGCTTCGATCATTTCAAGCAGGAGATGATCAGCGGCGGCGCGACCGCCTCCCCGGTGCACACAGACAGAGACATCTGATGTTCCGCGCATTCGCCGGCGTCGCCGTCGCCTTGCTGCTGTCCACGGCGCATGCGCAGCAGGCCCCGTCCCGTCTCGATGAGATCGTCCAGCGCGGCACGCTCCGCGTCGGCATGACCGGCGACTATCTGCCGTTCACCTCGCTCGACAAGGAGACCAAGACTTTCCGCGGCTTCGACGTCGACATGGCGCAAGCGCTCGGCAAGGCGCTCGGGGTCAAGGTCGAGTTCGTGCCGACATCCTGGCCGCAGATGATGCGGGATTTCGAAGCGGACAATTTCGACATCGCGATGGGCGGCGTCTCCATCACCTACGACCGGCAGAAGAAAGGCCTGTTCTCGACCCCGATCATGCGCGAGGGCAAAACGCCGATCGCGCGCTGCGCCGACAAAGGCAAATACGAGACACTCGCCGAAATCGACCACGCCGGCACCCGCGTCATCGTCAATCCCGGCGGCACCAACGAGCGCTTTGCGCGCGCCCATGTGAAGAGCGCCGAGATCCGCGTCTTCAACGACAACACCAGGATCTTCGACGAGATCGCCAAGGGCGATGCCGACCTGATGATGACCGACGCCTCCGAGACGCGCTATCAGCAGAAGCTGCATCCGGGCGTGCTCTGCGCGGTGCATCCCGACAAGCCGTTCGATTTCTCGGAGAAGGCCTACTGGATGCAGCGCGATGTCGCGCTGCAGGCATTCGTCGACCAGTGGCTGCACATCGCGCGCGAGGACGGCAGCTACCAGAAGATCTACGCGGCGTGGTTCGAATAGCCTTGCCGCGAACACGCAAGCGGTTCACCTCTCACAAGAGAAACTGAATCACCGTCCAGCAGTTGAACCAAAGCCCTGACGCCACGACTCATCATCTTGAGGCGGATCGGGCAGCGGTTTCTGCGCTGGAGGTCGAGATGACGAAGCTTCTGGCTATCGCCGCGCTTCTGCTGGCCAGCACCGCAGCCGCGCAGGCGCAATACACATTCGACTATGGCGGTCGCACCATCCGGATCGATCCCGATCGCGGAACGGTGTCGATCCCCGGCGTCTACGACAATACCGGCGAGCCGCCACGGCGCGCAAAGCGCGAGACCGGCGAACATAAGCGCAAGCCCGCCCCGGCGCAGGACGCCAGGTCCGACCCGCAGGGTGTGCCCGCCACATCCTCTCCGCCGACTGCGGCGCCCGCCCCGGCCGCGACTGGTCCGGAGGCTGTTCCCGCGGCCTCACCGTCTGCAGCGACGCCGCCCGCCAACGCGACCGTCGCCGTGACACCGCCTGC